>NZ_CP117996.1:0-1200000 GCF_028743715.1 Microbacterium sp. Clip185 | reverse complement strand
CTCGCTGTCCACCATGAGGGCGATCTGGTCCTCGTTGCCGGAGATCCGACGGTAGGTACGCAGTTCGCGCAGTGCGAGGGCGTAATCGCCGGTCGCGTAGGCGGTGATGGCGACGCTCTCGCGCACGACCGCGATGCGGCCGGCACGGCGCGAGGCCGCGAGTGCGTGCTCGTGCGCGCGCTGCGGATCGTCGTCGATCAGACGTCCGGCCATCACGAGGTGGCGGGCGACCTCCTCGGCGTTCTCCTTGCTGAGCGTCTTCAGCTCGTTGCGTGCGCTCGGGTGCAGGTCCCGAGCAGTGATCTCCTCGGGAACCTCCGGCTCCGCGACCTTGGCCGCACGCATCGCGTCGGACTGCGGCGGGCGCGACGATCGGTCGGAACCGCCCCGATACGAACGGTCATCCCTTTCGCGGGGACGAGAAGGCCGATCGCCGCCCTCACGGGGACGGTACGTGCGATCACCGTCACGGCGCGGACGCTCGAACGACTGCCCATCCTGACGCGGGCGGTACGGACGGTCCCCGCCCTCACGCGGGCGGTACGGGCGGTCGCCATCCTGACGCGGGCGGTACGGGCGGTCGCCTCCCTCACGCGGGCGATAGGGACGGTCACCATCCTGACGCGGGCGGTACGGGCGGTCGCCTCCCTCACGCGGGCGATAGGGACGGTCACCATCCTGGCGGGGACGGTGCGGGCGGTCGCCACCCTCACGGGGACGGCCCGAGCCCTGACCATCGGAACGCGGACGGTACGGGCGGTCGCCACCCTCACGCGGGCGATAGGGACGGTCGCCGTCGCGGCGCGGACGCTCCGACTGGGCGCCATCGCGGGGACGGTAAGGACGGTCTCCACCCTCACGGGGACGGTACGGGCGGTCGCCATCGCGACGCGGCCGGTCAGAGCCCTGCCCGTCCTGACGCGGACGGTAGGGCCGGTCGCCATCCCGAGGCGGACGCTCCGACTGGGCGCCATCGCGGGGACGGTAAAGACGGTCGCCGTCGCGACGCGGTCGATCCGAACCCTGCCCGTCCTGACGCGGACGGTAAGGGCGGTCGCCCTCCTGACGAGGGCGGTACGGGCGGTCGCCCTCCTCACGCGGGCCGTACGGGCGATCGCCATCGCGACGCGGACGATCCGAACCCTGGCCGTCCTGACGCGGACGGTACGGGCGATCGCCGCCCTGGCGCGGACGATCTCCGCCGCGGGCGCGCGAAGAATCCCGACGCTGCTCGTTGTCGTCGTTGTTCGTCATTCGCTCTCTCCTCGCGACGTAAACCCCTGGAAAAACAGAAATGGCCACCCAGCTTTGGGTGGCCATTTCTAAAAGGAGTCCGGCGGTGTCCTACTCTCCCACAGGGTCCCCCCTGCAGTACCATCGGCGCTGAGAGGCTTAGCTTCCGGGTTCGGAATGGGACCGGGCGTTTCCCTCTCGCTATGGCCGCCGAAACACTATTGATGTTTCAAGTCATGCACACAACAAAAGAATGTTGGTGCGGTTCTCGACCGTACATCGAGAACCACTCAGTGGACGCAAGCAACTTCAGTTCAAACGGAAGTGTTATCAAGTCATCGGCTTATTAGTACCAGTCAGCTGCACGCATTACTGCGCTTCCACATCTGGCCTATCAACCCAGTAGTCTGGCTGGGAGCCTCTCACCCGAAGGTATGGAAGTCTCATCTTGAGGCCGGCTTCCCGCTTAGATGCTTTCAGCGGTTATCCATCCCGAACGTAGCTAATCAGCGGTGCTCCTGGCGGAACAACTGACACACCAGAGGTTCGTCCAACCCGGTCCTCTCGTACTAGGGTCAGATCCTCTCAAACTTCCTACGCGCGCAGCGGATAGGGACCGAACTGTCTCACGACGTTCTAAACCCAGCTCGCGTACCGCTTTAATGGGCGAACAGCCCAACCCTTGGGACCTACTCCAGCCCCAGGATGCGACGAGCCGACATCGAGGTGCCAAACCATGCCGTCGATATGGACTCTTGGGCAAGATCAGCCTGTTATCCCCGAGGTACCTTTTATCCGTTGAGCGACAGCGCTTCCACAAGCCACTGCCGGATCACTAGTCCCGACTTTCGTCCCTGCTCGACCTGTCAGTCTCACAGTCAAGCTCCCTTGTGCACTTACACTCGCCACCTGATTGCCAACCAGGTTGAGGGAACCTTTGGGCGCCTCCGTTACTTTTTGGGAGGCAACCGCCCCAGTTAAACTACCCACCAGGCACTGTCCCTGAACCGGATTACGGTTCGAAGTTAGATATCCAGAGTGACCAGAGTGGTATTTCAACAATGACTCCACAAACACTGGCGTGTCTGCTTCACAGTCTCCCACCTATCCTACACAAGCCACACCGAACACCAATACCAAGCTGTAGTAAAGGTCACGGGGTCTTTCCGTCCTGCTGCGCGTAACGAGCATCTTTACTCGTAATGCAATTTCGCCGAGTTCGCGGTTGAGACAGTTGGGAAGTCGTTACGCCATTCGTGCAGGTCGGAACTTACCCGACAAGGAATTTCGCTACCTTAGGATGGTTATAGTTACCACCGCCGTTTACTGGGGCTTAAATTCGCAGCTTCGCTTACGCTAACCGCTCCTCTTAACCTTCCAGCACCGGGCAGGCGTCAGTCCGTATACATCGTCTTGCGACTTGGCACGGACCTGTGTTTTTAGTAAACAGTCGCTACCCACTAGTCTCTGCGGCCACCACACCCTTTTCCAGGCAAGCTGGTATAAGTGGATGGCCCCCCTTCTCCCGAAGTTACGGGGGCATTTTGCCGAGTTCCTTAACCACGATTCTCTCGATCTCCTTGGTATTCTCTACCTGACCACCTGAGTCGGTTTGGGGTACGGGCAGCTAGAACCTCGCGTCGATGCTTTTCTCGGCAGCATAGGATCACCCACTTTTTATCCGCATCGTGTCTCAGCCGAACGAGTCGCGGATTTGCCTACGACTCAGCCTACGCACTTGCCCCGGGACAACCATCGCCCGGGTTGGGCTACCTTCCTGCGTCACACCTGTTAATACGCTAACCGCACCAGCATGGGGTCGAGCGTTCACCAAGACGGCATCACCCCGAAGGGATCCACACATTCCTGGCTAGGACTCTTAGCACCACTGGATTAGCTTGGGCGGTTCTTCGCCGGTACGGGAATATCAACCCGTTGTCCATCGACTACGCCTGTCGGCCTCGCCTTAGGTCCCGACTTACCCAGGGAAGATTAGCTTGACCCTGGAACCCTTGGTCTTTCGGAGGACGTGTTTCTCACACGTCTTTCGCTACTCATGCCTGCATTCTCACTCGTGTAGCCTCCACGGCTGGTTCACACCGCCGCTTCGCTGGCCACACGACGCTCTCCTACCCATCAACACGGCTGGACCACGAAGGCCTACCAATAATGTCAATGCCACAACTTCGGTGGCGTGCTTGAGCCCCGTTACATTGTCGGCGCGGAATCACTTGACCAGTGAGCTATTACGCACTCTTTCAAGGGTGGCTGCTTCTAAGCCAACCTCCTGGTTGTCACAGCAACTCCACATCCTTTCCCACTTAGCACGCGCTTAGGGACCTTAGTTGGTGGTCTGGGTTGTTTCCCTCTCGACTATGAAGCTTATCCCCCACAGTCTCACTGCTGCGCTCTCACTTACCGGCATTCGGAGTTTGGCTGACGTCAGTAACCTTGTAGGGCCCATCGGCCATCCAGTAGCTCTACCTCCGGCAAGAAACACGCAACGCTGCACCTAAATGCATTTCGGAGAGAACCAGCTATCACGAAGTTTGATTGGCCTTTCACCCCTATCCACAGCTCATCCCCTCAGTTTTCAACCTAAGTGGGTTCGGTCCTCCACGACGTCTTACCGTCGCTTCAACCTGGCCATGGATAGATCACTTCGCTTCGGGTCTAGGACACGCGACTGAATCGCCCTATTCAGACTCGCTTTCGCTACGGCTACCCCACACGGGTTAACCTCGCCACGTATCGCTAACTCGCAGGCTCATTCTTCAAAAGGCACGCTGTCACCCCTACTAAGGAGGCTCCAACGGTTTGTAAGCAAACGGTTTCAGGTACTATTTCACTCCCCTCCCGGGGTACTTTTCACCTTTCCCTCACGGTACTTGTCCGCTATCGGTCATCTGGGAGTATTTAGGCTTATCAGGTGGTCCTGACAGATTCACACGGGATTTCTCGGGCCCCGTGCTACTTGGGATACTCTCCACGCCAGAACACGCATTTCGACTACGGGGCTGGCACCCACTATGGCTGGCCTTTCAAGACCATTCGTCTATACGCTTCTGTCACGTCGATCACCCGGCAGGATGATCAAGAAAGTCCCACAACCCCCAACGTGCAACGCCTGCCGGCTATCACACACGCTAGGTTTAGCCTCTTCCGATTTCGCTCGCCACTACTCACGGAATCACGGTTGTTTTCTCTTCCTGTGGGTACTGAGATGTTTCACTTCCCCACGTTCCCTCTACCCGCCCTATATATTCAGGCGGGAGTCACTAGGTCGGCACGCCGCCCAGCGGGGTTTCCCCATTCGGAGACCCTCGGATCAAAGTGTGCTTATCCACTCCCCGAGGCTTATCGCAGATTGCTACGTCCTTCTTCGGCTCCAGATGCCAAGGCATCCACCGTTTGCTCTTAAAGACTTGAAATCACATGAGTTTGAATCGTCAACTCGAAAATTGACTAAATGATCTAAAAAAGATCACCTGTGAAATGAATCCGAAGATTCATCTCTAAGATGCTCGCGTCCACTGTGTAGTTCTCAAAGTACGGGCGGTACCAACCCCCACTGCACAAGCAGCAGAAGAAGGCCCAGAGGTACAGCTGCAACCCAAAAAGAGTCACACCCGGTCCCTCAGGACCCAACAGCGTGCACGCCCTCACCCAAGAACCCAGCCCCGTTCCAAACCCGAAGGTCGTACTAGAAACCAGAAACTCACATGAGAGCCTCGTCAAATGTTCCACCCATGAGCACCCTGCAGAGACATTCGCTCTGATCAGGGGCCTGGACACCGAAGTGCCAGATGCTCCTTAGAAAGGAGGTGATCCAGCCGCACCTTCCGGTACGGCTACCTTGTTACGACTTAGTCCTAATTACCGATCCCACCTTCGACGGCTCCCTCCACAAGGGTTAGGCCACCGGCTTCAGGTGTTACCGACTTTCATGACTTGACGGGCGGTGTGTACAAGACCCGGGAACGTATTCACCGCAGCGTTGCTGATCT
Source organism: Microbacterium sp. Clip185 (assembly GCF_028743715.1). NCBI lineage: Bacteria > Bacillati > Actinomycetota > Actinomycetes > Micrococcales > Microbacteriaceae > Microbacterium > Microbacterium sp. Clip185. The sequence goes on along the minus strand of NZ_CP117996.1, from coordinate 1,194,760 downwards.
GCGATTACTAGCGACTCCGACTTCATGAGGTCGAGTTGCAGACCTCAATCCGAACTGGGACCGGCTTTTTGGGATTCGCTCCACCTCACGGTATTGCAGCCCTTTGTACCGGCCATTGTAGCATGCGTGAAGCCCAAGACATAAGGGGCATGATGATTTGACGTCATCCCCACCTTCCTCCGAGTTGACCCCGGCAGTATCCCATGAGTTCCCACCATTACGTGCTGGCAACATAGAACGAGGGTTGCGCTCGTTGCGGGACTTAACCCAACATCTCACGACACGAGCTGACGACAACCATGCACCACCTGTATACGAGTGTCCAAAGAGTTCTACATTTCTGCAGCGTTCCCGTATATGTCAAGCCTTGGTAAGGTTCTTCGCGTTGCATCGAATTAATCCGCATGCTCCGCCGCTTGTGCGGGTCCCCGTCAATTCCTTTGAGTTTTAGCCTTGCGGCCGTACTCCCCAGGCGGGGAACTTAATGCGTTAGCTGCGTCACGGAAACCGTGGAATGGTCCCCACAACTAGTTCCCAACGTTTACGGGGTGGACTACCAGGGTATCTAAGCCTGTTTGCTCCCCACCCTTTCGCTCCTCAGCGTCAGTTACGGCCCAGAGATCTGCCTTCGCCATCGGTGTTCCTCCTGATATCTGCGCATTCCACCGCTACACCAGGAATTCCAATCTCCCCTACCGCACTCTAGTCTGCCCGTACCCACTGCAGGCTGGAGGTTGAGCCTCCAGTTTTCACAGCAGACGCGACAAACCGCCTACGAGCTCTTTACGCCCAATAATTCCGGATAACGCTTGCGCCCTACGTATTACCGCGGCTGCTGGCACGTAGTTAGCCGGCGCTTTTTCTGCAAGTACCGTCACTTTCGCTTCTTCCTTGCTAAAAGAGGTTTACAACCCGAAGGCCGTCATCCCTCACGCGGCGTTGCTGCATCAGGCTTTCGCCCATTGTGCAATATTCCCCACTGCTGCCTCCCGTAGGAGTCTGGGCCGTGTCTCAGTCCCAGTGTGGCCGGTCACCCTCTCAGGCCGGCTACCCGTCGACGCCTTGGTGAGCCATTACCTCACCAACAAGCTGATAGGCCGCGAGCCCATCCTGAACCAAAAAATCTTTCCAAACGTTGACCATGCGGCCACGTCTCGTATCCAGTATTAGACGCCGTTTCCAGCGCTTATCCCAGAGTCCAGGGCAGGTTGCTCACGTGTTACTCACCCGTTCGCCACTGATCCACAGAGCAAGCTCTGCTTCACCGTTCGACTTGCATGTGTTAAGCACGCCGCCAGCGTTCATCCTGAGCCAGGATCAAACTCTCCGTAAAAGAAAAATGCATACACACAACGGAAAAAGAAGTGCGCAGCGAGTTTGAACTGACCAAAAGGATGCCATTACTGACAATCCATAACGCCAACCCCAAAGGGTTGGACTTGATCCAAAGGAATCTCACCCAGCCGAAGCTGGAACGAGGTTATTTGGCATTTGACAAGTGCACGCTGTTGAGTTCTCAAGGAACGGATGCTCCCACCATCGGACCTCTCGGTCGTCACCATGGGGCAACTATTCGTTTTCCCCGACTCGGTGTCAGATCGGCGCTTCGCTCTTGACAGAGCAGTGGTCCCAAGATCTGACTCGTGGAGTTCGGGATCCTCATCCTACTCGCATCTGCGACAAGATCTCAAGTTGAGATCTTCAGGATGAGGGGTGGTTCTCCGCTTGAGGGGGCGCCGGGCCTTTCGGCCTCTCCGCTCTTCCCTGTGGGGCGAACAAGTAATAAGTTACGTGGGTTCCGGGCATCTGCCAACTCGAGCGCACACCCCGGGCGTGTCGCGCGCCGTTGCGCGGCTTCGGGCGGGGATCACTCCCCCGTCAGGTACTCGATCGCTGCCGCACGGAACACGCGTGAGCCCGGGGCGTTGAAGTGGTGCCGGTCCGGGATCTCCAGGAACGTGCCGTGCGGCGTCGCCGCGGCAAGGGCCCGCGAGCCCTCGATGATCGCATCCTGCGTCCCTGTGGCGAACAGCACCGGCTGCGTCGGAGCCGACGCCGGGTCGGGGTCCGCCGTGCCCGACGAGCGCAGCCCCTGCGCGATGGCCCAGAGCGCGCGCAGATCATTGCCCGGCACCCGCTCGGTGAGGGCGATGTAGTTCTGCGTGACGCGGTCGGTGACGGGTGTTCCGTCCTGGATGAGGGCACTCACCTGATCCAGGTCCAGTCTCGCAAGCGGGACCCCGTCCGGAACACCGCCCAGCACCGCCCGGAGCACTCGTTCGGGGAGATCGTGGAGCACCTCCCACCCCACCCGGGCACCCAGCGAGTAGCCCACGTACACCGCATCGTCGATCAGGTACGTGTCCATGACCGCCTCGACGTCGCGGGCGAGCTCACGAAGGTCGTAGTCGCGCGCCTCGTGAGGCTTGTCGCTCGCTCCGTGTCCGCGTTGGTCCAGACCGACCACGCGGAACCCCGCACGCTGCAGATCGCGCACCCACCCGGTGCTGACCCAGTTGTCGCGTGTGCTCGAGGCGAACCCGTGCACGACCACCGCAGTAGGCGCGTCCGGCTCGCCCCAGGAGTATGTGGCGATGCGATGCCCCTCTCCCACCATCACGTAGCGGGGCTCGGGCATCTCGGTCAGGGCGGGCAGCGCAGCGGTCACCCCTCGATTCTGCTCCTCATCGCACCACAGTGCCGCGCGCGCGGCGCCAGACGACGATCGCGCACAGCACGAGGGTGCCCAGAGCCCACACCGCGCAGGCCGGCGGGAGTACGCGATAGGCCAGATGGGCGATCGTGAACTCGGGTGTGAGCGGACCGTACGCCGCGAGGCCGATCACCCAGGCCGTGATGAGGAGGATGGGAAGGGCGGCGATCCACACGACGCCCACCCATCGAGGGGTCCGCGACACGTGCGGGGCACGGGGACGACGCCGCAACCACAGCAATGCCCACACCGCGATGATCGCGAGGCCGAGCGCGCTGGAGCCGTGCTGGAGCCACTTGATGCCGATGAGGGGTCCCCAGGGCTCCTCCAGCGCCGGGAAGATGTCCGAACCCAGCCGCCCCTCGTGCGTGAACGCGTCCCAGGCGATGTGGCTGGCGACGCCGATCGCGAGCGAAGCGACCAGCAGCAGAACGGTCGCCGCCGATGCGCCGAATGTCTCCCGCCAGATCGTGCGCACCGGCGCATCCCACGCGGCAGGCAGACGCTGCGCGATCGGTCCCGGCGCGAGCTCCCGCGCGGCCGGGCGTAACAGCGACCGCCACAGCAGCAGCAGCACGAGCGCCACCAGCGCCGTCACCGGGAGCCATCGCACATCGTGTGTGAGCCCGTACGTCATGGGGAGCCCCCGCACGAACAGCGGCAGATCCGGTGTCATCGCCCCCACCGCGATCGCCGCGGGAACGAGCGGCGTCCGCACGAACGGCAACGCGACGACCGCGTGGCTCGGGGTGAACGGCATGGGTCAGACCCGCGGAACGAGTCCCGCGAGTGTCTTCTTGCCGCGGCGGATGATCGACACCCCGCCGGGCAGCCCGCCGCGGATCGTCGCAGACTCGTCGGCGACGCGTTCCCCGTCGAGGCTCACCCCGCCCTGCGCGACGGCGCGACGCGCCTCGCTCAGCGAGGAGACCAGCCCTGTGGCAACAAGGGCCTGCGCCACGGTCATGTCCGGCTCTATCGCAGCGTTCGGCAGCTCGTCGATCGCGGCGCGCAGCGTCGCCGCGTCCAGTGCGGTCAGATCGCCCTGCCCGAACAGCGCCTCGGATGCGGCGACGACCGCCTCCGCGGCCTCGAGTCCGTGCACGAGTGCCGTGACCTCCAGCGCGAGGCGCTTCTGCGACGCCCGGCGGAACGGCTCGGCCCGTACCTGCTCGGCGTACCCGTCGATCTCCTCGCGCGTGAGGAACGTGAACACCTTGAGACGGTCGATCACGTCGGCGTCGTCCGTGTTGAGCCAGAACTGGTACATGCGGTAAGGACTGCACATCTCGGCATCCAGCCAGACCGCGTTGCCCTCGCTCTTGCCGAACTTCGTGCCGTCGCTGTTGGTGATCAGCGGCGTTCCGATCGCGTGCACCGAGACACCTTCGACACGGTGGATGAGGTCGGTACCGCTGGTGAGGTTGCCCCACTGGTCGGATCCGCCCGTCTGCAGGACGCAGCCATACTGGCGGTAGAGCTCCAGGTAGTCGAGCCCCTGCAGGATCTGGTAGCTGAACTCCGTGTAGCTGATGCCCGCCTCGGAGTTCAGACGCGCGCTGACCGCATCCTTCTTGAGCATCGTGCCGACACGGAAGTGCTTGCCGACCTCGCGGAGGAAATCGATCGCCGACAGCGGTGCGGTCCAGTCGAGGTTGTTGACGATGCGCGCTGCGTTCTCGCCGTCAAAGCTGAGGAAGCGCTCGACCTGCGCGCGTAGCCGGAGAACCCACTCTTCGACGGTCTCGCGGGTGTTGAGCGTGCGCTCGGCCGACGGGCGCGGGTCTCCGATGAGTCCGGTGGATCCTCCGACCAGGCCGAGCGGGCGATGGCCCGCGAGCTGCAGCCGGCGCATGACGATCAGCTGCACGAGGTTGCCGAGGTGCAGGCTCGGTGCCGTGGGGTCGAAGCCGCAGTAATAGGTGATCGGCCCCTCGCCCAGCGCGGCGCGCAGCGCCTCGGGATCAGTGGACACATGCACGGAGCCGCGCCAGACCAGTTCGTCCCACACGTTCGAGAACGAGGGGTCGTTGGCGGGGGCGGTCGCGCTCACAACGGGCGTAGACACGCCTGCCAGCGTAGCAACTGGCCGGGGCTGCGCAGCCTCCCGGCGCGGGAGCACAGCCGACGTCGGGGGCGGCTGGGACACTTGCTCCATGTTCGCGCTCTCCCCCGAGCTGATCGTCGCCGGCGTCACGAGCCTCGCGCTGCTGCTCGCCCTGTCGGCGGCTCTGATCCTGGTGCTCGTCGCACGCCGCCGCCGCGCTGACGGCGCACTCGCCGTCGCCACGGGGCTCGTGCTCGTCGCCCTGGTGAGCGTCGTCGTGCTCCCCGTGGAGCTCCCGCTGGTGGTCGGGCTCCCCCTCGCCCTGCTCGCAACGGCCCTCGCTGTGGCAGGCGGTGACCCCGTCACACGTCGCATCCTCGACATCGCCACGCACGGTCAGGTGCGCGAAGGGGACGCGGGCGGGATCCTCGTGTTCCGGTCGCGCGCCGGCGAAGGCACAGAGCCTGGGCTCGAGGAAGTGCTGCGCGGCGGCACCACGATCGGTTACCTCGAGCGACTCGCGGTCGTGCTCTCGCTGCTGGCGGGGTTCCCGGAGGCGATCGCCGTCGTCGTGGCGATCAAGGGCATCGGACGATTCTCCGAACTCGCCACCTCGGCTGCACGCGAGCGCTTCATCGTCGGGACACTCGCCAGTCTGCTGTGGGCGGGAGCGGTCGGCGCCCTCGCGCGCCTCGCGATCTTCTGACGCGGCTCATCGACGCCACTGCGCGAAGCCCTCGACGATGCCTGCAGCTCCGGATGCCGTCAGCAGCTGCGACACCGCGGATTGAGTGATCTGCTCGCGCGTCGCCAGCTCTCGCTGCGTGAGACCCATGCAGCGTCCGTAGACCAGACGGCGCGCCCGCTCCCCCATCGCGCTCACGAGCTCGTCGCGTGCCCAGACGTACGCGTTCGCCAGGCGCACCTGCTCGTGGACTGCCGCATCCTCGTCCTCCGCGGCCTCGATCCAGGTGCGTGCTGCCGGCATCGCGCGCACCTGCTTGGCGTGCAAGGTGTCGATCGCGGCGCGCGCGGCCCACCACGCGGGACCCTCGGCGAGTTCGCCCGCTCCCGCGTCCACCGTGTAGACGTCGCCGACACCGACGCCGAACCGGCATTCGAGGCCGTCCGGGAGCGCGAGTTCGAGCAGCAGGATGCCGGCCAGAGCCGCGCTGAGGTCGGGGTACTCCCCCTGGAACTCGTCGCCCACGGTCGCGGTCAGCATCCGATCGGCCAGCGGCAGATCCGACTCGACCGACGCGAAGACGGCCTCGATGCGTCGCTGAGCATCGGCGCGGTCCGGGAGCGAGCGCGAACCGATGATGTCCGCGGTGACGACGGTAGCCATGGTGGGATAATAAGCCAATAGCTAATATTTGAGAAATATAAGCTTTTCGCTTATTTGGCGCTCCTGGGGGACGTCCCCCCTCTCACCGCGGGGCGCTCAGAGACCGAGTTCGCGCGAGAGCGCCTGCGTGCGGGAGACGAGCTCGGCGCGCTGCTCGGCCACGCGCCGCGGCGAGGTCCCGCCGTAGCCGTCGCGGCTCGCCAAGGATCCCCGCACCGTCAGCACCTCGCGAACCCCCGGCTCGAGACGCGGGGAGACCGCGGCCAGCATCGCGTCGTCCGCGTCGTGCAGCTCGATGCCGCGCTGCTCGCACGCCTGCACGAGCGCTCCGGAGATCTCGTGCGCCTCCCGGAAGGGGACGCCGCGTTTGACGAGCCATTCAGCCACATCCGTCGCGAGCGAGAAGCCCTGCGGGGCGAGCTCCGCCATCCGCTCGGTGTCGAAGCGCGCGGTGGCGATCATGCCGGCGAACGCCGGAAGCACGACCTCGAGGGTGGCGACGGAATCGAAGACGGGCTCCTTGTCCTCCTGCAGATCGCGGTTGTAAGCCAGAGGCAGGGCCTTGAGGGTTGCGAGCAGACCGGAGAGGTTGCCGATGAGCCGACCGGACTTGCCGCGCGCGAGCTCAGCGATGTCGGGGTTCTTCTTCTGCGGCATGATGCTCGAGCCCGTCGAGAAGCCGTCATCGAGGCGCACGAAGGAGAACTCGCGCGTGTTCCAGACGATGATCTCCTCGGCGAAGCGGGAGAGGTCGATGCCGATCATGGCCGCGATGAAGGCGAACTCGGCGACCACGTCGCGCGAGCTCGTGCCGTCGATCGAGTTCTCCGCCGGCCGGTCGAGCCCGAGGTGCTCCGCGACCAGCTGCGGGTCGAGCCCCAGCGTGGAGCCCGCGAGCGCACCGCCGCCGTACGGGGACACGCGCGCGCGGACACCCCAGTCCCGGAGCCGCTCGAGATCGCGCACGAGGGGCCAGGCGTGCGCCTGGAGATGGTGAGCCAGCAGCACGGGCTGCGCATGCTGCAAGTGCGTGCGACCGGGCATGGCCGCATCCGGATGCGCCTCGGCCTGCGAGACGATCGCATCGATGAGCCGGACCACATCGCGGGCGATGACGGCGGCATGATCGAGCAGGTACAGACGCACGAGCGTGGCGATCTGGTCGTTGCGGCTTCGGCCGGCGCGCAGCTTGCCGCCGAGCTCGGGGCCGACCTGGGCGATCAGCGCCTGCTCGAGCGCGCCGTGCACGTCTTCGTCGCCGTCCGCGGGCAGCAGGCGACCGTCGGCCACGGCGTCGGCCAGCATGTCGAGTCCCTCATGCATGCGTCGTGCCTCGTCGGCGTCGAGGTAGCCGGCGGCCTCCAGCGCGGCGGCATGCGCGTGCGAGCCGGTGAGGTCGTAGGGGGCGAGGATCCAGTCGAAGTGCGTGGATCGGCTCAGAGCTGCGAGCTCGGGCGAGGGGCCGGAAGCGAAGCGGCCACCCCACAGGGAACCGCGATGAGTGGCGTCGTGGGGGGCGTCGTTCACCCGACCAGCCTACCGAGCACGCTCAGCGACTGTGCGCACACTGCGACGCGCGACCCAGGCGAACAGCCGCTCCAGCGGTCCGCGCCCCATCGTCAGCGCCCACATGGTGCAGCCGGCCACGACGGCGATCGTCAGCGGCCAGAACGGCTCCAGCTCCCGGAACTCCCAGAGCGGGCCGGTCTCACCGAGTGCGACCAGAGCCCACACCGCCCAGATGAGCAGCTGGGCGGTATACGCGGTCAACGGCATCGCCCCGGTCGCGCGCAGCGGCAGCAGCACCCACGTCACGGGAGTGCGGGCGATCAGCAGGCATCCGCCCAGGACCGCGACCGCGGTGGCCGCGCCGCCGATGACCTCGGGCAGACCGCCCGAGTGCGGGTGCGTGCTCAGCGCGACGCCCCAGTAGTCGGATGCGGCGGCCACGGGCGCCGCCAGGCCGCCCGCGCCGTAGGCGAACAGTGCGGTCCCGACCCCCATCACGACGAGGATCGCCGCGATCCGCGCATCGCGTAGGTCGGTGCGCCCGAGCGCCAGGCCCAGCACCACGAATCCGACCCACAAGGGGAACGGGTAGGCCCAGCCGATGACGAGCGCGATGCTCTCACCCTCCGGGGTGTCCCAGAACGGCAGAAGCCCGAGTGCCGCCTGGATGAACGGCATGACCACCAGCAGCGCCGCCGCGATCGGGAACAGGGTCCCCGCGCGCAGGCGGAGGAGCGGGAGTGCCAACAGGAAGAGGACGGCGTAAGCCGGGAGGATCACGTAGACGGGCACACCCGTGAGGATCAGCAGGATCCCGAGCACCCAGATGAGCCCCGCCCGTACGAGGAGACGACCGCGCGCCACACGCAACCGCTCCCCCGAAACCGGAGACGTCCCTCCCGTTGTGAGCGCGATAGAGCCCCCCGCGAGGACGGCGAACAGGATCGACGATCGTCCGTTGACGATGTCGAGCCACGTCTGCGGGCGCGTCAGATCGAACGGCTCCTCGATCGTCAGCAGGTGGGCGGCGAGCATCCCGATCACGGCGAGACCGCGGGCGAGATCGATTCCGCCGAGCCGGTCAGCTCCGTTCAGCCGCGCCAGCGCCCGCCTCATCCCGCGGGTCCCGATCAGCTCTGACGCAGCAGCCAGACCAGCAGCGCCTTCTGGGCGTGCAGCCGGTTCTCGGCTTCGTCCCAGACCACACTCTGCGGTCCGTCGATCACGGCTGCGTCCACTTCGTAGCCGCGATCGGCCGGGAGGCAGTGGATGAAGATCGCGCCGGGATCGGCGAGCGCCATCGTCTCCTCGGTCACCTTGTAGGCGCCGAGGTCGCGAAGCCGCGCGAGCTTCTCCTCCTCCTTGCCCATCGACACCCAGGTGTCCGTCACGATGATGTCCGCACCGGCCGCGGCCTCCAGCGGGTCCGTCAGCAGAGTGAGCGATCCTCCGGTCTCCGCGGCGCGACGATCGGCGTCGGCGACGATGTCCTCGCGGGGCGCATAGGACTCCGGAGATGCGACGCGCACGTGCATCCCGGCGGTGACACCGGCCAGCGCGTACGAGTGCGCCATGTTCGAGCGGCCGTCCCCGAAGAAGGCCAGGGTCAACCCCCTGAGCTCGCCCTTGTGCTCGCGGATCGTCAGCAGATCCGCCAGCAGCTGGCAGGGGTGGAAGTCGTCGCTCAGTGCGTTCACGACGGGCACACGGGTGCCGCGCGCCATCTCCTCGAGCCCCGCCTGTGCGTAGGTGCGCCAGACGATCGCCGCCACCTGGCGCTCGAGCACGCGCGCGGTGTCGGAGGGCGTCTCCTTGCCGCCGAGCTGGCTGTTGGCGGTCGAGATGATCAGCGGAGAGCCCCCGAGATCCGCGATGCCGACGGCGAACGATACCCGCGTGCGCGTGGAGGACTTGTCGAAGATCACCGCGACGGTCTGGGGACCGGCGAGCGGCTTCGCCGCCCAGCGGTCCGCCTTCAGCTCCAGGGCCAGATCGAGGATCTCCGCCTGCTCGGCGCTGGTCAGGTCGTCGTCGCGCAGCAGATGACGGGTCATGCGTGGGCCTCCGTGTCGGGCGATGCGCTCTCCAGCAGCAGCGCGTCGGCGACCGTGGCCAGCGCGGCAGAGAAGAGCCGGGTGAACTCGTCGATCTCGACGTCGCCGATCGTGAGCGGCGGCGCAATACGGATCGTCTGGTCATTGGGTGCGTTGACCACGAGCCCGTGCTGCTGCGCCGCGGCGACGACCGCCGGCGCGACGGGATGCGTGAGCGCCACACCGAGCAGCAGTCCCTGACCGCGCACGCTCTCGACGAGCTCGGACCCGATCCCCGCGATCGCCTCACGTACCTGCGCGCCGCGCGCGGCCGCGGCCTCGACCAGACCCGCGCGCTCGATCTCCTCGAGCACAGCGCCGGCCACGGCGGTGCCCAGCGCGTTTCCGCCGAACGTCGAGCCGTGCGTTCCCGGGTAGAACAGGTCGCTCGCCGCGCCGAAGGTGATCAGCGCGCCGATCGGGAACCCGCCGCCGATGCCCTTGGCGACCGTGATCGCGTCGGGAGTGATACCGGCGTGCTGGAATCCGAACCATGCACCGGTGCGACCGGCGCCGGTCTGGATCTCATCGACGATGAGCAGGGCACCGTGACGTTCGGTGATCTCCCGCGCGGCCTCGAGGTAGCCCTCCGGCAGCGGCAGGACGCCCGCCTCGCCCTTGATGGGCTCGACGAACAGGGCGGCCACGCGCTCGTCCATCGCGGCCTCCAGGGCCTCGATCGTCGAGTCCAGGAACTCGACGCCGGGCACCATCGGCAGGAACGGCTCCTGCATGGCGGGCTTCCCGGTGAGGGCGAGGGTGCCCATCGTGCGGCCGTGGAACGCGCCGTTGAGTGCCAGGATGCGGGGGCGTTCGGTACCGCCGTGGAGGCGGGCGAGCTTGAACGCCGCCTCGTTGGCCTCGGCGCCGGAGTTGCCGAAGTACACGCGCCCTGTCTCGCCCGCACCGGACAGACGCTTCAGCCGCGCGGCGAGTGCGAGCTGAGGCGGCGTCGCGAAGTAGTTCGAGACGTGCGCAAGGCGCGCCGCCTGTGAGGCGACGGCATCCACGAACACCGGGTGCGCATGCCCCAGGGCGTCGACGGCGATGCCGGCGAGGAAGTCGAGATAGCGTCGGCCGTTCTCGTCCCAGAGGTAGGCGCCCTCACCGCGGACGAAGAGGGCCATGCGGTCTCCGACGTTGCGGACGAGGTCGCGTCCGGCGTCGTCCTGCCACGGGGTCACAGTCTGTTCGGCCATCACGCCACCACCTCGGTTCCGATGCCTTTCTGAGTGAAGAGTTCGACGAGCACCGAGTGCGGCACTCGTCCGTCGATGATCGCCGCGGTCGGGACACCTCCCGTGACCGCGTCGAGGCACGCCTGCATCTTCGGGATCATCCCCGACTCCAGACGCGGAAGCATCTCTCGAAGCTCCGCCGCCGTCAGGTGCGAGACGAGGGAGTCGCGATTCGGCCAGTCCGCATAGAGCCCCGGCACGTCCGTCAGCACCACCAGTTTCACAGCGCCGAGTGCCACGGCGAGCGCCGCCGCGGCCGCATCCGCGTTCACGTTGAGCGAGTGCCCGACGTGGTCGAGATCGGGCGCGATGGAGGAGACGACCGGGATGCGGCCCGCCTCGAGCTGGTCGATGATCGGCTGCGGGTCGACCGAGACGACGTCCCCGACCCGACCGAGGTCGTGCTCGACGCCGTCGACCACGACGCCGCGGCGGCGTCCGCCGAACAGGCCCGCATCCTCGCCCGAGAGCCCCGTGGCCACCGGACCGTGGGCGTTGATCTTGGCGACCAGCTGCGGATTGATCTGTCCGGTCAGCACCATGCGCACGACGGTGATCGCCTCCGTGGAGGTGACGCGGTATCCGCCCTTGAACTCGCTCGGGATCGCCAGCCGGTCCAGCATGTTGGAGATCTGCGGCCCCCCGCCGTGCACGACGACGGGCTTGACCCCCACGTAGCGGAGGTAGGCGATGTCGGCGGCGAACGCATCCTGCAGTTCGTCGGAGACCATCGCATTGCCGCCGTACTTGACCACGACGATCTGCTCGCGGTAGCGCTTGAGCCACGGCAGCGACTCGATGAGCGTCTCCGCCTTTGCGCTGGCGGCGGCGGGGTCGGTGTCTTGCAGATCGATACCTGTCATGAGGAGTATGCGCTGTTCTCGTGGACGTAGTCGTGCGTGAGGTCGTTGGTGCGGATCGTCGCCTCGACGTCGCCCGATTTCAGGTCGACGACGAGATCGGTCGCCCGCGGGGTGAGATCAACGTCCTCGCGGGGCGCGTCGGGGCCGCCGGCGGAGCAGACCCGCACGCCGTTCATCCAGACGTCGACGTCGTAGGGGTCGAACTCGGCCTGCGTTGTGCCGATGGCTGCCAGCACCCTGCCCCAGTTCGGGTCGTTGCCGAAGATCGCCGCCTTGAACAGGTTGTTGCGAGCGATGGAGCGTCCCACCTCCACCGCGTCGTCCTCGGATGCGGCGTGCACGACGCGGATGGTGATGTCGTGGCTTGCGCCCTCGGCGTCGCCCTGCAGCTGACGTGCCAGGTCGTCGCACAGGGCGACGAGCCCCTCGCGGAAGGCCGCCGCGTCCGGCGCGATCCCGCTCGCCCCGCTGACGAGCAGACTCACCTGATCGTTCGTGGACATGCAGCCGTCGGAGTCGAGACGGTCGAAGCTCACGTGCGTCGCCTGGCGCAGGTGCGCGTCGGCCTCGGATGCGGTCAGCACCGCGTCGGTCGTGATGACCACGAGCATCGTGGCAAGGCCCGGCGCGAGCATTCCCGCGCCCTTCGCGATGCCGCCGATCGACCAGCCGTCGCCGGTGTACACGCTCGTCTTCGCCACGGAATCTGTCGTCATGATGGCGTGCGCCGCATCCAGGCCGCCGTCGGCGGACAGGGCGGCGACACCGGCTTCGACGCCCTGGAGGACCTTCGCACGGAACACCTCGTCGCCCGTTCCGATCAGACCGGTCGAGCACACCAGGATGTCGCCGGGTGCGACGCCCAGCAGCTCGGCGGCCTTCTCGGCGGTCTGGTGGGTCGTCTGGAACCCGAAGGATCCCGTGAAGCAGTTCGCACCGCCGGAGTTGAGCACGACGGCCTCGACGACGCCGTCGGCGATCACCTGCTCCGACCAGAGGATCGGGTTGGCTTTTGCCCTGTTGGAGGTGAAGACCGCGGCACCGACCTTCAGCGGTCCGCGGTTGACGACGACGGCCACGTCGGACTTGCCGGTCGATTTCAGACCGGCGGCGACACCGGCGGCCTCGAATCCTGCGGGGGCGGTGACGGTCACGGCGCGACTCCGTTCACGGTGAGCGCGCGGTGTTCGGGAAGACCGAGCGCGATGTTCATGGACTGCACGGCGGCGCCCGCCGTGCCCTTGACGAGATTGTCGACGGCGGCGACGACGACGACGCGGTTCGCCGCGCGGTCGATGGCCAGCCCGAGCAGCGCCGTGTTGGCTCCCAGCACGTCGGCCGTTCGCGGGAACGTGCCCTCCGGCAACAGCTGCACGAACGTCTCGTCCGCATAGGCCGCCGCCCACGCATCGCGGATCTCGGCGTCGGTGACTCCGGGCGCGATGGGCGCGCTGGAGGTGGCGAGGATGCCGCGCGACATCGGGACGATGACGGGCGTGAACGAGATGCGCACATCGCCGCGGGCGCCGGCACCGGCGAGCGCCTGCTGGATCTCCGGGATGTGGCGGTGCGTGCCGCCGACGGCGTAGGGGTTGGCGGTGCCGAGGACCTCGCTCGCGAGCAGGTGCGGTTTGAGGCTCTTCCCTGCACCGGACGGGCCGACGGCGAGGACGCTCACGATGTCGCCCGCGTCGATGACGCCGGCAGCGACACCGGGGGCGAGACTCAGCGACACCGTCGAGGCGTTGCAGCCGGGGGCGGCGATGCGCGAGGCTCCGACGAGCCGCTCGCGCTGCTTGACGCCGTCCACGAGCAGCTCCGGCACGCCATAGGTCCAGGGCTCGTGAAAGTCACCGCCGTAGAAGGCCGCCCATGCATCGGCGGATAGGAGCCGGTGATCGGCCCCGGCGTCGATGACCAGCGGCACGTCGGCGAGCGCGTCGGTGTACTGACCGGACTGCCCGTGCGGCAGCGCGAGCACCACGATGTCGTGGCCGGCGAGCACCTCCGGGGTGGTCGGCTGGAGCTCGAGGTGCGCGAGCGAGCGCAAGTGCGGCTGCTGCGAGATCAGCGGCGTCCCGGCATTCGAATGCGCGGTGACGGTGCGGATCTCGACGTCGGGGTGCGCGGAGAGGATGCGGAGGATCTCGCCTCCTGCATAGCCGGACGCGCCGGACACGGCGACCGAATAGGGCATGGGTTCCACCTTAGAGTCTGGGAGCTGTGCGCTCGCGCGCACCGGCGGCATCGGCGACGCCCGCGCACCCGGACCGGTGCGGCACGCATCGCCTAGATTCGGCGGTCTCCCAGACGTCGGCGCACGACCACGCGCTGTGCGCTGTGGAACCGGGCCGAGGACATGCGGCGACGATAGCGGCGCGCGCACCGCATCCGCAAATCGGCGCACGTCGCACCCCCTTGCCAGACTGGGGCGATGCTGCAGACCATCGCCGTCTCCGGGTACCGCTCGCTGCGCGATGTCGCCGTGCCGCTCGCGCGACTCACGGTCGTGACGGGCGCGAACGGCACCGGCAAGTCCAACCTCTACCGTGCCCTGCGCCTGCTGGCAGGCGCAGCCACCGGCGGCATGGTCGCGGCCGTCGCACGCGAGGGCGGCCTGTCGTCGTTGCTGTGGGCCGGCCCCGAGCACGGTGGCGGTGAGGGCACCCTGCGACGGAACCCCGTCGCCGTGCGGCTGGGCTTCTCCGCCGACGAGCTCGGCTATCTGGTCGACCTCGGCCTGCCCCAGACCGACGGCCGGAGCCTCTTCGCCCGTGACCCGGAGATCAAGCGCGAGCAGGTGTTCGCCGGCGCGGTCGCGAAACCGTCGTCTCTGCTCATCGATCGGCGCCGCAGCGCGACGCGCGTGCGCGAGGATTCCTGGGTCACGCTCGACCAGTCGCTGGCTCCCTTCGAGAGCATTCTCGTCGACCTCGCCGACGGAGACACCGGCCCCGAGCTGTTGACGCTGCGACGGACGCTCGCGAACTGGCGCTTCTACGACCACTTCCGCGTGGATGCGGATGCTCCCGCGCGTTCGCCGCAAGTGGGCACGCGTACCCGGGCGCTCTCCCACGGCGGGGAGAACGTCGCGGCCCTCTGGGCGAGCGTGCGCGAAGCGGGTGCCGGCGACGCCCTCGACGCGGAGGTAGAACGCGCCTTCCCCGGGATGCGGGTGCAGGTCGACGCGGACGACGGGCGGCTCCGGCTCCGGGTGCGCCAGCCCGGTCTGCTGCGCGCGCTCGACGTCGCCGAGGTCAGCGACGGCATCCTGCGCTACTTGCTGCTGTGCGCCGCGCTCCTGCCCGCGTCTCCGGGGCCGCTGACCGTGCTCAACGAGCCCGAGGCGAGTCTGCACGCGAGCCTGCTCGACCCCCTCGCGCAGCTCATCGTCTCCGCCTCGCGGCGCACCCAGGTGATGGTGGTCACCCACGCGGCCGAGCTCGCTCGCCGGCTCGAGGACGGCGGCGCCCTCGCGCACCGCCTGGCGCGCACCGGGGACGGCACCATCATCGAGGGGCAGGGGTTCCTGGACGTCCCCGCGTGGAACTGGGGCAGCCGCTGAGCGCAGGCTGTGCGGATCAGGCTCGCGCGAGAACGGACGCGGCCAGCGCACGCACCCGCGCTCGGCGGATCGCCAACACCGTCGCGAGCGCGCCGACCGCTCCCCACAGCACCAAGCCGATGGCGGCGTTCAGCACCGCGTGCAGCGAGCCGCCCACGAGCGCCTGCGCCCCCTGCAGGGCGAGGCTCAACGGCAGGCCCGCCAGCGGGCCCGTCGCGGCGGGCGTGGTTCCCGGCGCGGCCAGGGTTCCCGCCGCGATCACCTGCAGCCCCAGCAGCACGAGCGACACGACGAGACCGGCTCGCGGGAGGAACGCGACCAGGCCCTGATGCACGAGAGCGAAGGCGACCGCGGTGACCGCGGTCAGCCCCGCGGCCACAAGCGCACGCTCCGGGGCCACGCCCGACAGCGCCACGGCGCCCCACACGAGGACGGCCTGCGCGAGAGCGACGGTCACGATGACCACCGCCGCGGAGCGCGCCAGGCGCAGCGCGGATGCGGCGGAGGTCAGCGCCGAACGTGCGAAGGGCAGCAGCGCCAGCATCACGCCGATCGCTCCGATCCACAGCGCCACCGGCCCGAAGACGGCCATCGATGAGGCGACGGCGCTTCGGGGTCCCGTCGTCGTGGTGCTGTCGACGCCGATCGGCCTGGCGACCACCTCGGCGATCTGCTTCTGCTGGTCGGCGTCGTAGCGGGGAATCGCCGCCTGTGCCGAGTCGAGGCCTTGGGCGAGCTGCCCGCTGCCCTCCCCCAGGGTTCCGAGCGCCGCAGCGAGCTGACCGTTGCCCTGCGCGAGTCCGTCCGCTCCGGAGGCGGCGGATCCCAGCGCGGTGGACAGGCGGCCGAGGCCGTCGGCCACGGGGCCGCTGACGGCGGAGATCGCGCCCGCGCCGACAGCGACCGCCGCCGCTGTCTCCGCGTCCTTGCCGAGCGCGTCGGACTGGCCGGCCAGCAGGGCCGAGACGACGTCGGCGGCGTCCCTCGTGGGAGACAGAAGTGCCGCGAACTCCTGCTGCTGCGCCGGGGTCAGCTGCGCCGAGAAGGCGGCGAGCGCGGCCAGGCGCGTCTGCACGTCCCGCTGGGCAGCATCGGCCGCACCCGCTCCGAGCGCGCGCTCCGCGAGACGCAGCGAGAGATCCCCCGATGCGACGGCCCCGGCTGCCGTGAGGTCGCCGAGCCCTCGCGCGCCCGCGGGCAGCTCGGAGAGCACGCCGTCCATGGTCCGCAATCCGTCCGCCAGCTGGAGCGTGTAGGTCTGCAGCGCGCTTGCGCCGCTCTGCGCCTGGGTCAGTCCACCGGTGATCGCGGAGGCACCCTGGGCCATCTGGTCCATGCCGGCGCCGATCTGCGACATGGCCGAGAGCGTTCCGGTGACGTACTGCTGGGTGAGCTGGGCGGCGACGCCGGCGGGAAGGCTCGCCGACAGCGCCTCGGCGACGATTCCGCCGAGGTAGCCGTGCTGCGTGGAGGTCTGCACGGTCAGCTCCGCCTGTTGCGGCGTGGCGGATCCGATCGTCGTCACGTGCGCCGAGAAATCGGGCGGGATCGTGACCGTGGCCAGCACATCGCCGTTCGCGAGCGATTCCCGGGCGGTCTGCGCATCGGTGAGGATCCACTTCACGGAGGGCACCGAGGTGATGAGGTTCTCGGTCAGGAGCTTGCCCGCAGCCACGGGCGTGGGTCCGGTGAGGATCGGGGAGTCCTGGTTGACCAGCGCCACGGGTGGGCGCTCGTCGGTCGAAGGCACGAGAGTCAGCACGATCGCCAACGGCGCGAGCACGACCAGGATGAGCACGGCGGCGAGCTGCCAGCGCCGCTGTCCGCGCGCGGGCGCGGCGATCAGGCTCCACAACGTCGTCATCGCGGTCCCCCCTCGCTCGCGACCCGCTCGAGGGCGTCGAGGCGCAAGACGGGCCGGAGAGGGGACGCGTCGATGCGCGCCCCGCTGGAGCCGAGGACGATCGTGATACCCGGATCGATCGCCGCGACCACGATCTCGGAGAGAGCCTGCGCGTCGGCGCGGTCGCCGAGGTCGATCGCCACGAGCGCCACGCCGCTGGTCGCGGCGACGGCGACGTCGGCAGCCCAGCGTTCGGCGTCACTGAGTTGGCCCATCGGCGTCCTCTCGGTCACGGTGTGCGCGGATGTCCCCGAGACCACCGCCAGCAGAGCGTCGAACGTCGACGCGGCGCGGACCACCGCGCCGCGCGTCCGGAGCACACCGACGCCATCGGCGCGAAGGCTTCTGCGCAGGTACTCCTCCAGCGCGCTCGCGTCGGCGCGTTCGGGGGCGGCGGGCACGTACGCGGCCTGCGAGGCCACCGCCGCGCGTTCGAAGGGCAGCACGTGCCCGTGGACGACGAGATCGCCCTCGATGTCCGCTGTGCGGCCGGCGACGGCGGCCACGAAGCGCGCTGCGACCGACGTGGAGCCCTCCACGAGCACGACCGCCCCGCGGGGCGCGACGAGATCGGAGACCCGCTCGGCACCGATCGTCACGCCGTGCGCGAGCACCCCGTCGCCGGCGGCACCGCCGTCCGCGCGCGCGGCGAGCCGAGCGCGCTGCGCGCGCATCCGCTCGACGGCCTCGCCTTCGATGTCGGCGTCGGGCAGCACGCGAGCGAGCCACGCCGGCAGCCACCACGCCCGGTGACCCAGCAGCGCCATCACGGCGGGTACGAGGGTCATCCGCACGACGAACGCATCGATGAGCACACCGACGGCGAGTGCGGTCGCCAACGGCTGGATGATCGCGCTGCCTCCCGGCACGAACGAGAAGAACACCGAGAACATGATCAGCGCCGCCGCCGTCACGACCCGGGCGGAGGCGCTGAATCCGCCGAGGACGGCGCCGTGGGCGTCCCGCGTCGTCGCGTACTGCTCCCGCATCCGTGAGACGAGGAAGACGTGATAGTCCATCGCCAGGCCGAAGAGCACGGCCATGACGAGGATCGGCAGGAAGCTGATGACGGGACCGACTTTTCCCACCCCGAGCAGATCTGCACCCCAGCCCCACTCGAACACGGCGGAGGTCACTCCGAGCGCCGCGGCGACGGACAGCAGGTATCCCAGGGTCGCCGACAGCGGCACCGCGATCGAACGGAACATGATCGTCAGCAGCACGAGGCACAGCCCGACGACCACGATGCCGAAGGGCAGCAGCGCCGCCCCCAGCCGGTCGGAGATGTCGATCGCGAGCGCCGTCTGCCCCGTCACGGCGTAGCCGAAACCGTGGGCAGCGACGAAGGCGGGTTCGTCGTCCCGGAGAGTCTGGACGAGCTGTGTGGTCGCGTCCGAGGAGGGCGAGCTTGCGGGGGTGATGCTGAGAACGGCGAGGTCCACGGCCTCGTTCGTGAACGCCTTCGAGACGACCGCGACGTCGGGGATGTTCGAGAAGGCGTCGTCGAGCGCGTCGAGCGCGTCCTGCACCTGCAGGGTGTGCGAGATGTCCGCGGTGATCAGCAGCGGACCGTTGAACCCCGGGCCGAAGCCCTCGTCGAGCAGGTCGTACGCGATGCGCGCCGGCGACGAGGGCGGGTCGTACCCCGCATCCGGCAGAGTCAGACGCAGGCTCAACGCGGGGCTGGCGACCACCGTCAGCGCGATCACGACCACTCCGATCGTGGCCGCCGGAACCCGGGTCGCCATCCGAACCCAGGCCGGCGGTCGCGAGGAGCGCGACGTCGCACGAGGACGCACCCGCGGACGCACCGCACGGCCCAGCACCGCGAGGACGGCCGGGAGGAGCGTGACGGCGACCGCGAGGGCGGCCAGCACGGCGACCGCGGCGCCGAGCCCCATGACCGTGAGGAACGGGATGCCCGCGACCGCCAGGCCGACGAGCGCGATCATGACGGTGAGCCCGGCGAACACGACGGCGGTTCCTGCGGTGGCGATGGCGAGGGCGATCGACTCGCGCACGTCCAGCCCCTCCGCCAGCTGAGCCCGGTGCCGCGAGACGATCAGCAACGCGTAGTCGATGCCGACGGCGAGTCCGAGCATCGTCGCCAACAGCGGCGCAGTGGATGAGACCGGGGCGAAGGCCGCGACGATGAGGATCGCGCTGGAGGCCACGGTCACCCCGATGACGGCCGTCACCAGCGGAACGCCCGCGGCCACGACGGCGCCGAAGGTGATGGCCAGGACGATGAACGCGATCGCCATACCGGCGATCTCGGTCCAGTCCACACCGCCCTGCGTGCTCGCCGCGAGTCCCGAGTACGCCAACGTCGCCCCGCCGGATGCGGCGGGCTGCGCGGCCTTCTCGATAGCTGTGACCAGGGTGTCGTCGATGTCGGTGGCGGCGACGCTCAGCTGCACGGTGATGAACGCCATCTCGCCGGTGCGAGAGATCTGCGCGGGCTCCCCCGCGGATGCCGGGGTGGCACCGGAGGCCGACATCGCGACGGGACATGTGACTCCCGCCACACCGTCGACCACGGCGAGGTCTTCGCACGCGGTCGCGACCGCATCCGCCTCGGCCGTGATCGTGCTCCCGCTGGGCGCGACGATGATCACGCGCGCGCTCGCACCGCTCAGCTGCGGCAGACGCTGCTCGAGCTGGTCGAGCGCCTGCTGCGACGGCGTCCCGGGAATCTCGAACGTCGACGCGAGGGTCCCCCCGAGCGCCTGCGACAGCACCCCACCGCCGATCGCGAGAACGAGCCAGGCGGCGATGACCGCCCAACGCATGCGCACGGCGAAGCCGCCCACGCGGAACAGAAACGATGACATCCCCAGACGCCCTTCCCCCGGGCGCGCGCATCATCGCGCGTGCACGTGCTCAGGGTAGCGGTACCGTTTCCCCGCGCCACACCATGTGGCGGGCGATCTCTGCGGAGCTCAGTCGCGCAGGACGGCTCCGAACCGCTCGGCCGCGACGGCGACACCCGCGAGCTTCGCCTCGGTCGCCTCCGCCGAGGTCAGCGTGCGGTCTGCCGCGCGGAAGCGCAGCGCGAAGGTCAGGCTCTTCGATCCCTCATCCACACCCTGACCGCGGTAGTCGTCCACGAGCCGCGCCGACTCGAGGAGGGCGCCGGCTCCGTCGACGAGCGCAGCGCGCACATCCGCGGCGGCGACGTCGGCGGGAACCACGAGTGAGACGTCCTGCGTTGCCGCCGGGTATCCCGACAGCGACGCGGCGACGACGCGCGATCCCGCGATCTCGACGAGGAGGTCGAGGTCCAGCTCGGCCACCGTGATGCGGCCCGGCAGGTCAGCGGCCTCGGACACGGCCGGCAGCAGCTCTCCCACGTAACCCACGGCGGTGCCGTCGACCCAGACGATGCCGGTACGACCCGGATGCAGGGCCGCACGCTGGCCCTGCGCGATCGTCACCTCCACGCCCGCCGCGGCCGCGATGACGCGCACCGCGTCAAGCGCTTCGGTCAGACCCGCCGCCTCTGCGGCGCGTCCCGGCTGCTTGGGCGCGACGGCGCCCGCCACGAGGACGGCCACGTGGCGGCGCTGGGGCGGGATGGAGCCGTCGAGCTGCGCGAGCGTGGCCGCATCCGGTCGCACCGCCAGCGGCGGCACGAACGACGTCCCGTACGTGATGCCGGGCTCGGGAAGGAACACGGAGCCGGTCTCGAACAGGCTGAGATCCACCAGTCCACGCGCGACGTTGCGGTGCGCGACCTGCAGCAGGCCCGGCACGAGCGAGCGACGCAGATAGGCCGCCTGCGAATCGAGCGCGTTGGCCAGCTTGATGCTGGGCATCGGCGACCCCTCGGCACTGCCGTGCAGGTCGTTCTGCTCGCGCGAGACGAACGGGAACGACGGCGTCTCGACGTATCCCGCCGCGGCGAGCGCGTTCGAGACACGGCGACGGCCCTGCTGCGCCGGGGTCCAGCCTCGTCCCGAGGGCGCGACCGGCAGCACCGAGGGGATGCGGTCGTATCCCTCGATGCGAGCGACCTCCTCGGCGAGCGTCCACGCGTCGGTCAGGTCGGGGCGCCACGTCGGCGCATCGACGAACCAGGCCGAGCCGGTGTCGTGCACCGTGGCCCCGATGAGCTCCAGCGCGGCGACGATCTGCTCGCGCGTGTAGTCGACGCCGATGAGACCCGGCACGAAGTCGTACTCGAGCGCGATGGCCTCGCGCTCCAGCTCCGCGCCGAGGGCAGCGCCGGTCGCATCGGCCGTGCCGCCGGCGTACTGCACCATGAGCTCGACCACGCGCTGCGCGGCAGCGTACGGCACCGCCGGATCCACGCCGCGCTCGAAGCGACGCGACGCCTCCGACGGCAGCTTGTGGCGCCGCGCGGTGCGGGCGATCGACACCTGGTCGAAGATCGCCGCCTCGATCAGCACGTTGGTGGTGGCATCGGTCATCTCGGTGGCGGCGCCGCCCATGACACCGGCGAGGCCGATGGGGCCCGAGTCGTCCGTGATGAGCAGGTCCTCGGCATCCAGCGTGCGGACGGTCCCGTCGAGGGTTTCGAGCTTCTCCCCCGCCCGCGCCCGGCGCACGGTGATCCCGCCGGTCAGCTTGTCGAGGTCGTAGCCGTGGATCGGGTTGCCGAGCTCCAGCATGACGTAGTTGGTGATGTCGATCAGGATGCCGAGCGAACGGATGCCAGCCAGCGTCAGACGCGTGATCATCCACGGCGGCGTGGGTCGGGACGCGTCGACGCCGCGCACGACGCGGGCGACGAACTCCGTGACGCCCGCGCGGCCGCGGATCGGGTTCTCGTCGTTCACGGCGAGCGGGAAGCCCGTACCCGGGTCGTCGATCGGCCGGTCCGCGGGATCGCGGAAGGCCGCGCCCGTCGCGTGCGAGTACTCGCGCGCCGCGCCGCGGATCGACAGTGCGTAGCCGCGATCCGGGGTGACGTTGATGTCCACGGCGATGTCATCGAGACCCAGCAACGAGATCGCATCGGTTCCCACCGGCGCATCGATGCCGAGCTCGACGAGACGGAGGATGCCGGAGTGCTCGCTGCCGAGCCCCAGTTCCTTCGCAGAGGCGATCATCCCGTCGGACACGTGACCGTAGGTCTTGCGCGCCGCGATCGGGAAAGGCCCGGGAAGCACCGCACCGGGCAGGGTCACGACGACCTTGTCACCGGGGAAGAAGTTGTGGGCGCCGCAGACGATGCCGTGGATGTCGGCGCCGCCGTCGGCGGCCGTCTCGCCCTCGGGAGCGACACGCACCTGGCACCACCGGATCGTCTTGCCGTTGGACTGCGGCTCCTCCTCGAAGGAGAGCACCTCGCCCACCACGATCGGTCCCTGCAACTCGAAGCGGTGGACGTCCTCCTCCTCGAAGCCGACCCGCACGAACGCGGCCAGCACGTCCTCGGGAGAGGCCTGGGCAGGAACCTCGACGAACTCACGCAACCACGACAGCGGAACGCGCATCACACCACCATCCCGAACTGCTCGCTGAATCGCACATCACCCTCGGCCATGTCGCGCATGTCCTGCACGTCGCTGCGGAACATCAGCGTGCGCTCGATACCCATACCGAAGGCGAAGCCGGAGTACTCCTGCGGGTCGATGCCCGCCGCTCGCAGGACGTTGGGGTTGACCATGCCGCATCCGCCCCACTCGATCCATCGGGCGCCGCCCTTGAAGGTGGGATGCCAGAGGTCGAGCTCGGCGCTGGGCTCGGTGAAGGGGAAGTAGTTGGCGCGGAAGCGCGTCTTCGCCTCCGGCCCGAACAGCTGGCGCGCGACGTGGTCGAGCGTGCCCTTCAGGTGCGCCATCGTGATCCCCTTGTCGATCACGAGTCCCTCGAACTGGCTGAAGACCGGAAGGTGGGTGGCATCGAACTCGTCGGTGCGATACACCCGCCCGGGGCACACGACGTAGATCGGAAGCTCGCGCTCGAGCATCGACCGCACCTGCACGGGGCTCGTGTGGGTGCGCATGACGAGGTGGCGGTCGACGGGGTCGACGAAGAACGTGTCCTGCATCTGACGCGCCGGGTGATCGACGTCGAAGTTGAGAGCGTCGAAGTTGAACCACTCGTGCTCGAGCTCGGGCCCCTCCGCGATCTCCCATCCCATCCCGACGAAGATGTCGCCGATCTGCTCCTGCAGGAGCGTCAGCGGATGCCGCGCCCCCACCCGCGTGCGCACAGGGATCGCCGTGATGTCGACCCGCTCGGCCTCGAGGCGCGCCGCCGTCTCTGCCGTCTCGATCTCCGCCTCGCGGGCGGCGAGCGCCTGGTTCACTCGTGCCCTGGCCTGGCCGACGAGCTTGCCGAACTCGGCCTTGCGCTCGTTCGGGACGTCGCGCAGGCGGGCGTTCAGCCGCGCGAGCGGCGATCCCTCTGCGGCGTGGATGCTGCGCGCGGCCTTGAGGGCGGCGGAGTCTGCGGCTGCGGCGATGGCGGCCAGCGCCTCGTCGACCGCGGCGCTCACCGCATCAGGGGTGATCTCGTTCTGGGGTGCGTCGGACACGGTGATCGAGTCTACCGGCGCGCTGAGTACTCCGAAGCGGCCGGGAGCTCCGCCCCGGCGGTGATGAGCCCGAGCGCCGCGGCGAAGGGATCCGCACGCCCGCTCGTCGCGTCGGCCGGCGTGAGCGCGGCGGTACGGGCCACGGCCCCGAAGGTGTCGGCCGCGGTGCGCTGCTGCTCGTGGAAGGTGTATCCCACGACGAAGTGCGTGACGGCGTCGGCCAGGACCTGCGGCGCCTGCCCGGCATCCGGATAGCGCTCGGCGAGCGCGAGATGCAGGGGCGAATCCACGAGCCCGAGCGCGAGGGAGCTCGAGACGACTTCGGCCCCGTCGCGATGAGCGAGCAATCGGTCATGGAGGCGCTCCCCCAGCACCCGTGCCGCCTCACCCGGCTGCACCGTCGCGGCGAACGAGGCGTCCTCGGTGACCGGGGCGAGGATGCGCGCGCTGACGGCGGCGAGCAGTTCCTGCTTGCTCTCCACGTGCCAGTACAACGCGCTCGGCTGTACGCCGAGCTCATCCGCGAGGCGGCGCATAGACAAGTCCGGCAGCCCCACGCGATCGAGCAGCACGAGGGCCGCATCCACGACGTCCGTCTTCGAGCGACGGGGCGCGCGAGAGGAGTTTGAGCCGTCGGCCGTCATGCGGGTACTGTACCTGAACAGTGTTCACATGAACGCCGTTCAGGAGGATCCATGACCGCGCTCGTCCCCGCGGTGCGCCGCCGTCTCGACGCCACCGACATCGCCAGGGCCGGCGTCTTCGCCGCCGTCATCGCCGTGCTGGGCGTCCCCGGCGCGTTCACCATCTTCGGCGCGGTGCCCATCACCGCACAGACACTCGGGGTCATGCTCGCCGGCGCGATCCTCGGCCCGGCCGTCGGCGCGCTCTCCGTCACCGCAGTGCTCGCCCTCGTCGCCGCGGGCCTGCCGCTGCTCGCGGGCGGGCGGGGCGGCATCGGGGTCTTCTTCGGCCCGACGGGTGGATATCTGCTCGGCTGGCTCGTCGGTGCGGTGGTCATCGGACTGATCGTGCACGCCGCCGGGCGCCGTCCGGTCTGGTGGCGCACGTTCCTCGGCACCCTTGTGGGGGGCGTGCTCGTCGTCTACGCCGTCGGCATCCCGGTGCAGGCTCTCGTGCTGCGCATCGGCCTCGGCGAGGCGGCGCTGTCGGGCCTCGTGTTCCTGCCCGGCGATATCGTCAAGGCCGTCGTGACGACGCTGATCGTCGGCACCCTCGTGCGCGGGTACCCGCGAGCCTTCCGGCGGCAGTGGCGCGCCCCGGCGGTCGCCGCCGCGTGAGCTGCTTCGTCGTTCCGATCGAGGCGCGCGATGCTCCGGCACGCCTCGCCCTGGCGCGACGATCGGGCCGCATCCCGCTGGTGCTCGACGAACGCTGGCCCGCAGAGGTCCGCGTCGGAGTCCTCTCGCTCCTCTCGCAGACGCCCGCGCCCGCCGGCGCCCACTGGGCGGCTCTCACCTCCGGCACGTCGGGCGCACCGCGTGTCGTGGTGCGCACAGATGCCTCCTGGGCGAAATCCTTCCCGGCCGTGGAGCGGCTGCTCGGCGCGCGCCCTGGCGACATCGTGCTGCTGCCCGCCCCGCCGAGTTCGTCACTGACGCTCTTCTCCCTGGTCCACGCGCTGACCAGCGGCCCCGCCCCCGAACTCGCCGCCACCAGCTCGCGCGCAACCCTCTTCCACGGCACGCCCACCCACCTCGCCGCGGTCCTCGCCTCGGAGCGCGCGCCGCTGTTGCGCGCGGCACTCGTCGGCGGGATGCCCTTACCCGCCGACACGCGGGCCGCGGCCCTGGCCCGCGGCATCCGCGTCGTCGAGTACTACGGCGCAGCAGAGCTGTCCTTCGTCGCGTACGACGACGACGGACGGGGCCTGCGCCCGTTCCCCGGCGTGGAGATCGCCGTGCGCGGTGGCGTCATCTGGGCGCGCTCCGCCTACACCGCGCTCGGTTACCTGGGCGGGCCCGGTCCGCTGCGGCGCGACGGCGCATGGGCCAGCGTCGGCGATCGCGGGAGGATGGAGGGCGGCCGGCTGAGGGTGGCGGGGCGAGAGGACGACGCCATCCAGACCGCGGGAGCGACCGTCATCCCTTCGGAGCTCGAAAGGGTGCTGCGCACCGTGGACGGCGTGGCGGACGCCGTCGTCGTCGGCCTGCCCGCGCCCGGCGTCGGCCGACTCGTTGCCGCCCTGATCGAACCCGCACATCCCGGCGCCGTGGACGCGGCGACGCTGCGCGCGGCGTCCGCCCGCCTGTTCGCACCGGCTCACCGGCCGCGCCTGTGGTTCGCCGGTACGATTGCCCGCACCTCATCCGGCAAGATCGCCCGCGCCGAGGTGGAGCGACGACTGGCGTCAGGAGAGGTGCCCCGTGTCTGACGTGCTGATCGTGGCGGCGCGCCGCTCCCCGCTGACCACGCGGGGCCGGGCGCTCGCGAAGGTGAGCGCCGATCGACTGGCCGCGCCGGTGCTGCGCGCCGCGGCCGACGATGCGGCTCGCGCGATGGGCGCGCCGATAGACGTGGCAGACGTGGTCCTCGGCAACTGTCGCGGACCGGGCGGCAACACCGCCCGCCTCGCCGCGCTGGCCGCGGGCTTCGGCGTGCGCACTCCGGGTGCGACGCTGGACCGGCAGTGCGGCAGCGGGCTGGCCGCGGTCATCGAGGCCGCGAAGGCGATCGCTGCCGGTGACGAGCGCCCCCGGCTGGCGGGCGGGGTCGAGAGCGCGTCGACGGCTCCGGAACGACGCATCGACGGAATCTCGTTCGAGCGCGCACCGTTCGCGCCGACCGGCTGGCCCGACCCCGACATGATCGACGCCGCCGACGCACTCGCCCGTCTCGACGACATCGACCGCGAGCGTCAGGATGCGGCGGCCGCCCGCAGCCACCGGCGCGCGGTCGCCGCTCAGGAGGCCGGGCGCTTCGCGGCGGAGATCGTCCCGATCGAGGGCGTGAGCGCCGATGACGCCGTCGGCGGCGCGCTGGCGCTTCTGCCCCGACTCACGCCGTTGCGGGAGAACGGCACCGTGACGGCCGGCACGGCCACGCGTATCGGCGACGGGGCAGCCGCGGTCGCCCTCGTCAGCGCGCCGCGGGTGGCACACGTGCCGGGACTCCTCGTCCGCGCGCACGCCGTCGTCGGCGTCGACCCGGCCTATCCCGGCCTGGGCGCGGCCCCGGCCATCGAGGCGGCGCTGGCCGCATCCGGCACCCCACTCGCGCAGGTCGAGGCGTTCGAGATCGTCGAGGCGTTCGCGGCGCAATCCCTCGCGGTGTTGGGCCGACTGGGGCTGGCCGACGACGATGCCAGGGTCTGCGCCGACGGCGGAGCGCTCGCGCTCGGGCACCCCTGGGGTGCGAGCGGTGCGGTCGCGCTCGTGCGGCTGTTCTCGCGGCTGGTACGCGCCGGACGCCCGTCCGGGAGCATCGGTGTCGCCGCCGCATCCGTGGGTGGGGGCATGGGCGTCGCAATGGTCGTCGAGGTGGTGAGATGAACGCGATCCGCCTGGAGCGACTCGGAGTGCGACTCGGCGATACCGAGGTGCTCCGCGATCTCGATCTGGTTCTCGATGCGCGCACGGTCGCCGTCGTGGGCGACAACGGCTCCGGCAAGTCGACGCTCGCGCGGGTGGTCGGCGGCCTCGTCGCACCGACCGCCGGAACCGCCGACGTGCTGCAGCTCGACCCCGTCCGCGATGCAGCCGAGCTCCGTCGCCGGGTGGCGGTCGTCTTCAGCAACCCCGACGCACAGATCGTCATGCCGACCGTCGCCGAGGACGTCGCCTTCTCGTTGCGCGGCGAGAGGATGCCTCGCGCCGAGCGGACGGACCGGGTGAACGCGGCGCTGAGCCGCTTCGGGCTCACCGACCTCGGCGACCGTTCGGCGCACGATCTCTCGGGCGGACAGAAGCAGCTCCTGGCCCTGTGCGGCGCGTTCGTGCGAGAACCGGATCTCGTCATCGCCGACGAGCCCACCGCCTACCTCGACGGCCGCAACGCCCGGATCGTCGCCGACCATCTCCTCGCGGACACCGGCCATCTCCTGTTCCTCGTGACCCACGACCTCGCTCTGGCCGAGCGCTGCGAGGTGGCCGTGCATATGGCAGGGGGCCGAGTGGTCGCCGTCGGCGAGGCGCGGGACATCGTGCGCGAGTACGCGACGAGTCTCGGATGCTGAGCCTGTACCGACCGGGCACTGGGCCGTGGCATCGGATGCCGGCCGGGCCCAAGACGCTTCTGCTGCTGCTTCTCGTGCTCGCGGTATCGCTTCTGCCCGCCACGTGGCTCTCGTGCGCCGTCTCCGCGGGTCTCGGTCTGCTCTGCTACGCAGTCCCCGGGACGGGATGGGGGCAGCTGGCGCGGCAGGTCTGGGCGCTTCGACTCCTCGTCGTGATGAGCTTCGTGGGGCAGGTGATCTTCCTCGGGCCGGAGGCGGCGACGATCGGCACGGTGCGCATCGTCTCGGCCGTCGTGCTGGCAGCCTTGCTCGCCCTCACGACGCCCGTCACGGCCCTCTTGGAGGTCTTCGAACGCGCGCTGGCGCCGCTGCGCGTCATCGGACGCGACCCGGGCCGCGCCGCCCTCCTGCTGGTCGTGGCGTTCGGCGCCGTTCCCACCCTCATCCGCCTGGCGCATCAGGTACGCGAGGCGCAGCGCGCCCGCGGCGCGGGTGGCGGCATCCGTTTCTTCGTCGTGCCGTTCCTCGTTCTCGCCCTCAAGCACGCCGATGAGCTCGGCGAGGCGCTGACGGCACGCGGCGTGCGCTGAGCTCAGAGGGCGCTGGAGTCGTACTTGCCGGCGCCTCGCTGCGCCGCGATGACCTCCGTGTCGGTGGTCGCCCGAGCCAACGCCCCGGGCTGGGTCCCCCGGCCGGCGCGCTGCGAGGAACGCATCCGGACCTCGACCCACTTGGCGATGCCGGCGAGCACGAGACACAGGGCGATGTAGATCGCGGCCGCCACCATGCCGGCCTGCAGGATGGGTCGGTCGTACTGGGCCTGCGTGCCGATGAGCCGGGCGTAGTAGAGCAGCTCGTTGTAGGTGATGATGTAGCCGAGCGCCGTGTCCTTGAGCGTCACGACGAGCTGCGCGACGATCACCGGCAGCATGGCGCGGACGGCCTGCGGGAGCAGGATGAGACGCATCACGCCGGCCTTGCGCAGCCCCAGGGCATAGCCTGCCTCGCTCTGTCCGCGAGGCAGCGACTCGACGCCCGCGCGGATGACCTCCGCGAGCACGGAGCCGTTGTACACGGCGAGTGCGATCACGACGGCCCAGTAGGCCTCGAGACGCACCCCCACGACGGGCAGGCCGTAGTAGAGCAGCATCATGAGGATCAGCACGGGCACGGCACGGAACAGCTCGATGATCGCCGTGGCCGGCCAGCGCACCCACGCGTGATCGGACATGCGGCCCAGCGAGAGGACGAATCCGAGAACGATCGAAGCCACGGCGGCGGCGGCGAACGCGGCCAGCGTGCGTCCCGTGGCCGCGAGGATCTGCTCCCACACCGTGGTGAAGGTGAAGATGTACCACTTCTCGGCGGAGAACTGACCGGTCTCGATGAATCGGTAGACGACGAAACCGCCGAGACCGAGGATGACGAGCACGGTGATGACGCCGATGATCCGGTTGCGGATGATCGCGCGACGGCCCGGCAGGTCGTACAGAACGGAGCTCATCGCGCCACCCTCCATCGGTTCTCGAGTCGTCGCTGGACCAGCGAGAGCACCAGCACCATCACCACGAAGATGGCCGCGACCCACAGCAGCACCACGAGCGCGTTCTCGCCCCGCTCGCTGAGGTTCGCACGGATGACGCCGAGTTCGGCGACCGAGAAGCCGGCGGCGATGGTCGTGTTCTTGAGCAGCGCGATGAGCACGCTCATCATGGGCGGCACCACCGAACGGAACGCCTGCGGCATGATCACGAGCGTCATCACCTGCCCGAACGTCAGCCCGAGCGCCCGAGCGGCTTCCGCCTGACCGACGGGCACCGTGTTGATGCCGGAGCGCAGGACCTCGGCGACGTACGTGGCGGTGTAGATGCCGAGCGCCCAGATCGCGAGCACCGTATAGCCCGGATTCGGCAGATCCAGGGCCGGGTATCCGAAAGCGAAGAAGAAGAAGATGACCGTGAGCGGAGTATTGCGCACGATGTTCACGTACACCGTGCCGACGGCGCGGGCGATCGGCACCGGGGAGACGCGCATCGCGCCGACGAGCGTGCCCAGCACGAGCGCGATGGCCGCACCCGCGAAGAAGAGCAGCAACGTGTTGCGCAGTGCGATGCCCCAGATGTCGAGGTTGTCGACGATCACGTTCATCTCAGAGGTCCTTACCGTGATCCGGTGAGGGCGGCCCCACCGGGGAGACCGCCCTCACCTCGGGGTCTGTCAGCTGGCTGCGTCGACCGCGGGCTGCTCGACGGTGATCCCGGACGCACCGAGGTTCTTGTCGAAGATGGCCTGCCAGATGTCGCCGCCGTCGGTGAACATCTCGTTGATGTGCTCGAGCAGGACGGTGTCGCCCTTCTCGAGGCCGACGCCGTAGCGCTCCTCGCTGAAGGGCTCGCCGACGACCTTGAGCTCGTCGGGGTACAGGGCCGCGTAGCCGATCAGGATGGCCTGGTCGGTCGTGACCGCATCCACCTGGCCGTTCAGCAACGCCTCGACGCAGGCCGAGTAGACGTCGAACTCGGTCGTGGGCACCCCGGGGAAGTTCGCCTTGATGTTCTGGATCGGGGTGGAACCGGTGGCGGAGCACACGTTGGTGTCGGGGCCGAGGTCCGCCTCACTGGCGATGTCGCTGTCGCTGGCGACCAGCAGGCCCTGGCCCGTGATGAAGTAGGGGCCGGCGAAGTCGATCTGCTCCTTGCGCTTGTCCGTGATCGAGTAGGTGCCGACGTAGTAGTCGATGTCGCCGTTCACGATCGCCTGCTCGCGGTTCGCGGAGGCGATGGGCTGGAAGGTGATGTCCTCCTCGCCGTAGCCGAGGGATGCGGCGATCCAGCGGGCGATGTCGATGTCGAACCCGGTGCGCTCGTTGGTCGTGACGTCCAGGAAGCCGAGTCCTGGCTGGTCCTCCTTGACGCCGACGATCACTCCACCGCGCTCGGTGATGCGGTCGAAGGTGGGGCTGCCCTCGAGCGAGACGTCGCTCGCGGTCTCGAACCAGACCGAGCTCTCGTCGGTTCCCTCGGAGCCGCCGGCAGCGCCGCCCGGGGCCGGTGATCCGCTGTTGCAGGCCGTGAGGCCGAGGGTCGCGACGGCCGCGAGTCCCAGAAGGGCGGTCAGTCGTGTGGTGCGCATTTCTCTCTCCTTGCTGTGGGGGGATTGGTGCGGGAAGAACGTCTCGAGGTCAATGGGTGATGAGCTTGGAGAGGAAGTCCTTCGCTCTCTCGCTCTTGGGCGACGTGAAGAACGTGTCGGGCGCTGCCTCTTCGACGATGCGCCCATCGGCCATGAAGACGACGCGATCGGCGGCCTTGCGCGCGAAGCCCATCTCGTGGGTCACGACGATCATGGTCATGCCGGACTCGGCGAGCGAGGTCATGACGTCGAGGACCTCGTTGATCATCTCGGGGTCCAGCGCGCTTGTGGGCTCGTCGAAGAGCATGACCTTCGGTGTCATCGCGAGGGCACGGGCGATCGCGACGCGCTGCTGCTGGCCGCCGGAGAGCTGGGCGGGGAGCTTGTTCGCCTGATGGGCCACCCCGACACGCTCGAGCAGCGTCTTGGCCTCGCGCTCGGCGTCCGCCTTCTTCATGCCCTTGACCTTGATCGGCCCCAGTGTGACGTTCTCGAGGATCGTGAGGTGAGAGAAGAGGTTGAACGACTGGAAGACCATGCCGACGTCGGCTCGCAGCGCCGCAAGCTGCTTGCCCTCACTCGGCAGCTTCTCGCCGTCGATCGTGATGGTGCCGCTCGTGATCGTCTCGAGGCGGTTGATCGTCCGGCACAGCGTCGATTTGCCGGAACCGGACGGCCCGATGACCACCACGACCTCGCCGCGGTTGACGGTGAGGTCGATGTCGGTGAGGGCTTGGAAGTCGCCGTAGTGCTTCTGGACGTCGCTGAGCACGACCAGCGGGTCGCCCCGACGCACGGTGATGTTCGAAGTCGGGGGCGCGGCATCCGAGGGCGTCATCTGGACAGACTATCAATCGCCCCAGCGCACAATGTGACCTCTTGACGGATCTCTCACCGACTTCTAACGTTCGCCCGGCCCGGGCGACGCGTCAGCTGCGCTGTGCGAAGGCGGACTCGTAAAGGCACACGCTCGCGGCCGTGGCGAGGTTGAGGGACTCCGCGCTGCCGTAGATCGGCAGGCGCAGCGCCGCATCCGCGAGCTCGAGCGCCGCGTCCTCCAGCCCGCGGGCCTCATTGCCGAACAGCCATGCCGTCGGCTGCGCGAGCAGGCCCGCAGCCCGCGCCTCGAGCAGGTCGTCGCCCTTGACATCGGCGGCGACCACGCGCAGCCCCGCCCCGCGGATGGCGGTCACGGCGGTCTCGAGCTCGCCGGCGCGCGCGAGGGCGATGTGGAAGAGCGATCCCGTGGTCGCGCGCACGACCTTCGGGTTGTAGGGGTCGACCGTGCGGCCGGTCAGCACCACCGCATCGGCACCCGCCGCATCCGCGGCACGGATGATTGTGCCGAGGTTGCCCGGGTCGCGCACCTCCTCGCAGATCGCGAGCAGGCGGGGGCCGGCGGCCAGGACATCGCGCAGCGACGTCGGGAACTGGCGGGCGACGGCTACGATCCCCTGCGGCGTGACCGTGTCGGCCATCGCCTCGAGCACCGGTTCGGCCGTGTACTCGATCTCGAGCCCAGCCTCGGCCGCAGCATCGCGCAGATCCTGGTGTCGCTCGAGAGCGGTCGGGGTCGCGAACAGCTCGACGATGCTCTCGGGTCGGAAGGCGAGGGCCTCGCGCACCGCCTGGGGGCCCTCGAGAAGGAATAGGCCCGTCTCGTCGCGGGCAGCCCGCTTGGCGAGTTTGGCGACGGCGCGAACGCGTGGGGATCGGGGATTCTCCAGCACGTTCTCAGTCTAGGGGTGACGCAGGCACGCCGAAGGGGCGGCCTCCGCGAAGAGGACGCCCCTTCGGGGTGTTCTGATTACGCCGAGGCCTTGGCGGCGTTGACGTCGGTCGGCAGAGCCGCCTTCGCCGTCGCCACGAGCGACGCGAACGTGGCGGGCTCGTTCACGGCGAGCTCGGCCAGGATGCGGCGGTCGACCTGCACACCCGCGAGGCCGAGGCCCTGGATGAAGCGGTTGTACGTGATGCCGTTCTGGCGGGCAGCGGCGTTGATGCGCTGGATCCAGAGGCGGCGGAAGTCGCCCTTGCGCTTGCGACGGTCACGGTACGCGTAGACCAGCGAGTGGGTGACCTGCTCCTTGGCCTTGCGGTACAGGCGCGAACGCTGACCACGGTAACCGGAGGCGCGCTCGAGGATGACGCGACGCTTCTTGTGGGCGTTTACTGCCCGCTTGACTCTAGCCATTTCTTTCCCTTACTTACGTGCGTCGGCGATCAGAGACCGAGGAGCTTCTTGGCCTGCTTGGCGTCGCCAGGAGCCAGGACCTGCTCCTGGTTCAGACGACGGGTGCGACGGCTCGACTTGCCCTCGAGGTTGTGGCGCATGTTCGCCTGCTGCTTCATGAGCTTTCCGCTTCCGGTCAGCTTGAAGCGCTTCTTGGCACCCGAGTGGGTCTTCTGCTTCGGCATCTTCTCTTCCTTCGTTGTGACTCCCGCGTGGCGCGGGATCAGGTGTGTGGCCTTACTCGGCCGCGTCTGCGGTGGCAGGCTCCGGGGCATCCCCGGTGCGTGCCTGACGGGCGGCTTCCTTGTTCGCCGCGCGCTGAGCGTTCTGCTCCGCCTTCGCCTCTGACTTGTTCTTGTGCGGGGCGACCACCATGACCATGTTGCGTCCGTCGATCGTGGGGTTGGACTCCACGGTGCCGAACTCGGCGACATCCTCTGCGAACTTGCGCAGCAGACGCACGCCCTGCTCAGGACGGGACTGCTCGCGCCCGCGGAACAGGATCATCGCCTTGACCTTGTCGCCGGCCTGCAAGAAGCCCTCGGCGCGCTTGAGCTTGGTGATGTAGTCGTGAGCTTCGATCTTCAGGCGGAAACGCACCTCTTTGAGGACGGTGTTGGCCTGATTGCGACGCGCTTCCTTGGCCTTCTGCGCAGCCTCGTACTTGAACTTGCCGTAGTCCATGATCTTGACCACGGGGGGCTTCGAGTTCGGGGCCACCTCGACGAGATCGAGGTCGGCCTCCTGGGCCAGGCGCAGCGCCACCTCGATGCGGACGACGCCGACCTGCTCACCCGCGGGTCCGACGAGGCGGACCTCGGGAACGCGGATGCGGTCGTTGGTGCGGGGATCGCTGATGCGGAACTCCTCTGACGTAGCGGATGGGGCCACCGGGAAGTCGACGACATTCCCGGGCGGAAGAAGACCACGCCACCCGGCACGACGCGAGGCGCCGGCTTTCTCGCACCCTGACTGCCCCCTCAGGAGGAGGCGGAGTGCAATGACCCGGTAGCCTGGAGCGGCAAGCGCGGGTGGGATGTGATCCTCTTTCGATCGGAGCAGACGCTCCGGTGCTCGCCTACTTTAGCAGAAAGAGCAACGTGGACTCGACTCCGTACGACCAGGCCGCCGACATCGACGCGCAGGCACGCGCCAATCAGGAGCGCTGGGAGCGTCAGGAGGCCGCGGCCAATGCCGCATCCCGCGACATCGCAGACGTGCCCGCGGTGGAGGTCATCACCACGACCGCCGTGCACCTGCTCAGCGCCGCAGCCGTCAAGGTGGGTCTCGCCGACGACCCCGACACCCAGACCGACCTCGATGAGGCGCGCAAACTCATCAACGCCCTCGCGGGTCTCATCACGGCGGGCGCACCCGAGATCAGCGACATGCACGCGCGGTCGCTGCGCGACGGCCTGCGCTCGGTGCAACTCGCGTTCCGTGAGGCATCGATGATCCCCGACCCGATCGGCAAGGGGCCGGGCGAGAAGTGGACCGGCCCCGTCACCTGAGCGGATGCGGTCGGCTCAGCGCGACCGGCGGAGCTTGACCGTCAACGAGTCGACGAGCACCGCGATGCGGTCATCGAGTGACCAGCGGCGGGCCAGGCGGGCCAGGACCGCGTCGAGCTGCTCCTTGTCGAGACCATCGACCAAGAGCAGTTCGACGATCAGCTCAGGCCCCCGCAGACGCGCGTCCGGGTCGCCCGCGGCGACCGACAGGTCGAGCACGGCGAGTTCACCGCCGATGCTCTCCTGCAGCCCGGCGAAGACCTCGGGCGACACGGGGCTGGGCTCCCACGGGTGTCCCTGGCCGATCGCCCACACAGCCGGCCTGCGCAGCACGAACTCCGTCGGCGAGCCTGGATCGATGACGATCAGATCCGTGTCGTCCCCCGCGGCAGCAAGGGCGGTGCGGACACCGTCGGCGGGGACGGGCCTGGCGGATCGATCCCACCGGGCCATGGTCTCGACGGAGCTGAACACCGGTAGGACGCGGCGTCCGTCGGGTCCGGCGACCGTGACGATCGACAGCTCCTGCGTCTTGTCGACGCGAAGCCCGCTCGGAGCGGTGCCCTCCTCCCCCTTCTCGGCGATGAGAGGGATCAGCAGGCGCGCACGACGATAGGCCTCGACGACGGCGACCGCGTCGCCCTCCCCCGCACGAAAGGCTGTCAGCGCAGCGAACAGCGCCGCATCCGCGGAGCCGTCGTCACCCGCGTGAGTGTTCGGCTGGAAACGGCGCCCCTCCCAGGGGACCCCCGCGGAGTCGTGTCCGCAGCTCGCGTCAGCGTCCTGCGACATCCAGCGCCTCGGCCAGCGTGAATGCGCCGGCGTAGAGGGCCTTGCCCACGATGGCACCCTCGACACCCAGCGGCACCAGCTCGCGGAGCGCGGCGATGTCGTCGAGGCTCGAGATCCCACCCGATGCGACGACCGGCTTGGGGGTGCGTGCGGTGACCTCGCGCAGCAGTTCCACGTTGGGGCCGCGCAGTGTGCCGTCCTTCGTGACGTCGGTCACGACGTAGCGGCTGCAGCCGGCATCCTCCAGACGGTCGAGCACGGCCCAGAGGTCGCCGCCCTCGCGGGTCCAACCACGCGCGGCGAGCGTCGTGCCGCGCACATCGAGGCCGACGGCGACGGCCTCGCCGTAGCGGCCGATGACGTCGGCCGCCCACTCGGGGTTCTCCAACGCAGCCGTGCCGAGGTTGATGCGCGCAGCCCCCGACTCGAGGGCGGCGTCGAGGCTCTCGTCGTCACGGATCCCGCCCGACAGCTCGACCTGGACGCCCTTCACCTGCTTGATGACCCGACGCATCACGGCCGCGTTGCTGCCGCGGCCGAAGGCGGCGTCAAGATCCACCAGGTGGATCCACTGCGCACCCTGCCTGGCCCATTCCACGGCGGCATCGACCGGGTCGCCGTAGCTGGTCTCGCTACCGGCCTCACCCTGGGTGAGGCGGACGGCCTTCCCGTCGGCGACATCGACCGCCGGCAGAAGGATGAGTTCAGGGGTGGACGCGAAATCGTTCATGGCTCCTCGTGCGCTCGCGCACCCGGTGGTTCCCCGGCGTGCGGCACGAGGTAAGAGACTACTGGGGTCGCAGCGTGCTGATCCAATTGGCGAGCAGGCGGATGCCCGCAGCCCCCGACTTCTCGGGGTGGAACTGGGTGGCGCTGAGCGGTCCGTTCTCCACCGCGGCCAGGAACGGGGAGCCGTGCGTGGTCCATGTCAGCATCGGCTCGGCGAACGGGGCCTGAGGGGGCATCGTCCACTGCTGCGCCGCGAAGGAGTGCACGAAGTAGAAGCGCTCGTCCTCGAGACCCGCGAACAGGCGCGAGCCGGGGTCCGGCGAGACCGTGTTCCAGCCCATGTGCGGCAGCACGGGCGCGTCGAGCTCGGTCACGGCGCCTGGCCACTCCCCCAGACCGTCGGTCGCGTCACCACGCTCGACGCCGTGCTCGAAGAGCACCTGCATCCCGACGCAGATGCCCAGCACCGCGCGTCCACCGGCCAGCCGCCGGCCGATGAGCTCATCGCCCTTGCTGGCGCGCAGAGCCTCTGCCACCGCTCGGAACGCTCCCACACCCGGAACGAGCAGGCCATCCGCATCCTGAATGAGACCGCGGTCGGCAGTCAGCCGTGCGTCGGCGCCGGCTGCGGCCAGCGCCTTGACGGCGGAGTGGACATTGCCCGATCCGTAGTCGAGGACGGCTACCAGCGGCGCGTCGCTCATAGCGCACCCTTTGTGCTGGGAATGCCGTCGACGAGCGGGTCGAGGGCCTTGGCCTGGCGGAAGGCACGTGCGAACGCCTTGAACTCCGCCTCGGCGATGTGGTGCGGGTCGCGACCGCCGAGCACGCGGACGTGCACCGTGAGGGCGGCGTTGTAGGCGATGGCCTCGAACGCGTGCCGCACGAGGGAGCCGGTGAAGTGACCGCCGATCAGGTGGAGGGCGTACCCTTCGGGCTCACCGTCGTGGACGAGGTAGGGACGACCGCTGATGTCGACGACCGCCTGTGCGAGCGCCTCGTCGAGGGGCACGAGCGCGTCGCCGTAGCGCGCGATGCCGCTCTTGTCCCCCAGTGCGGCGCGGATGGCCTGACCGAGAACGATCGAGACATCTTCCACCGTGTGGTGCGCGTCGATGTGGGTGTCGCCCGTGGCCCGCACCGTCAGGTCGGTGAGGGAGTGCTTGGCGAATGCCGTCAACAGGTGGTCGAAGAACGGAACGCTCGTCGAGATCGAGCTCTTGCCCGTGCCGTCGAGGTCGAGCGAGAGCTCGATCTGCGACTCGCTCGTGGCCCGGCTGAGCTCGGCGGTGCGGTGCGATGCGGGCTGCGCAGTCATGCCTGCGAGTCTATCGACGCCATGGCCGCCAAGAACGCCGTCGTCTCGGCCTCGGTACCGGCGGTGACGCGCAGGTGACCGGGGATGCCGACGTCGCGGATGAGCACGCCGCGCTCGTAGAGCGCCTGCCACACCGCCGCGGGGTCGGCGACGCCGCCGAACAGGACGAAGTTGGTCCAGGACTCGTGCGGGCGGTACCCCATCGCCGTCAGCTCGCGGCTGATGCGGTCGCGCTGGGCGACGATCTCGTCGACCATGCCGAGCATCGTGTCGGCGTGGCGCAGTGCCGCCTCGGCCGCCGCCTGGGTGAGCGCACTGAGGTGGTAGGGCAGCCGCACCAGGCGGAGAGCGTCGACGACGGCGGGATCGGCGGCCAGATAGCCCACCCGCGCACCGGCGAAGGCGAACGCCTTGCTCATCGTGCGGGACACGACCAGGCGCTCGCGGCCCGGCAGAAGGGAGACCGCGGACGGGGTGTCCCGAGGGGCGAACTCCTGATACGCCTCGTCCACGATGACGATGCCGCGGCTGGCCGCGTACACCGCCTCGATGACGTCGAGCGTCATGGGCGTGCCGGTGGGATTGTTCGGAGCACAGAGGAAGATCACGTCGGGGTCGGCCTGGCGCACCTGCTCCGCGGCGGATGCGGCGCTCAGACTGTAGTCCTCGGCCCGCGTGCCGGCGATCCAGCTCGCCCCCGTCGCCCGCGTGAGCAGCGGATACATCGAATACGTGGGGGCGAAGCCGAAGGCCGTGCGCCCCGGACCCGCGAACGCCTGCAGCACGTGCTGCAGAACCTCGTTGGATCCGTTCGCCGCCCAGATCTGTTCCGCCGTGAGGCCGCCGCCGAGATAGCCGGCGAACGCCTCGCGCAAGTGTGTGAACTCACGGTCGGGGTAGCGGTTGACCTGTTCGAGGGCGGCGCCGATCGAGGCGAGGATATCGGCCGCCACGTCTGACGGGACGGGATGCGTGTTCTCGTTGACGTTCAACGCCACCGGAAGCGGCGCCTGGGGGGCACCGTAGGGCTTGAGCCCGCGCAGGTCGTCGCGGATCGGCAAATCGTCGAAGCTGATCGTCACGCGGTCCATCGTAGAACCGCGCAGTGCCTCACTCGCCCGAGGTGTACTCCGCGGGGATCGCCAATCGCTGACCGGCGCTCACCTGCGCACCCGGCAGCGTGTTGAGCCGCATGATCGCGTCGACGACGTCGCGCGGGTCGTCCTGGGGGGCGACCTCCTCCGCGATCGACCACAACGACTCCCCCGCCATCACGGTCACCATCTCGAACGAGCCGGCGTCCGCCCCGGGCTCGCGAGAGGCGAGCGCGGATCCGCCGCTGATCACACCGACGGCGAGCGCCGCGACGATGGGCAGAGCGACGAGCCAGGCGAGCACCCGACGGCCGCGTGCGGTCAGACGCAGGCGGGTGGCGACGGGTGCGGCGAACTCGATCGTGCTCATGACGACTCCTTCAGGACGGGAAGAGATTCGTACCCGGCCCTCCGGCCGGGAGCGCCGGGTACGAACTTCTCTTCCGAAGCTATCTTCGATTTACGGTACTGTCAAGCGATCGCCGAACCGGCTGAGTTTCGAAGACGACACGCCCTGCGCAAGGACTGGATCGCCGCCGATTCCCGCTACGGTTTGGCTGAAGACACCGAATCACCGACCTCCGACATTCGAACGGAGCAGAGCCGACGGGAGCGCCGCATGGCCACCAACCAGAAGCCGCAGACCCGCCGGCGCAAGAGCCTCAGCGACAAGCAGCTCGCGATCCTCGAGGTCATCCAGCACTCGATCGCGCGCCACGGCTACCCGCCGAGCATGCGTGAGATCGGCGACGCGGTGGGACTGAAGTCGCTCTCGAGCGTCACGCACCAGCTAAACCAGCTCGAGCTCTCCGGCTATCTCCGCCGCGACCCCGGCAAGACGCGCGCCATGGAGGTCCTGATCGATCTGCCGGGCACCGCCGCGGAGAACCCGGCCGACGCGGCACCCGCCGTGGGCGACGCGGCTCTCGTCCCGCTCGTGGGGCGGATCGCGGCGGGTGTGCCGATCACCGCCGACCAGCACGTCGAGGAGATCTTCCCGTTGCCCCGGCAGCTCGTGGGCAAGGGAGACCTGTTCATGCTGAAGGTGTCGGGAGACTCGATGATCGACGCGGCGATCTGCGACGGCGACTGGGTCGTGGTCCGTTCGCAGCCGACGGCCGAGAACGGCGACATCGTCGCCGCGATGCTCGACGGAGAGGCGACGGTCAAGACCTTCCGGCGCCGCGACGGACACGTGTGGCTGCTGCCGCGCAACACGGCCTTCGAGCCGATCCTCGGCGACGATGCCGTCGTCCTCGGCAAAGTCGTCGCTCTGATGCGCGCGGTCTGAGTCGCCGACTCTCGCCCGTTCCGCTGGGCGGGCCCCGGGCTGCCGCGTAGCGTGGGGGGATGACCGCCCCCATCCCCTACGGTTCCTGGCCCTCGCCCGTCTCGGCCGCCGACGTCGCGAGCGCCTCCACGCGCTTCGACGGTGCGCGGTTCATCGGCGAGGAGATCTGGTGGGCGCAGTCGGTGCCGGAGGAGGGCGGCCGCATGGCGGTGCGCCGCCGGCGCGACGGCCGGACTGCGGACGTCCTTCCTGCTCCCTGGAGCGCCCGGTCCCGGGTGCACGAGTACGGCGGCGGCGCGTGGTGCGCGGCTGAGGACGGGCGACTGTTCTTCGTGGAAGGAAGCGATCAGCGCGTCTACCTCCTCGGCACGGACGGCGCCCCGACCCCGCTCACGGCAGAGGAGGTCGGCACGGCGTTCGGCGGCCTCGTGTGGGCGTCCGGCCGACTGCTCGCGGTGCGCGAGCGCACCGCCGTATCCGGCGGCGAGCGCGCGATCGTCGAGATCTCGCTGGACGGCGCCGGTGCTCGGGTCGTCGCGCGCGGTGACGACTTCGTCGCCCAGCCCGCGGTGTCGCCCGACGGCCGTCATCTCGCGTGGATCGGCTGGAACCACCCCGATCTGCCATGGGACCGCACGCGCCTGTATGTCGGGCGGCTGCGCGACGGAGTGGTCGCCGATGCGATCAGCGTGACGGACGGCGCTGCGTCGGCGCTCCAGCCGGTGTGGACCGCTTCCGACGAACTGCTCTACC
This sequence comes from Microbacterium sp. Clip185, assembly GCF_028743715.1. NCBI lineage: Bacteria > Bacillati > Actinomycetota > Actinomycetes > Micrococcales > Microbacteriaceae > Microbacterium > Microbacterium sp. Clip185. Next base: position 1,153,925 of record NZ_CP117996.1, on the reverse strand, counting down.
TCGACGACGTCTCGGGACGGTGGCAGGTGCAGCGCGTGCGCACGGATACAGGAGAGCGCAGCGCGCTCACCCACGACGACGCCGACACCGGCGGCGCGCTGTGGACGCTCGGGATGCGGTGGTTCGCTCCCCTCGAAGACGGACGGATCGCCGCGGTGCGCACGAACGGCGAGGACTCCGTCGTGGTGATCGATCCCGCCGACGGCACGTCCCGCTCCGTCGGGGTCGACGACGCCTCGCAGACCTTCCTCGAGGATGCGCGGGGAACGCGTCTGCTGATCACGACGGCTTCCGCATCCTCCCCGCTCGGGCTCTGGCTCGTGGATGCGGACGGTGCTACGGCGCCGCAACGCCTGGCCGGCGACGACCTCTCCGCTCTCGAGCCGTGGCTGCCCCTGCCCCGCGCCCTGACCGCTGACGGCGTCCACGGACCCGTGCACGCATACTTCTATCCGCCGACCCACCCCGAGCTGCGCGGTCCCGACGACGAGCTCGCGCCCTGCCTGGTGTGGGTGCACGGCGGGCCGACCGCCCACGTGGGCCCCGCCGCATCCCGCAAGATCGCGTTCTTCACGAGCCGGGGCATCGGAGTCCTCGACGTCAACTACTCCGGCTCGACCGGCTACGGGCGCAGCTACCGTGAGCGGCTGCGTGGCCAGTGGGGCGTCGCCGACGTGGACGACGTGATCACGGCGGCCCGATACCTCGCCGAGGCGGGTCTCGCGGACCCGGACCGGCTCGCGATCGAGGGAGGGTCCGCCGGCGGCTGGACCGTGCTCTCGGCGCTCGCGCGCGGCGACGTCTTCGCGGCGGGAGTCTCCCGTTATGGCGTCGGCGATGCTCGCGCGCTCGTGGCGGATACGCACGACTTCGAGTCGCGCTATCTCGACGGGCTCATCGGGCCGCTGCCGGAGGCGGAGGAGGTCTACATCGAACGCTCTCCTCTGACGCACCCCGAGCGCTTCCGCGTGCCTCTGCTGATCCTGCAGGGCACCGAGGATCGCGTCGTCCCACCTGCCCAGGCCGAGGCCATCCGCGACGCTCTGCGCCAGCACGGTGTGCCTCACGCGTACGTCCTGTACGAGGGCGAGGGACACGGGTTCCGACGCCGCGAGACGACGATCGACGCTCTCACCTCGGAACTGGCCTTCCTCGGCGAGGTCTTCGGGTTCACCGCGGATGCGCCCGAGCTTCCGCTCTCGATCGGCGCGTTGCGCGTCGCCGACGGCACGGATGGGCGTGAGGTGTTCATCGAGGCGGCGAGCGAGGCCGAGCACGCGGAACGCGACCTTCGCATCGTCGTCTCCAGCGAGCCCCTGCGGCCCCTCTTCGCCCGCCCACACACATCCGAGTGGACCGAGGCCCTGCGGCGGGCGGGCTTCACCGCGACGACGGACGATCCGGAACTCTTCGTGCTCCTTCCGGCCCTCGACGGCGAATGAGGCACACTCAGGCGAGGAAGGCCTCGAGCCTGCCGGCAAGTGCCGCGCCGACGCGGGCGTGCAGGGCCGTGCCCTCCGCCTCGTGCGTCTCCTCGTAGATCATCCCGTGCTCATGCACGGCCGAAACGAGATCGCCGCGGTCGTAGGGCAGCAGGACCCGCAGCTCGACCTCCGGGAGCGGCAGCGCGTCCTCGATGACCCGACGGAGCTCGTCGATGCCTTCGCCTGTGCGCGACGACACGAACACCGCTGACGGCACGAGACCGCGCAGCAGGAGCCGGGTGTCGTCGTCGATGAGGTCGGCCTTGTTGAACACGACGATCTCCCGCGTGTCACGTGCGCCGACATCGCCGATCACGTCGTGAACGGTTGCGAGCTGGGCGGCGGGATCGGGATGCGAGCCGTCGACGACATGCACGATGACGTCGGCGTCGCCGACCTCTTCGAGCGTCGAGCGGAACGCCTCGACCAGCTGGTGGGGGAGGTTACGCACGAAACCGACAGTGTCGGTCAACGTGTAGATGCGCCCATCCTCGGTCACCGAGCGTCGAACGGTGGCATCCAGCGTGGCGAACAGGGCGTTCTCCACGAGGACGCCGGCGCGCGTCAGACGGTTCAGGAGGCTCGACTTGCCGGCGTTCGTGTACCCGGCGATCGCCACCGCGGGGATCGTGTTGCGCTTGCGCTCGGCGCGCTTGGCGTCGCGGGCAGGGGCGAAATCACGGATCTGACGGCGCAGCTGCGCCATCCGGGTGCGGATGCGGCGGCGATCGAGCTCGATCTTCGTCTCACCGGGTCCGCGCGAGCCCATACCGGCGCCGCCGGCTCCGACCTGGCCACCGGCCTGCCGGCTCATCGACTCACCCCAACCGCGCAGGCGCGGCAGGAGGTATTCGAGCTGCGCGAGCTCGACCTGTGCCTTGCCCTCGCGGCTCTTCGCGTGCTGGCTGAAGATGTCGAGGATCACCGTGGTGCGATCGATCACCTTCACCTTGACGACATCCTCGAGCGCACGCCGTTGGCTCGCAGCGAGCTCCGTGTCGGCGATGACGGTGTCGGCGCCGACAGCGGCGACGATGTCACGCAGCTCCTCCGCCTTTCCGCGGCCGATGTAGGTCGCGGGATCAGGATGCGGGCGGCGCTGGAGCACACCGTCGAGCACGACGGCACCCGCGGTCTCGGCGAGAGCCGCGAGCTCGCGCAGCGAGTTCTCGGCGTCCTCGGTCGCACCTTGCGGGTGAACGCCCACGAGCACGACGTTCTCGAGCCGCAGCTGGCGGTACTCGACCTCCGTGACGTCCTCGAGTTCGGTCGACAGACCGCCGACGCGGCGCAATGCCTGACGTTCCTCACGGTCGAACTGCTCACCGTCGTCGAAGCCGTCGGCGACGGTCGCCGCATCCTGCAGCGCCTGCGCTCCGGCCACGGGGCCGCGCATCCTGGCGCGAGCGTCCGCTCGCGAGAGCACCCGGTCGACGTCGTCGAGCCGCTGCTCGTCGGTGGACGGGGGTGTTTCTGTCATCGTTTCCTTTCGGGGCGTCTCGCGCCCGCTCACTCTAGCCTCCCGCCTTCGGGGACTTACCGCTACGCTTCGTGTATGGGGAGTGACCACTACTTCACCGCGTCACCCGCCAGTCCCGAGAACCTCCGCACCATCCGTGTGACCGTGGCCGGTCGCGACATCGATGTGACGACGGCCGGCGGAGTGTTCAGCCCGGATCGACTGGATGCGGGCACCGCGGTGCTGCTGAGCAACACGCCGCCGCCGCCGGCCGGGGGGCACTTCCTCGATCTCGGATGCGGCTGGGGCCCGATCTCACTCTCGCTGGCGCTCGCGTCGCCCCACGCCACGGTGTGGGCGGTCGATGTGAACCAACGGGCGCTCGATCTCGTCCGCCGCAACGCGGAGAACCTCGGCCTCAGCAACATCAACGCGGTGACCCCCGACGATGTTCCCGACGACATCGCCTTCCGCACCATCCGATCGAATCCCCCGATCCGTGTCGGCAAGAACGAGTTGCACGGCATGCTCGAGCGGTGGATCCCGCGACTGGACGAGCGCTCGGACGCGTGGCTCGTGGTCGCGCGCAATCTGGGCGCTGATTCGCTCCAGCGCTGGCTGGCCGCATCCTTCCCCGCCGGCTTCAGCGTGCACCGCACCGCGACGGCGCGCGGCTTCCGCGTGCTCAAGATCCGTCGCCACGGGGCCGAGATCACCGCTCCCATCCCGCTGCCCTGACGGTGATACGCTCGCCTCACAACGACTGATGGGCTGAGGGCGCAGTTCGGGCGGGGGATGCGCCGATCGGAGTTCCCGTATGCCCTCCCCCTCCTCCGTCGGCATCCGCTCGTACCGCGCCCTGCCGCGCATCGCCGGCTGGGACTACCTCGTCGCCACGAGCCTTGGGCGCCTTCCGCTGTCGATGGTCCCGCTCGCCGTCCTGACGCTCGTGACCTCCGCTACCGGTTCGATCGCCGTCGGCGGCTTCGCCGCAGCGGCCGCCGCCATCGGTGAGGCCGTGGGCGCTCCCGCCTCCGGCGCGATCGCCGACCGCATCGGACAGCGCCCGGTGCTGCTCGCAGGCGTCGTCGTGCACGTGGCTCTGCTCCTTCTCCTGACGTGGGGCGCAGGACACGTCTCCGACGGCTGGACGGTCGCCCTCGCCGCCGGAATCGGGCTGAGCCTGCCGCAGGTCGGCGCGTTCTCCCGCACGCGGTGGCTCTCCCTCGCGCCCGACGATCTGCCGACCGCCTTCGCCTTCGAAGGCGTCATCGACGAGATCTCCTACATCTTCGGGCCCGCCATAGTGGGCCTGACGGCCGCGTTCGTATCCCCGCAGGCGGCCACCCTGCTGGCGGGTGGACTCGTGGTCGCCTTCGCGACGCAGTTCGCCGTGCACCGCACGCACCGCAGCGTCCCGCGCCGGCGCCACGCGCCGCCTCGGCGCGCGGCACCGGCGGGACGGCGGACCCTGCTGGTCGCCGCGCTCGTCGGGATGCTGGCGATGGGGACGTTCTTCGGCGGGAGCCAGACCGGTCTCACGGCCTTCGCCGAGCGCGTCGGCATCCCGGATGCGGGTGCGCTCCTCTACGCCGTCATGGCGGTCGGCTCGGCGATCACCACGCTGTCGATGGTGCTGATCCCGGAGCGGGTGGGCACCTGGACCCGATGGAGCGTGGCCGCGGGCGGGATGATGGTGGGAGCGTCGCTCATGCTCGTGGCCGACGATGTCGTCTGGATCGTCGGCGCGGGCCTTGTCGCAGGCGCCTTCCAGGGCCCTCTTCTGCTGACGATCTTCCGCGTCGTGGGCGAAGCCGCCGACGAGGGACGGGCAGGCATCCTGCTGACCCTCACCACGAGCGGTATCGTCCTCGGGATCGCCGCGGGCTCCGCTCTGTCCGGCCTCCTCGCGCAGAACCTGGGAGCCGCCGCGGGCTTCGCGCCCGTGCTCACCGCCACCCTCATCCTGCTCGTGATGGGCCTCGTGGGCGCCGCCGCCGCGAAGGGCCGCGCACGCACCGCATCCCGTTAGGCGAGCGTCACCTCGCCGTGGAAGACGAGTGAGGCGGGCCCGGACAGCAGCACGTGCCCCTCGTGCATGCGCACGCCCAGCGTCCCTCCGGGTACATCCACGACCCACGCGTCCGGCGCCGCGGGCCCTGCCCAGTGGCGCACCGCGAGAGCTGCGGCAGCCACGCCGGTGCCGCAGCTGAGGGTCTCTCCGACACCCCGCTCGAAGACCCGCATCCGGATGCCGCCGACGCCACCCACCACGAGGGGATCACTCGGCACGACGAACTCGATGTTGGCGCCGGCGGGAGGCTGCGGGTCGAGGAGGGGCTGCACCGTCAGATCGAGCGCTTCCAGCTCGGCCTCGGAGGACAGCGCCACGACGACGTGCGGGTTTCCGACGTCCACCGGCTGGCCCGGACGCGCCACATCCAGACCGCGGGCACGCACGAGCACGTCGTTCTCGTCGACGACCCACTGCCCCAGATCCACCTCGAAGCCGCGTTCACTGCGCGTGAGCGTCTTGACGCCGGCACGGGTGCCGATGCCGAGCGGCACGTCGAGGGACGCGAAACCCTGATCCTCGAGGAAGCGCGCGAACACACGGGTGCCGTTGCCGCACATCTCGGCCTTCGATCCGTCGGCGTTGCGGTAGTCCATGAACCACTCGGCGCCGGCCCGAGCGGCGGCTGCACCCTCGGGGATCCGCGCGGAGCGCACCACCCGAAGTAGTCCGTCGGCGCCGATACCGAATCGACGATCGCAGAGAACGGCGATCTGATGGTCACTGAGCTCGAGCTCTCCGTCGGGATCGGAGAGAATCACGAAGTCGTTCCCGGTTCCGTGGCCCTTGGTGAACGGGAGCGTGCGCGACATTCCGCCAGTCTACGGGCGGGGCGGGCCTGGTTCGTCGGCGATGAGGCGCTTCCCGGTGGCCCAGGTGTCGAAGTCCTCGTACCCCAGGGCCGCGTAGAACCCGCGCGTCCGGGAGTTCTCGGGGCGGACCATGAGCTGGACCTTCGGACATCCCAGCGCCGTCAGTCGCTCCTCGGCCTCTCGGACCAGTCGACGCCCCACCCCGATCCCCCGGTCGGCAGAGTCGACCGCCAGGTAGTACAGCCAGCCGCGGTGGCCGTCGTAGCCGGCCATGACCGAGCCGCAGACACGTTCCCCGCGTGTCGCGACGAGGAAGAGCTCCGGTTGCACGGTGAGCTTGCGCTCGATGTCGCGGTACGGATCGTTCCACGGCCGGGTCAGGCCCGCTTCGCGCCAGAGCGCCACGACCGCCTCGGTGTCGGAGGTCGCGAAGGGGCGGATGCGGAGCGTCGTCACCCGTCGACGATATCCGCGACTGCCATTCCCGCTGTGACGCGGCGGGCGGCTGTGTAGCGGCGGAACCAGGAGACCTGGCGTCGCGCGTAGCGACGGGTGAGCGCCTGTGTCCGAGCGATGGCCTCGTCGCGGCTCAACCGACCGTCGAGCTCCCCGATGGCCTGCGCATACCCGATGGCCCTGCGCGCCGTGACGCCCCTGTCGAGTCCGCGCTCGCGCAGGGCTGCGACCTCGTCGAGCAGGCCGTCACGCCACATCTGATCGACGCGGGCGTCCAGACGGGGCACGAGGACGTCCCGCTCTTCATGCGCGACCAGCAGGTGCGTCCGCGGGTGCCACAGACGGGGGTCTTCGGGCAGCGCAGCGCCGTGCGTCGTGGCGCCCTGCGCCAGGATCTCGAGCGCCCGCACGATGCGCCGGCCGTTGTGCGGGTCGACGCGTTCCGCGGTGGCAGGATCGACGCTGCGCAGGCGCTCGTACAGCACACCGGGTCCGACCTCGTCCAGCTCCGCCTCCAGCGCCCGGCGCAGCGCTTCGTCGCGGGGAGGAAAGCGGAAGTCGTACGCGACGGCGGACACGTACAGTCCCGAGCCTCCGACGAGGATCGCATCAGACCCGCGGGCGTTGATCGCCTCGATCGTCTGCCGTGCTCGCGGCTGGTAGTCCGCAACTGCGGCTTCTTCGGCGACCTCGAGCACGTCGAAGAGGTGGTGAGGGATTCCGCGTCGCTCGGCGACGGGTAGCTTCGCCGTTCCGATGTCCATGCCGCGATACAGCTGCATGGCGTCCGCGTTGACGATCTCGGCCGTGCGGCCTCGCGCTGCGAGCTCCTCGGCCAGCGCGAGCGAGATCCCGGTCTTGCCCGTGCCGGTGGCCCCGGCCACGATCCACAGCCGGGGCACGGACATCACTGATCCCGACGCAGCGACGGAAGACCCAGGGAGACCGCCTTCGGGCCCGAGCCGGCGGGAGCGGGCACGCCGCAGGAATCGGCCTCGGCGCGATCCCATGCATCGCCCGAACGTGTGCGCCGGATCGCGAGCGGGGCGCCGTCCGGCGAATCGGCCAGCAGATGGAAGGGCGCCGCGTGCGTGACGACGACCGAGACGACATCGCCGGGGCGCGGCACCGGCGAGCCGTCGGGGACCTCGAAGTGCACCAGTCGATTGTCTTCGGCGCGACCGGTCAGTCGCCGCGTGGCCGCGTCCTTCTTGCCCTCGCCGGCGGAGACGAGCACGTCGAGGCGGCGACCCACCTGCTTCTGGTTCTCCTCGAGGCTGATGCGCTCCTGCAGGGCGACGAGGCGCTCGTAACGCTCCTGCACGATCTCCTTCGGCACCTGCTCGTCCATCGTGGCGGCGGGTGTGCCTTCGCGGATCGAGTACTGGAACGTGAAGGCGCTCGCGAACCGCGCCTGTTCGACGACCCGCAGCGTCTCCTGGAAGTCCTCTTCGGTCTCGCCCGGGAAACCGACGATGATGTCGGTGGAGATCGCAGCGTGCGGAATGCGCGCGCGCACCCGATCGAGGATGCCGAGGAAGCGCTCCGAACGGTACGAGCGGCGCATGGCTTTGAGGATGCGGTCGCTGCCGGACTGCAGCGGCATGTGCAGCTGCGGCATGACCGCGGGCGTCTCCGCCATCGCGTCGATGACGTCGTCGGTGAAGGCTGCGGGATGAGGGCTCGTGAAGCGGATCCGCTCCAGACCCTCGATCTCCCCTGCGGCGCGCAGGAGCTTGCCGAACGCCTGACGATCACCGAACTCCACCCCGTAGGAGTTCACATTCTGACCGAGCAGCGTGACCTCGATCGCGCCGTCATCGACCAGCAGCCGGATCTCGCTCAGGATGTCGCCGGGGCGGCGGTCCTTCTCCTTACCGCGAAGGCTCGGGACGATGCAGAACGTGCAGGTGTTGTTGCAGCCCACCGAGATCGAGACCCAGCCGCTGTACACGCTGTCGCGCTTCGTGGGCAGCGTCGAGGGGAAGACGTCGAGGGATTCGAGGATCTCGAGCTCGGCCTCCTCGTTGTGCCGCGCTCGCTCGAGGAGCTTCGGCAGCGATCCCATGTTGTGGGTACCGAAGACGACATCCACCCATGGGGCCTTGTCGACGACCGTCTGCTTGTCCATCTGCGCCAGGCAGCCGCCGACGGCGATCTGCATCCCCGCGTGCGCACTCTTGCGCGACTTCAGGTGCCCGAGCGTTCCGTAGAGCTTGCCGGCGGCATTGTCGCGCACGGCGCACGTGTTGATCACCACGACGTCGGCCTCGGCGCCGGGCTCGGCCGGCACGTAGCCCGCGGACTCCAACGATCCCGAGAGACGCTCGGAGTCGTGCACGTTCATCTGGCAGCCGAAAGTACGCACCTCGTAGGTCCGCGCGCGGCCGTCCGCGTCGAGCGCGGCGGGCGAGGCGGCGATGAGGGTCGGAGCGCTCGAGGGGATCGTCATGATGGGAGCCATTCTACGTTCGCGTGATCGACCGGCACCGCAGGCGGACGCGACGTCCGTTCAGTCGAAGCGGGGACCGCGGGCGGCCGGACGCCGCGCCTCGGCGAGGGCCTGCCTCGCCGCGGTCATCGCCACCGATGACGGATAGCCGCGGCGCGCGAGCTGACCGACGAGCCGGCGCAACGCCGCCTCGTCGTCCCGGCCGCCGATCGACGTCGCCTTGCGACGCGCGAACTCGAGGGCGCGCTCGGCGTCGTCATCGCCCACGGCGTCCAGAGCGGCATCGGCGACGTCGCGCGGGATGCCGCGGCGGGCCATCGCCTGCGCGATCGCCATGCGCCCTTCGCCCTTTCGGGAGACACCGACGTGCACCAGCTGCTCCGCCAGCGCCGCGTCGTCGAGGTAGGACAGGCGGAGGAAGTCCGCCACGATGTCCTCGACGGCGTCGCTCGAGAGCTCGTGCTGAGCGAGGAAGGTGCGCGCTTCGCGTTCGGAGAAGGACCGCGACCGCAGCTTCCGTAGCAACGCGTCCGACGCCGCCTGCGCGATGGCCGCATCACCCCCTTCGGAATCGATGTCGACCTCGAACGGCCGACCGGATGCCGGAGCGTCCGGGGCGTCATCAGGTTCGGGGGCGAAGAACGGGCGACGCGCCCGCGGTACCGACTCCTCGCGAGACGACGCGGCGGCCGCCGAGCGCTCACCGAAGAGCGGGATCACCGGGGCGAGGGTCTCCCCCTCGCCCCGGTCGTCCTCACGGGTCATGCCGGGCGACGCTGAGCCAGCTCGTCTTCGACCGGCGCCTCGACGACGGGGCCGATACCGAGCTTGGTCTTGATCTTCTGCTCGATCTCCGCGGCGACGTCGGCGTTGTTGCGCAGGAAGTTACGGGCGTTCTCCTTGCCCTGACCCAGCTGCTCGCCGTCGTAGGTGAACCAGGAACCCGACTTCTTGACGATGCCCTGGTCGACACCGAAGTCGATCAGGCTTCCCTCGCGGGAGATGCCGGTACCGAACAGGATGTCGAACTCGGCCTGCTTGAAGGGCGGCGCCATCTTGTTCTTGACGACCTTGACACGGGTGCGGTTACCCACCGCCTCCGTGCCGTCCTTCAGCGTCTCGATGCGACGGATGTCGAGGCGGACCGACGCGTAGAACTTGAGCGCCTTACCACCCGCGGTCGTCTCCGGCGATCCGAAGAACACGCCGATCTTCTCGCGGAGCTGGTTGATGAAGATCGCGGTGGTCTTCGTCTGGTTCAGACCACCTGTCAGCTTGCGCAGCGCCTGCGACATGAGGCGCGCCTGCAGACCGACGTGACTGTCGCCCATCTCGCCCTCGATCTCCGCCTTGGGCACGAGGGCTGCGACCGAGTCGATGACGACGAGGTCGATGGCGCCCGAGCGCACCAGCATGTCGGCGATCTCGAGAGCCTGCTCTCCCGTGTCGGGCTGCGACACCAGGAGCTGGTCGATGTCGACACCGAGCTTCTTGGCGTAGTCGGGGTCGAGCGCATGCTCGGCGTCTATGAAGGCGGCGATTCCGCCCGCGCGCTGCGCGTTGGCGATCGCATGCAGGGTGAGTGTGGTCTTACCGGAGGATTCGGGACCGTAGATCTCGATGATGCGTCCACGCGGCAGTCCGCCGACGCCGAGTGCGACATCCAGCGCGATGGAACCTGTCGGGATGATCTCGACCGGGGCGCGGTCTTCGCTGCCCAGTCGCATGACCGAGCCCTTTCCGAACTGCCGGTCGATCAGGGCGAGCGCCGATTCGAGGGCTTTCTCGCGGTCTGCGGGTGAGGGCATGAGGGTTCCTTCTGCTCGATGTCGGTCGCCTGTAGGCTGCCGCTCCGCCCGGCACAGGGTCCGGCTTCGGCGGCAAGGCGTACGTGTCGTTGCGACATCTCCCACGGTAGGCAGGGCCTCCGACATCGCGTCGGAATGCTCCGCATCCGTGGACAGACATCCCTCGGACGCCGTCTGTGCAGAACACTACGCGTGAATCGAACAGATCTTCGACGACACGCCGTCGTCAGCGCCGCGGTTCGAGCCGCCCCACTCCGTACCGCCGGTTCGGCGGCACATCCATCTCCGCGCACAGCGCGAGCCACACGTCGCGTGTGGGCTCGCCCGCGGCCAATGCTTGCGCCGCCGTGCGATCGCCGGCGCCGGCGAGCACGAGGTCATCGACCAGATACGCTCCGCGCGAGCCGAACTCGTCCCGGACGGCGCGATCGAACTCGCTGCGGCGCATTCAGCGCAGCGAGAGTTCGGGAGAGGCCATAGCGACGAGCTCGTCCGGCACGACATCCGGGAAGGAGTTGATGCCCTCCAGCACCGAGAGTCGGTCGGAGACCTCACGCATGATCGTGGAGATGGGAACATCCAGCGCCTCGGCCACGGCACCGAGGATCTCGCTCGAGGCTTCCTTCTGTCCGCGCTCGACCTCGCTCAGGTATCCCAGCGCGACACTCGCGCGGCTGGCGACCTGCCGAAGGGTGCGCCCCTTCTGCTGACGGAGCTCACGAAGGACTTCGCCGATCTCATGACGTACCAGGATCATTTCGAGCCCTCCTTTTACCGAATCCGTCGTGCACCGGGTGCATAACGCTACAACAGTGCGTGCGGCCAATCTAATCCCGCGCCGCTGGGTGACGGATGAGAATCGCACAACGTAACCCAGTGGTAACCCGATCTGTTCCCTCAGAGCGCTTCGAGCACCATTCGCAGCGCACGACGTGCGGTGCGCTGACGGATCTGATCACGATCGCCCTCGAGCTGCAACAGTTCCACGCGGGTGCCCAGGGGTGTGGAGACCGCGACGAACACGGTACCGACGGGCTGCCCGTCGGATGAGGTGGGTCCGGCGATACCCGTTGTCGCGACACCGACGTCGGCCGCCGCACCGTCCACCGCGACCGCGTCTCGCACCCCCTCGGCCATCTGGCGCGCCACCTTCGCCTGCACCGGACCGCCCAGCTCCAGCACGAGAGCGTCGACGCCGAGCAGGCGGTGCTTGAGCTCGGTGGCGTAGGCGACGATGCCGCCGCGCACGACTCTCGATGCGCCGGCGACCGCGACCAGCTGACTGCACACCTCTCCGCCGGTCAGCGACTCGGCGATGCCGATGGTCCAGCCCAGTTCGCCGAGGCGCTCGACGATGTGCTCGGCATCCGTGCGTCGACCGCCGACGATCGAGGTCTGCTCGTCGAGGGCGTTGTCTTCCATGAAGCGTTCATCCGACATGGTCGTCTCCCGGGCGGCGCGCACGGCGCCCTCTCACCTCGCTGATGACGTAGTCGATTCCGCTGGCGATCGTGAGGATGACAGCGATCCACATCGTGATGGTGTTCACCACGTGGATCCATTCGCCCACCAGAGGGGCGAGCGGAGCGAGTGCCAGCGAGAGGGCCACGGCCTGAGCCACCGTCTTGAGCTTGCCCATCCAGGCGGCGGCCAGGACGTGGTCGCTGACGACAGCGAAGCGATACACGGTGATGCCGACCTCGCGCACGAGCACGACGATGGTCACCCACCAGGGCAACTCTCCGAGGATGGACAGGCCCACGAAGGCGCATCCGGTGAGCGCCTTGTCGGCGATCGGGTCCAGGAGCTTGCCGAGATCGGTGACGATCTCATAGCGCCGGGCGAGGTAGCCGTCGATGCCGTCGGTGGCGATCGCGACGATGAACAGCACCGTCGCCGCCCACCGCATCCCACCGCCCTCGCCGGCGTCGGCCAGCAGGAGCCAGAGGAAGACCGGCGCGCACAGGATGCGCACGATCGTGATCGCGTTGGGAAGCTGTCGGGGAACCGCCACGATGCGAGCCTAGCGAGCCGGGAACGTTCAGTCGCGCCCGGTGAGGCTCCAGGCGTCCTCGGAGCCCTCATCGCCGTCGACCACCTCGAGGCCGTCGAACTGCGAGTCCACCGCATCCGGCCCATAACGGTCATCGGTGCCAGCGCCGGCGGGCGGATCCTCGCCGCGTAGGCGAGCGAGGACACCGGGCAGCTGCTCAGGCGTCACCAGAACATCACGAGCCTTGGACCCCTCGGACGGACCCACGATCTCGCGAGACTCCATGAGGTCCATGAGGCGTCCGGCCTTGGCGAAGCCGACACGCAGCTTGCGCTGGAGCATCGAGGTCGATCCGAACTGCGTGCCCACGACGAGCTCGGCCGCAGCGAGCAGGAGCTCGAGGTCGTCACCGATGTCGGCGTCGATCTCCTTCTTCTCGGTGACCGCCGCGACATCCGCCCGATACTCGGGGCGGGCCTGGCCGGTGACGTGCTGCACGACCTTCTCGATCTCCGGCTCGCTGACCCAGGCACCCTGCACGCGGATGGCCTTGGACGCGCCCATGGGCAGGAAGAGGCCGTCTCCCTGACCGATCAACCGGTCGGCGCCCGGCTGATCGAGGATGACCCGGGAGTCGGTGACGCTGGTGACGGCGAAGGCGAGACGCGAGGGCACGTTGGCCTTGATGAGGCCCGTGACGACGTCGACGCTCGGACGCTGCGTCGCCAGCACCAGGTGGATGCCGCTCGCACGCGCCAGCTGGGTGATGCGAACGATCGAGTCTTCGACGTCGCGCGGCGCGACCATCATGAGGTCGGCGAGCTCGTCGACCACGACGAGCAGGTACGGATACGGCTTCAGCACGCGCTCGCTGCCCGGGGGCAGCTGGATCTGCCCGGCGACGACCGCTTTGTTGAAGTCGTCGATGTGGCGGAACCCGAACGACGCGAGGTCGTCGTACCGCATGTCCATCTCTTTCACGACCCACTGCAGCGCCTCGGCCGCCTTCTTCGGGTTCGTGATGATGGGCGTGATGAGGTGCGGGACTCCGGCGTAGGAGGTGAGCTCCACGCGCTTCGGATCGATCAGCACCATCCGCACCTCGGACGGCTTCGAGCGCATGAGCAGGCTCGTGATCATCGAGTTGACGAAGCTCGACTTTCCGGAGCCGGTGGAGCCGGCGACCAGGAGGTGCGGCATCTTCGCAAGGTTCGCGACGACGAAGCCGCCGCCCACATCCTTGCCCACGCCGATCGTCATCGGATGCGTGGACTGCAGCGCGTTCTGCGAACGCAGCACGTCGCCCAGCGTCACGATCTCGCGGTCGGTATTCGGGATCTCGACGCCGATGGCGCTCTTGCCGGGGATCGGCGCGAGGATGCGCACCTCGTTGGAGGCGACCGCGTACGCGATGTTGTTGGTCAGCGCGGTGATGCGCTCAACCTTCACTCCCGGTCCGACCTCGACCTCGTACTGCGTGACGGTGGGTCCGCGCGAGAAGCCCGTGACCTTCGCGTCGACCTTGAACTGCTCGAACACGCCCATGATGGCGCGCACGACCGCGTCGTTGGCCTCGGAACGGGTCTTCGGTGCAGACCCCGCCGCGAGGGAGGCGACCGAGGGCAGGGAATAGGAGGCCGCCGGCGGAACGCGATCACCGCTGCCACCGAAGCCCTCGATGCCGTCGAGGGTGGGCTGCGGACCGGAGTCCCCGTCGTCCTGCAGACCCGCAGCGGCACGACTGTCGGCGACCGCGCGTTCCGCCGCGGCGATCACCGAGGGGTCGATGACCTCGGTGAGCGCATCCGGCGCGCCCGGCAGAGGCGGCGCGGGGCGCGCGGGCTCGAGGGCGTTGTCGAAGCCTCCGGAGACCGGAGTGTCGGTGAACAGCAGCTCGGTGAGATCCTGCGATCCGGCACCGTCGTCGGGGTCCTGCTCGCGCCCGGTCTTGTTGCGACGCCACCACGGCATCGCCTCTGTCGCATCGTCGTCGGCAGCGGCCGCCGCATCCTTCGCGCGATCGGGCTTCTCGACCGGCTCGTGCCGCTCGGCGCCGAACATCCACGCGTACAGGTCGCCCAGGCGGCGACCGATGCGGTTCGGGGGCGTGCGAGTGAGGATGAGCACGCTGAGCACCGCGAGGAGCGTCAGCACGATGCCCGCGCCGACCGGCTGGAGCAGCAGCGCGAGGGGCTCCCCCGCCATCCAACCGAACAGACCGCCCGCGGTGCTGAGCGCCGGAAGGCCCGACGAGGGCTGCGGGCGACCGCCGAGAACATGGCAGAAGCCCGCGATCGTCAGAATGAAGAGCGCGAAGCCGATCCCGATACGTCCGTTGTCGTGCACCGACGCGGGATGGCGGAACAGCCAACCGGCCAGCAGGACGAGAAAGACCGGGAGGATGAAGGAGACCCTGCCGACGAGCCCGCCGATGGAGTACGCGCTGATGGCCGCAGAGACGTCGGTGCCGATGAAGAACCACTCGATGACCGCACCGGCGACCGCGAGGAGTACGAGCAGGAACGGGAACCCGTCGCGGCGCTGGTCTTTCTCGAGCGTCTCCGGCCCGAACGTGCGGAACAGTCCGCCCGTGAGGTGCGCGAGTCCCATCCAGGCGCGGACGGCGACCGAGGGTCGCTCGTCCTCACCCACGTAGCGCTTGGGAGCGGGTTCGGGTTTGCGCGCGCGCGAGGTCCCGCCCTTCGCGGGGGCGCGACGCGTCGAGGCGGTACTGCGGGCCATGATCCCACGGTAGATCCGACCCGCGACAGCGGCCGGTAGCCACGCGGCGAAGCGCCTCAGCGCAGGCGACGCACCATGGTGTCGCGTCCCTGGGCGGGCGAGGTGACGGCGAAACCCTCGGAGCGGTAGAGGGTCGCGGCGAAGTTGTCGCGCTCGACGCTGAGGCTCAGGCGTGCGTAGCCCTCGACGCGCGCCGCCGCCACCAACTGCTGCAACAGGGCGCGTCCGACGCCGTGGGCGCGCCAGAGAGGGCGTACGCCGATCACGAGCTCGGGCACTCCGGTCCCGACGTACCCGAACCCGGGCTCGGTGCGCGGCAGCATCCGGTACCACGCGGCACCGATCGCCTCGTTCTCCGGGCTCACGGCGACCAAGCCCGTATCGCCCGGGCGCTTCCACCCCGAGATGTAGCGGGCATGCTCGGGTGCCGCGAGGATCTCGTGCCGCGGGCGCGCGGCGCCGGGCCGCCAGTTCGCGGCCTCGACCACCATGTCCGCGAGGAAGACGCCGTCCGGCTGTTCGGCGGCGCGGATCCGGAAGCTCGCGGGCATGCCCGGATCATAGCGATGAAGCGATCAGGCCTCGATCACCAGCGGCACGATCATCGGGCGCCGACGCAGACGCTGGTTCACCCAACGACCGATCGTGCGACGGACGACCTGCGACAGCGCGTGCGTGTCCCGCACGCCCGATCCCGCCGCCTCGGCGAGCGCTGCGGCGATCTTCGGCTTGACGTCCTCGAACACCGAGTCGTCCTCGGCGAAGCCGCGCGCGTGGATCTCCGGTCCGGTGATGATGCGACCCGTGGAGGCATCGACCACCACGATGACGGAGATGAAGCCCTCTTCGCCGAGGATGCGGCGATCCTTCAGATCGGCATCCGTGATCTCGCCCACGGTCGAACCGTCCACGTAGACGAAGCCGATGTCGCGCTGACCGACGACTCGGGCCTCGCCGTCCTTGAGATCGATCACGGTGCCGTTCTCGGCGAGGATCGTGCGTTCGGCGGGGATGCCGGTGTCCTGCGCGAGCTTGGCGTTCGCCATCAGATGGCGGTACTCGCCGTGCACGGGCAGCACGTTGCGCGGCTGCAGGATGTTGTAGCAGTACAGCAGCTCGCCCGCGGCGGCGTGACCGGAGACGTGCACCTTCGCGTTGCCCTTGTGGACGACATTGGCGCCCAGTTTGGTCAGCCCGTCGATCACACGGTAGATCGCGTTCTCATTGCCGGGGATCTGGCTGGACGCGAGGATCACGGTGTCGCCGGGGCCGGGCTCGATCTCGTGATCGAGGTTGGCCATCCGCGAGAGCACCGCCATCGGCTCGCCCTGCGAGCCGGTCGACATGTAGACGATGCGGTCGTCGGGCAGATCACGTGCCTTCTTGTAGTCGATCAGGACGCCGTCGGGAACCTTGAGGTAGCCGAGGTCCTGCGCGATCGTCATGTTGCGCACCATGCTGCGGCCGAGGAAGGCGACCCGGCGCCCGTGGGCGGCCGCGGCGTCGATGACCTGCTGAACCCGGTGCACGTGGCTCGAGAAGCTCGCCACGATCACGCGGCGGGGAGCCCGGCCGATGACCTGGTCGAGCACGGGACCGATGGAGCGCTCCAGCGGTGTGAAGCCGGGAACGTCAGCATTGGTGGAGTCGACGAGGAAGAGGTCGATCCCCTCCTCGCCCAGACGGGCGAAGGCGCGAAGGTCGGTGAGACGGCCGTCGAGCGGCAGCTGGTCCATCTTGAAGTCGCCGGTGGCCAGTGCCATGCCCGCGGGCGTGCGGATGGCGACGGCCAGGGCGTCGGGGATCGAGTGGTTCACCGCGACGAACTCGAGGTCGAACGGCCCGACCTGCTCCCGCTGACCCTCCGAAACCGTCAGCGTGTACGACTTGACCCTGTGCTCTTTGAGCTTCGCCTCGACGAGGGCGAGAGTCAGCCCGGATCCGATGAGGGGGATGTCGTTCTTGAGCTTCAGCAGGTAGGGGACGGCGCCGATGTGATCCTCGTGGCCGTGCGTGAGCACGATGCCCACGATGTCCTCGAGCCGGTCGCGCAGCGGCGCGAAGTCGGGGAGGATGAGGTCCACACCCGGCTGGTGCTCCTCGGGGAAGAGAACGCCGCAGTCGACGACGAGGATCTTCCCGTCGTACTCGAAGATCGTCATGTTCCGACCGACCTCGCCGAGCCCGCCCAGGGGCGTGACGCGCAGCGTCCCCTGATCGAGCGCGGGCGGATCGTAGACAGTGTTGGCCATACGTACCTCTCCGGATGCGGCCTGCGCCGCATCCGTGTCTCTCGCCGGCTCCTGTGAAGGAGCGGGCTCTGGGGCTCGCCTCGTGGCGAGCGGTTGTCAGCGTGTGGTTCCGTGCACCTTGGGCAGGGCGCCGCCGGCAGCGGCGTTGCGGTCGGGACGGAAGTTGGAGAAATCGGCACCGGGGACATCGCGCACCAGGGCGAGCTCGTCCTCGATGATGGCGGCCTCCCACTCCTCCGGCCCGACGAGGGGCAGGCGGACGCGGGGGCTGGAGATTCGGCCGAGGCCGTGAAGGATGTACTTCGCGCTCACCGTGCCCGGCACGTGCGTCATGACGGCACGCACGAGCGGCTCGAGACGCTTGTGCTCGGCGGTCGCCGTGGCCAGGTCGCCCCGATTCACCGCGTCCACGATCGCGCGGTAGGGGGCCGCCGCGATGTTGGCGGTGACGCCGATGAGCCCCGACGCTCCGATCGCGAGATGCGGCAGCACGTTCGCGTCGTCCCCAGAGAAGTACATCAGGTCGGTCTGGTTGAGCACGCGGCTCACCTCGCTGAAGTCACCCTTCGCATCCTTGATCGCCAGGATGTTGGGGTGCTTGGCGAGGCGCAGGATGGTCTCGTACTTGATCGGCACGCCGGTGCGGCCCGGGATGTCGTAGAGGATGACGGGCAGATCCGTCGCGTCGGCGACGAGGCGGAAGTGCGTCAGGATGCCGGCCTGGGTCGGCTTGTTGTAGTAGGGCGTGACGATCATGATGCCGTCCGCGCCGGCCTTCTCGCTCGCCCGGTACAGCTCGATCGCGTGCGCGGTCTCGTTGGAGCCGCCGCCCGTGATGATCTTCGCCCGGCCGGACGCGACACTCTTGCCCACCTCGACGAGGCGGAGCTTCTCGGGGTCGGTCAGCGTCGAGGTCTCCCCCGTCGTGCCGGTGACCACGATGCCGTCGGCGCCGGCCGTGATGACGTCGTCGATGTGCTTCTCGACGGCGGGCCAATCGACCTCGCCGTCGGCGGTCATGGGAGTGACCAGCGCGACGAGCACCTGTCCGAAGGGGTTGCCCGTGTGCGTCATGTTCCCAGGCTATCGGTTCCGACCGCCGCACCCCCACGCATTCTCGTGCGCACGCCCTCTGCACGCGGCGTGCGCGCTGCACGCGCGGCCAGTCGCGCACGACGAGTGCATAGTCGAAGCGCAGGGTCTCGTACCTCTGCGCCGCGGCCTCCGCATCCCGCACCAGATCCTTATGACGCAGGCTGACGCCATCGTGATTGAGGCGGCCGTCGACTTCGATGATGAGTCGCCCGTCGACCGGGAAGTCGACGACGCCGAACGCGGAAGCACCCGCATCCCGATGCGCGCGCACGACGGATGCGGATGCGATCGGCCATCGGGTCCGAGCCAGACGTGCAGGGTCGGGATCTCCTCCAGCACCCAGACACCGTGCGCGCGAAGCGCCGCAGCGCAGGCGAGCTCGCCGCCGTGGGCAGCGGCATCCCGGACATCGGGATGCGCGCCGAGCGCGTACACGCCCTTGCGCACACGTTCGATGGCTCCGCGATCGGCGGCGCGAGCGAGGGCACTGCGAGCACGATCCGTGGTGCTGGTGGCAACCCCTGGGACCTATGGGGCGGATGCGGTCGTAGGGTGGCGGCATGGTCTGGCACACGTCCGCGAGCCGCGTCGTCTACGAGAACCGCTGGATCCGGGTGAGGGAGGACGACGTCACCGGCCCCGACGGCGAGGGGATCTACGGCGTCGTCGAGATGCAGCATCCGGCGGTGTTCATCGTGGCGTTGGACGACGCCGACAACGTCTGCCTGGTGTCCATGGAGCGTTACACGACCGGTCCCTCGTGGGAGGTGCCGGCGGGCGGCAGCGACGGCGAGGATCCACTCCTCGCCGCGCAGCGCGAGCTCGCCGAGGAGACGGGCCTGATCGCTGCGGAGTGGGAGCACCTCGGCACCATGAACGCGCTCAACGGGATCGCGGTCGCGCCCGAGCACGTGTTCCTCGCGCGCGGCCTCTCCTCCGCGCCCGACGATGCGCTCGCCCAGGCGGAGGAGGGCATCGACGATGTCGTGCGCATTCCGTTCACCGAGGCCCTCGCGATGGTGTCGGACGGCCGGATCCGCGACGGCGAGACCGTTGCGGCACTCGCCTACGCGGGCATCCGTCTCGGTCGTTTCGCCTGACTCAGCGCCCTCGCCGACCGAGCCTCGATGCGAGCCGATCGGGCGCGATGTTCGCCAGCGCGGCGAGCGCCCGATAGCGGAGGGTGGGCACCGACACGGCCTTGCCTCGCGCCGCATCGCGCAGCGACGGTGTGACCACATCGGCAGGATTCAGCCACATCCAGCCGGCGACGCCCTCCTGACCCGGCGCGAGACCGAGCCGCTCGTGGAAGTTCGTGTGCGTGTAGCCCGGGCACACCGCCGTCACGGTGACGCCGCGCGGTGCGTAGCTCGCGTTCGCCCACCGGCTGAAGGAGACGAGCCACAGCTTCGAGGCGCCGTAGGTGGAGCGCGGGATGAAGGCGGCGATCGACGCGACGTTCAGGATGCGGCCGCTGCCGCGCGCGAGCATCGGAGCAAGCGCCGCGTGCATGAGCCGCATCGGCACCTCGACGTGCACGGCGAGATGGCGCACCTCGTCCTCGATGTCATTGCGCTCGAAGTGGAGCGGGAGGCCGAACCCGGCGTTGTTGACGAGGATCTCGATCGGCCGCCCCGGATCGGTCAAGCGTTCGACGACCCGCTGCCGCTCCCCCGCGTCCAGCAGGTCTGCGACGAGCGCCTCCGTCGCGACACCGGATACGGCGCGCACCTCACGGGCGACCGATTCCAGCGCTTGGGCGTCGCGGCCCACCAGGACGAGGTCGGCGCCGCGCGCGGCCAGCTGTCTTGCGTACTCGGCGCCGAGTCCGGAGCTGGCACCGGTGATGAGAGCCGTCTTCGCCATGAGCCGAGCCTACGCGCCGGTGTCTATCGTGAATCCATGGTGGACGTGCTGCTCTGGGAGTGGGAATGGGCGTGCTGCGGCGAGCCGTTCGCGGTCGGCGACCGCGTCGAGTTCGGGGTCGTGGATGCGGACGACGGGGTGCGCGAGCTCTGCGCCCCGGCAACCGTCCCCGCGTTCGTCGAGACCCACCACGAGAGAGAACCCGAGTTCCACCTCTCGGGCGTCGTTCGATCCGTGGCCGCGCTCTCCGTCGCCCATCGGGTCTCTCGTGTGCCCCGCGCCGCCGCCGCGCCCGGCAACGCGCGCTTCTCGTCGCCGGGCGCGGACTGGGCGATCGAGGTGCGACCGCGCCCCTACGTCCTGACGTTCGAGCGACTCCCGGCGACGGCGCTGCTGAGTCCTCTTTCCGGCGTCCGCCGCGCTGTCGAGGATGACGACGACGAGCAGCCGCTCCCCCGCGAAGCGGATCCGGCGGACGGCGAGATCCGCCGGCACGTCGAGGGCTACCTCGTCACGATCGACGAGGGCTGATCACGGCGCGACGCGTCCGTTCGCGTTGAACGCGGCGTGGGTGAGGGGCATGAGCTCGGTCCAGAACGCCTCCATCTTCTCGGCGCACATCTCGATCTCACGCTGCGGGAACGACGGGAAGTGGGTGCCTTCCACCTTCGTGCGCAGGGAGAGGAAGTTCATCAGCGCACGCGCATTCATGGTGACGTACATCGACGAGTAGATGTTCAGCGGCAGCACGATGCGTGCCACTTCGCGGGCGACACCGGCATCCAGCATCCGCTGGTATGCCTCGAATGCCTGGATGCTGGCGGCACGGGTGGCCTCGTCGACCAGCTCGAACTGCTCGTCGGTGCCGGCGAGGAACTCGTACGCGCCGGGCTTGCCCACCTGGATGAGGTTGCGCTCGCGCGCGGGCACGTAGAAGACGGGACGAAGCTCGCGGTAACGGCCGGATTCCTCGTTGTACGAGGCCACCCGGTGGCGCATGAACTCGCGGAAGACGAAGATGGGCGCCTGCACGTAGAACGTCATCGAGTTGTGCTCGAAAGGCGAGCCGTGACGGTCACGCATGAGGTAGTTGATGAGTCCGCGATCGCGGGCGGTCGCCTGGTCACCGGATGCGGCGGACTCGAGCGTCTGCTCCCCCTGCGTCGACACGCGTGCGGCGAACAGCACGTCGGAGTCGGAGGCACTGGAGCGGACGAGCTCGACCGTCACGTCGCTGCGGAACTGGATCTCGGCACTGGACGCGTCACTCACCCCCTCAGCGTATCCCGGCGCCGTGTTACGTACGTGCGTCATCTTCACCGACTCCATGCCCGCCCATACATGTGCGGGTCTAGCCTGGGATGTCGTGGACCCCCTCATCGCCGTCGCCGTGCTGGCCGCGCTCCTCGCAGCCACCATCGGCCTCGGTCTCACCCTGCGCTGGCGAGCGAACCGACCGCGACGCGTGGACCCCGACGAGGTGGTGGATCCGGCACGCCTGGGCGCTCCTGCCCTCGGCGAAGTCGCCACGCTCCTGCAGTTCAGCACCGAGTTCTGCGCGCGCTGCCCCGGCGTGCACCGCACGCTGGCCGACATCGCCGCTGACCGGGCAGGCGTCGTGCACCTCGACGTCGATCTCACCAACCGCACCGACATCGCCCAGCACTTCCGCGTCCTTCAGACGCCGACGACGCTCATCCTCGACCACAGGGGCACGGTGCGCACGCGGTTCGGCGGAACCCCTCGCCGTGACGTGGTGGAACTGGAACTCGCCCGCGTGACCGAGGAGTCGACCCGTGTCTGATCGTTCGCCTGGCCGCATCGATGTGCGCGGCCCCCGTTTCGCCGCGTCCATCACCGCCGCGCTCCTGCTCGTCGCCGTGCTGCTCGGTCTCACGGGCCGCGGAGCCGATCCGGCCGCGCAGGTGGTCGGGTGGTTCGCGTACCAACCGCTGGCTGCCCAGCAGGCGTTCTCGCCAGGACCGTGGGCGATCCTCGCGTACCGGGCGGCCGATCCCGGCTTCATCCTGCTGGCCGTGATCGCGGCGCTCTTCCTGTGGGGCGTGGTGTCGCCGCGCACCGCGCCGTGGGGCGTGCTCTACCGGAAGCTCGTACAGCCGCGGCTGCAGCCGGCGACCGACTTCGAGGATCCGCGTCCGCCGCGCTTCGCCCAGGGCGTGGGCCTGCTCGTCACCGCCGTCGGCCTGGTGCTCTACCTCGTCGGCGTGCCGTGGGCGTTGCCGATCGCTGCGGCCGCCGCCTTCGTCGCCGCCTTCCTCAACGCCGTGTTCGGCCTGTGCCTCGGATGCCAGCTGTACCTGCTGCTCGCCCGAGCTGGCATCATCCGCACCGCTCGTCCGGTCTGAAAGCACACGGCTGTCAAGGCCAAAGCCGACGCAAAGATCCGGCGGATACGCTGTGGCCCGAGGGCCGAGACGCGGCCGGAGGGAGACGACCATGAGTGTCACCAGCGAAGCCAGCACGAGCTGGAAGGGAAGCCTCGCAGAGGGTTCGGGCGACGTCGCCCTCGAGTCCTCCAACCAGGGTCCCCTGGCCGTCAACTGGAAGGCTCGGAGCGAGGGTTCGACCTCGGTGACGACGCCCGAGGAGCTGCTCGCCGCTGCGCACTCGTCGTGCTTCAGCATGGCCCTCTCGCACGCACTGACCGAGAACGGCACGCCTCCCGAGAGCATCGAGACGACCGCATCCGTCACGTTCGTTCCCGGCACCGGGATCAGCGGCAGCCACCTGAACGTCAACGCGAGCGTACCCGGCCTGTCGTCCGAGGACTTCGCCCGTATCGCCGCCGAGGCGAAGACGGGATGCCCGGTCTCGCAGGCGCTCGCGGGCATCGAGATCACGCTCGAGGCGACGCTTGCCTGAGCCCCGCCACGTCGTCGTCAGCGGCGCGTCCGGGCTCATCGGCCGCGCCCTCGTGACGTCGCTGCGCTCGGACGGCGTGCGGGTGACCACACTCGTGCGCCGTCCGGCGCAGAGCGCGGACGAGGTGCCCTGGCTTCAGGACGCCGAGCCGCTGGATCCGGCCGCGCTGGAAGGGGCGGATGCGGTGGTGTCGCTCAGCGGCGCGAGCGTCGGTCGCTTCCCGTGGACCCGTTCGTACAAGAGCACGTTGCTGTGGTCACGCCTGACGCCGACCCGCACGCTCGCTCGGGCGCTGCGGGCGCTGGGCTCGGACGCACCCGCCTTCGTCTCGGCCTCCGCGGTGGGCTTCTACGGATCGGCACCAGGGGTGGCGCAGGACGAGAGTTCGGGGCCAGGCAATGGCTTCCTCTCGCGGCTCACCGTCGAGTGGGAGCAGGCGGCGCGCGAGGCCGGCGACAACACCAGGATCGCGCTGCTGCGCACGGCACCCGTCGTGCACCAGCAGGGCGTGCTCAAGCCCCTCATCCTGCTCACCAAGTTCGGCCTCTCGGGGCCGATCGGGCGGGGCACCCAGGCATGGCCGTGGATCTCTCTGGCCGACGAGGTGGGAGCGATCCGCCACATCCTGGCCGAGCAGATCACGGGTCCGGTGAACCTGACCGGCCCGACCCACGCCACCGCGAACGATCTCGGTTTCGCACTCGCCCGCCGTATGAACCGTCCGTACGTCCTTCGCGCGCCCGCCTGGGCGGTACGTATGGCGCTCGGAACGGACGCCACCGAGGCGCTGCTCACCAACGACGTGCTGCTGTCGCCGACGGTGTTGACTTCCACCGGCTACCGCTTCACGCATCCGACGGTGGAGGATGCGGTCGCCGCGGCGGTTCCCGCCGCCTGACGCTCAGCCGCGGTCGCGCCGCTCCAACCGGATGGCGGTGCGCACCGCGGCGCGAGCGCGCCGTCTGTCGCCCGACCCGTCGTAGGCGAGTCCGAGCCGGTACCAGGCGCGCCAGTCGTCCGGCGCCTCCTCGACGTCGTGGCGGTATGCGGGGAACACCGCATCCGCCTCGTCACGCAGCACGCGCCCGCTCGGCCGGGTCTCCAGCGCCTCGGTGGGCAGTGCGCCTTCGGCTTCCAGCCGACGACCGAGCGCCTGCGCCCGCACGCCGAACCACAGCTCCCGGCCGACGGCCCACACCGCGATCACCGGCAGGACCAGCAGGGCGACACCCGCGGCGACGCCCAGCGGCATGCCGCTGGTCAGCAGCAGCCAGGCGCGCTGGCCTACGAACACGGCGTAGAGCGCGAACGCCGCCACCATGACGGCGACGCCGATGCGTGCACTCACGGGGTCGTCGCAGCGATCTGACCGGATGCGGCGCCGTCGGTCACCCCGGCGCCGGTCTTGGGTGCCCCGGGCAGGCGGATGCCGATGTCGAGGAAGCTGTCGAGCCCCACGTGCACGCCGCGGGCGTCGCGGGCGGCCGCGAGCGCGATGCGAATGCCGGGGGCATAGGCCAGAGCCGGCTCGATCGTGTCGTGGACGATCGAGAGCGCCTCACCCGGTCCGGACAGGACCACCTCCTGGCGCGCGACGACACCGGGGCGACGGAGCGAATGGATCGGGACGCTGGCGACCTGTTGTCCGCGTGCCCGCTGGTCGACGTGCGGCGCCTCCACCGGACCGGTGCCCTGGCGGGCGGCGGCGATCATCTCGGCCGTGCGCACCGCGGTGCCGCTGGGCGAGTCGATCTTCGTTTCGCGGTGGGCTTCGACGATCTCGATGGAATCGAAGAAGGGCGCCGCGGCGGCGGAGAGGGCGGAGCCCATCACGGAGCCGAGCGAGAAGTTCGGGATGAACACGACGCCGACGCCGGCCGCATCCGCCAGGGGACGCACGAGCGCGATGCGCTCCGCCGACCATCCGCTCGTGCCCACGAGGACGTTCTTGCCGCGCTCGATCGCCGCGCGCACGACGTCGATGGAGATGGCCGGGACGGACGCGTCGACGACCACGTCCGCGTCGTCGATGGCCTGGATGTCGTCGCGCGACGAGAGGGCCGCAATGAGCTCGAAGCCCTCTTCGGCCTCGACCACGCCGCGGATGATGCTTCCCAGCTTGCCGGTTGCTCCCACGATGGCCACACGCGTCGTCATGTCTCCACCCTAGGCGTACCCCGGCTACGCTCGCGGTATGCCCACCCTGCGTGCCCTTCCCGCAGACGACCCCGTCAGTCACGAGCTGCTCACCCTGTACTTCGCCCGCCGTGCGCAGGGATTCCCCGGCGGCGGCTACCGCACGGTCTTCCCGGATCCTGCGGCCTTCGAGCAGCCGAACGGCGTGTTCCTGGTTCTCTTCGACGACACCGGCGAAGCGATCGGATGCGGCGGCATCCGTCGCATCGCGGACGGGCCCGCGGGCGTGCGCTACGAGCTCAAGCATCTCTTCGTCCGCCCCGAGGCGCGCGGCAGCGGCGGCGGCCGGCTGCTCGTGACCGAGCTCGAGGAGCGGGCACGGGCCTTCGGAGCCGCAGAGCTCGTGCTCGACACCCACCACTCGCTCGAGGCCGCCGGCTCGCTCTACGCGCGCAGCGGCTTCATCGCGATCGAGCCGTACAACGACAACCAGAACGCCACGCGCTGGTACGGCAAGGCGCTCTGACGTGGCGAGGCCCACGGAGTTCCCGTTCGTTCCGAAGACGACCGTGTCCCTCGAGGTGGGCGACGTCATCGCGATCCCCCGGACAGACGGCCTCTGGGGGGCGCTGCACGTGGTCGACCTGCGCCGATCCGGCGTGGGCAGCCGGGTGTCGTTCATCGCAGGCGTCCTGCCTTGGCGCGGCACACACGCGCCGACGGCGCAGGACGTCGCGGATATGGCCGTCGTGGAGCAGGCGCTGGTAGGCACGGCACTTTTCCGTGAGGGCGGGTTTCAGGTCACCGCCAACGTGCCCGTCGCGCCCACATCCCTGCCCAACAACTTCCGAACCACGGGAATCGGTTCAAGCGTCCTGGTCTGGGGCTGGCGGGCGGCCGTGGGTCGAGTCGAGGCCTGGCGACCCGAGGACCCCGATTGAACGATGATGTCGTGGCCGGCTCACCGGCTTCAGAGCCTCGACTTCTGGCCGAAGCGATCGCCTGGTGGCGCGTCGGAGGCGTGCACGGTCGCCGGGTGCTCGTGGATGCTGCCGTGAAGGCCCTCCTCGCGGGCTCGGAGAGCACCGCGCTTGCGGAGCTGGCAGGGATACCGCCGGATGAGAGCCCATTCGTAATCGAGGCACTCATCGACCGCGTGTCGGAGGAGGAAGGCCTCGACGACACGGATGCGGACGCACGCCTGCTCGCAGCGCGCTGGTTGTGTCGGGCACTTCTGTCCGGCCAGACGAGTGAGCGCGACCTGACGCGCTGGGTTCACGACACCTTCAGCCACGCGAGCTCTTCGGATGAACTGGATCGGCTGGCGGAGCTCGACGACGACTTCGACCTCAGCGACACCGGAATGGGCGGTGGAGCGGAAGAACTGACCGCTCGC
Organism: Microbacterium sp. Clip185; assembly: GCF_028743715.1. Classification (NCBI taxonomy): domain Bacteria; kingdom Bacillati; phylum Actinomycetota; class Actinomycetes; order Micrococcales; family Microbacteriaceae; genus Microbacterium; species Microbacterium sp. Clip185. The sequence goes on along the minus strand of NZ_CP117996.1, from coordinate 1,127,017 downwards.
GTGCGTGAAGCAGCGCGCCGTTACCTGAAAAGCGCCTGACGCCCGTGGGCGACAGTGTCGCAGCGAGACGCCTGGATAGGGTCGGGTCTGCGCGTACCCGGATTGTGGCATCGTTGGCGACCTGCGCCGGCCTCGCTACCCTCCTCGTCGGCGGTGCAGCAGCCCGAAAAGACACTGAACGCCTGGTCCTTTTGCGGCGTCCGCGTGATCCTTTCCTACGAGGATGACCCCGACATCATCGCGACCGGCGCTTGCCCACCTACAGGCGAAACGAGGAGCCCCGCGCGCCGATAGCGCGGACGCGCCGATCGAACACGACGGCTGCTGCCTTGTCACGCCAGGTTCCGCACCCCGGACCGGCCGGGGCCGAGTGCCCGAACGTCAGACGGGCGGGACCTCGGGAAGGCCCGTGCGCAGCTCGAACGGCAGGTGGGCGAGGTCGTTGTGGGACACGAGCGTCCAGGGACGCCCGTGACGTTGCGCGATGACCGTGAGACCCGCGTTGGCCTGGTTCAGTGTCATCCAGCGCCAGTCGGGCGCGCCCAGCACCTCGCGCACGAACCACCCGATCACCGCGTTGTGCGTGATGATCAGCTCGTGCACGTCGCCCTGCTTGCGCACCAGGAAGGCGGCGAGGGCGTCGGCCATCTGCGCCCGCCCCGCGTCCACCGCAGCCTCGGTGATGCCGCCGAAGAAGGGCTCGAAGACCGCGGGGGTCTCCTCCGTCATCCCCGTCGGAACGCAGTCGAACAGCAGCGAGGAGGCTTCCGGCGTGATCGACGGCATGCGCTCGGCCACCGCGCGGGCCGTCTCCGCGGCGCGCACGAGCGGCGAGTGCCAGACGGCATCGAACGGCACGCCCGAGAGCCGGTCGGCCAGCAGCTCAGCCTGGCGGCGGCCACGCGGCGACAACGGTCCGTCGTCGATGCCGTGCTCCGCATCCTGATGCTCGCCGTGGCGGACAAGGTAGATGTAGTGAGTCACGCCTGTCGCTCCGTCGAGTAGGTCGAACGCCTCATCGGCGTCTCATCCACCCTAACCCGCTACTCCGACGCGCGCGCGATCTCCGACAGCTGGCTGCGGGTGAGACGGAGCCCCACGCCCTGCAGCACTTCCTCGACGTGCGCGGGCGCATACGCGTTCGCGATCGGCGCAGCCACGATCCGCTGCGCGAGCAGCCACGCCACCGCGACCGCCGAAACCGGCACACCGAACTCCGCCGCCACCGCGTCCAGAGCCTTCAGCGTGCGGCTGCCGCGCTTGGTGAGGCTGCCCGCGAGCTGTGCCGCACGAACGGAGGTGACGGCCTTGTCACGCGTACGCCGGGCACCCGCGAGGAATCCGTGCTCCAGCGGATGCGAGGGAGTCACGGCGACCCCCTGCGCGCCGGCGACGAGTCGCAGGTCCCCGTCGAAGTCCTTGCGGCGCAGCACGTTGTAGGGCACGTCGAGCACCGTGAAACGCGGCAGCCCCGCCGACGAGAGGATGCGGGCTTCCACCAGCTGCTCGGCACGCAGGCCGTAGGCGCCGACGGCACGCACCTTGCCTGCCTCGATCAGCCACTCGAGCGTGGCAAGCGTGTTCTCCAGCGAGCCGACGCCGGTCGTGCCGTCGATGTAGAGCACGTCGATGCGGTCCGTGCCGAGCCTGACGAGCGAGGCCTCGACCGAGCGGATGAGGTTGACGGGGCCGAGGCCCGGATGGTCGGGGTGCGCGCCGACCCTCGTCATGAGCACGAGATCGTCGCGAACGCGACGCTTGCGCAGCCACTCGCCGATGATGTGCTCACTGCGTCCGCCGGCGAAACTGTCGGCGGTGTGCACGGCGTTGCCACCGCGCTCGACGTAGGCGTCGAGGATCGTATGGCTGGTGTCGATGTCGACGTTCCAGCCGAACTCGGCGCCGCCCAGGATGAGCGGGAAGATGCGCTGTCCGCTCTCGCCCAGATCGATGCGGATGCCGGCTCCGACGCCGGGGCCCTGAACGGGGATGGGGGCAGACGGATGCGTCTCTGCCATGTCGGCGGGCGCGACCGGGTGCGTCGCCGTGCCGATTCCGAAGATTCTCACGCGCACCCCTTCCGCACACTCGTGTCGCGGAACGCGGAAACCGTGGATCTCCCGCGTAGCTCGACGCGTACTTAGACAGTAAGTGAGCGCGCGGTCACCGGATTCCGCCACGGCGACAGATCGATAAACATTGCATAACTCTTTTGTCACGGCCCGTCCCGCACGGCCGAGGCCCCCGCCGCGTTAACGCGACGGGGGCCTCGGCTGCGTACGGGGATCAGCCCTCCGCGGGAGCCTCCGGACCGGGGTTGGCCGCGTCGCGACCCTCCTGGTCGGCAGCCTCTTCGAGCACGGGCTCGAGCGACAGCTTGCCGCGGTCGTCGATCTTGGTGATCTTGACCAGCAGCTTCTGACCGACGCCGAGCACGTCTTCGACGTTCTCGACGCGCTTGCCACCGGCGAGCTTGCGGACCTCGCTGACGTGCAGCAGGCCGTCCTTGCCGGGCAGCAGCGAGATGAAGGCGCCGAACGTGGCGATCTTCACGACGGTGCCGAGGAACTGCTCGCCGACCTCGGGGTTGGTCGGGTTGGCGATCGCGTTCACCTGGGCACGGGCGGCCTCGGCCGAGGGGCCGTCGGTCGCGCCGATGTAGACGGTGCCGTCCTCCTCGATGGAGATCTGCGCGCCGGTCTCGTCCTGGATCGCGTTGATCGTCTTGCCCTTCGGCCCGATCAGCTCACCGATCTTGTCGACCGGGATCTGCACGCTGATGACGCGCGGCGCGGTCGGCGCCATCTCGTCGGGAGCGTCGATCGCCGCGTTGAGCACGTTCAGGATCGTGAGACGTGCGTCCTTGGCCTGGGTGAGAGCGGCAGCGAGCACCGACGACGGGATGCCGTCGAGCTTCGTGTCGAGCTGGATGGCCGTGACGAACTCGCTGGTGCCCGCGACCTTGAAGTCCATGTCGCCCAGGGCGTCCTCGGCGCCGAGGATGTCGGTCAGCGCGGCGTAGCGCGTCTGGCCGTCGACCTCATCCGACACGAGGCCCATCGCGATACCCGCGACCGGAGCGCGCAGCGGCACGCCGGCGTTGAGCAGCGACAGGGTCGAGGCGCACACCGAGCCCATGGACGTCGAACCGTTGGAGCCGAGAGCCTCGGAGACCTGACGGATCGCGTAGGGGAACTCCTCGCGGCTGGGCAGCACCGGAACGAGCGCGCGCTCGGCCAGGAAGCCGTGACCGATCTCGCGACGCTTCGGGCTGCCCACACGGCCGGTCTCACCGGTCGAGTAGGGCGGGAAGTTGTAGTGGTGCATGTAGCGCTTGCTCGTGGTGGGGCTGAGCGAGTCGATCTGCTGCTCCATCTTGAGCATGTTCAGCGTGGTGACGCCCAGGATCTGGGTCTCACCGCGCTGGAAGATCGCCGAGCCGTGCACCCGCGGGATGACCTGCACCTCGGCGTCGAGCGCACGGATGTCGGCCAGACCGCGTCCGTCGATGCGCACACCCTCTGAGAGGATGCGGCCGCGCACGATCTTCTTCGTGACCGACTTGTACGCGGCGGAGAACTCGAGGGTCGCCACGGCGGGCAGCTGCTCGGCCTCGACGGCCGCGACGAGCTCTGCCTTGACGGCATCCTTCACCGCGTCATCCGCGTTCTGGCGCTCCTGCTTGTCGGCGATCTGGTAGATCGGGACGAGCTTGTCGTAGGCGCGCTCGGCGACGAAGTCGTACGTCTCCTGGCTGTACGGCGGGAAGACCGGGTAGGGCTGGATCTCCTTCGCGGCGGTGTTCGCCACGACGTTCTGCGCCGCGACGAGCTCCTTGATGAAGGGCTTGGCGGCCTCGAGTCCCTGCGCGACGATCTCTTCGCTGGGCTTGGTGGCGCCGGCCTTGATGAGGTCCCAGCTGTGCTCGGTGGCCTCGGCCTCGACCATCATGATCGCGACTTCGCCATCCTCGAGGACGCGTCCGGCAACGATCAGGTCGAAGACGGCCTCCTGCAGCTGCTCGGCCTTCGGGAACGCGATCCACTGGTCGGCGTGCTCGCCGTGACCCGGGATGAGCGCGAGGCGCACACCGGCGATGGGGCCGGAGAACGGCAGACCCGAGATCTGCGTCGACAGCGATGCGGCGTTGATCGCCAGCGCGTCGTAGAACTCGCCCGGAGCGATGCTCAGGACGGTGACGACGATCTGGACCTCGTTGCGGAGGCCATCCACGAACGACGGGCGCAGCGGGCGGTCGATCAGACGGCAGACGAGGATCGCCTCGGTCGAGGGGCGGCCCTCACGACGGAAGAACGAGCCGGGGATCTTGCCGGCCGCGTACGAACGCTCTTCGACGTCGACGGTCAGCGGGAAGAAGTCGAAGCCTTCACGCGGGTGCTTGCCGGCGCTGGTGGCCGAGAGGAGCATCGTCTCCTCGTCGAGGTAGGCGGCAACGGCACCCTGTGCCTGCTGCGCCAGTCGCCCGGTCTCGAACCGGACGGTGCGGGTGCCGAATCGGCCGTTGTCGAGAACGGCTTCGGCGGCGGTGATTTCCGGACCTTCCAAGAGGTCCCTCCTTCTTTGTTTAGGCTCGCCACCCCGTGTGGGCGACGAGCGGACATGCGAAGGAGCAGGGCTGCGGTTATGGGCGCGCGGCACGACTGCAGAGAGCCTGCGCTGGCCACCAGTAGAAGACCACCCGGCGTGCGACGCACGACGAGGAACCCACCACAGGGGACCAGCTTCCCGCCGGCCTGCTCCGTGAACTCGTATGGAGTTGGCGATCGCACAGAGCGATCCACATCAGCCTACCAGTGCAACCCGTTCTCACGCGGGTCGACGCCGCCTATCGTGGGACCCACACCCGCGACAGCGGAACCGACGAGAGGACACGTCATGACCCACGACACCACCCCCGGCTCCGACCGCGACGTCGAGCCGGGCACAGAGCCCGCCGCCACCGGCGAGGAGCAGCTGGTCGAGGACGGACTGCTCGACGGCACTCCGGAGACACCGGACCCGCGCGAAGAAGCGCAGTTGCAGGCGCAGCTCGAGCGCGAGATGCGCTTCGACGGGTTCGAGCAGGGCATCGAGGGCTGAGGGGAACGAGGAGAGGGCCCCGGCACGCATCGCGTTCCGGGCCCCTCTTTCGTGGGTCAGCGGGGCGTGGCAGCCATCGCCTTGGCGGCCGCATCTGCGCCCTCTGCGGCGGGAGCCTTCTCCCCCGCATCCGCGCCGTGTCCGCCGGTCAGCGTGGACTCGTCGAAGGGGCGGGCGCCGGAGAGCACCTCGCGCACCCGCGCCTTGTCGATCTGCCGGGTCCACGTGCCGATCAGCACGGTCGCCACAGCATTGCCGGTGAAGTTCGTGACCGCACGGCCCTCCGACATGAAGCGGTCGATGCCGACGATGACGCCCACCCCGCCGACGAGGTCGGGACGGTAGGTCTGCAGGCCCGCCGCGAGGGTCGCGAGTCCCGCGCCGGTGACGCCCGCAGCGCCCTTCGAGGCGATGATCATGAACACGAGCAGGCCGATCTGCTCGGGAATCGACATCGGGGCGCCCATGCCCGTCGCGATGAACAGCGACGCCATCGTGAGGTAGATCGCCGTGCCGTCCAGGTTGAACGAGTAGCCGGTGGGCACCGTGATGCCGACGACCGGCTTGGAGACACCCAGGTGCTCCATCTTCGCGATGAGCCGGGGCAGCGCGGACTCCGACGACGACGTGCCGACGATGAGCAGGTACTCACGGCCGAGGTACTTCATGAGCGAGAAGATGTTCACCCGCGCAACCGCGTAGAGCAGCGAGCCCAGAACACCCGCGATGAAGACGAAGCACGTGATGTAGAACGCGACCATCAGAAGGCCGAGCCCGAGGATCGCGCCGACACCGGTCGAGCCGACGACGGCGGCGATGGCGCCGAACGCGCCGACGGGAGCGAGCCAGAGGATCATGCCCAGGATGCGGAACACGAGCGTCTGCAGGTGGGTGACGGCCGTCATGATCGGCTTGCCCTTCTCCCCCAGCCCCTGCAGGGCGAAGCCGACCAGCAGCGCGATGAACAGCACCTGCAGCACGCTGCCGCCGGTGAACGCCGCGAAGAACGACTCCGGGACGATGTGCAGCAGGAAGTCGACGGTAGAGGTCGCCTCACCCGTCGCCTGGTAGGTCGAGCCGGACATGTCCAGCCCCTCGCCGGGGTGGATGATGTTGCCGACCACGAGGCCGATCGCCAACGCGAACGTCGACATGCCGAGGAAGTAGACCAGGGCGAGTCCGCCGATCTTGCCGACGGTGGCCGCCTTGGCGATGGATCCGACCCCCACCACGATCGTGCAGAAGATGATGGGCGCGATCATCATCGTGATCAGCGACACGAACGCGGTGCCGAGAGGCTTCAGACCGACCGCGAACTCGGGGAAGGCCAGCCCCACCACGGCGCCGGCGACCACTGCAATGATCACCGAGACGTACAGCCAGGTGTGCTTGTCCCATTTCTTGCGACCGGGTCGGCCTGTCAGCCGCGGCAGGGTCACCGTCGTCGTGCGGGGAAGTCGCAGAGCCATCGTCGTCTCCTTCTCGATCGGGCCGCCTCATCGTGGCCACGCTCGTACCCTCGCTCCCGCTGACGGACGGGGTCGAGTTGTGGTCGTATTGGTCACGGAGGATGCGGTGAGACCGACGAAGTTCCCGACGAGCGCTGCCACGCGACTGTTCCTGCTGATCGCCGCCGCGGCGGTCGCGGTGGCGGCCGTGCTCAGCGCGGTCCTCGTGCTCGACGCGCAGCGCGCGGAGCGCGCGGAAGCCGAACGCGTGACGCAGATCGTCGCGCGCACGCTCGCCGAGGACCCGTTCGTCCGCGGCGGCATCACCTCCGCCGATCCCTCCGCCGTCCTCCAGCCGTTCGCCGAGTCGGTCATGGCCGCCAGCGACCTCGACTTCGTGACGATCATGTCGCCCGACGGCGTGCGCTTCACGCACCGTGACCCCGCGCGGATCGGCGAGCGCTACATCGGCACCATCCCCGCATCCCCCGAGTCGCTCACCGAGGAGCGGGCGGGGACGCTGGGCCCGTCCGTCCGTACGATCGCCCCCGTCACCGAGGGCGACGAGGTGGTGGGGTGGGTGTCGGCGGGGGTGACACTGGGCAGCATCGGAGACGGGATCGCCGCCCGACTGCCGTTCGCCCTCGCGGTGGCGCTCATCGTGCTGGCTGCGGGTCTGGTCGGCGCAGTGCTCGCGCGAGGCCAGGCGCGGCGCGTCACGGGAGATCTGGCCGCATCCGAGATCCGCGACACGCTCTCGAGCGCCGAGTCGATGCGCACGCTGGGCGAAGCTCTCCGGGCGCAGACCCACGAGCACGGCAATCGCATCCACACCGCCGTCGCTCTTCTCGAGATGGACCGGCGGGACGAGGCGATCGCCCTGCTGACCGACTCCGCACACGCATCGCAGCAGCTCGTCGATCAGGTCACGGCCCGCACCGACGGCGACGCCACCGTGGGCGCCCTCGTGCTCGGCAAAGTGTCGCAGGCGGCCGAGCGCGGGGTGCTGTTGCGCACCGAGATCGCCTCCGACGCACCCCGCTCCGTGCTCACCGCCGTCGACGCCGTCACGGTCGTGGGTAATCTGCTCGACAACGCCGTGGATGCGGCAGCCGCCGGCCCCGCGCCCCGCACGGTCGATTTCGCGATGATGCGCTCCGGGCGGGACCTCATCCTCACGGTGACGGATTCAGGCGCCGGAGTGCCGACCGAGATGCGCGAGAGGGTGTTCGAGATGGGCTTCAGCACGAAACCGGCGGGGGCGGAGGGTCGCGGTGTCGGCCTCGCGCTCGTGCGCGACATCGTCACGGCGGCCGGCGGCAGCATCCGCATCGACGACGCCGATCCCAGCCGCTTCGTCGTCATGCTGAAGGGGCGAGGATGATCCATGTCCTGGTCGTCGACGACGACGCTCTGACCCTCGAGCTGCACGGACAGTACGTCGGGCGACTGGACGGCTTCGAGGTGAGCGGACTGTGCGCCGGCGCCGGGGCGGCCCTGCGCGCGCTGATCGGCACGGACCCCCGGCCCGCCGTCGACCTGGTGCTGCTGGATATGACCATGCCGGACGCGAGCGGCTTGGATGTGCTGCGCCGCATCCGTGCCGCCGGCAGCACGGTGGATGTGATCGCCGTGACCAGCGTGCGCGACGCCGAGACCGTGCGGGCCACCGCGAGCCTCGGGGTCGTGCAGTACCTCGTGAAGCCCTTCACCTTCGGCGTCTTCCGAGAGCGGCTGGAGCAGTACGCACAGACCGTCGAGCTGCGCAGCCCGCGCGGTCGGGCGACACAGGCCGAGATCGACGCGTTGCTCGGCGCCGGGCGCACCGCTCCCATCCCGGTCACGCCGAAGGGCATCTCGCCCGAGACCCTGGATGCGGTCGGCCGCGCGCTGCGCGACGGCGAGGGGCTCTCCGCCGTCGAGACGGCACGACTGCTGGGCCTGTCGCGCGTATCGGCCCGCCGCTATCTGGAGCACCTCGTGGAGATCGGCGCCGCCGAACGACGGGCGCGCCACGGACGTCCCGGCCGTCCGGAGAGCGAATACCGCTGGTCTATGTGACTCGTGGGGTTGGTGTGACGAGTGTGACGCAATAGCGTGTTCGCATGACCGTCGAGCTCGCGCCACGCCCTCGGGCACTGCGCCCGTCTGTGCTCGCGGTCGCCGTCACCATCGTCGCCCTGCTCGCAAGCTCGACCGCCCCTGCTCGCGCCGCTGACACCCCCTCCTGGGACGACGTGCAGAACGCCCGCAACAACCAAGCGGCCGCGGCAGAGCTCGTCGCCCGCATCGACGCCGAACTCGACGCCGCCCAGCAGCGCAGCGCCGCCTCCGCCACGGCGGCACTGGACGCCGCGCGCATCGCCGAGGACGCCCGGAGACGGGCGGACGACGCGGCACAGCGTTCCGCAGCCCTCGATGCGCAGGTGACCGCCGCTCAGGCGGAGGCTGAAGCGCAGCGCGCTCGCACCGGCGCTCTTGCATCCTCCATGTACCGTCTGCAGTCCGACGGGCCGCTCGCCGCTCGGCTGCTCACCGCGGCGGATCCCGACGACCTGCTCGACCGCCTCGGTCTGCTCGAGACGATGGGAACGGCGTGGGCCGGCCGCGCAGCGCAAGTGCAGGGCGCGGCGCAGGTGGTGGCGGCGCTCAACGATCAGGCAACGCTCGCACGCACCGCGCGCGAGGACGCCGCCGCGCAGGCCGAGAGCGCCGCCGCCGCGGCGCAGTCGGCCGCGGATGCGGAATCCGCCGCCGTCGCCGAGCTCACCACGCAGGCGAACACCCTCTATGCGCAGTTGGCGACCCTCAAGGGCACGACGGCCGACGTGGAGCGCCGGTACCGGTTGGCGAGCCAGGTCGCTGCGCAACCGGCGAATCCCGCACCCAGCTCCCCGCCCTCCGGGTCACCCGCTCCCCCTGCTCCCCCGGTCCCGTCCCCTCCGTCCGGAGGCGTCGTCGTCGACCCGGCCGGAGCACGGGAGTACGCGCGCGGTGCGATCGGCGCCTACGGCTGGGGGCAGGATCAGTTCGCGTGTCTCGTGTCGCTGTGGAACCGGGAGTCCGGCTGGCGTGCCGACGCGCTCAATCCCTCCAGCGGCGCCTACGGGATCCCGCAGTCGCTACCGGGCGACAAGATGGCCAGCGCGGGCGCGGACTGGCGCACCAACGCGGCGACCCAGATCAACTGGGGCCTGTCGTACATCGCTGGCCGTTACGGCTCGCCCTGCGGTGCGTGGGACCACTCGCAGGCCACCGGCTGGTACTGACTCGCGTTTCGGCTCACTCCGCTCGCTCAATGACCGGGGGCGAGCGGTCGTTGAGCGAGCCGCAGGCGAGACGAAACGCGTCAGGCTGATGAGGAGGCACGGCGAGAGCGCCCCGCGCCGGGCATCTCGACATAGTCGGCGTGTTTCGCATCCAGGCCATCGCCCGCGGTGCGCCCCCGCATCCGACGCCACAGCCAGGGCAGCGCGTCACGGCGCAGCCAGCCACCCGCCGAGGGCTCGTCGTCGTGGAGGGCCGCATCCAGATCACCCAGAGCCTCGGCATCCGGGATCCCCAGCACCTCGGCGGCGCGATAGGCCAGGAAACGATGACCCCGCGACCGCAGGTGCACCTTGTCGTCGGCCCACATCTCCAGCGAGCCGATCGCCGGCAGGGCTTCCAGGTCCAGGAGCATGCAACCGTGCACACGGGCGATACGACGCAGCTCGGAGGCGTACTGGGCGAATCGGCGGGCGAAGAGTCCCGCGGCTCGACGATGCGGCAGGAACGGCGTCACCAGGAGCACGTCGCAGCCCGCCGCCCGGAGTGCGGCGACGCCCTCCTCCAGCTCGGCGGCGAGCGCCCGCGGGGCCGCGCCGTGGCCGACGAGGTCGTTCGCGCCCATGAGGATCGACACGAGGTCGGGGCGCAGTTCGAGCGCCCGCGGGATCTGCGTCGTCGTGAGATCGCGCACCCGACGCGAGCGGACCGCAAGGTTCGCGTAGCGGAAGGGTTCGCGGCCTCGGTGCTGCTGCGCCAGCAGCGGGGCGAGCCGGTCGGCCCAGCCGCGATACTGCCCGTGCGGTGTACGTGAGGTGTCGCACAATCCCTCGGTGAGCGAGTCGCCGAGGGCGACGAAGCGCCCCCACCGGCGCGGTGCGGGAAGCAGCGCCGGCATGGCAGGACGTGTGTCGCCGCGAGCCAGGAGACGGTCGTCGATTCGGCGCAGCTCCCGCGCTTCGTCGTAGTGGCCGAGCAGCTGGCCGTACAGCGACGCCCAGGTGCGCTCGGCGACGGCGTCGCGCGCGGCGAGCGAGAAGGCCTGTCGCTTCGCGTCATCGCCCAGGAGGTCGCCCACGCGGGCCCGCAGATCAGCCAGATCTCCGGGGCGATAGAGCCATCCGTCGATGCTCGAGCGCACGAGGTCGACGGGGCCGCCCGTGCCCGTGGCGACCACCGGGACGCCGCTCGCGTGCGCCTCCTGGATCGTCTGGCCGAAGGTCTCGCTCTCGCCGGGGTGCACGAAGACGTCGAACGATGCCATCGCTTCGGCGAGCTCGTCGCCCGCGAGATGCCCGAGGAAGACTGCACCGGGGAGCTGGCGTTCGAGTTGGCTCCGCGACGGACCGTCGCCGACGATGACGAGCCGCGCGCCCTCGACGCCCGCGAGCGCGGCGAGGTCCTCCACCTGCTTCTCCGGAGCGAGGCGCCCGACGTAGCCGATGATGCGCTCGCCCGGTGCCACGCTCCGACGGAACTGCTCGCTGCGCCGTTCCGGGCGGAACCGCTCGCCGTCCACGCCGCGCGCCCACATCCGCAGCCGGTCCACGCCCATCCGCTCCAGCTGAGCCACCGACGAGCTGGAGGGTGCGAGGGTGAGAGTCGCCCGACGGTGGAGACGCGCGACGTGTCCGGCGGCGAGCGCTGCGGCCTGCGGCATCCGGTAGCGCTCCGTGTACGCGACGACGTCGGTCTGGTACACGGCGACGGATGCGGTGCGCAACCCCTCGGCGGCATTCACCGCCTGCCAGCCCAGCACGAAGGGCGAAGCCAAGTGGACCACGTCGGGGCGAAACTCGCGCAGGATCGCCGCGATGCGCGCGACGCGCGCGAAGACGACCCGCACCTGCGGATAAGAGGGCAGAGGGAGCGACGCGAGCAGCTCAGTGCGCGAGGCTGCGACCGCGTCGACGGACTCGCTCGAGCGCGGCGCGATCACGAGCGTCTCGTGGCCGTCGGCGGCGAGGTGCCGGAGCACCTGCAGGACGGAGCCGGTCACCCCGTTCATGTGCGGAAGGTAGGACTCGGCGATCAGCGCGACTCTCACGAGACCAGGGTGCTCCCGGCGCCGCGCCCGCATGGCGCGAACCGGGGCGGATCGTCGAGAGTTCACCCGATGCACCGCGGCTCGTCACCGGACGTGCCCCGTTGGGTCGCCGTTCACCCGCCGCTGCGATGCTTCACGGGTGGCGGAGCCTTTCCTGACCGATCTCGCATCGAGTCCGTGGGCGCTGCCGCTCATGGCCCTGCTCGTGTTCGCCGACGCCCTTCTGGTAGTGATCCCGGGCGAGGTCGCGGTGACCGCCATGGGTGCTCTGGCGGTGTCGACCGGGCAGCCCCCGATCGTCGCGGTCGTGGTCGTCGCCGCTGCCGCCGCCTTCGCGGGCGACGCCGCGGGATACCTCGTGGGGCGAACGGTCGGGATCGAGCGCTGGCGATGGATGCGGCATCCGCGCGTCGCGGCGGCGTTCTCCTGGGCGCGGGGGCGCCTGCACCGCAGCGCCGCGACGGTCGTGTTCACCGCCCGCTTCATCCCCTTCGCGCGGGTCGCCGTGACCCTGACGGCGGGAGCCACACGTGTCCGGCCGGCGCGGTTCCTCGGGGCGTGTGCGCTCGCGGCGCTCGGCTGGGCGCTCTACCAGAGCCTCATCGGGGCGGCGGTCGGCGCCATCGTGCCCGGCGGCCCCGTCGTCGCGGTCATCGTGTCCGTCGTGCTCGCGCTGGGTCTGGGCTTCGCCCTGGATGCGGTGGCCGCACGACGAGTGAGGGCGCCGCGATGACGCGGCGCCCTCACTCGTCACACGGACGTCACTCCCCCGCGAGACCGCCCAGCAGGTGGCCGAACGAACGGCCCTCCCCGAGGTAGTTCGCCGGGTCGAACGGGTCGGCGTCGACGACGGGGCTGCGTCGGGCAATGGCCTCGGCCAGCTCACGCGCACCCTTGTCCACACGGCTCGACAGCGTCGCGACCTGGTCTCCGCTCCCGCCCCAATCGGCGGATGCGGCGAAGACACCGGTGGAGACGGCATCCGCGTGCAGGTAGGCGAACAGCGGGCGGATCGCGTAGTCGATCGCCAGCGAGTGACGGGCGGTTCCCGCATTGGCGCCGATCAGCACCGGCTTGCCACGCAGCGCGTCGGGATCGAGCACGTCGATGAACGACTTGAAGAGTCCCGAATAGCTGGTGGAGAAGATCGGCGTGACGACGATGAGCGCATCCGCCGACACCACGGTGTTGATCATGGTCTCCAGGGCGGAGGGCGCGAATCCGGTCAGCAGATTGTTCGTGATGTCGTGCGCGTAGTCACGCAGCTCGAACACGTCCGCGGTGATCTCGATGTCGCGCTCCGCCAGCTCTCGCGCCGTGGCGGCGAGCAGGCGGTCGGCCAGCATCCGGGTCGACGACGGGTTCGACAGGCCCGCCGAGATGACGGCGATACGACGGGTGCTCATCAGGCGCTCCGGGTGGCAGCGGCGCCGAAGGCGGAACCGACCGGCTGCGGGGTGTCCTGGTAGGGCGAACCCGAGGTCAGGTTGTCACCGCGGTTGGCGCGCGGCGTGGCCTGACGGGGCTCCGCGTCGCCGTACGTCTTGCTCACGAGGTTCTCGTGGGTGGGTGCGTCCGGCACGTCCGCGGGACGGTTCTTCGCGAGTTCCTTGCGGAGCACCGGGACGACCTCGCCACCCAGGATGTCGAGCTGCTCGAGCACGATCTTCAGCGGCAGACCCGCGTGGTCCATGAGGAACAGCTGGCGCTGGTAGTCGCCGAACAGATCGCGCATGCCGGCGTAGCGGTCGATGACCTGCTGGGGCGAGCCGACGGTGAGGGGCGTCATCTGCGTGAAGTCCTCCATCGACGGGCCGTGTCCGTAGACGGGGGCGTTGTCGAAGTAGGGGCGGAACTCGTTGACGGCGTCCTGCGAGTTGGCACGCATGAACACCTGTCCGCCCAGGCCCACGATCGCCTGCTCGGGCGTGCCGTGTCCGTAGTGCGCGTAGCGCTGGCGGTACAGCGCGATCAGGCGCTGGTAGTGCTCTGCCGGCCAGAAGATGTTGTTCGCGAAGAAGCCGTCACCGTAGTAAGCGGCCTGCTCTGCGACCTCGGGCGTGCGGATCGAGCCGTGCCACACGAAGGGGGGCACGCCGTCGAGGGGACGCGGTGTGGCGGTGAAGCCCTGCAGCGGGGTGCGGAACTTCCCCTCCCAGTCCACGACGTCCTCACGCCACAGCTTGTGCAGCAGCGCGTAGTTCTCCAGTGCGATCGGCAGGCCCTGGCGGATGTCCTTGCCGAACCAGGGGTACACGGGGCCGGTGTTCCCACGGCCGAGCATGATGTCGGTGCGGCCGTTCGAGACGTGCTGCAGCATCGCGAAGTCCTCGGCGATCTTCACCGGGTCGTTCGTGGTGATGAGCGTCGTCGCGGTCGACACGAGCAGCCGCTCGGTCTGCGCGGCGATCGCGGCGAGCGTCGTGGTGGGCGACGACGACCAGAAGGGCGGGTTGTGGTGCTCGCCGAGGGCGAAGACGTCCAGCCCCACCTCCTCGGCGTGCTTGGCGATCGTGATGGTGTTGCGGATGCGCTCCGCTTCGCTCGGGGTATGACCCGACACCGGGTCCTGGGTGATGTCCGAGACCGTGAAGATGCCGAACTGCATTCCCGGCCAGGTGGTGTTCTCGCTCACGATTCCTCTTCCGCTTCCCGGGTGCGTGCCCGCATCCGTTTCTATGCGATTGAATATATCCCCTGTAACGCGTCGGGGTCGAGGTTATTCCCGGCGATCGGACGCCGATTCGTACAGATGACGCAGATCCCTGCTCAGTTGGTGGGGCACCGTCTCGCTGGGCGAATGGCCGGTGTCGTAGACGACGGCGCGTGCCCCGATCCGCGCCGCATATGCGCGGTACTCGGATTCGGGCCAGAGATCGTGCGTGCCGGTGGCGACGAGCTTGGGCAGATCGACTCCCGCGACGGCGGCCGTCACATCCGGCATCGTCATCATGAGGCCCACGATGTCGGTGACGCTCTCGCGGCGGGTCAGCGTGAATCGCTCGCGCACGAAACGCAGCCGCCCCGGCGGCACGCGATTGAGGTTGTTGCGGATACCCCAGAGCATCAGCCCGGCGCCCGCGCGCGGCCCCGCCGCATCCGAGAGACGTCCGATGCGCTTGACGGAGCGGAAGACCTGTCCCGTCGCCGGCGGGCAGGTCACGAGCGCGAGGCTGGCGAAGAGGTCGGGCCGCGCCACGAGCGCCAACTGGGCGACGAGACCGGCGAAGCTGTAGCCGAGCACGTGCACCGGGGCGGACCCGGTCTCGAGCACCGCGATCATGTCGTCCACGAACAGCGGGTAGTCGTAGTGCCGGCGAGGCGGCTCGAGGTTCTCAGGGCCCGCGGCCGCCGACTCGTACTGACCCGCGAGGTCGTAGGACTCGACGCGGTAGCCGGCGGCCGCGAGCAGCGGCATGACCAGCACGAAGTCCTCTTTCGAGCCGGTGACGCCCGGAACGAGCACAGCCCTGGGGCCGTCCGCGGGGCCGAGCGAGACACGGGCCAACGCCCCCGACGGCGCTGCGACCGCATCGTGCACGGCATCGGGCGGGAACAGATGCCAGTCCACGTCGCCGATGGCTCGGTCCTGCCAGGCAGCATCCTCGCGCACCGCCATCGACACCCCCTCACCGGTGGCCACACCTTACTGCCTCCGGCGCTCCGCGACATGCGGGGCACGCGCACCGGTAGGGTCGCACGCGATGAGCCTTCCGCCGACCTCCGCGCCCGCGCGCCCGAAGCGTCGGGTGCCGTTCTGGGACAACGCGCGCTTCGCCTCGATCGTCCTGGTCGTGCTCGGACACGCCACGCAACGCCTCATCTACGACTCGGATGCGGCCCTCGCGCTCTATCTCGTGGTCTATGCCTTCCACATGCCCGCCTTCGCGGTCATCTCCGGCTACTTCTCGAAGGCGGGTGTTCCGGGAAAGCGTCAGATGGCCCGCGTCGTCACCGACATCCTGCTGCCGTACCTCATCTTCGAGACGCTCTGGACGATCACCAAGTTCCTCGTCGAGGGCACGGCCAACCCCAACCCCACGCAGCCCTCCTGGACGCTGTGGTTCCTGCTCGCGCTCGGCATCTTCCGGGTCGTGTTGCCCTACCTCGCGCTCTTGCGCTGGCCGCTGCTGTGGGCGCTCGTGATCTCGATCGGTGTCGGCTACCTGCCGAACATCGATTCCACGCTGTCGCTGTCGCGCACGATGGGGCTCCTGTTCTTCTTCACCCTCGGCTGGTGGCTGCGCGAGCACGACATCGTCGAGCGCTTCTCGCTGCTGGCCCGGCCGTGGTGGAGCCGCGTCGCCGCTGCGGCGGTGCTGGTGATGGCCGGAGCGGTCGCGTGGATCTTCATCGACCTCTGGCGGGCGATCGACCTGCGCACCTGGCTCTTCTACGAGGACGCCTACTCGGACCTCGGCGGCGAACAGTGGTGGGCCGGCGGCATCCGACTCGCCCTCATGGCGATCGCTCTGCTCCTGACCGCCGCCTTCCTCGCACTCGTGCCCCGGCGGGCCGCCTGGTGGACGTCGTTCGGGCAGTACACGATGTACGTCTACCTGCTGCACTCCTTCGTGCTCTATCCGTTCCGGGAGTCGGGCATCCTGCGCGGGCTCGACCCGACCTGGTTCTGGCTGCCGGTCGTCTGCGCCGCATCCGTGCTCATCGCGCTGGGACTCGCGACCGCGCCCGTACGCCGCGTGTTCCGCCCTCTCGTGGAGCCGCGCTGGTCGTGGCTGTTCGCCGACCGCACGCTCGCTGGCCGCGAGGGGCACCGCAGCGACCCGACCGGTTCGCGCCGCGCTCCCGAGCGGCGCTGACACCGCTCAGGCGAAGAGGTCTGCACCCACGAACGAGCCCTCTCGGACGCCGCCCGGCACGGCCCAGATACCCGAGCCGACGTGGCGCAGGTACTCCGTGAGCAGGTCGCGCGCGAGCGCCTTCTGCAGCGTGATGAACTGCTCGGGCGAACGTTGGTAGGAAAGGAAGAACAGCCCCGCTTCCAGCGCGCCCCGCCCGTCATTGCCGTCGACGAAGTTGTAGCCGCGACGGAGGATCCGGATCCCGCCGTTGTTGTCGGGGTGGGCGAGGCTGACATGGGAGGCGCGGTCGATGCGGGGCGCGCCCGACGCATCCTTCGCAGAGAAGTCGGGCTCGGTGAACTCCTGCCCGCCCGACAGCGGGGCGCCCTCGCGTTTGTCGCGTCCGATCGTGCGCTCCTGCTCCATGAGCCGCAAGCGGTCCCAGGTTTCGATCGTCTGGCGGATGCGGCGGGCGACGAGATAGCTGCCACCGGCGAGCCAGGCGGGGCCTTCGTCACCGACCCACACGTGCTCGGCGAGCGCGGCGGTATCGGTGGCCAGGATGTTGGCCGTGCCGTCCTTGAAGCCGAAGAGGTTCCGAGGCGTCGTCTGCGCGGCACTGGTCTTGGACGTACGACCGAAGCCGAGCTGCGCCCAGCGGATGCGGGCGCGTCCGAACGCGATGCGGCTGAGGTTGCGGATGGCGTGGACGGCGACCTGCGGGTCGTCGGCGCAGGCCTGGATGCAGAGGTCGCCGTCGGAGTTCAGCGGGTCCAGATCGTCGCCGACGAAGCGAGGCAGCGGCGTCAGCAGGTCGGGCCGACGATCGGCGATGCCGAAGCGGTCGACGCCGTCCCGCTCGAAGAGCCCGGGCCCGAATCCGAACGTGATCGTCAGCGAGCTCGCGGGCAGCCCCAGCGCCTCGCCGGTGTCGTCCGGCGGCGCCTGGGGCGAGCCGCCGACCGCGCCCGACGCGCTGACGTCGAGCCCCTGCGTCATGCGCGACGCAGCATACGACCAGTCCTGCAGGAGCGAGACGAGGTCATCGCGCGTCAGATCGTCGTCGAGGTCGAAGGCGGCGAAGTGCAGGTGGTCCTGCACTTCGGTGGTGATCCCCGCCTGGTGCTCGCCGAAGAACGCGTGGACGCCGTCGGCATCGGCGTCGGATGCGGCGCCCTCGACCGCCGTGGCGACCGCGGCACCGCCGGCCCCGCCGATGGCGAGGCCGGCGGCACCAGCGCCGAGCAGGCCGAGCAGACCCCGCCGGCTGAGCCCTGCGGGCGCCTCGGCGGGCTCCTGGGGAACCGCGGCGGGCTGCTGCTCGTTCACGAGAGGACGGTCACCGTCAGACGGGACAGCGGCTCGGCGAGCGCGTTGATCAGATCCGTCAGGGTGCGCTTGTCGGCCTCGGTGAGCGTCGAGTACGCGACGAACGACGTGTCCGCGCTGCCGTACGTCGCCAGCTGCGCCTCGAGATCGGCGTACCCCTTGTCGATGGCGCTCACGAGCTTCTGACCGTCCTCGCCCTTGCTCTCAGCGAAGTCGCGGACGAGCGAGTAGGCCATCTTGGAGCCTTCGACGTTGGCGGCGAAGTCGTAGAGGTCGGTGCCGCTCCACCAGTCCTCCTCGCCGGAGATCTTGCCGTTCGCGACTTCGTCGAGCAGCGCGATGGCGCCGTTCGAGATGCCCGCGATGCCCTGCGCGTCGAGCGCACTGACGAACTCGTCGGAGTGGACGTAGTCGTTGAGCTGCGCCACATCCGCGACGAGCTGGTCGGCGTGCTCCGCGCGCTGTTCGGGAGTGGAGGGCGTCCAGTCCTGCCAGGCGGGCGTGGCGCCGTCGGCGTTGAGCGCGCCCTGCGCGGGGACCCAGAGGTCCTTCTCGATGCGGTGGAACCCGGTCCAGTCCAGGCCTTCCGCGACCGCGTCCACCTCGCGGTAGTCGATCTTGGGGTCGAGATCGCCCAGCGACTCGGCGACCGGCTCGATCCGCTCGTAGAAGGAGCGCACCTTCGGGAAGGACGTCCGGGCGGTCTCATCGTCACCGGCGGTGTAGGCGGCGGTGAAGGCGTCGACGGCAGGGACGAGCTGCTCGACCTGGTCCTTCACGAACGCGGCGTACAGCGAGACCGCCTGCTGCTTCTGCTCGGCGTCGTCACCGGACGCGGCGATCGTGTCGCCGGTGACCGTGAAGCCGGCTCGCCCGACCCCGTCGCCGACCATACCGGGCTTGCACAGCGTGAAGTACTTGCCGGGCTGCGCCACGACCGTGAGCGTCCGCGAGGCGCCCGGAGCGATGTTCTCGACCTCGCCGACGATGCGCAGGCCGTCCTCGGCGAGCAGGTAGAACTCGCTGACCTCGGAGCCCGTGTTGGTGACGTCGAAGGCCAGCGTTCCGCTTGTGGCGGTCGCGGTGGGCAGATCGCACGCGGAGTCGCTCGCCGTGACGGCGAGGGCGTCGGATGCGGCCACGTCGGCCTTGGCGACGCATCCGGCCAGCGCGAGCGAGGTGAGGACGAGCGCTGCGGCGCCGCCGATCAGACGAGGAGCTGTCATGGGGTTCCTTGATGTGCGGGAGCGACGGCTTCTTGCGCTCGGTGGGACCGCGGGTGCGAGCGCGCACCGCGGAAGAAGAGGATGCCGACGACGGCGATGTAGACGACCCAGGCGATGACCTGCAGCCAGGTCATCTGCGGCATGAAACCGACGGTGGCCTGCAGCAGCACAGCGATGGGACCGCCGGGAGCGATGATCGTCGACACGTCGAAGGCCCAGCCGAACGGGAAGCCTGCCAGGCCCACGCCCACGACTCCGGTCGCCGCGTCGATCGTGGCGGCGTCGGAGAACGGCCCAGGCAGCACTGCCGCCTCCTGCAGGTCGTGCACGCCGTAGGCGAGGACGCCTGCGGCGACGATGATGAGCAGGGCGCCGGTCCAGGTGAAGAACACCCGGAGGTCGAGGCGGATCATGCCGCGCGAGATGAGCGCGCCGAGCACGACCGCCAGCGCGAGGCCCAGGACGGCGCCGCCGAGTGCGGCGGGCGCATTGCCGAAGGACTGCACCATCGACCACAGCAGCAGGGTCGTTTCCAGTCCCTCACGGGCGACGGAGATGAAGCCGATGACGACGATCCCCCACAGCGCCCCGGTCGCGAGGGCACGGTCGATGTCACCCTCGAGCGCTCGTTTGAGCCCGCGGCCGGCCCGCTGCATCCAGAAGATCATCCACGTGACCAGCGCGACGGCGACGAGCGAGAGGCCGCCGCCGAGGATCTCCTGGGCCTGGAAGGTGAGCTCGTAGGCGCCGAACGTGAGGACCGCGCCGACCACGAGCGAGAGGAGAACGGCCAGCCCGACGCCGATCCACAACCGCGGCAGCACGTCGCGCCGTCCGAGCCGGGAGAGGTAGGCGGCGAGGATGCCGACGACGATGGCGGCCTCGAGGCCTTCGCGCAGACCGATCAGCAGACTCGACAGCACCGGGGGATCCTTCTTTCTGGTAAGGCTTACCTAAGCCCGGAGCGAGATTACTCCTGTTACGGACCGGAGGCAAATTCCACGCCGTGCGGTAACGCTCAGCAACATTTCTCCGCCCGGCGACGCCGGGACGTACCTTCGGTGCATGAGCACGCCATCCCTTCCCGTCCTGGACTTCTCCCGCCTTTCCGACGGTCCGGATGCGGTCGCCGCGTTCCGCGACGACCTGCGCCGGGCGACGCACGAGGTGGGCTTCTTCTACCTCACCGGGACCGGCGTCGACGAGCTCGCGCTGCGCCTCGAACGCGTCGCGCGCGCCTTCTTCGCCCTGCCGGAAGCCGACAAGCTCGCGATCGAGAACATCAACAGCCCGCACTTCCGCGGGTACACCCGCATCGGCGGCGAGCGCACGCAGGGGCAGGTCGACTGGCGCGAGCAGATCGACATCGGACCCGAGCGCGAGGCCGTGACCGACCCCGCCGCTCCCGACTTCGAACGCCTCACCGGCCCCAATCTCTGGCCCGAGGCGCTTCCCGAGCTGCGTGAGGTCGTGCAGGAGTGGCACGACCGGCTGAGCGAGGTCGCGATCACCCTGCTGCGCCAGTGGGCGCTGGCGCTGGGAGCCGCGGAGGACTTCTTCGACCCCTACTTCGCAGACCCGGGCACGCTCATCAAGATCGTGCGCTACCCCGGTAGCCGCGAACCCGAGCCGCAGCAGGGTGTCGGCGCGCACAAGGACTCCGGCGTGCTCACCCTCCTGTGGGTCGAGCCGGGCAAGGGCGGGCTCCAGGTCGAGCGCGACGGTGGCTGGGTCGACGCTCCCCCGGTCGACGGCGCGTTCGTCGTCAACATCGGTGAGCTCCTCGAGTACGCGACGCAGGGGTACCTGATCGCCACGAACCACCGCGTCGTCTCGCCGCGCTACCCCGAAGACCGCATCTCGGTGCCGTTCTTCTTCAACCCGGCACTCGATGCGCAGCTGCCCCTCATCCAGCTTCCGCCGGAGCTCGCGGCACGGACGCGCGGTGTCACCGAGGACCCCACCAATCCGATCTACGCCCGCTACGGCGAGAACGCGCTGAAGTCGCGCCTGCGTGCGCACCCGGATGTGGCGGCGATCCACCACCCGGACCTCCTGGCCGCCCGCGCCTGACCCTCCCCTCCCTACCGCGAGACTGCATCTTTCGCACGAGATCACTGTGTTTACCCGTGATCTCGTGAGGGAAGTGCAGTCTCGCGGTCTTTGAGCGGAGAGGTGGGTTCAGGATGCGGGCGGGCGCGCACAAAAAGCGAAGGCCGCCCCACACCGTGGGGCGGCCTTCGAAGAAAGCGATATACGCGATCGCGCTGCGATCAGCGGCGCAGACCGAGACGCTCGATGAGCGAGCGGTAGCGGTTGATGTCGATGTCCTGCAGGTAACCCAGCAGGCGACGGCGCTGACCGACCATGAGGAACAGACCACGACGCGAGTGGTGGTCGTGCTTGTGCTCCTTGAGGTGCTCGGTGAGGTCCTTGATGCGCTGCGTCAGCATCGCGACCTGCACCTCGGGGGATCCGGTGTCACCGGGGTGCGTCGCGTACTCTTCGATGATCGCCTTCTTGACGTCGTTCTCGAGTGCCATAGATGGGATCCCCTCTCTCCTCGTTGCGCGGCGCCCTCCGGCTGATCCGGGGGCTCTCTTTATCCGCGGCCGATCGAACGGCAACCTCGAAAGTCTACCAGCGTTCGGCGCCGACCCCAACCGCTCCCGCCGGCGGTACGCTCGCACCCGTGCAGTTCACCGTCCGCGTCAAGCCCGGCAGCCGCCGCGGACCCCTCGTCGAGACGGATGCGGACGGCGCGCTGACCGTGCACGTGCGCGAGCGCGCGGCCGACGGCGCAGCCAACGCGGGGGTCATCACGGCCCTCGCGGCGCACTTCGGCGTCCGCCGCCAGGACGTCACGATCCGCACGGGCCACGCCGCTCGCATCAAGCGCATCGAGGTCGCGGAGTGAGCCGGATGCGGCTCGCGCGCCACCTGATCGACGTGCGCCCTCTCACCACCAGCGCACCGTACGCGCGGATGTGGATCGGCTCCACGCTCGCGGGGCTCGGCGGGCAGCTGACGATCGTCGCCGTCATGCTGCACGTCTACGCCCTCACCGGCTCCGACTTCGCCGTGGCGATGGTCGCGGTGGCGGGCCTGATTCCGATGGTGCTCGCGGGACTCTACGGAGGGATGCTCGCCGACGCGTTCGATCGGCGCATGGTCGCACTGATCGCCGCCTGCATCACGTTCGCCTCCACCGCCCTGCTGGCGGCCCTCGCGTGGTCCGGCGACGAGACCGTCTGGTGGCTGTATGCGCTGAGCATCGTCAACTCCGCCGCGAACTCCGTCGTGATGGCCACCAAGTCGGCGATCACGCCGCGACTGCTGCCGCGCGAGCTGCTGCCGGCGGCGGCCGCCCTCAACGGCGTCACCGTCGGGATCATGGTGATGGCGGGCCCCGCGCTCGCGGGCGTCCTCGTTGCGACGGCAGGCTACGCCTGGACCTACTCGATCGACGTCGTGCTCATGACCTCGCTGTTCCTGGGCCTGTGGACCCTGCCGAAGCTCCGCCCGGAGGGGGCGATCGTCAGGCCCGGCCTCGACTCCCTCCGGGACGGCTGGGCATTCCTGCGCCGCGCGCGCAACATCCGGATGCAGTACCTGCTGGACATCATCGCGATGACGTTCGGGCAGCCCCTCGCGCTGTTCCCCGGCATCGGTGCCGTGCTTCTCGGCGGCGGGCCGGTGACGACCGGCATCCTCACCGCGGCCGTCGCGGCGGGCGCATTCCTGTCGAGCCTGTTCTCGGGCCCGATCGGCAGGGTGCGACGCCATGGACTCGGCATCGAACGCGCGATCCAGGTCTACGGCGCCGCGATCGCCGTGTTCGGACTCGTGCTGGTCGCTGCGGCCCTCGGCTGGTTCGTGCGTGGTGACGTCAATGTCGTCCTGATCGCCGCCGCCTGCGTGGTGCTCGCCGTCTCGGGCGCCGCCGACAACGTCAGCGCGATCTTCCGCTCGACCATGATGCAGTCCGCCGTGCCCGACGCGATGCGCGGGCGTCTGCAGGGCATCTTCATCGTGGTCGTCGCGGGAGGTCCCCGCATCGGCGCACTCTACGCCGGGAGCCTCGCAACCCTAACGGCACTGTGGTTCCCCCCGCTGCTGGGCGGGATCGTCATCATCGCGCTCGTCGGAGTACTGGTGCGCCTGAGCCCCGGCTTCCGCGCGTACGACGCGCTCCATCCGGTGCCCTGAGCGGCGGCGCGCTGCCGTCCTGCGGCGGCTTTCGGACATCGCATCCGCGACAAGGCCGGAGCGTCTGCGGCCGTCACTAGAGTCGGTGCGTGCTTCCCGTCGCGCGCCCCTCCGCTCCGCCCCGCCAGGCGGTCATCGCCGTGCAGTTCGTGCTGACCGGCGTCATCTGGGGCTCGAGCTTCCTGTTCATGAAGGTCGCGCTCGGCGGGCTCTCTCCCGCCCAGGTCGCATGGTCGCGGCTCGTGCTCGGGGCGGTGACGCTCGGGATCTTCGTGGCCATCCGTCGGGAGACCCTGCCCCGGCGACTCGTGGTGTGGATGCACATGTGCGTGCTCGCACTCTCGTTCTGCGTCGTGCCGTTCCTGCTGTTCTCGTGGGCCCAGCAGCACGTCAGCTCGGGCCTTGCGAGCATCTACAACGCGACGACCCCGATCATGACGGCCGTGATGGCCTGGGCCGTGTTCCGCGTCGAGAAGCTGCGCATCATCCAGATCGCGGGAATCCTCATCGGCATCCTCGGGGTGATGGTCATCATCGCGCCCTGGCAGGGCCTCGCCCCCGATCAGAGCCTCATCGCCCAGTTCGCCATCCTCGGCGCCACCGCCTGCTACGGCTTCAGCCTCGCCTACATGCGCCGCTTCACCTCCGACAGCGGCATGAGCCCCCTGGTGTTCTCGTTCCTGAACATCGGGATCGCGGCCGTGATCATGCTCGCTTTGACGCCGCTGATCGCTCTCACGCCCGTGAGGCTGGATGCGGCGATCATCATCTGCCTCGTGCTCCTCGGCTGCCTCGGGACAGGCGTCGCCTACATCTGGAACCAGAATGTGCTCCGCGCCTGGGGTCCCACGCGCGCCTCCACCGTCACGTACATCACGCCCGTCGTGGGCGTCGTCCTCGGCGCCATCGTGCTCCGCGAGACGGTGTCGTGGAACGAGCCCGCGGGCGCCCTCGTCGTCTTCCTGGGCATCCTCCTCGCGCAGGACCGCCTGCGGCGCCGAGCCCGGACATGACGAAGGGGACGGATGCGGCCGCATCCGTCCCCTTCGTGCGCGATCAGGCCGCGACCGTGCCCTGCAGGTCGAGCTCGATCGTGACGTCCTTGCCGACGAGCACGCCGCCGGTCTCGAGCGCGGCGTTCCAGGTGAGGCCGAACTCCTCACGGTTGATGACCGTCTTGGCCGTGGCGCCGGCCTTGTAGTTGCCCCACGGGTCGGTGCCGAAGCCGCCGAACTCGAGCTCGAACGTGACGGGCTTGGTGACGTCCTTGATGGTCAGGTCGCCGTCCACGAGGAAGTCGCCCTTCTCATAGCGGACACCCGTCGAGACGAAGCTCATCGTGGGGTAGTTCTCGACGTCGAAGAAGTCGGCCGAACGCAGGTGGCCGTCGCGGCCCTCATCCTTGGTGTCGATCGAGGCGACATCCACCGTGGCCTCGACCTTGGCCTCGAGCGGGTTCTCCGGGGCGATGATCGTGGCGCTCTTCACACCGAAGGTGCCGCGCACCTTCGAGATCATCATGTGGCGCACCGCGAAGGTGACCTCGCTGTGCGAGGCGTCCAGCGTCCAGGTGCCGGCCTTGTATCCGGGGATCTCGATTGCGTTCGTGTCGGTCATGTTCGCTCCAAAACCAGGGCCGCGCGTTTCGCGGCGTCGAGTCCAGTCAACCGCATCCCACGGGAACGTATTCCCCTGAATGCAAAATTCTGACGAGAGTCTTAAGAATTTCCGGTGGAACAACGACGAAGGGCCCCGGATGCCCGGGGCCCTTCGAGAGATCGTGTCAGCCGACCTTCAGCAGGTCGATGATGAAGATGAGCGTCTTGCCCCCGAGGAAGTGGCCGCCGGCGGGGCCGTACGCGAGGTGCGGCGGGATCACGAGCTCGCGTCGACCGCCGACCTTCATGCCCGGGATGCCGTCCTGCCAGCCCTGGATGAGACCGCGCAGCGGGAACTGGATGCTCTCACCACGGCCCCAGGAGGAGTCGAACTCTTCGCCGGACTCGTACTCGACGCCGGCGTAGTGCACCGTGACGTTGTCGCCCGGCTTCGCCTCTTCTCCGTCTCCGACGATGATGTCGCGGATGACGAGCTCGGTGGGAGCGGGCCCTGCGGGAGCGTCGAACTCGGGCTTCGTGCGGTTGTCAGTCATGTCTCCATCCAAGCACGTCGGCGCGGCCCGCGAGCCGCGGCGGATCCTCTTGACAGCATCCGGCGACGGGTGGATCCTGGCATCAGAACAACTCAGCGCTCGGGAGTCACGCAGGCATCGCCGCGGCACCGGGCGCTGAGTCTTTTCCCGCCCGCTCCAGACGGGCGCCGGGGCGCTCCCGCATCCGCTCGCGCAGCGTCGGACCGGCGGGCTCGGGCAGAAGGCCGCGGTCCCGAAGGCGCGGGAGCACCAGCTCCCCGAACGCTTCGACATCGCGCGTTCCGAACACCGGCTCGAAGAGGAATCCGTCGAGGCCCGTCTTCTCGGCCAGCTCCTCCACGCGGTCTGCGACGTGCTCCGCATCCCCCACGATCCGGAATCCGCGCGTGCCCTTGCCGCGCAGGTCATCCAGGATCTGTCGCACGGTCGGCGCCGGGGCACCGTCGCGACCGAGGAAGCGCTCGATGTTGCTCGTGCCCATCTGACCGACGATCCCACCGGCCGCCACGACCTCGGCGAGGGTCTTGTCCGGATCGAGCGTCAGCAGATCGATGCCGGTGTTCCCGGCGTAGAGCGCCGCCACGACCTCGTCCGACTGCATGCCGTGGAACTCGCGCCAGAGCTGCTCGGCACCGGCCTGCGTCTCGTCGACGATCGCCGTGAGCCCGGCCATGATGCGGATGTCGCCGGGATCACGCCCCGCTTCGGCGGCACGGCGACGGATGTCGGCGACGGCCGCCGCCGTGTGCTCGGGCGTCGTGGCCTGAACGAACACCCCCTCGGCATGCGAGGCCGCGAGCGCGCGCCCCTTCGGAGATGTACCGGCCTGGAAGATCACCGGCGTGCGCTGCGGCGACGGAGGGGCGCCGAAGTACCCGCGCGAGCGGTAGTGGGCTCCCTCGAACTGGGTGCGATGGATGCGGGACGGGTCGATGTAGACGCCGGAGGCCGCGTCCGCGACGAGCGCATCGTCGTCCCACGAGTGCTCCCAGTAGCTGCGCGCGAGCGACACGTACTCCTCGGCCATCTCGTATCGCGTATCGTGCGCCACCATCTCCGGGTGCCCGAATAGCTCCGCGACGGCGTTCTGCGAGGCACCCGTCACGACGTTCCACCCGATGCGACCGCGGGTGAGATGGTCGAGGGTGCTGAAGCGCCGCGACAGCGGCAGGGGGTGGTCCATGCCCGTCGTCGCCGTCACGACGAAGCCCAGATTCTCGGTCTCGCGGGCGAGGATCGGGATGATCGTCGACGGGTCGAGGCCGGAGAAGTTGATGGCCGCCGACAGACACGCGGCACTGATGTCACCGTTCTGCATCGGATAGCCGAAGCCGTCGGCGAAGAAGAGGAAGTCGTAGCCGGTGCGGTCCATGATCTTCGCCATGCGCACCCAGCGCTCCGGGTCGAGGTAGTCCGCAGCGTCGCAGAGCGGGTGAGCCCAGCTGTAGGTGCCGCCGACCTGCGGCGCGTAGACCTCGAAGACGCCGAAGTGGAGATTCGTCACAGCGCTTCCCCCAGCCACGCCTCGATGTCGGCCTTCGCACGCGCCTTGAGCGCGTCGCCGGCGAGCGTCGTCTCGATGGAGCTCCACGCGCACGCGGCGAGCTGGCGGTCCGTCAGGCCGATCTGCTCGCGCGCGACGACGTACTCGTCGAGGATGCCGGGGCCGAACAGGATCGGGTCGTCCGCGTTGATGGAGCACCGCACTCCCGCATCCAGCAACTGCGGAAGCGGATGACGGGCGAGGTCGTCGACGACGTCCAGCAGCAGGTTGGAGGTGGGGCAGGTGTCGAGGCAGATCCCGCGCCGTGCCAGCTCGGCCACGAGCGCGGGATCCTCGATCGCCCGCACTCCGTGCAGCACCCGCGCGGCGCCCAGGTCGTCGATGGCCTGCCAGACCGATTCAGGACCCACCAGCTCGCCCGCGTGCGGGGCGGACTGCAGGCCCGCGGCGCGGGCGATGTCGAATGCGGGGGCGAAGTCGGCGGCGGGATAGCCTCGCTCCTCGTTCGCGAGCCCGAGGGACACGACACCAAGACCGGCGCGTGCCGCCGCCGCCTTCGCGAGCGCGATCGCCTCGTCGAGGGACTCGGTGCGATCGACCGTGACCATGAGCCCCACCTCGACGCCGTGACGCTCGCCCGCGATGCGAACGGCGTCGAGATGCGCGTCCAGCGCCGCTTCGATGGTCCCGAAGGCCTCGAGATAGAACTGGGGGCTCACGCCGAACTCGACGTAGACCGCGCCGTCGGATGCCGCATCCGCCACCGCCTCATCGATCAACCGTACGAGGTTCTCCGGACGCGCCAGGACGGCGAGCAGCCCCTGGTACATGTCGGCGAACGCCGTGAAGCCGGAGAATCCGGATACCGGCGGGATCTCGACCGACATCTCCTCGGCCAGCTCGGCGAGCGTCGCGGGCCTCATGGCCGCCTCGAGATGGACGTGGAGATGCCCCTTGGGAAGGGCGGCGAGATCGCGGAGGGCCGAGTCGGCCATGGACGCTCCTGACGTCGAGTGAACTGGTCGGTTCACGATAGCGACGCGGTGTTTCGCTCAGATGACGTCCGGCCTCAGAGCGCGAACAGGGCTGCGCGAGCGGCAACCGTGCGCTGGAGCAACGCGGCCTCTTCCGCGCTCGCTCGCGGGTCTCTTCCGCTGATCGCGCGCTGCCTCGCCGCCGCGAGCGCGGTCGCGTCGGCGATGAAGGTCCGCATGATCGGTACCCGGTCGCCGGTGAGCGTACGCGCCCAGGCGAGAGCGGTGCGGCGCCCTGCGGCGGTCGCGAGCATGTCGACCTCTTGAGGGGTGAACCAGCCGACAGCCGCGTACTCACCCAGCCGCGCCCGCGTCAGGCGAGCCTCCTCACGCCGCAGCAGCACGATCGCGACCACGAAGATCACGAAGAGAGGAACCTGCAGCACGGCGTACAGTGCGAAGAAGTCGCCGAGGAGCGCGGAGCCGTTCCACAGCGCGTGCAGCGCGATGGCCCCGACGAGCCCCAGGAGCCACGGTCCGAGCGCGCCGCCGAGACGGACGCCGCGCCGCGCTGCGAGGCCGAGTGCGAAGCCGGTGACCGCGGTGAACATGACGTGAGCGAACGGCGAGAGGATGCCGCGCACGAAGAACGTCGCGGAGGCTTGGGTGAAGCCGCCTTCGATGAAGGCGCTCGCGAAGTACTGGATGTTCTCCGTGAAGGCGAATCCCGCACCGATCAGCCCGCCGTACACGATGCCGTCCACGGGCCCGTCGAAGAAGCGTCGAGCGGCCGCGAAGATGAGAAGCACCCCGAGACCCTTGCCGATCTCCTCGACGACCGGCGCCTGCACGACCGACTGCAGCAGGAGCGCGAACGGCGAGTCGTCGCGACCGAAGGCGAGCAGCAGCACGAGATCGACACCGAGAGCCAGCGCCACGGCAGCGATGGCTCCCCAACCGAGCGCGAGGATCACCAGACCTCTGGGCTCCGGCTCCCAGCGGTCGACGATGCGCAGGACCCACAGCACGCCCGCCAGCGGGAGAAGCGCGAGGATCGCCCCCAGGAGCGAGGCGACCGGGCCGATCGCCTCCAGGAAGTAGCCGACGAGCACCACCAGCAGAACCACGAGCAGCGCGCCGACCCAGATGTAGAGGCCCCACGCCCGCCGAACCGGCGCACCGACCGGCGGCTGCGACGTGGCGGGCGCCGCAATCGGCGCGGGGACGGCATGAACCGGCTGCGCAAGAGCGGAATCGAAGGCCGGCGGGGTGAGAGTCGGGCGGCCGTCGGGGGTCGTCATTCCCTCAGCCTACGGTCGCCGCCGGTAGCGTGGAGGTCATGCGCTTCGCCCACCTCCGCACCGCTGCGAATCCGGAGCCGAGACTCGTCGTCGTCGACGAGGACTCGGCCGCCTTCGTCGACGACCTCTTCCCCGACGCCCCGAGAACGCTCGAGCAGCTCATCCTGGGCGGGGACGAGTTGCTCGATCGCGTGCGGGACGCCGCGGCATCGCCCGAACTGGAGCGCTTCGGGTTTGCGGGAACGCAGTTCGCCTCGGCGGTTCTCGCGCCACCCGTGATCCTCGCGGTCGGACTCAACTACGCCGCCCACTCGGGTGAGCTGGGCCTCAAGACCGACCAGACCCCGACGGTCTTCGTGCTGTGGCCGAACTCCCTCACCGGGCACGAGCAGACCACGAGCTGGCCGCGCAGCCTCAGCGAGTCCGTCGACTACGAGGCGGAGCTCGGTGTCATCATCGGCCGCCCCGCGAAGAACGTCCCGGCAGAGAAGGCCCTCGAGCACGTGTGGGGCTACACCGTCGTCAACGACGTCACGGCGCGCGACATCCAGTTCTCCGAGGCGCAGTGGTCGCGCTGCAAGTCGTTCGACGGTTTCACCCCCACCGGCCCCTTCGTCGTGACCGCCGATGAAGTGCCCGACCCGCAGGACCTTCAC
The DNA here is from genome assembly GCF_028743715.1 of Microbacterium sp. Clip185. Classification (NCBI taxonomy): domain Bacteria; kingdom Bacillati; phylum Actinomycetota; class Actinomycetes; order Micrococcales; family Microbacteriaceae; genus Microbacterium; species Microbacterium sp. Clip185. Next base: position 1,097,002 of record NZ_CP117996.1, on the reverse strand, counting down.
ATCTGGACGGTCGTGGACGGCCACACCGTGCAGGATGCGTCGACGGGGCAGATGATCCGGCCCGTATCCACCCTGGTGTCCCACCTCTCCCAGTCGGTCACGCTGCTGCCGGGGACGCTGATCTCCACCGGCAGCCCGGGCGGCGCCGGCTACTCCCGCGACCCGCAGATCTTCCTGCGCGACCGCTCGACGGTCACCGTCGGCATCGACGGCATCGGCGCGCTGACCACGCACTGCCGCATCCTGGACTGAACGACGATGGCCCCCAGAGCAACTGGGGGCCATCGTCGTCGTTTCAGATCGACTCAGCCTGCGGGGCAGGACTGCGTCACGCCGTTGATCTGGTAGGAGCCGCCGGGGTTCTCCAGGCAGTACTGCGTCGCCTGGTCGATGAGGCTCACGAAGCTCACGATGACGATGATCCCCACGATGATCCCGATCACCATGAGGACGGAGCTGACGATGATGGCCCAGAGAGCGGGGAGGTTGCGCACCCCCGCCTTGCGGCTCTGCACGAGAGCCACGATGCCGAGGATGAGACCGAACAGCTGCGCGACGAAGGCCAGGATGAGCGCCACGATGCCGAGCGTCTTGCCGGGCACCGGGGCGCCGGGTGCAGGCTGGCCGGGAACCGGGCCGGCTGCGGGCGGCGCGGTCGGATAGGCCGGAGGCACCTCGGAGGAGGCCGCGGGCGCCGTCGGATACGCCGGGGGCGCGGCGGGGTAGGCCGGCGGCACCGGCGAAGTGTTCTCGGGCGATCCGGTCGGGTCGGTCATGATTCCTCCTGATTCGGCGCGGGCACGGTGCGCGCTCCGACGCTATCGGCTGCACCGCGTGGGCGCACGGGCGACACTCAGTCCTGCGTCGGACTGAGGCTCGTATCGATGATCGGAATGGCGGCCGTGATGGCCTCGAGGCCCGACAGCCGGGCGGGCGAGAGCTGCTTGAGCACCTCGTCGCGCGGCATGAGTCCCGCCTCGACCACGAGGTCGGCGACATTGCGACCGGTGAGCAGCGCCGTCTTCGCGAGCGCCGCCGCTGCCGCGTACCCGATGAAGGGCGTCAGCGCGGTGATCGCACCCACCGATGAGCCGACCATGGCACCCAGGCGATCGTGGTTCGCCGTGATGCCCTCGACGCAGTTCACGCGCAGCGTCCACATGGCCTGGCGCATCCAGGTGATCGACTGGAAGATCGAATGCGCGATCACCGGCTCGAAGGCGTTCAGCTGAAGCTGGCCGCCCTCGACCGCCATGGTGACCGTCATGTCGGCGCCGACCACGGCGAACGCCACCTGGTTCACGACCTCGGGGATGACCGGGTTGACCTTGCCGGGCATGATGCTGGAGCCCGCCTGACGCGCGGGCAGATTGATCTCACCCAGACCCGCCTGCGGGCCGCTGGAGAGCAGGCGCAGGTCGTTGCAGATCTTGGAGAGCTTGATCGCATTGCGCTTCAGCGAGGAGGAGAACGACATGAACGAGCCGGTGTCGCTCGTGGACTCGACGAGGTCGTCGGCCGTGGCGAGGTCGAGCCCCGTGATCTCGCGCAGATGGCGCAGCACCGAGGGTGCGTAGTCCGGATGCGTCGTGATGCCGGTGCCGATCGCGGTCGCCCCCATGTTGACCTCGTGCAGCAGCCACGCGTTCTCGCGCAGCCGGTGGAGATCCTCGCCCAGCGTCGTGGCGAAACCGTGGAACTCCTGCCCGAGCGTCATCGGCACCGCATCCTGCAACTGCGTGCGGCCGACCTTGAGCACGTCGTGGAACTCGCGCGACTTGTCGAGGAACGCCTGGCGCAGCAGATCGAGCTCGACCAGCAGGCTCTGCAGGGTGAGCGAGAGTCCGACCTTGATCGCGGTCGGGTACACGTCGTTCGTGGACTGGCTGCGGTTGGTGTGATCGATCGGCGAGAGGAACGCGTAGTCGCCCTTCTCGCGCCCGGCGAGCTCGAGCGCAACGTTCGTGATCACCTCGTTGGCGTTCATGTTGGTCGAGGTGCCGGCGCCGCCCTGGATCACGCCGACGACGAACTGGTCGTGGTGGCGACCCGAGATGACCTCCTGCGCCGCCCGATCGATGAGCGACGCGCGCTCCGCGTCGAGCACCCCGATCTCGCGGTTCGCTCGGGCCGAGGCCTGCTTGACCATCGCGAGCGCCACCACGAGATCGGGGTAGACGGAGATCGGGCGCTTGGAGATGTCGAAGTTCTCGAGGGCCCGAGCCGTGTGGATGCCCCAGTAGGCATCTGCGGGGATCTCGAGGCTCCCGAGGGAGTCGGTCTCGGTACGGGTACGCGTCGTTGCGTGCTCTGGCATGCGTTGTCCTTGTGGGTCGTCGGCCGATTGCCTCACCGAGCCTAATCGCCGTACCCGCGCATGCCACCGGACACGGCGTACACCCCGCGGGCGACAACCTCCCCGGCGGCGAGCGTCAGCGCGGGCGTTTGCGAGAGAAGGCCTCGAGTCGCTCCGCGGGGCTGAGAGCGGCCATCTCCCCCACCCACTCCGGCGTGAAGAAGTCGGCCGTCTCGGCGTCGACGACAGGAACGACGGCGTGCGTGACGGTGTCGTCGTAGACGTGAACGAGGTGGAACGACTGCCCCGCATCCATGCCGTTGACCTGGTCCGCGGGGCGCGCCAGATCCATCGTGTAACAGGTGGCGGCCGCGACACTCACGGGCACTCCCGCGAACGTGCCGGAGGTCGAGTGGTGGAGGTGCCCGGCGAGGATGCCGCGCACGTCGCTGCCGCGCACGACGCCGGCCAGCCGGTGCTGATCGCGCAGCTCGAGAATGTCGAAGAACGGGATGTGGCTGGGTAGCGGCGGGTGGTGAAGCGCCAGGAGCGTCCCCAGTGGCGCGGGGGTCGCCAGGACATCGGCGAGCCACGCCAGCTGCGCGTCGTCGATCTCGCCGTGATGCCAGCCCGGCACGGTGGAATCGAGCACCACTAGGCGGAGGCCGTCGAGGTCGTGGACGGCGGTGACGGGCTCGTCGCTCGCCGCAGCATCCAGCAGTTCGGTGCGCAGCGGCGCCCGTTCGTCGTGGTTGCCTGCCACCCACACCAGCGGCGCGCCCCATCGGTCGGCGGCAGGCTCCAGCACCTCGCGCAGCGCCCGGTAGGCCTCGGGCTCGCCCAGGTCGGTGAGGTCGCCCGTGCACACCACGGCATCGGGACGGATGCGGGTGCGATCGATCGCGGCCACCGTGCGCCGCAGGTTCGCGAGCGTGTCGTAGCGCCCGCCCAGGGGCGCGTTGCCCGCGAGGAAGTGCGTGTCGCTCAGGTGGACGATCGTTCGCAGAGCGGGCGGATGCTGCCCGAACTGCACGGCGGCGGATGCGGCACTCATACGGCCACCCTAGGACCGGCCGCCGACGCCGACGCGGCGATCAGTGGCCGATCACGATGATCAGCAGCCCGGACAGCACCGCCAGCGCGCAGAATCCGAAGGCCGCGCACGCGACGGCGAACGCGAGCCGCTTCTGGCCGACGGTCAACGGCGAGCGCTTGGCAGCCTTCGCCGCGGCCTTCTCGGCTTTGGCGCGCTGCTTGTCGGTCATGACGGTGATCGCGTCGGTGAACTCCGCGGGCGCCACCACCGGCGCCCGTCCGGCGCGCACCAGCATCCGAAGGCCTAGAGCGTAGCTCCCGACGACGGCGACGGCCGCGATGAGGGCGGCGAAGAAGACCTGCACGAAGGCGAGCCAATCGATCTGGACGTCCATCAGCGCTGTCCCTTCTCCTGACGGGCCCGCTCGCGCTCCAGGCGGCGCTGGCGACGCGTGGGGGGCGGGTTGCGCTTGACCTTGACGGCACGGCCGGAGTCGGCGACCTCGCTCATGGCGTTGGCTGCGGTCACCTCGTCACGACGCGAGCGCAGGAAGAGCAGGAGGACGATGATGACGGCCAGCACTGCGTCGATCGCGATGCCCCACGGGCCGAGCCACGCGACGATGAGCGCGGCCCCGGCACCCACGATGCCCGCGGCGGGAAGGGTGAGCAGCCAGCCGATCGTGATGCGCCCGACCGTCCGCCAGCGCACCTTCGCGCCACGGCGACCGAGCCCGGAGCCGATGACCGAGCCGGAGGCGACCTGCGTGGTCGACAGGGCGAAGCCGAGGGCACTGGAGGCCAGGATCGTGGCGGCGGTCGAGCTCTCCGCCGAGAATCCCTGCGCGGGCTTCACGTCGGTGAGCCCCTTGCCGAGCGTGCGGATGATGCGCCAGCCACCCATGTACGTGCCGAGAGCGATCGTGAAGGCGCAGGCGAAGATGACCCACAGCTGGGGGTCAGCGTGAGCCGAATCCTGCCAGCCGGCCATGATCAGCGCGAGGGTGATCACGCCCATCGTCTTCTGCGCGTCGTTGGTGCCGTGGGCGAGTGCGACGAGGGACGAGGAGAAGATCTGCCCCCAGCGGAACCCGTCGCGTCCGTCCGGCTTGCCGTCGTAGCGTCGGGTCACGGCGTACGCGAGCTTCGTCGCGGCGAAGGCGATGACCCCCGCCGTCACCGGAGCGATCAGCGCCGGGAGGATGACCTTGCTGAGCACGACGCCGAAGTCGATCGCATAGGCACCGATGCCCACCAGCGTCGCGCCGATGAGACCGCCGAACAGCGCGTGCGACGAGCTCGAGGGAAGACCCAGCAGCCACGTCAGCATGTTCCAGGTGATGGCGCCGATGAGCCCGGCGAAGATCAGCGGGAGGAAGGCTCCGGGTGAGATCTGGTCCTCTCGCACGATGCCGTGCGAGATCGTCTTGGAGACCTCGGTCGACAGGAACGCGCCGACGAGGTTGAGACCCGCCGCGAGCAGGACGGCGACCTTCGGCTTCAGGGCACCCGTCGCGATAGGCGTGGCCATCGCGTTGGCGGTGTCGTGGAAGCCGTTGGTGAAGTCGAAGAAGAGCGCGAGTCCGATGATCAGGACGACGATCAGTGCTGCGGTTTCCACCGTTCGCTTTCGGTGAGAGGGAGAAGGAAGGAGAGCCGAGCGAACGGCGGCGCGAACGAACAGTTCACCGTGGAGTCGGCATTCGTTAACCCGACCACACGGAATCCTTACATCGCCCGCCCTCCCGGTCAACTCGGTGCGCCGGGGGTAACCAGCGCTCCGCGTCGCCTCGCGCAGCTCCTGCGCGGACGGGCCGGAACCTGCCGCATCCGACTAGCGTGGAACGGTGACCGACTCCGCCATCCCCGCAGCCCCGCATGCCGCTCGCAAGGTCCGCTCGCGTTCGCACCACGGCGACGTCTTCGACGACCCGTACGAATGGCTCCGCGACAAGGACGACGCGAGCGTCGTGGCTCATATCGAGGCCGAGAACGCCTACACGGATGCACGCACCGCGCACCTCGTGGGCCTTCGCGAGCAGATCTTCCAGGAGATCAAGGGACGCACGCTCGAGACCGATCTCTCCGTGCCCACCCGGCGCGGTGCGTGGTGGTACTTCTCGCGCACGGAGGAGGGCAAGCAGTACGGCATCCACTGCCGCGCACCGCTTGCCTCGCCCGACGACTGGACTCCCCCGGTGCCCGAGGGCGCCCTGCCGGGCGAGCAGGTGCTGCTCGACGGGAACGCCGAGGCCGACGGCGAGGAGTTCTTCTCCCTCGGCACCTTCGAGGTCTCCACCGACGGGCGCCTGCTGCTGTACGGCGTCGACACGTCCGGCGACGAGCGGTACACACTGCGCGTGCGCGATCTCGAGACGGGCGCGACGCTGCCCGACGTCATCGAGGGCACGTTCGCAGGCGCCTCCCTGTCTCCCGACGGGCGTTTCGTGGTCTACTCGACCGTCGACGACGCCTGGCGCCCCGACAAGGTCTGGCTTCACGAGCTGGGCACCTCGGTCGCCGACGACGCACTTCTCTTCCACGAGAGCGACGACCGGTTCTGGGTGGGCGCCGGCTTCACCCGCAGCGACCGCTACCTGGTCATCGGGGTCGGCTCCTCCATCACCTCGGAGGAGTGGCTGCTTCCCGCCGACGACCTCCGCGGCGAGCCGCGTGTCATCTGGCCGCGCCGGGAGGGCGTGGAGTACGACAGCGACCATGCCGTCGTCGACGGCGAGGACGTGCTCTACATCCTCCACAACGACCAGGCGGTGGACTTCGAGCTCGTGCGGGTGTCCGCATCCGATCCGCAAGGTGCGCGCGAGGTCGTCGTGCCGCACCGCAGCGGCCGGCGCCTGCTGGGGCTGTCCACTTTCCGCGACTGGGCCGTGCTGGCGTACCGGCGCGAAGGATTGGCGCGGCTCGGCATGCTGGACTACGCGGACGGTGCGGTCGCCGAGGTCGAGTTCGACGAGCCGCTCTACTCGGTCGGCACGGCGGGCAACCCCGAGTGGGCCCCTCCCCTCATCAGGCTGGGCTACGGCTCGTTCGTGACGCCCTCGACCGTCTTCGACTATGACCCCGCCACGGGCGAGCGTCTCGTGCGCAAGCAGCAGCCGGTGCTGGGCGGCTACGATAGCGTCGACTACGCTCAGGCCCGTGTCTGGGCTACCGCGCAGGACGGAACGCAGGTGCCCGTCTCGCTGGTGTGGAAGCGCTCGTTCGGGGATGCGGGGGCTGCGCCTCGACCCGTGCACCTGTACGGCTACGGCTCCTACGAGCACTCCATCGAGCCGGCGTTCTCCGTCGCGCGCCTGTCCGAGCTCGACCGGGGGGTGATCTTCGCGGTCGCGCACGTGCGCGGCGGCGGCGAGATGGGCCGTGAATGGTACGAGAACGGGAAGCTGCTGGCCAAGCGCAACACGTTCACCGACTTCGTCGACTGCGCCCTGCACCTGATCGACCATGGCTACACGTCACCGGAGCTCCTTGTCGCCGAGGGCGGCTCGGCGGGCGGTCTGCTGATGGGCGCCGTCGCGAACCTCGCACCGGAGCTGTTCGCCGGCATCCTGGCCGACGTGCCGTTCGTGGACGCGCTGACGACGATCCTCGACCCCTCGCTCCCGCTGACGGTCATCGAGTGGGATGAGTGGGGAGACCCGCTGCACGACCCAGAGGTGTACGCCTACATGAAGACGTACTCGCCCTACGAGAACGTGCGTGAGGGTGTGACGTATCCCCGCATCCTGGCCGTCACCTCGTTCAACGACACCCGCGTGCTGTACGTGGAGCCCGCGAAGTGGGTGGCACGGCTGCGCGAGGTCGGGGCCGATGCGCTCCTCAAGTGCGAGATGGTCGCCGGCCACGGCGGCGTGAGCGGGCGCTACAACGCATGGCGCGAGCGCGCGTACGAGCAGGCCTGGATGCTGGACGTCCTCGGCCTCGCCTGACCCCGGCCCTGCGCGCGCCCGGGCTGGACCCCGCCGGCCCTCGCCGGTCCTCGCCGGTCGGGCGACCCCAGCCGGGCATGTCCCACTTCCCGCAACGCGTGTCCCACTTGCTGCAATTCTGGGCACCGAAAACTGCGGCAAGTGGGACATGGTCGATGGGGCGATCCTCCACAGGAGGGGTGAGAGCCACGAGACCTGTGCACAGCGCGGGTCTCCCGGTCCGAGCGCAGGATGCTCAGGGGTATGCCCCCGGTTGATCCCCTTCCCCCTGACCTTCCGCCCCACTTCGCCGTCGCCCAGGCGGTGACTCTCGGCCACTCCCCTCACCGGCTTCGACGGTCAGCGTTGCGAGTCCCCTACCGCGGCGTGCGTTCCGTGGCGGATGCGGCCGCGGGAGATGACATCCGGGGCCGGTGCGAGGAGTACGCGCCGCGGCTGCGACCATGGCAGTTCTTCGGAGGAGAGACGGCACTCGCTCTCTATGGGGTTCCCGTTCGTGAATGGCCCCACACGACGGGCATCCACGTCTACGCCCACCGGCCCGCGCGCGAGCCGCGCATCGGCGGCGTCACCGGCCACCGTCTTCAGCACCGCGAACCGGCGACGCGGGAGCACGACGGTCTGCCGATCGAGCACCCGGCACGCGCATGGCGCCAAGCCGCTGCGACATGGCGGATTGACGACCTCATCTGTGCGGCAGAGTTCCTCGTGTCGGGGCCTCGACCTCTCTGCAGTGCGGCTGAACTGAGGGAGGAGGTCGAGACGATGGGCGACGTCCGAGGCCGCCTCACCGCCGCCCTCCGAGACGTGCGTGTCGGCGCTCGGTCCCCACGAGAGACGCGGTTGCGACTGCTGATTCTGCGCGGCGGCCTCCCGGAGCCCGACATCAACTGGACGCTCCTGGACGCGCGCGGCCGACACGTCGCGGAGCTCGACCTCGCGTATCGGCGCTGGCGGATCGGCGTCGAGTACGACGGGCGTGTGCACGCGGAGGATGCCCGTCAGTTCGCGAAGGACGCCGATCGGTGGGATGCGATCCGCGCCGAGGGGTGGGATCTGGTCCGCATCCTGAATCACCACATGCGCGGCGACGGCCGTGCGGCGGTGGACAAGGTTCGCCAGGCTCTCGTTCGCGCCGGCTGGCGGCGCGAACGAAGCTGATCCGCACACAGGATGCAGGCCTCACACGCAGCGTGTCCCAGTTGCCGCAATAGCCCGAGAGCCGTGTCCCACTTGCTGCAAGATCGAGGCACCAAAAGTGCGGCAAGTGGGACATGCCCTGCGGAAAGTGGGACATGCCCTGGCGCGCCTCCGGAAAGGGCGCGAGGACGGCTCAGCCGAAGAGCGCGGCGGCCTCTTCGTAGCGGTACTGCGGAACCGTGTTCAGCTCGCCGAGAGCCTCCGCGAACGGCACACGCACGATATCGGTGCCGCGCATGGCGACCATCTGGCCCCACGCACCGTCGACGATCGCGTCGGCGGCGTGCAGGCCCAGACGGGTTGCGAGCACGCGGTCGAAGGCGGACGGAGATCCGCCGCGCTGGATGTGGCCGAGCACCGTCGCACGGGTCTCGATACCCGTGATGCGCTCGATCTCCGGGGCGAGGACCTCGCTGATGCCGCCCAGGCGCGGGCGGTTGAAGGCGTCCAGACCCTTGTCACTGAAGGCCTCGTCCATGCCCTTGAGCTTGAAGCCCTCCGAGACGACGACGAGCGGCGCGCGGCCACGGTCGTGCGCGCGACTGACCTGGTCGACGATCTCGTCGATCGACATCGGGACCTCAGGGATGCAGATCACGTGCGCGCCCGCGGCGATACCCGCGTGCAGCGCGATCCAGCCCACGTGGCGGCCCATGACCTCGGCGACCATGCAACGCTGGTGCGAGTCGCCGGTGGTGCGCAGACGATCCATCGCGTCGGTGGCGATGTTGACGGCGGTGTCGAAGCCGAAGGAGTAGTCGGTCGCACGCAGGTCGTTGTCGATGGTCTTCGGGACACCCAGCACGTTGATGCCGTCGTTGGCGAGCCGGTTCGCCGCTGCCAGCGTGCCCTCGCCGCCGATCGCGATGATGCCGTCGATGCGGTGCCCGTACAGGGTCTTGGCGATGTTCTCGGCGCCGCCGCGGGGACCCTCGTAGGGGTTGGTGCGACTGGTGCCGAGGATCGTGCCGCCCACCTTCGACAGGCCCTTGACCTCGTGCCGCGTCAGCGGGAAGAAGTCGCCGTCGACCACGCCTCGCCATCCGTCACGGATGCCCACGAACTCGAGGTCGTAGGTCGTGGTGCCCTTGAGCACGACACCGCGGATGACCGCGTTCAGTCCGGGGCAATCGCCGCCGCTGGTGAGAATACCGATCTTCATGCTGGAGTCCCTGCTTTCCGGGTGATGGTGCTCCGGGGAATGGGGCGACGTTGCCTCACCGACACTATCGCCCCGGAGCCCCCGGGCGCACACCCGGGGCCGTGCATATGGATGCGGCTCAGCCGCCGAGCGCGGTCCGCGTCAGGTGCATGAGCGCCGACAGCTGCACGGAGTCGCTCGAACCGGGCTCGACCGCGTGTCCGTCGAGCGCGCGGAGGGACAACCCCTGCTTGGCATCGATGAGCTCGGCGATCTTCGTGTCGATCGTGTGCGCGGCGATGATGCGCCACGCCGTCACCGGCTCGTCCTGTCCGATGCGGTGCACGCGGTCGATGGCCTGCGTCTGTTCTGCCGCGGTCCAGCTCAGCTCCGCCAGCACCACGTTGGATGCTGCTTGCAGATTGACGCCGACACCGGCGGCGGTCAGGGAGCAGACCGCGACGGCGACCTCCGGATCGGAGTTGAACGCGTCGATGGCCGCCTGGCGCGCGATGGCCGTCTGGTCTCCGCGCAGCGAAACGGTCTTGAGGCCGGCCGCGGCGAAGTGCGCCTCGGCCGCATCCATGACGTCGATGTGCTTCGCGAAGAAGACCACCTTGCCGACGGAGCGCTGCAACTGCACGGTGTAGTCGGCCGCGAGCAGCGCCTTGGCCTGGCCGATGCGGCGCACCATCGTGAAGACGTTCTCGCTGCCGGATGCGGCGGCCTTGGACTCGTCCAGCTCGTGCTGGGCGACCAGGCGCACGATGTCCTCGTCGATCTCGCCGACCGGAAGGCCGCGCTCACCGCGGGCTTCGATGATGCGGCGGTACCGCGATGCCAGGCGCTCGCCCAGCTCGCGCTCGGCATGGCGGATCGACCGGCCGTACTCGTCGTCGAGCTCGACGGGCAGATCCGCGACGAGCTTGTCGGGAAGATCCGCCGCCACGTCGGTCTTTCGCCGACGGACGATGCCCATCGAGATGACCGCGCTGCGCGCCTGCGGGTAGAACGCCTTGTCGGCTGGTGTGAGGCCGGTCTCGTCGAGCTTGGCCATCAGCTCCGGGCCCGGCTTCTCACCGTTGGTCCAGCCCAGGAAGCGCCAGATCGCGTCGAAGTCCTCGACGTCGTTGATCAGCGGGGTACCCGTCAGCGCCAGCATGAGCGGATCGCGCCGCGCCTCACGGATGCGGCCCGCCAGAGCGAGCACGTTGCGGGAGCGCTGCGAGGTGAGGTTCTTGATGAAGTGCGCCTCGTCGACGACCATGCCGCGCAGGCCGATCGTGCTCAGCCATGACAGGTGACGGTCGAGGACCTCGTAGTTGACGATGAAGACGTCGGCGAACGCGTCGATGTTCTCGCCGTCGCCCTGGATGACGGTGGCGCGCCGCTGCGGCGTCCACCGGTGCACCTCGCGCGCCCAGTTCATCTTGACGACGTTGGGTACGACGACCAGCAGCGGATACGCGTTCGCGACGGATGCGGCGAGCACCGACTGCGCGGTCTTTCCGAGACCGGGCTCGTCGGCCAGCAAGAAGCTGCGGTGCCCCTCGCGCACGGCCTCGAGGAAGCGTGACTGGTGCGCCATGACCTCGAGCCCCTTGGGCGACAGACGGTCGAACTCGGGCACGGGAGGCAGGTCCATCGACGCTGCTCCCCCGCCGGCGCCCGTCTCGAACGCCTTGTACAGCGGCCCCATGAGCTCCCAGTCGTCGAGGCGACGGCGCGGGGTGCTGCCGGTGGAGCGCGGAGTCAGATCGGGCGCGAGGAAGGGGTTCGCCATCTGTCGGGCCTCGACCTGCGGCGGCACGACCTGCCGGGACGCTGCCGCGGCGGGGATCACCGCGACGGGCGTGGCGGGTGCCGCATCCGTGATGATCAGCTCATCCGGGGCGAGTTCCGCACCGGATTCCAGCAGCCAATCGCGCCGCATCCGCTTCGCGACCGGCGAGGTCGCCTGGTCGACTTCGAGCAGCTGGATGAGGGATGTGTCGCGGGCGGCGGTCTTGGCGAGGATCGTCGCCACGCCGTCCAGCCGCTTGAGCAGTTCGGCACGCGATGCGTCGGTGAGCGTCGTGTCCGACTTCACGCGGGCGCGTTCCTCGCGCACCAGGAAGGCGATGACCTGGAACTTGACGCGGTTGGTGGGGCCCAGCTTGCCGCGCTGGGCTTTCGCCTCGACCTCGCGCACCTTGCGCGCGAGGATCGGGATGACGGGGGCCTCGTCGTCGCGCTTGGCGGACGAGGACTTTCTACGGCGTTGCGCCGCCGGTGCCGTGGTCGGCATGCTCCTCCTGAGCGTCGGGTCCGCAACGGACCGTCGACCGGTGTTTCGAGTCTCGCGGGCGGCTCGGTGCCGGCTCGTACGCGAGAGAGTCGACCGGGCCTGACGTGGATGCAGGGATCCGGGCCGACGGTGACAGTTTAGAGCATCCCGGGGTGCGGTGCAGTCTCAGCCCCAGAGAGTGGCGGCGATGTCCTCCGTGTACCCCTCCGGCTCGCTCGCGCTCCACGATGTCGCGACCCAGCCGTTGCCGCGCAGGAAGTCCGCTTCGTTGCCGCTCGTGCACAGGATGCCGCCCGAGTTGTCGGAGCAGACGAAGCCGGCCGCGGCCAGCATGTCCTGGATGCGCGGCGCATCGGCCGGATCCACGATCGTCACGCTCGTCGCGAGGGCCGAACCTGCAGCGGTGCCCCACGTGCAGCGCAGCGTCGGCGCACCCGAGTCGATCAGGCCCCGCAGGGACTCGACCTGCGTGGTGGCCAGATCGACGCTGCCGTCGTTCAGAGGCGGCAGCTCTGCGTCGAGGCGGCTGCGCATCGACGCAGAGTACAGCGCGTCGCACGAGGCAGGCAGCTCGATCTCCTGCGCCTGGGGGCGGGGCGTCGACGAGGGTGAGGCCGAGGGCGACGAGCCGGGTGTCGGGGATTCGGAGGACGCCGTCGACCCGGATGGCGACGTCGTCGCCGACGGCTCGGGTACGCAGGCAGTCAACGCCAGGACGACGGCGCACAGGCCGAGAGCGGCGCCGAAAGAACGGGGCTTGCGGATCACGACAACCTCCGGGAGTGGGACAGCTTCGACACTAGATGCAGCATCCCGGCCTCCCCGGCAGCCGCGCCGTCGTCAGCCCGCCCGGCGCAGCCGCAGGCTGTTCAGCACGACGAACAGGCTGGAGAAGGCCATCGCAGCGCCGGCGATCATCGGGTTCAGCAGGCCCGACGCGGCCAGTGGAAGCGCGGCGACGTTGTAGGCGAAGGCCCAGAACAGATTGCCTCGGATGACGGACATCACCCGGCGACTGAGCGACAGCGCCGTTCCGACCTGCCCCAGCCGCGACCCGGTGAGCGTGATGTCTCCCGCATGGCGGGCGGCGTCGGTTCCCGCCCCCATCGCGATACCCAGATCGGATGCGGCCAGCGCCGCCGCGTCGTTCACACCGTCGCCGACCATCGCCACCCGGCGCCCTTCCGCCTGCAACTGAGTGATGGCGGCGAGCTTGCCCTCGGGGCTGACCTGCGCCCTCACCTCGCCGATCCCGACCTCCCGCGCGACCCGACGGGCCACGGGCTCGGCGTCGCCGGTGAGCAGGAGCACGCGCATGCCCTCGCGGGAGAGCTCGGTCACGGTCTCGGCCGCGTCCTCGCGCACGGCGTCCTCGAGCTCGAACACGGCGGCGGCGCGCATGCGTCCGTCGCCGTCTGCCCAGCCCACGACCACGTTGGTCCCGATGCTGTCGTCGATGGCAGCGGCGAGTTCGGCCGGGAGCTCGGCGCCTTCATCCGCGGCGAGTGCGACGCTCCCGGCGAAGGCGCGGGAGCCCTCGACCTCTCCGACTACGCCGCGCCCGGGGACGGCCGCGAAATCGGCGACGGCGGGCGCGTCCGCTGCGGCGAGCGCCCGGGCGACCGGGTGCTCAGAGCCGGCCTCGAGCGCGGCGGCGACACGACGTGCCCGCGCCTCGTCGACGCCGGACGCGACGACCGCACGACGCACGCGCATCTGGCCGGTGGTGACGGTGCCGGTCTTGTCGAGCACGACCGTGTCGACGCGCTGCGCGTTCTCGAGGGCGTCGGGGCCCGTGACGAGAATGCCGAGCTGCGCACCGCGACCGGTGCCGACGAGGATCGCCACGGGAGTGGCGAGCCCGAGGGCGCACGGGCAGGCGATGATGAGCACGGCGACGGCTGCGACGAAGCCCTCCGCCACCGAGCCGCCCGCCACGATCCATCCGACGAGGGTGAGTGCCGCGAGTGCGATGACGATCGGCACGAAGACGGCGGAGATCCGGTCCGCCAGCCGCTGCACCCGGCTCTTGCCCATCTGCGCGTTCTCGACGAGCTGCGCGATGCGAGCCAGACGCGTGTCGGCGCCGACCGCATCCGCTCGCACCGTCAACGCACCGCCGTGCACGATCGTGCCGCCGGTGACCGAGGATCCCGGCGCGACGGCCACGGGCACGGTCTCACCGGTCAGCATGCTCTCGTCCACGTCGGCGCGCCCCTCGACGACCGTGCCGTCCGTGGCCAGCGTCGCCCCCGGGCGCGTCACGAACACGTCTCCCGGGCGCAACGCCTCCAGCGCCACCGTGCGGCCGTCGGCGAGTTCCACCTCCGGCACCGTCAGCTCGCCGAGCGCACGAAGCGCCGCACCGGCAGCGCGGCGCGACCGCTGCTCGATGTAGCGCCCCAGCAGCAGGAAGACCGTCACGGCGGCGGCCACTTCGAAGTAGACGAGCGAGCTCGCATCGTGCACCGGGCCGATGAGTGCGACCTCGTGACGGATGCCCCAGCGGCCGGCGGATCCGAACAGCAAAGCCCACAGGCTCCATCCGAACGCTGCGAAGGTGCCCATCGTGATGAGCGTGTCCATGGTCAGCGCGCCGTGACGCAAGTTCGCGAACGTCGCGCGGTGGAACGGCCACCCGCCCCACAGCACCACGGGTGCGGTGAGCACGAGCGACAGCCACTGCCATCCGGGGAACTGCCACGCCGGAACCATCCCGAGCGCGACGACCGGGATCGCGAGGGCGGCGCTGACGATCAGGCGCGTGCGCAGGGGTGTGGCTCCGGGCGCATCCTCCACCTCGTGCACGTGACCGCCGTCGTGGTCGCCGTGCATGTGCGTGGGCCGGATGCGGGCGGTGTAGCCGGCCTCCGCCACCGCCTGCACGAGCCTCTCCTCCGGGAGATCGGCGGGGTAGCTCACGTGCGCGGACTCCGTGGCGAGGTTGACCGCCGCGGCCACGCCGTCGACCGCACCCAGTCGCTTCTCGACCCGCGCCACACAGCTGGCGCAGGTCATGCCCTCGATGTCCAGGACCGCCTCGCGGGTGGTTCCGCCGTGTTCGTGCATGTTTCCATCCTCCTCGCTTCTCGCAACGATATACCCCCCTAGGGTATTCCGCGAGACATTCCCGACGTCCGCGGGAGGGCGTAGCGTGTGCGGTATGGCGACCCGTTCGAACGTCCCCGCGAGCGCCGCTGTCGTCATCGGCGTCGCGGTTCTCGCCTCGTTCGTCTCCTTCCTCGACGGCACGATCGTCAACGTGGCCCTGCCCGCCATCGCACGTGAGCTCGGCGGCGGCTTGGCGACGCAGCAGTGGGTGGTGGATGCCTACCTCGTCACGCTCGGGGCCTTCATCCTGGTCGCCGGGTCCCTCAGCGACGCGTTCGGTCGGGTGCGGATCCTGCGCATCGGGCTCGGGATCTTCGGCGCGTCCTCGCTCGCCCTCGCCTTCGTGCCCAGCGCCGGCTGGCTCATCGCGCTCAGAGCCGTGCAGGGCGTCGGGGGCGCGCTGCTCGTGCCGAGCTCGCTCGCTCTGCTGACGGCGCGCTTCGAGGGCGCCGAGCGCTCGCGCGCGATCGGGATCTGGACCGGCGCCACCACCGTCGCCACCCTCATCGGCCCCCTCGCCGGCGGCCTGCTCGTCGACCTCCTCACGTGGCGCTGGGTGTTCGCGGTGACCGTTCTGCCCGTCCTGCCCACTCTCCTGCTCCTCACCCGCATCCCGGAACTGCGCACGCCCGGTGCGCGGATCGATGCTCTGGGGGCTGTGCTCAGCACGGCCGGTCTGGGAGCTGTGGTCTTCGCCCTCATCGAGCAGCCGCGTTTGGGCGCGGGCTCACCCTGGGTGTGGGCGGGCGCGATCGGCGGCCTGCTTCTGCTGGCGGGATTCATCTGGCGGCAGCGTGTCGCCCCGTCCCCCGTCATGCCGCTGTCGTTGTTCCGCGCCCGCAACTTCTGGGCCGGCAACCTCACGACGTTCTTCGTCTACGCGGGCCTTTCACTCAATGGGCTCGTGCTCACCGTCTACCTCCAGCAGACGGCGGGACTCTCGGCGACCGTCGCCGGACTCGCGTCCCTGCCTCCGACGCTCCTGATGATCGCGTTCAGCTCCCGCGCGGGAGCGTGGGCCGGCAGGCTCGGCCCACGCTGGTTCATGACGTTCGGGCCCGCCGTCATGGCCGCCGGTTCTCTGCTCCTGTTGACGGTCGGTGAGCCTTTCGACTACCTCACACAGGTACTGCCCGGAATGGTGCTCTTCGGGATCGGCCTGACGCTGACCGTCGCGCCTCTCACGGCCGCCGTGCTGGGCTCGGTGACCTCCGAACGCTCGGGCATCGCCTCGGCGGTCAATAACGCGGTCGCCCGGGTGGCAGGACTGCTCGCCGTTGCGGCGATCGGGGTGCTGGTCGGCGACGCGCTGGATCTGGCGGGGCTCCACACCGCGATGGTCTTCGTCGCCGTGCTGATGACGCTCGGTGCCGTCGCGTCCGCGCTCGGGATCCGAGGCGGCACCGACTCGGCTACGCGCCGAGCATCCGACGCACGCGCGTGACGTCGTCGTTCATCTGGGCGATCAGCGCATCGATCCCCTCGAACGCCACCATGCCGCGCACCCGCTGCACGAACTGCACATCGACCTCGTGGCCGTAGAGATCGATCCCCTGCTCGTCGAGCACGTGCGCCTCCACCTGACGCGTCGGCACGTCGTCGAAGGTCGGGTTCGTGCCTACGGAGATCGCAGCCGGGTAGCGCGTCCCCGAACGTAGCCCGGTGGCCTCATCCACGAGCCATCCGGCGTACACGCCGTCTGCGGGGACGAAACCCTCGAGCGACGGGCTGAGGTTCGCGGTCGGGAAACCCAGCTCGCGCCCCCGCTTGAGCCCGTGCACGACCTCACCGCGGACGGATGCCGGGCGCCCGAGCAGTTTCGCAGCACCCTCCACATCGCCTTCGGCGAGCAACTCCCGGACCCACGTGGACGACACCCGGCGACCGCCGTCGATCGCGCTCACGTCGTCGACCACGCCGACGCTGAAACCGAACTCCTCGCCGAGTCGTTCGAGCGTCTCAGGGTCGCCCGCTCCCCCACGGCCGAAGCGGAAGTCATTTCCGACGAGAACGGCACAGGTGTCGAGAGGCTCCACGAGCATGCCGCGAACGAAGTCCCGGGGCTCGAGCTCTGCCAGCGCAGCGTCGAAGGTCAGCACCATCGCGGCGTCGATGCCGGTTTCGGCGAGCAGCCGCAGCTTCTGCGTGACGCCCACGAGATTCTCTGGGCACCGATCCGGGCGCAACAGGGCGAGCGGGTTGCGGTCGAAGGTGACGGCGACGACCTTCGCGCCGCGAGCCGCCGCCTCCACCTTGGCGCGCTCGAGGAGCACGCGATGCCCCGCATGCACCCCGTCGAACTTGCCGATCGCGACGACGGACGGGCCGAAGCCCGCGGAAACCTCCTGGGGTCCGTGGAAGACGATCACCAGACGGACCTTTCGATGCGTGCGGGAGCGGGAGCGGCCTGCACGTGGCCGGGTCGGTGGGTGAACAGCCACCAGACGCCGACGAAGGGAAGGATCAGCGGCACGAAGACGTAACCGGATCCGAACCAGCTCCACACGGTCTCCTCCGGGAACAGATCGTGCCGGAACAGGCTGACGGAGCCGACCACCAGCACCCCGACCATCTCGAAGACGATGGCGACCCAGGCGACGGCGTACCAGAAGCGCGAGTGAGAGAAGATGAGCGCCGCCGTCGCGAGGATGTAGACCCCCGCGGAGATCGCGGACAGGGTGAACGCCAGCGGCGCTGCGTCGAAGCGCTCGACGATCTGCACGAGCGATCGGCCCGTCGCAGCGAGGGCCAGCACGGCGTACACCGCGACCAGCACGCGGCCGAGGCCGGTGATGCGGGGACGGTTCGCAGGTGCCATGACCTCACAATCCTAGATCGAGGCGCGCAGCGCCCGGCTCAGGCGCCGATGCCGCTCCAGATCACCTGCATCCGCCAGACCATGACCGCCACGGACCCTGCCGCCACGCCCATCACGACCGTGCTCCAGCGGCTGCGCTCGAGCAGAGCCCAGAAGACGCCGGCCGGAGGAATCAGCGCCGCGGAGACCAGATACACCCAGAACTCGAGCGCGCTTCCGGAGATGGGATTGCCCGTGAGCGGCGACACGATCGCCACGACGATCTGAGCGATCAGCAGCAGCTCGACGAGAGCGAGCGCTCCGACGCTCAGATCGCTCGGGCGCCGCCCGGCCAGCCCGAGGATGATGCACACGAGCGCCGCCACTGCAGCGACGGCGACCTGCACGAGCGCGAACCAGAGGATCACGGCTGTTCCTCCGGCATGTTCATCGCACTCTTGAGGTCGGCGCCTCGACGCTCCAGCACACCGATCAGGGTGCCGCCCGGGCCGATCGCGGCAGCCGGAGTCGCCGACACTCTCGATGCGGCACCGGGCAGGCGCTTGCCGTGACGCAGATCGCGTGCCTCGTCGTCGCCGACGGTGAGGGTGGGCAGCGCGAGGGCTGCGGCGTCCGCGGGCGGCAGCAGCGCGTCGGCGGCGATGTGCTCGAGGTCGACCGCGCCGGAGAGATCGAACGAGCCGATGCGGGTGCGTCGCAGTGCCGTGAGGTGTCCACCGACGCTGAGGGCTGCTCCGAGATCCCGCGCCAAGGCGCGGATGTACGTGCCGCTGGAGCAGTCGACCACCGCATCCAGCTCGATCGCCTGCTCGCGGCGTCGGATGGCGAGCACCTCGAAACGCGAGACGGTCACGGCGCGCGCTGCCAGCACCACGTCCTCGCCCGCTCGAGCCAGGTCGTATGCACGCTTGCCCGCGACCTTGATCGCCGACACCGTGCTCGGCACCTGCTCGATGTCTCCCGTCAGCTCGTCGACGCCGGCGCGGATCTCCTCGTCCGTCACGGCGGCGAGCCTGGCCGCATCCGCACGCTCCACGAGCGTGCCGTCGGCGTCATCGGTGTCCGTGCTCGCACCGAGCACGATGGTGGTCTCGTAGGTCTTATCGAGCCCGACGATGTACGTCAGCAGCCGGGTCGCGCCGCCGACGCCGAGAACGAGCAGGCCGGTCGCCATCGGATCGAGCGTGCCGGCGTGGCCCACCTTGCGGGTGTTCAGCGCGCGACGGGTGCGCGAAACGACGTCATGGCTCGTGAGCCCGCCCGGCTTGTCGACCAAGAGCACGCCGGTGGGTGCGACTTCCCCGGCCATCAGCAGAAGTCCCGGAAGACGCGGGCGGGATGCGTCGGGTCGGTGTTGTCGACGATGACGTTCGCGCGGCCGCGAGGGTCTCCGTCCTGGAGATAGAGCTCGAAGCCGCCGCGGTAGCGTGCGTTCGAGTCTGCGAGAGGGTCGGGGTCGCTGCCGTCGCGTTCGGCCATGCGATCGAATGCGACGTCGAGGGGCACATCGAGCCACACCGACCAGTTCCATACATCGCGAAGCTCCGGGCGGAGAAGGAAGAGCCCGTCGACCACGAGAACCGCGTCGGCGGGCGCGACGTCGGCCGCGACCTCGACGGCACGGTCCTCTTCGAGATCGTGCACGGCCGTCACGAAGCCGGCGCCGGCGCGGAAGGGCCGCAGCAGCCGCTCGAGCAGCGCGTCGTTGTCATAGGAGTCTCGATAATGGCCCTCCGCGGATGCCCGGCCGCGAGCGTAGCGCTCGGCGCGTGGACGGTGGAAGTCGTCCGCCGATGCGCGGAACACGCTCGAGCCGTCTTCGCGCAGGACATCCGCGAGCGCATCGGCGAACAGGGTCTTCCCCGCGCCGTCCCGACCGTCCACCGCGACCAGCAGCCGGCCCCCACGATGGTGCTGGCGCAGCTCCGTACGCAGCTCGCGGAGCAGCGTTTCCTGTTCTGGCGAGATCGGTGGGCGCATGTCTCAAGCCTAGGCTGGAGGGATGCCGGATCTCGCCCCCGCGCTCGTCGCCTGGTACCGCGACAACGCGCGCGATCTTCCCTGGCGCGCACCCGGATTCGGGGCCTGGGGAGTCCTGGTCAGCGAGTTCATGCTCCAGCAGACCCCCGTGAACCGCGTGATCCCCCACCTCGATGCCTGGCTCGCGCTGTGGCCGACTCCCGCAGCCCTCGCGGCAGCCGCCCCCGCCGACGCCGTACGCCAGTGGGCGAATCTCGGCTACCCGCGCCGCGCGCTGTGGCTCCACCGTGCGGCGGTCGAGATCCGGGATCGGCATGACGGCGTCGTGCCGCGACAGGTCGATCAGCTGCTCGCCCTCACCGGAATCGGCGACTACACCGCGCGCGCCGTCGCGGTCTTCGCGTACGGCGACCACCATCCCGTCGTCGACACCAACACCCGCCGCGTCATCGCCCGCGCGATCGACGGCCAGGCGCAGCCGGGCCCGCCGTCTCGACGCGACCTCGCGGCGATGGACGCGCTCCTCCCGGCGGATGCGGCCACCGCCGCCACCGTCAATGCCGCCGCCATGGAACTCGGCGCACTGGTCTGCACGGCACGAAGCCCGCATTGCACCGAGTGCCCGCTGCGCGAGATCTGCGCGTGGCGACGCGCGGGCTACCCGGACACCGGTGACACACGCCGTCGGCAGGCGCGGTACGAGGGCAGCGACCGGCAGGCGCGAGGGGCCGTGCTCAAGCAGTTGCGCGAGGCATCCGGTCATTCGGTCGCCATCGAGATCGTCGCCGCGCACTGGCCCGATGCCCTGCAGCGCGATCGCGCCATCGATTCCCTCGTTGCGGACGGGCTCGCGGAAGCCGTCGACGGCGAACTCCGGCTGCCGCGCTGAGAGGTTCGTGGCCTGATAATCCCGGTCCGCGGGCCGATGCATCCCTCCGGGCGCGCGTACGGTGCGAGATGTGGAGACGCTGATCGTCTACGAGTCGCTCTGGGGCAACACCCGCCAGGTGGCGGAGGAGATCGCCCGCGGCGCCCGGGAGGGCTCCGACGCGCTCACACTCTGCGCGGTCGCGGACGCTCCGTCATCGCTCAGGGCATCCGTGGGGCTGCTCATCATCGGCGCTCCGACCCACGCGTTCACGCTGCCGACCCCGTCGAGCCGCGCGGAGGCGCGCGCCCACGGCGCCGCGGTCGCGCATGCACCGGGAGTTCGAGAATGGCTTGCAACGCTTGAAGTCGAGGCCGCGCCCCCGCGCGTCGCCGCCTTCGACACTCGTCAGGGGCGATCGTTCATGGTCGGCTCGGCTGCGAAGTCGATAGCGCGAGCGGCGAAGCGCCGTTCGCTCGTCGTCTCGGATTCCGCTGACTTCGTGGTGACATCGCGCGAAGGCCCGCTCGAGCAGGGAGAGCTCGAACGGGCCTTCGCGTGGGGACGCGCGTTGACGGCGTCCCGGTGAGGAGTCAGTCCTCGTCGTCCTCGCGGGAGACGTAGGGGTCGGCGTCACCGGCGTACTGGGCCGAAGCCGCCAGTCCTGCCACAGCGGTGTCGCGCTCGCGCGCCTCGCGCA
The DNA here is from genome assembly GCF_028743715.1 of Microbacterium sp. Clip185. Classification (NCBI taxonomy): domain Bacteria; kingdom Bacillati; phylum Actinomycetota; class Actinomycetes; order Micrococcales; family Microbacteriaceae; genus Microbacterium; species Microbacterium sp. Clip185. Next base: position 1,075,616 of record NZ_CP117996.1, on the reverse strand, counting down.
GCAGGTCTTCGATGTGGCCGGCGTTCTCGGGAACACCGTCGGGGATGAACTCGAGCGTGGGCGTCAGTCGCACGCCGAGCTTGCGGCCTACCTCACTGCGCAACATGCCTGTCGCTGCAGTCAGAGCCGCTGCGGAATCGAGACGTTCCTGCTCGGTACCGAGCACCGTGTAGAACACCGACGCGTGCTGCAAGTCGCCCGTCACGCGCACATCCGTGATCGTCACGAAGCCGAGGCGCGGGTCGCGCAGCCCCTTCTCGAGCCGCTCGGCGATGAGCACGCGGATGCGGTCGGCGAGCCTCGCCTGCCGTTCACTGGCCATGTCCTTCTTCTCCCTATCTCAGTCCGCTGAAGGCGGACTCGAAACTGCGGAGGACTCGGATGTCCGTCCGAGGCAATCGGGGTAGGGGCCCCGCTCTTGCCGAGGACGGACATCCGAGTCCGTAGCAACCAGAGGATCAGCCGCGCGGCTTCTCCACCATCTCGGTCGTCTCGATCTCGTCGCCGACCTGGATGTCGTTGTACTTGCCGAGGCCGATACCGGCTTCGTAGTCCGTGCGCACCTCGGTGACGTCGTCCTTGAAGCGGCGCAGCGACTCGATCGCCAGACCGTCGGCGATGACGACGCCGTCGCGGATGACGCGGGCCTTCGCGTTGCGGGTGATGGTTCCCGAGCGCACGATGACACCGGCGATGTTGCCGAACTTCGAGGAGCGGAACACCTCGCGGATCTCGGCGACACCCGACTGGACCTCTTCGTACTCCGGCTTGAGCAGGCCCTTGAGGGACTGTTCGACGTCATCGATCGCGTTGTAGATGACGGAGTAGAAGCGGACGTCGACGCCCTCGCGCGCGGCGCGCTCGCGGGCCTTCGTGTCGGGCCGGACGTTGAAGCCGATGACGATCGCGTTGTCGATCGTCGCCAGGTTGATGTCCGACTCGGTGATGGCACCCACACCACGGTGGATGATGCGCAGCTGCACGGAGTCGTCGACCTCGATCTTGAGCAGCGACTCCTCCAGCGCTTCGACGGCACCGGACACGTCACCCTTGATGATGAGGTTGAGCGACTCGACCTTGCCCTCTTCGAGAGCACGGGTGAAGTCCTCGAGCGAGATGCGCTTGCGAGCCTTGGCCAGCTGCGCGTTGCGCTCGGCGGCCTCGCGCTTCTCGGCGATCTGGCGGGCCAGACGGTCCTCTTCGGTGACGATGAAGACGTCGCCGGCGCGAGGGACGGAGTTCAGACCCTGCACCTGCACCGGGCGAGAAGGCCAGGCCTCCTCCACCGGGTCGCCGTTCTCGTCGATCATCGCGCGGACGCGGCCGTAGGCCGTTCCTGCGACGATCGCGTCACCGACACGGAGCGTTCCGGACTGGATGAGCACGGTCGCCACCGATCCGCGGCCCTTGTCGAGCTTCGCTTCGATCGCGACACCGCGCGCGGCCTTGTTCGGGTTCGCCGTGAGGTCGAGGCCGGCATCCGCGGTCAGCAGGACGGCGTCCAGAAGCTCCTGGATGTTGGTCCCCTGGCGAGCCGAGACGTCGACGAACATCACGTCGCCGCCGTACTCCTCGGCGACCAGACCGTACTCGGTGAGCTGCTGACGGACCTTCGCCGGGTTGGCGTCGGGCTTGTCGACCTTGTTGACGGCGACGACGATCGGCACCTGAGCGGCCTGCGCGTGGTTGAGCGCCTCCACCGTCTGCGGCATGATGCCGTCGTCGGCGGCGACCACGAGGATCGCGATGTCGGTCACCTGCGCACCACGAGCACGCATGGCGGTGAACGCCTCGTGACCCGGGGTGTCGATGAAGGTGATCGCGCGCTCGATGCCCTCGTGCTCGGTCCACACCTGGTACGCACCGATGTGCTGGGTGATGCCACCGGCCTCACCCGCCACGACGTTCGTCTGGCGGATCGCGTCGAGCAGTCGGGTCTTACCGTGGTCGACGTGACCCATGACGGTCACCACCGGAGGACGGATCTCGAGGTCGTCCTCGCTCTCCGCCTCGAGCTCGGCCTCGAGATCGAGACCGAAGCCCTCGAGGAGCTCCTTGTCCTCGTCCTCGGGCGAGACCATCTGGATCTTGTAGCCCAGCTCCTCGCCGAGCACCTCGAAGGTGGCCTCGTCGAGCGACTCGGTCGCCGTGGCCATCTCACCCAGGTTGAACAGGATGGTCACGAGCGTTCCGGGCTGCACGGTGTACCCGCGCAGCGCCTCGAGCTTGTCCGCGAAGTCGGCGATGGAGGCACCGCGGCGCAGGCGAATGATCTCGCCGTTGCCCTTCTGGACGTTGACGCCGCCGACGACCGGCGCCGACCGCATCTCGAATTCTTGCCGCTTCGCCCGACGCGACTTGCGCTGACGCGACTTGCCGCCGCCCTTACCGAAGGCACCGGCGGTGCCACCGCCGGGACCGCGGCCGCGGCCACCGCCACCACCCGGCCGGCCGGCGAAGCCGCCACCCGCGGGAGCACCGGGACGCTGGAAGCCGCCGGCACCGCCGGGACGGCCGGGACCGCCGGGACGCTGCTGGAACGGAGCACCGGGACGACCGCCACCACCGGGACGACCCGCACCACCCGGACGCGGAGCGCCGGGGCGAGGGGCGCCGGGGCGCGGAGCCTGGGGACGCGGGATGTTGCCGGGAGAGGGGCGCTGGCCCATGCCCTGCGCGCTCGCGAACGGGTTGTTGCCCGGGCGGGGGCCGGCCGGACGCTGGCCCATGCCCTGCGCGCTCGCGAAGGGGTTGTTGCCGGGACGGGGAGCGCCGCCGGGACGCGGCGGCGTCGCACCGCCGGGCTTGGGAGCCGCGCCGGGCTTGGGAGCGCCGGGGGTCGCCGCAGCGGGCGTTGCGCCCGAAGCGGGTGCGGCGGGGGCTGCCGGAGCGGATGCGGCGGGAGCCGCGGGGGCTGCCGGTGCCGGCGCAGATGTCTCGGGCGCCGCCGCAGCAGCGGGGGCTGCGGGGGCCGGAGCCTGCGGGCGGGGGGCCGCGGGGCGAGCGGGCCCAGGGCGGGCTCCGCCGGTCGGCTTGGGTGCAGCGGCGGGCGCCGCGACGCCGTCTGCCTCGAGGGCAGCACGGAGCTTACGAGCCACCGGGGGCTCGATGGTGGATGAGGGGCTCTTGACGAACTCGCCGAGCTCCTTCAGCTTCGCAAGCGCGACCTTGCTGTCGACGCCGAGCTCGGAAGCGATCTCGTGCACGCGTGGTTTTGCCACAATTCTCCTGTCTTGGGGGCCTACCCAGGACAGGGCAGACCGTTAGTCGCGGACGGGTCTCATTTCGAGCCGTTCACTTTGTGTCCATAGCCGTTCAGCCGTTTCTCGATGGTCTGCGTGTCAAGCGGGCCTGACACACGCAATGCCCGCACGAACGCACGGCGCCTCAGGGCGGCATCCATGCATTCGGGCGTCTCGTGGACCCACGCGCCTCTGCCCGGCAACGCCCCGCGCTCGTCGATGACGAGCGCGGAATCCGCGCAGACCACCCGCAGGAGGTCTTTTCGGGGAGCACGCGTGCGACATCCGACGCACGTTCGTACGGGTTCCATCTTACACCTGTCGACCGAGGGGGTCAGGGACGCGTCAGCTCTCCAGAATGCTGTCGGGCTGGATGTCGATCTTCGCGCCGGTGAGCTTCGCGGCGAGCCGGGCGTTCTGGCCCTCCTTACCGATCGCCAGCGAGAGCTGGTAGTCGGGAACGAGCGCGCGGACAGCCTTGGTGCTCTGATCCAGCACGAACGCGGACGTCACCTTGGCGGGTGAGAGGGCGTGGGCGACGAAGGTCGCGAGATCGGCGTTGTAGTCGACGATGTCGATCTTCTCGCCGTTCAGCTCCTCGGTGACAGCGCGCACACGCCGGCCGAGCTCACCGATGCACGCGCCCTTCGCGTTGATGGAAGGGTCGTCGGTGCGCACGGCCATCTTCGTGCGGTGACCGGCCTCGCGCGCGAGCGCGACGATCTCGACGACGCCCGCCGCGATCTCGGGCACCTCGAGGGCGAAGAGTTTGCGCACCAGACCGGGGTGCGTGCGCGACACCGTGATCGCCGGCCCCTTCGTCCCCTTCGCGACGCTGGTCACGTAGACGCGGATGCGGGAACCGTGGCGGTACTCCTCGCCGGGCACCTGCTCCTCGGGCGGCAGGATCGCCTCGACGGTGCCGAGGTCGACGTGGACCATGCGAGGGTTGGGGCCCTGCTGGATGACGCCGGCGACGATGTCGCCTTCCTTGCCGCGGAACTCTCCCAGCACGGCGTCGTCGGCGATGTCGCGCAGGCGCTGGTTGATGACCTGCTTGGCGGCGAAGGCGGCGATACGACCGAAGTCCTCCGGGGTGCTCTCCTCTTCGCCGACGATGACGCCCTCTTCGTCGCGTACGGGGACGAAGACTCCGACATGGCCCGTCTTGCGGTCGAGGTGCGAACGTGCCCCCTCGGGCAGTTCGCCGGTCGGTGAGGTGTGCTTCGCGTAGGCGGTCAGGATCGCCTGCTCGATGATGGCGACGAGTTCGTCGAAGGGGATCTCCCTCTCGCGCTCGACGGTACGCAGCAGTCCGAGATCGATATCCACGGTGACCTCCTATATTCAGCTCTTCGCGGCGGACGACGCCGCCGCATCCCCCCTACGTTACCCGATCCGGGCTCATCCGCCGCAGTCGTCGAAGACGCTCTCAGGCACCACTTCGGCGCGCAGCGAGTTGGTCCAGCGCACGAGCGAGGTCAGCATTCCCGAACGGGGCTGCAGGATGTCCTGATGCCCACGACCTGCCACGGGTACCGCACGCACGCGCTCTCCCGCATCGCACAGCCTCGCCACGAGGTCGCGCTGCGTCTTCGTCGGCAGGACCTCGTCGTTGGTTCCCCAGGCGATGAACAAAGGAGTCCCCCAGGGCCCCGTCGGAACGTTCTCCGCCAGACGGCGCCCGAGCGCGCCGCTGGTCAGCTCGGCGGTGTCGAACGGAGTGTCCTCACTGAGTCCCAGCGCCGTCAGCGCCGAGACCATGACACCTGGCTCGCTCAGGCACCGCTGCGTCATCTCCCGGATGAAGGAGCGCGCCCCTGTCGTCACGTAGTCCTCGAGCCGCACATCCGAGTACGTGTCGGCGTACGGGACGATGACCCAGGAGACGAGCACCGTCAGCATCGCGCCCGCGTCGCCCGACGTGAGCTCGCTCGCGAGAGCGGCGGGGTCCGCGGCGGGAGCGAACGCCGCCGTTCCGAGCACGTCGATGCCCGGCGTGTATTCCGGAGCGAGCATGGTGGTCCACAGCGCCGCGTGGCCGCCCTGCGAGTGCCCCCACACCACCGTCTCGGGAGACAGCACGAGATCCTCGATCTCCCCCGCGGCCAGGACCGCATCCAGCGCAGAGCGCGCCTCGCCCGTGCCGATCAGGTAAGGGAAATCGCCGGGTGCACCCTGGCCGCTGTAGTCGGGCGCAACCACGACCCACCCGCGGGCCAGCATGCGCTCGAGGGCGGGGATCGCCCACTTCGTCGCCGTGCCGTCGGCGAGGCTCGGGGCACAACCGCGCGCCACGCCCGTCGTGCCGTGATTCCACAGCAGCACCGGCCGAGGGCCGGGTGGCGCATCGTCGGGAATGATCACCATCCCGCTTCCGACCGCCGGCGCCCCGGTGGACGATCGCGTCGTGTAGAGGATGCGCTGCACCACGCCCCGATCGGGTTCCCGCCCGCCGTACTCGCCAACGCGGATGAGCTGCCCGTGCCCCTCGGGGACGTGCGCGGGGGGATCGTAGAAGGCGTCGACGACGGGGGCACCCTCGCGGAGCCAGTCGTTCAGACCGAAGCCGCCCACCGTGCTGGCCACGAGCACGAGCGACAGGGCATAGCGGCCCGTCGCGCGGATGATCCGACGTCTCCGCGACGGGGCCGCCCGCACCCGGGCCTCGGCCTGCGCACGGCCTTTCCTCGTACGGACGCCCCGGGCGATCAGCCCGATGCCGAACACGATGGTGCGCACACCGAAGACCACTGCCACCACGAGGAGGGTCACGTCCGGCCACGTCAGCGAGAGCACGCCGAACGCGACCTGCGCACCGCCCCACACGGCCGAGAGCACGCGGACGCTGACCACGCCCCGTGCCAGCGCGTCGCCGACGGACGCTAGGCCGCCGACGACGAGAAGGACGGCGAGGGTCGGTGGCAGCAGTTCGATACTGCGACCAAGCCAGACGAGGATCACGAGCCCGCCCGCGATCCACATGAGCGCGATCAACCGCGTCCACCAGGTCGGGCCCGCGCGCCGGGATACGAGTTCGAGCACGCCGGAGACGACGACGCTCAGCCCGACGTACAGCCCGAGGAGCACGAGGGAGGCGAGCGGGCGGATGACGATGAGCAGGCCCAGCACCACCACGACGACGCCGATGAGCAGCACGACCCGCGCCGGGGCCGCATCCAGCAGACCCGGCAGAGCGCTGACCCGCAGTCGGCGGCGCAGCGGAACGTGTTCGGGCATCGGGACATTGTAGGCGCGGGCCTCCCCCAGACCCGCATGCTTCGCAACCCCTCGGCGCTCGGCGCGCGAGATCGTATCCTGCGGCGATGAGCACCCCGAGGAATGCCGCCCGACGCCTGGAGAGCGATCCGCGACTGCGCACGCTCGCGAAGGCGGGCTACGCGGCGACAGGACTCGTTCACGTGATGCTGGGTGCTCTCGTGCTCGCCGTCGCGTTCGGCGGCGACGGCGATGCCGACCAGTCCGGCGCATTCCGAGCCCTCGCGGGCACGCCGGCGGGGCTCGTCACGCTCTGGGCGGTGGCGCTCGCGCTGCTGGCGCTGGCGCTGTGGCACGCGGTGGCAGCGTTTGCGGGTGCAGGCGAGAAGAGCACGGGGAGCCGAAGACTCTCGGAGGCAGGGCAGGCCCTCGCATTCGCCGTCCTCGGCGTCATTGCGATCGTGGTCGCCGTCGGCGGCCGATCCGATGGAGACGAGAGCGTCAAGGAGACGAGCAGCGGACTCCTCTCGATCCCGGGCGGGCCGTTCATCCTCGGCGCGGTGGGGGTCGGGGTCCTCGTTGCGGGCATCGCGTTCGGCGTGATCGGCGGCAGGCGAAGCTTCCGGAAGAAGCTCTCGGTACCGGGCGGAGGAATGGGGACACTGGTGGTGACGCTCGGCGTCGTCGGCTACGTGGCAAAGGGAGTCTCGCTCGCGACGGTCGGCGTGCTGCTGGGCGTCGCCGCCATCCGCGTCGATCCGCGGGAGGCGGGTGGTCTGGACGGCGCGGTCCGTGCTCTGCTCGAGCTGCCCGCGGGTCCGCTGATCGCGATCGCTGTGGGCGGCGGACTCATCGCCTACGGCCTGTTCTGCCTGTTCCGCGCGCGGTACGCCCGCCTCTGAGGCGCTCTGGGGGCGACCGCCGTGTTGCCGTGGCCCGCGCAGGAACGGCAAGCTGGCACGATACCCGTCGACCAAGGAGCGATATGACGTCCTCCCCCGCCCTCCGCGGCTACCCGTTCCAACCGGCCGATCCCGGCCTCATCGGGTTGCTCGGCTTCGTGATCGCCACACTGACCGCGCAGCTCGCGCATCTCGGGCTACAGGACGAGAACCCGGTGTTCTGGGTCGGGGCCGCCTTCGGCGGCGTCGTGCAGGTGACGGCCGGAATGCTGTCGTACTTCATCGGCGACGATTTCCACTTCATCGTCTACAACGCCTTCGGCTGGTACTGGATCGTCGTCCCCGGCTTCCTGCTCGGCGAGGAGCTCGGCTTCTTCGAGGTGACCGCGCAGGCGCGCGGGCTCTTCTCGCTGATCTTCGCCGTCCTGGCGGTTCTGTTCGCCGTGCCCGGAGCGCTGCACAACAGGGTGCTCCCTGTCACGCTGATCTGCGTCGCCGGCGGACTCGGCCTGCAGTCGGCAGGAGCCTTCACCGGCGCGCCGGTCCTGGGCTCCGTCGGGTCGGTGCTGCTGCTGGCCGCATCCGCGCTGGCGCTGTACATGCTCGTCGAGAAGTTCCTGTGGCGCACGATGCACCGCCACCTGCTGCCGCTCGGCCGGCCGTGGCTGCGGGGAGAGCCGGAGTCGGAGAGCTGAGACTCAGCTCTCCTGCAGCAGGCGGTAGGCCTCGCCCAGCGCGACCTTCTCGCGCGAGCCCGTGCGACGATCCCACACCTCGACGAGCCCCTCGGCTGCATCGCGGCCGACGACGACGACGCGCGGGACGCCGACCAGTTCGGCATCGCCGAACTTCACTCCCGGCGAGACCTTGGGTCGGTCGTCGTACAGCACATCGAAACCCCGTGACTCGAGCTCTGCACTGATCTGCTCCGCGAGCTCGAACGCCGCGGCATCCCGGCCCGCAGCCACGACGTGCACGTCGAACGGCGCGACGGACGCGGGCCAGATGAGGCCCTTCTCGTCGTTGTTCAGTTCGGCGATGATCGCGAGGATGCGGGTCACGCCGATGCCGTACGAGCCCATGGTGACGGTGACGAGCTTGCCGTTCTCGTCGAGCACCTTGAGCCCGAGCGCCTCGGCGTACTTCCGGCCGAGCTGGAAGACGTGCCCGATCTCCATGCCGCGCGCGAGCGTGACCGGACCCGAGCCGTCGGGAGCCGGGTCGCCTTCGCGCACGTTCGCGACATCGACCGTGCCGTCGGCGAAGAAGTCACGGCCCGCAACGAGCGAGTGCACGTGCTTCTGGTCGATGTTGGCGCCCGTGACCCAGCTCGTGCCGTCGACCACACGGGGGTCGAGAAGGTAGCGGATGCCGGTGGCCGACTCTTCGCCGAGCACGGCACCCTCGGGCGACCAGGGCCCGATGTATCCCTTTACCAGCAGCGGGTGGGCGGCGAAGTCCGCCTCGGTGGCGGGCGCGACCTCGGCCGGCGCGAAGGCCACCTCGACGCGCTTGTCGTCGACCTCGCGGTCACCGGGCAGGCCGATGACGACGAGCTCGCGCGAACCGTCGAGGTGCGTGAGCGCGAGCACGACATTCTTGAGCGTGTCGGCGGCGGTGTACTCGCCGTCGAGGTGAGCGTTCATGTGGTCGACGAGCGTCGCGATCGTCGGCGTGTTCGGCGAGTCGAAGACGACCGGCTCCGGGAGCCCCTCGATCGGACGCGCCTCGGGCACCGCCGTCGTGTACGCCTCGACATTGGCCGCGTATCCTCCAGCGGAGCGCACGAAGGTGTCCTCACCGACGGGGGTGGGGTGCAGGAACTCCTCGGAACGCGATCCGCCCATGGCGCCCGCATCCGCTTGCACGATGACGTACTCGAGGCCGAGCCTCTGGAAGATCCGTTCGTAGGCGTCGCGCTGCGCCTGGTAGGACGCGTCGAGTCCCGCGTCCGTCGCGTCGAAGGAGTAGGCGTCCTTCATCGTGAACTCGCGACCGCGCAGCAGGCCGGCGCGAGGGCGGGCCTCGTCGCGGTACTTGTCCTGGATCTGGTAGATCGTCAGCGGGAGGTCTTTGTAGGACGAGTAGAGATCCTTCACGAGCAGCGTGAAGGCCTCTTCGTGCGTCGGAGCGAGCAGGTAGTCGCCGCCCTTGCGATCCTGGAGGCGGAAGAGCAGGTCGCCGTACTCGTCCCAACGACCGGTCGCCTCGTACGCGCCACGGGGCATGAGCGCCGGGAAATGGACCTCCTGGGCGCCGGCGGCCGCCATCTCCTCGCGCACGACCGTCTCGATCTTCGCCTTCACGCGCAGCCCCAGCGGGAGCCACGCGAAGATGCCCGCCGCCTGCGGTCGGATGTAGCCGGCGCGGATCAGCAGCTTGTGGCTGGCGACCTCGGCGTCGGAGGGGTCCTCGCGGAGCGTGCGGAGAAAGAAGGTTGACAGACGTGTGACCACGATTCCCAGTCTACGGATGCGGCGGGCCGCCGTGAGCGCGATGGCCCACGGCGGCCCGAGCTCAGCCGAGTGTGGCGTTGAGGGCCGTGAGGTACGGCTCCACGAGATACGCCAGGGATTCGGGTGGAAGACCGTTGTCGCCGGTCAGGATCAGGAGGTTCTCACCGTCGGCGACGACCAGTCGCGGGTCGAATGCCTCCAGCCGATCGAGCCCCCGAACCGTGACCGCACGGTCTCTGCCGGCGAGGGAGACGAGCTTAGCGCCGTCGCTCGCAGCGATCTGATCGAAGAACTGGGCGCCGCCCGGCACGACGGTGACTCCCACCTGGGCGCTCCCACCGCCCTCGGCTGGAGGAAGGGGGACGAACCAGTTGCAGGTGGTCTCGTAGCCGGCCAGACCCCTGGCCGTCTCGGCGAACACATCACCAGATTGCAGATCGTTCGCTTCCGGCTGCAGCGCCCCCGCTCCCTGCGGCGTTGCGACGGACGAAATCCAGTCGCAGTCCGGCAGGGACCACCAAGCGGCACCGCGGTCCGCTCGCTGCGGCGCCGGATACTGCGCAGCGCGTGTGACCAGGTCCTCGAGCAACTCCGGCATCCATTCCGCAGGCTGATCGCCGTAGCCGCTAACCGCCAACCACGAGCCGTTCGCCGCCACCGAGGCAATACACGATCCCCCCTGATCAGAGCAGGAAAGCTCGCTCGTCGCCAGCGGTGAACCGTCCCGCGCGGTGGCGGGCAGAACGGCGATCTCAAGTCGCGGGCTCGCATAGGACTCGGGCGCGTGCCACCAGCAGCTGAGTGCGCCGTTGAGCTCGTACGTCGGATACGGCCATGCGAGCGGTACCTCGGTCATGGTGAGCCCCACCTGTTGGGTGAGCCACGCGGCATCGACCACGTTGGCGCACGAACCGCCGAACGCCGCGACCGCGGCAGCCGGCACATCGGGCGTGGATGTCGGGGCCGGTGTCGGCGATGGACTGGTCGTCGTTTCGATGGGGGTGGCGACGCGGTCCGGGCTGCCGAGCGCGGTCAGGGCGACCGCTCCCACGACCGCCGCGACCAGCATCACCGCGGCACCACCGGTGATCGCCTGCATCCGGCGCCGCCTCGCAGCACGCATCCGGCCCGCGCCCGCCGTCACCAGCGCACGCAGCTCGTTCTGTTCACCGGCGGAGAGCCGGTCGTCGTTCACACCCATGACGCCTCCACCTCGGCCATCTCGTCGCGGAGGCGTGCTTTCGCGCGCGCCAACCTCGACTTCACCGTCCCGGGCGCGATGCCCAGAGCTTCCGCGACCTCCCGCTCCGAGAACCCCTCCAGCACCGCCAACACCAGAACGGCCCGCTCCCGCTCCGGCAGCTTCTTCAACGCGGCGAGCACCCCGCTCTCATCCGATGCCGACGGCGCATCGACATGACGCTCCGCCGGCGTCTTCGCCAACAGCGCCCGATACCGCCTGGCCGACCGCTCCAGATTCCGCGACGCATGCGCCACCGTCACCAGCAGCCACGGCAACACGGACCCGTCCACCACATGCACCGAGCCCCGCTTGCGCCACAACTCGAAGAACGCCACCGCCACCGCATCCTTCGCATCCTCGTGGTCCCCCAGCAACCGGAACGCGTGCCGGAACACCCGCCCCTGGTGCAGGTCGAACACATCCCCCAACGCCGACTCATCGCCGGCACGCACCCGTGGCCACAACGCGGCTTCAGCATCTCTCACACTCTGAAGTGTCCGGCATCGCGGGTTCGGTTCCCGAACTGCGCGGATTCATTCGAAGCCGGTGGCGTATGCACGGTGAGGTGCGTGTTCCGCGCCCCATGGGCCACTCGTGTTCACCTCTGCACCGCGCGTCGTGCGGATGTCGCGGGACGGCGCACCGATTTGACCTGCATCCCCTCGGCATGCGCAATATATTGCATGCCGATTCCCTCGCAGACTCTTCCGCCTCGGTCCTTGCTGCGCGACGAGGTCTACGTGCGCCTGCGCGACGCGATCGTCGACGGCACCCTGGCGCCCGACGAGCAGCTGCGTGATACGGAGATCGCCGCGTGGCTCGGCGTGAGCCGCACACCCGTCCGAGAAGCTCTGCTGGAGCTCGGCCGTTCCGGGCTCGTCCGCGCCCTCCCCGGCCGCTCGACCGTCGTCGCACCGATCGACCCGCAGAGCGTGCGCGACGCGCAGGCGGTCGTCGCAGCGATGCACCGGCTGGCGATCGAGACGGCGATCCCGCGACTGACCGCGGACGACATCGAACGGATGCGGGACGCGAACGCCGCGTTCACCGCCGCGCACGCCGCCGGCGACGTCGAGGCGGCCCTCGCGGCCGACCACGAGTTCCACGACATCGCGATCGCCGCATCCGGCAACGCCGCGGTGCGGACGGTTCTGGCGCAGTACGAGCCCGTCCTCCAGCGCGCCGAGCGGGTGCGGTTCGGCTCGTCGGAAGGTCACGCCTCCGCGGCACGCCACGCGCGACTCATCGAGCTGTGCGCGGCCGGCGACATCGCCGGCGCCGCAGCCCTGGCCGAACAGACCTGGCAGAGCCTCACCGTCGAGCAGCCGCAGACCCCCGACCCCGCGACACCCGAGGAGCCCACCGCATGAAACTCGACCAGTTCCCCCGCCACCCGCTCACGTTCGGACCCAGCCCACTGCAGCACCTGAAGCGTCTCACCCAGCACCTCGGCGGCGCCCAGGTATGGGCGAAGCGCGAAGACGTCTCCAGTGGACTCGCCTTCGGCGGCAACAAAGTCCGCAAGCTCGAGTACATCGTCCCCGACGTGCTCGCCTCGGGAGCGGACACCCTCGTCTCGATCGGCGGCTACCAGTCGAACCACACCCGCGCGGTCGCCGCCGTCGCTGCCCACCTGGGCCTGAAGGCGCGCCTTGTGCAGGAGAAGTGGGTGCCCTGGGACGACCCCACCAACGACAAGGTCGGCAACATCCTGCTCTCACGCATGATGGGGGCCGACTCGCGGCTCGACGACGCAGGCTTCGACATCGGCATCCGCGACTCGTGGCGGCAGGCTCTCGCAGAGGTGGAGGATGCCGGCGGCACGCCGTACCCGATCCCCGCCGGCGCGTCGGAGCACCCGCTGGGCGGCCTCGGCTTCGCAAACTGGGCCTTCGAGGTGGCCGAGCAGGAGAAGCAGCTCGGCGTGTTCTTCGACACGATCGTCGTCTGCACGGTGACCGGCTCCACCCACGCGGGGATGATCGCGGGCTTCGCCGCGCTCGAGGACCTCACCGGTGTGAAGCGCCGGGTGCTCGGCATCGACGCATCCGCGACGCTCGCCAAGACGCGTGATCAGGTCGGCCGCATCGCGCGTGCGACGGCCGAGCTCATCGAGCTGGGCCGCGATCTGCGCGACGACGAGATCCAGGTGCTCGAAGGATGGGCGGGCGAGCTCTACGGCATCCCGGTCGACTCGACCATGGAGGCCATCGCGCTCGGCGCCCAGCTCGAGGCGATGATCACCGACCCCGTCTACGAGGGCAAGTCGCTCGCGGGGCTCATCGACCTCGTCGGCTCCGGCGACATCCCCAAGGACTCCACCGTGCTGTACGCGCACCTCGGCGGCCAGCCGGCGATCAACGCGTACCACTCCCTCTGGAGCTGACTCGCACGGCGTGGCGCACCGCATCCGTCGCTCGGATGCGGGCGGGCGGGTCAGGCGGTGACGACCTGGGCGGTGCCGAGGGGGGCGTCGGGACCCATCTCGTCGGCGATCCGGTTGGCTTCAGCGATCAGCGTCGCGACGATCTCACTCTCGGGCACGGTCTTCACGACCTCGCCCTTCACGAAGATCTGCCCCTTGCCGTTGCCGCTGGCGACGCCGAGGTCGGCGTCGCGCGCCTCACCGGGTCCATTGACGACGCAGCCCATGACCGCGACGCGCAGCGGCACGGTCATGTCCTTCAGTCCCTCGGTGACGTCGTCGGCGAGCGTGTAGACATCGACCTGCGCGCGGCCGCACGAGGGGCACGACACGATCTCGAGCTTGCGCTCGCGGAGATTAAGCGACTGCAGGATCTGGTGGCCGACCTTGACCTCCTCCGCCGGAGGCGCAGACAGCGACACGCGAATGGTGTCGCCGATGCCCTCAGAGAGCAGGATGCCGAAGGCCGTGGCCGACTTGATCGTGCCCTGGAACGCGGGGCCCGCCTCGGTGACGCCCAGGTGCAGGGGCCAGTCCCCCCGCTCCGCGAGCAGCCGATATGCCTTGACCATCACGACCGGGTCGTTGTGCTTGACCGAGATCTTGAAATCGTGGAAGTCGTGCTCCTCGAACAGCGATGCCTCCCAGACGGCGCTCTCCATGAGCGCTTCGGGGGTGGCCTTGCCGTACTTCTCCAGCAGACGCTTGTCGAGCGAGCCCGCATTGACGCCGATGCGAAGGGAGACGCCCGCCGCTGATGCGGCCTTGGCGATCTCGCCCACCTTGTCGTCGAACTGCCGGATGTTTCCGGGGTTCACCCGCACGGCGGCGCAGCCGGCGTCGATCGCCTGAAAGACGTACTTCGGCTGGAAGTGGATGTCGGCGATGACCGGGATCTGACTCTTCTTCGCGATGATGTGCAGCACATCGGCGTCGTCCTGGCTGGGAACGGCGACGCGCACGATCTCGCACCCGGATGCGGTCAGCTCCGCGATCTGCTGCAGCGTCGCGTTGATGTCGGTCGTCTTGGTCGTCGTCATCGACTGGACGCTGATGGGTGCATCTCCGCCGACGAGCACCTTGCCGACCCGGATCTGACGGCTCTTGCGACGCGGGGCGAGGATTTCCGGGACGCGCGGCATCCCGAGGTTCACGGCTGGCACGCGATCAGCCTACGCGCCCGCTCCTGTGTGAGGACCGAGGCTTGCGCCTGCGTCGTCCGCACGTCAGCGAGTGGCCATGGGCGGATGTGGTACTTTCTCGCCATGCACACGAACCGCACCTGGTGGCACACCGCGTAGGCGGTGTGCGTGTGCGACACGGACCGCCCCCGGGCGGTCCTTCTTCATGAGGCGGCCGCTTTCTGGACGAAGGAACGACCAAGATGGACAACGCCGCCTCCCTGCTCAGCGACCTGACCGCATCCGCCGCGCCCTTCGCGCTCATCGCGCGCGATGCGCAGACCGTCGAGGTTCTCACCGGCGACGTCGTGGACGTCGAGCTGCTCGCCGACATCCCGCTGCACGACGCCGACGGCACCCCGCGCGAGGTGCTGGCACTGGTGCCGTACCGGCAGGTGCGTGAGCGCGGGTTCGTCTGCCACGACGACGGCGCACCGCTGCGCTGCCTCGTCGTCACCCAGCATCGCTCGCTCCCACGCGAGGAGGTGCTCGCCGCCCTTCCCACGACCCCCATCCCGCTCGAGGATGCAGGCTTCGACATGTCGGACGAGACATACGCCGACATCGTCCGCACGGTGATCGCCGACGAGATCGGCCGGGGCGAGGGCGCCAACTTCGTCATCCGGCGCGACTTCACCGCGACGGTGACGGCCGACCCGCGCGTCACCGCGCTCACCTGGTTCCGAGCGCTGCTCGAGCACGAGCGCGGCGCGTACTGGACCTTCGCGGTGGTCACCGACGGGCACGTCGCCGTCGGCGCGAGCCCCGAGGCTCACGTGAGCGCCCAGGGCGGGATCGTCACGATGAACCCGATCTCCGGCACGTTCCGCCATCCCGACACCGGCGCGACGGTCGAGACACTGACCGAGTTCCTGGAGTCCACCAAGGAGACCGAAGAGCTCTTCATGGTCGTGGACGAGGAGCTCAAGATGATGAGCGCCGTCTGCTCCGACGGCGGACGCATCACCGGCCCGCACCTCAAGGAGATGTCGCGGCTCACGCACACGGAGTACATGCTGCGCGGCTCGTCCCGGCTGGACCCTCGTACCATCCTGCGCGAGACGATGTTCGCGCCGACGGTGACCGGCTCACCCATGCAGAACGCGTGCACCGTGATCGCACGGCATGAGACCGAACCACGCGGCTACTACTCCGGCGTCGCTGCGCTGTTCAGTCCGACGACGGATGCGGCCGGCACCGGCCACGACCTCGACGCGCCCATCCTCATCCGCACCGCCTACCTCGTCGACGGCCGCCTGCGGGTGCCGGTCGGCGCCACGCTCGTGCGCCACTCCGACCCGGATGGCGAGGTCGGCGAGACCCACGGCAAGGCCGCGGGCGTGCTGGGTGCGATCGGCGCCGTCCCGCGCACGCGCATCGCGGATCCCGACGCACCCGCCGCTGTCCGCCCGCTGGCGGAGGACCCCGGCATCGCCGCGCTCCTCGCCTCGCGCAACTCGCGCCTCGCAGCGTTCTGGTTGAACCCGCAGAGCGGCTCCTCCGACGGCCCGTTCGCCGGCCTCACAGCGGTCGTCGTGGATGCGGAGGACCGCTTCACGACGATGCTCGCGCACCAGCTGCGACACCTCGGTCTCGAGACGACGATCGTCGATTGGAGCGTGGCGGATGCGGCCACGCTCGACGCGGCCGACCTCGTGATCGCGGGGCCCGGGCCCGGCGACCCCCGCGATGATGACAGCGCCCGCATCCGTCGGATGCGCGAGATCGTCGGCGCCCGCCTGGACGCCCGCCGCCCGCTGCTGGCCGTGTGCCTGAGCCACCAGATCCTTGCGGACCGGCTCGGCATCGCGCTCGCACCGCTCGCGCGTCCGCACCAGGGCCTCCAGCTCGAGGTCGATGTGTTCGGCGAGCCCGCATCCATCGGCTTCTACAACACCTTCACCGCGCGCGTCGCACCGGGAACCTCGGTCATCGACGGCGCCGAGGTATCGGCCGATCCGGGGTCCGGCGACGTCTACGCGCTGCGCGGGGACGGGTTCGCCTCGGTGCAGGGGCACCTGGAATCGATCCTGTCCCGCGACGGGATGCGGACGCTTGAGCGTCTCATCGCCGCCGCGCTGGGAGAGCCGGCCGCCTGACGCCGCTCAGATCAGCGACAGCGGGTTGATGAGGTCGGCGAGGATCAGCACGACGCCCATGACGCCGATCGCCGCCACGACGACGAACGTCAGCGGAACCAGCTTGGTCGCATCCACGGGACGGGGCGCGGGGCGGTGCGCGATGCGCGCCCACCACTTCTTGATGCCGTCCCAGAGGGCGACGATGACGTGACCGCCGTCGAGCGGCAGAAGCGGTACGAGGTTGAAGACGAACAGGGCGATGTTCAGCGACCCCAGCAGACCGATGATCCCGGCCACGCGGTTGACGATCGGCGAGGACGAGGACGCCATCTCGCCCGCGATCACGCCCGCGCCCACGACGCTCAGCGGACCGTTCGGGTCGCGCTCGGCTCCTGTGACGAGGGTCGAGGCGGTCTCCGCCACCATCACCGGCAGCTTGACGATGATGCCGGCGACGGCGCCCACGTTCTCGATCGCCGCCTGCGGACCGGCCCACAGGGGCTGAGCGACGAGCGCGCCGGTGGGGCGCACTCCGATGAAGCCGATCTCCGTGCTTGGGTCGTCCGCCTTGGGCACGGCCGCCGGGGTGATCGTCACGGTGCGCTGCGTGCCGTCCCGGTCGATGACGAAGTTCATCGCCCGCCCCGGCGATGCCTGGATGAGCGCGGTCGCCTCGGTGAAGTCGCTGACCGCCACACCGTCGATCGACACGATGGTGTCGCCCGGCTCGAGGCCGGCCTGCTCGGCCGGCGCGGAGGCGGACGCGCAGTCCTGAGACGTCGACGAGACCGGCACGCATTCACTGAGCGATGACACGGTCGTCGTCGCGGTCTGAACGCCGAATCCGCTGAAGAGGATCGTGAAGAGCACGATCGCCAGCAGCAGGTTCATGAAGGGTCCGCCCAGCATGATGATGACGCGTTTGTAGACGGGAAGCCGGTAGAAGGTGCGCTCCTCGGCACCGATGAGCGTCTCCGCGTTCGCCTCCCGCGCATCCTGCACAAGCGTGCGGAAGAAGCGGGATGACACCCTCCGTCGAGCCGCGCGGCCGCGAGTCGGCGCGGCGCCCTCCGCATCCTCTTCCTCCGTGGGCGCGGGCGGGTACATGCCCGCCATCGAGATGTAACCGCCCAGCGGCAGCAGCTTGACGCCGTACTCCGTCTCTCCGCGACGCCGAGAGAAGAGGGTCGGGCCGAAGCCGATCATGTACTGGCCGACGCGCACACCGAACGCCTTGGCGGGCAGGAGATGGCCGATTTCGTGGAGGGCGATCGAGACGGCGAGGCCGACGATGAGCACCACGACACCGATCACGAAGGCGAGGATCGTCACCGCACCACCGTAGCGGCGACGTCTTTGAGCGAGCCGTGCACACCTGCAGCGAGCCACGGGCGCGGACCGCGTCTGATTGAATGGAGGGCCATGTCATCCCCCGCGAATCTGCCCCCGGTCCTGCGCCCAGAGAACCCTCCGACGCGGGCGCTGGGCGACCTCGCGAATCGCTTCGGGGCCGAGGTGCGCGGCGACGCGCACGGTGTCGAGCTGCACGGCATCACGCTCGCGACGGCGGACCTGCGCCCGGGCGAGGCGTTCGTGGCGCTCCGGGGCGTGAACCGTCACGGGGCCGAGTTCGCAGGCCAGGCGATCGAGCGCGGCGCCGTCGCGATCATCACGGATGCGGCGGGTGCCGACCTCATCGGCGCGTCCGCCGTGCCGGTGCTGATCCTCGAGAACCCACGGGCGCTAATGGGCGAGCTCTCCGCGTGGGTCTACGGCACGGGCGTCGACGACGAGCTCCCGCTGCTGTTCGCGACGACAGGCACGAACGGTAAGACGAGCGTCTCCCACCTCCTCGAGGGCATGCTCTCGCAGCTGGGCGTCGTGACAGGGCTCTCCTCGACCGCGGAACGCCACATCGCGGGCCAGGTGATCGTGTCGCGCCTGACCACGCCCGAGGCGTCCGAGTTCCACGCCCTGCTCGCTCTTATGCGCGAGCGGGGCGTCGAAGCGGTCGCCGTCGAGGTGAGCGCGCAGGCGCTGAGCCGCCACCGCGTCGACGGGATCGTCTTCGACGTCGCCGCCTTCACGAACCTCACCCACGACCACCTCGACGACTACGCAGACATGCAGGAGTACCTCGAGGCCAAGCTCCCCCTCTTCCGCCCCGACCGCGCCCGCCGGGCCGTCATCTCGCTCGATTCCGCGGCAGCGGCCGATGTCGTGGCGCGGTGCGAGATCCCCTTCACCACGATCGCGACCCCCGACATCGCCGCCGATGTCGAGCTCGCCGCCACCGCCGAGTGGCGGGTCGAGATCATCGACGAGCGCCAGGAGGGCACACGGTTCGCGCTCCACGGCCCCGACGGTGAACGCCTCGAGACGGTGGTGCCGGTGATCGGTCGCCACATGGCCGCCAACGCGGCCCTCGCGATCGTCATGATGTACGAGGGCGGCTATCCGTGGCAGCGACTGGTGGACACGCTGGACGGCTCACGCATCGATGCCTACCTGCCGGGTCGCACCGAACGGGTTTCGGGCGATGCGGGACCCGCCGTGTACGTGGACTTCGGACATTCGCCTGACGCCTTCGAGAAGACTCTGGCCGCCGTCCGCCGTGTCACCCCCGGCCGCGTGCTCATGCTGTTCGGAGCCGATGGCGACCGTGACACCACGAAGCGCCACGACATGGGGCGCACCGGCGTCGAGGGCAGCGACATCCTCGTCATCACGGACCACCATCCTCGCTTCGAGGAACCCACCTCGATCCGGGCGACCCTCATCGAGGGAGCGCGGCGCGCCCGTCCGGATGCGGAGATCCACGAGTTCTCGCCGCCCGAGCGCGCGATCGTCGAGGCCGTGGCCCTGGTCGGCGAGGGCGACGCGATCCTCTGGGCCGGCCCCGGCCACCAGGACTACCGCGACATCCGCGGACAGCGCACCCCGTACTCCGCTCGCGAGCTCGCCCGCCGCGCACTGCGCGACGCCGGGTGGCCCGTTCCCGAGCCGCGCTGGCCCGTTCCCTACGAGGACTGACCCGCATCCGTCCGCTCTGCGGCGACTCCTGTCACGCGCAGGACCTTGGCCCCTGGCGTGCCGAGAACCTTGTTGTTCCCACACAAGGAAGTCAGTGGTCTGACCTCTGTGATTATTCACGGCGTGCACGCTCGGAACGGCGCCGCAGCGCGGGTCTAGCGTGACAGCAGGCCCGCCGGGCGGGCGCCCGACGACGAGCACCACCCCGACGCGACCAGCCCCACGAGGACAAGGAAGCGACATCATGAGCATCGTCACCCCCGCAGGAGTATCCCGCGACGCGCAGGACGCCCAGCCCCAGGCCTGGGACGGCTTCACGGCCGGCCCGTGGCAGGACGGCATCGACGTGCGCGACTTCATCCAGCGCAACTACACCCCGTACACCGGCGACGGCTCGTTCCTCGCGGGCCCCACCCAGCGCACGACGCGGGTGTGGAACACGCTCGCCGCCATGTTCCCCGAGGAGCGCGAGCGCGGCGTCTACGACGTCGACCCCTACACGCCCGCCGCGATCACGGCCCACCAGCCCGGGTACATCGCCAAGGACGATGAACTGATCGTCGGCCTGCAGACCGACGCGCCGCTCAAGCGCGCCATCATGCCGAACGGCGGATGGCGGATGGTCGAGGGCGCTCTGAAGACCTACGGCTACGAGGTCGACGAGACGCTGAAGGCCATCTACACGCAGTACCGCAAGACCCACAACGAGGGCGTCTTCGACGTGTACTCCCCCGCGGTGCGCGCTGCCCGCCGCTCCCACATCATCACGGGTCTGCCCGATGCCTACGGCCGCGGCCGCATCATCGGCGACTACCGCCGCGTCGCGCTCTACGGCGTCGACGCCCTCATCGCCGCGAAGAAGCTCGACAAGCTGGGCCTGGACACGACGCCGTTCTCGGAGGACATCGTCCGCGCCCGCGAGGAGCACGCCGAGCAGATCCGCGCCCTGGGCGAGCTGAAGCAGATGGCGGCCTCCTACGGCTACGACATCTCCGGCCCCGCTACGACCGCCCGCGAGGCCGTCCAGTGGCTCTACTTCGCCTACCTCGGTTCGGTCAAGGAGCAGAACGGCGCAGCGATGTCGCTCGGTCGCACCTCGACCTTCCTCGACGTGTTCGTCCAGCGCGACCTCGAGCGGGGAGTGCTTACCGAGAGCGAAGCGCAGGAGATCATCGACGACTTCGTGATCAAGCTGCGCATCGTGCGGTTCCTTCGCACCCCCGAGTACGACCAGCTGTTCTCCGGCGACCCGACCTGGGTCACCGAGACGATCGGAGGCGTCGGCGAGGACGGACGTCCGCTCGTGACGCGCACCTCGTTCCGCTACCTGCAGACGCTCTACAACCTGGGTCCCGCTCCCGAGCCCAACATGACCGTGTTCTGGAGCGAGCAGCTGCCAGAGGGGTTCAAGAACTTCTGCGCGCAGGTCTCGATCGACACCTCGGCCGTTCAGTACGAGTCGGATGACCTCATCCGCACCCAGTGGGGCGACGACGCGGCCATCGCCTGCTGCGTGTCCCCGATGCGGGTCGGCAAGCAGATGCAGTTCTTCGGCGCACGCGTGAACCTCGCCAAGACCCTGCTGTACGCGATCAACGGCGGACGTGACGAGGTCACGGGCGAGCAGATCGCCCCCGAGGAGACGCCCGTCGGAGACGGCCCCCTCGACTACGCCGACGTCGACGCACGCTTCGACCGGATGATGGACTGGCTCGCCGCGACCTACGTGGAGGCTCTCAACTGCATCCACTGGTCGCACGACAAGTACGCGTACGAGCGGCTCGAGATGGCGCTTCACGACAAGGACGTGCTGCGCACGATGGCTTTCGGCATCGCCGGCCTCTCGGTCGCGGCAGACTCCCTGTCCGCCATCAAGTACGCCACTGTGACGCCGATCCGCGACGAGCGCGGCATCGTCGTCGACTACCGCACCGAAGGCGTCTTCCCCGCCTACGGCAACGACGACGACCGCGCCGACGCCATTGCCGTGGAGCTCGTCGAACGGTTCATGGCGAAGCTTCGCCGTCACCCGATGTACCGCAACGCACTGCCGACGCAGTCCGTGCTGACGATCACCTCGAACGTGGTCTACGGCAAGGCCACGGGCAACACCCCCGACGGCCGCCGGGCGGGTGAGCCGTTCGCGCCGGGCGCCAACCCGATGAACGGACGCGACACCCACGGGATGCTGGCCTCGGCGCTCTCGGTCGCGAAGGTGCCCTACACCGAGGCTCAGGACGGGATCTCGCTGACCAACACGATCGTGCCGGCCGGCCTCGGCCGCACCGCCGACGAGCGCTCGCGCAATCTGGCGGGCCTGCTGGATGCCTACTTCAGCTCCAACGGCTATCACATGAACGTCAACGTGCTGAACCGCGAGACGCTTCTGGATGCCATGGAGAACCCCGAGGCCTACCCGCAGCTGACCATCCGCGTGTCCGGCTACGCCGTGAACTTCGTGCGGCTGACGCGCGAACAGCAGCTCGATGTGCTGTCCCGCACCTTCCACGGGGGGATGTGAGTCACTCATGACCGTGCTGCTGGGCACTCCGCTCCCCCGGGACGCGGTGCAGCTCGATGCTCCGGTCGTGGAGGCCGGCACCACCCGTCGCGGTGGTGCCGGCCTCCACGGCCTCGAAGTCGCCGACATCGATCGCGCGGGTCGCCTCGCAGCGATGCGCTCCGGCGAGCTCGGGTCGGTGCACTCCTGGGAGCTGGTGACGGCGGTCGACGGCCCCGGAACGCGCCTGACCCTGTTCCTCAACGGCTGCCCGCTGCGGTGCCTGTACTGCCAGAACCCTGACACGTTCGCCATGAAGGACGGGGTCCCCGTCACCGCGGATGCGGTGCTGGAACGCCTCCGCCGCTACCTCGGCGTCTTCCGCGCCACCGGAGGCGGTCTCACGATCTCCGGGGGCGAGGTTCTGATGCAGCCCGCGTTCGCCGCCCGGTTGATCCGCGGCGCCAAGGAGATGGGGATCCACACGGCGCTCGACACCTCCGGCTATCTGGGAGCGCACGCGTCCGACGAGCTGCTCGCCGACACCGACCTGGTCCTGCTGGATGTGAAGTCCGGCGACGCGGACACGTATCGCCGTGTCACGGGCCGGGAGCTCGAACCGACCCTCGAGTTCGGCGAGCGCCTCGCGCGGCGCGGCGACGTCGAGGTGTGGGTGCGATTCGTCCTGGTGCCCGGTCTCACCGACGATGTGGACAACGTCGCCGCTGTCGCGCGGTACGCCGCATCTCTGAACGAGATCACGCCCGGCACCGTCACGCGCGTCGAGGTCCTGCCGTTTCACCAGATGGGTCGCGACAAGTGGCACGAGCTGGGGCGCACCTACCCGCTCGAAGACACTCCCGCACCGGAGAAGGAGCTCATCGAGCGGGTGCGCGGGCAGTTCGCCGCGGAAGGACTGACGGTCTACTGAGCGGACGCCGCCACGGCCGCATCCGCAGCACGGCGCGCCCAGCTCTCGGCATCCGCCAGGCCCTCGCGACTCAGTGTCGCGGGGGCCTCGTGCGTGTCGACGACACGGCGGACGATGTCGACGATGTCCAGGAAGCCGATCCGTCCCTCGTGGAACGCGTCCACTGCCTGCTCGTTGGCCGCGTTGAATACCGCAGGGTACGTGCGCCCCGCCTCACCCACGCTCTTGGCGAGCGCGACCGCCGGGAACGCCTCCTCGTCGAGCGGCTCGAACGTCCAGGAGGACGCGCGGGTGAAATCGAGCGGCGCACCGACGCCGCTCACGCGGTGCGGCCAGTCGAGCCCCAGCGAGATCGGCAGGCGCATGTCCGGCGGCGAGGCCTGCGCGATAGTGGATCCGTCCACGAACTCGACCATCGAGTGCACGATCGACTGCGGATGCACCACGACGTCGATGTCGGCGTAGGCAACGCCGAAGAGAAGATGCGCCTCGATGACCTCGAGCCCCTTGTTCACGAGCGTCGCTGAATTGGTGGTCACCACGCGTCCCATGTCCCACGTCGGGTGGGCGAGCGCCTCGGCCGGGGTCGCGGCTGCCAGCTGCTCACGGGTGCGTCCGCGAAACGGTCCTCCGGATGCGGTGAGCACCAGTCGGCGCACCTCGGAGGGCTTTCCCGAGCGCAGTGCCTGCGCGATCGCCGAATGCTCGGAATCCACCGGAACGATCTGTCCGGGATCGGCGAGGGCGGTCACCAGCTCGCCCCCGACGATCAGCGACTCCTTGTTGGCGAGCGCGAGCGTGCGTCCCTCCTCGAGAGCGGCGAGGGTCGGACCGAGCCCGACCGAGCCCGTGATGCCGTTGAGGACGACATCGGCGTCGACGCCGCGCACGAGCGCCTCGGCCTCGACCGCGCCGAGCGCGGTGTCGGCGACGCCGAACTCGGCCGCCTGGACCGCGAGTCCCGCTGCATCCGTGCCCGCCGCCAGCCCCACGACGCGGAAGCGATCCGGGTTGTTGCGGATCACCTCCAGCGCCTGGGTGCCGATCGACCCAGTGGAGCCGAGGACGACGACGCGCCGCACGGGATCAGCCCTCGGTCGGTTTCGTGGAGACGATGTCGATCACGAAGACGAGCGTCTCGCCCGCCAGCTGCTGCTGCGAGGAGCCCGCTTCGCCGTAGCCGCACGAGGGCGACATCGACACCAGCACCTGCGAACCGACCTTCTGTCCTTCCAGCGCGCGCTTGAAGCCGACGACCACGCCATCGGTGGAGAAGCTCGCGGTCTGGCCGCGGTCGTAGCTCGAGTCGAACGTCGAGCCATCCGACCACTTCACACCTGCGTAGTTGACCTCGACCGTGTCGCCGGCACCGACGGTGTCGCCGTCGCCCTCCTTGAGCACGTCGACGCGCACGCCGTCCTCGGGGGCGGAGGCGGGAATCGTGATCGTGGGCTTGTCGTCGGTGAAGGTCACCGCGGGCTTGTCGCCCGAGAACGGCTCCGCCTGGCACCATGCGGCCTCAGGCGTCGAGGAGATGAGATCCACGACGAACACCTGTGCGGCGCTGTTGCTGCTCGCGGGAAGGGTCGCCACGACACGGGTGCCGGGGGTGGCGCAGCCCAGGACCTTGCCGAGCACGCTCTCCGCGGCGATCGGCTGCGGCTGCACGGGGGTGCCGTCATAGCCCACAGAGCCCTGCAGCTGCCCCGTGGCGGCATCGAACGCCGAAAGGGCGTAGGTGACGTAGTCGCCCGCGGCGACGGGGGTGCCGGTGCCCTCGGTGACCACCGTGCGCTCGACGTCGGAGATGTCCAACGGAGCCGTGAAGGTCGCGGTCGGCTGCTGTCCGACCTCGCCCGACACGGTCACCGCGTCGGAGGCGGCGCCCGGGGAGGCGACATCCGCGCAGAGATCGGCTGCCGCGCTCGCGGCGGGCGTGGAGGTCGCGTCGGGTGAGGATGCGGCGGAGCATCCGGCGAGCGCGACGGCGCTGACCGCGAGTGCGGACAGGATGTAGAGCGGACGGCGCACGGGAACCTCCATGAATCGGTGCGGGGCGCACCCATCATCCCGCATCCGCCCATGCCCTCGCTGAGAGCGTCCGGCGCGGCCTCATGCGCCGGAAGGAATGGAATCCGCAGTAGCCTCTTACAGTGACAGATGCGCAGAGCCGCGACGCGGAGAACGTCCCCGATCCGCGCGCATCCGAATCCAAGCCGGTGACGGATGTCGGCTTCGCCTACTTCCTCGGGCGCCGCGTACTGGCGCCTCTGGCGCGTGTCGCTTACCGGCCGCGCATCGAAGGCCGTCAGCATGTGCCGCGGACGGGTCCGGTCATCTTCGCCGCGAACCACCTCTCGTTCATCGACTCCTTCGCCATTCCCATGGCCGCGCCTCGCCCGGTGCAGTTCCTGGCGAAGTCGAGCTACTTCGACGGGCCGGGGCTCAAGGGTTGGCTCTCCCGGCAGATCTTCCTGGGCCTCGGGGCCAACCCCGTCGAGCGCGGTGCGGGACAGGCGGCGCTCGATGCGCTCGACCAGCAGAAGCGGATGCTGGAGGCCGGCAAGGCCATCGCGCTGTATCCGGAGGGCACGCGCTCACTCGACGGCAGGCTCTACAAGGGACGCACCGGCGTCGCCTTCCTCGCTCTCCAGACCGGCGCGCCCGTGGTCCCGGTAGGCCTCATCGGCACCAACGAGGCCATGCCGGTGGGCGCGAAGTTCCCCCGCACGAAGCCGCGGGTCACGATCCGTTTCGGCGAGCCGCTCGACCTCTCGGCCCACGGTCCCGCCAGCTCCGGGCGCGCGCGCCGCGCGGCGACCGACGAGCTCATGGCCGCGATCCACGCTCTCTCGGAGCAGGAACTGGCCGGCACATACAACGAGGTGCCCGCGCACGGCGCCATCGAACGGATCAAGCGGGTCCTGCCGCACGAGCGTCTCTGACGGCACACTTTCTCATTCACGGCTTTCGGCACTTGACGCTCAGCCCCACCGGGTGGAGATTCGGAGCGTCTGCGAAGCCACAATGAGGAGGCATCCGTGAAGAAATTCATCAACGACCCGACCCAGGTACTCTCCGATGCTCTGACCGGCATCCGACTCGCACATCCCGAACTGCGCGTCGATTCCACCAACCGCGTCATCTTCCGCGGCGAGGCCACGCGCCCCGGCAAGGTCGCGCTCGTCTCCGGCGGCGGCTCCGGCCATGAACCCATGCACGGCGGGTTCGTGGGTACGGGGATGCTCGACGCGGCCTGCGCGGGCGAGGTCTTCACCTCCCCCACTCCCGACCAGATCCTTGCGGCCACCGTCGGCGCGGACTCCGGTGCCGGCGTCCTGCACATCGTGAAGAACTACACCGGCGACGTCCTGAACTTCGAGATGGCGGCGGAACTCGCCGCCGCAGAGGGGGTGCGCGTCGAGTCCGTGGTCGTCGCCGACGACGTCGCAGTGCAGGACTCCACGTGGACGGCGGGTCGACGCGGCGTGGGGACGACGGTCGTGCTCGAGAAGATCGTGGGCGCGGCGGCCGAGGAGGGCATGGACCTCGACGCTCTCGCCGCCCTTGCCACCCGTGTCAGCGAAAGCGGGAGGTCCATGGGCGTCGCCCTCACCAGCTGCACCGTGCCGGCGGCGGGCAAGCCCACGTTCGACCTGCCGGAAGACGAGATGGAGGTGGGCATCGGAATCCACGGCGAACCGGGACGTTCGCGTGTGCCCCTCGCCACCGCCCACGAGATCGCCCGCATGCTCGTCGACCCGATCGTGCACGACTTCGGCGACGCGCGCGGCGACGCGATCGTGCTGCTGTCGGGACTCGGGGCGACTCCCCTCATCGAGCAGTACCTCCTGTACGGGGAGATCGCGCCGCTGTTGTCGGATGCGGGCTTCGAGGTGCGCCGTGTGCTGGTCGGCGACTACATCACGAGCCTCGACATGGCGGGCGCGTCGCTGACAGTCGTGCGTGCCGACGACGAGCTCGTGCGCCTCTGGGATGCCCCCGTGGTCACGCCGGGCCTGCGCTGGGGAGCGTGAGCGCGCGATGACCGTAGCCACCCTCGAGACACTGACCGCCTGGATCTCCGGCTTCCGCGATCAGATCGTCCAGCACCAGGCCGAGCTCACCGAGCTCGACTCCGTGATCGGCGACGCGGATCACGGGTCGAACATGGCGCGCGGTATGGAGGCGGTCGTCGCGGCGGTGACCGCGACGCCGCCGACGGATGCGGCGGCGCTGTTCAAGACCGTGGGGATGACGCTGGTCTCGACCGTCGGCGGGGCGAGCGGGCCGCTGTACGGCACGTTCTTCCTCCGTCTCGGGGGCGCCGCGGGTGCCACCGTCGAGCTGGACGCCGCCGCCCTCGGCTCGGCGCTGCGTGCCGGTGCCGAGGGCGTACGCACCCGCGGCAAGGCCGAACCCGGGGACAAGACGATGCTCGACGCGATGCTCCCCGCCGTCGACGCGTGGGAGGAGGCGGTGGCCGCGGGCTCCGATCTCGCGGCAGCGGCCGCCGCCGCGACCGATGCGGCTGACGCCGGCCGCGACGCCACCATCCCGCTCGTGGCGCGCAAGGGTCGCGCGAGCTACCTCGGGGAGCGCAGCGCGGGCCATCAGGATCCTGGCGCCACATCGACCGCGCTGCTGTTCACGACGCTGCGGGATGCGGTGACCGCCGCATGATCGGTTTCGTCGTCGTCTCCCACAGCCGACCGCTCGCCGAGGCTGCCGTGGCGCTCGCCACCCAGATGGTCGCCGAGAGCCCTCCCCCGATCGAGGTCGCGGCGGGTTCCGCGGACGGCGGGTTCGGCACGGATGCGGCGGCGATCGCCGCATCCATCGACCGCCTCGATGCCTCCGAGGACGTCGTCGTGCTGATGGACCTCGGTTCCGCGGTGCTGAGCGCCGAGATGGCGCTGGAGTTCGTCGAGCAGCCGGACCGCGTCCATCTGAGCTCCGCGCCGTTCGTGGAAGGCCTCGTGGCGGCCGTCGTGCTCGCCGCGACGGGCGCCGACTGGGCGAGCATCCAGGCGGAGCTAGGCGCTGCGTACGCGCAGAAGGCGCGCCATCTGGAGGCGGGGTCCGTCGAGTCGGCACCGGCGCCGCCGCCTGCCCCCGAGCCGGCGTCCGGCGGCGACGAGGCATCCTTCGAGGCGGTCATCGTCAACCCCTCGGGTCTGCACGCGCGACCCGCGGCGACGTTCGTGAAGACGGCGGCGAAGTTCGACGCGCTCGTGGAGATCGAGAACGTCGACCAGGGCTCCGGCCCGGTCTCCGCGGCGAGCCTGCTCGCGCTCATCGCACTGGGCATCGGACGCGGCGCGCGCGTACGCGTCCGAGCGCGCGGGCGGGAGGCTCAGCCGGCGATCGACGCGCTGCGCGCCCTGGTCGAAGACGGCTTCGGGGAGGTCTGACCTCGCGTGCTCGTGCGCGAGAGGCTCATGAGCCTGCGGGCGACGGTTTCCTCGAGCACGAGATCGGTGATGAGCCCGGCCGCGAGGGCGCCCTGCAGCGCGTCGATCTTCGATAGACCCGACATGACGCAGAAGCGCCGCGGAATGCGGCGCACGTCGTCGAGATCGGGGCCGCTGGAGCGGAGGTTCAACGACGGGATGTCGGAGGATCCGTCGATGCGGTAGAACATCGTCGCGCAGTCGCCGACGACACCCTCCTGCTCGATGAGTGCCAGATCGCGCTGGTCGAAGTAGTCGCCCGAGTACACGTGCGAGGGGACGGCAGCGCGGGGCGATCCGAGCCCGAACACGAAGAGACCGACGCGGCGCTGCATCTGCAGCACAGCGCGAACCGACCTCTCCCGCCACATCGCCTCCTTCGTCGCCGCCTCGTCGAAGAGCGCCGGCACCGGGAAATGGTGCACCGAGGCCGACCACGCGGCGCCGAATCGCGACAGGATCTCGCCGGCGTACGGGACGCCGAAGGTATGCCCGTTGGCCGCGCCGTTCATCTGTACCACGTGCGTGTCGTGCGTGCGCTTCGTCGGCAGGTGACGAGCGATGGCCGACAGCGTCGATCCCCACGCGATGCCGACCGTCATCGAGGAGTCGACGTGCTCGCTCAGGATGCGCGCCGCCGACAACGCGGTGCGATCGAGACGCTCCGCCTCGCCGATGTGACTCGTGGTGGGGACGATGTGCACCGTGATCCCGAACCTCTCGGCCAGTCGCTCTTCGATCTGGCTGCGCGCCGCGAGCGGAGAGTGCACCGAGATCGACACCAGGCCCGTGTCGCGGGCATGGGAGATCAGCCGGGAGACGGAGGAGCGCGAGGTGTGCATCTCGCGCGCGATCGCCTCCATCGTGAGGTCCTGCAGGTAGTACAGCTGTGCCGCGCGCAACGCGTCGCGCACCTTCATCGACCCGGCCTCCGCCATGATCATCCCTTCGCCCGTTACACCATTCTGCACGTTTGTGCAGAGAACTTGCGACGATGTCCCACTTCCATGCAACCTGCGAAGGATCCATCGATACGAAAGGTCGACGACGACATGTCGCTCTCCCCCTCGCTGCGGCCGCAGGTCGCACAGATCCGCGACGCTCAGGATCTCGACGTTCTCATCGTGGGCGGCGGGATCAACGGCATCGCCACGCTCCGCGACCTCTCCCTCCAGGGCGTGAAGGCCGCCCTGGTCGAGCGTGGAGACTTCGTCTCCGGCGCGTCGAGCGCCTCCAGCCACATGGTGCACGGCGGCGTGCGCTACCTCGAGAACGGCGAGTTCCGTCTCGTCAAGGAGGCGGTCACCGAGCGCAACGCGCTCCTGAAGACCGCACCCCACTACGTTCGGCCGCTGCCGACCACGATCCCGATCTTCAAGACCTTCTCGGGAATCCTGTCCGCGCCCTTCCGGCTGCTGGTCACGCACGGACGCGGCAAGCCCAACGAGCGTGGTGCTCTGCTGATCAAGATCGGCCTCGTGATCTACGACACGTTCTCGCGCGACGGCGGCTCCGTCCCGCGCCACCGGTTCGTGGGCAAGAAGAAGTCGCTCGCCGACTTCCCGAAGATGAACGAGGGGCTCGCCTACACGGCGACGTACTACGACGCCTCCATGCACGATCCCGAGCGCCTCGCTCTGGACGTCCTCTCGGACGGCCTCGAGGACGGCTCGGCGATGGCCGCGAACTACGTGACGGCGATCGGCGCGGATGAGAACGGCGTGCTGCTTCGCGACGAGGTCACCGGCACCGAGTTCTCCGTGGCGGCCAAGGTCGTCCTGAACACGTCGGGGCCGTGGACCGACCTCACCAACGCCGCGCTCGGAACGCCGACCCGCTACATGGGCGGCACCAAGGGCTCGCACATCGTGCTCGACAACCCTGAGCTGCTGGCGGCCACCCGCGGGCGGGAGATCTTCTTCGAGCACTCCGACGGGCGCATCGTGCTGATCTACCCCCTCAAGGGACGCGTGCTCGTCGGCACCACCGACATCGACGCCGACCCCTCCAAGAAGGTCACCTGCACGGACGACGAGATCCAGTATTTCTTCGACCTCGTGCGCCACGTCTTCCCGACGATCGAGGTCAACCGGTCTCAGATCGTCTACACCTTCTCCGGCATCCGCCCGTTGCCGCGTCACGACGACACGGCTCCGGGTTTTGTCTCCCGCGACTACCGGATCGTCGACGGCACCCTGGGCAAGACGCCCACCCTCAGCCTCGTCGGCGGCAAGTGGACGACCTTCCGCGCACTCGCGGAGCACCTCAGCACCCGCGCTCTCGAGAAGCTCGGCCGCACGCACCGCGTGAGCACGCAGGGTCTCGCGATCGGCGGCGGCAAGGGCTATCCGATGACTCCCGAGGCTCGCCGCGCGTGGGTCGCCGAGCGCAGCGGACGCCACTCCGCATCCCTCGTGCTCAGCCTGCTGGATCGTTACGGCACGCGTGCCGAAGCCGTGCTCGCCGACCTCCCGGCACAGCCGACCGAGCTCGAGCACGCACACGGCTACTTCCGCGAGGAACTGGCCTACCTCGCACGTACGGAGCAGGTCGTGCACCTCATCGATCTGCTGCTGCGTCGCACCGACATCGCCTTCGTCGGCGGGTTGAGCTCGGCCACCCTGCAGGAGGCCGCGGAGGCGATCGCCGAACCGCTCGGATGGGACGACGCACGGGTGAACGAGGAGATCGCTCACGCCACTCAGATCCTTCGGGACGACCACCGTATCGACCTCGCCGAGGGCGGTCGTCTGGCGTCCTGAGAGAACGTGCGGGCGCGTCCTCTGGTGCGCGCCCGCACACCGGCTCTAGTTTCGGAGCAACCCGATAACCCGCCGCACGAAGGGGCGACAGGCGGGCTTCACTGAAAGGTCAATGTAGACATGAACGAAGTCAATCTCGGTTTGTACTTCCTCTCCGAGACCGTGGGAACGGCGATGCTGCTGTTGCTCGGTTGCGGTGTGGTTGCAAACGTCGCTCTCGCGAAGACGAAGGGCAACGGCGGCGGATTCCTCCTCGTCAACTGGGGCTGGGGCCTCGCGGTCTTCGCCGGTGTCATCGTCTCGGCGTACTCCGGTGCGCAGCTGAACCCGGCCGTATCCATCGGTCTTCTCGTGCACGGCGACATCAGCGTCACCCAGTTCGGGATCGCCGTGCTCGCCCAGATGCTGGGCGCCATCATCGGTGCCGTGCTGTGCTGGGTCGCCTACAAGCAGCACTTCGACGACGAGCCCGATCCGGCGAACAAGCTCGGCGTCTTCTCCACGGGCCCCGCGATCCGCTCGTACGGCTGGAACCTCATGACGGAGATCATCGCCACCTTCGTGCTGGTGTTCGTGATCTTCGGGTTCCGTGACTACGGTGTCGCCGACATCGGCGTCCCCGGTGGCCTCGGTGGCCTCGCCGCCGTGCCGGTCGCCCTGCTCGTGGTCGGCATCGGCGCCTCCCTCGGTGGCCCGACCGGATACGCCATCAACCCGGCCCGTGACCTGGGTCCGCGCATCGCCCACGCCATCCTGCCCATCAAGGGCAAGGGCTCCAGCGACTGGTCCTACTCGTGGGTCCCGGTCGTCGGCCCGCTCATCGGAGGCACGCTCGCCGGTCTGCTCGCCCCTGTCCTGCTGGGCTTCGTCGCCGCCTGATCCCATCCACTCCCGGGTGGGCGGCGCCGCCGCGCGTCGCCCACCTCCCCACCATCCGAACCAACAGACAAGGAAGTCCATCCAATGGCTGACTACGTCCTCGCCATCGACCAGGGAACCACCTCGACGCGCGCGATGATCTTCGACCGCAAGGGAAGCGTGATCTCCGTCGGGCAGAAGGAGCACGAGCAGATCTTCCCGAAGGCGGGCTGGGTCGAGCACGACCCCGCCGAGATCTGGCGCAACACCCAGGAGGTCATCGGCCTCGCCCTGAGCCGTGCCGACATCACGCGTCACGACATCGCCGCGATCGGTATCACCAACCAGCGCGAGACCGCGGTGGTCTGGGACAAGAACACCGGAAAGCCCGTCTACAACGCCATCGTCTGGCAGGACACCCGCACGCAGTCGATCGTCGATCGTCTGGCCGACGGTGACACCGACCGCTACAAGGACATCGTCGGCCTGCCCCTGGCGACCTACTTCTCCGGCACCAAGATCGTGTGGATCCTCGAGAACGTCGAGGGCGCGCGCGAGAAGGCGGAGGCGGGCGACCTCCTCTTCGGCACGACCGACACGTGGGTGCTCTGGAACCTCACCGGCGGTATCGACGGCGGCGTGCACGCGACGGACGTCACCAACGCCAGCCGCACGCTGTTCATGGACCTCGAGACGCTGCAGTGGCGCGACGACATCCTCGCCGACTTCGGAGTGCCGCGCTCGATGATGCCGGAGATCCGCTCCTCGTCCGAGGTCTACGGCAACGCCGAGTCGTCGTCGCTGCTGCGCGAGACCCCGGTCGCCGGCATCCTCGGCGACCAGCAGGCCGCGACCTTCGGCCAGGCGGCGTACGACCCGGGTGAGAGCAAGAACACGTACGGCACCGGCAACTTCCTCATCTTCCAGACGGGCGAGGAGATCGTCCGCTCCAAGAACGGTCTGCTGACGACCCTGGGCTACAAGCTCGGCGACGGCCCGGCACACTACGCCCTCGAAGGCTCGATCGCCGTCACCGGATCCCTCATCCAGTGGCTGCGCGACCAGCTCGGCATCATCTCGTCGGCGCCTGAGGTCGAGAAGCTCGCCGAGAGCGTCGAGGACAACGGCGGTGTGTACTTCGTGCCGGCGTTCTCGGGTCTGTTCGCCCCGTACTGGCGTCCGGATGCCCGCGGCGCCATCGTCGGCATGACGCGCTACGTCAACAAGGGCCACATCGCCCGTGCCGCACTCGAGGCGACCGCTTTCCAGTCGCGCGAGGTGCTCGACGCGGTCAACGCCGATTCCGGCGTCGATCTCACCGAGCTGAAGGTCGACGGCGGCATGACGGCGAACGACGCGCTCATGCAGTTCCAGGCCGACATCCTGGGCGTGCCCGTCGTTCGACCGGTCGTCGCCGAGACCACGGCTCTGGGCGCTGCATACGCCGCGGGCCTGGCCGTCGGCTTCTGGGACAACCTCGACGACCTGCGCGCCAACTGGCAGGAGGACAAGCGCTGGGAGCCGAACATGGACCCCGAGGAGCGCGACCGTCAGCTGCGCCTGTGGAAGAAGGCCGTCACCAAGTCCATGGACTGGGTCGACGACGACGTGCGCTGATCGTCTGAACGACGAGACGCCCCGCGGGTGGCGAACCCGCGGGGCGTCTCGTCGTTCCGTCCGGCACTCAGGCGGCTGCGGTGACCTGCGCCTGATGTCGCACGGGGAAGTTCACCGAATTCGCGATGAAGCACCACTCGTGGGCGGTGGCGTGCGCTGCCTCGGCGGCCGGGATCATCGATGCGTCGGCCACGACCACGCGCGGCTTCAGCAGCACATCGGTGAAGCGACCCGCTCCCGACCCGTCGTCGACCATCGTGCCCTCGGCCGCATCCTCATATGAGACGACGACGACACCGGCGACGACGCACGCGTGCAGGTACGACAGCAGATGGCACTGGCTGAGGGCAGCCAGCAGCATGTCCTCCGGGTTCCAGCGCTCCGGGTCGCCTCGGAACGGCTTGTCGGCGGAGCCCAGCAACTCCGGCTTGCCGTCGATCGTCAGAGTGACGTCGCGGTCGTAGTCGCGGTAGCCGCTCGTTCCGGTGCCGCGGTTGCCGGTCCAGAGCGCGCTCAGACGGTAGTTGTGGGTGCCAGGCATGGGCACAGTCTGTCATGGCGGATGCGGGTGCCGACTACGCTGAGAGGATGCCCGAGACGTTCTCCGCCACAGCCGCCGTCGAGCTCGCCGTCGTGGAGCGCAGTGGGTTCGTCGAGTCCCGCCACACCGGCTCCGCCGTGGTCCTCTCCCCCGATGGCACCGTGCTCGCCGCTCATGGCGATCCCGCATCCGCCGTCCTGCCGCGCTCGACTCTCAAGCCGCTGCAGGCGCTCGCCTGCGTGACCGCGGGCGCGGCGCTCGAGGGCGAGCGGCTCGGCCTCGCCACGGCCAGCCACGCCGGCACCGAGCGTCACGTCGCCGTCGTACGCTCGATCCTGGAGGATGCAGGCTGCACCGAGGACGACCTCGGGTGCCCGCCGGCTTGGCCCTCCGACTCGACCACTCGGGACGAGATGGTGCGCGATCACGCGGCGCCGTCCCGCATCCGGATGAACTGCTCCGGCAAGCACGCGGCGATGCTGCTCGCGTGCCGGACGACGGGCTGGGACACTGAGGGCTACCTGGATCCGACACACCCCCTGCAGCAGCACATCCGTGAAGTCGTGGAGCGCCTGACCGGCGAACGCCCGCAGGCCATGGCGGTCGACGGATGCGGGGCTCCCGTTCCCGCGCTGACACTCACCGGCCTCGCGCGCGCCCTGCACCGCATGGGGACCTCCTCGGAGCGCTCCCCCTTCGCCCTGCACCGCAGCGCTGCGACGCTCATGGCCGCCGTCCGCGATCATCCGTGGACGATCGACGGCCCTGGACGGCCGGACACCGTGATCATCGAACGCACGGGGGTGTTCACGAAGACCGGCGCCGAGGGACTGGTGGTCATGGTGGCCCCGGACGGGACCACGGTTGCCGTCAAGATGCTGGACGGCTCATCCCGCGCCACGGCGACGGTGGGCCTGCGCCTGCTCGAACGCGCGGGCGCGCTCACGACGTCGGAGGCCGACGCGGCGCGCCGCGACCTCTCCCTCGCCGTTCACGGCGGCGAAGCGATCGTGGGCGTCATCCGTCCGACGGTGTGATCTCCTTCTCCACCATTCCCCACGGGGAGCCGTAGCCCGCGGGGGCAGGCTCCGCCAGCAGGTCGAGGAACGGCCTGGCGTCGAAAGCCTCCGGACCGAGCACGCCCTCTCCCGCCCATTCCCCGCGCGCCAGCAGCTCGAGTGCGATGACGGGATTGATCGCGGTCTGCCAGACGACGGCCTGCGAGTTGTCCTGGCGCATCGTCTGCTCATTGTCCGCGACGTGGTACAGGTACGTCGATCGGGGCCGGCCGTCCTTTCCCGTACCGCGAACCCACACGCCCGCGCACGTCTTGCCTGTCATGCGGTCGCCGAGAGTCGCCGGGTCGGGAAGCGCCGCCGCCACGACATCGCGGGGAGACACCTGGATACCCTTCACGCTCACCGGCTCGGTGCGGTCGAGTCCCGTCTTGTGCAGGACCTGCAGCACCTGAATGAACTCGTCCCCCAGCCCGTACTTGAACGTCACGCGCTTCGCATTCGTCCAACGCGGCATGAGCAGCACTTCCTCATGCTCCACGTTGACGCACTCGACCGGACCGATCCCCTCCGGGAAGTCGAACACTTCCGGCTCCGAGAACGGAGCCGTCGTGTACCACCCGCGATCCCTCTCGTAGATCACGGGTGGGTTCAGGCACTCTTCGATCGTGGTCCAGATCGAGAAGGACGGCGCGAAGTCGTAGCCGTCGACGACGAGGTTCGCCCCATCGCGCACGCCGAGTTCGTCGATCTCGTCGAACAGCTCGTCCTGGGCGTAACGGGCGAACACGTCCGACAGCCCGGGCTCCACCCCGATGCCGACCAGCGCCAGCCTGCCCGCTTCGCGCCACTTCTCGGCGGCGGCGAACTGCTCGTCGCCGAGCTTCACACCCGGCAGCTCGTAGGGCTTCTCCGGATGCGGTTTCGACAGGCTCATCGCCATGTCGAGATACGTGGCACCGGCGTCGAAGACACCGGTGAAGATCGGCATCACGAAGCGGGGGTCCACCGCGTTCAGCACGTGAGTGGCGCCGCTCTCACGCACGAGGGCCGCGACCGATCCCGCATCCGAGGCGTCCACCTGGGCGGCGCTGAAGCGGGGGTCGCCGAGTTCGGCGACGAGCGCCTGGGGCCTGCCGGGATCGTAGTCCGCGATCACCACGGCTTCGAAGAAGTCGCGGCGGACGGCGATGCGGGCCGCGGCCGAGCCGACGCCGCCGGCGCCGATGATGAGGATGCGCATGCTGTTCTCCTGTCTCAGATCAGGCCGCCGTCG
The DNA here is from genome assembly GCF_028743715.1 of Microbacterium sp. Clip185. NCBI lineage: Bacteria > Bacillati > Actinomycetota > Actinomycetes > Micrococcales > Microbacteriaceae > Microbacterium > Microbacterium sp. Clip185. The sequence continues at coordinate 1,038,880 of NZ_CP117996.1, read as the reverse complement.
ACCGAGCGTCCGTAGTCGCCTTCGTCCGGGACGAGGACCTCGGTGTCGCGGTTGAGGCTCTCGCCCCGGAAGAACCTCTTCGACCGCGGGAAGAGGAACCACACGAACATCAGCACGACGCCGACGGCGAGCGAGCCGATTCCGATGACGAAGGTGCCGCCGATGCCGAACAGAACCGTGTAGCCGTAGTCCACGTCCCACATGTCGATCGCGGATTGGATGAACGCATAGGTCAGCATCAGGGCGCCCAGCAGCGGCAGGAGCCCCTTGACCACGAACGCACCCGTCGAGCGGAAGAGCTCTCGCCGGAAGTACCAGACGCAGGCGTACCCGGTGATGGCGTAATAGAACGCGATCGCGAGGCCGAGGGAAAGGATCGAGTCCTGGAGGATGTTGTCGCTGATGAGCGACATCCCCACGTAGTACACGACCGCGACCACCCCCATCACGAGCGTCGAGAACGACGGTGTCCGGTAGACCGGGTGCACGTCCTTGAACCGTGCGGGAAGCGCGCGGTAGACCCCCATCGCGAGGGTGCCGCGCGCGGTCGGCAGAATGGTGGTCTGGGTCGACGACACGGCGGAGATGAGGACGGCGACGACGAGCACCCATCCGAAGGGGCCGAGCAGTCCGTCCTTGATGGCGAGGAAGAAGTCGTCGGCGTTGCTCTCGTTGCCCAGCCCCACTCCGTCCTCGCCCAGGCCCGCGTACATCATGGCCGCGATCGTCACCGAGACGTAGGTCACGAGCAGGATGACCGTGGTCAACAGCGCCGCGCGGCCGGGCGTGCGCTTGGGGTCCTTGGTCTCCTCGTTCAGGGCCAGACAGGTGTCCCATCCCCAGTAGATGAACAGGGCCAGCAGCACCGCCTCCGTGAATCCGCTCCAGTCGGCGAACCCGAAGGGGTTGAGCCACGAGATGTCGAACGGCGTCGGGTTGGGTGCCGTGCCTCCGAAGAACTGCCAGAGCGCCGCCACCACGAAGATCGCGAGCGCGAGGTACTGGATCGCGAGCAGGATGTTCTGGATGCGTTCGCCGATCTCGACGCCGCGCCAACTCACCCAGGTCATCGCGGCGATGAACGCCACCGCGACCAGCAGGATCCGCCAGTCGTTGTTCTCGAACTCGAGGCCGAACAGCGCCCAGAAGTAGATCGAGGCGATCTGGGCGAGGTTGGCGAGCACCACCATCCCGGCGACAGCCACACCCCATCCGCCCATCCAGCCCACCCACGGACCGAACGCCTTGGTGCCCCAGGTGAAGGTCGTCCCGCAGTCGGGGACCGCCCGGTTCAGCTCGCGGTACGCGAAGGCGATGAACAGCATCGGGATGAAGGCGATGATGAAGGCGATGGGCGCCTGGGCCCCCACCGCGAGCACGACGAAACCGAGCGTGGCCACGAGCGAGTACACCGGCGCCGTGGACGCGAGCCCGATGACGGTCGAGCCCCAGAGCCCCAGCGTCCCCGCCGCGAGCCCCTTCCCGTCCGGGCGCTGCAGGTGGATGGGGGTGGTTGTCATGAGCAGACGTTAGGGGTCGGATCCACCGGCGGTCAAGCAATCCGACGCGCACGCGCCGGCTCGATGCCCGGCAGTTGCACGCGCACTGGCGCTGCCCCCTCACGCACGAGCCATGCGCGCCCCCGCCCGGGGGCGCAGAAGGGCGGGAGCGCACGGTCTCCGGTGAGCAAGCGATACTCCGCCGCGCAGTCCGCGTCCACGAGCAGATCGCCGCGCGCCCGCACGGACTGGAGGACGGGCCAGGACCGCTGCCACAGCTCGGGGTCCGCGACGATCGCACGCGCTCCGGGGGTGACTGCGCGGTCGGCATCCGCGATCTGGACGATGTCGCAGCCCCGCGTAGCCAGAGCCGCCGTGACGCGTCGCGCCAGCGTGCCCTCGCGGATGACCACCCCGACCGGCCCGGCGGCCCCCGCGTAGACAGGCGGCTCCACGGCGTTCGTTCGCGGCGAGGCGTCCACCCACGGGATCTGGACGACACGGCCGTCCAGAGTGCCTCGCCCGGGAGGAGCGTGCATGTCGAAGAGCTCGGGGGCGCCTCCCGCCCCGAGGTGGTCGATCTTGCTCGACATGCGCAGCAGCACGCGTCTCGGCAGGAGATCGGCGATGCGTGCAAGCGGACCCATGACCCGACCGCTCGAGATCGCGAAGCGCCGCCCGGCGGAGCGCGCGGATCGGCAGAATCGCTCGATCATGGCCAGCGCGGCCGCCGCGTAGTCGGGTGGGAAGCCGGCGAGCGCGGCATCCAGATCGTCCAGCAGCACGAGATCGTCATCAACCCCGTCGAGTTCGCACAAGGCGTCCCAAAGCCCCTCGGGCTCGGCCGGAAGCCACCGGGCGGGCGTCTGCGCGGCGAGCGCGGCGAGCGCCGTGGTCTTGCCACTCCCGGGCCCGCCGAGCACGAGCACACCCGCATCGCTCTGCTCGAGTCGGGCGGCCCGCTGGCGCTGATTGTCCGGTTCGTCCACGAGCCCGATGACAGGGCGCTCGGCGCTCACCGGCACCTCCGAAAGGGGCCAGCGCTCCGGAAGCGGCGGCTGCCAGGGCCGCCGCGGCGCGGGCTCCGCACGACGCCGATCACAGATCGCCGCCACATCCGCGGAGGTCGTGCGCGCCACCCGCACGGCGTGCGGTTCGGCGTCGCCCGCGCGCCGCACGAAGGCGATGCCGCGGGATGGGGCGTCTCCCGCAATCTCAGCAGCATCGTGGGTGCCGATGACGAAGCGGCTGTCGGCGGCGTCGACGACCCGCAGGCTCACCCGGAGCGGACAGTTCGCCAACAGCGACTCTCGCACGACGCCGGCGGCGCGTTGCGTGCCGAGGATCAGATGGATGCCGAGCGCCCGCCCGCGCGCAGCCAGATCGGCGAACAGGGCTCCGAGCTCGCGATGCGCGTCCAGAAGTGCGGCGAACTCGTCGACGACCACGACCAAGCGCGGCAGATCGACGCCGACGTCGGCGATGTCGCGGGCCCCCGCGGCGGCCAGGGCGCGTTCGCGGTGCCGGATCTCCGCCCCGAGACTCTCCAACGCCCGCTGCGTCGCGTGCGGATCGAGATCGGTCAGGACGCCTGCGACGTGCGGCAGAGCAGCGAGCGCGTCGAACGCGGTGCCGCCTTTGAAGTCCGCGAGCAGGAACGTGACGTCCCGCGTGCTCCGCGTCGCCGCCAGCTGCGCCACCCACGTGACCAGGAGTTCGCTCTTGCCGGACCCGGTCATGCCGGTCACAACGGCGTGGGGGCCGTCGGACACGAGATCTACGGCGACGGATCCGCCCCCGTCCGCACCGATCGCCACCGCGAGACCATCGCGCGTCGGCGGGTGCGCCAGTTCCGACGCCTCGACGGCCGGCGGCAGCTCCCGCCGGCCGGGCGCACTGCGATAGCGCTCCCCCAGCGCCGTCGCGAGTCGCGCGGCCTGGCCGGCCGAGAGGACGTCCACGCGCACCTCGACCGCCCGGCCGGCATACTCGAGCCGGGCGCGGGCGACGTCGTCGAGCGTCAGGACGGCGGCGCATCGGGTGGGGACCGCCTCGTGCGGTTCGACGACGAGCACGGCCGCGTCCTCGCGCCCGCGCGTCTGTGCGGCGTCGACGCCGAGGTGACAGGACAGAGCGGACGCGACATGATGGGGCAGCGCCTCGATCCACGCTTCCTCCGAATCGGCCGTCATGATCCGCAGCGCACCCGGCGGATGGGCGCAGCACAGCTGCAGCACGAGAGCGCGCGCCACCGCCGCCGCGGTCACCCGCGGCCCCCGCACGGCGATTCCCGCACTGAGCGGGACAGTCACCGGCGCGTCCGAGACGGTGCCGGCGCGCGCGAGCAGCTCGCGGGAGAGCGCGTCGTCCGACGCACTGACCACCACGTCACTGACGACCTCGCCGCGGCCCACCACGAGCACCCCGCTGCGCGACGGATGCGGCCGCCACAGCTCGCCCGCATCGTCGAGGTAGCCCTCGAGAGTGGGCGTGGCACGCATCCCTTCCGAACGCTCCGCAGCGTGACGCCGGTCGATCTCCTCGCGGAGGCGAGCGGCGACGTCAGCACGCATCCGTTGCTGCTCTCTCGCCTCGCGACGGGCGCCGCGCGCGGCGTCCAGCATCCCCGCGACCGCGATCAGGGGCCCGAGCAGCGCGAACCACAGCACCCCCGCATAGCCCGTGACCTGCCAGAACACGAGGGCGCCGAGGACGGGCGCCAGGGATGCGAGCCACGGCACGGGCGGACGGCGCCGCGGCGGATCCGGCGGCGGCAGGGTCAGCTGCGCCGGCGGCGCAGCGGTACGTGTGGCGGCCGGCTGGGGAGTGAACACCGCTCCAGTGTGAAACGGCTGCTCCCGCGGCGGTTCGCGCACCGGCCCCTGCGTGCACGCAACGCGGCGGCGGCGAGGGTGTGGAGAGTCAGTCGGTGCGCGTGACGTTGAGAACGATCACGGTGACGTTGTCGCGTCCGCCGTTCTCGAGCGCGGCATCCATCATGGCCGCCGCAGCGTCAGCCGGGTCTTCATGCTCCCGCAGGAAGTGCTGGATGCCGTAGTCCGTGAGTTCCTTGGTCAGCCCGTCCGAGCAGACGACGAAACGGTCGCCGTCGAGCACATCGAGACGGATGTAGTCCGGCCGCACGCTGTCGCTCGGCCCGACCGCACGCGTGATGACGTTTCCGTAGGGGTGGTGCTCGGCTTCCTCGGGACTGAGACGCCCGGCTGCGACCAGTTCCTGGACGACGGAGTGGTCGGTCGTGATCTGGACGAGGGTGTCGTCGCGGAGCAGATACACCCGCGAGTCGCCGATGTTGAGGCTCACCCAGTGCGGCTCGTCTCCGGTGAGCTCGAGAAAGACACCCGTGACCGTCGTGCCGGTACCGTCGTCGGTGGCCTCCGGGTGCGAGGCGATGTCCTTGACGGCCTTCGCGAGCGCCTTCTCGATGGTCTTGGGGGTGACCGAGCCTGAACCGACGATCGCCTCGAGGCGGTTCACGGTGCTGGAGCTCGCGATCTCTCCCCCGATGTGCCCGCCCATCCCGTCGGCGACGACGAACAGGGGGTACTCGGCGAACACAGCGTCCTGATTGACCTCACGACGGCGCCCGACATCCGTCAGGGCAGCCCAGGCGAGCTCGATCGATCCCTGCGGCAGCGGCACAGTGCGCCGCCGGGTCGCAGCCTCGGGCACGCGGTGTCCTTCCATCGGGGGTGTGGCCACGCCGGTGCCGGCGCGGTCCTCACATCCTAACGACTGCGCCCGCCGGATCAGACCCGGCGGGCCGAATGCGGCGAGCCTCCGTTCGCAGGGAACGGAGGCTCGCTCGACGAGATGATCAGCCGCGCGGGGGCTCGGCCTCGTCGGATCCGGGCGTCGTCGGCGGTGCCGGCGGAGCCGTGGGAGGCGCCGGCGGGGCGGCCGGGTCGCTCGGCGCCGGCGTACCACCGGCGGGGGGCGGGGTGTAAGCCGGCGGCGGGTACGCGCCCGGCTGCGGCGCCGCGGGCGGCGGGTACGCACCGGGAGCGGCGTAGCCACCCTGCTGCGGGGGCGGCGGGTATGCACCCGGCTGCTGCGGGTATCCGCCCGGCTGGGCGTAGCCGGCCGGCGGCGGGTAGGCGCCGGGGGCACCGTAGGCACCCTGCGGCGCGGGAGCGCCCGGCTGCACCGGAACGCCCGACCACACGACATTGTCCGCGAGGAAGCTGCGGGCCCACGGCGCCGGTGCGATCTGCGGGTTCCAGCGCGACTTGTCGAACGCGACGATACCGAGCCACACGATGCTGAGGAAGAAGTAGAGCACGACCCACGCGCCCTCCTTCTGCAGCTTCTGCCCCACGCGATACGCGGCCATGACGAGGTACACCGTCGACGCGAGCGAAGGCAGCAGCGCGAAGAACGTGCCGATGTAGGGGATGAGGCTCAGAACGAAGGTGATGCCGAAGAGCACGAGCAGCCACCAGGGGTTCAGGTCGCCGAGCTTCACGAACACCATCTCGCGGTACACGGGGACCCAACCGCGCCACTTGCCCTCGACGCCGGCCTTCTCGAACAGCTTCGCGTAGAAGATCGAGGAGACGACGTACGCGGCGGCGCCGATCAGAAGGAGGACGCCGAGGATGGCGAAGAAGATGCCGAACGCCGCAGCGCCGGAATATCCGTAGTCGTAGTTGTACGCATAAGGGTTCACGGGGAATCCTCTCGGGTCAGAGGCATGATGGCCTCGCGGAACCACCCGTCCCGCGGCTCACATCGTAGCGAGCCTGAGTGTTGGCTGACAGGGGCTTGCGCGAAGTTGGGGATGAACCCTCATACCGCCAGGCGAAGTTCACCCTCCTCCGCGTCGGCGACAGCGAGCCCTGCTCCTTCCGCCCAGCGCAGGAACGCGCCTCGAGTCGCGATCCGGGGCCGATCCCGGGCGAGGCGACGCACGAGTGCTCCCTTGGCGTGCTTGTTGAAGTGATTGAGCGCCCGCACCTCGCCCTCCTCTCCCACGGTCACGACGCGCACGTAGGCGGATGCGGTCTCTCGCGGAACAGGGCCGAGCGCGACATAGGCCTCCGAGCGCAGGTCCAGGATGAACGGCGCCGCGGTCTCCCCGAGCGCCGACGTCACCGCCTCCGCCCAATGGCGGCGCAGTGGAGCAAGCCCCGGCAGTGATGCGCCGGCGCTCAGCCGATAGCTCGGGATCGGATCGAGCGCTCCGACCGGACCGAACGGGGCCGAATGGATCAGCACGTGCTCTCCCAGCCACCGTCGCGCCCGTGGGTCGAGAGACGACGCGTCGAGCGCGTCGAACAGCACTCCCGTGTATCTGTCGACCGCCGGCATCGTGGGCGACGCGCGCAGCGCTGCGTTGACCGCGATCTCCCCGCGTTGACGCGCGCTCAGCTTGAGGACCTTCGCCGCCGCATCCTCGTCGCGCGAGAGCTCCACGAGCGCCGACACGACCGCTTCGCGCTGGGGCGCCAGCTGAGGCAGCCGGAGGCCCGCCGCGTTCCACGGCGCCCCCGCACCGCCTGGGCGCTTGGTCTCGGATGGCGGCAGCAGCACGAGCATGGTGAACTCCAGGAGAACGACACACGCCGCCCGCCAAAGCGGACGGCGTGTGCAGGGGATGCGGGTCAGGAGACGAGCGCCGCGTTGCCGGCCACGATCGTGACCTGGTCGTGCTCGACGGAGATGAAGCCGTCGTGCGCGTTGGCGACGATCTTGTGTCCACCGGGCTCGGTGATGCGCACCTGGCCCTCGGCGAGGATCGCCAGCACCGGTTCGTGACCGGTCATGAAACCGATCTCGCCCTCGATGGTCTTCGCGATGACCAGGTCGGCCTCACCGGACCAGACCTCGGCATCCGCGGAGACCAGACTCACCTTGAGCGGCATGATCAGCCGTTCTCCTTCTGGATCTGCGCCCACTTGGCCTCGACGTCGGAGATGCCGCCGACGTTGAAGAAGGCCTGCTCGGCAACGTGGTCGAACTCGCCCTTGACGATCGCGTCGAACGACTCGATGGTCTCCTTGATCGGGACCGTGGAGCCCTCGACGCCGGTGAACTTCTTCGCCATGTAGGTGTTCTGCGAGAGGAACTGCTGGATGCGGCGCGCACGCGACACGACGATCTTGTCCTCTTCGGAGAGCTCGTCGACACCGAGGATCGCGATGATCTCCTGCAGTTCCTTGTTCTTCTGCAGGATCTGCTTCACGGCGGTGGCCACGCGGTAGTGGTCCTCACCGATGTAGCGCGGGTCCAGGATGCGGCTGGTCGAGGTCAGCGGGTCGATCGCGGGGTACAGACCCTTCGATGCGATCTCACGCGAGAGCTCGGTGGTGGCGTCGAGGTGGGCGAACGTGGTCGCCGGAGCCGGGTCGGTGTAGTCGTCGGCGGGGACGTAAATCGCCTGCAGCGAGGTGATCGAGTGACCGCGCGTCGACGTGATGCGCTCCTGGAGCACACCCATCTCGTCGGCGAGGTTCGGCTGGTAACCCACGGCGGAGGGCATGCGACCCAGCAGCGTGGAGACCTCGGAACCCGCCTGCGTGAAGCGGAAGATGTTGTCGATGAACAGCAGCACGTCCTGCTTCTGCACGTCGCGGAAGTACTCCGCCATCGTCAGAGCGGACAGCGCGACGCGCAGACGCGTCCCCGGCGGCTCATCCATCTGGCCGAAGACGAGGGCGGTCTTGTCGAAGACGCCCGCCTCCTCCATCTCGCCGATGAGGTCGTTGCCCTCGCGGGTACGCTCACCGACACCGGCGAACACGGACACACCGCCGTGGTCCTGCGCCACGCGCTGGATCATCTCCTGGATGAGGACCGTCTTGCCGACGCCGGCGCCGCCGAACAGGCCGATCTTTCCACCCTGCACGTACGGAGTCAGCAGGTCGATGCTCTTGATACCGGTCTCGAACATCTCGGTCTTCGACTCGAGCTGGTCGAAGCTCGGCGCCTGGCGGTGGATGCCCCAGCGCTCGGTGACCTCGACCTGCTCGCCCGGAGCGGCGTTGAGCACGTCGCCGGTCACGTTGAAGACCTTGCCCTTGGTGACGTCGCCGACGGGAACCGTGATCGGGCCGCCGGTGTCGCGCACCTCCTGGCCGCGGACCATGCCGTCGGTGGGCTTGAGGGAGATGGCGCGCACGAGGTCGTCGCCCAGGTGCTGGGCGACCTCGAGCGTGATCTCCGTCGACTCCTCGCCGATGGTGATCGTGGTCTTGAGCGCGTTGTAGATGTCGGGGATCGCGTCGTGCGGGAACTCGATGTCGACGACGGGGCCGGTCACGCGCGCGACGCGCCCGACGACGGCGACGGACGCCTGATCGGCCGTTGCGGTGGTGGTCATGGTGTCTTCCTCGTTTTCTACTTGCCGGACGCCAGGGCGTCGGCGCCGCCGACGATCTCGGCGATCTGCTGCGTGATCTCGGCCTGACGCGCGTTGTTGCGCAGGCGGGTGTAGTCGGTGATGAGCTTGTCGGCGTTGTCGCTGGCCGACTTCATCGCCTTCTGCGTGGCGGCGTGCTTGGCCGCCGACGACTGCAGGAGGGCGTTGAAGACGCGGCTCTGGATGTACACCGGGAGCAGGGAGTCCAGAACGGCCTCGGCATCCGGCTCGAACTCGTAGAGCGGGTAGACCGCCGCCGCGGACGACGACGCCTCCTCGGTCGCCTCGACGACCTCGAGCGGCAGGAGACGCACGGTCTCCGGGCTCTGGGTCATCATGCTGACGAAGCGGTTGTACACGAGGTGGATCTCGTCCACTCCGCCCGCCTCGCCGCCGCGGCGGAAGGCCTCGAGCAGCGTGTCCGCGATCTCCTCAGCTGTCGAGAAGTGCGGCGTGTCGGTGTCGCCCGTCCACTCCGCGGCCGCTTCGAGCTTGCGGAACTGGAAGAACCCGACGGCCTTGCGACCGACGAGGTAGAACACCGGCTCGCGGCCCTCGCTGCGCAGAAGCTCGCCCTGCTCCAGGCCCGCGCGGATGATCTGCGAGTTGAACGCCCCCGCCAATCCGCGGTCGGACGAGAAGATCACGACGGCGGAGCGGCGGATCACCTCGGGCTCACGAGTGAGCGGGTGGTCGACGTTCGAGTACGTCGCGACGGCCGACACGGCCCGCGTCACGGCCTGCGCGAAGGGCGAGGACGCGCGCACGCGCGTCATCGCCTTCTGAATGCGCGAAGCCGCGATGAGCTCCATCGCCTTCGTGATCTTCTTGGTCGTCTGAGCAGAAGCGATCTTCTGCTTGTAGACCCTGAGTTGAGCGCCCATGATTTACGGTTCCGTACGTCAGCCGCGACGGCCCTTGACGATCTTCTCCTGGTTGATGTCCTCGACCTCGGCGGCAGCGAACTGCTCGTTGCCGGGGGCGCCGATGGCCTTGGCGCCACCGGAGGTGAACTCCAGGATGAACTCGTCAGTGACCTTCTCGAGCTCTGCGACGGTCGCGTCGTCGAGCACGTTGGTGTCGCGGAGGGTGTCGAGGATCTGCGTGTTGCGACGCAGGTGGTCCAGCAGCTCGCGCTCGAACTTCAGCACGTCCTCGACGGCGATCTGATCGAGCTTGCCGTTGGTGCCGGCCCAGATCGAGACGACCTGCTCCTCCACCGGGTACGGCGAGTACTGCGGCTGCTTGAGCAGCTCGGTCAGGCGCGCACCGCGCTCCAGCTGACGACGCGAGGCCGCATCCAGGTCGGAGGCGAACATCGCGAACGCCTCGAGCGAACGGTACTGCGCGAGCTCCAGCTTCAGCGTGCCCGAGACCTTCTTGATGGACTTCACCTGGGCGTCACCACCGACACGCGAGACCGAGATTCCCACGTCGACGGCGGGACGCTGGTTGGCGTTGAACAGGTCGGACTGCAGGAAGATCTGGCCGTCGGTGATCGAGATCACGTTGGTCGGGATGTAGGCCGACACGTCGTTGGCCTTCGTCTCGATGATCGGCAGACCCGTCATCGAGCCGGCGCCCAGCTCGTCGCTCAGCTTGGCGCAACGCTCCAGCAGACGCGAGTGCAGGTAGAAGACATCGCCGGGGTAGGCCTCGCGACCCGGCGGGCGGCGCAGCAGCAGCGAAACGGCTCGGTAGGCCTCGGCCTGCTTCGACAGGTCGTCGAAGATGATCAGGACGTGCTTGCCGCCGTACATCCAGTGCTGGCCGATGGCCGATCCGGTGTAGGGAGCCAGGTACTTGAAGCCGGCGGGGTCGGAGGCGGGAGCGGCCACGATCGTCGTGTACTCCATCGCGCCGGCGTCCTCGAGCGCGCCCTTCACGGACGCGATCGTGGAGCCCTTCTGGCCGATGGCGACGTAGATGCAGCGGACCTGCTTGTTGACGTCGCCCGAGTCCCAGTTGGCCTTCTGGTTGATGATCGTGTCGATCGCGATGGCCGTCTTGCCGGTCTGGCGGTCGCCGATGATGAGCTGGCGCTGGCCGCGGCCGACGGGGATCATGGCGTCGATCGCCTTGATACCGGTCTGCAGGGGCTCGTGCACGCTCTTGCGCTGCATGACGCCGGGCGCCTGCAGCTCGAGGGCACGACGACCTTCGGCCTCGATCGCGCCCAGACCGTCGATCGGGTTTCCGAGCGGGTCGACGACCCGGCCGAGGAAGCCGTCGCCGACGGGGGCGGAGAGGACCTCACCGGTGCGCGTGACCGGCTGACCGGCCTCGATGCCGGCGAAGTCGCCGAGGACGACGACACCGGCTTCCTTCTCGTCGAGGTTCAGCGCGAGGCCCTGGGTGCCGTCTTCGAACACGACGAGCTCGTTGGCCATGAGGCCGGGCAGGCCCTCGACGTGCGCGATGCCGTCACCGGCGTCGATGACGGACCCGACCTCTGCCGTCGCGGCGCCGGTCGGCTCGTATGCTGCGACGAAGTCCTTCAGGGCGTCACGGATGACGTCGGGGCTGATGGAGATGTCTGCCATTGTCTTCCTTCGGTTCATGGGGCCTCGGCCCCGAAGTCTCCGCCGGTGCGGCGGGAAGTCTTGTCAGCCGGCGAGCCGCTGACGGAGGTCGGCGAGACGCGCGGAGACGCTCGCGTCGATGACGTCGTCGGCGATCTGCACGCGCAGTCCCCCGACGATCGACGGGTCGATGACCGTGCTCAGCGACACATCGGCGCCGTAGCGTGCCGACAGGGTGGCGCGCAGGCGTTCGCTCTGCGCATCGCTGAGCGGGGCCGCCACCGTCACGGTGGCGACGACGCGTCCACGCTGCGAGGCGACCAATGACAGGGCACGATCGAGCGCCTGGCGGACACGACGCTCGCGAGGCTGCTGCACGAGGCCGGAAACGACCAGCACCGTCGCCGCGCTCGCCCGCCCATGGAGGAGCTTCTCGACGAGCGCGCCCTTGACGGTGTTGTCACCCATGCGCGAACCCAGTGCGAGTTCGAGCTCGGGGTTGGCCGCGACCGTGCGCGAGAAGCCGAAGAGCTCCCCTTCGAGGTCGACGCCCGGTGCCGCGATGGAGGCGGCCCGCACCGCGAGCTCCTCGACGCCGTCCACGAGCTCGTCAGCGGAAGACCAGCGCTGCACCACCACGGTCTCCAGCAACTGCACGGCGACCGAGGAGAACCTCGGACCGAACACGTCCGCGATGACCTTGCGGCGCGCGTCGGCGGCCGCGGCGGAATCGGACACCGCACCCGCCAGCGCGGACGAGGAGCCGAGGACGCGGGCGGCCTGAAAAAGCTCCCCCGCGACCTCGAGATCCACACCGGATGCGTCGCCCAGGGCGGTGTTGGTCACCGCGAGGGCGTGCGTGGTGGCGCTTCCCATTACTTGGCCGCCTTCTCGGAGGCTTCGAGCTCCGCGAGGAAGCGGTCGACGACGCCCTGAGCGGCCTTGTCGTCGCTCAGCTTCTCGCCGATCACGCCGCCGGCGAGATCGAGTGCGAGCGTGCCGACCTCGGAACGCAGCGTGACCAGGGCGGTCTGGCGCTCGGCCTCGATCTGCGCGCGCGCCTGGGCGCTCACGCGGGCTGCTTCGGTCGATGCGGCCTCACGTGCCTCGGCGACGATCTTCTTGCCGTCCTCGCGGGCGACCTCACGGATCTCACCGGCCTCCTTGCGCGCCTCGGCGAGCTGAGCGGTGTACTCCTCCAGCGCGGCCTCGGCCTGGCGCTGTGCCTCGTCGGCCTTGGCGATGTTGCCCTCGATCGCGGCGGCCCGCTTGTCGAGGAGCTCCTGCATCCGAGGAAGCACGACGCGCCAGAAGACGAACAGGATGACGACGAAGCACACCGCCGACCAGACGATGTCGTACACCGCGGGGATGAGGGGGCTCGGGGCTGCCGCGCCACCTTCCTCGGCGGCGCGGGCGACAAGAGCGTTCAGCATCCTGTCTCCTTACTTTGGTCGATGGGGCTCAGGCGCCGAAGATGAAGCCGGTCGCGATACCGATGAAGGCGAGCGCCTCGGTGAAGGCGATACCGATGAACATGAGGACCTGCAGGCGTCCGGCGAGCTCGGGCTGGCGAGCCACACCCTCGATCGTCTTGCCGACGACGATGCCCACGCCGATGGCGGGGCCGATGGCGGCGAGACCGTAGCCGATCGTCGCGACAGAACCGGTCACCTGGGCGAGAACCGTAGTTGCGTCCACGGATGTTTCCTTTCGTTGTGGGCGGCGGGTGCCGTCCCGATCAGTGCTCTTCAGCGACGGCGAGCTGGATGTAGACCGCAGTCAGGATGGTGAAGACGTATGCCTGGAGGAAGGCCACCAGGATCTCGAAAAGTGTGAAGGCGAAGCCGAAGGCGAGCGTTCCCGCACCGAGCAGCGTCCAGAAACCGCTGAGCCCGAAGACGAAGAACTGCGTGGCGGCGAAGAACAGCACGAGCATGAGGTGCCCGACGATCATGTTCATCAGCAGACGCAGGGTGAGCGTCACCGGCCGGATGATGAAGGTCGAGAGGAACTCGAGCGGGATGATGATGATGTACAGCGGCCACGGCACGCCCGAGGGCATCAGAGAGTTCTTGAAGAACTTGCCCGGGCTCTTCTTCACACCGGCGTAGATGAAGGTCACGTAGGCGACGACGGCGAGCAGCAGCGGAACGGCGATGACGCTGGTGCCTGCGATGTTCAGACCCGGGATGATGCCCGTGATGTTCATGAACAGGACCATGAAGAAGATGGTCGTGAGGATCGGCAGGAAGCGGTTGCCGTCCTTGCGGCCCAGCAGGTCGTGCGCGATGTTGACGCGGACGAAGTCGAGTCCCATCTCCACGACGCTCTGGAAGCGAGTGGGGACCAGCCGCATCCGACGCGTTCCGACGAGGAAGAGCACGACGAGCACGACGGTGGCCAGGATCTGGATCAGGTTGATCCGCGTGATCGCGAAGGGCGTGCCCTCGAAGAGGATCGCGTCCGGGAAGAACTCCCAGATAGACGGCGCATGGAACTCGGGGCCGGATTCCTCGGCGGAAACGATCAGGGTCGCAGCTTGACTAAACAGCGCTTGCTCCAACTTCGGGGCACCGGTCTAAACCGTTGCGACGATGGATGATGTACACCGCGCTCGGGCACTCTGGCGCTCGTGGTCGGGTGCCGGAACAGCCTATCAAACTCCCAGGGTGGCGAGTCACACCGAACCCGACGGTCGGCCGTCGTCGGTGCGATCCCCCTCCTCGGGGTCGGTCGGCAGCGTGGTGTCCGACACGTGCGGCAGGCGGCGGCGCACGAGCACGACCACGTCGACCACGAGCGAGGCGATGACGCTCACGACGAGGGCGACGAAGAAGACGCCCGGCACGATCCAGGGCTGGCCGCGCAGCGCGAGCATGACGAGCACGAACACGACGAGCTTGAGGATCCAGCCGCCCAGGACGATGCCGAAGAAGATCGGCACGTAGAGCGGGTCGCCGAACCACCGGTTGGCGATGAGGATGCTGCCGGCGGTGATCCCGAGGAAGACGGCGGAGATCAGCACACCGACCAGCGCGCTGATCAGGCCGTCGACGCCGGCGACGAGCAGCCCCCCGACGGCGCCGGCGACCAGCAGCGCGGCGATCACGGCGGCGAACCACAGCAGGGCGGTGCGCAGGATGGGGGTGCTGGAGACGGGGGTGGGGGCGCTCATGGTGTTTCCTCGGCGATCTCGTCGGGGGTGGTTCTGGATCTCGGACGGCGGGCGGGCAGGAACGTGACGACGAGGCAGGCGGCGATGCCCACCACGCCAAAGGCGACGCCGATCCAGTACTGGCCGAACCAGTCCTCGCGGGTGGCGATGTACATCAGGAGGAAGGCGATCCCGATGATCGCGGTCCACGCGTAGAAGATCAGCACGGCGTCACGGTCGGAGTGGCCCATGTCGAGCATGCGGTGGTGCAGGTGCTTGCGATCGGGAGAGAAGGGCGACTTGCCCGCCCGCATCCGGCGGAACACCGCCGAACCGAAGTCCAGCAACGGCAGGATGACGACGGCGATGGGCAGCAGGATCGGGATGAAGGCACCCAGCAGCTGCGATCGTCCGAGCTGATCGGGATCCAGCGCCGCCGGCGGAAGGTTGCCGGTGATCGACACGGCGGAGGTTGCCATGAGCAGCCCGAGCATCAGGGCACCCGAGTCGCCCATGAACATCTTCGCGCGATGCCAGTTGAAGGGCAGGAAGCCCGCGCACGCGCCGACCAGGACGACGGCGATGAAGGACGACAGGTTGAAGTACGTGCTGGCACCGACGTCACGGGTGAGGACGTACGCGTAGACGAAGAAGATGCCGTTCGCGATCAGGCACACGCCGGCCACGAGCCCGTCGAGTCCGTCGATGAAGTTGACCGCGTTCATGACGATCACGATCGAGAACACGGTGAGCACGATGCTCATCCAGCTCGAGCCCACGGTGACCCCGCCGATCGGCAGCGCGTAGATCTGGATGTGCCCGAACCACGCGATGATGCCCGCTGCCACGAACTGGGCGCCCAGCTTGATCATCCAGTCGAGATCCCACAGATCGTCGGCGATGCCGACCAGCACGATCAGCAGGGTCGCGCCGAGGATGGAGAGGATCGGCCACGGGTCGATCCAGAAGATCGAGAAGAACGGGTTCGTCGACGAGATGGCGAAGGCCGCGACCACCCCGAGGAACATCGCGATCCCGCCCAGGCGCGGTGTGGGGCGCGTGTGGACGTCGCGTTCACGGATTGCGGGATGGAGCTTGTACCGGATGGCGACGCGCCAGACGGTCCACGACAGCGCCGCCGTGATGAGCGCCGTCACGACGGCGATCAGCAGGTACTGCGTCACGCGGAGTCGCCCGCGCCCTCATCCGGCTCCGGCTCGAGCCGGTCGCCCAGGATCTCCAGGATCTCGGAGCGGTCGACGGCGCCGTAGCGGAGGATGCGGGCGTGACCTGTTCCGCCGAAGGCGAGCGGCGTCGCGTCGAGGATCGTGGAGGGCACCCCGCGATTGCTGGCACCGTCGTCGAGATAGACGGAGACGCTGTCGCCGAGCATCTCGAACGCGGCGTTCGCATCGATGGCGGCGGGCTTGCCGGTGAGGTTGGCGCTCGAGACCGCCAGCGGGCCGGTCTCCTCCAGCAGTTCCAGCGCGAGCCGGTGCGCGGGCATGCGCACCGCAACCGTGCCGCGGGTCTCCCCCAGATCCCAGGACAACGAGGGCTGAGCGGGCAGCACGACGGTGAGCCCGCCCGGCCAATGCGCCTCGACGAGCCGTTCGATGGGCTCGGGCAGGTCGCTCACGAGCGCACGCACGGTCGACAGCCCTGCCACGAGCACGGGCGGAGGCTGCTGACGTCCGCGTCCCTTCGCGGCTAACAGCGCCGCGACCGCTGAGGGGTTGAACGCGTCCGCGGCGACGCCGTACACGGTGTCGGTGGGCATGACGAGCAGTTCGCCGCGCGCGATGGCCTGGCGGGCTGCGCGCATACCGGTCAGCAGCTGCGATTCGTCGCGGCAGTCGTAGATAGGGGACATGTCGGCTCCATTCTACGTGTGAGGCGCCCGCCGACCGGGGATCGGGGCCGCGCCGGCGTCACGGGATCAGGGTCGGACCGCGGTGGTGGCCCGGTCGCGCAGTGTGAGGTCGGGATGCGTGGCGGCCGACCGCCATCCCGATGCGGTGAGGACCTCGCGCACGGCTGCGCCCTGCACCTCGGCATGCTCGATGATGATCGTGCCGCCGGGGTGCAGCAGCCGCAATCCGACACGAGCGAGCACGCGCACGACGTCCAGGCCGTCCTCACCGCCGTACAGCGCCTGCGGCGGATCGTAGAGGCGCACCTCGGGGTCGCGCGGAACGGCCTCGGCCGGAACGTACGGCGGGTTCGACACCAGGACGGACACTGTCCCGTCGAGGTCGCCGAACGCCTCGGCCAGGTCGGCGAAGACGAGCCGAGCGTTCGGGGCGTTCACGTGGGCGAAGTTCTCCTTGGCCCAGATGAATGCGTCGACGGAGTTCTCCGCGGCGTGCACCCGCGCGTGCGGGACCTCAGTCGCCATCGCCAGGGCGATCGCGCCGGAACCGGTTCCGAGGTCGACAGCGACCGGCTCGGGCGACGCGCTGGCGCGCAGCGCGTCGATGGCCAGCTGGGCGACCATCTCGGTCTCTGGGCGCGGGACGAACACGCCGGGCCCCACCGAGAGCTCCAGATGCCGGAACGGGGCGACACCCGTCAGATGCTGCAGCGGCTCGCGTGCCGCCCGGCGTTCGACGAGGCGCATGAGTCGCTCGAGCGCATCGGCGGGCAGCTCTGCTGCACGGATGGCGGCGGCCTGCACCTCGCCGCGCCCGATTCCCATGACGTGGGCTACGAGAAGCTCCGCATCGACGCGTGGATCGACGATGCCGGCGCGCGCGAAGCGCGCCGAGACGTCGCCGAGGACGACATCGACCCGCGATGTCGCGGGCGCGTGGACGTACTGATCGGAGGGCGTGGAAGGGCACATGAGCCCGCTCAGCCTACCCGGTGCGTCATACTCGGCCTCCGGCGAGATTGCTCCCCTAGGCTGGGCGCACCTCGTCCCCGACTCGAAAGGTCGCGTCATGCCCGGCATCCATTCCGACATCACCTCCGCGTTCGGCGAGACGCCTCTCGTGCGTCTGAACCGCGTGACGGAGGGCGTCGACGGCGTCGTCCTGGCCAAGCTCGAGTTCTACAACCCCGCCTCCAGCGTGAAGGATCGCCTGGGTATCGCGATCGTCGACGCCGCGGAGGCTTCCGGGGAGTTGAAGCCCGGCGGCACGATCGTGGAGTCCACGAGCGGCAACACCGGTATCGCCCTCGCGATGGTCGGAGCCGCCCGCGGTTACCGCGTCATCCTGACGATGCCCGCCTCGATGTCGAAGGAGCGTCGCATCCTGCTGAAGGCCTTCGGCGCCGAGCTCGTGCTCACCGACCCGACCAAGGGCATGTCGTTCGCGGTCGACGAAGCCAAGCGCATCGTCGCAGAGACGCCCGGCGCCGTCTGGGCCCGCCAGTTCGAGAACGAGGCGAACCCCGCCATCCACCGCCGGACCACGGCCGAGGAGATCCTGCGCGACACCGACGGCAAGGTCGACTACTTCGTCGCCGGCATCGGCACGGGCGGCACGATCACGGGTGTCGGCGAGGTGCTCAAGGAGCGCGTGCCGGGCGTGAAGATCGTCGCCGTCGAGCCCGCCGACTCCCCCATCCTCACCAAGGGGCACCCCGGACCGCACAAGATCCAGGGCATCGGGCCGAACTTCGTCCCGGCCATCCTCAACCGCGACATCATCGATGAGGTCATCGACGTCGAGTTCGACGACGCGATCCGCGTGGCACGCGAGACCGCGGCCAAGGACGGCGTCCTCGTGGGCATGTCCAGCGGCGCCGCGATCTGGGCGGCCCTGCAGATCGCCGCGCGTCCCGAGGCGGCGGGCAAGAACATCGTCGTGATCATCCCGTCGGCGGGCGAGCGCTACCTCACGACTGCACTGTTCGAAGACCTGCGCGAGGACTGATGCGTTTCGCCCTGATTCGCCGCATCCGGGAGGACATCGCCGCCGCCCGGATGCGGGACCCGGCCGCTCGCGGCGGGGTGGAGATCGCCCTGCTGTACCCGGGACTCCACGCGATCTGGGCGCATCGCGTCTGGCACGCGCTGTGGCGTCGTCGCCTGCGCTTCGTCGCGCGCGCGGGATCCCAGGTGACACGATGGCTCACGGGCATCGAGATCCATCCCGGGGCTCGGATCGGCCGTCGCTTCTTCATCGATCACGGCATGGGCGTCGTGATCGGAGAGACGGCCGAGGTCGGCGACGACGTGATGCTGTACCACGGTGTGACCCTCGGCGGCCGTCAGCGCGAAGGCGGCAAGCGGCACCCGACGCTCGGCAACGGCGTCGCGGTCGGAGCGGGGGCCAAGATCCTGGGGCCGGTGCACATCGGCGCGCACAGCGTCGTCGGAGCCAACGCCGTGGTCACCCGCGACGCCCCGGCCGACAGCGTGCTGGTCGGCGTGCCGGCCAAGGCGCGGCCACGCGGACGCGGCGAGGACACCCGCGCGCTGCTCACGGCACCCGAGTACTCGATCTAGCCCGCGATGTCTGCACGACCCGTTCGGGTTTCGGCGCCGCATCCGCCCCACCGGGACACTCCCGCACCGCCGGTCGTGCACATGTCGCGGCGTCGTACGCTCGGGGGATGACCGAGCTGCACGAGTTGTCCCTCGTCGAGCTGGCGCAGATGCTGCAGGGCGACGCCCTCGGCCCGCTCGAGGTCACCCGGCACTATCTGGCGCGCATCGCGGCGCACGCCGACCTGGGGGCGTTCGCCGAGGTGACCGCCGACGCCGCGCTCGAGCGCGCGCGACAGCTCTCCCGGGCCACCGCACGCGGCCCGCTCCACGGCGTCCCCCACGCGGACAAGGACCTGGTGGCGCGTGCCGGCGTGCCCACCCGGTACGGTTCCCGCTCCCGCGCGGATCACGTCCCGTCCGAATCCGATCCGCTGGCTGTCGCCCTCGATGCCGCGGGCGCCGTGAACGTCGGCAAGACGTCGACGAGCGAGTTCGGCCTCACCGGCTACACGGAGCCGCTCGCCGGGACACCGGCGCGCGATCCCTGGAACCCGGCGAACGGCGCCGGCGGCTCGAGCGGCGGCGCCGCCGTCGCCGTGTCCGCGGGTCTGCTGCCGGCGGCGGTCGGCTCGGATGGCGGCGGCTCGATCCGCATCCCCGCCGCGACCGTCGGCATCGTGGGACTGAAGCCGTCTCGTGGAAGCCTGCCGATCGGATCGGGGATGGACTCCCCCGACCAGCTCGCGGTCACCGGTCCCCTCGCGCGCAGCGTCGCCGATGCGGCCTACCTGTTCGACGTCCTGGCGCAGCTCGCGCCCTACCCGTATGCGACCGCGGCGCCCCGCTCGGGCAGCCTCCTCGATGCCGTGCGACGGATTCCGCAGCCCGCCCGCATCGGCGTCACCACCGTCTCTCCGTGGGACGACGACGAGGACATCCGCCTGGATCCCGATGCGCGCGAGGCCGTCGCGCGTGCCGCATCCTGGCTCGCCCGCGATGGGCACGAGATCGAGGATGCTGCCTGGCGCCCGCGCGGGTACGCCGACATGTTCCGCAGGCTGTGGCGTGTCAGCGCCGCCCGCATCCCGCTGTCGGAGTCCGACAGCGACCTCGTCGAACCGCTGACCGCCTGGCTCGTGCGGGAGGGGCGCGCCCTGTCGGGTATCGAGGCGCTGGAGACGCTGAGCGCCGCGCGCGCGTTCGAGCGTCAGACCATCGCCGCCTTCGCACCCTACGAGGCGGTTCTCATGCCCGCCCTCGCACAGACGCCGCACCCGGTGGGCTGGTACGACGGACACGATCCGCTGCGCACCTTCGCCCTCCAGGTGGAGTATGCGCCCTACTCGAGCTTCGTCAACGTCGCGGGGCTGCCCGCTGTGACGCTCCCGGTGTCGGTCGCCGCATCGGGGCACCCGGTGTCTGTTCAGCTCGTCGGGCGGCCCGGCGGCGAGGCCGCGGTCCTCTCGCTCGCGGCGCAGCTGGAGGACCACCGCGGCGCGCTGGCGCATCCGCCCGTCTGGTGACGGGTCGCGCTCACTCCCCCGCGAGCGCCGCCAATCGTGCCTCTTCGTCCGCGGCGATCGCGGACTCGATGATCGGTCCGAGGGCGCCGTCCATGACCTGATCGAGGTTGTAGGCCTTGTAGCCGGTGCGGTGGTCGGCGATGCGGTTCTCGGGGAAGTTGTACGTGCGGATGCGCTCGGAGCGATCCATCCCGCGGATCTGCGAGCGTCGAGCATCGGATGCGGCCGCGTCGCGCTCTTCCTGCTGCTTGGCGAGCAGGCGAGCGCGCAGCACGCGCATCGCGGCCTCACGGTTCTGCAGCTGGCTCTTCTCGTTCTGCATCGAGACCACGATGCCCGTGGGGACGTGGGTGATGCGCACGGCGGAGTCGGTCGTGTTCACCGACTGGCCACCGGGCCCGGAGGAGCGGAAGACGTCGATCTTCAGATCGTTCTGATCGATCTGGATCTCCTCCGGCTCATCGACCTCGGGGAAGACGAGGACACCGGTGGTCGAGGTGTGGATGCGGCCCTGCGACTCGGTCGCCGGCACCCGCTGCACACGATGCACACCGCCCTCGTACTTCAGGTGCGCCCAGACACCGGCCGCGGGGTCGGTGCTGGCACCCTTGATCGCCACCTGGACGTCCTTGTAACCGCCCAGGTCCGACTCGTTGCGTTCGAGCAGCTCGGTCTTCCACCCCTGCGACGCCGCATACTGCACGTACATGCGCAGCAGATCGGCCGCGAACAGTGCGCTCTCGGCGCCGCCTTCGCCTGCCTTGATCTCCATGATCACGTCACGCGCGTCGTCGGGGTCGCGCGGGATGAGCAGGCGCCGCAGCCGCTCCTGGGCGGCGTCGCGCTGCTCTTCGAGCGCCGGCACCTCGTCGGCGAAGGCCGCGTCCTCGCCCGCGAGCTCGCGGGCGGCCGCGAGGTCGTCGACAGCGCCCTGCCACGCTTCATACGCGTGGACGATGCGGGAGAGCTCTGCATACCGCCGGTTCACCCGCTTCGCACGCGCGGCATCGGCGTGCAGGGCGGGGTCGGAGAGCTCTTCCTGGACCGCCCTGTGCTCGTCGAGGAGTCCGCGGACGGACTCGAACATGCCGGAATCGGACACGGCCGACGGGATCAGCGGATGTTGTTCTCGTGACCGTGCGAGTGCCCACCCGAGGCCGGAGCCGGGATGGACTTCTGCATCTGCACGAGGAACTCGACGTTCGAGGACGTCTCCTTGAGCTTGCCGAGCACGACCTCGAGGGCCTGCTGCGGGTCGAGGCCCGCCAGCGCACGCCGGAGCTTCCAGGTGATCTTGACCTCATCGGCCGACAGCAGCATCTCTTCGCGACGCGTGCTCGACGCGTTGACGTCGACCGCGGGGAAGATGCGCTTGTCGGCGAGCTGACGGCTGAGCCGCAGCTCGCTGTTGCCGGTGCCCTTGAACTCCTCGAAGATGACGTCGTCCATCTTGGAGCCGGTCTCCACCAGCGCCGTGGCGAGAATGGTCAGCGAGCCGCCGTTCTCGATGTTGCGCGCGGCGCCGAAGAAACGCTTGGGCGGGTAGAGGGCGGCAGCGTCGACACCGCCGGAGAGCACGCGACCGCTGGTCGGCGCCGACACGTTGTAGGCGCGACCGAGGCGTGTGATCGAGTCGAGCAGCACGACGACGTCGCGACCGAGTTCCACGAGACGCTTGGCGCGTTCGATGGCGAGCTCCGCGACCGTCGTGTGGTCTTCGGCCGGGCGGTCGAAGGTGGAGGCGATGACCTCGCCCTTCACCGTGCGCTGCATGTCGGTGACCTCTTCGGGACGCTCGTCGACGAGCACGACCATGAGGTGGACCTCGGGGTTGTTGTGTGCGATCGCGTTGGCGATCTGCTGCAGCACGATGGTCTTGCCGGCCTTGGGCGGGGCGACGATGAGCCCGCGCTGCCCCTTGCCGATGGGAGCGACCAGATCGATGATGCGCTGCGTCAGCTTCTCGGGGGCCGTCTCCAGACGCAGACGCTCCTGCGGGTAGAGCGGGGTGAGCTTGCCGAACTCGACGCGCTCGGCCGCATCCTCGACGGAGAGACCGTTGATCGCGTCGACCTTGACCAGCGCGTTGTACTTCTGGCGGCCCGACTGCTCGCCCTCGCGCGGCTGCTTGATCGCGCCGACCACCGCGTCGCCCTTGCGCAGGTTGTACTTCTTGACCTGGCCGAGGGAGACGTAGACGTCGCTCGCACCCGGCAGGTAGCCGGTCGTGCGCACGAACGCGTAGTTGTCGAGCACGTCGAGCACGCCCGCGATCGGGATGAGGACGTCGTCCTCGCCGATCTCGGTCTCGAACTCGTCGTTCTGCCCCTGGCCGCGACGCTTGTTGCGCTGGCGTCCGCGCCCGGACTGCTGCTCGTCGTCTTCGACGGCGGCGGCATTCTGGCCCTGGTTCTGCTGGCTGCCCTGGCCGTTCTGGCCGGCTGCGCCCTGAGCGTTCTCGCGACGGTTGCGGTTGCGGCTGCGGCTACGGCTGCGGGCGCGGCCGCTCTGCTCGCCGTCGGCGTTCTGGTCACCCTCGGCACTGGAGGCGCTCTCACCGGAGGCGTCGGCGGCGGGTGCCGCGTCGGCCGCCTCGGCGGGCGCGGTCTCGGACCCGGCCGGCGCCGCATCCGTCGACGCGACCTCGGCTGCGGCTTCCGGAGCCGTCGTCTCTGCGGCGACCGTGGCCGTCTCCGCCGGAGTCTCCTCGGGAGCGGCAGCGGACTTGCGGGCGCGGCGCGGAGCCTTCTTGGCCGGAGCCTTCGCGGCGGGGGCCTCGTCTGCGGCTGCGTCCGCGGCAGCGGGCGCGGTCTCGGCGGGGGCCTCGGATGCCGGAGCCTCGGATGCGGCGGGCGCCTCCTCGGCGACCTCGGCCGCAGCGGCGGCATCCGCGGCGGGCGCCTCGGCGCTCTTGGCGCGGCGGGGGGCGCGCTTGCGCGGCGCCTTGGCCGGGGCCTCGGCGACGGCGGCATCCGCGGCGGACGCCTCGGATGCGGGCGCCTCGGCGGCGGGGACGGCCTCGGCGACGGTGTCGTCGACGTTGGCGTCGGTGGACTGGATCTCGGAGATGGACTCCACGAGTACTCCCTTGATGAAACGTGTGTCAGCGCGTGACCGCACAGAAGGCCCAACAGACAGGCATTCGTCTACACCCAGCGCATGCTCGGGATACGCGCGACGACATCGCGGGATGTGTCGCGGGTATGAGTGCAGGGGTCACGCGGCCGGTTCGCAGATTGCGACGGAGGCCAGATTCACGTCAGTGACGTGGCACCCTCCGCGTTGTCCCTCACTGTACCACCCTTGAAGTCGACCGCGAGCATGAGGGCCTCCCACGGAGTGTCTGCGTGCGAGGCGACGAGCTGAGCGGCCTCAAGGCGGCGTCCAGGACCGTCCGCGAGCACGAGAACGGAGGGCCCAGCCCCGGAGACGACGGCGGCGAACCCCTCGCGACGCAGCGCCTGCACGAGGCGATCGGTCTCCGGCATCGCCGCCGCGCGATAGCTCTGGTGCAGTTTGTCCTCTGTGGCGGCCATCAGCAGTTCCGGGCTCTGCGTCAGGGCCGCGATCAGCAGCGCCGAGCGCGAGACGTTGAACACCGCATCCGCGCGTGAGAACTGGTCGGGCTGCAGACCGCGCGCGACCGAGGTCGACATCGTGAACTCGGGCACGAAGACGATCGGGGACACACCGCGATGCACGAGAAGCTTCTTGTGCTGCGGGCCGTTCTCGTCGACCCACGCGATCGTGAGCCCGCCGAACAGGGCGGGTGCGACGTTGTCGGGATGCCCCTCGAGCTCCGTGGCCAGTCGCAGCAGGGTGTCGGCGTCGAGGTCCACCTCGCCCTCGAGCAGTCCCTTGGCGGCCAGCAGTCCGGAGACCACGGCGGCGCCGGATGAGCCCATGCCCCGGCCGTGGGGGATGACGTTGCGCGCGCGCAGGCGCAGGCCCGGCATGGGGCGACCCGCATCCGCGAACGCGTACGCGATGGCGCGCACGACGAGGTGCGACTCATCGCGCGGCACCTGGTCGGCGCCGGCACCTTCGACCTCGATCTCGAGCAGTCCCGGCTCGAGGGCCTCGACCTCGAGCTCGTCGTAGACGCTCAGCGCCAGACCCAGCGTGTCGAAGCCCGGGCCGAGGTTGGCGCTCGTGGCGGGCACGCGCACCGTCACCGCGCGCCCCACGGCGACCGTCACTGAGAGCCCTGGGGAGCGAGCTCCAGCACCGAGGCGACCTCCGAGACGGAGTTGTCGACGACGGTGGGAGCGACCTCGCCGCCGGATGCGTCGCGGAGGGCCCACTGCGGGTCCTTGAGTCCGTGACCGGTGACGGTGAGCACGACGCGGGCGCCCGCGGGGATCACTCCGGCCTCGGCGCGATCCAGCAGGCCCGCGACGGAGATCGCGGAGGCCGGCTCGACGAAGACACCGACCGTCTCGCTCAGCAGCTTCTGCGCGGCGAGGATGCGGTCGTCCTCGATGGCACCGAACCAGCCGTCCGTGGCGTCGCGCGCTTCGAGGGCGAACTGCCAGGATGCGGGGTTTCCGATGCGAATGGCGCTGGCGACCGTCTCGGGGTTCTTCACGACCTCGCCGCGCACGAGAGGCGCAGAGCCGGCGGCCTGGAGTCCGAACATCCGCGGCACCTTGGTGGAGACGCCGCGTTCGGCCTCCTCGGTGTAGCCGCGCGTGTAGGCGGTGTAGTTGCCCGCGTTGCCGACGGGGACGATGTGGAAGTCGGGGGCGTCGCCGAGCTGGGAGACGACCTCGTAAGCGGCGGTCTTCTGACCGTCGATGCGGTCGGGGTTGACCGAGTTCACGAGGTGCACCGGGTAGTTCGCGGCGAGCTCGCGCGCGATCTCCAGGCAGTCGTCGAAGTTGCCGCGGATCTGGATGAGCTTGCCGCCGTGCGCCACCGCCTGGCTGAGCTTGCCCATGGCGATCTTGCCCTCGGGCACGAGCACGGCCGCGGTGATGCCGGCGTGCGCGGCGTAGGCGGCGGCCGATGCCGAGGTGTTGCCCGTGGAGGCGCAGATGACGGCCTTGGCGCCGTGCTCGACCGCGCGCGAGAGCGCGACGGTCATGCCGCGGTCCTTGAACGAGCCCGTGGGGTTCATGCCCTCGAACTTGACCCAGACCTCGGCACCGGTGCGGTGCGACAGCGCCGGTGCCGGGATGAGCGGGGTGCCGCCCTCGCCGAGGGTGACCACCGTGGAGGCGTCGGTCACGCCGAGGCGGTCGGCGTATTCGCGGAGGACTCCGCGCCAGAGGTGTGCCATGTCAGTCTCCTTCTACCCGCAGGACCGAGACGACCCGCTCGACGACGTCGCTGTCCGCGAGCCGATCGACCGTGTCGCTGAGATCCTGCTCGCGTGCTTTGTGCGTTCCGATGACCAGGCGCGCCCGGCCCGAGTCTGCGCCGTCCTCGGCGATGACTGTCTGCTCGACCGTCGCGATCGAGACGTGACCCTCGCTCAGGGTGCCGGCGATGTGGGCGAGGACCCCCGCCTGGTCGCTGACCTCGAGCGTGATCTGATAGCGCGTCTGCGCGTGGCCGATCGGCAGGACCGGCAGGTTCGCCCGCGTGGACTCCCCCACCCCCACGCCGCCGGCGATATGGCGACGCGCCGCGGAGACGACATCGCCCAGCACGGCGGATGCGGTCTGCACGCCGCCGGCGCCGGCGCCATAGAACATGAGCGAGCCGGCTGCTTCCGCCTCGACGAAGACTGCGTTGTTGGCGCCGTGGACGCTGGCGAGAGGATGCGAGCGCGGCACCAGGGCCGGGTAGACGCGCACCGAGATCGCCTCACCTGACGGCGAGTCCTGGCCGGTCAAGCGTTCGCAGACCGCGAGCAGCTTGATGACGTAGCCGGCGTGACGTGCCGCATCCATCATCTGGGTGGTGATCGCGGTGATGCCCTCGCGATGGACGGATTCGAGCGGAACGGCCGTGTGGAACGCGAGGGACGCGAGGATGGCCGCCTTCTGCGCCGCGTCGTAGCCCTCGACGTCTGCGGTCGGGTCTGCCTCGGCGTACCCGAGCGCCTGCGCCTGCGCCAGGACGTCGGCGAACTCCGCACCCTCGGTGTCCATGCGGTCGAGGATGTAGTTCGTCGTCCCGTTGACGATGCCCATGATGCGCTGCACGCGGTCGCCGGCGAGCGAGTCGCGCAGCGGGCGGATGATGGGGATGGCGCCGGCCGCTGCCGCCTCGTAGTAGACCTGCGCGCCGACCTGGTCGGCGGCGTCGAAGATCTCGGAGCCGTAGGTCGCCAGCAGCGCCTTGTTGGCCGTCACGACATCCGCGCCCGAGTTGATCGCCTGCAGGAGGTGGGTCTTCGCAGGCTCGATGCCGCCGATGAGCTCGATCACGATGTCGGCACCGACGATCAGCGACTCGGCGTCGGTCGTGAACAGTTCCCGCGGAAGGTCGACGTCGCGCGGGGCGTCGACGTCGCGCACGGCGATCCCGGCCAGCTGGAGGCTGGCTCCAGCGCGATCGGCGAGCTCATCGCCGTGCTTGAGCAGCAGAGCCGCGACCTGCGACCCGACGGCGCCCGCTCCCAGCAGGGCGACACGGAGGTGGCGATGGTCGATCATGAATCACCTTTCTGCGCGAGGACCGCATCGCGGGCGAGGAGGTCGTCGACCGTCTCGCCGTGCACGATGACACGGGCCTCGGCGTCACGCACCGCGACCACCGGGGGCCGCGGCATGTAGTTGTAGTTGCTCGACAGCGAGAAGCAGTAGGCGCCGGTGGCCGGCACCGCGAGCAGGTCGCCGGGGGCGACGTCGGCGGGGAGGTACTCGGCGTTGACGACGATGTCGCCCGACTCGCAGTGCGAGCCGACCACGCGCACGAGGGCGGGAGCCGCGTCGCTGACGCGGGAGGCGATGCGGGCGGAGTAGTCGGCGCCGTAGAGCGCCGGACGGGCGTTGTCGCTCATCCCCCCGTCGACGCTGACGTAGGTGCGCACGACACCGTCGCCGAGAGCCACGGGCTTGACCGTGCCGACCTCGTACAGCGTGACACCGGCGGTTCCGACGATGGCGCGCCCCGGCTCGAAGGCCAGCGTCGGCACCGGCACGTCCAGGCGCGCACAGGTCGCGGCGACCGCATCCACGATGGCATCCGCGAGCTCCTCGATCACGGCGGGCTGCTGGTCGCGCGTGTAGGCGATACCGAAGCCGCCGCCGAGGTTGAGGACGTCGAGACCGCCGAGCTCCGCGTGGAGGGCGACGAGGCGTTCGGCGGATGCGGCGAAGCCGTCCGACCCGAAGATCTGGGAGCCGATGTGGCAGTGCAGGCCGACGAGCTCGACGCCGGGGATGGCGCGCAGCAGAGCCGCCGCCTCCCGGGCGCCGTCGAGGGAGAAGCCGAACTTCTGGTCCTCGTGCGCCGTGGCGAGGAAGTCGTGGGTCTCGGCGTGGATGCCCGTGTTCACGCGGATCAGCACCGGCTGAGGGCGCGAGATGCCGTCGGTCACCGACGCGAGCCGGACGATCTCGTCGACGCTGTCGACGATGATCGTGCCGATGCCGATCTCGACGGCCCGCGCCAACTGGCTCGCGGACTTGTTGTTGCCGTGCAGGCCCAGGATCGCCGGGTCGGCGCCTGCGGCCAGCGCCACGGCCAGCTCACCGGGGCTCGCGACGTCGATGCGCAGCCCCTCCTCGAGCACCCACCGCGCGACGGCGGCCGACAGGAAGGCCTTGCCCGCGTAGTAGATGCGCGCCTCGGCTCCGTGCCGGGCCGCGGCCTGCTGGAACGCCGTCAGGATGCGCCGGGCCCGACCTCGCACCTCGTCCTCGTCGAGGACGTAGAGCGGAGTGCCGAAGCGTGCCGCGAGCTCGCCCGCATCCATTCCCCCGATCTCCAGGCGGCCGTCGCGACGCGAGGCCGATGCGGGCCACACGAGGGGCGCGAGGTCGTTCGCGTCATCCGGCACGGGGAGCCACTCTTCGGCGGCAGCGCGGTCGTGCGAGGAGGACACTACGAGACCCAATCGGTGGTGAAGGGCGGCGGGATTCTCAGCGGCGGCGGAGCCGTCACGACACCCGACGCGAGTCCCTTGAAGTCTAGGGCACCGCCTATGCCGCTCCCGCCATGCGTCAGGTGCAGCTGCCCTTCTCCCGCGCACCCGCATCCGTCAGCAGATCGCCCGAGATGGCGAAGTCGGCCACGAGCCGGTCGCCCTGCACGCCCACCTGACTGAGTGTGAGGCCCCGGGGCAGATACTGCGCGACGCACACCCGGTATCCGGCCAGGACCGGGTCGGCGACCGAGCCGAACTGCGCACGCAACCCGTCGGCGGTCACTTCGGCTCCGGCGACGGTCAGCGAGGCCGGGGTCAGCACGAGCTGGCCGTCGGCCGATGAGGGGGTGAGCGCGATGCCCACCGGTATCGCGATGCCGAACACCGAGAGCTGCGTCGAGGCGCTCACGGCGGGTTCGGCGATCGTGAGAGAGTCGACGGGCACGGGTGCCGCCTCGGTCAGCAGGGGACGCAGCTGCTCGGCGTTCATGGCCACCGTCGCCTCACCGGAGCTGAGCGTGAAAGGGGCACGGATGCCGAGGTCGTTCAGCGTCACCGAGACGTCACCCGTGAAATCCCCGATCGTGACGTCGTCGGCCGAGATACGCACGTGGCCGACCTCGCCCAACGCGAGATCGAGCAGGAGAGAGGGGTCGGCGATGTCCACGTCGATCTGCTGGTCGGCGGCGAGATCGAGCCGGGAGACGAGCTGCTGCTTCACGGCCTTCGTGACGAGGTCGCGCGCCACCCACTCCCCCGCGAAGAACGCTGCCACGATGAGCAGCAGCACCACCAGCACCGCGACGAGCCACGGCCACCGGCGGCGCCGGCGCGCGGTGCGGGGCGCGTCGTCCTGGTCGTCGAACAGCCCCATCACCTCGCTCATGTCACATCCGCTCGGGCGCGCTCACACCCAACAGATCCAGGCCGTTGCGCAGGACCTGCCCGGTCGCGTCGTTGAGCCACAGGCGCGTGCGGTGGAGATCTGTGACCTCGTCGTCGCCGAGCGGGATCACGCGGCAGTTGTCGTACCAGCGGTGATAGAGGCCCGCGAGTTCCTCCAGGTACCGGGCGATGCGGTGCGGTTCACGCAGGTCGGCGGCGAAGGCCACCAGTCGCGGGAACTCCTGGAGGGCGCCCAGCAGCGCCGACTCGGTCTCGTGCGTGAGCAGCTCGGGCGCGAACGCGGTGCGCTCCACTCCGGATGCAGCCGCATTGCGCGCGACGTTGTGGGTGCGCGCGTGGGCGTACTGCACGTAGAAGACGGGGTTGTCGTTCGTGCGCTTCTGCAGAATCTCGGGGTCGAGCGTGAGCGGAGAGTCGGCGGGGTATCGCGCCAGCGAGTAGCGCAGGGCGTCGGTACCTAGCCAGGCACGCAGGTCGTCGAGCTCGATGATGTTGCCCGCGCGCTTGGAGAGCCGGGCGCCGTTGATCGAGACGAGCTGCCCGATCAGCACCTCGATGTCCTTCTCCGGGTCATCGCCCGCCGCGCCCGCAAGGGCCTTGAGCCGGTGGACGTAGCCGTGGTGATCGGCGCCGAGCAGGTAGATCTTGTGCGCGAATCCGCGGTCACCCTTGTTGAGGTAGTACGCCGCATCCGCTGCGAAGTACGTGTACTCGCCGTTGGAGCGGCGGATCACGCGGTCTTTGTCGTCGCCGAAGTCGGTCGTGCGCACCCATACCGCGTCGTCCTGTTCGAACACGTGCCCCTGTTCCCGCAGGCGCTCGACCGCCTCGTCGACGAGGCTGGGCGATCCGGCGTGCAGCACCCGCTCGGAGTACCAGACGTCGAAGTGCACGTTGAACTGCTCGAGAGAGGACTGGATCTCACCGAGCTGCAAGGCGTACGCGAGTTCGGTGGTGAAAGCCAGCTGCTCCTCCGGCGACGCGAACAGCACACCGCCGGGCTCGCCGTTGAAGTCCGCCGTGCGCACGCGCTCGGCGAGGTCCTGGATATAGGCGCCGACGTAGCCGTCCTCCGGAGCGGGCTCGCCCTTCACTGCGGCGAGCACGGAGCGGCCGAAGCGCTCCATCTGCGCTCCCGCGTCGTTGATGTAGAACTCGCGCACGAGGGTCGCGCCGCTCGCCAGCAGAAGACGCGCGATGGCGTCGCCGAGGGCAGCCCAGCGGGTGTGGCCGATGTGGAGCGGACCGGTCGGGTTCGCGCTGACGAACTCCAGGTTGATCGAGTTGCCGCGCTGGGTCGTGTTGGAGCCGAACGCCGCCCCCGCCTCGACGATCACTCGCGCGAGCGCACCGGCGGCAGCGGCATCCAGACGGATGTTGATGAACCCCGGACCGGCGATCTCGACGGAGGCGACTCCGGCGACCTCACCGAGCGGCCCCGCGATCTCCGCAGCCAGCTCACGGGGGTTCGCGCCCACCTGCTTCGCGAGCTTGAGGGCGATGTTGGATGCCCAGTCGCCGTGGTCACGATTCTTCGGGCGCTCGAGGACGATGTCCGACACCGCGACCTCGACGCCGGGACGTCGCGCCTCGATGATCGGTGCGACGACGGCGTGCAAGGCGGCGGAGAGCTGTTCGGGATCCATAGGCGTCCCATTCTACGTTCGTCCGCAGCCGCGCCCCGGGCACAGCCCGCAGGGCGTTCAGGACATCGCCACGAGCGACGCGTGATCGTCGATCAGGGCGGGCGAGTCCTGCACGGTCGCGTCCACGTCGAGGCGCTCCAAGCCGACGTATCCGCCGTGGTAGCTCAGGAACGCGCAGTCCGCCGCATCCCGCCCCGTCCCGATCCGCACGAGCGAGGTTCGCGGGGCGAGCCGGGTGGCATCCACGACGCACCATTCGCCCTCGACGAGCACCTCGGCGACGGCGTGGAAGTCCATGGGATCGAGGCGCGGCGCGTAGCAGGCGACGTACCGCGCCGGCACGTCCATGGCCCGCAGCAGGGCGATGACGAGATGGGCGTAATCACGGCAGACGCCTTGCCCGCTCGCGAGGGTCGTGACCGCACTGTCGGTGCCGAGGCTCATGCCGGGCGTGTAGGTGACGCTGGTGGCCACGAACTCGGAGACGGCCTCCACGAGCCCGCGGCCGCTCAATCCCCGGAACAGTCGCCGGGCGGTGGCGAACACCTCGTCCGACTGGGCGTAGCGACTCGGGCGCAGCGCCGCGATCGTGTCGATCTCCGTCGTCGCAGGCCCAGTGCCCGCCCCGACGACCGCCTCGTACCTCACCTGAAGGGGCCCCGCCTCACCGGTCAGACGGTGCAGGCGGTTGCCGACCGCATCCACGAGCTCCTTCGGCCGCACCTCATGCCCGTCCTGCACGACGCTCAGCCGCTCGCTCACAACGCCTGCAGATCGCGCCACGGCGATCTGCAGGATGAGGTCGACGGAGGAGCCCAGTTCGAGGTCGAGTTCGGCTCTCACAAGGCGCTGCACCGGCCCATCCTCGCACGAGGATCGAGCACCGAGGCCCGCCTCATCCATCTCGCGCCCCCGCGGTAGGCCGTCGCGCCGTACGCTCGTGTCATGACCCGACCCGCCCGGCTTTCGCCGCGCCGTACGATCGCCATGCTGGCGGCGGTTGCGGCGGTGATCGTGTGCATCTGCGCACTCGCGTTGACGCGCCCATGGGCGACTGGCGCGCTGCCGGTCAGCCGAGCGGATGCGGGCGGCACCGCCCCCGCTGCGATGACGACCATCTCACTGCCCGAGCATCCCCGCATCCTCGTTCTCGGCGACTCGTGGACGTACGGCTCCGCCGCCTCGACGCCCACACTCGGCTACGCCTATCTCCTCGGTCCGCTCATGGATGGCGAGTCGAGCGTGAACGGTTCGCGAGGCAGCGGCTACCTCGTTCCCGGCATCGACGGCGGCACCTTCCCCGAACGCATCGCCGAGCTGGATGCATCCGCCGCGCCGGATCTCATCGTCGTACAGGGCTCGATCAACGATCGGAAGGTCCCGCTCGACGGCTACGACGAGGCCGTGCGCACCGCGTGGGACTCGCTCGCGGCGACGTACCCCGAGGCGCAGATCGTCATTCTCGGGCCGGCACCGCAGATCCTGCCCGTAGAGGCGGCGACGGCCGAGATCGATGAGCGGCTGAGCCGTGCCGCAGCCGCGCGCGGCTGGGCGTACGTGTCCCCCGTCGCAGAGCGGTGGATCACACCAGAGAACTACGGGTGGATCATCGACAGCGGGCCGATCGGGCGTCATCACCCCACCACCGAGGGCCACGCGTACCTGGCCGAGCGGCTCGCTACGGCGCTGAACGGTCTGCGCGCCGACTGAATCCGCGGATGCGGGCGGGCATTATGCACCTTTTCGCGAGGCACGACCACCGCACCTCTGCGAACCCGACCCCTGGCTAACGTGAACGCCGGGGGCACGGCGACCCGCCGCGCCCGTGCCCGAGCGCCGGCCCCACCGTCGCCGTCCGGGAACCCACCTATCGGGCTGGTCCCGGGGCAGGAGTCGTGAACATGGGTATTGGAAGCGGAATCGCGCTTTTCGTGATCGGAGCGATCCTCGCGTTCGCCGTCAACGTCGACCTCGGCGGTTACGTCAACCTGAGTCTCATCGGGTACATCCTGATGGGCGCGGGTGTCGTCGTCTTCCTGATCAGTCTGATCCTCGTCATGCGTCGCCGCTCGAGCGTGTCCACCTCGCGCACCGCCGTCGACCCCGCCAGCGGCGAGCGCGTCACGACGCGTCGCACCACGGACAACGGCGAACCCCTCGCCTGAGTACGTGTCCGACATCCTCGACGCCGTTCCCGCCGGGACCGGCTCACTTCTCGCTGGCCGCTACCGGCTGATCGAACGCGTCGGCAGCGGCGGCATGGGCACGGTGTACCGCGCCCGCGACGAGCTGCTCGGCCGCGATGTCGCGGTCAAGCTCTTCCACTCGGAGCAGACGGACGGCGTCGAGGAACGTCGCAAGGTCGGCGAGGCGACCATGCTCGCCTCGCTCTCGCGCCCGTGTCTGGTCACGCTCTTCGACGCGTGCATCGGGACCGAGTCGCCGACGTACCTGGTCATGGAGTACATCGACGGCCCGACCCTGCGTCAACGTCTGATGGAGGGGCCGCTCGAGCGCGATGAGGCCGCCGCCATGGCGGGCGACCTCGCCGCCGCGCTGGAAGCCGTTCACGCTGCGGGCATCGTGCACCGCGATGTGAAGCCCTCCAACGTCATGCTCCGTGCCCGCGGTCGCGGGACGGCGAGCAGTAGCGGCCATCAGGCCGTGCTCGCCGATTTCGGTGTCGCGCATCTCGTGGACTCCACGCGGCTGACGACCCCCGGTGATGTCATCGGCACGGCCGCTTACCTCGCTCCGGAGCAGGTCCGCGGACACGCTCCGGTTCCCGCATCTGACGTGTACTCGCTCGGACTGCTTCTCATCGAGGCGGTCACGGGTCACCACCCCTTCGCGGACGCACCCGCGGCGAGCATGCTGTTGGCTCGCCTCACCCTTCAGCCAGACGTGCCGGCCGGACTCGGCTACGCGTGGCGCTCACTGCTCACCGCGATGACGGTGCACGATCCCGCTGCGCGGCCGAGCGCGAGCGAGGTGCTCGAGCGGACGCGTAGCCTCGCGGCGTCCGCGACCACGACCCGCCCTTTCGATGACGCGCTGCTGGTCGCGACCTCACCGATCACCGTCGCGGCTTCTTCCGGGCAGGTCACCCGACCGCTCGCTGCCCCGCTGCCTGCGCCCACGCCGCACCGGCCTCGGAATCGGCGGCGCGGCGGAGTGCTCGTCGCGAGCGCGGCCGCCGGCGTTCTCATCGTCGGAGCCGTCGCGGTGGGCATGACGGGCTTGCTCGCTCCGGCGCCGGTCGCCGAGGAGTCCGTCGTCCCCTCCCAGCTGGACACCGTCCCTGCCGACGACGGAACCGACCAGACGCCCGCCGAGACGGTGGAGTCCGAGGGTCAGAACGGGCAGCCGGCCGGCACCGATGCACCCGCCCCGGCGCCGACCACCGATCCCCAGCCGGGGCCGGCGTCGGACAACGGCGCCAATCGCGGCCCGGGCAACAACAACGGCAACGGGAACGGCAACGGGCCCGGAAGCGGCAAGAAGCCCTGACAGCGCAGGAACGCCAGATTCCGACGTCTTCCCGCCGTCCTCGACACCGTTGCCGATAGCGGACATCGCGGCACTCGACACTGGGTGTGAGAGACGAGGAACCCCGTGCCCTACGACATCGACGAACTACTGCGTCCGCCCACCGCCACCGCCGCACTCGCTCTCGAGGCGGCTGAACGGTGGTGCTCCCCCGCCGTGCTCCGACACAGTCTGCGCTCGTGGGCGTGGGCCCGCGCACTGGCGGATGCGGACGGCCTGGAGTACGACGCGGAGCTGCTGTTCACCGCCGCCGCGCTGCACGACATCGGCGTGGCCGAGCCCTTCGACGCGCACCGGACGGCGTTCGAGGGCGCCGGAGGCGCCGCGGCGTGGGTGTTCGCGACAGGGGCGGGTTGGCCGGCCGAGCGCCGTGTCCGGCTGCAGGAGGTCATCGAACGGCACATGTGGGTCGAGGTCGACCCGACCCTGGACATCGAGGGACATCTGTTGGAG
Organism: Microbacterium sp. Clip185; assembly: GCF_028743715.1. NCBI lineage: Bacteria > Bacillati > Actinomycetota > Actinomycetes > Micrococcales > Microbacteriaceae > Microbacterium > Microbacterium sp. Clip185. Next base: position 1,003,765 of record NZ_CP117996.1, on the reverse strand, counting down.
GTGGCCACGAGCCTGGACGTCGCGGGCGTGGGCGCGTCCAGGTGGGACGCGCGGCTGCTGCGCGCGGTGACCGAGCGACTGCCGAGAGCGGAGTTCGCCCTCGAGTTCGACACGGCGATCCGGGATCAGGCCGAACGCAAGCCCGCCTCCGCCGCGGCGCGGCTTGCGCACAGCGGCCGCATCGCCGACGGCGAACGTACCTGGCTCTCCCTCGTGCGCTGATCCGACGCTCCCGGACCCGGTCCGCCGGTGGTCACCCGGCCTGCGCGAACGGGCGCGAGGCATCGACGATGCGCCGCAACGACACCGCCGCCTCCCACCGATCGAGCGCCCTCGCATCCGACGAACGCCGGATGCGGCGGCGATAGGCGGCGAGCGCCGCATCCGCTGCTCGGAGTCGTTCGGCGAACGCTGCATGCTCGATGGGAGTCGACGTATGCTCCGCGCACGCCGCGACGGCCTCGGCCAGCGCACGGCGCTGCCGATTCCCGAGTTCGGCATCGACGGTCAGTCGCGTGAGACTCTCGGCCAGCTCGCCGGTCGCCGCGGCGACGGCGCGCAGCGCGTCGAGGCGCCGTCGCCCCGTCTCCACATCCGCACGGGCATGCCGCGCCCGGGGATTGCCGCGTTGGGATCTGACGGCCTCGGCCACCTCGGCCGCCACGGCGTCGGCCGTCGCCGTCAGCTCGGCGATCCGATGCCGCAGTCGCTCGGCGTCCACCGCGCGCTCGCCCAGCGCGTGAGCCGCATCCCGGAGAACCTCGCCGATCTCGTCGCGCAGTGCGTTCAGGCGTGCGGTCGCTCGCCCGATGTAGAGCGGCGGCACGACCACCAGATTGACCACGAGACCGACGAGGACGCCGAAGGCGGTGGTGATCAGGTACGACGATGAATAGCTCTGAACGTCGGCGTTACCCACGAGCAGGACGAACAGTGCGGCGATGGGGATCCAGTCCCGCCCGCTGCCGAGCACGCTCAGCCCGGCGCAGATGGTTCCCACACCGGTCACGAGCGCGACCGCCATCAGACTGGGGGCGCCCGCGATCAGCAGAGCGATGCCGACGAACCCCAACGCGATTCCCACGGCGAGTCCGGCCAATGTCTCCAACCCGGCTCGCACCGAGCCCGCCAGCGTCGAGTACATGCTGATGAGCACGCCCAACGGGGCGTAGTACGAGTACTCGCTGTCGGTGAACGGCACGAAGGGCGCCAGCATCCAGGCGATCGCGGCGGCGCCCGCCACCTTCGCCGCGAGAAGCAGACGCGGTGGATCCAGCAGCTCGGACAACCGACGGCTCAGATCGAGCGCGGGGCGGGGCATCCCCCGACCGTAAACAAGCACCGAGGTCTGCGGAGGGGCCTTGACGGGCGCGGCGCACGCTGCGCACGCGCTCGGGCACGCGCTACCAGGACCTGCGTCGGTCGACAACCCCGTCGTCGCCGGCCGGACCCGGTCGCAGGGTGGGGCCCATGCGAGCGATGACCTACCGGGGCCCCTACAAGGTCCGCGTCGAAGAGAAGCCCGATCCGCGGATCGAGCACCCCAATGATGCGATCGTGCGCGTGGAACGCGCCGCGATCTGCGGGTCGGACCTCCATCTCTTCCACGGCATGCTGCCCGACACACGCATCGGGCACACGTTCGGGCACGAGTTCATCGGACGCGTCGAAGAGGTGGGACCGTCGGTGCGCAACATCTCGGTCGGCGACCGGGTCATGGTGCCGTTCAACATCTTCTGCGGCACCTGCTTCTTCTGCGCGCGCGGCCTCTTCTCCAATTGCCACAACGTGAACGCGAACGCGACGGCCGTCGGCGGGATCTACGGCTATTCGCATACCGCGGGAGGCTTCGACGGCGGCCAGGCCGAGCTCGTGCGCGTCCCCTTCGCCGACGTGGGTCCCGCAGTCATCCCCGAAGGCCTGCACGACGAGGATGCGCTCCTGCTGACGGATGCGTTCGCCACCGGCTACTTCGGCGCCCAGCTCGGCGACATCTCCGAGGGTGACGTCGTCGTCGTCTTCGGAGCAGGTCCCATCGGACTCGCGGCTGCGCGCTCGGCCTGGCTCATGGGCGCGGGACGGGTGATCGTCGTCGACCACCTTCCGTTCCGCCTCGAGAAGGCCGAGCAGTTCGCCTTCGCCGAGACGGTGGACTTCCGCGAGCACAAGGACGTCGTCGTCGCCCTCAAGAAGCTCACCGACGGACTCGGCGCCGATGTGGTCATCGACGCCGTCGGCGCGGAAGCGGACGGCCACCTGGTCCAGCACGTGACCTCGGCCAAACTGAAGCTTCAGGGCGGCTCCCCCATCGCGCTGAACTGGGCCATCGACAGCGTCCGGAAGGGCGGACGCGTCTCCGTCATGGGCGCATACGGTCCGATGTTCAGCGCGGTGAAGTTCGGCGACGCGATGAACAAGGGCGTGACGATCCGTACGAACCAGGCACCCGTGAAGCGCCAGTGGCCGCGCCTTATCGAGCACATCCAGGCCGGACGGATCTCGCCTCGCGACATGATCACGCACCGCATCCCCCTCGAGCACATCGCCGAGGGATACCACATGGTCTCGGCGAAGCTCGACGGTCTCATCAAGGCCGTCATCCTGCCGCCCACCTCGTGAAAGGACGACCACCATGCCCTACACCGCCGCTCACCCGCCCGTTCCCTCCTCCGACGAGCTTCGCGACCGCATCCCGGGATGGGGCGCCGATCTCGACCATGCCGATCGCCCCTCCGTCCCTCAGGAGATCGACGCCCTGGCAGAGAGCGGAGCCTGGTGGGACGAGCCGGAGCGCCAGAAGGAGCAGGAACCGCGGGAGCGTTCGCTCGAGCACGAACACCTGCCCGCGGTCTTCGGTACGGCGCAACCGCTGCACGGGCTGTCCGGCGCCATCCGGCGTTACGCCTACGGCCGTTTCAGCGAAGCGCGCGCCGCACACTGGCTGCTGCTGATCGGCGCAGACCGGGTCGAGGCAGCCGGCGCGCACCTGCGCTCCCTCAGCACCGCGCGCCCCGACAATCCGCTCACCGAGACCGGGATCGCGGCCGAGATCCGGCGCTCCCCACTGGCATCGCGCAAGGGGCGGGTGGACACGCGGCACGCCTGGATCGATCCCCTGCTCGTCGCTGGACCGTGGCTCGCCGGAGGGCTTGCCGTCGTCTGGGTCGCGCGCCGAGCCTTGCGCCGCCGCTGATCCCGCTGGGCACCCGAGGTGCCTTCAGCTCGATCTCGGGGCATGAAGAAGGCCCCGATCCGCTGAAGGATCGAGGCCTCTCGTACGCCGTGCCCCCGGAGGGATTCGAACCCCCGACCTACGGTACCGGAAACCGGCGCTCTATCCCCTGAGCTACGGAGGCGTACCGATCGAGACTATCACCGCCCGCTCCCGCGACGTGACGACAGGTCAGGGGTATCCGCGGGTCCACAGGCCGTAGACGGCGAAGAACTGCAGCACGACGAGGGCGATCAGGATGCCGTTGCGCACTCGGCGCGATGAGGACAGCCGCTCATGGGCGAGCAGCGGCGACATCGGCATCAGCAGGCGGAACGTGCTGGCCTGGGGCAGGAACACGCCGAAGATGTAGAGCCCGTAGCTGAGGCCGTACGCCGCGACCACGATGCCGAGCTTGCGCACGGGTCGCGACCACATCAGCAGGGCAAAACCCACCATGAGCCCGATCACCAGAAGCCAGCCGAACACGCTCAGGTACTCACCCATGAATCGGAACCACGGAGTGAGGGGCAGGAAATCGCCGTTGCCGACGAACGGGCGCCACCAGGCTGTCTCCGTGAGCACGTAGGCGTGCGGGGTTCCGGTCGCCGCATCCGCGATCCACGACCATGCGAGTCCGGCGATCGCGGTGACGCCGCCCGCGACGAGCAGTCCGACGACTTCGCCACGAGGGAACGGATCGACCTTCCGGCGCCACCAGCGCACGAGGAAGACGATGCCCAGCGCGAGGGCGAGAGCCAGGGCTCCTGGCCGTGTGAACGCCGCCACCAGTGCGATCGGGGTGATCCACACATACTTCCGCTTCACGGCCAGCAGGAGTGCGGCGAAGGTGAGCGTCAGTACGAGAGATTCCGCGTAGGCGATGACGAACACGAACGACAGCGGTGCGAAGGAGAAGAAGATCACTGCCCACTTCGCCTGGCGCGGCGAGGTGACGGCGCGCAGCAGCAGGAACAGCAGCACCGTTGCGGTGGCGCTGAAGAAGATGCTGAGCCCGATTCCGGCCGCACGCCAGTCGGAACCGACGAGATCGCCGACCAATCGTTCGAGCCAGGGATAGATCGGCAGGAAGGCCCAGTCGTTTTCGAGCACGTTGCCGTTGGGGCCGATGGGGATGACAGGCGGGTACCCGATCAGCGAGATGCGACCGTAACGGTCCGCGTCCCATCCCGTCAGGAAGGCGGCGAACGTGCCGACCGGTCGGTCCTGCGCGCCGAAGCCCCATCCAGCGGCCGTGGACACCAGGTACCAGAAGAGCAGGAACGCCAGGTTCATCCCGCGGGCGATCGCCCAGTAGCCCAGAACCTGCGCGAGCTCGATCCGTCGGACCGCGCGCACGGCCGGATCGGGGCGGGACGCATCCTCGACCCAGCCTCGGACAGCCTTCACCGCGCGCCGCCACCGCGGCGTACGCGTGCTCTCCGAATCGGCATGCAGTTGCGAACCGGTCACCGTCACGACTTTCCTCTCCCCGCGTGGCGCGAGCGATCCTAGGCGAAGCGGCTATGCCGGCCCCCACAGGATGCTCCCATCTTCGAGCGCGGAGCAAAAGCCTGGGAACTCAGGATGCGTCGCCGGTAAGCTTCAGCCCGATCACGCAGCCGACCAGCCCGGCGATCAGCAGCAGTCTCACGATCGTGAACGGTTCAGCGCCGGTGGCCATCGCCCAGATCACCGTGAGCGCGGCTCCGATGCCGACCCACACGGCGTACGCCGTGCCGGTGGGGATCTCCCGCATGGCGAACGCCAGGCCGCCCATGCTCAACAAGAGCGCCACGGCGAACACGATGCTGGGCAGAGGCTTCGACAGCCCCTCGGACCGGCCGAGCGCGCTGGCCCAGACGGCCTCCAGCACTCCCGAGACGATGAGGACGATCCACGACATGACGTGCCTTCCGGCCAGTCTTGTCGCTCACCGGGTACTGATCCCTCGTCCGGGAGTCCGGTCGGGACTCGGGGCGAGCCTACCGGTGCCGTCTGAGCAGGGGCTCAGAGCAAGAAGAGGGCGTCGAGCAGACCGGGATTGTGTGCGTGGACCAGCACGGCGAACACGACCGCGTCGAACAGCAGGTGCACCGTGACGACGTAAGCGAGGGAACGGGTACGCAAGAAGATGTACCCCTGCAGCAGGGCGAAGGGGATGGTGAGAACAGGCCCCCACGCGCGATAACCGAGCTCCCACAGGAACGAGACGAAGACGATCGCCTGCACGAGGTTGGCGGTCAGATCGGGCAGATGGCGACGCAGCAGCGCGAAGACGGTGCAGATGAAGAACAGCTCGTCCCAGATCCCGACCGCCCCGACGCCGATGAACAAGCGGGCGATGAGATCGGGCGTGTCGACGACGGGCCAGTTCTGATAGACGCCGGAGCTGATGAAGTAGAAGGGCAGGATGAGCCAGCCGAGCACGAGCACAGCCACCAGCCACACCCACTGGAACCGGGTCCATCGCCCGCCGCCGCGCCACGGGAAGCGGATCGCACGATCGCGGTAGACGAACCGCGACACGAGGTACGGCACCGCGACGGCTCCGCCCAGCGCGAGGGTGAATCGCACCATCGCGGCGTTGTCGAGCTCGGCGGCGAGCGGGATGGCGCTGACGATCAGCATCCCCGCCGAGATGAGCGATAGATCGCGCAGCAGCGACGCTTCGCCCCCGTGGCGCCGATCCGCCCACCAGGCCGTCACAAGCCCCGCAGCGAGCAGGGTCCACCCCAGCCACGGAGTGAGCAGCACGAAGAACGCCGGCGCGGCGAGCGCCACCAGCAGTGAGGCCGCCAGTGGCAGCGCCCGCAGCGGGATGCGACCGATCGTGTCGGCGGCGGGCACGTCAATCACCCGATCGTCGGTAGGCGAGGTCGCGGATCGCGCGCCCGACCCTCTCGCCCTTGCGCTCGAACGCGGTGACCACCCGACCCTCGAAGCGCGACGCCCAGTCACCCTCGAACGCACGGTCGAACACCGGAGCCTCATCGAGCACGGCGCGCATCTGCAGCGCGTAGTCCTCCCAGTCGGTGGCGAGGCGCAGCATCCCCCCGGGGCGGAGCGCGCGTGAGAGCGTGGGCACGACATCGGGCTTCACCAAGCGTCGCTTCGTGTGCTTCTTCTTGTGCCACGGGTCGGGGAAGAAGATCCACACCTCATCGACCGACCCCGCCGGCAGCAGGTGTTCCAGCACCTCGGGGGCGTTCGCCTCGACCAAGCGCAGGTTGCGGACACCGGCGCGATCGGCGTCGAGCATGGTGCGCGCGAGTCCCGCGCGGAAGACCTCCACCGCGAGGAAGTCGGTATCGGGTCGCGTGGTCGCCGCGTGCACGATGGCGTGACCCTGCCCCGAGCCGATCTCGACGATCAGCGGGGCCTGTCGGCCCCACACCGCGGCCGGGTCGATCCGCGCGTCGGCGGCGACAGAGGTGGCGGCGTTGTCCCGCACCACGGGCAGCAGCAGACGCGGACCGAGCTCGGACCATGCGCGCTCCTGCGCCTCGGACATCCTTCCGCTGCGACGCACGAAGGAGACGGGGCGATCGCGGAAGACGCCGGATGCGGGATCGGTCATCCTCCCAGGATACGAAGGGCCTCAGGCGGTCACGAAGTCGATGAGCTCTTCGACGCGCCCCAGCAGCGCAGGTTCGAGGTCGCGATAGCTGTGGACGCTCGCGAGGATGCGCTGCCACGCACGGGCGAGATCGGCCTTGTCGCGCGCCGGCCAGCCGAGGCCGCGACAGACGCCCGTCTTCCAATCGAGGCCGCGAGGCACCTCCGGCCACGCGGTGATTCCCACGGCCCGCGGCGTGACGCACTGCCACACGTCGATGAACGGGTGACCGACGATCCGCACGTGGGCGCCGTGCCGGCTGCGCGCGACATCCGCCGCGATCCTCGCCTCCTTCGATCCCGGCACCAGGTGGTCGACGAGCACGCCGTAGCGGCGCTCGGCCGTGGGCGGCTCCGCTTCGAGGAGGCCCGAGAGCAGGTCGACGCCCTCGAGGTACTCGACGACCACGCCCTCGACCCGCAGATCGTCTCCCCACACCTTCTCGACGAGCTCGGCGTCGTGCTTGCCCTCGACGAGGATGCGGCTCGGGCGGGCGATGCGGGCGCGCTGGTCGGCCACGGCGAACGAGCCGGATGCGGTGCGCGCTCGTCCGGCCGCTGCCGGAGCGACGGGGGGCGCCGCGAGGCGGACCGCCTCACCGTCGATGAGGAAGCCGGGGCCGAGGGGGAACATGCGCCGCCGGCCGGCGCGATCCTCGAGCTCGACGAGCCCGCCCTCGACCGAGGTCACGGCGCCGCAGAACCCGTCCTCGGCGACCTCGACGACCGTGTCGCGCTCGGCGGGGACCTCGGCGAGGGTCTTCGTGTTCCGCTCTCGCCATCCGGCGGCGAGCACATCCGTGGGGTACCGGTCATCCATAACGCCGAGCAGCGTAACCAGCGCGAGCATGCATATCCGGCAGCGACCCGCATCCATGGCGCACACAGACTCGCCCTCAATAGACTCGGACGAGGGCGGAGTCCGCCCCCGAGGGAGGCCATCGATGCGACCACGCTGGGCATATGCACTGGTGGCCGCGCTGGCCGCGGTCTTCCTGGTTGCGAGCCCGGCCGCCGCGACGCCTCCGGTTCAGCTCGGCGCCTCCTACGTCAGCGACGAGGCCGGGGTCCTCGGCGACGCGGAACGCGCCCAGGTGGAGGATCGTCTCGAGCAGCTCGCCGAGGCCGACAACCTCAATCTGTGGGTCGTGTACGTCGACCGCTTCAGCAACCCGTCCGACGCGAAGGAGTGGGCGACCCAGACGGCCGAGCAGGGTGGGCTCGGCCCCAACCAGTACCTGCTGGCCATCGCCGTCGACGCCCGTCAGTACTGGATCTCGAGCGACACCTCGGGTCCGCTCGACGCGAATCAGATCACGACGGTCGATCAGGACTGGGTGTATCCGGCTCTTCGCGACGGCGACTGGGCGGGCGCCGCGATCGCCGCGGCCGACGGCATGTCCGCGGCCCGTAGCGGGGCCGCCGCCGGCGGTGGGTCCGCCGGCGGCGGCGCGCCCGGCACGGGATCCTCGGGCTCCTCTGACTCCGGCGGGGCGGTGGGCATCGTCATCATCGTCGTCTCCGTTCTGGCGCTGCTGGCGGTCGGCACGTACTTCGTCATCCGCGCGGCTCGGCGGCGCGCCGCATCCCGCCCCGCGGAGAGCACGGAGGATCTCGGCAAGCGCGCGGCCGCGGCCCTCGTCGCCGCCGACGACGCCCTGCGCGAGGCAGAGCAGGAGCACGGCTTCGCCGCCGCGCAGTTCGGCGAAGAGGCCACGAGAGGACTCCGCGAGGCTCTGACCACGGCGCGTACAGAGCTGGATCAGGCGTTCACCCTGCGCCAGCAGCTGGACGACGAGATCCCCGACACCGACGAGCAGGTGCGTGCGTGGCACGAGCAGACTCTGCAGCTGGCCACCTCGGCCGATCAGCGCGTTCAGACTCAGCTCGAGGCGTTCGCCGATCTGCGACGGATCGAACAGCATCTTCCCGCGACCCGGGAGCGGCTCCGCATGTCCCGGGCCGAGGCGGCTCCAGCCCTCCAGAGCGCTCAGGAGCGCTTCACCGAGCTGACCGCCTCGTACCCGGCCGCGGCCCTGAGCACCATCGGCGACAACACGGCACAGGCCGCTGACCGGCTCGCTCTCGCCGATGCACAGCTCGCCGCCGCCGAAGCCGCGGTGGCCGCCGGCGACACCGGGAAGGCCGCCGTCGCATTGCGCACCGCCGAGCAGGCCATCGCGCAGGCGCGACAACTGGCCGATGCGGTCGGCGCGCACGGCGACCGCATCGCCGCCGCCGCATCACAGATCCCGGCGCTGCGCGCCGAACTCACGCGGGACCTCGCCGCGGCCGGGCCCTTGCCCGACCCCGACGGGGCACTCGCCGCCGCGTCCGCGGCCGCTCGCGCGCAGCTCGACGCGCCCGCCGAGGATCCGGTGGCGACCCTCGCGGCACTGCAGCGGGTCGACGACGAACTCGACGCCCTGCTGCGCTCTGCACGCGACGCGGCGGCCCGCGCCGAGCATGCACGTCAGGTGCTGCCACCGACGCTCGCGCACGCGCAGGCCCAGATCGGGGCCGCCGAGGACTTCATCTCATCGCGCCGAGGCGCGGTCGGCGCCACAGCCCGCACCCGCCTGGCAGATGCGCGCGCGTCGTTCGCCCTGGCACAACAGCAGGCTCAGGCGGCGCCCGAGCAGGCACTGGATGCGGCCTCACGCGCCGCCCGTCTCGCGGCCGACGCCATCTCCGCCGCCCAGTCGGACGTCTCCGGCTTCTCCGGAGGATCCGGCGGCGGGGGCGATTTCGGCGCAATGCTCGGCGGCATCCTCATCGGCTCCGCGCTGGGCGGCGGTCGCCGGCGCAGCGGCGGCTTCGGCGGGGGCTTCGGCGGCGGGGGCTTCGGCGGGGGCTTCGGCGGCGGGGGCTTCGGCGGGGGCTTCGGCGGCGGGGGCTTCCGCGGCGGGAGCGGCGGCGGCTTCGGCGGCGGCGGTTCCCGAGGCGGCAGCGGCGGCAGATTCTGACGGACTTCACGAACCACGACGAAAGGAAACACGATGGCCAAGCAGTCCATCTTCGGACGCATCTCAACCCTCGTCCGGGCGAACATCAACGCGATGATCGACCAGGCCGAGGACCCGCAGAAGATGCTCGACCAGCTCGTGCGCGACTACACCAACAACATCGCCGACGCAGAAGCCGCGATCGCCGAGACGATCGGCAACCTGCGCCTGCTCGAGCGCGACCACCAGGAGGACGTCCAGGCGGCCGCGGAGTGGGGAAGCAAGGCGCTCGCGGCGAGCCGCCGCGCAGACGAGATGCGCCGCGCAGGCAACACGACCGACGCCGACAAGTTCGACAACCTCGCGAAGATCGCCCTGCAGCGTCAGATCTCCGAGGAGAACGAGGCGAAGGCCTCCGCTCCGCAGATCGCCGCGCAGACCGAGGTCGTCGACAAGCTCAAGGACGGCCTCAACGGCATGAAGCAGAAGCTCGAGCAGCTTCGCTCCAAGCGCAGCGAACTCCTTGCGCGCGCCAAGGTCGCCGAGGCCCAGAACAAGGTGCACGACGCCATCAAGAGCGTCAACGTCCTCGACCCCACCAGCGAACTCGGCCGCTTCGAAGACAAGATCCGTCGCCAGGAGGCGCTGGCCGCCGGCAAGGCGGAGCTCGCCGCATCCAGCCTCGACGCGCAGTTCGAGAGCCTCGAGGACGTGGGTGAGCTGACCGAGGTCGAGGCGCGCCTGGCGGCACTGAAGGCGGGTGGGTCGACACAGGGCGCGCTCGGCGCCGGCGCCACGGGCGATGAGCTCGGCCAGCAGCAGCAGCTGCCCCAGCAGCACCAGCAGTGAGAAGACGGAGGGGCCGCGCCAGGCGCGGCCCCTCCCCCATCCGGGGGTCGAGATGACACGGTTCCTCATCACGCCCGTGTGGCAGGGCTCGCCCTCCGCGCGCGCCATGCAGCTCGTGGACGGCGCGGAGGCCATCGCGGGCGATCTGCCGCGCGCGGCGTGCACGAGCGTGCCGGTTCCGCTCGGTGCGGGAGAGGCGCTCGGCACCGGCGTGCACCGCTACAGCGCGCTACGCCAGGTGCAGCAGGACCTCCGTGAGGCCCTCGCCGCATCCGACGAGCGCGCGCTCACTGTCGGCGGCGACTGCTCGGTCGGCGTCGCGGCCGTGGAGCGCTCGGCACGCGCCGGGCGGATCGCAGTCGTCTGGGTCGACGCGCATCCGGATCTGCACACACCGGAGTCCTCCTCCTCGCACGCGTTCGGCGGAATGGCGCTGCGCGCCGTGCTCGGCGACGGTGCGCCCGATCTCGCGCTGGCGGCAGGCACCGTCTCGCCGGCAGACGTCGTACTCGTCGCCGCTCGCGCCATGGACGAGGCGGAGCAGGAGTACATCGATGCGCACGGCATCACCGTGATCGATGCGGCAGCGCTTTCGGATGCGGCAGTCCTCGCCCAGACCGTTCAGGGGCTCGGTGTCGATGCGGTCCATGTGCACGTCGATGTCGACGCGCTCGATCCCGCCGAAATGCCCGGCGTGAAGGATTCCGAACCCTTCGGCGCCTCGCTGCCGGAGCTGGTCGCAGGCTTGAAGGCGCTGCGCGAAGCGGTGCCGCTGGCCGGATCCTCCCTCGCGGGTTTCGCGCCCGCATCCCCCGCCGCCGCGAGCGATGACATGGGCACTCTGCTGCGACTGGTCGGGGCCCTCGCGTGAGCGCGGCAAGACCTCCCGCAGGATGGCAGGAGCGCGCCGACCGCGCCGTGGCGCGGTCGCGCTCACTGGAGCGGTGGATCCCATCGTTCCTGCTCGACTCCCCGATCAGTGCGCTGGGCTACGCCTACGGGTGCGCGGTGGGGTGGGTATGGGGAACGCTCTGGAGCCGAGGGCGCATCGAGCGGCGCGGCCGCCTGTTCGTGTTCCGGGGGATGCCGTCGTGGGCGTTTCCGCGGGGCGGGGTGTGCGTGGGGCACTGCTTCCTCACCGGCGACGGCCGCATCGATGATCGGCTCATCGCGCACGAATCCGTGCATGAGCGGCAATGGCGCCGGTTCGGGATGCTGATGCCGATCCTCTACAGCATCGCCGGCCGTGACCCGCTGCAGAACCGGTTCGAGATCGAAGCCGGGCTTGCCGACGGCAACTACATCCCGCGCTGACTCCCGTTTCGACTCGCTCCGCTCACTCAACGACCGGAAGCCGCACCGGTCGTTGAGCGACGAGCGCAGCGAGGAGAAGAAACGTCCGCAGCGGACTGTGGATGACCGTCGCGGCCTGTGGGAACAGCATCCGCGCACGACTGCGGGCCTAGCGTCTGCACATGCCCCACGTGTACATGCTCGAATGCGCCGACGGCTCGCTGTACGTCGGCAGCACGGTAGACCTCGAAAGGCAGCTCGCGCAGCATCAGAACGGTGCGGGCGCCGCCTACACACGACGGAGACTGCCGGTGCGGCTGTTCTGGAGCACGGAGTTCGCACGCATCGATGAGGCATTCGGATGGGAGAAGCGCCTCCAGGGCTGGAGTCACGCGAAACGCCGCGCCTTCGCCGAAGGCGGCCTGGACGCCGTCATCGGTTGGAGCGCCCGCTCGCGGCGGGCGGCTACAGAGTGAGGAGCGAGCCCGAGGCGCCCGCCGCGTTTCGTCTCGCTCCGCCCGCTCAACGACCGGAAGGACGCGCCGGTCGTTGAGCGACGAGCGCAGCGAGGAGACGAAACGGAACCCACGCCGTGTTTCGACTCGCTCCGGTTCAACGACCGGAGGGTGACGCGCTCAGGCGGTCGCGAGTCCGAAGCGCGCGGGGGTGTGGATACGTGCCGCATCGATACCGCGGCGCTCCACCAGGTGGTCGAAGATGTCGGCGGTGCCGAGGTATCCCCCGAGCAGGGTGACCGCTGTGCCGCATCCGTCGTCGTCGCACAGCATCTCGTCGGCCCACGCCACGACCGCCCGACTCAGCGCCTCGCCCGGCGCGCAGGAACGCCCGGTGCCGGGAGCGCCAGTGCGGCTGTCGCGGGTCAACCACGTGATCGTCATGCGGGCAGGGACACGGATCTCGGCGATATGAGCCGCATCCGGAACCTCGACGAACACCCGACCGGTCGAACACATCGGCAGCGTCGCGAGCAGCATCTCGAGGTCGTCGAGCGACGACTCATCAGCGGTCACCAGGTGCTGCGCGCGGGTGTGCTTAGACGCACGGCACGCGTTCGCGTTGTGGACGTCGTTCTCGGACATGATGAGGCGAGTATACGCCCACCAAGGAAGGTATGCCTCACCTTGGCTGGATCGCTACGCGATGAGGATGCGGCGCAGCTCGACGAGCTCGGCAGCGCCGACGCCCGCGGCGGTGAGGTACTCGCCGACCGATCCGTATTGTGCACGCAGCCGACGCAGCACAGCCCGCATGACGGGCGCCGGAGACGCCGTGGCCAGTTCCACGGCGTGGCGGGCCTCGGGGTGGGCCGCGCGGAGCCACGCCACCACCTGACGGTTGCGTGTAGCGGGCAGGGACGCTGCGGTGCGGGCGTAATCCGCGACGACGGCGTCCTCGTCGACGCCCGCTGCTGCGAGGATCAGCGCGATCGAGACACCGGTGCGGTCCTTGCCCACCGTGCAGTGCACGAGGACGGGCTGCTCCTCCACCACGGCTCGCACGACCGTGGCGAGCGCGGGCGCGGAGTCGTCCACGAGCCGGTCGTACATCTCCGCGAGACTCACGTCCTCGGCGAAGAACGAGGCGACGGATCCGAGGAAGAGCGGCACGCGCACGGTCTCCGGTTCATCCGGTCCGAGGAATGTGGGATCGGCGCGCACCTCGTCGTCGTCGCGCAGGTCCACGATTCGCCGCAGGCCGAGCCCCGCGATACGACGGCGGGTGCCTTCGTCCAGGCGGGCGAGGTTACCGGATCGGAAGAGCACGCCACTGCGGGTCGTCCTGCCGCGCGCGGGCAGCCCGCCGATGTCGCGGAAGTTGACGGCTCCGGTGATGAGACCGCCGGGTTCGCTCATGGTGCCGACGCGGTGCGCGGCGGCACCGGATACCGGCCGGCGATGGCGAGACGGTTGAACGCGTTGATCGAGATGATGATCCAGCTCAGCGCGACGTACTCGGCCTCGGTGAGAACGGAGCCGACCCGGTCGTAGACCTCGTCCGAGACGCCTTCCTCATGGATGAACGTCAGCGACTCGGTGAGCTCCAGGGCCGCACGCTCGCGCTCGGTGAAGACACCTGACTCCCGCCATGTCGGCAGCTGTGCGACGGTGTCGACGTCGAGACCCGCCTTCATGCCCCGCTCGAGGTGCACCCGCACGCAGTAGGCGCAGCCGTTGAGTTGCGAGGCGTGCAGCTGCACCAGCTCTTTCAGACGCGGATCGACACCGGCATCCGCGGCGAGCGCACCCACCTGCTTGGCCATCGCATCGATCGCCTGATAGACCTCCGGTGCCGCCTTCGACAGGTGCACGCGCCGCTGATCGCCCATGCGGCCCACACTACCCACGGCGAGTGCCACGCGGCACGGTTGCGGAATGAGACGGTTCCACGCCCGCGACCGCTCCATGCGCCGTACCATTCGGGGGTGACCGACGACGCTTTCGACGAGTTCTCCTTCCTGCCCCTCCAGGCCGAGAGCCTCGGACTCACCCGGCCACTTCCCCCGGTCGAGCGGCGCGCTCTGACCCTGCCGGACGGCAGGACCCTCTCCGCTCTCCGATACGGCGACGACCCCCCGGTCGTGACGTTCCTCCACGGCGCGGGCCTGAACGCGCACACCTGGGACACGACGATCCTCGCCCTCGGGCTGCCCGCCCTGGCGATCGATCTCGCGGGTCACGGCGACTCCTCCTGGCGCGACGACGCGCGCTACGTCGCGCGCACGCTCGCCCAGGATGTGGTACCCGCCCTCGAATCGTGGACCCGGGTCCCGCAGGTGCTGGTGGGGCATTCCCTCGGCGCGCTCACTGCGACCGCGGTGGCGGCGGCGCGCGGCGACCTGGTGCGCAGCCTCGTGCTCATCGACCTCACCCCCGGGGTGGATCCCGCCGCGGGTCCCGCGCAGATGCGGGCGTTCTTCGCCGGCCCGACCGACTGGGCAGACCGGGAGGAGCTCGTCGAGCGCGCGCTGTCCTTCGGCCTGGGAGGCTCGCGCGAGGCCGCCACCCGCGGCGTGTATCTGAACTCGCGCGTACGCCCCGACGGGCGCGTGGAGTGGAAGCACCACTTCGCCCACCTCGCGGCGGCGGCCGCATCCGACACCGAAGACGGCGCACCCGACACCGTGCGCGAGCTTCTCGCCGCGAGCGGATGGGACGACCTCGCCGCCGTGCACGCCCCGATAACCCTCGTGCGCGGCGACGCGGGATACGTGACGGAGGCGGATGCAGACGAGTTCCGCCGGCATCGCCCGGATGCCGACGTGATCGTCGTGCCCGCGCACCACAACGTGCACGAGCAGATACCGGAGCACCTCGCCGCGCTCCTGAGCCGGATCGTCGACCACGGATGACGCGGTCGAATTGTGACATGACGCAGGCTCCTGCAGCGCCGACGGCGATCTAGGCTGGTACACCGCACCGACCCCCGTCCTCCCTCCATGCCCCCGCGTCCGCGGAAAGGACTCCCCATGCACCGCCGAAAGCCCCTCGCCCTCACAGCGCTCGTGGCCGCCGCCGTTCTCTCCCTCTCCGCGTGCACGTCCACGACGACGCCGACGCCGACGGGCTCCCCGGATGCGGACTCCTCCGTCGTCGTGCGGCTCGCGCTCGAGCCCACGAACCTCGACATCCGTCAGACCTCGGGCTCGGCGCTGGATCAGATCCTCATCGACAACCTGTACCAGGGCCTCGTCGCACGCACGCCCGAGCAGGAGATCGTGCCGGCGCTGGCCAGCGACTGGACCGTCTCGGACGACCGCCTGACCTACACCTTCACTCTGCGCGAGGGCGTCACCTTCCACGACGGTCAGCCGCTGACCCCCGAAGACGTCGTCTACTCTCTGACACAGCACCGCGACAACGCCGGATGGGTCGACGCCTCGACCCTCGCGAACGTCACGGGCGTGACGGCGGACGGCCAGAAGATCACGCTCACCCTCTCCCAGCCCGACTCGCAGCTGCTGTGGAACCTCAGCGGCCGCGCCGGCATCGTCCTCAAGGAGGGCGACAGCGTCGATTATCAGACGGCGGCCAACGGCACCGGCCCCTTCACGCTCGAGCGCTGGACGCGCGGCGACAACATCACGTTCGCCCGCAACCCCGCCTACTGGGGCACGCCCGCGAAGGCGGCAGAGGTCGTGTTCGATTACATTCCCGACAACCAGGCAGCGCTCAATGCCGCTCTGGCGGGCGAGGTCGATGTGGTCACGGGCTTCGACGCGAACCTGAAGACGCAGATCGAGGCGAACGGCGACTTCTCCCTCGTCGTCGGCGACTCGACCGACAAGGGCACGCTCGCCTTCAATCAGACCTCGGGACCGCTCGCGGACAAGCGGGTGCGTCAGGCCATCCGCCAGGCCATCGATCACGACGCGTTCGTCGAGGCGTTGGGCGCGGGCAAGACCATGTACGGCCCCATCCCGTCCCTCGACCCGGGTTACGAGGACCTCTCGGAGGTCGCCCCGTACGATCCCGACGCCGCCAAGAAGCTCCTCGCGGATGCCGGCGCCTCAGACACGACGCTGACGCTCACCATCCCCTCCTTCTATCCGGCGACGATCTCGCAGCTGCTCGTCTCGGACCTGAACGCGGTCGGCATCACGCTCAAGGTCGACTCGGTGGACTTCCCGACCTGGCTCAAGAACGTCTACATGAACCACGACTACGAGTTGAGCTTCGTGCTGCACACCGAGGCACGCGACTTCATCAACTGGACCAACCCGGAGTACTACTTCACCTACGACAACCCGCAGGTGACCGAGCTCTACGCCCAGGCGCGGGCTGCCACGACCGATGAGGAGGCGGCGAAGCTGCTCGCGCAGGCCGCCCGCATCGTCTCCGACGACGCCGCCGCGGACTGGCTGTACAACGGAGCCAGCGTGGTCGCCGTCGGCACGAACGTCTCGGGCTTCCCCTCGGTGAACGTCAATGAGCGGCTCAACGTGACCGAACTCGGCAAGAGCGACGGGTGATCCGATACGCGCTGATGCGACTGGCCCTGCTCGCCGCGGGGCTGGTCGTGGCCAGCGTGATCATCTTCTTCACCCTGCGCATCCTGCCGGGAGATGTCGCGCAGCTGATCGGCGGCACGAACTCCACCCCCGAGCAGATCGCCGCGATCCGTGATCGGCTGAATCTGGATGCGCCTCTCGTGACCCAGTACCTCGATTGGATCGGCGGGGTCCTGCGCGGCGACCTCGGCTCCTCACTGCTGACCGGAACGCCGGTGGCATCCGAGCTCGCAGAGAAGGCGCAGATCACCCTTCCGCTCGGCGCCCTCTCGCTCACCATCGCGCTGCTGTTCGCCGGACCTCTCGGCGTCGTGTCGGCGCTCCGGCGCTCACGGCTGGGCGGCACCGTCATCGGTGTGGGCGCGCAGACGCTCGCGGCGGTCCCCGTGGTCTGGGCGGGCATGATGCTCGTGGTCGTTTTCGCGGTCTGGTGGGGTGTGCTTCCCGCGCAGGGCTTCCCCCGCGACGGCTGGAGCGATCCTGGAGCGGCGCTGCGTTCGCTCGTGCTGCCGGCTCTGACGATCGGCATCGTGGAGGGCGCGATGCTCCTGAGATTCGTGCGCAGCGCCACGCTGCAGGCCATGGGGCAGGATTATGTGCGCACCGCCGCCTCGCAGGGACTCACCCGCACCCGGGCACTCGTCCGGCACGGCCTGCCCAACGTCGGGCTCTCGGTCGTGACGGTGCTGGGGCTGCAGGTCGCCGGCATCATCGTGGGCGCCGTGGTCATCGAGCAACTGTTCTCGCTGCCCGGCATCGGGCGGATGCTGGTGCGTGATGTGTCGGCGCGCGACCTGCCCATGGTGCAGGGCGAGCTGCTCGCCCTCACGGCGTTCGTGCTGCTGGTCGGCTTCGTCGTCGACCTCGTGCACCGACTGATCGACCCGCGACAGAGGGAGTCGGCCGCATGAGCACATCCCGCGGCTCCTGGTGGCGCCGGCTGCTGTCGGAGCCGGCCGGCGCGACCGGCGTGGTCATCGTCCTCGCGCTGCTGGCGGTGGCGGCCCTCGCCACCTTCTGGACGCCGTACGACCCGCAGGCCGCGGATGTGGCGGGCCGGTGGGCGGGGCCCGGGCCCGCGCATCTGCTGGGCACCGACGCCACCGGACGCGACATCCTGAGCATTCTCATGGCGGGCGCGCGAACGACGGTCGTTGTGGCCGCCGGTGCGGGTGTCATCGCGACGGTCGTGGGGCTCTCCCTCGCCGCTCTCGGCGCCCTCACCCACCGCTGGGTGCGGGAGTCCGTCGCGGTTCTGGTCGACATGCTCGTCGCCTTCCCGGTGCTGCTGATCGCCATGATGATCTCGGCGGTGTGGGGCGGGTCCCTCGCCGTCGTGGTCTGGTCGGTGGGGATCGGCTTCGGCGTGAACATCGCCAGGGTGAGCCGGCCCGAGCTGCGTCGGGTGCTTCACAGCGACTTCGTGGTGGCCGCACGCGCATCGGGGCTGTCCGGATGGCAGAACCTCACCCGGCACCTGCTGCCCAACGTCGCGCCCGTGTTCATCGTGCAGCTGTCCTGGTCCATGGCCGTCGCTGTACTCGCCGAGGCCGGGCTCAGCTATCTGGGCTTCGGAGCACCCGTCACGGATCCGTCCTGGGGCGTGCTGCTCTCGCAGCTCCAGCAGTACCTCACGGTCTATCCGCTGTCGGTGCTCTGGCCCGGCCTCGCCATCACCGCAACCGTGCTCGGGTTCAACCTGCTGGGCGATGGACTCCGCGACGCCACCGACCCGACGCTGCGCACCCGCAGCGGCTCGGCCCGCCGCGCGCGCACGCACCTCCCGGAGGTCGTCGCATGAGCCTCGAGGTGACCGACCTCGTCATCGACATCGACGGCGTCCGCGTCGTCGACGGACTCAGCTTCCGCGTGGCCGACGGCGAGCGGCTCGGGATCATCGGTGAGTCCGGGTCGGGCAAGTCGCTGACGGCGCTCGCGATCCTGGGGCTGCTCCCCGAGGGTGCTACCGCCGGCGGCAGCATCCGCCTCAACGGCCGCGAGGTGATCGGCGCCACCGAACGCGAGCTGGCCCGCATCCGTGGCGACGAGGTGGGCATCGTGTTCCAGGAGCCGCAGACCGCACTGAACCCGATCCGCACGGTCGGCCGCCAGATCGCCGAGGCACCGCGCATCCATCGCCGACTGGGCCGCGCAGCACGACGAGAGGTCGCCGTCGCCGGCGCGCGGCGCGTGGGGCTTCCCGAGCCGGAGCGCATCGTCGACCGGTATCCCCATCAGCTCTCGGGCGGCCAGCGCCAGCGGGTCGCCATCGCGATGGCCCTCGCGATGGATCCGGGCCTGCTCATCGCAGACGAGCCGACGACCGCGCTCGACGTGACGATCCAGGCGGAGATCCTCGAGCTGCTGCGCGCGCTCGTGACGGATGCAGGGATGTCGCTCGTGTTCATCACGCACGATCTTGCGGTGCTCGCTCAGATCGCGACGCACGCCGTCGTGATGGAAAGCGGCCGCATCGTCGAGCAGGGTCCGGTGGCGACGCTGCTCACCGCACCGCGCTCGACGACGGCCCGGGGACTGCTGCGCGACGCACGGGCGACGCTGTGGCGGCCCGACAAGAAGGAGGAGCAATGACCGCCCTGCTCTCCGGGCGCGGTCTCTCGCGCACCTACCGGGCACCGCGCACCGCGCATCTTGCGCCGCGGGCGCTGACGCACGCGCTCGACGGGGTCGACCTCGACGTGCACGAAGGCGAGTCGCTGGGCATCATCGGCGAGTCCGGCTCGGGCAAGTCGACGCTCATCCGTCTCCTGCTCGCGCTCGACACCCCGAGCGCCGGCACGGTGAGCTTCGACGGCCAGCCGGTGGACCCGACCGCTTCCGCGCGCCGACTGCACTGGCTCCGACGTCAGACGGGCATCGTCTTCCAGGACCCGTATGCGTCGCTCGACCCGCGGATGCGGGTGGGCCGCATCGTCGGAGAGCCGCTGTGGGCGCTCGGGATCCCGGGCGATCGCGAGGCCCGGGTCGCCGAGGTGCTCGAGGATGTGGACCTTCCCGCCGACGCTGTCGGGCGCTATCCGCACGAGTTCTCGGGCGGCCAGCGCCAGCGGATCGCTCTTGCCCGCGCCCTCGTGCACCGCCCGCGCCTGCTCGTCGGTGACGAACCGCTGTCCGCGCTCGACGTGACGGTGCGCGCGCAGATCATCGGTCTGATCGACCGGCTGCGCAGCCGTGATGGCCTGAGCCTGCTGATGGTCTCCCACGACATCGGAGTGGTGCAGGCGCTGTGCGACCGGGTCATCGTGTTGAAGGACGGACGCGTGGTCGAAGAGGGTCCGACCTCGCGAGTGCTGCGGCATCCGAGCGCCGAGTACACGCAGCGATTGCTGGCCGCCGTCCCGACGCTCCCCGAGGCCTGAGCCCGTCAGCGCGAGAACAGACCGCGCTTCTTCTTGGGCTTGAGCGACTTCTGCAGGTAGACCGTGCCGAGCCAACGCCCGAACTTGAAGCCGACGCGCCCCATGCGTCCGACCTCCGTGAATCCGAGCTTCTCGTGAAGACGGATGGATCCCTCGGCGCCTTTGTCGCTGATGACGGCGACCAGCTCGCGGATGCCCTTGTTCTCGCACGCCTCGATCAGGGCCGACAGCAGAGCGGTGCCCAGACCCTTGCCCGAGGCCGCCTGACCGAGGTAGATCGAGTCCTCGACCGTGTAGCGGTAGGCGGATTTGCCTGCCCAGGGCTGCACGAGCGCGTATCCCAGGATCTGCCCCGACGGACTCTCGGCCACGAGGAACGGCAGCTCGAGCTTGCGCAGGTGATCGAACTTCTCCCGCCACTTCGCCAGCGACCACTTCTTCTCGTCGAAGGTCACCACGGAGTTGGTCACGTAGTAGTTGTAGATCTCGCGGATGTCGGGGATGTCCGCCGTCGTCGCCTCACGGATGCGGAACTCGAAGCCGCGCTCGGGCGGAGCCTGGCGACGCAGGTGCCGCGGCAGACGCCGACGGCGCTGGTATTCCTCTTCGAGCATGGCGCCCAGCCTACGCGGGCAGACGCCAATCGATCTGCGTGCCGCCCTGCGCGATCAGCAGCTCGTTGACGCGGGAGAACGGACGGGATCCGAAGAAGCCCCTGCTGGCAGACAGCGGCGACGGATGCGGCGACCGGATCGAGGGCACCTCGCCCAGAAGCGGGGTGAGGCCCGCCGCATCCCGCCCCCACAGAACCGCGACGAGAGGCCCGCCACGCTCGGCGAGAACACGGATCGCGTGCTCGGTGACCTTCTCCCATCCCCATCCGCGGTGGGATGCGGGCGCGCCGGGCGCGACGGTCAGCACCCGGTTCAGCAGCATCACGCCCTGCTCGCTCCACGCGGAGAGGTCGCCGTGAACCGCCGGCGGGATGCCGAGGTCGTCGTTCAGCTCGCGGTAGATGTTGGCGAGGCTGCGCGGGATGGGTCGCACGTGCGCGTCGACGGCGAAGGACAGGCCGATCGGATGGCCGGGCGTCGGATAGGGGTCCTGCCCCACGATGAGCACTCTGACGTCCGCGAGCGGTTGTTGGAAGGCGCGCAGAACTCGATCCCCGGCGGGCAGGTAGGCACGCCCCGCGGCCGCCTCCTGGCGCAGACGCTCCCCCAGTGCGGCGATGTCCGCGGCGACCGGAGCGAGAGCCTCGGCCCAGCCCGCATCCATGAGACCCGCCGCGGCGAGCTCGGGCAGCGTCTTTGCCATGGTTCAGGCGGAGCCGGGAAGACCGCGGTCCTCTTCGAGGACCGAGCCCTGCCACGACCAGGGGAAATCGATCCACAGGTCGGTGTTCTTCCAGCTGAAATCCGGCTGGATGATCGTCGTCGGCTTCGTGTAGATCACGGCGGAACGCACGTCCGCCCCGCGCTCGACGAGCAGACGCACGGCGAGATCGAGCGTGCGGCCGCTGTCGGCGACATCGTCGACCAGAAGCACGCGGCGCCCGTTCAGATAGGTCATGTCCAGCTCGGGCGGAAGCAGCTCTGGAGCGTCGAGCACCGTGCCGATGCCGGTGTAGAACTCGACGTTGATCGCGCCGCAGTTCTTCACTCCGAGTCCGTACGCGATCGCGCCGGCCGGGAGCAGCCCGCCGCGGGCGATCGCGACGACGACCTCGGGCACGAAGTCGGCGGCGATCACGTCACGGGCGATGTCACGGCTGGCTTCCCCGAACAGATCCCAGGTCAGCGTTTCGCGTTCGGGCGCCACAGCGCTCTGCTCGTTCGTCACCGTCCCAGCCTAGAGCGCGCCGAGGTGTAGCGTTTCGCCATGACCGGCACCCGTGCGCCCGGTCGATCGGCGCTCGGCATCACGGCGGGTCTGATCGGCTGGTTCATCCTCGTCGAGATCGTCAGCGGCATCCTGCAGGGTTATTACGTTCCCCTGTTCAGCGACATCGTGGTGCATCTGGGCATCCACGACGCCGACGTCAACTGGTTCGAGGCGGCCCAACTGCTGTTGTCGGCCCTCGTCGTACCGGTCATGGCGAAGCTCGGCGACATGTACGGGCACAAGCGCATCCTGTTGATCGCCACGATCCTCACCGCCGGTGCCACATGGTGGATCGCGTTCGCGGGCACCTTCTGGAGCTTCCTGATCGCGTGGGCGCTGCAGGGCTTCTACGTGGTCTGGCTGCCGCTCGAGATCGCGCTGATCTTCGAGCGCGGCCGCAGACAGGGCCGCGGTGTCTCGGCCACCCGCCGCGCAGCCGGTCTTCTCGTGGTCGGGTTGCAGGCGGGCGCGATCATGGGGGCGCTCGCGGCGGGGCGTCTTTTCGGCATCACCGGAGAGAACCTGCCGCTGACCCTCATGCTGCCCGCGGTGGCCGTGACGCTGATCGGCGTCGTGATCTGGCTGGGCGTCCCCGAGTCCGAGCCCGTCCCCGGACGCCGACTGGATGCGGGCGGCTTCGTGATCCTCGCGCTCGCGCTGCTGCTCGTGACCGGTGCCCTCACTTTCCTCCGCCTCAACGGTCCCGGCTTCGTCTGGACGTGGCTGCTGTTGGCCGCGGGGCTGGCCGCCTTCGTGTGGTTCGTGCGGTTCGAGCTACGCCAGGAGGACCCCGCCGTCGACATCCGGGTCCTGCGCCGTCCGGAGATGTGGCCGGTGCAGGCCACGGCGGCTCTCGTGGGCATCAGCCTGCTCGGCGCCCAAGGCCCCCTGTCGACCTACGCCGGCACCGACTCCGCGCTCGGCTACGGGCTGGGCCTCGATGCGACCGGTCGCTCCAACGTGATCGGCGTGTATCTGGTCTCCCTCATCGTCGGCGCCGTGATCTTCTCGATCACCTCCCGCCGGGCGAGCCCTCGCGTGGTGCTCATCGGGGCTGCTCTGCTCGTGGGCATCGGCTACCTGCTGTTCCTGCCGCTGCACCGCGAGCTCTGGCAGGTGCTCATGAACCTGTCGATCGCGGGTCTCGGCTCCGGCGCGCTCGTGGCCGCCCTGCCCGCCGCAGCAGCCGCGGCGGCGCCGCGGGGACAGACCGGCATCGCCTCCGCACTCACCAACACGACCAAGACGATCGGCGGGACCTTCGCCTCGGCGGTGTTCGGCGTCGTGCTCGCGGTCGGCGCGGGTGCCGTCGCGAGCTCGACCGCGGCGTCCCTCGGCGGTTACATCACGGTGTGGATCGTGTGCGCCGCCGGCGGGTTCGCCGCCGCCGCGGTGCTGCTCGTGGTGCCCAAAGTGGCATTCGCCGACACCGACACCGAGGCCACGGCGCACGCGGCCGCATCCGGGGGCACGACCGCGCGCTGACGCCGAGGCTCAACCGGCGCCGGGGCGGTCCCCCGACTGTTCGATCCCGTCGATGACGAGGATCGTGGTGCGCAGGATCTCAGGCCACTCAGCGGGGTCCGTCGTGACGACGTCCAGCGAGCGGGTCAGAAGCAGCTCATCGTCGATGACCTCGCCGTCCCACCCGTTCATTTCCGCGAGGACGGCGGGGCGGAACGAGAGGTCGTCCTCATCGACGGGCGCGTGCTGTGCGGACCCGAATCCCTCCGCCAGGGCCCGCGCGTCGCCGTTCGCCGGCGGGAGCACGATGGGCGGCAGGGGACGGCCGAGACCGATGCGGATCCAGCCGCCGAACTGGGTGGTGTGGTACGCGCTCGTGCCCCAGTCCTGCTCGAAGTCCGACCACTCGATGCGACATCCGTCCGGCGTGACCCAGCGCAGCGCGCGGGTCTGGAGCAGCCGCCCTCGGTAGCTCCAGGTCGGCAGGTCAGCGGGGAACGGGCCCGGGTGATAGGTGAAGCCGTTGTCGGCCGCGAAGCGGGCGAGCGCCCAGTGCTGGCGAGGCCACATCCGACGTCGTCCGGTTCGCACAGCGGCGCGTCCCAGCGCGATCAGCACGAGGGCGAACAGCACCGCGGCCGCCACCGCGCCGATGAGCTCGCCGGGCGTCGCCCCTTGTCTGCGGGTCAGCAGCGACACCGTTCCGAGAACGGCGATCAGCGCGGCGAGGCCGCTCAGCACCGCGGCTATCAGGAGGACGACGACACGAGTTCGGGAGCGGGGAGCGCACGCCTGCGGATGCTCGGCAACGAACGCTCGCCAGAACCGACGGAGCTCGCGCCCACCGGGCCTCGCGGTCAGCGCGTCGACGACGAGCGCTGGTGCGCGCACGCGCTCAGCCCTCGCGTACTCGCAGCGGCTCGCGGGCGACGAGGTGCTGCGCGGATTGGGCGACGGGCCGCAGCGTCACGAGGTCGAGGTTCACGTGGCCGGGCGCGTTCAGCGCGTACGCGATGACGTCGGCGACGTCGTCCGGGGTCAGCGGGTTCTCGACGCCCCGATAAACGGCCTCGGCCGCCTCCTGATCGCCGCCGAGACGGTTCAGGGAGAACTCCTCGGTGTAGACCATCCCCGGGGCCACCTCGCTCACTCGGATGGGCTCACCGTTGAGCTCGAGCCGCAGCGCCTTGACGAGCATGCTCTCGGCCGCTTTCGCGGCGTTGTATCCGCCGCCGCCCTGGTAGGCCACCTGCGCGGCCGTCGAGGTCACGAAGAGCGTGTCGGCGTGGCCGTCGGATGCGGCCGCCTTCCGCAACTGGGGCAGCAACAGCGCCACCAGGCGCTGGGTCGACAGCACGTTGGCCTCGTACATCCACCGCCAGTCGTCGGGGTCACCGTCGGCGACATCGTCGACGCCGCGCGCACCGCCCGCGACCTGCACCAGCGCGTGCACGGGACCGGATGCGGCGAGCCAGTCGGCGAGCGCCTGCACATCGGCCTCGACGGTCAGATCGGCCGCGTACGCCACGGCACCGGTGGCCGTCTCGAGGGCGGCCAGCCGCTCGGCGCGACGGGCCACCGCGACCACATCCCAACCGTCGGCGCGGAGGCGACGCGCGGTCGCCTCACCGATCCCCGTGCTCGCACCCGTCACCACTGCTCGTCTGTTCGCCATGCACTCACGCTAGGCCCTCGCGGTGAACCCGGTGTTACGCACGCACCCGACTCGGTTGTTACCCCGCGTTTCTCGGACGTTGTCGCCCTCGCCGGGCCCCTCTAGCCTCGTGATGTTCGCGACAGCCGCCGCGGCACCCGCAGACCTAGGAGCACGTGATGTCCGCACCCGAGAACTGGCTCTTCGAGACCAAGCAGATCCACTCCGGCGCCGCACCGGATCCCACCACCAAGGCGCGTGCGACCCCGATCTACCAGACCACGTCGTATGTGTTCGACAACGCCGACCACGCCGCGAACCTCTTCTCGCTCGCCGAGCCCGGCAACGTCTACACCCGCATCATCAACCCCACGCAGAGCGTCGTCGAGGAGCGCATCGCCGCGCTCGAGGGAGGCACGGCAGCGCTGCTGGTCGCCTCGGGTCAGGCGGCCGAGACGTTCGCGGTGCTCAACATCGCCGGAGCGGGCGACCACATCGTCTCCTCCAGCTCGATCTACGGCGGCACGTACAACCTCTTCAAGTACACGCTGGCCAAGCTCGGCATCACCACGACGTTCGTCGAGAACCAGGACGACCCCGAGGAGTGGCGCCGCGCGGTCCGCCCGAACACGAAGCTCTTCTTCGCTGAGACGGTCGGCAACCCGAAGATCAACGTGCTCGACATCCGCACGGTCTCCGACGTCGCGCACGAGGCCGGCGTTCCCCTGATCGTCGACAACACGATCGCCACCCCCTACCTCATCCGCCCCTTCGAGTTCGGTGCCGACATCGTCGTGCACTCGGCGACGAAGTTCCTCGGCGGACACGGCACCACGATCGGCGGCGTCATCGTCGACGGCGGCCGGTTCCCGTGGTCGCAGCACGTCGACCGCTTCCCCGAGCTCACCGAGCCCGACCCCTCGTACCACGGCCTCAGCTACACGGGCGCGCTGGGCGACGGCGTCGCCTACGTCACCAAGGCCCGCGTGCAGCTGCTGCGCGACCTGGGTGCCGCGATCGCCCCGATCAGCGCCTGGCTGCTGCTGCAGGGCATCGAGACCCTGTCGCTGCGCGTGGAGCGCCACGTGCAGAACGCGCAGGAGATCGCGGAGTGGCTGGAGAACCAGGACGACGTGGCGTCGGTGAACTACTCGGGCCTTCCGACCTCGCCGTGGTACGCGGCCGCCAACCAGTACGCGCCGAAGGGCGTCGGCGCGGTGCTCTCGTTCGAGCTCAAGGGCGGGGTGGGTGCCGGTCGTGCCTTCGTCGACAACCTCACGCTGTTCAGCCACCTCGCCAACATCGGTGACGTGCGCTCGCTCGTGATCCACCCCGCATCCACGACGCACTCGCAGCTGACCCCGGAGCAGCAGCTCACGGCCGGCGTCACGCCCGGTCTCGTGCGCCTCTCGGTGGGCCTCGAGAACGTCGCCGATCTCAAGGCCGACCTCGAGAGCGCGCTGGCCGCGGCACGCCGCGCCTCGGAGGCCGCGCGCGCCTGACCCGCCTGACCCGAACGCCCCGGATGCCGCATCCGGGGCGTTCGTGCGTCAGCCGCACTCCGCTGTGACGTAACACGGACGCGCAGGCGCGAGGACCCCGGGACAATGGAGGGATGGATTGGCAGACCTCCGAGGACACGGTGCCCAGCGCGCCCGTCACGGAGGCGGACGCCCGCCTCGCCCGAGGTCGCCCGCCCGCCAGCGGCGCCTGGCGCGACGGCGACCCGGCCGGCGACCGCCGGTTCGCAGCCTTCCGCGGCTTCCGCACCGAGAACGGTGCCGTGCTGCCCGCCGCGCGCCTCGCCTACGAGAGCTGGGGCGAGCTCTCCCCCGCCGGCGACAATGCGATCCTCATCCTGCACGCGCTCACCGGCGACAGTCACGTTCGCGGCGAGGCCGGCAGAGCCCACCCCACCGACGGATGGTGGGACGAGATCGTCGGGCCCGGCGCCGCGATCGACACCGACCGCTGGTTCGTCGTGGCCCCCAACATGCTCGGCGGCTGCCAGGGCTCGACCGGACCCGCCACCATCGCCCCCGACGGCACCGAGTGGGGTGCGCGCTTCCCGTACCTGACGATCCGCGACCAGATCGCCGCCCAGGCATTGCTCGCGGACGAGCTCGGCGTCGGCAGCTGGCGCGCCGTGATCGGCGGCTCCATGGGCGGCATGCACGCGCTCGAGTGGGGGGCGACCTACCCCGAGCGGGTCGAGCGCCTGGCGGTTCTCGCGGCCCCTCCGCTGACCACTGCCGACCAGATCGCTCTGAACTCGGTGCAGCTCGAGGCCATCCGCATCGACCCGGGATACGCCGGCGGCGACTACTACGACGCACCCGCCGGAGAGGGCCCGCACCGCGGTCTGGCGCTCGCTCGCCGCATGGCGCTGCTGAACTACCGGAGTCCCACCGAACTGAACCTGCGCTTCCAGCGATCGTGGCAGTCAGAGGTGAGCCCGCTCGGGCGGGGCGGGCGCTTCGCCGTGGAGTCCTACCTGGACTTCCACGGCAACAAGTTCACGCGGCGCTTCGACGCCAACAGCTACCTCACCCTCGTCGAGGCGATGAATTCGCATGACGTCGGACGCGAGCGCGGCGGCGTCGAGGACGCCCTGGGACGCGTCACCGCGCGCACCCTCGTGCTCGGCATCGACAGCGATCGACTCTTCCCCGTCGAGGGGCAGCACCGCATCGCCCACGGAATCCGCGACACGCTCGACGGCGACCGGGCAGCGGTCATCACGAGCGACTACGGCCACGACGGGTTCCTCATCGAGACGGATGCGGTCGCCCACCATCTGGGCCGACTGCTCGACGCCTAGGAACCGCCGTCACTCGGCGGCGGTCGAGGAGTGCGCGTAGACGATCGGAACGCCCCGGCGGCGCTCGACGCCGTAGGCCGTGAAAGCGATCGCCAGTCCCGCGGCGGCGAGGGCGGCCCCGACCCACGGCGGGGCGACGAAGCCCCAACCTGCGGCGATCACGGCACCGCCGAGGGCAGCACCCAGGCTGTTGCCGATGTTGAGCGCCGAGTGGTTGAGGGCGGCGGCGATCGACTGGTTGTCGCCCGCCACATCCATGAGCCGCGTCTGGATCGCGGGGCTGAGCGCGGACGAGACGGCACCCACCACGAACACCATGACCGCGAGCGCCCAGATCCAGGCGGCGGTCAGCGCGAGAACCGCCAACGACACCGCCAGCACCGCGAGGCCGAGCAGCAGTGTGCGGCGCAGATTGACGTCGGAGAGGTGTCCGCCCAGGAGGTTCCCGACCGTCATGCCGAGCCCCATGCCGATGAGCACGAGCGGCACGACCGCCTGCGGCGCGCCGGCGACCTCCGTCACCAGGGGCGCCACGTAGCTGTAGACCGCGAAGAAGCCGCCGAAACCGATAGAGCCGATACCCAGGGTGAACCACACCTGCGGGATGCGGAAGACGCCCAGCTCCGCCCGCAGCGTGCGCCCCGGCCGACCCGGCGCGCGCGGCACGAAGAACAGGATGCAGATCGTGGCGAGCGCGAAGATCGCGGCGACCACGCCGAACGCGACCCGCCATCCGAACTGCTGGCCCAGGTAGGTGCCCGCCGGCACGCCGACGACGTTCGCGACGGTGAGTCCGGTCAGCACGAAGGCGACACCCTGCGCGCGACGCCCCGGCCCGAGCACGTCGGCCGCGACCAGCGCACCGATGCCGAAGTACGCACCGTGCGGGAGCCCCGCCAGAAAGCGCGACACCGCGACGAGCTCGAAGTTCGGCGCGATCACGGTCAAGGCGTTGAACACGGTCAGCGCCAGGGCGAGAAGGACCATCACGCGGTGGCGCGGAAACCGCGCGACGAGCCCCGCGATCGTCGGCGCACCGACGACGACGCCGAGCGCGTACAGGCTGATCAGCCAGCCGGCCTGGGCGATGGCCGCATCCGGATCCGCCGCCGTCTGGTTCGGTAAGAGCGCACCGGCGATGTCGGGCAGCAGCCCCATGACCGTGAACTCGGTCATACCGATGCCGAAGCTGCCGATGGCGAGAGAGAGGAGCGCCCACATCGCCGCCCCCTTCGTCGTGTTCGAAGAGGTCACCGGAACATGTTAGTCACGCCGGGTAAGGACGCCGAATCGTTTCGCTGACCGGACCTCAGGCCGACGGGGCGTCGTCCGCGGCCGCTTCCTCTATCGCACGCTCGAGACGCTCGATCTTGCCGTCCAGCTCGCCCGTGTAGCCGGGGCGGATGTCGGCCTTCAGCACCAGCGAGACCCGCGAGCCGAACGGCAGCACAGCGTCGGTGGCCGCCTTCACGACGGCGAACACCTCGTCCCACTCCCCTTCGATCTCGGTGAACATCGAACTCGTGCGGTGGGCAAGCCCCGATTCGCGCACGACCTTCACGGCCGCGGCGACGGCATCGTGCACGGAACCGTCCGCGCGGCCGGTGCCGCTGGGGGCGACGGAGAAGGCGACGAGCATGCCGGTCCTTTCGTCAGGCGGCGAGCGCGCCGACCTTGCGGGTGAAGCTCGAGCGCGTACGCACCCGGGCGAGCTTGACCACCGCCCACGCGGCGATCACGACGAGCAGGATATTGCGGATCGTGATGACCACCACCGGGAACGGCAGGGCCACCAGCAGATCGAAGTACACCATGGGGTAGATGATCTGCGTCGCTGCGGCGATCGCGAGCACGACGACGGCGGGACCGACCCAGCGCCTGCGATCCAGCACCAGCGCGATCACCAGCGGCACGCTCAGCCACACCATGTACTGGGGCGAGCCCACCTTGTTGAGAGCGATGAACGCGGCGACGAGCGCGAGCGAGAGGGTGGGGAAGACGGCGCTGAAATGAGCGCCACGCCACATCTTGTACGCACCCAACGCGGCGATGCCCAGAACCCCGACGGCCAGCAACGGTGTCATCACGGCGATCACCGGGTTGACGGCGGGGCCCGATACCTCGAACGTCAGCAGATCGGGGTCGTAGAAGATCTGCGAGGGACCGCCGAGCATCGCGTCCCACAGGTAGAAAGTGCTGACGGGCGACTCCACCTGCAGTCCTCGCCCCGTCTGGTCGCTGACGAATCCGAAGGCGTAGGCAGCGCCGCCCAGCAGCAGGACCGCCCCGAGCGTCACGCCGCTGACCGCGGCGGCCGCGCCGATCACCGCCAGGCGACGACGGACGGCGATGACCGCGGCCGCCAGAATGGCCGCCGGCCACACCTTGATCCACGTCGCCACCGCAAGAAGAGCGGCGCCGAGCCACGGACGCCCGACCAACCACAGCGCTCCCATGATGCCCAGCGGCACGGTGACCGCATCCAGCCGGTACAGCGCAACCGGCCCCATCAACGCGATGAAGGCGAGCCAGAACCAAGCAGCGGTGACACGGCCGCGCGAGCGCGCGCGCCCCACGAGCACGGCGAACGCCGCGGCATCGACGAGGCCCACCATGATCGCCCACGCCGGCGTGTACGAGACCGCCCAGGCGAACAGCCACGTCGCAAGCATCGGCAGCATCGCGAGCTGCGGATAGACCCAGGCATCGGTCAACCCCACGAAGCCGTAGTAGGCGCTGACCTCCTGGCCCGTCGCCGTGTCGGTCTGCGGCCACCATCCGCCGTTCAGGTACGCACCCGACCACGGCTCGTACACCCGGTAGACGTCGCCCATGGGCTCATTGGGCATGACCCATCCGAGAACGGAGACCCCGATATGGACGACGAGGAAAGCGATCCACAACAGAGCCCGTCTCGACACGCGCCTCATCCTACGGGGCGCGCCACGGAGCTTCCTGATCAGGGGTGCGCCGCGAGCGTCTCACCGACGGCCTGCGGCAGGTGCTCGGCGACCTCCAGCGCGGTGATCGGACCGCCCCGACTCCCCCGGCGCGCGGCGGCAAGCGCGCCGGCACGTCCGTGCAACCAGGCCGCTGCGGCTGCCGCATCGGCGAGACGTTCCGGGGTGGCAGCGCCCACCGCCGCGACCCCCGCGACGATCGCACCCATCGCACCGGCGAGCACGTCCCCTGTGCCGGCGGTGGCGAGCCACGGCACCCCGGAGCGGATGCGGCGAAGCCCGCCATCGGGGTCCGCGACGAGCGTGACGGCACCCTTCAGGAGCACCACGGCCCCCAGCTCGCGCGACGTCTGGAGCACCTCCGCCTCGCGGTCGTCCGTCGAAACGAGGCCGAGCGTCTCGCGAAGCCGCGCGAACTCCCGGGCGTGGGGGGTGAGGATCATCGGCGCCGTGGCGTCGGGCGCGAGATCGAGCGCGCCGGCGTCGACGACGACGGGCTCGCCGCCGGCGAGCACCTCGCGCAGCGCCTCGGTCTCGGATGCGGAGCGAGACGCGGCATCCGTGCCCGAACCGATCACCCAGGCCTGGACCCGACCGGGCGCGGTGACCGTCTCGGGTCTGCGTGCGAGCACCATGTCAGCGGCGCGAGAGGGGCCGATGTAGCGCACCATCCCGCATCCGGCGTGCCAGGCGGCGCTCACTCCGAGCACGGCCGCCCCTGGATAGTCCGCCGAGCCGGTGCGCAGGCCCACCACACCACGGGAATACTTGTCATCGTCCGCTGTTGGCATGCGAAGGATGCGCGCGGTGCGCGCCGCATCCTGTTCGATCGCCGTCATGGCGCCACCCTATCCGCGAAGGAGTACCGTGACCGCGCTGTTCAGCCCCTACACGATCCGAGGCGTCGAGTTCCGCAACCGCCTGTGGGTGGCACCCATGTGCCAGTACAGCGCGCAGGACGGATTCCCCGGCGAGTGGCACCACGTGCACCTCGCCCAGTTCGCCTCTGGCGGCGCGGGACTGGTCATCAGCGAGGCGACCGCCGTGTCGCCCGAGGGCCGGATCTCCCCCCAGGACACCGGCATCTACTCCGACGAGCAGCGCGACGCCTGGGCCCCCATCGTGACCGCGATCCACGCCCGCGGTGCGGCCGCCGGCGTCCAACTCGCCCACGCCGGACGCAAGGCCTCGACCTACTCCCCCTTCTCCGGGCACCGCGGCACGGTCCCCGCCGAGGCCGGCGGGTGGGAGGCTGTCGCCCCCTCTGCGATCGCCTTCGAGGGCTACGCCACGCCCCGCGAACTCACACTCGACGAGATCGACGCGCTCGTCGCCTCCTTCGCCTCCGCCGCGCGCCGCGCGGTCGAGGCCGGGTTCGACGTCCTCGAGGTGCACGCCGCCCACGGCTACCTGCTGCACGAGTTCCTCTCGCCGCTGTCGAACCACCGCACCGACGAGTTCGGCGGCCCGCTCGTGAACCGCGCGCGTCTTCTGCTGCGCGTCGTCGCCGCGGTGCGCGAGGCGGCGGGCGATCTCCCTGTGTTCGTCCGCTTCTCCGGCACCGACTGGGCCGAGGGGGGCTGGGACATCGAAGAGACCGCCCAGGTCGCCGTCTGGGCGGCGGAGGCCGGTGCCGACTTCTTCGACATCTCCTCCGGCGGGCTCGTCGCTCACCAGGACATCACCGTCGGCCCGGGCTACCAGGTGCCCCTCGCCCGGCGCGTGCGAGACGAGGGGCTCGCTGTCAGCGCGGTGGGGCTCATCGAGACCGGCGCGCAGGCCGAGCAGGTGCTGCAGGACGGCGACGCGGACGCGATCATGGCAGCCCGGGAATGGCTCCGCGATCCGCACTTCGCGCTCCGCGCCGCCGACGAGCTCGGTGTCGTCGGCCCCTGGCCGCCGCAGTACGAGCGCGCCGCGCGCCACCGCTGAGACCTGCTCAGCGGCCGCGGCGCGTCGCGTCCTGCACTTCGCCGATCAGCTCCTCGATGACGTCTTCCAGGAAGAGGACGGCGGTCGTGTTGCCCTGAGCGTCGCGCACCTGCGCGAGGTGACGCCCCGCCCGGCGCATCGCCGCCAGCGCATCCTCGAGGTCGGTCGTCTCCTGCACCTGCACCATGTGGTGGATCCGCTTGGCCGGGATCGGACGATCGACCGAGGGGTCGACGCCGTCCTCGGCGACGCGCAGCACATCCTTCAGGTGCACGTACCCGACCGGCATCCCCTGATCGTCGACGATCACGTAGCGCGAGAAGCCGTGTCGGGCGACCGCGCGTTCGATCTCGTCCGGGGTCGTCAGCTGCGGCAGCGTCACCAGATCCGCGAGCGGTACGGCGACGTCGCCCGCATCCTTGTCGGTGAACTCGACGACCGCCGAGACCGTTCCGGCCGCATCATCCAGGACGCCCTCGATACGGGACTGGTTGACGATCGTCGCCACCTCTTCGAGCGTGAACGTCGAGGCCGCCTCGTCCTTCGGCTCCACGCGGAACAGGCGCACGACGTGGTTGGCGATCCAGTTGAGCGTGACGATGACGGGGTGGAACACCCGCGACACCCACACGAGCGGCGGCGCGAGCATGAGCACGGCGCGATCGGGCACCGAGAAGGCCAGGTTCTTCGGCACCATCTCGCCGAACACGACGTGCAGGTAAGACACCAGCACGAGCGCGACGACGAAGGCGATCACGTCGACCGCGGCCTCGCCCCATCCGGTCAGCTCGAGCGGCACGGCCAGCAGGTGGTGGATCGCCGGCTCCGAGACGTTCAGGATCAGCAGCGAGCAGATCGTGATGCCCAGCTGACACGTCGCGAGCATGAGCGTCGCGTGCTCCATGGCCCACAACGCCGTCTTCGCCGACCGGGAGCCTTTCTCTGCGAGCGGCTCGATCTGGGAGCGCCGCGCGGAGATCACGGCGAACTCCGCGCCGACGAAGAACGCGTTGAAGACCAGCAGCACGACCAGCCAGAGGATTCCTGCCCAGTCGCTCATCGGGTCCGCTCCTGCTCGTCGATGTCCGCATCCTCCGGGACGGGTCTGGGGGTGAAGCGCACACGGTCGACGCGTCGACCGTCCATGCGCACGACGGCGAGCGTGCCGTCTTCGATCTCGACCTCGTCACCGACGACGGGGATGCGGCCGAGCTCGGCCATCAGGAAGCCGCCGAGCGTGTCGTAGACCTCGCCCTCGGGAACGCGGATGCCGGTGCGGTCGAGAACCTCGTCGGGACGCAGCGCCGCCGACACGGTCAGCGAGTCCGCACCGCGCACGATCTCGGCCCTGCGCCGGTCGTGCTCATCGAGCACTTCGCCCACGATCTCCTCGACGAGGTCTTCGAGGGTGACGACGCCCGCCGTCCCGCCGTACTCGTCGAGCACGACGGCCATCTGGTAGCCGCGGGCGCGAAGCTCGGCGACGAGCTGATCCAGGTGCACCGTCTCGGGCACCCGCAGCGGCTCAGTGGCGAGGGCGGCGGCCGGCACCTCGGTGCGGCGATCTCGCGGCACACCGACGGCGGCCTTCAGGTGCACGATCCCGACGATGTCGTCCATGGACTCGCCGAAGACGGGGAAGCGGCTGTGCCCGGTCTTGCGGGCGAGCTGGATGACGTCGTTCGCCGAGTCGGATGCGGCGACCGCGTGCACGCGGGGGCGGGGCGTCATCACGTCATCGGCGGTCAGTCGCGCGAAGGTGAGGCTGCGATCCAGCAGCGACGCTGTGTCCTCCTCGAGCACGCCGGCGCTCGCCGATCGGCGCACGAGGCTGGAGAGCTCTTCCGCGGTGCGGGCTCCCGAGAGCTCCTCCTTCGGTTCGATGCCGATGGAGCGCAGGATGCCGTTCGCGCTGCCGTTGAGCACGGACACCGCGGGGCGGAACACGGTCGTGAACGCGACCTGGAACGGCATGACCAGCTTCGCCGTCTGGCGCGGGATCGCGAGCGCGAAGTTCTTGGGGACCAGCTCGCCGAGAATCATCGAGAAGACCGTGGCAATGGCGATGCCGATCGTGGCCGCGAGACCCACGACCACCGCCTCGGGCACGCCCCAGCCCGCCAGCACGGGGCGCAGGAGGTTGGAGATCGCCGGCTCCATCGTGTAACCGGTGAGCAACGTCGTCAGCGTGATGCCCAGCTGCGCACTCGACAGATGGGTCGAGGTGATGCGCAGTGCGCTGATGGTCATCGCGAGCCGCGACTCACCCGCATCCCTGCGCGCTTCGAGGTCGGCACGATCGAGGTTGACCAGCGCGAACTCGCTGGCGACGAACAGACCGGTTCCGATCGTGAGCAAGAGCCCCACGCCCAGCATGACGTAATCCATCACACGTCACCTCCCTCGGGGGAGGCGGGTCGGTGGGGCCATCGTCTGCAACTGGGAGGGTCGTCCATCGTGCCGGACAGTCTACGGGAGCCCCGCCCCCCACGTCCCGTTCCTGTGTACTCCGGGCGCCCGCCCGCCCCGCGCCTGCCCCCGTAGATGCCCGAGTTGCGTCGCATGTGCGCAACCGCCACAGTTCTGCGCACTTGCGACAGATGATTGCTGTCGCAAGTGCGCACATGTGTAGCCCGAGGCGGCGGGCGAAACACCCCAGACGTACTGACCCTTCCTCCCCCGTCCTACGGATGCGGCGCGTCCTCCTACGGGGACGGATGCGGCACCCGCCGCCCTCGCTGCGCGCCGCACCATGGCCGGATGACCTGGCGCGACGCTCCTCCCCTCACCGACCTCCGCCGACGGCGTGACGAGCCCTTCGACCGGCTCGACGAACGCCGCCTGCGGCGCGAGATCGAGGCCGGAATCGTCGTGCGCGCCGCACCCGGCGTCTTCGTCGAGGCCACCCGCTGGCGCGATCTCACGCCGATCGCGCGGCACGCACAGCGCGTCTGGGAAGCATCGGTGCGCGTCGCGGCCGGCACCGTCTTCAGCCACCACGCCGCGGCAGCCCTGCACGGCATCGACACGCTCGGCGAGTGGCCTGCACGGCTGGACGCCTCCGTCGAGGCGGATGCGGGAGGACGCTCCACCGGTCTGATGCGGCGGCACACGCGTGCGATGGCGGAGGTGGAGCTTCTGCCGTGGGGCGACTGCTTCGTGACGAGCCCGGCGCAGACCGCGGTCGATCTCGCCGCATCCGGCCCGTTCCTTCAGGGAGTCGCCGCGATCGACCAGGCGATCTGGAGCGGACGTCCCGGTGGGGCGCTCGCCACCCTCGCGCAGGTGCGCGAACGTGTGGCCGCACGACGGCGCCGCGGGCTGGCCCGCATCCATCGCGCGGTCGCGTTCGCGCGCGACGGCGCGGCCAACGTCCGCGAGAGCCAGAGCAGAGTGCTGATCGCGGAGCTCGGATTCCCGCAGCCGGTGATCCAGCACCGCATCCGCCTCGCCGACGGCGCGCTGTACATCGCCGACTTCTTCTGGCCGCAGCATGACCACATCGGCGAGTTCGACGGCCTCGGCAAGTACTTCACCCGCGCTCGCGAGACCGGACGCACGCCCCTGCAGTCCCTCGCGGCGGAGAAGGATCGGGAGGACGCTCTGCGGCGTCTCGTCAGCGGGTTCTCGCGATGGCGCGCCGGTGATCTCGACGACCCGCGGCGCCTGTACGACATCCTCCGCGGCGCCGGACTCCCGACATCCCGGCCTCGTCCGCTGGGTTAGCCACGCTGCCGCCACACTTCTGCGCAACCGCGCCTGTCATTACATGTGGCGGATGCGGAAAAGTGGCGCATCTGCGCATATGCGACGCAACTCGGGCATGGAGGACTCGAGCCCGAGACGGGTCACCAGCTGACGGGCAGGGCCTTGCCCTCCTCGTAGCCGGCGGCCGACTGCAGCCCCACGAGCGCGCGCTCGTGGAACTCGGGCACCGTCGCGGCTCCCGCGTACGTGAACGACGAGCGCACACCCGAGGTGATCATGTCGAGAAGATCCTCGAGCCCCGGACGCAGCGGGTCCAGGTAGATCTTCGACGACGAGATGCCCTCGGCGAACAGCTCCTTGCGCGCGAGCTCGTACGCGTCCAGGCCACCGAACCGCGCGTGCACCGCCTTCGTCGAGGCCATCCCCCACGACTCCTTGTACACGCGCCCCTGCGCGTCCGCGAACAGCTCGCCAGGAGCCTCGATCGTTCCGGCGAACCAGGAGCCGACCATGACGGATGCGGCACCCGCCGCCAGCGCGAGCGCCACATCCCGCGGGTAACGCACGCCGCCGTCCGCCCACACGTGTGCGCCCAACTCGCGCGCCGCCGACGCGGTCTCCAGCACGGCCGAGAACTGCGGACGTCCGACGGCGGTCATCATGCGCGTCGTGCACATCGCGCCGGGTCCGACCCCGACCTTGAGGATCGACGCGCCCGCGGTGACGAGATCGTGCACGCCATCCGCG
The DNA here is from genome assembly GCF_028743715.1 of Microbacterium sp. Clip185. NCBI lineage: Bacteria > Bacillati > Actinomycetota > Actinomycetes > Micrococcales > Microbacteriaceae > Microbacterium > Microbacterium sp. Clip185. The sequence goes on along the minus strand of NZ_CP117996.1, from coordinate 966,270 downwards.
GTGACGATGTTGCCCGCCACGAGAGGAAGTCCCAGGCCCAGATCCGCGACCGCGCGCAGGGCGCGCAGCATCCCCTCCTGGTGTCCGTGGGCGGTGTCGAGCACGAGCACGTCGACACCGGCCGCCGCCAGGGCGCGCGCCTTGGCGGCGACGTCGCCGTTGATGCCGATGGCCGCGGCGACGATCAGACGCCCGTCCGCATCCACCGCCGGGCTGTAGAGCGTCGAGCGCAGGGCGCTGCGCCGCGAGAGCGTTCCGACGAGATGGCCCCGCTCCACCACGCACACGGTCTCCGCATCCGCCGCGACGATCAGGTCGAACGCCTGCCGCGGGTCGGAGACATCGTCCGCGTCGATCGCGACGGGGCGCGCGCGCACGAGGTCGCCCAGGGTCGCATCCGGCAGCGCGGTCGCCAGGCGCGTGGCGGGCACGACGCCCGCGACATCGGCGAGGTCGAGGGAGGCGGCCGAGGGGTCGGCCACGACGATGCCGTACCCCTCGGTCGCCGGCAGGAGCTTGGCCGCGTCCGCGGCGGTCGCCGTCGGAGGCAGAACGATCGGGGTGTCCCAGCGCACCGGCTGACGCTTCACCCACCGGATGGCCGCGTCGAGCTCTTGCAGCGGCATGTCCTGCGGGAGCACCCCCAGCCCGCCACGCCGAGCGAGTGTCGCCGCGAGCCGCGCGCCGGTGACGGAGTTCATGTTGGCCGAGACGAGGGGGATCCGCATCGCGGTGCCGTCGCGCGGCGACAGATCCACGTCAAGGCGGCTCGTCACATCCGAGCGCCGAGGCACCAGGAAGACGTCGGAGTAGGTGAGGTCGGTCTCGGGTTGCGCGCCGTAGAACTCCATGTCTGCAGAGCGTACGCCGCCCACACTCCGGCGAGGCTGTCAACCGCGACGCGCCGGGAGCGAACCCTCGGATACTCGACTAGGCTTGCGTGTCGTGCGTGTGGGCCCACGACGGCCCCGCATTGCGAATGAATCTCACGAAAGCGGGCGATCGAGAGTGTCGAGCCAGGTGACGGGCGTCGGAGTATCGAACGAAGGAGAGTTCGGAGCCAATGAATGGCTCGTCGAGGAACTCTACGAACAGTTCCTTGTCGACCGTAACTCGGTCGACAAGTCCTGGTGGCCGGTCTTGGAGGCCTACCACTCGCAGGCGGGATCGGGCGGCGCCGGTAAGGCCGCACCCGCGGCACCCGCCGCATCCGAGCCCCATCCGGTGACCGCACCGATCCCCGTGATCGGCTCGCAGCCGGTCGCGCGCACCACCGGCAAGCCCGCCAAGCCGCAGCCGATCCCGGCGCAGGCTCCCAAGGCCCAGCCCTCCGACCCCGCGGGCGAGGTGCAGGAAGACGTCGTCACGACCCTCAAGGGGATGACGAAGACCCTCGCCGCCAATATGGACGAGTCGCTGACGGTGCCCACGGCGACGAGCGTGCGCACCGTCCCGGCGAAGCTGATGATCGACAACCGCATCGTCATCAACAACCACATGTCCCGCACCCGCGGCGGCAAGGTGAGCTTCACGCACCTGATCGGCTGGGCGCTCATCCAGGCTCTGAAGGAGTTCCCGAGCCAGAACGTCTTCTACGCCGAGGTCGACGGCAAGCCCTCGGTCGTCGCTCCGGCCCACATCAACCTGGGCATCGCGATCGATCTTCCCAAGCCCGACGGCACGCGCGCGCTCATGGTGCCGTCGATCAAGCGCGCCGAGTCCCTCACGTTCAACGAGTTCCTCGCCTCGTACGAAGACCTCGTCAAGCGCGCCCGCACGAACAAGCTGACCGCGGCCGACTTCCAGGGCACCACGCTCTCGCTCACCAACCCGGGCGGTATCGGCACCGTGCACTCGGTGCCCCGCCTCATGAAGGGCCAGGGCTGCATCATCGGCGCGGGCGCCCTCGAGTACCCCGCCGAGTTCCAGGGCTCGAGCGAGAAGACCCTCGTCGAGCTCGGCATCGGCAAGACCATCACCCTCACGAGCACGTACGACCACCGCGTGATCCAGGGCGCCGGCTCCGGCGAGTTCCTCAAGAAGGTCCACGAGCTGCTGATCGGACAGCGCGACTTCTACGAGGGCATCTTCGCGGCGCTGCGCATCCCCTACGCCCCCATCCACTGGGCCAGCGACATCAACGTCGATCTGGCGGAGCGCATCGACAAGGGCGCGCGCGTTCAAGAGCTCATCAACTCGTACCGGGTGCGCGGCCATCTGATGGCCGACATCGACCCCCTCGAGTACGTGCAGCGCACGCACCCCGACCTCGAGATCGAGAGCCACGGGCTCACCTTCTGGGACCTCGACCGCGAGTTCGTGGTCGGAGGCTTCGGCGGCAAGCGCCAGATGAAGCTCCGCGACATCCTCGGCGTGCTGCGGGACTCCTACTGCCGCACGCTCGGCATCGAGTACATGCACATCCAGGATCCGGTGCAGCGCAAATGGTTCCAGGACAACGTCGAGGTCAAGTACCAGAAGCCCGGTCACGACGAGCAGCTGCGCATCCTCTCCAAGCTCAACCAGGCCGAAGCGTTCGAGACGTTCCTGCAGACCAAGTACGTCGGGCAGAAGCGCTTCAGCCTCGAGGGCAGCGAGTCGGTCATCCCGCTGCTCGACGAGATCCTGCAGGGCGCTGCCTCGGCTGGCCTCGACGGCGCCGCGATCGGCATGGCGCACCGCGGACGCCTGAACGTGCTGACCAACGTCGCCGGCAAGACGTACGGCCAGGTCTTCCGTGAGTTCGAGGGCACGAGCCTTCCCGGCAACAAGCGCGGCTCGGGCGACGTGAAGTACCACCTGGGCACCGAGGGCACGTTCCAGTCGGATGCGGGCACGGAGCTCCCGGTGATCCTCGCCGCGAACCCCTCGCACCTCGAGACCGTCGACGGTGTGCTCGAGGGCATCGTGCGCGCCAAGCAGGACCGCAAGCCCATCGGCACCTTCGCATGGCTGCCCATCCTCGTCCACGGCGACGCGGCCTTCGCAGGCCAGGGCGTCGTCGTGGAGACGCTGCAGATGTCGCAGCTGCGCGGATACCGCACGGGCGGCACCGTGCACGTCGTCATCAACAACCAGCTGGGCTTCACCACGCTGCCCGTCGACGGACGCACCTCGGTCTACGCCACGGATGTGGCCAAGACCATCCAGGCGCCCATCCTCCACGTGAACGGCGACGACCCGGAGGCCGTCGTGCGCGCAGCGGAACTGGCGTTCCGGTACCGCCAGGAGTTCCACCGCGACATCGTCATCGACCTCGTCAGCTACCGCCGCCGCGGCCACAACGAGGGCGACGACCCGTCGATGACGCAGCCGCTCATGACGAACCTCGTCGAGGCCAAGCGTTCCGTGCGCCGCCTCTACACGGAGTCTCTCGTCGGTCGCGGCGACATCACCGAAGAGGAGTACGAGCAGGCCAAGCGCGACTTCCAGGACCGCCTCGAGGTGGCCTTCGCGGAGACGCACGAGGCCGAGACCGGCACTCACCCGGTCGTCACCGAGAGCGTCGAGGTCGAGCGCGCCGTCGGCGAGCCCGAGACCACGGGCGTGTCCACCGACGTCGTGCAGCTGATCGGCGACGCCTTCGTGAACAAGCCCGACGGCTTCACGGTGCACGCCAAGCTGCAGCAGCTGCTCGACAAGCGGCACACCATGAGCCGTTCGGGCGGTATCGACTGGGCGTTCGGCGAGCTGCTCGCGTTCGGCTCGCTCCTCGTCGAGGGAACGCCGGTGCGACTGGCCGGCCAGGACTCCCGTCGCGGCACCTTTGTGCAGCGCCACGCCGTCTTCCACGACCGCAATAACGGTCAGGAATGGCTGCCGCTGACCAACCTCAGCGAGGGCCAGGGTCGCTTCTTCGTCTACGACTCGCTGCTCAGCGAGTATGCGGCCGTCGCATTCGAATACGGCTACTCGGTGGAGCGGCCGGACGCGCTGGTGCTGTGGGAGGCGCAGTTCGGCGACTTCGCCAACGGCGCCCAGACCGTGATCGACACCTACCTCTCGTCTGCGGATCAGAAGTGGGGCCAGCAGTCGAGCGTCGTCCTGCTGCTCCCGCACGGCTATGAGGGCGCGGGCCCCGACCACTCGTCCGCGCGCATAGAGCGCTTCCTGCAGATGTGCGCGCAGGACAACATGACGGTCGCACGTCCGTCGACGCCCGCGTCCTACTTCCATCTGCTCCGCCGCCAGGCCTACGCCCAGCCGCGCCGCCCGCTGGTCGTGTTCACTCCCAAGGCCATGCTGCGTCTGCGCGACGCGGTCAGCCCCGTCGAGGCGTTCACGCAGGGCAAGTTCGAGCCGGTGCTGGACGACGAGCGCGGCGTCGACAAGAACGCCGTCACGCGGGTGCTGCTGCACGCCGGCAAGATCCATTGGGATCTGCGCTCTGAGCTGGACAAGAACCCCGACGACCGGGTGGCGCTGGTACGCCTCGAGCAGTACTACCCCGCACCGATCGACGAGCTGAACGCCGTCATCGACAGCTACCCGAACGCGGAGCTTGTGTGGGTCCAGGAGGAGCCCGAGAACCAGGGGGCGTGGCCGTTCATCGCCCTCGAGGTCGTCAAGCACCTGCACGACCGCACGATCCGCGTCGTCTCGCGCGCAGCATCCGCCTCCCCCGCGGCAGGCTCGGCGAAGATGCACCAGATCGAGCAGGCGGAACTCCTGCGCCGCGCGCTCACGTTCTGAGTCGGATCACGTGAAGGCGGGCCCCGGGATTCCGGGGCCCGCCTTCACGTGTGCAGAGCCTCACCCCGTGGCGGGCGCCGCGAGACCGAGACGGGGCGCCAGTGCGCCGATCGCGTAGTCGAGTCCCTTCTGAAGCACGGGCCCTGTGTGTCCCTCCCCCGGGATCGTCTCGGTCAGCACCGTGAAGCCGGCCGCCTGCGCACGCTGCGCGTTCTTCACCTGCCCCGGACCGAACTGCGCATCCTGCCCGCCGTGGGTGAACACGGCCACGTGGCCGGCATAGGCGCCGGCGTGGGCGGCGAGCAGGGATGCGGGACTCGCAGCGTCGAAGGCGGCGCGGTCGCCGCCGAACACCTCGGTCACGGTCTTGTCGACGTGCTCCGATCCCGGATACTCGTTGCCCGAGATGTCCATGAGGTTGCCCCATGTCTGCGGATTCGCTGCGCCGTAGGTCAACGCGCACGCGCCGCCGTTCGAGTACCCGCCGATGACCCAGTAGGCGGGGTCCTGGATGATGTTCAGGTGCTTCTCTGCGTATGCCGGAACATCGACGTTGAGGTAGGTCGAGACCTTGCCGTACTTCGTCGAATCGGCGCAGGCGGGGTCGACGTTGACGGAGCCCAGCTGGTCGGCGACGATCGCGATCGGCGCGAGCCCGTCGTGGGCCGCGGCGAAGGCATCGAGACTCTTGGCGAGCACCGTGGGGTCGGGGGTACCCGGCTGCCCCATCATGAAGACCAGGAGAGGCAGCTGCGGCGGATCTGCAACGAGCGCGGCCGGCGGCAGGTACAGCGCGGCGTCGCGAGCGACGAACCCCGTCGCGGGGATCTTCTGCTCGCCCGACAGCGCGCTCACTCGCCCCTTCGAGGGCATGTCGGCCGGCGGCTTCCAGGTCTCGTAGAGGGTGGCGGGGTCGCTGCGCACCGCTGTCGCCTGCGGCAGCGGAGCACTGTCGAGGGCCTGGATGCCCAGGATCGCCGCAAGGTTGCCGGTGAGCCCGTACTCGGCATTGACGCTCGCGCCGATGCCGAGCGCACCGGTGACGACAAGAAGCAGTGCGAGGATCCGCCGCCACCACGGCCGCAGCCCGATCGCGACCGCCCCCACCGCGATGGCCGAGATGCCCGCTGCGATCCACAGCGCGGCGTGACCCGGCAGCGGCCCCTGGAACACGTCCGCCGCTTCAAGGAGCAGAGCGCCCCCGTAGCCGATGATGCCACCCGCGACGGCGGCGATCAGCAGACGGCGGATGCGGCGCGGCGGCACGACGAACACCGCAACGGCCAGGACGACGACGAGGCTCCAGATCACCCAGCGCACGGGGCTGTTGATGAGCTCGAGCGTCAGCAGCCACTGGATCATCTGTCTCCTCCTCGAGCGGTGCGCAGCAGGGTCAGCACATCACGAACCGTCGCGTCGGGCAGGTATGCCCGACCGATCGCGGTGCCGATCCGTGGGAGATCGACCGGGTCGCCGTATGCCAGCCAGATCGTGCGATACCGAGGATGGAACTTCCGCTTGAACCGGAAGAGGGAGTCGAAACCGTACGCGGGTTCCAGGGTCTGGGCCAGCCAGCCCAGCACACCCGAGAGGATCGTCGTGTCGCCCGGCACCTCGGCATCGGGCTTGACCGCCATCGGAGCGCCCGAGAGACTCAGCTCCGCCACACCGTCGGCGGCGGCCTGCTGAGCCGCTCGCGCGATCGCGAACTCCATCAGTCCGTTGGGCCCGTCGGCACGACGCCGCATGAAATCGAGCGTCCATCCGCTCGGCACGCCGTCGCGCCACGACGGCATCCAACTCGTCACGACCTGGATGCGGTCGGCGTGATCGACAGCGAGCAGCAGCGCAACTTCCGGGTCGGTGATCTCCTCGAGCGTGCCCAGAGTGAACCCCATCTCCGGCAGAGCCTTGTCGGCGACCCATTGCTCGTCGATCTCGCGGATCTGCGAACGTTCGGCGGCGCTGAGATCGGCCCACCGCGTCCAGAACGCCGTCATGCCTTCGCGCTCTGCGCGGGTGACCGGCTGGCGCACCTTCTGCCACTGCTTGCCCTCGAGGGTGACCTCGGAGGCCGCCAGCACGGTCTCCTCACCCACGGAGACGTACTTCCAACCCATGTCATCGAAGACCGGCAGGGCATCGTCGTGGATGCTGTAGAACGCCGCCGTCCACCCCGACTCCGCGCAGAAGTCGACGAAGCCGCGAATCGCGCGCTCCTGCTCCCCCGCCGGTGTGAGGGGATCGCCGACTGCCAGGGCGACGTCGCCCACGAGGCGGTACGCGACGGCACAGGCGCGGTCGGCGCTGTACCAGTAGCTGGTGCCTCGCCAGGTCCCGAGGAACGAGAGGGTCCCGCCCCCGCGACGCAGCAGGTCGCGGTACAGGCGGGCATCGGCATCCTCGGGACGACGCACGCTGCGGTAGAGCCGCACGACAGCGAGGACGACGATCGCCCAGAACACGACCCCGACCCACTGGTAGATCCAGAGCGCCGCGCCGTGGCGCGGGAAGGGCGGCTGGCCGATCCCCTGCAAGAACGCGGGAGGGACGAACCGACGCCACGACTCGGCCACGATATCGCTGAGCGTCGGAGTCACATCGAACGACTGCCGCAGCAGGGTCTCGCTCGCCACGAAGACCGCACCGCAGGCCAGGAAGGCCACCAGCACCGTCGCGGCGAAGATTCGGGCGGCGTGACGGGTCGCGCGCACCGGGAACCGTCGGCGTACCGCGACGAGCGCGGACGCACTCGCGACGGGCACGCCGATCGAGGCGACCGCCCACAGCACGTACTCGAGTCCGGATCCGTCCGCCCAGGGCTCGATGGCGAGCTCGCCGCTGACGAGCGCGTAGAGGGCGAGGACCGCCAGCGCGGCCTGGACGCAGACGGCCAGGACCAGGCCCGCCCGGCGTCCGCGTCGAAGGCCGAGCGCTGCCACGATCAGCAGCGCCAGCGGCACGAGCGCGAGCAGCACGGGCCCGACACCGCGTGTGAGCACGAGCGCGAACTCGTGATCGCACACGGGCCGATAGCTCACCTCGCACCGTTCGACGAGGTGCTCGTCGTAGGCGAGGAAGGACGACGCCACCACCGAGAACGGACCCCGGCCGCCGCCGGCGATGACCGCGGCGAGCGGCCCGAGACCGGTGATCGCGACGAGCACCGACATGAGCGCGCGCACCTCGCGGGAGGAGGATCGATGCCAGTCCAACCGCGGCCTGCGCCGGGCCAGGAGCGAGCCCGCGGCGAGGCCCAGCAGGGCTGCGATCAACCGGTACCAGGAGTCGGCATCGCCCGCGTACAGTGCGAACATGACGACGGTCGCGAGCGCGACGAGCCTGATGCGCCGCCGCCAGAGCGCCGAGGCGAGCGCGGATGCGGCCAGCACCGCGGCGAAGATCCCCATCGATGGATCCAGCACGGGGTCGTTCGATTCGAGGGGACGCAGCTCATCCAGCCCCCACAGGGCGGCGTGCGCGAGCGCGCCGAGGAGGATCGACACGACCCCGCCCGACACGAAGACGATCGCGGATCGCAGGTGGCCCAGCTGCGACTCCGCGTAGGCGAACGCCGTGAGCGCGAGCAGGACGCTGAGAAAGACCTCGACCGTCGAGTCGGGCACGACCAGGGCGGTGACGACAGACCACCATCTGCCGTCGGCGAGCGCAGCCGCACCGCTGCCCCACATCGTCGCGTCCGCACCCCAGAGCGAGCCGGTGGCGACTGAGGCTGCCAGGACGAGCGCGGCGAGGCCCAGGGCGACGGGATGGCGCACCGCATATCGACGCAACTGCGCCGCCGTGATCACGTGGCGCCGGGTGCGCGACGAGCCCGCCTGTGACACGCGACCTCCCACGGACTCAGAGTGCCGCCGTCACCCTATCGATCAGGGTTGGTGCGCGGGAGCAGAACTCTGTGTGTCAGTGATGAGTCGCCTGTGCCGCGCGAAGCCGCTGCAGCACCTGATCGCGGAGCTGATCGGGTGCCGTCTCCTTGCACGCCCTGGCCACGACCTCGGTGAGCGTCGTCGCCACGAGCGCCTCGTCGCGACACTCCGCGCACGTCTCGAGGTGCTCGCGGATATCGCTGTGCTCGACGTGGCACATCTCGTTGCGCAGATACTCCTCGAGATCGCGTCGGGCCTTCTCGCAGCCACAGTCGGTCATTTCTTGCTCCTGGGTGCAGACGGGGCGATGCCCCGTTCCTTCGCGTAGTCGGCGAGCAGGTCACGAAGCATGCGCCGGCCGCGGTGCAGGCGGCTCATGACCGTGCCGATAGGGGTCTTCATGATGTCCGCGATCTCCTGGTAGGCGAAGCCCTCGACGTCGGCGAGGTACACCGCCAGCCGGAAGTCCTCGGGGATCGATTGCAGCGCCTCTTTCACGATCGACGCCGGCATGTGGTCGATCGCCTCCGCCTCGGCGGAGCGGGTGCTGGTGGCGGTGGTCGACTCCGCGCCGCCGAGCTGCCAGTCCTCGAGATCATCGATGGCGCCCTGGTAGGGCTCGCGCTGCTTCTTGCGGTACACGTTGATGTACGTGTTCGTCAGGATGCGGTAGAGCCACGCTTTGAGGTTGGTGCCCTGGGTGAACGTCGCCCACGAGGAGAACGCCTTGACGAAGGTTTCCTGCACGAGATCGGCTGCATCGGAGGGATTGCGCGTCATGCGCATCGCTGCCGCATACAGCTGGTCCATGAACGGCAACGCCTGCTCCTCGAACTGAGAGCGGGTGTCCACGGCAGAGCTGGTGTCGTCCATCGTGGGCAATCCTACGCGTTGCCCGCGAGCGACTTTCGGGCGCTCGAGCACGGCGTTCATGCGCGTCCTTCCTTCACCGTCGATCGGAACGGTTCAGTAGGGTGGAACCGATGAGCGACGAGCGCTATTCCCCCGATCTCGCCGGCTGGGCCGCACCGAGCGCGCTCGAGGCCGTGCGCGCGGTGGTCCAGGTGCCCGGCTCCAAGTCGCTGACCAACCGTGAACTCGTCCTGGCGGCGCTGGCCGACGGCCCCGGCATCCTGCGTGCGCCGTTGCACTCCGACGACTCGGCGCGGATGCTGGAGGCGCTCACCGCCCTCGGCGTGGGCATCGAGCGCATCGAGGGGTCGGGTCCCTTCGGCGACGACCTGAGGATCACGCCCCAAGCCGCCGCAGCACCGGCGGATGTCGTCGTGGACTGCGGCCAAGCGGGCACCGTGATGCGCTTCGTGACGCCGCTGGCAGGCTTCGCGCGGGGCGACGTGACCGTGACGGCCCACGAAAGCGCCCTGCACCGGCCGATGGGCGAGATGATCCGCACCCTCCGGGAGGTCGGTGTCGACATCGATGACGCCGGCACATGGTCCCTCCCCTTCCTCGTGCGCGGACGCGGGCATGTGCGCGGCGGCGAGGTCACGATCGATGCCAGCGCGTCGAGCCAGTTCGTCTCCGGCCTGCTGCTTTCGGCGGCGCGGTTCGACGTGGGGCTTCACCTGCGCCACGAGGGGGCGCGCCTGCCCTCGATCCCGCACATCGACATGACCGTGGAGTCCCTCGCGCACCGCGGCGTGCATGTGGAGCGCCCGGCACCGGGCGAGTGGATCGTGCCTCCCGGACCGATCCGCGCGAAGGACATCGCGATCGAGCCCGACCTCTCCAACGCAGCCCCGTTCCTCGCGGCGGCGCTGATCACCGGCGGCGAGGTGACCGTGGACGGCTGGCCCGCCCACTCCACGCAGCCGGGCGCTCAGCTGCCCGAGCTGCTGGCCGCCTTCGGCGCGCGAAGCAGCCGTCGACACGGAAGCCTGACCGTCACCGGCGGCGACGCCATCACCGGTGTCGATCTCGACCTCTCCGCCGTCGGTGAGCTCGCACCGACCCTCGTGGGGCTCGCTCTGCTGTCGGATGCACCGTCGACCTTCGTCGGCATCGGTCATCTGCGCGGGCACGAGACCGACCGGCTCGCCGCGCTCGTGCACAACGTCCGCGCCCTCGGCGGAGATGCGCAAGAGCTGGAGGACGGCATCCGCGTCACACCACGGCCTCTCACGGGCGGGCTGTGGCGTGCGTTCCACGATCACCGCATGGCCACCACCGGCGCACTCGTCGGGCTGGCCGTTCCAGGGGTCGTCGTCGACGACATCGGGACGACGGCCAAGACCATGCCCGAGTTCCCCGAGCTGTGGGCGCGGATGCTCGCGGGCACGGAGCCGTCCGGGTGAGCTGGCTGCCCCCGGACGACGACGAGGACGACCTCGCCTACGACGAGTCCACCTTCCGCGCTCGCCCGAACCCGAAGGCCAACAGACCGCGCACGAAACGCCGACCAGCCCACGCCGACGCACACATCGCGCGCGTCTTGGGCGTGGATCGGGGACGCTACCAGGTGCTCGTCGACGAGGACGAGCCCACCGAACGAGAGATCGTCGCCACGCGTGCGCGGGAGCTGCGCCGCACCCCCATCGTCACCGGCGACCGGGCACGCGTCGTGGGGGATGTGAGTGGCACCGAGGGAACGCTCTCGCGCATCGTCGGCATCGAGGATCGCACCACCCTGCTTCGACGCAGCGCCGATGACACCGACCAGGTGGAGCGCGTCGTGGTGGCCAACGCCGACCAGATGCTCGTCGTCGTGGCCGCCGCCGACCCCGAGCCGCGTGCACGCCTGGTCGACCGGTACCTCATCGCCGCGCTCGACGCCGGGATACGACCGCTTCTCGTGGTGACCAAGACCGACCTCGCCGACCCGGCGCCGTTCCTGTCGCACTTCGACGGCATCGATATCGAGGTCTTCACCAGCGCGCGAGGCGAGATGCCGGTCGAACGCATCGGCGCAGCCCTGATCGGTCACTCCACGGTCTTCGTCGGTCACTCGGGGGTCGGTAAGTCGACGCTCGTGAACGCGCTCGTGCCGGGCGCAGGGCGTGCGACAGGTCACGTCAACGAGGTCACCGGACGCGGACGCCACACCTCGAGCTCGACGGTGTCGCTGCGCTATCGGGGCGACGGGGGCTCGGGCTGGGTGATCGACACCCCCGGCGTGCGCTCCTTCGGCCTCGGCCACGTGGATCCCGCCAACATCCTGCGCGCCTTCACCGACCTGGCCACCGTCGCCGAGGACTGTCCCCGCGGCTGCACCCATCTGCCCGATGCTCCGGACTGCGCGATCATCGCCGCGGTCGCCGAGGGCAAGCTCGGCCCGAGCGGCGCGGCACGCCTGGACTCGCTGCAGCGGTTGCTGACCACGTTCGGCGGCCGCTGAGCGCCTACGCTGGAATCATGACTCAGCTGCAGCCCGGCGACATCGCCCCCGACTTCACGCTCCACGATCAGGACGGCACGGCCGTCTCGTTGCAGGAGTTCCGCGGCCGCCCCGTCATCCTCTACTTCTACCCCGCCGCGATGACGCCGGGATGCACGACGCAGGCATGCGACTTCCGCGACAGCCTCTCCTCGCTGACGGCTGCCGGATACACGGTGCTCGGTGTCTCCCGCGACTCGTCGGAGAAGCTTCGGTCGTTCCGCGAGCGCGACGGCCTCACGTTCCCGCTGCTGTCCGACCCCGATCACGCCGTACACGACGCCTACGGCGCGTGGGGCGAGAAGACGAACTACGGCAAGACCGTCGAAGGCGTGCTCCGCTCGACGTTCGTGATCGACGCGGACGGCCGCATCGAGCAGGCGCTGTACAACGTGAAGGCCACCGGCCACGTGGCGCGGCTGCGCAAGCTCCTCGGCATCGAGGGCTGAGGATCAGTCCTCGCGCCGGGCGCTGTGAGCACCCCGGCGCGCCGCCGAGATCAGCAGCACCAGCACGATCAGCGCCGGAACGCCCAGCTGCAGACCATTGAGCGGGTGTCCGTACGTCCCGGTCACCGCGCCGATGGCAACCGCCAGCACCAGCAGCTGCACCACGATGCCGCCCGAGCGACCGCCCGATCTGCCGCGTGCGGCGGCCACGCCGAAAGCCACCACGAGCGCGGCCCCCACCAGGGTCAGAACGATCAGGGCGATGGCCGTCGCCTGGGATGCGGTGTCTCCCTGCCAGAGCGCGATGAGCTGCCAGAGCGCGAGCCCCGCGAGCGCGACACCCTCGAGGACCACCAGACCGCCCGCTACCAGGCTCAGCAGGTCGTTGCGCATGGCATCTCCGGAGTTGTGGGATTGGACAGTATTCGGACGCATGAAGTTGGTGACGGGACACAAAACAACCGGTGAACCCTTGATTCACCCTGGGCACTGTGGAACCATTGACGACGTCGTGTGCTCCCACAGCGGCGTGGGGCGAGCTGAAGCTCGCACATCACACAGGGTACCGGACCCCGATCCGGGCTCTTTCACAACCCACCCGTTCTCACCTTTTTCCGACGCCTGAGGAGCAACATCACATGGATTGGCGCGACAAATCAGCCTGCCTGACCGTAGACCCGGAGCTGTTCTTCCCGGTCGGCAACACCGGTCCGGCGGTCGACCAGATCGAAAAGGCCAAGTCCGTGTGCGCACGCTGCACCGTCACCGAGATCTGCCTGCAGTACGCCCTCGAGACCGGCCAGGACTCGGGCGTGTGGGGCGGCCTCTCCGAGGATGAGCGTCGTGCCCTCAAGCGCCGCGCCGCGCGCGCCCGTCGCGCCTCCTGAGCGCTCCGACACCCGTCAGACTCCGCATCCGCCGTTCCGGCGCCCACGGCGCCAGGTGCGGCGGATGCGTCGTTCTCAGAGCTCGCCGCGGTCGATGTAGCGAAGCGGGATGTCGATCGTGACCTCGGTGCCCCGGCCCATGATCGTGTGCCAGTCGATCGTTCCGCCCAGCTCCCCCTGAATCAGGGTGCGCACGATCTGTGTCCCCAGGCCCCGGCCCACCTGGCCTTCGGGCAGGCCCACCCCGGTGTCACGGACGCGCACCTCCAGGTTGTCCTCGGAGCGCTCGGCGGCGATCTCGACCTCGCCCTCTTGACCCGCGAGCCCGTGCTCGACGGCGTTGGTGACGAGTTCGGTCAGAGCGAGCGCCAGCGGAGTCGCGTATTCGCTGGGCAGCGTCCCGAACGAGCCGGTCTTGCGCGTGCGAGCACGCGTCGTCGGTGCGGCGGCCACCTCGGCGACGAGCTTCAGGACGCGTGAGAACACCTCGTCGAAGTCGACGTTCTGGGTCAGTCCCTCCGAGAGGGTGTCATGCACCACGGCGATCGCGGACACTCGCCGCGTCGCGTGGGTGAGCGCGTCGCGCGCCTCATCCGAGTGTGTGCGACGAGCCTGGATCCGCAGGAGCGAGGCGACGGTCTGCAGGTTGTTCTTGACCCGGTGATGGATCTCGCGGATCGTCGCGTCCTTGGTGATCAGCTCCTGATCCCGGTGGCGGAGCTCCGTCACGTCGCGGCACAGCACGATCGCGCCGATGCGGTTGCCGTGGTCGCGCAGCGGAATGGCGCGCAGCGCCACGGTGACGCCCCTGGCCTCGATGTCCACCCGCCACGGAGCCCGGCCGGTGGCGACGACGGGCAGGGACTCGTCGAACTGCCGCTTCTCGGGGAGGATCTGCGTGATGACCTCCACGAGTGGCTCACCCTCGAGCTCGTCCTCGAATCCCATCCGGTAGAAGGCCGACAGCGCGTTGGGGCTCGCGAACGTGGTGAGCCCGTCCACGTCGATCCGGATGAGGCCGTCCGATGCGCGCGGTGCGCCCCGGCGTGGCGACGCGGGTGCGGCGACGTCGGGGAACTCCCCCGTCGCCACCATCCCGAACAGGTCGTCGGCGCAGTCGTTGAAGGTGATCTGCTGACGGGAAGGCGTGCGGGCCTCACCCAGGTTCGTGTGGCGGGTCAGCACGCCGAGGATGCGGGCCGGCGAGTCGGCCCCGGCGCGAGCGCGGACCACGGGGACGGCGCGCACGCGGGTGGGAGTCTCCTCGAACCAGTCCGGCGACGCGGAGTCGACGATCCGGCCGGTGGTGAAGGCCTCACGCACCTGGGCGCGCCACTGCGGCCGCACACGGTCGCCCACGATATCGCGGTAGAAGAGGGTCGCCGCGCCGGAGGGACGCGTATGCGCGACGGCGATGAAGGAGTCGTCCTCGGTGGGAACCCACAGCACGATGTCCGCGAAGGCGAGATCCGCGAGGAGCTGTCCGTCCCCGGCGAGCCGGTGCAGCCACTCCACATCGGCGGGATCGGAGAAGCCGTGCGCGTAGACGAGATCGCTGAGGGTCGACACCCCTCCACCCTATGCGGAGGCGACCAGTCGCTCGTGCGGACTCCGGCTGCCGCGGCGCTCGCGCCGGCCGGCTGCGAGCGGAACCGGCGGAAGCAGCGCCTCCCCGACGATGCGCCGAATGGCGGACACCATCGCGGATCTCCCCGCCACCTCCGCGGCGGGCCGGGCGGCGAGCATCGCCGCATCCGCCGCCCTGCGATCCTCGGGCACGAACCACATGTCGCGGATGTCCGCATAGCGCTCGAGCGTTCGACGGAGTTGTCCACGCGCGTCGATTCCTACTCCGCCGCGACGGAGCCGGTTCACGACGACGGTCAACGGCGTCGTCGCGATGACCGCACGCAACTCCCCCACCGAGCGCAGGAAGCGCGCGACGGAGACCGGGTCGGCGGCCAGGACCGCCACGACGTGATCCGAGGTCTCGAGCGCGGCCAGCGTCGCGGCGTTGCGGCGGGGGCCCGCGATCACGTCGCTCACGATCTCCTCGTCCCGCTCCAAGGATGCGGCGACGTCGACCACGGTGTGCTCGGCCCATCCGGCGCAGGCGGTGAGCGCGGCACGCACGCGCTTCTCGCTGAGCTCGGGCCACCTCGACGGCCGGTTGATGCCGGTGAGCACGTCGACGTCGGCGCCTCCGAGTGGCACGGAGATGCGCTGGAGCTCGACCTCGTCCAAAGCATTCAGCTCGGCCTGGCGGCATGCGACCGCGAAGCCGGGCCCCTCGTCGGGAAGCCCCAGAGCAATGGCCAGCGAGGGCGCATGGGCGTCTGCGTCGACGAGGGCGACGTGGCGACCTCCGCGGGAGAGCTCGGTGGCGAGGCCGACGGCGACGGTGGATCGCCCCGGGGCGCCGTGCGGCCCCCAGACGGCGATCAGGCGGGGACCTGTGACGGCGGGCCGAGCGGTGCGCGACGACGCGGACGCGGTGGCGAGCGCGACCGCCACCTCTCGCGCCGATCCGGTTGCAGGAATGGGAGCGGCGAGTCCGAAGGCTGCGGCCAGACGCGCGCCGGCAGCATCGTCGCCGAGCGGCAGGACGCGCACGCCACGGGCATCTGCGAAGGCGACGGTGTGAGCCGTGAGCTGATCGACGCGCGCAGCGACCACCAGGCTGTCGGCGCCGGTGAGAAGCGCGTCGAGTTCCGCATCCGGCCGAAGGCCCGACGCGACGGTCGCGGCGAATCGCTCCGGAGGGTGGATCGCCACGTCGGCTGCGCCCTCCAACAGCAGCTGCTCACGCAGCGCAAGCGCCGCAGACTGCGGGAGCACGAGCACCGCGCGCGAGATCACGACGCCCCCTGCGCGGGCACCACCGAGAGCGTCGCCTCACCCGCCAGCGCCGCGAGCACATCCGCCACGGACTCCCGGGGAACGACGAGCTCGATGGAGGGCGCGTTAGTCGCCATGACGGAGTCGCTGCTCGCCAGCGCCGCGACCGCCGCGTCCGCGACCAGGATGCGGGGAGCCTGTCGCACGCCCTGGTCGTCGAGTGGGGCGGCCCAGACCTCCACGGGTGTGCCGACGTCGATGGAGGCGGGAATCGCGGTGCTGCTGGGGACGACGATCGTGGTGGTGCGGACGTCGGAGGCTTCACCCACCGCAGCGGCGGGGATGAGCTCGCCGGCGGGGATCGTGCGAGTCGCCACGGCATCGGCGGGCAGTGTGTCCCCGGATGCGTAGGCGCCCTCCAGCGAGCCCAGCGCGACGTCGACGACGCGCAGCTCCGAGGGCGAGATGCTCTCACCGGGGACGATGGTTCGCGTGGCGGCGTAGACGGGGACCGTCTGACGCGACGATGCGACGACGAACCAGACGCCCGCGATCGAGACGAGGACGAGCACGACTCCGATCAGGAAGCGCGCGTCCGCCCACAGTGCGCGGGGACGCTGGCGGGGCGTGACCTGAGCTGTCATGGCGTACATGCTGACCGAGGCCACGTCCGGTCGTCGGATCTTATCCACAGCGCGCTTATCCACATCACGCGTCACCGCGCCGAGGTGTCGGAACGGCACCGCATAATTGAGGGCATGCCCGACACGACCCCGCCCGAGGGCCGCCTCCTCGCCCCGGCATCCGTTGCCGAGGCGCTGTCGGTGTCGGTCGACGAGGTCATCGCACTGGTGATGGAGGGAAGGCTGCGCGGCATGCGCGTGGGCGAGAGCCGTCAGTGGCGCATCGAGGAGGCGAGCGTCTCGGATTACCTCGACGACGAGGCCGAGGAGGCTCGCCGGATGGCGCTGTGGCGGCAGTCCAACGCGGCCAGCTTTCCGGAGCTCTGGGGGCACGGTCGGGTCCGTAATCCCGACTGAGAGCCTCACAGCACGTCGGCGCCCTCCCAGCGCACCCACGACAGCGCGGCGAACGGGACGAGCCGGTACCCGCGGACGCTCGCCGAGCGACGCGGCTCGTCGATGTCGTGCAGCGCGAGATCCAGGTGGTCCGCGCCGGCACGGTCGATCGTGCCCGACACGGCCCGCGTTCCCACCTGCATCGTGACCGGCACACGCCGACGCGCGAGATCGCGCAGGACGAACCCGATTCCCATGCGCTCCGAGACCCCGACCCGCGGCGAAGGATGCGGTCGCGCCGCGCGAAGCAGATCACCCTCCCCCACTCCTACGGCCGCGACCGCCGACATCGGGACCAGGACGCTGCGCCGCTGCGTCTCGAGCCCCATCCAATCGGCGCCGACGGCGGTCAGGACCCCGGTGAGTGGGTCGGCGGCCACGAGGTCGACCCCGAGGTCGGGACGCTGGGTCTCATCCGCGTGTGCGAGCACGAGGAGCCTCTCGCGCAGTGTGACGCGTGAGAGTCGCAGCCGTTCGGCCTCCGTATCCAGGACCGCGCGCTCCGCTTCCCACTCGGCATCGAACTGCCCCTGCAGGTCTTCGAAGAAGCGTTCCCAGCGCACGCCGCGAGATTAGACCGATACCCCCGCAATCATGAGAAGTTTTCCACAAACCGTTTCTGACCTGGCCGAACTGCTCTACTGATCCCGCTCAGGATCCCCGTTCATGTGAGGCCCAGATGGTTCAGATCGCCACCGGCGCGACGCGCCCCGAACGCAGCTTCATGCGCTTGTCCGCGGACTTCTTCGCGCCGCAGCCGACATCCTCGTCCGAGCTGCCCGATCCGGTGCCGTTGGTGCGCAATCTCACCAACGGCGTGCTCGAGGCGCTCGCGGGTGTCCGCGACATCGATCAGCTCGCGCGGTGGATGACCGAGGACACCTATCGCGCGCTTCTCACGCGCGTCAACCTCGCCACCCGTGCCCGCAGCGCGCGCGGCGTCGCCGCCGCCCGCCCCGTGCACTCCATCCTGAGCGTGCACCACTCGGAGCCCGCCGACGGTGTCGTCGAGGCTGTCGTGGTCGTCGCCGGCCCCGCGCGCACCCGCGCGGTGGCCGTCCGCCTGGAGGGCATGGACCGGCGCTGGCGGGCCACGTCGCTCGCTCTCCTGTGAGAATGCTCTCATCGCCTGAGCCTCACTGACCGCCCGCCGCCCGCCGCGGATCGCCGACGAGCGGGCTACTGGCGGTAGGACGACAAGAAGTTGCCGAGCCGCTCGATGGCCTCCGCGATCACGCGGGCCTCGGGCAGCGTCACGATCCTCAGGTGATCGGGCGTCGGCCAGTTGAACCCGGTCCCCGGCACGAGCAGGATGTGCTCGGCCACGAGGAGGTCGTGCACGAGCTTCGCATCGTCGCGGATCTCATGCACCTCCGGATCCAGGCGCGGGAAGGCGTACAGCGCACCGGCGGGCTTGACGCAGGACACGCCGGGGATCGCCTCCAGACCCTCCCACGCCGCATCCCGCTGTTCGTGCAGGCGACCGGTCGGGGCGATCAACGCGTCGATCGACTGGACACCCGACAGCGCCGCCTGAACCGCGTGCTGTGCAGGGACATTCGGGCACAACCGCGTGGATGCGAGCAGGTTGATTCCCTCCAAGAAGCCTCGCGCGTGGTGACGAGGCCCCGTGATGACCATCCAGCCGCTGCGGTAGCCGGCCACGCGGTAGGTCTTGGACAAGCCGTTGAACGTGAGACAGAGCAGATCCGGCGCGAGCGTCGCGAGCGGGATGTGGCGAGCGCCGTCGAAGAGGATGCGGTCGTAGATCTCGTCTGCCAGCAGCAGGAGCGAGTGCTCACGCGCGAGCTCCACGATCTGAGTCAGCACCTCTCGCGTGTAGACGGCCCCGGTGGGGTTGTTGGGGTTGATGACGACGATCGCCTTGGTGCGATCGGTGATCTTGGAACGGATGTCCTCGATATCGGGCTGCCAGCCGTTCTGCTCGTCGCAGACGTAGTGCACCGGCGTTCCGCCGCCGAGGCTCGTCATCGCCGTCCACAGGGGGTAGTCCGGCGCGGGGATGAGAACCTCGTCACCCTCGTCGAGCAGCGCCTGCATCGTCATCGTGATCAGCTCGGAGACGCCGTTGCCGAGATACACGTCGTCGGGTGTGAAGGCCGGGAAGCCCGGCTCCTGCTCATACCGGTACACCACGGCGCGGCGCGCGGACATGATGCCCTTGCTCTCGCTGTAGCCGTGCGCGGAAGGGATCGCGTCGATCATGTCGCGAACGATCTGGAACGGCGCATCGAAGCCGAAGACCGCGGGGTTGCCCGTGTTGAGCTTGAGGATCGTGTGCCCCTCGGCCTCGAGCCGGTCGGCCTCCACCAGGGCCTCGCCGCGGATCTCGTAGAGGACATCCTTCAGCTTCCGGGACTGGTCGAGGGGGCGCAGCGAGCTCATCCGATCAGGATAGTCCGGGCGCGGGCGGGCCAATCCGCATCCGCTGGCACGACTGGCGGTTCCCGCACGTCATTCGACGGTTCTCACACAATCGCCGCCGATACGGTGAAGGGGTAACACCCCTTACCCGAAGGACTCCCATGGCCGCGCGCGATCACCTCGACGACACCTCCAAACGCATCATCGAACAGCTTCAGGAGAACGGGCGGCGCTCCTACGCCGAGATCGGCAAGGCCGTGGGGCTCAGCGAGGCCGCTGTACGACAGCGGGTGCAGCGACTGACGGATTCGGGGATCATGCAGGTCGTCGCCGTCACCGACCCCATGCGCCTCGGCTTCCACCGCCAGGCGCTGGTAGGTCTGCGCGTCAGCGGTGACAGCCGTGCCGTCGCCGCCGAGCTCGAGCAGATCTCCGCCGTCGACTACCTCGTACTCACCGCCGGCAGCTTCGACATCCTCATCGAGGTCGTCTGCGCCTCCGATCAGGATCTGGCCGACCTGCTGAACGCCCGCATCCGCACGATCCCGGGCGTCATCTCCTCCGAGACCTTCGTGTACCTCGAGGTGCGCAAGCAGTCCTTCGACTGGGGAACGCCCTGAACGAGCGAGCGCCCCGCATCCTGCGGGGCGCTCGCCGATCTCACTTCTTCTTCGCTCTGCGCTGCGCGCGGTTCTGCGCCTCGGGCTGGGGAGCCTCGGTGCGCTGGCCGAAGGCCCCGCGCGGGGCCTCTGCGGCGGGCGGCGCTGCGGCGGCGGGCGCAGCGGCCTGACGCGCGCGACCCGTGGCCGCCTTCTGGACCTGACCGCGGTCGTTGCGCACCTCGACGTCGCCGTCCTCTGTGGGGGCGCTGTACTCGAGGCGCTGGCCTTCGACCGAGGGGGCGACGAGTCCCTTGGCCTCCACCTCGGTGTGCTCACCGTCCGGACGCCGCACCTCGACCTCGAGGTTGAAGAGGAACCCGACGGACTCCTCCTTGATCTGCCCCATCATCGCCTGGAACATCTCGTATCCCTCGCGCTGATACTCGATGAGCGGATCACGCTGGGCCATCGCGCGAAGTCCGATGCCGTCCTTCAGGTAGTCCATCTCGTACAGGTGGTCGCGCCAGCGGCGGTCGAGAACCTGCAGCACCACGCGACGCTCGAGCTCGCGCATCGCCTGCTCGCCGAGCTGCTCCTCGCGCGCGGCGTACGCGATGGCCGCGTCGCTGCGCAGCTCCCGCTTGAGACCGGCGGGGGTCACTCGCCCCTTCTCGCCCGCTTCGGCGACGACCTCGTCGATCGTCACGCCCACGGGGTAGACCGTCTTGAGCTCGGTCCACAACGCATCGAAATCCCAGCTCTCGGTGTGCCCGCTGCCGGTGTGGTCGTCGACGATCGCGTCGATCGCGTCCTCGATGAACTTCGCGACGCGCTCCTGGATGTCGTCGCCGTGAAGGATCTGGCGGCGGTCCGTGTAGATCGCCTCACGCTGACGGTTGAGGACGTCGTCGTACTTCAGGACGTTCTTGCGCATCTCGGCGTTACGGGCCTCGACCTGGGCCTGCGCGCTCTTGATCGCGCGTGAGACCATCCCGGACTCGATCGCGACGTCATCGGGGAAGTTGGTGCGCGCGAGGATCGCTTCCGCGGCACCCGACTGGAACAGACGCATGAGGTCGTCGGTCAACGACAGGTAGAAACGGCTCTCACCGGGGTCGCCCTGGCGGCCCGAACGACCGCGCAACTGGTTGTCGATGCGCCGGGATTCGTGGCGCTCGGTGCCGAGCACGTAGAGACCGCCGGCCTCGACGACCTTCGCGGCCTCTGCCGCGACGGTGTCGCGCACCTGCTGGTAGACCTCATCCCACGCGGCCTCGTACTCCTCGGGAGTCTCGACCGGATCCAGGCCCTTGCTCTTCATCTCCTGCACCGCGAGGAACTCCGCGTTGCCGCCGAGCATGACGTCGGTGCCTCGACCGGCCATGTTGGTCGCGACCGTGACAGCGCCCAGGCGCCCGGCCCGGGCGACGATCTCCGCCTCTCGGGCGTGGTTCTTGGCGTTGAGGACCTCGTGCTTGACGCCCTTCTTGGCGAGCAGACGCGAGAGGTACTCGCTCTTCTCGACGCTCACCGTTCCCACGAGAACGGGCTGGCCCTTCTCGTGGCGAGCCGCGATGTCCTCGACGACCTGGGCGAACTTGGCCTGTTCGTTCTTGTAGACGAGGTCGGGCTGGTCCTTGCGGATCATCGGCTTGTTCGTCGGGATGGGGACCACACCGAGCTTGTAGGTCGACATGAACTCGGCCGCCTCGGTCTCGGCGGTACCGGTCATGCCGGAGAGCTTGTCGTAGAGCCGGAAGTAGTTCTGCAGCGTCACGGTGGCAAGCGTCTGATTCTCGGCCTTGACCGGGACGCCCTCCTTGGCCTCGATCGCCTGGTGGATGCCCTCGTTGTAGCGGCGTCCGACGAGGATTCGGCCGGTGTGCTCGTCGACGATCATGACCTCGTCGTTCATGACGACGTAGTCGGTATCGCGCTTAAAGAGCGCGAGGGCCTTGATCGAGTTGTTCAGGAACGAGATGAGGGGCGTATTGGCCGACTCGTACAGGTTGTCGATGCCGAGGTAGTCCTCGACCTTCTCGATGCCGGGCTCCAGCACACCGATCGTGCGCTTCTTCTCGTCCACCTCGTAGTCGATGCCCGCCTCGAGGGTGCGCGCGATCTTCGCGAACTCCGCGAACCAGCGGTTGGCCTCGCCCGAGGACGGCCCGGAGATGATGAGCGGCGTGCGAGCCTCGTCGATGAGGATCGAGTCGACCTCGTCGACGATGGCGAAGAAGTGGCCGCGCTGCACGAGGTCTTCCTTGCGCCATGCCATGTTGTCGCGCAGGTAGTCGAAGCCGAACTCGTTGTTCGTGCCGTAGGTGATGTCGGCGTTGTACTGCTCGCGGCGGACCTCGGGCGTCTGGCCGGACACGATGGTGCCGGTGGTCATCCCCAGCGCGCGATACACGCGACCCATCAGCTCGGCCTGATAGCTGGCGAGGAAGTCGTTCACGGTGATGACGTGCACGCCCTCGCCCGCGATGGCGTTCAGGTAGGCCGCGAAGGTCGCCGTCAGGGTCTTTCCTTCACCGGTCTTCATCTCGGCGATGTTGCCGAGGTGCAGCGCCGCGCCACCCATGATCTGGACGTCGTAGGGCCGCTGGCCGAGCGTGCGCTTGGCGGCCTCGCGGATCGCGGCGAAGGCTTCGGGCATGAGTTCGTCGAGCGTCTCGCCCGCCTGATAGCGCGCGCGCAGTTCCGCCGTCTCGCCGCGGAGCTCCTCGTCCGTGAGCTGCGTGTACTCCTCTTCGAGTGCGCCGACGGCTTTCACGACCTGCTGGAGGCGGCGGATGACGCGGCCTTCGCCGGCGCGGAGGAGTTTCTCGAGAGGGTTGGCCACGTGGCATCTCCATCTGTCGGGTGGGCGTGCTTCTGCCCAGTCGCGCCCGGAGTCCGGGCACACCGCCCCCATGTTATCCGTCTGTGACCTCTGAGAGCACGACGAACGACGGGTTCAAAGCCATTGCCCACCCAGCCACCGCCGCGCGGCGCGCCGTGAGGACGCCCCGGACGTTTCCGAGTATGCATATATGCGTCCCCCGCACCTCCGAAGGAGCCCCATGTCGGTCAGGCAGTCACTGCTCGCGATCCTCGCGCAGGGCGCGTGCTACGGCTACCAGCTGCGCGCCGAACTCGAGCGGCGCAGCGGGTCGGACTGGAGCGTCAACGTCGGGCAGATCTACAACACCCTCGATCGGCTCGAGCGCGACGGCCTCGTGGTCAAGGGCGCCGTCGATCCACAGGGCCACGTCTACTACGCCGCGACCGAGGCGGGCGTGGCGTCCGCCTCGGGATGGTTGCTGCGCCCCCTTCCGACGGCGAGCGGTGGGCGAGACGAGATCGCGACCAAGATCGCCCTGGCGGCGACCCTGCCCGGAGTCGATGCGGAAGCAGCGGCCCGCGCCGAACGGGATGCGGCCGCCGACCGGCTCGCGCGCGCACGCGAGGCCGCGGTCGAGGAGCACGACCTGGCGCGCTCGATCGCGCACGAGGCGCGCGTGGCGGGGGCGGAGGCGGAGCTGCGGTGGTTGGAGCGTGTCCTGGAGCGGCTGGCGGCCACCCCCGAAGCCTCCCGCGTCCAGCCGATCTCGCAGTCCCGCCCGCGCCGGGGACGCCCCGCGCGGATCGCGTGAACGTCCGATCCATCCACGCTGAGAACAGGCACATCCAGCGCGCCTAGGATCGAGCCATGGCCGGTTTCTGGGGTAAGCGCAAGCGCGAGCAGCAGGCCGAGATCGACGCGCAGGACGCGGATCTCGCCCGACGCGCACAGCAGAGTCTCGTCGCCGCGGACGAGCGCATCCGCGCGACGACGGAAGAGCTCGCCTTCGCAGAGGCGGAGCTCGGAGAGCGCTCGACGAAGGAGCTGCGCGAGGCGTTGCAGGCGGTGCGCACCCACCTCGGCGAGGCCTTCCAGCTGCATCAGCTCAATCACGACGAGATCCCCGACACGCCCGAGGAGCTGCGTACCCGCAACGCGCGCATCGTGCAGCTGTGCGAGTGGGCCGAGGACCTCCTCGACGACCGCACCTCCGCGCTGGCGGGCGCGGTCGCCCGCATCCGACAGGCGCCGCAGGTTCTCGCCGGTGTCCGAGCGGATGCAGAGAGGCTGCGCGAGCGCGTGCCCGGAGCGCGTGCGGTCGTCGAGCGTCTCCGCCAGCGCTACTCTCCCGCCGCTCTCAGTCAGATCGAGAACGCCCCCGCCGAAGCGGAACAGGTGCTGACATTCGCCGCTCACAGCGCAGAGGTGTCGGTGCGCCGTCGGGAGGCTCATCGCGCCGAGGAGGCCAACATGGCACTCGAAGCCGCGACGGAGGCCGTGCGACGGGCCGAATCCCTTCTGGACGGCGTCGAGGACTTCGAGATCGAGGCACTGCGCGCCGAGTCGACCCTCGCCGAGGTCATCGCGGACTCACGCGACGACATCATCCGCGCACGGTCGCTGCCGACCAACCCCGAGATCCAGCAGGCCATGATCGAACTGGAGCGGGCACTGGCAGCGCTCCCGCCGGCAGGCAGCCCCGCCGACCCCTTCACCCAGCTGTCGCAGCTGCGCACCGCGAACACGGCGCTGGACGAGGCGGTCGCCAAGGCGCGCCGCCGCGCCGAGCATCCCCTGCCGAGCCCCGCACAGGTGCGCCATGCGGTCGACGACGCCGAGCGCCAGATCGCTGTCGCCCGCAGTCTCATCAACGGGCACAGCGGTTGGATCGGCGCCGACGCTCGCACGCGTCTCGCCGAGGCGGAGCGCACCCGCCTCGAGATCGACGCCCTCCCCGACGAGGAGGATTCTCGCGAGAGCGCTCTGCAGCTCGCGCGCCGCAGCGGACAGCTCGCCAGCGATGCACTGCAGCTGGCCCAGCGCGATATCGACTCCTCCCGCCCGCGGCACGACGACTGGGGTGGCGGCTACGGCCGCGGCGGTCGCGGCGGCGGCATGGGCGATGCGATGGGCGGCATCCTGGGAGGTCTCGTCATCGGCGGCCTCTTGGGCGACATGTTCGACTGACGCTCTCGGTGACACCGCGAAGGGGCCGCCTCCGTGACGGAGGCGGCCCCTTTGCGTATCTGTCGTCAGGAGGCGACGCGTGCGGGCTGCGCGAGCGTGTCCAGGGCGATGACTCCGTAGTCCCATCCCTTGCGGCGGTACACGACACTCGGCTGGTCGGTGCGAGCGTCGATGAACAGGAAGAAGTCATGTCCGACCAGTTCCATCCGGTCGACGGCGTCCTCGACGCTCATCCACTCGGCGTCGAACTGCTTGGAGCGGATGACCACGGGCGTGTAGTCCTGCTCGTCCTCGGCCCCGGTCAGCACGGGCACCTCGCCCGTGGCGACGGCCTTGAGCACGTCGACGGATGCGGGCTGCACATCGATTCCGGCGATCTCGCCCGTGCCCTTCTCGTAGTGGGCCCCGCGCGGGTGGTTTCGGGCGTCGACGCGCTTGTCCTTGGCCCGGCGCACCTGCTCGCACAGTTTGTCGACGGCGAGGTCGAGGGCGGTGAACTTGTCGCCGTCGACCGCCTCAGCACGGATGACCGGCCCCTTGCCGGTGAGGGTCAACTCGACGGTGGAGTCCTCGTGAGCACCGTTTCGGTACGCCCGGTGGGTGACCTTCACCTCGAGCCCAGCGGCTCGGGGCGCGATGTTCTCTATGCGGCTGGACTTCTCGTCCACGACAGAGCGGAAACGGTCCGAGATGCCGACGCCCACGCCGACGATGTTGGTTTCCATCCTTGACCTCCTTGTTCCGGTCCACCCGGTCAAGGGCGGACCTTCGTCGCCTTGTCACCCCCACGCTAGCCCGGGTTCATGTCCGTGTCACGAACGAATCCGGAGCGCCGTGTATGAGCGACCGAAGCCACGCCTATGACATCGGCGCCCGCCTCCCGCAACGCTCGCGCAGCCTCGCCGACACTCGCTCCCGTCGTCACGACGTCATCGACGATGACGACGCGTCGGCCATCCAGGCGCCGCCGTGCGCTGAGGCTTCCCGCGACGTTGTGAGCCCGCTCGGCACGGCCGAGCTCGCGCTGATCCCGTGTGCTCCGGGTGCGGCGGAGCACCGCCAGCGCCGGGAGGCCGCTGCGAGCGAGGATCGCCTCCACCACGCGGTGTCCGCGTCGCCGGAACGCCGCGGCGGAGGTGGGCATGGGAACGAACACCGCCTCCGCATCGGGGACACCGGCCCGCGCAGTGGCGGCGAGCGCGGCGGAGAAGGGACGCACGAGCGAGGTGCGTCCTTCCTCCTTGAGAGCGCGCAGCGCCCGGGCCGGTCGATCGGCGAAGTCGAAGGCCGCGTGGACGACGAGACCGGACGCCAGCTCATGGCGCCGGGGCCTGGGCGAGGCCAGGATCCCGGCGCACGTCTCGCACAGCGCGGTGTCCCAGGCGCCGCACCCCGCGCAGTCGACGGGCAGGATGAGGGCGAGTGCGGCGATCACCTGACCACGGTGCCGCGCGCGAGGCATGGCCGCGTGCCTTCACGTCGCCGGCGAGCGCGACGCGCCGATGAAGGCCTCCTGGGGAGGATGGTTCAGTCGGCGTCGCCCTGCTGCGTGGCGAGCACCTGGACTCCGGTGGCCGTCTGCACCCAGTTGGACTGGCGGCGAACGAAGAGGGTGCCGTCGGCCGCGAGGATGCGCACCGCCGCGGGCGAGTTCGCGCCGGACAAGGCCACCGCATCCACGGGCGCGTCGACGACCGTGGCTGCTCCCCCGACGACCTGCTGCACGAACACGGGGGCCGCCGCATCCCCCGACACGACGCCGATCGTCGTCGTGTCGAGCCACGCCAACCCACGTGTGGGCGCGTCGAGCGTCGCCAGCGACACGGCAGGTCCGAGGGCACTGGGAACCCCGGCCGAGTCCCGCTCGACGCCGGCGACGACCAGCAGCGATCGACCGCCGGCTGTCAGCACCGCCGCCATCCGACTGCCGTCGCGGGAGATCTGCATCGCGTCGATGCGACTCGCACCCCACGCGGATGGCACCTCGAGCACGGTGCCGTCGGTCCCGGTCGCGCGGACGCGGGACGGATCGGCGGCGGGAACGGTCCAGATCATGCCGAACGGATCGATCGTGGGGGCGAGGACTCCCGCGCGCTCGTCGACGACGCGGCTGACGCCGTCGTCGGTGACCTCCGCCGCCGAGCCGTCCGGAAGCAGGACTGCCGCAACAGTCCGGCCGACGCCGAGCTGCACGGCGGTCGGCTCGGCCTCGATGAGCGCGGAGGACAGTCCGGGCAGCGGCGTGAGCTCCCCCGACAGGAGGTATCCGAACCCGTCCGCGTCGCGCACCAGCGCCCGTGAGTCGACGAGGGTCGACCGTGTCGGGATCCTCGACGCATTCACCCGTGCGCCGTCGACCTGCATCTCGACCGCGGTGACCTGAGCGGTGACCAGGCTCGCGGAGAGCTGGGTCTGCATCCGGTCCAGCGTGACCTGATCCAGTCCGAGCGCCTGCTCGCTCAGCTGCGCCTGGGCGACTCCGTTGGTCAACGGCACCGACGGGACGAGCGTGACGTTGTCGGGGAAGGCGGAGACGACGGATGCGGCCAGCCAGGGCGAGGGCTCGCCGTTCACGACGGCGGCGGCGATGCGCGTCAGCGCGTTCGTGGTGGGGAACCAGCGCACGTCCGGAACCAGGTAGCGCCAGGTGGGGTCGAAGTACATGACGTCGTACGAGCGGAACACGTTGCGGAAGAGGTCTTCGTCGAGCACGATCCCGTCCGGCGCGTGCGTGATGCGCCATTCGCCGTCGGCGTCCTGGGCGAGGGAGAACGGGAGGGGAACGCTCGCTCCCTCATCCGACAGCGTGTAGGTGCCGGCCTCGTCGATCGTCGCCTGCGGGGTGACATCGAGCACGATCTCGTCGTCGATCTCGGCGTAGCTGCGGTCGGCGAGCACATCGACGATGACTCCCGCCTCCGGTTTCCACTGATCGCGGTAGTCCTCCGCGAGGAACTGGCGGGCGACCTGCCAGTTGTCCTGCGGTCCGGATGCGGCGCGCACGAAGCCGTCGACGATCTGTCGCGCCGTCGCGCCGGGCTGCGGGCCGTCCGGCCGGTAGATCACGTCGGGCGCCGTGGAGTCGGAGCCCAGTTGCGGCCCCGGCTGCACCGTCCCCGTGGTCGGAAGACCGGCGCATGCCGTCAGCACGAGCGCCAAGGCGCCCAGCACGGCGATGAGCATCCGTCTCATGATGACTCCTTGCCTCGCAGCGCGCTGTCGACATCGATCGGCTGCGTGAGCCCGAGATCGTCGAGTCCGTCCGCGTCGGGAGCCAGCGACAGCGGCGAGGATGCCGGCTCCGCACCGGGACGACGCGGCAGCGTCAGGACGAAGTTCGTGCCGATACCCGGCGACGACCAGACGCCCAGCGTTCCGCCGTGCAGACGCGTGTCTCCCAGGGCGATGGCGAGCCCGAGCCCGGTGCCGCCTATCGTGCGCTTGCGCGACGGGTCGGCGCGCCAGAACCGGTCGAAGACCCTCTCCTGGTCCTCGGGTCTCATGCCCAGCCCATAGTCGCGGACACCGACCGCGACCGCATCCTGATCGGAATCCACGGTCACGACGATGGGCCGGCCCTCGCCGTGCTCGATCGCATTGCCCAGGAGGTTGCGAACGATCCTGCGCACCCGGCGGGGGTCCATCTCGACGGGAGAGTAGCCGCCCGGCGCGACGAGGCGCACGTCGCTGCCGTGCTGCTCGGCGAGCTGGTGCATCTGGGCGACGACATCCTCGGCGAGGTGCGCGAGGCTCGTGGGCTCGAGCTCGAGCTGCACCGATCCGGCGTCGTAGCGGCTGATCTCCAGAAGGTCGGTCAGCAGCGTCTCGAAGCGCTGCACCTGTGCGTGCAGCAGCTCGGCGGCGCGGGTGCTCACCGGGTCGAAGGCCTCCCGGTGATCGTTGAGCACGTCGGCGGCGAGGCGGATCGTGGTCAGCGGCGTGCGCAGCTCATGGGAGACGTCCGAGACGAAGCGCTGCTGCACGAGCGAGAGCTCCGCCAGCTCCTTGATCTGGGCCTGGATGCTGTCGGCCATCGCGTTGAAGGAACGGCCGAGGGTGGCGATCTCGTCCTCGCCGTGCACGTCCAGCCGCACGTCTAGTCGTCCCGCCGCGAGCTCCGCCGAGGTGTGCGCCGCCTCACCGATCGGCACGGTCACCGACCTCAGGACGAACCACGAGATCCCCGCGATGATCGCGATGAGCGCAAGGCCCACGACCCAGAGGGTCCCCTGCACGAACCCGAGGGTCTGATCGGCCGCGGCCAGGTCGTAGGCGATGTAGAGCTCGTATGCGCCGACGCCTGCGACGTTCAGCTGCTGACCGACCGCGATGCCGGGCACCACACGCCCGGAAGCATCCGTGAGGGCGATCGACTGCCACCACTGCACGTCGGCGTCCGATCGGACCTTGTCGCGCAACGCGTCCGTGATCTGGCCGTCCCAGTTGCCGCCGCCGAGCACGAAGTCCTGCGGCGCGGTCGCCGAGGGGGTCTGATCGACGCGGAACATCGCCACCAGGTCCGAGTCGGACTGACGCCCGAGGCTGGCCATCACGCTGTCGACCACATTGCGCACCTGCGCACTGTCGCCCTGCAGCGCCGAGTCGAGGGTGGCCTGTGCCGCCGTCGTGGCACGGCGCGCATCGCCCAGCACCTGGTCGCGACGGGACTGGAACAGATCGTTCTGGATCGCCAGGGCCATCCACACACAGGCCACGAGGATCGCCAGCGTCGACAGCGCGATCGTGAGCACGAGCGTGCGGAAGCGGAGCGAGCGCTGCCACGAACCCAGCACCCGCGACGGCCACGTGCGCCAGGCGCGCAGCTCGCGCCGCAGCCGCACGGCCGGCCGGGGGGCGGTCGTGGCGGACATCCTCAGCCCACGGCGCCGGCGCGGTATCCGACGCCGCGCACCGTCGTGACGATCTTGGGGTTGTCGGGGTCGAGCTCGACCTTCGCGCGCAACCGCTGGACGTGCACGTTCACGAGTCGCGTGTCCGCCTTGTAGTGATAGCCCCACACCTGCTCCAGGAGCATCTCGCGCGAGAAGACCTGCTGGGGCTTCGAGGCGAGAGCGACGAGCAGCTCGAACTCGAGCGGCGTCAGCGGGATGGGAGTCGATCCCCGGCGCACCTCGTGGGCGGCCACATCCACCGTCAGGTCGCCGATGCGCAGGCTCTCCCCCGCATCCGTCGCGGCCGGACGCAGGCGGGTACGGATGCGGGCGACCAGTTCCTTGGGATTGAAGGGCTTCACGATGTAGTCGTCGGCGCCCGACTCCAGCCCCGCGACGACGTCGGCGGTGTCGGTACGCGCCGTCAGCATGATGATCGGAACGCCGGATTCCGCACGCAGGCGCGTGCAGATCTCGATGCCGTCCATGCCCGGCAGCATCAGATCGAGCAGCACCAGATCGGGCCGCTCGGCGCGGAAGGCATCGACCGCCTGGGCGCCGTCGGCGCAGAACACCGTCTCGAAGCCCTCGGTGTCCAGCACGATCCCGATCATCTCGGCCAGGGCCGTGTCGTCGTCGACCACGAGAATGCGTGATGTCATGAAACGCGTTCTTCCTTTGCGTCCGCTCGGCGGCCGGGTTCCACCGATGCCCCCGTGCGCCCCTTCAGAGTAGTCCACACGGCGGCCGGGGCCCACGAGCGCCCGCCCAGGTGTGTCACGATGAAGACGATGACGACCGCGAGGAGATCATGACGACGGCGCAACCCGGATGGACGCCCGCTCCGCGCGCGGGAATCGTTCCGCTGCATCCGCTCACGTTCGGAACCGTGCTGGGGCGCTCCTTCGTCGCCCTGCGGCAGAACCCGCGCGTGCTGCTGGGGTTCGCACTGGGCATCCAGATGGCGACGTATCTCGTGCTGCTGGTCGCGGTCGGCGGCATCGCCTTCGCCAGCTTCTCGCGGCTGGCCACCGTGCCGGTGTCGAGCCCCGACTACCCCGACCTGTTCGCTGGAGCGACGGCGATCACGGTGATCTCCAGCCTCGTACTCGGCATCGCGAGCTCCGCGCTGACGGTCATCGTCCAGGGCGTGGTCGTGGCAGATGTGGCACACGGCGTCGTGGCGGAGAAGCTGACGGTCGGCGCGCTGTGGCGGCGGATCCGGCCCGCGTTCTGGCGCCTGTTCGGCTACACGCTGCTCGCTTCGGGCGCCGTGCTCGTCGCCGTCGCGATCCTGGCCGCCGCCGCCTTCGCGCTCGGCCTGCTCGCCCTGGCCGCGGGGATCATCGTCGCCATCCTGTTCTTCCTGGCCGCGATCCCCCTCGCCTTCTGGCTGACGACGCGGCTGTACCTCGTCACGCCGATCCTGGTGCTCGAGGATACGGGCGTCTTCGCGGCGATCGCCCGTTCCTGGCGCCTCACCCGCGGCAGGTTCTGGCGCACCCTCGCGACATGGTTCGTCATCCAGACCGGCTTCGGAATCATCACCCAGATCGTCGTGGTGCCGCTGAACTTCTTCAGCGGCATGTTCGTCGGCGTGCTCTCCCCTACGGGCGACCCGAACGTCACCGCGGTCGTTGGCACCGTCGGTGTCAGCCTTGTGGTGCAGATGGTGTCGCTGCTGGTGCAGTCGATCGCGCTCGTCGTGAACGCCACGGCGGCGTGCCTCGTCTACGTGGACGCGCGCATGCGCACCGAGGGCCTCGATCTGGACCTGCAGTCGTACGTCGATCAGCGTCAGATGGGCGCGGGCGTCGCCGATCCCTATCGGTGGCACGTCGGCCGGACGGTTGCGCCGCCCGTCGCGTGGCCGCCGCAACCCGCTCCATGGCCGGGCCCCTCCCCGGCCCCGCAGGCGTACGGCTACGGCCCGCCTCCCGCGTACACGCCGCCCGGGGTCGATACACCCGCACCGACCGCCGCCGATGTGCCGCCTGCCGCGGGTCTGCCCGCGAGCGAGCATCCGCCGGCAGGGCCGCCCGCCGCGACCGACTGGGCCCCGCCGCAGGCGGGCCCGGAACAGCGGTGATCTTCGCCGCGGCCGCGCCGTTGATCCCCGACGGCGACGAGGCCAGACGTCTCGCCGAACGGGAGCTCGCAGACCCGAGCTATCGCGCGGCCGAGCCGACCCCGTTCGACCGCATCGCCCGCGCCATCGGCGACGGCATCGCCAAGCTGTTCACCGGCGACGTGGATGCGGCCTGGGCGCCGCTGGTGGCGATCGGCGCGCTGCTGCTGGTCGTGCTCCTCGTCGTGCTCGCCATCGTCATCTGGGGACGACCGCGCTCCCGAGGCCTGGTCCGCGCCGCCCGGGGGGAGCTTTTCGGCGATGCCGTGACCGCAGGGTCAGGCGAACTGCGGCGCACGGCGGCCTCCCTCGCCGAGCGCGACGACTGGGAGGCGGCGACCGTGGCCGCCGTGCGAGCACTCGCTCGCGGGCTCGAGGAGCAGCAGCGCGTCACTGTGGCACCCGGGGCGACGGTGACGTCCTTCGCGCGATCCGCCGGGGCCGTGTTCCCGGAGGAGGCTGCCTCGCTCATCGAGGTCGCACACGACTTCGATGACGTCCGCTATCTGCGTCGGCCGGGCAGCCGCGACGCCTACGAGCGGGTTCGCGCTCTCGACGATCGGCTCTCCCGCGCCTCGGCGGCGCACCGATGAGCGTTCGACCCCGCCTCGCCCGCGCCCGCACCTGGGCCGTGATCGGCGCCGTCATCGTGGTCGTCGGCATCATCGGCGCGGTCATCTCCGCCAACATGCGCTTCGGTGCATACGACAGATACGACCCGGAGGATCCCGGCCCCGACGGGATGCGCGCACTCGCCCGCATCCTGTCCGATCAGGGCATCGACGTCGTGGTGACGCGCGACGTCGCCGCAGCGGAAGCCGCTCTCCGGGACGGCGGGAGCACCCTCGTGCTGCCCGACTCGCCGCTGCTGTCGGACACGCAGCTGACCTCCTTGGCGACGGCCGCGGACTCGGTGGTCGTGTCGGATCCGCGCGCCCGTTCGATCCGGCTTCTCTTCGACGGCAGGGTCCAGGGATACGGCACCGCCGCTGCCGTGGAACCCGAATGCGATCTGCCCGTGGCACGGCGCGCGGGAGCAGTCAGCGTCGGGGCGACGTTCGCCGCACCGGATGCTGTCGGCTGCTACCCGGTCGATGACGCGTTCGGGCTGCTCTGGGAGCAGCGAGGGGACTCGACCCTCGCCGCCGTGGACGGGTCGGTTCTCTTCACCAACGAGCACCTCGCCTCCGACGGCAATGCGGCTCTGGCGCTCGGCCTGCTGGGCGCGCACGATCGCCTGGTGTGGCTCGTACCGGCTCTCTCGGCCGGTTCCGGTACGTCCGGCGCGACGTTGGGAGAGCTGACCCCGCCGTGGGTGACGCCCGCGATGGTGCTGCTGGGCGCGACGGCTCTGGCCGCGGCGATCTGGCGCGGCCGCAGATTCGGTCCGCTCGTGCGCGAGCGGCTCCCGGTGACGGTGCGCGCCGACGAGACCACGCGCGGTCTCGGCCGGCTCTATGCCCGCGCCGGCGCGCGCGATCATGCTGCGGCGCTCTTGCGAGAGCGCGCCCGCGGGCGCGCGGCCGTCGCACTGTCCGTGCCGCATGGCGCCGACGCCACGGCGATCGCCGATGCCGTCGCTGCCGCCACCGGCATCCCGCCCGCGCGCAGCCGTGCCCTGCTCGGCGACGAGCCTGTCCCCGACGACCGGTCGCTCGCCCGCCTCGCCGCAGACCTCCGCGCCCTCGAGGCGCGATTGACCCCGTCCGGCCCGCGAAAGGAACCGCAATGACCGAGAACTCCGACGACGCTCTGCGGATGGCGATGCACGGCGTGCGCACCGAGATCGGCAAGGCCGTGGTGGGACAGGACGGCGCCGTGACAGGGCTTCTGGTCGCGCTCCTGGCTCGCGGCCACGTGCTGCTGGAGGGTGTGCCCGGCGTCGCGAAGACGCTGCTCGTGCGCGCGTTCAGCCGCGCGCTCGGGCTCGACACGCACCGGGTGCAGTTCACCCCCGACCTCATGCCGGGAGACGTCACCGGATCGCTCATCTACGACGCCCGCTCCGGCGAGTTCGAGTTCCGTGAGGGTCCGGTGTTCACTCAGGTGCTGCTCGCGGACGAGATCAACCGCACACCCCCCAAGACCCAGTCGGCACTGCTGGAGGCCATGGAGGAGCGCCAGGTCTCCGCCGACGGCGTGACCCGTCCACTGCCGACACCGTTCCTCGTGGCGGCGACCCAGAACCCCGTGGAGCACGAGGGCACCTACGATCTGCCCGAAGCGCAGCTCGATCGATTCCTGCTGAAGCTCCGCGTCGACGTGCCCGAGCGCGACGCAGAGGTGCAGGTGCTGCGCCGTCACGCGGACGGGTTCGACCCGCGCGCGCTCGACGCGGTGGTGCCTGCCACGAATGCGGCGGGCATCGCCGCCGCCCAGCGCGCGGCCGCATCCGTCGAGGCCTCCGACGACTTGCTCGGATACATCGTCGATCTGGCGCGGGCGACCCGCGACGCTCCGTCGGTGCAGCTGGGCGCGAGCCCCCGCGCCGCGACCGCGCTGCTGGCCACCGCGAAGGCGTGGGCCTGGCTGGGCGGTTACCCGGCCATCACTCCGGATCACGTGCAGACGATGCTCACCCCGACCTGGCGCCACCGGCTGCGCCTGAACCCCGAAGCGGAGTTCGAGGGCGTCACCGTGGACGGCGTGCTCACCTCGGTCCTCGCCCAGACGAGGGTTCCGATCTGACGTGTTCGTCACCGGCCGTCTTCCGATCGTCGTCGCCGGCGGTCTCCTCCCGTTGGTGCTGCTGTCGGCCGTGGGAGTGCCGCCGTGGGCGGTGTTCGGCGTATGGCTCGCCCTCGTCGTCGCGGCAGTCGCGGTCGACACCGCGCTCGCGCCCAGCCCCGCCGACCTGAGCGTGGCGCGGTCCCTCCCCGCGCGCGCCCGGCGCGGCGAGGTCGCGCTGAGCGAGCTGCGCCTGACGAACCCCGGCAGCCGCACGGTGAGGGGGTGGGTGAGAGACGCCTGGCAACCGACCGCCGGGGCTCCTACGACTCGCGCGCGCGTCGACGTCCCCGCCGGGGGCGCCGTCACGCTCCGCGCGTCGCTCGTTCCGCGTCGGCGCGGTGAGCTCACGAGCGACTTCGTCGTCGTGCGC
The DNA here is from genome assembly GCF_028743715.1 of Microbacterium sp. Clip185. Taxonomy (NCBI): domain Bacteria; kingdom Bacillati; phylum Actinomycetota; class Actinomycetes; order Micrococcales; family Microbacteriaceae; genus Microbacterium; species Microbacterium sp. Clip185. The sequence goes on along the minus strand of NZ_CP117996.1, from coordinate 930,920 downwards.
TCACTCGGCCCTCTCGGCCTCGCCGGTCGGCAGCAGCGCATCGACGCGCGCGGAACGCTGCGTGTTCTGCCTCCGTTCTCGTCGCGCCGCCATCTGCCGTCCCGTCTGGCGCGCCTGCGAGAGCTCGACGGCGAGACGAGCGTCCAGGTGCGCGGGCGCGGCACGGAGTTCGACAGCCTGCGCGAGTACGTCCGTGGCGACGATGTCCGCTCGATCGACTGGCGCGCCACGGCGCGCTCCGGCACGACGATGCTGCGCACGTGGCGGCCGGAGCGCGACCGGCACATCGTCGTGGTGATCGACACGGGGCGCACCGCCGCGACCCGCGTCGACGACGGTGTGAGACTCGATGCCGCGATGGAGGCCACTCTGCTGCTCGGCGCTCTCGCCGCACGCGCCGGGGATCATGTGCACCTGGTGATGATGGATCGCGTCGTGCGGGCGCGCGTGAGCGGCGTCGACGGCGCTGCGCTCGTGCCTGCGCTCGTCGATGCCATGGCACCCGTCGAGGCCCAGCTGATCGACACGGACTGGAGCGAGGTCGCGTCCCTGGTGCGCAGGTTGACGGTGCGCCCCGCCCTCGTGGTGCTGCTCACGGCGCAGGACGACCCCGCCGCGGCGCGCGGCTTCCTGGCGGCCCTTCCCACGCTGACCTCACGGTCCCGAGTGCTCGTCGCCTCCGCATCCACTGTCGGCGACGCCGATGACGAGCCCGCCGTGACCGATGCGGATGCCGCCTACGCATGGGCGGCGACCGAGCACGCGCGTCAGGGCGGCGCGCGCGTCGGGACGGCCATCGCGCGCACGGGCGCCGTCGCCGTGACGACGGATGCGGCATCCCTCCCGCCGCGCGTCGCCGACCACTACCTCGCCCTCAAGCTGCGCGGCCTGCTCTGAGCCCATATGCGACGCAACTCGGGCACGCGGACGTCACCCCCTCGGACAGGCGAACGACCGCGCCGCGCGGAGAACGCGAAACGCCCCTCCGCACCGGGCGGAGGGGCGTTCTGCGTTGCGGGTCAGGCGAGGTCGAAGCGGTCGAGCTCGGTGACCTTCGTCCACGCTGCGACGAAGTCCGTCACGAACTTCTCCGTCGCGTCGTCAGAGGCGTACACCTCGGCGAGCGCGCGCAGCTCGGAGTTCGAGGCGAACACCAGGTCGGCGCGCGTGCCGATGCCGACCAGCTCTCCGGTGGCATCCTTCGTACCCTGGAACGCGTGGGAGCCCGGGTCGAGCGGCTTCCACGTGTTGCCCAGCTCGAGCAGGTTCACGAAGAAGTCGTTCGTGAGCACGCCCACACGATCGGTCAGCACGCCGTAGCGCGAGCCGTCCCAGTTCGCGCCCAGTACGCGCAGACCGCCCACGAGCACCGTCATCTCGGGTGCGCTCAGGGTCAGCAGGTTGGCCTTGTCGACGAGCAGGTACTCGGCGGGAAGCGAAGGGCGCCCCTTGAGGTAGTTGCGGAAGCCGTCGGCGGCGGGCTCGAGGAACGCGAACGAGTGCTCCTCGGTCTGCTCCGCCGTCGCGTCGGTGCGTCCCGGACGGAACGGCACCTCCACGATCACTCCCGCGTCGGCGGCGGCGCGCTCGACACCGGCGTTGCCGGCGAGGACGATCAGATCCGCGAGCGAGACCCGCCGACCCGCCGCCTCGAACTCGGCTTTGACCTCTTCGAGGACAGCGAGCACCTTCTGCAGCTGGGGCGGGTTGTTGACCTCCCAGTCCTTCTGCGGCGCCAGACGGATGCGGGCGCCGTTCACGCCGCCGCGCTTGTCGCTGCCACGGAAGGTCGATGCTGCCGCCCACGTCGTCGAGACCAGCTCCGACACGCTCAGCCCGGACTCGAGGATGCGGGACTTCAGCGCGACCGCGTCAGCCGCATCGATCAGCTCGTGATCGACCGGAGGCACCGGGTCCTGCCAGATGAGGTCCTCTTCGGGCACCTCGGGGCCGAGGTAGCGCACCTTCGGTCCCATGTCGCGGTGCGTCAGCTTGAACCATGCGCGGGCGAAGGCGTCCTGGAACTCCTCGGGGTTCTCGAGGAAGCGCTTGGTGATCTTGCCGTACTCCGGGTCGACGCGCAGGGCGATGTCGCTCGTGAGCATGCGCGGCTCGCGGCGTCCGTCGGAGTGCGCCAGGGGCACCATGTCGCTGCCCGCGCCGTTCGCGGGACGCCACTGCCATGCACCCGCGGGGCTCTTGAACAGCTCCCACTCGTAGGCGTAGAGGATGTGCAGGAACTCGTTGTCCCAACGCGTCGGGTGGTAGGTCCAGGTGACCTCGAGCCCGCTCGTGATGGTGTCGTCACCCTTGCCGGTGCCGTGCGCGTTCTTCCAGCCGAGCCCCTGGTCCTCGAGGCCCGCGGCCTCGGGGTCCTCGGCGACGTTCTCGTCGGATGCCGCGCCGTGGGTCTTTCCGAAGGTGTGGCCGCCGGCGATGAGGGCGACCGTCTCCTCGTCGTTCATCGCCATGCGGGCGAAGGTCTCACGGATGTCGCGCGCCGAGCGCAGCGGGTCGGGCTCGCCGTTGGGGCCCTCGGGGTTGACGTAGATGAGACCCATCTGGACGGCCGCGAGCGGCTTCTCCAGCTCGCGATCACCCGAATAGCGCTCGTCACCGAGCCACGTGGTCTCGGGCCCCCAGTACACGTCATCGTCGGCTTCCCAGACGTCGGCACGTCCACCGGCGAACCCGAAGGTCTTGAACCCCATCGACTCCAGCGCGACGTTGCCGGCAAGGATCATGAGATCCGCCCAGGAGATCGACTGGCCGTACTTCTTCTTGACCGGCCACAGCAGGCGGCGCGCCTTGTCGAGGTTCACGTTGTCCGGCCAGCTGTTCAGCGGCGCGAAACGCTGCTGACCCTGCCCGCCGCCGCCGCGTCCGTCCGTCACGCGGTAGGTGCCGGCACTGTGCCAGGCCATGCGGATCATCAGCGGACCGTAGTGGCCGAAGTCGGCCGGCCACCAGTCCTGCGAGGTCGTAAGGACCTCGAGGATGTCCTGCTTGACGGCGGCGAGGTCGAGCGCTTCGAAGGCGGCCTTGTAGTCGAAGTCCTCACCGAGGGGGTTGCCCACCACAGGGTTCTTCGCCAGCAGACGCAGGTTCAGCTTCTTCGGCCACCACACGCGGTTCGCGGAGCCTGCGGTGGGATGCGGCAGCGCACCGTCCGGCTCGGCGTCGAGCGGCGAGGGGCCGACCGGCAGCCGCGTCTCGTCGGCACCGTCGTGGGGTACAGGGCATCCCGTCGTGATGTCGGACATCTGTTTCCTTTCGTGGGGGATCATTCGCTCTGGGCGGCACATGCCGGACACATGCCCCAGAAGGTCACCTCGGCAGCCTCGACCGAGAAGCCATGCGTCTGCTGAGGGTGCATGCACGGCGCCGCTCCCGCGACGCAGTCCACGTCCTCGACGCGCCCGCAGCCGCGGCACACGAGGTGATGGTGGTTGTCCGCGACGCGCAGCTCGAACAGCCCGGGGTGCCCCGCGGGTTCGATGCGCCGGGCCAGCCCCGCGTCGACGAAATCGCCGAGGGCGTTGTACACCGACTGCATGCTCGTGGCGGGCAGCCGCTCGCGCACGCGCGCGAACACCTCGTCCGCTCGGGCGTGGGGCAACGCGTGCAGCGCGTCGTAGACCCCGCGACGCGTCTGGGTGACACGAAGACCCGCGTGACGCAGGGCGTTCTCTGTCTGTACGGATGCGGGGGCCACTCCCGCATCCTGTCATTTTTTTGATCTATTCAAAAATACGACACGCCCACGGGCAGGTGAACGATCGCTGAACCGGTGCGGGTCAGCCCGCGACGAGCTCGACCTGGCCGATGTCATCCTCGCCCAGATCACCCGTCTCGCCCCGGCGTGCAGCGCGGCGCCCGACGACGAGCATGTAGAAGAGGAAGACGCCGAGCGCCAGGGCGCCGAGCACGAGCTTCACGGGCCACGGCCACGGCTGCGGCGTGACGTAGGCCTCGACGATTCCGGACAGCGCCAGGGCGAGCACCAGGCCGATCGCGACGGTGGCGAGCGAGCGGCCCGCGGCGGCGAGCGACTCACGACGAGACCGGGCGCCGGGGGCGACCCATGCCCAGAACACGTGAAGCCCCGCCGCCGCCGCGACGAACACGCTCGTCAGCTCCAGCAGACCGTGGGGAAGGATGTAGGCGAAGAACACGTCGAGCCGGTCGAAGGAGCCCATGACGGCGGCGGCCGTACCGAGACCGACCGCGTTCTGCATCACGACCGAGACCGGCCAGATGCCGGTGATGCCGAACAGGACGCACTGCGCGGCGATCCAGGCGTTGTTGGTCCACACGGTGCCGGCGAACACCGCCGCCGGGTTGTCGGAGTAGTAGGCGACGAACTCGTCGTTCGCATACGAGGAGAGCTGCGCCTCGGAGCCGAGGGTCGCCACGAGGGCGGGATCCGACGAGATCCACAACGCCACCAGCGCCGCCGCGAGGATGAATGCGCCCGCGACGGCCAGCGTGGTCCAGCGAACGCGGTACAGCGCTGCGGGCAACTGGTCGAGGAAGAACTGAGGGATGCGGCGGAGCAGGTTTCCGTCGCCCGCGGTCAGCCGCAGGCGGGCACGGGCGAGCACCAGCGAGAGGTGATCGGCCTGAGGGCTGCGCCCCGCGGCGGTCTTGAGCTCGGCCAGATCGGCGGACGCCGCCCGGTAGCGCATCACGAGCTCATCCGCCTCGGGACCGCTCAGACGTCGACGGCCGGCCAGCTCGTCGAGACGCTCCCACTCGGACCTGTGGGCGGCGGTGAGCGCGTCGAGGTCCATGTGTTTCACTGTAGCCATGTCCTCCGCCGTGACGCTGGTCGAGATCGGCCAAGACGAGATCCTCACCGGCGAGGCCGTCGCGCTCGATGTCCAGCCGGCGGGGTTCTTCCTGCGACTTGCGGGAGCGGCGATCGACATGGTCGTGACCGTGGCCGCCGCCCTCGTCGTGCTCCTGGCGCTCGGGCTGACGGGCGCCCTCTCCGCGGCGTCGGGGCTGGGCACCATCCTCTCGATCCTGCTGGCGGTACTGCTGCTGGTCATCGCCCCCACCACGATCGAGACCGCCACGCGCGGCCGCAGCCTCGGCAAGCTGATCGTCGGCGCGCGCATCGTCCGCGCCGACGGCGGCGCGGCGGGCTTCCGGCAGGCCCTGATCCGCTCGCTCGTCGGGGTGCTGGAGATCTGGTTCACTCTGGGTGCGGTGGCGGCCCTCACCGGGATGTTCACGCCGCGCGCACAGCGGCTGGGCGACCTCATGGCCGGCACGTTCAGTCAGCGCACGCGCACCGGCCGTCTCCCCTCCTTCGAACCGCAGGTCCCGGCTCCCCTCGTCGAGTGGGCCCGTATCGCGGACGTCGCACCGTTGCCCGCACCCGTCGCGCGGCGGCTCGCCCGGTTCGTCCGGCAGGCGGAGCAACTGCAGCCGGCGGCGAGACGGATGCTGGCGGCGCAACTGGCCGCGGAGGCGGCCGCCTCGGTCTCCCCCGTTCCATCCGCGGACCCCGAGCTGTTCGTCCGGGCCGTGGCTGCATTGCGCTTCCAACGCGAGCTGTCTGCCATTCGCGCACGCGACGCACGCGCGGCGACGCTGCTGCCCGCCCCCGGAACTGGCCGGGTCTAGGAGGCGCGGAGCGTCTCGTGACGCACGACCAGCCAGCCCTTCGGAACCGAGAGTCGCTCGGTGTGCACCTGGCACAGGTCGTGCGCGTGGGGGTCTCCCGCCCGGCCCAGCGGACCCACCGCTGCCATCTGGTCGGCGTAGTCGTAGGTGAGCGTCGCCACCGCTTCACGCGCGCACGCGACCTTGGAGCACTGACGTTCCTGCACGGTGCGACCCTAACCCGCAGTCGGGGCGCGGTTCGCGCGCCGCGCCTAGGATGGTCAGATGATCCGCCGCCGGTCGCGCCCCGCACCCGCAGCCCCGCGTCCTGAACGCCACGGGCGTCACGGCAGGCAGGGTCGCAGCGCCGTGGTGCGCCCACCGCTGCCGCCCCTGGAGACGCGCGTCGACCGGTTCGATCTCGCTGTCGGTTCCGTCGCGGAGTTCCTCCGGGGCGCCTGGCCCGAGTTGCGCGAGGTGCGCTTCGAGATGGCCGACATGCCCCCGGCCGCGGATGCCGACGGCATCCCCCGCTGGAGCGTGCTTGCCGACGAGAAGCGGATCGTGCTGTACCGGCTGCCCATCGAACGCCTCGCACACCTGCACCGCAACGACGACGCCCATCGGCGCATGATGATCGAGAGCTGCGTCTTCCGGGCGGCCGCCGAGTTCCTCGGACGCGACCCGTGGGACCTGGGCCCCGATCGCTTCCGCTTCCTCTGACCGGACTCAGGGACGGACGATGATCTCCGCCGCCGCCGCATCCGCCGGCCAGACCGGGAACGCGCTGATCGCGCCGTCCGCGAGGTAGCTCACCGACGCCCGGATCGGGTTGGAGGTCTCGATACGGTAGACCGCTCCCGGCTCGACCGGCACGGATGCGGTGTCACCGGCGGCGACCCTCACTCGCTCCGTCTCGGTGGCGCCGCTGAGCGGCTTCAGCACGACATCGGCTGCCCCGGCGGTCGACCCGGCGATCACCAGCAGCGGGGAGGGACCGTCCGCGACGGCGACCACACTCGGGTTGACGATGGCCTCGGCCGCCGTGTACCAGGCGAAGTCCGCGCCGTTGTTGAAGTTCGTCGTCTGCCAGACCGCGCTGACGACGGCCGATGTGGCATCGACACGCACCGTGTACGTACCGGCCGGCAGTCCGGCGAGGTCGAGCTCGGTGGGAAGATCCGCGCCGAGGGGGACACTCTGCGTCAACGCGGTACGCCCGGTGTCGTCCTGCACGGTGACCGTCGCTGTCGCATCCGCGCCAGGAGCCAGCAGCCGCAGGAGCGTCGTGGCGCCGGCCGAGGCCGCATCCACCGCGCTCTGCGGAACCCGGAGGCCGGGGATCACCTGCTGCGTCGCGGAACCGACGATCGCGCCGCTCTGCTCGACGCCACCGGTCAGCAGAGTCCGGGACAGGCTCGACTGCAGCGCGGCGGCGACGGGCGCGCCGGAGGCGGTCACACGCACGACGGGCGCTCCCTCACCGACGGCCAGCGCGGCCAGCGGCACGAGGCGCTGACTGTGAGCGTCGACGCGGAGCCCGCTGCCCGAGGGCGGGGTGGAGGCGCCGGTCGCGCTGTAGAGCGTGAGGTCGACGGTTGCGGCCACGTCCGACGGGTTCGAGAGCAGGATGACGTCCGCCGAACCCGTGGTGGTCGCCCCCGCGACGAGCCAGGACTCGATGAGCGGCGGCTGGCAGGCGGAGGCGGCGAAGCCGCGAAGATCCTCGGCTCCGACCGTGCCGCTCGCGGACGCGGCGGCATCCGATCGTGTCTCGTCGACGGGCGGCGCCACGAACACCGGGTGCCCGTCCGAGCCGATGACGACGGGTGCCGTCGGCTCGGTGAGCTGCTTCAGCGACGCACCATCGGATCCCGACACCGTCGCCGTCGGCGCCGCGCTCACGATCTGACCGGCCTGTGTGGCGTCGCGACCGAGGGCGAGCAGAGGGCCGGCGCAGGCGAGCACCGTGTCTGCGGGCGTGGGCGTCACGCCGACTGCGAGCGGCTCGTGAGTGTGGGTGGGCCAGTTCGCCGCCACGCCGACACCCACAGCGCCGACCATGCCGACGGCGAGCGCCGCGCCCACGACGAGCCGCGTGCTCGTGGCCGCCCAGCGCCACATCCGCTGCCTGCTCATGCTTGCTCCTCCCGCGAACGCGGACCGACGGTGCGCGGGGTACGACGAGCCTCGCGGCGCGACGCCGCGGTGGGGAACGAGAGCAGCAGCGCGATCGCGACGACCACGAGCTGGACCGCCGCGACGGTCCACCCCTGGCGCACGATCTCGGCGCTGGGCGCGGGGCGCTCTGCCACATCCGTCGTCACCCGCCACAGCGTGCCCTTGGGCGTCGCACCGACGACGTCGAGGTCGTCGCGCTGGTCGAGCGCCGTCTGTGCCGAGAGTCGCAGCGCACGCGCCGCGTCGCTCTCGTCGGAGGTCTCGGGGGCGACCACGATGAAGCGGATGCCGGCCGCCGCGACGCGCGCGACGACGTCCTCCGAGGTCGAGGTCACGAGGTCTGCGGTCAGCTCGGCCACGTCCCGATCGGAGTCCGAGGCGACGGTTCGGGTCGCATCCAGCGTGGAGGTGCTGGACAGGGTCTCACTCCCGCCCCAGACGACCTGGGCGGCGACGGAGCCGTCGGCCAGCGGTGAGAGCACGATCGTGCCGACGTTCGAGTCGTCGCGCCCCTGCGCCGCCACGTAGGCAGGCAGCGTGGACGGCGAGCCGCTCTGCAGGCCGCTCTGCCCCCTGCCGACCGCCGACACCGAGGGCACGGCGAGAAGCACGAGCGTGCCCATGACGGCCACGGCGCCGAAGACGCGCAGCCCGCCGGCGCGCGCCGGGACCCCCGAGTCGAGGGTCACGGTGGCCGCCGCGACGATCCCCAGCCACGCAAGACTCAGCGCGGCGCCCGGCCAGAGCGCCACCGGCGTGCCGCGCGTGTCGACCGAGACGGCGAAGCCCACAGCCGCGAACGCCGTGGCGATACCCAGAAGCGCGACCACCAGCAGCACGCCCGCGACCATCCATCGCGGGGTGAGCAGCGAGAGCAGCGCGAGAACCGCGAGCGGTGCGACCAGGACGACCACCGCGGTGACGAACGGCCCGATGGTCGTGGAGCCGAGAAGGCCCGCCCACCCGGCGAAATCCATGGTCGGGAAGCCCGCCGCCAGCGCGAAGCGCCCCGCGGCGTCGGCGCCCGCCTGCGGTCCCGCCCACACCGGTCCGGGGTCGGCGAGCAGACCCCATACCGTGCCGCCGTGCAGCTGCGCCCAGATGAGAGGGGCGAACAGCGCCAGCGCCGGGACGCCGGTCCAGACGATCTGTCCCGCTCCGCGTCCGCCGCGCGCGACGACGACGAGCATCATCGCCAGCATCCATACGACGATGAGAGCGGGCGCGAGAGACGGAGCGCACGCGAGCACCCCGGCCAGCAGCAAGGACGCAGCCCCGGCGGCAGCCCACGACCGATGCGCGACCGCGCCGGCGTAGAACAGCCACGGCAGCAGCAGGTGCACGATGACGCCCGTGGGGCGGCCGTCGACGAGCGCGCTCCAGAACGTCGGGGCAAGCGCCCAGGCGACGGCGGCGGTATTGCGCAGCAGCGACCGGGAGGTGAGGCGTGTGGCCGCGAACCAGCCGCCGAGCACGGCGAGGGGCAGGGCAGCCAACCACAGAACGATGAGGATGCGCGAGGGGTCTCCCGGCCAGAGCGAACCGAGCAGCGCCACCACGGCGGCGAACGGATCGGCCGGTCCCGCCACGCCCAGGCCGGTCGCTCGGGCGCCGAACGCCGCGTCGGTCCAGAGCTGGCCGAGCGTCGCCCGCAGCGGCTCGAGTGCGCCGCCACCGAGAGCCGGCCATGCCAGGAGAGCGGGGAACGCGGCCGCCGAGACGACCAGTCCCGCCAGCACGAGCCAGGCGCCGCCGCCCGTGAAGAAGTGCAGCTCGCCGCGCACCGGTCGATTCATCGCGTCGGCGTCGGCATCCGCGTCGAAGCGCTGCCGGAGCGCGGACCGGGTGATGCGCAGGAGGGAGAGCTGCGACCATGCGACGCTGCGCGAGCGACGGATGACACCGCGGGATGCGGCGATCGCGCCCCACCGGAAGAAGGCGACGATCGAGGCGCCCCACTCGGGCAGCACCCGAGAGGGCTGCTTCGCCACCAGCAGCGCTGCCGCGCGCCACAGCGCGAGCGGGATGAGAGACAGCAGATGCAGCGGCACGGACGCTGCCGGCGCGTACGACAGGCGGCGGTGGATCTGCGCGAGCCGACGCGCGTAGGCGCGACGACGGCGGGCGCGCCGGGTCGCAGCGGCGGGAAGCCCGGCCACACCGTCGCCGGCGACCGCCACCCGCGCCGTGGGCACCAGACTCACCCGGTGGCCCGCGAGTCGGGCGCGCACACCGAGATCGAGACCCTCATCGGCGCCACCGAGCGCAGGGTCGACGCCGCGGAGAGTGCGCCACAGATCGGCGCGTACGAGCACGCCACGCACATCGGCCCCGAGAACGTCATCGTCACCGTCGTGCTGACCCTGGTCGAGTTCGTCCTGCACCAGCTCGACGGAACGACCGAACGGCGTCATCGTCACGCCGAGCGACACGATGCGGGCCGGCTCGTCCCACTCCACCAGTTTGGGCGCGACCACGGCGACCGAGGGAGCACGCTCGAGGCCGGCCAGCAGGCGCTGCAAGGCCTCCGGCTCGGGTGCGGTGTCCTGAGCGAGAAGCCATACGAACTCGCCGCTGATGCGCACGGAGGCGAGGCGCACCGCATCGGCGAACGATGTGGAGGCGCCGGCGGTGATCACGCCCTCGGCGCCGGATGCGGTGACGAGCTGCGTGAGAGCGGCGTCCCCACCGCAGAGCACGATGGTGAGCGCGTCGACCTGGCGGGTCTGGGCGGCGAGGGCGGACAGCGTGCGCTCGAGATGCGCCGCGGCGGCCGTACGCCCTTCAGGGCGCACGACGAGGAGAGCGTGGACACGGGCCGACATGACTGAGTCAGCCTAAGCACGAGTTCGCGGCACGCGAGGTGCACGCGCCGCAATCGGTGATGTCGATAGGGCGTTCAGCTCACACGACGCTTGAGTTTGCGACGCTCGCGCTCGCTGAGCCCGCCCCAGATGCCGAACCGCTCGTCGTTGCGCAGCGCGTACTCGAGGCATTCGTCGCGGACATCGCAGGTCGTGCAGATGCGCTTCGCGTCGCGGGTGGAGCCGCCCTTCTCGGGGAAGAACGCCTCGGGATCGGTCTGCGCGCACAGCGCGTCCGTCTGCCACGCCAGCGGATTGTCGTCGTCGACGGGAGCTTCGCGGCGAACGCCGGGGACCCCGAGGAAGACGGGATCGACATGCCAGTTGTCGGGAACGCCTGAGCGGTACGGTGCGCTCGCCATGTGCTCTCCCCACGATCTCGATTCCACGCCCCGCGGTGGGCGGGTGCCTAAATTACACAGGTGTGATTCGAGGAAAGCAAGTCGCTGATCGTAAACCCTCAACCCGCGCTTTAATCTTCGCGACGCGCCGACGGCGTGTCGATGGAGTGGATTCGTTACGCGGCGGGGATTCAGCGTCCCGGCATCGCGAGGAACAGCTCCCCCGCACCCGTGACCTCGAGGTGCTGCTCGTCGGGCGTGGCGAACGCCGCGGCACCGGGTGAGAGCTGCACCCGCGTTCCCGCTGCCGAGACGATCGGCGCACCCATCGTCGCCACGGCGATGGCGGGGCCGCGAAGGCGCACGCGACGCACCTCACCCTCGTCCACCGTCACCCGCAGCAGTTCGAAGTCGGCGATCCCCGGCGCGAAGACGTCGACGCCCGGCTCCCCCACGATCGCCGGAAGTCTCGGCGCCTCGCCGGGTGTCGTGTCGAGGATGCGGAGCAGCTCGTCGACGTCGATGTGCTTGGGCGTGAGACCGCCGCGCAGCACATTGTCGCTGGCCGCCATGATCTCAACGCCGAGGCCGGAGAGGTAGGCGTGCAGGACACCGGCCGGAACGAAGATCGCCTCGCCCCGCGCGAGCACCACGTGGTTCATGAGCAGCGCGACCACCACACCGGGATCCGACGGGTACGCGTCGGCGACCCGGGTCAGCGCGGCGAAGTGGTCGGAGGGCGCCGCCTGCGCGGCCTCTCGCACGGCGGCGATCACCCCGTCGACGACGTCCTGAGCCCGGCCCGACAACAGCCAGCCGAGCGCGTCTCGCAGCGCGGAGGCTTCATCGGAGCCCTCAAGCGCCCGGCCGAGGGCCGTCACGCCATCGTTCTGAGGCAGCGCGGCGAGGATGCCCCGCGTCGCGGCCAGGGGTCGGAGTCCCGCGAGCGCCTCGAAGCGCTCGCTCACCGCCACGATGACCTCGGGCTTGTGGTTGTCGTCCTTATAGGTGCGGTGGGCCGCATCCCGTGGGATCCCGGCGGCCTCCTCACGGGCGAAGCCCTCGACGGCCTGCTGCTTCGACGGGTGCACCTGGATCGAGAGGGGCGAGCCTGCGGCGAGCAGCTTGAGCAGATACGGCAGTCGCCTGGCGTGGTCCGCACCCGAATCCTGCGCGTCGAACCAGGCATCCAGCGTCATCCCGAGGGAGGGAAGCAGGGCGGGCGATCCCGGATGGTCGCCGAACCATACCTCGGCTTCGGGCGCTCCGGAGGGCTCGCGTCCCTGCAGGTCTGCGATGAGATGGGAAGAGCCCCAGGAGTAGTCACGGGGGACGTTGGTCAGCTCGGCCAGCACACCCCCAGCCTAGAAGGGTCCCGGGATAATCTGGGGGCATCATGGCCGTCCGAACCCAACACCCGGCAGGTCCCGCACCCGCGCCGCCGTTGCGCGAGCGCACGGGACATCTGCTGCTGCGCGCGTGGTGCGTCTTCGTCGTCTTCCAGGCGATCGCCGGCACCGCGTGGACGCTGGCCTTCGGAGTCGCCGCCTCGACCGTGATCGTCGTCGCCACCGCGGTCGTGTCCCTCGTCGTGTGGCTTCTCATGCGACCGCCGATCGACGTGCGGCGCCTCCCGTGGTTCGTGCTCGCGTACGGCGTCTGGGCGGCGGCATCGCTCATCTGGTCGGCGTGGCCCGCGACGACCGGCACGACGCTCGCCCTGTGGCTGATCACGACAGGCCAGGGCCTGTTCGTCGCGGCGATTCTCACCTGGCGCGAGATCGTCGCCGCCATCTCGGCCGCACTGAAGTGGTCACTGGGACTGTCGCTCGTCTTCGAGCTCGTCGTGTCGCTGTTCGTCCGGCGTCCCATTCTGCCGGGGTGGGTGCTTCCGGAGCGGGGCGTGAAGTACGACCCGATCGTCTACTGGTCCCGCAACAACCTCTTCGATCTCGACGGGCGCATCCAGGGCATCCAGGGCAACGCCAACCTCCTCGCCGTCGTCGCACTGCTCGGGCTGATCGTCTTCTCCATCCGGTGGGCCGCGCACGCCGAGCGACGGGCATCCGCGATCGTCTGGATCTCGATCGCAGCGCTGCTGTTCGTCCACGCCGGCTCCGCGACCGCCTACCTCTCGGCGGCCGCCGTCATCGTCGTGCTCGTAACGGTTCTGCTCATGCGGACGGTCACGAGGCCCGGCGGACGCACGGGCTACTACGCCGCCTACGCCGGCGTGGCTCTCGCCGGGGCCGGGATCCTCTTCTTCGCGCGCGACACGCTCTTCACGGCCCTCGGCCGGTCTGCGGATCTCACCGGACGCGAGGGCATCTGGGAGCAGGTGCTGGCGCGAGCCGGCGAGCATCCCGTGATCGGATGGGGCTTCGCCTCGCCGTGGCTGCCCTGGGACAGCCACTTCGACGGCTGGATCGTCGACCACGGTGAGACGGTCATGCAGGCGCACAACATGTGGATCGACGTCTTCCTGCAACTCGGCGTGATCGGCGTGCTGCTCATGGCGGGCGTCTACGCGACCTTCATCTGGCGCGCCTGGTTCTTCGCCATCGACCGCCCGCGATGGGATCTGCGCGACGACCGCCCGTACTCCCCGTTGACGCTCTTGCCCACGCTCGTCGCCACCGTTCTGCTCGTGCAGGGCCTCGCGGAATCCGGCCCGCTGGTGGTGTGGGGCTGGATGCTCATCGTGCTGCTCGGGCTCAAGGTGCGACAGTCGCCGCTGCTGGGCGTGGGTCCCGCGGAGACCTCGTGGCGTATCGAGCGCGGCGACCCCGTGACGGATCAGGCATGAACGCCGCCGCTTCGTCCGGCATCGGCGAACTCCTACTCTCGGCCCGCATGGCGCGCGCCTTCACCCTTCTCGTGTTCGGCACGACGTTCGGAGCCTTCGCCATCGAACGCCTCATGGGCCGGGTGACCTACGTGACGATGGTCGCGGGGCTGTGCGCCCTCGCCGTGGCCATGCTCGTCGCGCGCCGCGGAGAGCTGTCGCCGCTGCGGCTGGCATCCGCGACCCTCGCCCTCTTCCTCGGGTGGACGGCGGTGAGCGTCTTCTGGTCGACCGATCAACCGAAGTCCCTGATCGGCTGGGTGGCGCTGGCCGCGCTCTCGCTGCTGGGGGTCACGATCGCCCACGTGCGCGACACCCTGCAGACCGCGCGGGCGCTGGGCGACGTCATGCGGTGGCTGCTCGCGGTCTCGCTGGGCGTCGAGATCCTCTTCGGGATCCTCATCGACATGCCCTTCCCCCTGCTGGGCGTGCAGGGCCTCATCGCAGAGCTCGGGCCCGTGCAGGGGATCTTCGGCACCCGCAATGCGCTCGGCTTCGTCGCCGTGCTCGCATTGATCACCTTCCTCGTCGAGTGGCGCACCTCATCCGTGCGTCCCGGCGTCGCGGTCTTCTCCGTGATCCTCGCGGGTGGTCTGGCCGTGCTGAGCGACTCCCCCACGGTGATCGTGATCGCACTCATCGTGGGGCTGGCGACCCTCACGCTCATGGTCGTGCGCCACACCCGGCCCGAGTCGAGGCCCATGCTGCAGGCGACGCTGGCCGGCATCGTCGTGGTCGCCCTCGCGGTGGCGTACGCCGCGCGCGGCCCCATCATCGCCATGCTCGGCGCCGGCAGCGACTTCTCGACGCGCGCGGATCTGTGGAACACGATCCTCGACTACGTCCGTTATCACCCGGTGCAGGGATGGGGCTGGTACGGCACATGGTCCACGACCGAGTTCCCGTTCCTGTCCATCAACGTGAACCTGGGCGAGCGCCACGCGTCGGCGCTCAACGCCTACTTCGACATCCTCCTGCAGGTGGGATGGTTCGGGCTGCTGCTGTTCGCGGGCTTCTGCGTCATCGCGCTGGTGCGGTCGTGGCTCGAGGCCAGCAACCGACGCGCCGTGGTGTACACCTGGACTCCCCTCATCCTGACGGCGCTGCTCATCGACTCCGTGTTCGAGAGCTTCACCCTGTTCGGGTACGGATGGCTCCTTCTGGTGGTGTGCGCCAGCCGCGCGGGGCAGTCGCGGTCGTGGCGGGACCGCCTCGACAGCGGGGACCCGGTCCCCACCGTCCTCCCGGAGGAGCCTGGTCGCTGAGCCCCCTCAGGGTGGTTCACGAGGTCGAGCCGGTAGGATCGTGCTCCGGCTCTACGTAGCGCGCCGCCGACCGAACCGGAGATCCACCCGTGCCGCATGTCCTACAGAAGGTCGTGTTCCCGCTCGACCGCGACCCCGACCTCCTGCCGCTCTACGCGGATCCCGAGACCTGGTCGGTCATCGACGACGAACCCGTGCGGGTCTCCAATCGAGCTCAGCTGACGAACATCCTGGGCCGCAACCGTGCGCGTGTCGTCAGCGGCCGCCGCGTGTCGTTCGGCACATACTTCAACGCCTTCCCGGCGTCGTACTGGCAGCACTGGACTCCGGTTCGCGACGTGGCACTCACCGTGCGCACCCAGGGACCCGCGACGATCCTGCTCTACCGATCGAATGGCAGCGGCACCAAGCAGCGCATCGAGACGCGCGAGGTGGACGGCGAGGCGACGAGCACCTTCCACGTCACACTCGACCAGTACAGCGACGGCGGCTGGATCTGGTTCGACATCGCGGCGGACGAGAAGGCGATGACCTTCGAAGGCGCAGAGTGGACCACCGAGACCGCTCCGGTCCGCCACGGCAAGGCCTCGATCGGCATCACGACATACAACAAGCCCGATTACTGCGTCGAGACGCTGCGGAGCCTCTCCGACGCCCCCGACCTGCTGGAACTGATCGATCGCGTCTTCGTGATCGACCAGGGCACACAGCGTGTCGCGGACGAGGACGGGTACACCGACGTCGCCGCCGCGCTCGGGGAGACCCTAGCCATACTGACCCAGCCCAACCTGGGCGGATCCGGCGGCTTCGCGCGCGCCATGAGCGAGACGCTGGCCCGGCCGGAGAGCGACTTCATCCAGCTGCTGGACGACGACGTGCGCATCGAGCCGGAATCGGTCCGGCGCTCCGTCGTCTTCGGCCGGTACGCATCGACACCCACGATCGTCGGCGCGCACATGTTCGACCTGCTCGATCGACCCAAGCTGCACGCCTGGGCCGAGGTCGTCGACGAGGCGCCGTTCATGTGGCGCGCGCTGTACCAGGAGAAGCTCCCGCACGACTTCAGCGTCGCCAACCTCCGACAGTCCCCCATGCTGCACATGCGCATGGACGCGGACTACAACGGATGGTGGATGTGCCTCATCCCGCTCGAGATCATCCGCAAGGTCGGCCTCTCGCTGCCCGCCTTCATCAAGTGGGACGACGCGGAGTTCTGCCTCCGGGCGGGCGAGGCGGGTTTTCCGACGGTGTCGGTGCCGGGGGTCGCCCTCTGGCACGTCTCCTGGGTCGGCAAGGACGACTCGATCGACTGGCAGGCGTACTTCCACGCTCGCAACCGGATCGTCGCGGCGCTCCTGCACTCCTCGCTGCCCGGCGGAGGGACACTGCTGCGTCACAGCCGGCGCCTCGACCTCAAGCACCTGATGATGATGCAGTACTACCCCGTCGCCCTGCGGCATCAAGCCATCCGGGACCTCCTCTCGGGTCCCGAGCACATGTGGGCGAATCTCGCCACGGCGATGCCGGCAGCTCGCGCGCTCGCAGCGGACTACCCCGAGACGGTCGTGCACACCGACACCGGCGTGCCCTTGCGCTCGCGACGGGGCCGGCAGGTGTTTCCGCTGCGCCGGCGTCACGAGTACGACAACCCGACCGGCTGGCGCCTGCGATGGTTCACCGCATCCACGCTCGCCTCGCACTGGCTGCGGCCCACCTCAGGCGACCGCTCCGCGCTTCCCGAGGTGGAGTATGGCAAAGAGGACGCTCTCTGGTGGCGCGTGCCGCTGGTCGACAGCGCCATCGTGAGTGCGGCGAACGGATCCGGCAAGAACGTCTACGTGCGCGACCGAACGACCTTCCGCCGCATGCTCATGGACAGCGTGCGCCTCCACCGACGCCTGCGCCGCGAGTGGCCTGGGCTCTCACGCCGCTACCGTGCCGCCGCATCCGATCTGACCAGCGTCGAGCGCTGGCGCACCGTGTTCGAGGACAACACATGACCGTCTCCAGCCAGGTTTTCGACCCCGCCGCCGCCACGATCACGATCGTGACCTACAACCGCTCTGCTCTCCTGACGAAGCTGCTGACGAGCATCGAAGCGATGGACCCGAAGCCTGGGCACGTCGTGGTGGTCGACAACGCGTCGTCGGACGACACCGGTGCCGTCATCGACGCGTTCCGATCGCGCATCGGCACAGAGCTCGTCTACCGCCGGTTGGAGACCAACACGGGCGGCTCGGGCGGGTTCAGCGAGGGGATGCGGGTCGCGTACGAGCTCGGCTCGACGTGGATCTGGCTGATGGACGACGATGTCGAGGTGCTCCCCGACGGCCTCGCCCGCATGGGGAACTGGGCGCCGCGCTTCAAGAGCATCCAGGGCCGGCGCTACGACTACGACGGGAGCGAGTTCTACTGGCAGTACCGCGTCGCCGATCGCATGGGCATCCCGATCCCGTTCGCCCCCGCCGGCTTCGACGCCTCCGGCTACAAGGAGATGAACTCGGGCTGCTTCGAGGGGATGTTCATCCACCGGGACGTGGTGGGGCAGATCGGTCTCCCCGACCCGCGTTTCTTCATCTATTGGGACGATCAGCTGTACGGCTGGCTCGCCTCCCGCGTGACGACCTCCGTCATCGTCGACGAGTTCGTGCTGCGCCGCACGCGCGAGATCAAGCAGTGGGACATGGGCATCCGGCACATGAACGCGTCCAGCGACGCCTACCGCTACTACATCATGCGAAACCGCGCGTACATCAAGCGCTACTACCGCGAGCTGGGCGTCTACAACCCCGTCCTGTTCGGACTGGGCACGGTGATGACCTTCGCGAAGGAGCTCATCCGCCTCGCCGTCGTCGAGCGGAAGGTGCGCGGCACGGGCCATCTGGTGCGCGGCCTGCGCGACGGGCGCAAGATCGCGCGCGACCGCTCGTGGCGGCCGATGCCGCCGCTGGTGCAGACTCAGCCCGCCGCGTAGTCGGCGTTGTACCGCTCCAATACGTCTGCGATGGGCGCATCCATCGTCAGCGCCCCCTTGTCGAGATAGAGACCCCGCGTGCAGAACCGGCGCAGGTCCTTTTCGTTGTGGCTGACGAAGAACAGGGTCCGTCCCGCGGCGAGCAACTCGTCGATGCGGCGGTAGCACTTCTCCCGGAAGGCCTTGTCGCCCACAGCGAGCACCTCGTCCACGAGGAGGATGGGTTCCTCGAGCTGAGAGACCACGGCGAATGCCAGACGCACCTTCATGCCGTTCGACAGATGCTTGTAGGGGGTGTCGACGAAGTCGTGGAGCTCGGCGAAGTCGATGATGGAGTCGAAGCGCCGCGCTACCTCGGCCCGGCTCATCCCATGGAGCCCTGCCGTGAGGCGCACGTTCTCGCGCACCGTCAGGTCCCCCACGAACCCGCCCGTGATCTCGATGAGCGGAGCGACGCCTCCGTTCACGCGCACGGCACCCTCATCGGGAAGCAGCACACCGGCGACGAGCTTGAGCAGCGTCGACTTGCCCTGGCCGTTGCGTCCGACGACCCCGATTGACTCGCCGGGCCGGACGGTGAAGCTGACGTTTCGCAGGGGCCAGAACTCGCCCGGTCGGGCGCGCCGGGATGCCCCGCCGAAGAGATCCTTCAGGCTGCGACGCCCCCTCCTGTTGCGCCGGAACCGGACTCCCAGCCCGTCGACCTCGATCGCCAGCTCCGCGGACATCACAGCTCCTTCAGCACGGGACGCTCGAGCCGCCGGAAGACGAGGATTCCGACGCCGAGCACCACGAGGCTCACGACCGCGCCGGTCACCACCGAGAGGGTGTCCCACTGATCGGGGAAGAACCCCGCCCGGTACAACGTGAAGATGCCCGCGAGCGGGTTGAGCGCGGCCACCTCTCGGAAGCCGACGGGAAGGTCGGAGACGCCGTAGATGATCGGAGACGCGTAGAACAATGCGCGCAGGATGAGGCGGGTCGTCCGCTCCAGATCCCCCCAGAGCACGCACAGCGGTGCGACGATCAGCCCCAGTCCGACCAGTAGCGCTGTCTGCAACAGGATGGCGAGCGGGAAGAAGAACAGCCCCCACCCCACCGTCGCGCCACCAAAAACCGCGAAGAGCACGAGTACGGGGATCGAGCAGAGGAACTCCACGCCCTTGCTGAGCACGATGCGATTCACCCAGATCGATCGAGGGATCGCGGTAGACCTCACGAGCCGGGCGTCCTTGTTGAAGGCCCGGGTGAAGTCGCTGACAGCGGCGTTGAACCACACCCACGGCAGCAGGGCCGTGATGAGGAACACGATGTAGGGAGTTTCGCCCACATCCCGCCCGAAGACCTGGGTGAACACGAACCAGTAGATCGCGCTCATGACGAGCGGATCGAGGACGGACCAGAGGTATCCCAGCGCGCTGGTGGCGTAGCGCACCTTCAAGTCGCGCGCCGACAGCAGCCACAGGGAGTGGAGGTAGCGCCGGGGCGACCCGGGGGCTCCGACCGTGGTCGTCGTCATCAGAGAAGTCTACGAACGGGCGACGCGCGCTCAGGCGAGCGTGTTGTTCCACATGGAAAGCGCCGAGCCGATGGCCATGTGCATGTCGAGGTACTGATAGGTGCCGAGACGCCCGCCGAAGTGCACATCGCGTTCCCCCTTGGCGAGCTCGCGGTAGGCCAGCAGTCCCGCGCGATCCTGCGGGGTGTTCACCGGGTAGTACGGTTCGTCCTCGCGCTCAGCGAACCGGGAGAACTCGCGGACGATGACGGTGCGGTCCTTCGGGTAGCGTTCGGCGCGTTCGGGGTGGAAGTGCTTGAACTCGTGGATCCGGGTGTAAGGGACGTCGGCATCCGCATAGTTCATGACGCTGGTGCCCTGGAAGTCGGCGATGTCGAGCACTTCCTGCTCGAAGTCCAGCGTCCGCCACGACAGGGCCCCCTCGGCGTCGTCGAAGTAGCGGTCGATCGGGCCCGTGTACACGATCGGCACCTGGCCGACGACGGCGCGCTTGTGGAGCGGCTGTGACTCGTCGAAGAAGTCGCAACTGAGCTTGACCTCGATGTTCGGGTGGTCGGCCATGCGCTCGAGCCACGCCGTGTACCCGTCGACGGGCAGCCCCTCCCACGTGTCGTTGAAGTAGCGGTTGTCGTAGGTGTAACGCACCGGAAGGCGCGAGATCACCTCGGCGGGCAGGTTGCGCGGGTCGGTCTGCCACTGCTTGGCCGTGTAGTCGCGGATGAACGCCTCGTAGAGGGGGCGCCCGATGAGGCCGATCGCGCGCTCCTCGAGGTTCTGCGCCTTCTTCGGGTCGAACTCCCCCGCCAGCTCCTGCACGAGCACACGCGCCTCATCCGGACTGTAGGCGGCCTGGAAGAACTGATTGATCGTTCCGAGGTTGATCGGCAGCGGGTACACGACGCCCTTGTGCGTCGTGTAGACGCGGTGCACGTAGTTCGTGAAAGCCGTGAAGCGGTTCACGTACTCCCACACCGTCGCGTTCGAGGTGTGGAAGAGGTGTGCGCCGTACTTGTGCACCTCGATGCCCGTGGTCGCCTCGTCCTCGGTGTACGCGTTGCCGCCGATGTGGTGACGGCGCTCGATCACGGTGACCTTCCGGCCCGCTGCGGCGGCGCGCTCGGCGATCGTGAGGCCGAAGAAGCCGGAGCCGACGATGAGGAGATCCATGGGGTCACCGGTTTCTGGGCGGGCGCTGCGCGCGGCGGAGGACGGGTTCTCCATCCTATCCGGGGTCGTTGCGTAGGCTGAGGGCGCCATGACGCTCGACATCTTCGTCCCCTACTGGGGGGATCCCGCCCTGCTGAAGCAGACGGTCGCATCCGTCCTCGCGCAACGCGATCCGCGTTGGCACCTCACCGTCATCGACGACTGCTACCCGGACGCCTCGGTCGCCGAGTGGTTCGCACAGATCACGGACGAGCGCGTCCGGTATCTGCGCAACGACACGAACCTCGGGATCACCGAGAACTACCGCGAGGCGGTGCGTCTCGCGACCGACCCCTACATGATGCTGCTGGGTTCCGATGATCTCCTGCATCCCGACTATGTCGGTCTCATCGCGCGCACGGTCCGCGCCGTGCCGGATGCGGATGTCATCCAGCCCGGCGTCGACGTCATCGACGAGGACGGCGCACTCGTGAAGCCGTTGGCGGATCGTGTGAAGCAGCGCCTGCTCGCCCCGCGACGGGGCGAAGGAGTCGCGGTGCTGCGGGGCGAAGCGATGGCGACCAGCCTCATCCGCGGCGACTGGCTGTACTGGCCGTCGTTGACCTTCCGCACCGCGGCCCTGAAGGAGACGGACTTCCGCGAAGGCCTGCCGATCATCCAGGACCTCGCCCTGCTGATGGATCTCGCTTTCGCCGGAGGAACTCTCGCCTACACCCCGACAGTGGCCTTCTCCTACCGTCGGCATGGCGACTCGGCGTCCCAGCGGACGATCCTCGACGGCACCCGCTTCCGCGACGAACGCACGTACTACCGACAGGCTCACGATCTGGCCGCCGCCAGAGGCTGGGAACGCACCGCGCGCGCTGCGCGGCTGCGGACGATTTCGCGTCTGCACGCGGTGACCGAGCTTCCCGGTGTGATCCGGAGCGTTTCGCCCTCCGGGATAAGATCGACGCTGTCTCATGTGTTTTCGCTGTGACTCCAGCCCGTTCCTATCGACCGTCTCCGGGAGCACCGATGTCTGAACACGTCCTCATCACCGGGGGTGCGGGCTTCATCGGATCGCGTCTGGCGGCGCGACTGGCGAAAGCCGGCCACGAGGTCAGCGTTCTCGATGCATTGATCCCGCAGGTCCACGGCGACGATCCCGACACGACGTCACCGATGCTGCGGTCGCTCGACGGAATCGCGACGGTCATCCGCGGCAGCGTCACCTCCGAGTCCGATCTGCGCCGGGCCCTCGCGCCGGCGACCGTCGTGGTCCACCTCGCCGCGGAGACCGGCACAGGTCAGTCGATGTACGAGATCGACCGATACTGCGAGACCAACGTCGGCGGCACCGCGAAGCTGCTCGACATCCTCGCCAACGACCGGCACTCGACGCGCCGCATCGTGATCGCCTCGTCCCGCTCCATCTACGGGGAGGGGTCGTATCGCACGGCGGACGGACGCATCGTCCATCCGCCACACCGCGCCGACCGTGACATGGCGCGTGGGGACTTCGACGTGCATCTGCCCGGTGAGGACACCCTCGAGCTCGTCCCGACGGCGGAAGACGCGAAGCTCCATCCGTCTTCGGTCTACGGCATCACCAAACAGACGCAGGAGGCACTCGTGATGACGGTGGCCCCGACGATCGGCGTCGAACCCGTCTCGTTGCGTTATCAGAATGTGTACGGTCCCGGTCAATCCCTGAAGAACCCGTACACCGGCATCCTCTCGATCTTCTCCACCCTCATCCGTCAGGGAAAGGAGATCAACGTCTTCGAGGACGGCCAGGAATCCCGGGATTTCGTCTACGTCGACGACGTGGTGGAGGCGACGTACCTCGCAGCGACAGACCCTCGTGCTGCCGGCGAGACCTTCAACGTCGGCTCGGGCGTCGCCACGACCGTGAACGACGTGATCGAGACCCTCTTCGCGGCTTTCGGCACCCGCGTCCCCACGCGCCTGTCCGGCAACTATCGCTTGGGTGACATCCGCCACAACGTCGCGGACACCTCACACATCTCGCAGACCCTCGGGTTCAGCCCGCTGACGTCCTTCACGGAGGGTGTGGGACGCTTCGTGGATTGGGTTCGCAGCGAGCCCATCGACGGCGACGGTTACCAACGATCGCTCGACGAGATGTCGGCGCGGAGTCTCTTGAAGTGAGCGCCGCAACGACCGGCGCGTTCCCCTACCGCCATAACTCCCTCAACCTGTTCCGGCTCCTGCTCGCGGCGCTCGTTCTGGTGGCCCACGCCTACTACATCGCGGGCGTCGGCAGCGGCCCGAGCTTCAACGGCGAGAACTTGGGCGGCTGGGCTGTCGCCGGGTTCTTCGTCATCAGCGGATTCCTGATCACTCGGAGCCGCTTCCGCACTCGCGCCGGCGATTATCTTCTGCACCGCGTCGCGCGCATCTTCCCTGCCTACATCGTCTGCCTGCTCGTCATCGCCGTGCTCTTCGCGCCACTGGCTCTGATGATCAAACAGGGAAACCTCGGGGGCCTGCTCTCGACAGCACCCAACCCTCTCGAGTACGTGTGGAGCAACATCACGCTCTACATCCGCGTGTACGGGATCGGCACCACGCTCAGCGGTGCGCCGTATCCGGATGTGTGGAACGGCTCGCTGTGGACGCTCTACTTCGAGTTCCTCTGCTACATCATCACCTGGCTCCTCGGAGCACTGGCGATCTACCGCAGGTCGATCGTGGCCGTCAGCGCGGTATGGGTGGGCAGTGTCGTCGTGCGTGCGATCACCGTGCTGTGGACGACGGGAGGTCTGGACAACGACTTCTTCCAGTTCGCGCGACTCTTCTCGTTCTTCGCCGCTGGCGCGCTCGCGTTCATGATCATCGACCGCTGGGGGCTCAATCGCTGGATCGGTCTGGCGAGCATCCCGCTGGCCGCCGTCTGCATCGTCTTCGTGCCGGATATCGGCGGCCAGCTCGGCGCGCCGCTGCTCGCCTACGCCTTGCTGTACCTGTCCACCGTGATCCCGCAACCGGGGTGGATCGCACGCAACGACGTGTCATACGGGTTCTACATCTACGCCTGGCCGGTACAACAACTCACGTTCCTCGCCGGGGGGATGAAACTCGGCTTCTGGCCGTATGTCGCTGTGACCGTCGTGATCACGTTCGCCTTCGCGTGGGCGAGCTGGGTTCTCGTGGAGCGCCCTGCCATGGCGCGCGTGCGACCCCGCGCCGTTCGTGCGGGAGACATTCAGGCGCCGACCGCACCCCCACCCGCCTGAACGGCGCGCCGACGCCGGGCCTCGCGCCACAGCCGCAGCATGAGCAGGCGCGAGCCCAGCGCCGCACGCACGCCACGAGGCGAGGAGGTCGACGCGTTGGACTCGTGCACCCGTCGGCGCACCGTGACGCGGTCGACATGCGCGAGACGGCGCTGCACGTTGGCCGCCGTCGCGATCCACAGGTCATGCGACTCGCGAAGCCCCTCGGGGAAAGGGAGCAGATAGTCGAGCGCGGAGTGCCGTAGGGCCATGGCGCACCCGTAGTACGGCGCCACTCCGGCGAAGATCGCCAGCTGGCGTCCGGTCGGAGAGCCGGCACGCGAGAGAACCCAGGGCTTGCCTGTCAGCGGGGAGGTCAGCGGTGCACCGCTGTCGAGGAGCTCCAGATTGGATGCGACGACGTCGGCGTCATCGAGTGCCGCGACGAGCAGGTCGCGACGACCGGGAACCCATTCGTCGTCCTGGTCGGACAGCATGAGCACGTCACCCCGCGCCTCCGCGAGCGCTCGCGCGAAGCTCGCCACGTAGCCGGCGTTGCGCTCCTGAGCGATCACGCGGATGCGGTCGTCCTCGAGGCCGCGGACGATCTGCACGGTGTCGTCGCTGCTCGCGTCGTCGACCACGACCACCTCGTCGTCGGGTCCCAGCTCGGCGAGGATGGATCGGAGCTGATGCGCGACGTACGCGGCTCCGTTGTAGGTCGCCATGCAAACACTCACGGTGGCCATGTCGACGCTCATCTCTCGTTCCATCCGCGAATAGACTGCTGACGATGCGGTCCTTCATTCTCCGCCTCGCGGGATTCGCGGGCGCACCGATCATCTCGGCGCTCGCACCCTTCATCATACTTCCGGTGATCTCGCGGTTCGTCGGAGACAGCGGTTGGGCGAACGTCAACTCCGGGCAGGCCATCGGCATGCTCGCGATGGTGGGGGTGCTCTTCGGCTGGAGCGTCATCGGGCCGGTGCGGGTGGCACGCGCGACCGATGCGCACGAGAGGGCGGTCATCCTCGCGGAGAGCCTTCGCTCCCGCGCGTGGACGGCGCTTCTCGTCGTTCCGCTCGCCGGCGTGGTGACGTACTTCGTCTGTTCCCCCGACTACCGCACCGAGTCCGTCATGATCGCGGTGGCGATGGCGCTCGGCGGGTTCACTCCGGCATGGTTCTGCATCGGCGAGGGCAACCCGCGGGCGCTGATGCTCTTCGACGGTGTCCCCAAGCTCACAGCCTCCGCGCTCTCGCTGCCGTTCCTGCTCCTGACCGGTCAGGTGTTCTGGTATCCGGTCCTTCTCGTTCTGCTCACCGTTCCGGCTTTCGCCATCCATGCACGTCTGGTGCGCACCGGCCACGACCCGGCGGGCGTCCCCGCGCGACCGACCCGACAGGTGCTGAGCTCGCTCGTGCCGACGGCCGCCATCGACGCCGCGGGAAACGTCTACGGCTCCACAGGTATCCCCATCGCCACGGTCGGTCTCTCCGCCTCGGCGGCGAGTTCCTTCGCTTCGACCGACCGCGTCTACCGCATCGGACTGCTGGCGGTCATCGCCGTGGGCAATGCCTTCCAAGCCTGGGTACTCGATCCTCGCGCCGAGGACCGTGCGCGCCGCCACCTGATCGCCTTCGCCGCGCTCGGCGGCCTCGGCGCCGTCGGCGGCGCAGCGATCGCTGTTCTCGGCCCCTGGGCCACCGGGCTGGTGTTCGGGGCAGCGGTGGCCGCCGCCCCGCTGCCGTGCCTCCTCTTCGGCGCAGCCTTCTTCTTCATCTCCTGCGGCACGCCTCTGATCCGGAACCTGCTGATCCCCGCGGGGCGCTTCCGACTCGTGTTCGCCGCCACGGTCTGCTCCGCGATCACGGGTGTGGCCACGATGCTGATCGGGGCGGCTCAGGGATCGGTTGTCGGGGTCGCCCTTGGCGTCGCCGTCGCCGAGGCGGTCTCCGTGATGATCCTGATCACGCCGGCATGGCGCCAGTTCCGCCGAGAGGCGCACGTCGCGCCCTGAACGTCACGCGTCGGGGGCGCTCCAGGTGATCTGCGCTGCCACCGGCCGCAGCTCGGACGGCATCGGCCCTCCTCGCCCCCGTCCCCCGTCGCGCCAGCCGCGCCGGTACAGCGCGAGAAGTGCGCGACGCGGACGAGCGAGCATCAACGCGTTGACAAAGTGGATGATCTCCAGCGCCGTGTCGCGCAGAACCCACCCCGGGGCGGTGCGCAGGTACAGCTTGTTGACCACCCGGCGGTTTCGCACCCGGTAGTAGTACCGGAACGGAGCGCTGAGGGTGACCACATCCGGGATGCCCGGAATCCGGACCCGTCGACCGAACAGCTCCCGGGCGTACTGCCGCCCGAGCGCGTGCCCCAGGGCCAGTCCCGGCGCTGCGACGCCGACGAGTCCGGCCGCCGCGCAACGCAGCTCGAACTCGGTGTCCACGAGGTCGATGAACAGGTCTTCACGCAGTATCCCCACCTGCTCCCACGTCGTCCGCGGCACGAGCATCCCTGACTGGATCGAGTGGCGAGTGCGAAGCACTCCCCCCTCGCGACTATGCACCTGGCTTACGCCCGCGAAGCGCTCCGGCACGGCGAAGGCGACCCGAACGCCGGAACTCTCCGCCGAGGCGATCACGTCACGCAGGGCCTCGACGAAGCCCGGAGAGATGGTCGAATCCTGGTCGAAGGTGAGCACGGCGGATGCGCCCGCATCCAGAGCGTGCCGGATGCCACGATTCAGCGCCGCGCCGATCCCGCGGTTCTCATCCGAGCGCAGCACACGCGCGCCGACCGACTCCGCCTGTGCCCAGAGCGGCTCCCAGCCGGGACCGCTGCCGTCATCGACCACGACGACCTGCTGCGCCACCTCGGCGACCGCCGCGCGAACCGCATCCACGAGGTCGGGATCAGGACGGAATGCCGAGAAGACGATCCAGGTCTGCGTCACGACGACGTATCCGGCGTCGGGTCGCCGTCATCGCGTGCTCGTGCCTCGAGCGACTCGATCCGCGCGGCGAGGGCGGTCAACTCGGCTCGGCTGATGGCGGCCTCCTCGGCGAGTCGACGGATCTCCTCCTCCGCCTGGGAAAGCTCCCACGACAGATGCAGCGCGACACCGAGCAGCAAGACGATCGCCAGGGCGAACATCAGGTTCGCGGGCAGCTGGACACCCAGCGCGGCCGTGAGCCACAGCAGGAGCTGGGGGAAGATCCCCAGGACCAGCACGACCACGCCGATCACGAGCCAGAGGACCGCGTACTTCTCGCGCAGTCGCCGTGTGAGCAGGAGCCACATCACGACGACGATGATCAGCAGAGCGAGGGCGATGGCGGCGAAGACGATCATGAGGGCGCCCCCTGCAGCTCGCTGGGATGGATGGCCCGGGAGCCGCGGAGCAGAGCCAGCCCGAGGGCGAAAACGGAACGCAGCAGGTACACGGTCGAGCCGATCGGGCCCTGGCTCGGCCGGCCGTGAGCCCTGGGGCGCATTGCGACCGGAACCTGTGTCACCTTCAGCCCGGCGTGCACG
Source organism: Microbacterium sp. Clip185 (assembly GCF_028743715.1). Lineage (NCBI taxonomy): Bacteria > Bacillati > Actinomycetota > Actinomycetes > Micrococcales > Microbacteriaceae > Microbacterium > Microbacterium sp. Clip185. The sequence continues at coordinate 903,393 of NZ_CP117996.1, read as the reverse complement.
GCCGCGACCAGGGAGTCCAGGGTGTCGCCGAGGTACTCCGCGGGGTAGTAGCTCACGTACTGGTCGATCGCTCTGCCGTTGGCCGCCCGGAACCCGCTCGTGACGTCGGTGAGTCGCGTACCAGCGGCTCGGGAGACCACCCTGGCGAGGAACACCATCGCCCATCGCCGCGGTCCGCGCACCTCGTAGTCGCCGACGTCCGCGAAGCGCGCGCCGATCGCGATGTCAGCGCCCTGAAGCCCAGCCAGCACCCGTGCGATGTCAGCGGGGTTGTGCTGGCCATCCGCGTCGACCTGGATCGCCTGCGTGTACCCGTGGCGCTGGGCGTAGGTGAATCCTGTCTTCATCGCGCCGCCGACGCCGAGGTTGAACGGCAGGTTGAGCACCGTCGCGCCCGCAGCACGAGCCACGGCGACCGTGTCGTCCGTCGAGCCGTCGTCGATGACGACGACATCGTAGTTCGGCGAGGCCGACCTGATCTCGCTCACGGTGGTGCCGACGCTTCTTTCTTCGTTCCACGCGGGAACGATCACCAGAACACGCGCACCCGAAGAACCCATCACCGCCATTCTAGAGGCCGCCTCATCCGGCCAGCGAGCATCCGGTCAGCTCGTACAGACGGGCATCGCCTTGCTCGTCGATGAGCGTGAGCTGCGACGAGTCGCCGAGGCCCGAATATCCCTCGATCGGCCCGTGGACGCCCGCCGTCCCGAAATCGAGGACGTAGCGCACGTCGTCTTCGTTGGCGGCTCGGCACGCGGCGGCGTCGAAGCGCCCCTCGCGCAGCGCCGCAACGATCCGTGTGCGCGCGTCGTCCATCTCGACGAGCGCGTGCGGCAGAAGCACACGACGATCGGCCAGTGCATAGGCCAGCGCAGCTCCGGCGAATGGATCGCCTGCCACCACCGCCGACTCGGGCACCTCCTCGTCGAGGCGGGTGAGGAGCGCATACTCGTCGCTCGAGACGAGAGCGGACTCCGCCGTCATCCGATACGTCGACGATGCCCACTCGACGGCGCGCGGGACGGCCCCGATCTGAGCCACAGCCACGAGAGCCACGGCGGCGGCCACACCAGCGGCGATCGCCCCGCCGCGCGGGACTCGCTGCCTCGTGTCTGCGGGGATCCGGGCGCGGAGCCACGTCCATGTCCGCGCCGCGCCATAGGCGGCGAGCGGCAACAACGCCACGACGAAGATCGCTGCCAGTCGAGGTGCGTTGTTGTACCAGCTGCCGGTGAACGCATCACGCAGATTGGGGATGGGCAGCGCGACGACGACGACGTAGAGCCACGCCCCGATCACATACATGGCCAGCATGAGCCAGGCTTCCCTGGTGCGGTCTATCAGCGTCCAGACGATACCCAAGATGACGAGGACGGCGGCGGCATACGCCGGAACCTGGTACCACATCGAGCCGGCGAGGGCGGTGAGGACCGCGTCGCCCATCGATTGAGACAGCGGCCATCCCCGCGCTCCCAAGGGCGGGCGCAGCACCTTGAGGAGCAGGACGCCCGCGACCAGGTACGACAGGAACCCGGCGATCGTCAGCGCGCGGCGACGCCAGCCGCGTCGACGCAGTGCCCGCACCACCACGGCGCAGACCATCGGCGCGGACAGTGCTAGAAGCGCGACGAACGCGCCGGGATGTGCGAGTGTCATCCCTCCGATCGCGCCGGCGAAGACAAGTATCCACCACCCGGCGTCCAAATGTGGGGAATCCTTGGCGACGCCGAGCATGCCGACCCCCACCGCCAGAGCGAACGGAAGCAGGGCCAGCCCGTACATCAGCGGGTACAGCACGCCGTAGTCCAGCAGCAGGATCGGAAAGGCCGGGACGCCCGCGGCGACCGCGCCCGCCGCGATCGCTACGGCCGGCCGAGCCCCGGCGAGGGTACGTGCAAGCAGCACCGCGCCGACGGGCCAGATACCGGCAGACACGACGATGATCATCGCGTTCGTGGCGACCGGGATCGTGACGCCGGTTAACTGGACGATCAGAGCGACGACGCCGTGCCACGCCGCTGGATAGAACGCGAGACTTCCGCTCGGGCTCGTCATGAAGCCCAGGTGCAACGACGAGGCGTTGGCGGTGTCGAGCACATAGCGCACGCCGTTGAGGTGGAAAATGTTGTCGAAGGTCTGTGAGAAGCTCCCGGGCGCGCCGAGGATCTCCACGCAGCGCCAGACGAGAACGGCCGCGGGGAGCGCGAGCGCGATGAGAACCCATATGTCGAACCGGCGCGGGGGCACGGGCGTACGAGGCCGACGCCTGCCGACGACGACTCGGATTGCGGCCGAGACACCGCCGATCAGCACGGCGACAATCGCCACCGGCAGAAGCGACCAGCCCAGGCCCAACCATGGCGCGACGACGGCTGCACCCGCCGTTATCGTGGCGAAAAACGCCGGCGCGGCAGCGAGGAGCCAGAGCCCCCGCAGTCCCACCGCCCACGCCACCGCCCCGCCGATGACGGCAGTGATGGCGAGGAGGACGCCGACGGCGCCTATGAGGTCTAGCCAGGTCACAGGTACTCCACTCGCGGCGCGACACGGTCGCGTCCAGGATAACGAGGCCGACGGCCGCTCTTGCTGGGAGCCCGCAGACCCGCGAAGGCTCATGGCAGGATAGACCGCGTGAAGGGCATCATTTTGGCCGGGGGCTCCGGCACGCGTCTGCACCCGATCACGCTCGGCGTCTCCAAGCAGCTGATCCCGGTGTACGACAAGCCGATGGTCTATTACCCGTTGTCGACGTTGATGCTCGCGGGCATCCGGGACATCTTGATCGTGACGACTCCGCACGATGCGCCGTTCTTCGAGCGGCTGTTGGGTGACGGTTCTCAGTTCGGCGTGTCGATCACGTTCGCGGTGCAGCCCGCTCCTGACGGGTTGGCGCAGGCGTTCACGATCGGCGCCGATTTCATCGGCTCCGACAAGGTGGCTCTCGTCCTCGGCGACAACCTGTTGTACGGGCCGGGCCTCGGCACGCAACTTAAGCGTTACACCGACGTCGACGGCGGAGCCGTGTTCGCGTATTGGGTCGCAGAGCCCCGCGCATACGGTGTCGTGGAGTTCGACGCCGACGGCAAGGCCGTGTCGCTGGAGGAGAAGCCGTCCGAGCCGAAGAGCAACTACGCGGTTCCCGGTCTGTACTTCTATGACAACGACGTGGTCGAGATCGCGCGCTCGCTGCGGCCCTCTCCTCGTGGAGAGTACGAGATCACCGACGTGAATCGCGAGTATCTCGAACGCGGCAAGCTGCAGGTCGAGGTTCTCCCGCGCGGCACCGCGTGGCTCGACACGGGAACGTTCGACCAGATGACCGACGCCGCCGACTACGTGCGCACGATGGAACGTCGCACCGGGCTGCGCATCGGAGTGCCCGAAGAGGTCGCGTGGCGTCAGGGATTCCTCAACGACGACGAGCTCCGCTCGCGCGCCGAGAAGCTCGTGAAGTCCGGCTACGGAACCTATCTGCTCGAAACCCTGGAAAGGGGACGTTGATGTCCAAGCTCCTCGTCACCGGTGGCGCCGGGTTTATCGGGTCCAACTTCGTGCACCATGTGGTGGGGAACACCGATCACGAGGTGATCGTGCTCGACAAGATGACCTATGCGGGTAACGAGGCGTCGCTGGCGGGTCTTCCCGCGGACCGGGTGCGTCTGGTGGTCGGTGATATCGCTGATGCGACCCTGGTGGACGAGTTGTTCTCGCAGGTGGACGCGGTGGTGCATTACGCGGCCGAGTCGCACAACGACAACAGCCTGCACGATCCGCGTCCGTTCCTGGACACGAACATCATCGGCACCTACACACTGCTCGAAGCCGCCCGCAAACACGACAAGCGCTTCCACCACATCTCCACCGACGAGGTCTACGGCGACCTCGAACTCGACGACCCCGCACGCTTCACCGAGAACACCCCCTACAACCCGTCATCCCCCTACTCCTCCACCAAAGCCGGCTCGGATCTGCTGGTGCGGGCATGGGTGCGTTCGTTCGGGGTGCGCGCCACGATCAGCAACTGCTCCAACAACTACGGCCCCTACCAGCACGTCGAGAAGTTCATCCCCCGCCAGATCACCAACGTGATCCGCGGTATCCGCCCCAAGCTGTACGGGGCGGGCGAGAACGTGCGCGACTGGATCCACGCCGACGACCACTCCTCCGCCGTGCTCACCATCCTCGAACGGGGCGTCATCGGCGAGACCTACCTCATCGGCGCCGACGGGGAGAAGAACAACAAGGACGTCGTCGAACTCATCCTCGAGACCATGGGCCAGCCCCGCGACGCCTACGACCACGTCACCGACCGCGCCGGACACGACCTGCGCTACGCGATCGACTCCACCAAACTCCGCACCGAACTCGGCTGGATGCCCGCCTACAGCGACTTCGAAACCGGTCTCGCCAACACCATCGACTGGTACCGCAACAACGAAACCTGGTGGGCACCCACCAAAGACCGCGTCGAAGCCTTCTACGCCAGCAAAGGACAGTAGCCCCGATGTCGATTGAGTTCGGCAAGCCGTTGTCGGTGCGTGAGACCCCCATCCCGGGTCTCATCCTGCTGGATCTGCCCGTGCACGGCGACGCCCGCGGCTGGTTCAAGGAGAACTGGCAACGAGAGAAGATGACCTCCGCAGTCGTCGGCCTGCCGGACTTCGGCCCCGTGCAGAACAACATCTCCTTCAACGATGCGGTCGGCACCACCCGCGGCATCCACGCCGAACCGTGGGACAAGTTCGTCTCCGTCGCCACCGGGCGGATCTTCGGCGCGTGGGTCGATCTGCGCGAAGGCCCCACCTTCGGCGCCGTCTACACCGCCGAACTCGACCCGTCGACGGCGATCTTCGTGCCCCGCGGGGTCGGCAACTCCTACCAGACCCTCGAGCCCGACACCGCGTACACCTACCTCGTCAACGACCACTGGTCGCCCACCGCGACATACACCTTCCTCAACCTCGCCGACGAGACCGCCGCGATCGACTGGCCCATCCCCCTCGACCAGGTGGAGATCAGCGCGAAGGACCGGGATCACCCGCGTCTTGCAGACGTCACCCCCATGCCACCCAAGAAGACCCTCATCCTCGGCGCGAACGGCCAGGTCGGACGCGCGCTGCGCCACGTGTTCGGCGATCAGCCGTCGATGGAATACGCCACCCGCGCAGACCTCGACCTGACCTCTCCGGAACTGCACTCGGCACGCCGGTGGCGGGACTACGACACCATCATCAACGCCGCGGCATACACCGACGTCGATGGCGCAGAGACACCCGCTGGACGTGTCGACGCCTGGGCGACGAATGTCACTGCGGTGGCGGCTCTGGCTCAGGTCTCGGTCGCTAACGGGATCACCCTGGTTCACATATCGAGCGATTACGTCTTCGATGGAAGCAAAGACAGCGAGTACACCAGCAGCGACGCGGTATCACCCCTCGGCGTGTACGGGCAGACCAAGGCGGCGGGCGACGCGGTCGTTTCGGTCGTCCCCCGCCACTACATCCTCCGTACGAGCTGGGTCGTCGGCGACGGCAAGAATTTCGTTCGCACCATGGCCGCGCTCGCGGAGCGTGGTGTCGACCCCGAGGTGGTTGACGATCAGACGGGCAGACTCACGCTGGCCTCCGACATCGCCCTGACCATACGCCGACTCCTGCATTCGCGTGCGCCGTTCGGCATCTACAACGTGACGAGCATCGGCGACCCGGCTACCTGGTACGACGTCGCGCGTGAGGTCTTTCGCCTCACCGGACACGACCCCGACCGGGTGAAGCCCGTGAGCACGCACGGCTATTACGCCGCTTCCTCCGGGCCGGCGTTGATTCGGCCTCGCAACAGCGTCCTCGCCACATCGGAACTGGATGCCACCTGGCAGCAGCGCCTTGCGGACTACCTCGCTCAGCAGCGCTCCTAGCCCGAATGAGCGGGCTCGGCGGAGCCGTCGGCGCCCGCGAGTCTCCGAGCAACCCCCTGTAAGATCATGGCGATGTCACGTGCAAATGAACAGGCCGCGCTGCGGATGGAGCGGCTTGCGGCGACGCCGCTGAAGCCGGTCGGAGCGGTGAGCGGTCGGGGAGCATGGTGGGGAGCTGTCCGCGCTATCTTCTCCCACCGGGAGATGCTGAACCTCCTCGTCCGGAGAGACCTGAAGGCACGATACAAGGACTCGGCACTCGGATTCTTCTGGTCGCTGATTCGTCCTCTGATCCTGCTCGCCGTCTATTTCATCGTGATGGGACAGTTCCTCGGTGCCGCGCGGAACATCCCCGACTTCGCCGTGTATGTCTTCGCGGGATTGTCGGCTGTCGGCCTGTTCACAGAGATCGTCGTCGGCGGCACAGGATCGGTACTCACCAACGCGGGTTTGGTCAAGAAGGTCTACCTACCGCGCGAGGTGTTCCCCCTTTCGAGCGTCGGATCTGCGCTCTTCAACTTCGGCATCCAGCTTGTCGTATTGATCGCTGCGACCTTCATCGTGGTGAAGCCTCCGTTGCATGCACAACTCGCGTACGCGGTTCCGGCTGTCGCGCTGATCGTCGTCTACGGCACCGCACTCGCCCTCCTGTTCAGCGCCGTCAACGTCTACTTGCGCGATGTGCAGTACCTCGTCGAGGTCGTGACGATGCTCCTCTTCTGGGCAAGCCCGATCGTGTACTCATGGCAGATGGCGAAGACGCTCATCCCTTCACCTGTGGTGCTCGAGATCTACACCAACAATCCACTCACCCTCGCGGTACTGGGCTTCCAGCGAGCGTTCTGGGTGGCCGGCGATACCGCCGAGTGGCCGGGCGAACTCTTGCTCCGCATGGCAATAGCTCTGCTTGTCGGCATGGTCCTCCTCCTCGTGTGCCATCGCACCTTCATCCGCCTGCAGGGCAACTTCGCCCAGGAGCTGTAACCCGATGCCTACTCTCCCCTCCCTTCTTCCGGACGACGACGCACGCCCGGAGGTCGCGCGCATCCGTGACGTCTCGAAGAAGTTCACGATCCGCAAGGACTCTTCGATCAAGGAACGTGTCGTTACGCTCGGCCGCGCCGGGCGTCGTCACAAGAAGGAGTTCTGGGCGCTACGAAACGTCGACCTCGACATCTACGCCGGCGAGACGATCGGGCTGATCGGTCACAACGGGTCGGGCAAGAGCACCCTCCTCAAGATCATCGGCGGCATCCTGGATCCGACGTCGGGCACGGTGGAGGAACGCGGTCGTCTCGCGGCGCTCCTCGAACTCGGCGCAGGGTTTCATCCGGACCTCACCGGCCGCGAGAACGTCTTCCTCAACGCCTCCGTTCTGGGTCTCAGCCGAGAAGAGACCGAAGCTCAGTTCGACGACATCGTTGCGTTCGCCTCGATCGGCGACTTCATCGACACTCAAGTCAAGTTCTACTCGTCGGGCATGTACGTCCGACTAGCGTTCGCCGTGGCCGTCCACACGGATCCCGACGTTCTCCTGGTCGACGAGGTCCTCGCCGTCGGCGATGAGGCGTTCCAGCGCAAGTGCATGGATCGTATCCGGGAGTTCCAGCAACAGGGCCGGACCATCATCCTCGTCACCCACTCTCTCGACCAGGTCGTCGAACTGTGCGGGCGTTGCGTTCTCCTGCACCAAGGAGAAGTTCTCTTCGATGGAAAGCCGTCGACCGCCGTCGCACGTTTCCGTGACCTGCTCGAGGAACGCCGTATCGCGGAGCGAGTCGCCGCCGCACCAGGGGCGCTGAAGCATCAGAGCTCCGTCACGAGCGTAACCGCACGTGTGGTGGGCAAGGACGAAGCGGCACCCCTTCATCCCGATGACGACCTGGAGCTTCGTCTCACCGTCGCCTCTACCGGATTAGAGACATGGGGATGCCGAGTACAGATCGACGACACGATGGGCCAGAAGATGTTCGTCACCGGTACGGACTGGCTGGACACTCCGGTGCCGCCGCTCTCTGGTGAAGGGGAAGTCGTCTTCGTCCTCAAAAAGCCCGCGTTGGGAGGAGGAAAGTACTTCGTCAACGCGACGCTCATCGACGGCGAGGGGAACGACGTGCATAACATCATGCAAGCGACGTCGTTCAACGTCGAGTTCGATCCTCGCGCCGCCGGCTACCTGCGCATCGAGGTCGAAGGCAGTGCTTCAGCCTCGCGCTGAGCAGAACGTTCAGGTGTCCGTCGACACTGCCGTCCGCGGGAGCGTTCGGCCTACCCCGTCCCGTGAACGCGGGAGCCCGCGACCAGGGCGCGGATCTCTGACGCATCGCCCCAGATACCCGGAGAATCGTAGGGACGATCGGGGAAGGCCCCGTACTGCAGGGTGATGCCGAGATCGTTCTCGATGATGAATCGCTCCACACGATTCGCGAGCGACTCGGGCTCGCCGGAGGACACGTTCAGGACGCCGCAGACCCCATCGGTCGTTGCCGCCACAGCGATCTGCAGCCCCAGGTCAGCGACATCGATGAAGTCATAGAGCGTACGTCCAGTGGTGAACGGGAAAAGCGTCTCCCCGCGATCGGCGGCATCGAGAAGCTTGGCGAAGATCGAACTATTGCGGCGGTCATCGCCGAGGATGTAGTACGCCCGGAGCCATACGAACTCAGCTCTATCGCCGATGGACAGCATCGCGGAGCGCCGGAGAGCGTCTTTGGCAATGCCGTACAACGTCACGGGATTCGTGGGGGTGGTCGCAGTCACGGCCCCTTCCCAGTAGCCGATCTCGTGCATCGATCCGAGCGCCGCAATCCGCCCGACCCCGGACTCGACGAGCGTGTTGAGGAAGCGGTAATGGGCCGATAGACGCGCCATGTGCGACGGTGCGTTGTGGACGAAGCCGTCCTCCCACGCGAGGTGGATCACGGCTTTGATGTGATCCGGGTCCGCGACCGAGGCGACGTCGAATCCGGGGTCGAGCACATCGGCCACAACGACGTGCGACGCGTCATCGAAGTCTCCCTCGCGACGGCGACGCACAACAGCGATCGGTTGGTAACCCAGCTGCGTAACGGCCGCCGTCACGTGCCGGCCCACATATCCACCGGCTCCGGTGATCACGACGAGATTCTTCACGATGAACTAACTCCTATCCCCACTGCGCACGGCACCGATGACGATGAGGGCCGTGGTCGCCACCCAAGGGTATGCGCGGAGCCGCATGCGGTCACCGCAGCCTCACAGCCCGGCCGGATACCCGAACTGCGCGGCACCCTCCCACGTGGCGGCGGGAATGTTCGTATAAACCGGAGCTTCTCCTGCGAAGTACGCGGAGACGGCCGCCACTGTGCGCCCGGTGTCGGTGTCGATCTCGGTGGTGAAACCGGACCAGTGGGCGGTGCACATCTCGTCGGTCTGCGACCTGATCACGACCTGCACCAGCGACGGGTCGATGTCCTCCCAGTCGCGTGAGCCGTCGAGGAGGACATACCCGTTGTGAGCCGCGGCCCGGCGGATGATTGCGGAGACAGCCTCAGGCTTGACGTCGTCGAGGACTCCCGAACGAAGGAACCCATCGACGTCCCAGCGGAACATAGGCGAGCGGTGTTCGACGATGTGCTGATTCGTCCAATCCGCGATGTCCGTTCGTGAGACGAGTCCGGCCGCAAGCGTGGATCCACGCCCCGCGTGGAAGACATAGGAGCCCTTCACCAGCAGGTGCCGGAATCCCGCATTCGAAGCTCGAGCCGACCAGTCCGACTCCTCGCCGTAGCCGCGCCCGAAGACGGGATCCATCAGGCCGACCGCAGGAAGCACAGCAACGGGGACCATCATCGCGAAGGAGATTCCCGCCGGGATGTCGATGATCTCGGGGCCGAATCGCTGCTCGAGCGCAGCACCGATAAGATCCGCCACGGGCTGCGTCTCAAGATAGAGCTCCGCGCCGCACGGCAACGAGTACGGCTCAACGTTGGTGGACCAGGCCGTGGCCGACGCCGCTTGCGGGTAGCTCCTCAGTGCATCCAGGAGAAGCCGGACCGAGTTCTCGGAGTAGATCACGTCCGAGTTGGAAATCACGACATAGTCGTATCCGAGACTCTGCGCGGTCGCCAGCCCGAGGTTCACATTGCGAGGAATACCGAGGTTTCGAGGGCTTCGGTAGTAGATCGCTCCTACCTCGCGGGCGAGTTCAGCGAGATGTTCACTGAACCCGGGCTCGGGGCTCGCATCGTCGAGCACGAGTACGTCGAGAACGAAACCCTCGTGATCGAGTCGACTGATGGACTCCATCGTGCGACGAGCGAATTCCCGCCCATTGTAGAACGTGACCGCGAGAAGGACCCGCGGTTCGGGCGCCGGGCTCACCGACCCAGCATCCGCTTCGCCTGCCGACCGATCACATAGAGCGAGTGGTTCTTGCGGAAGAGGTGCTCCATCTTCCGCCGCGGGTCGAGAAGACGCTTTAGCTGCACGACCTCGTACTCGAGTTCGGCGACGCGTTGCTCATGCTCGAGAAGCTGCCGAGTGAGCGTGATCACCCGCGCGTTCGCCACCTCGGCGTCTTTCAATGCCCGTTCCAGCGAAACGGCCTCCACAGCTGCCGGCGATAGAACCTGATCGTCGCTCACTCGGGGATACCTCTCGTCGTCGTTCGCCGCGCTCAGTGCCACACTCGTCGTCTCATCGCTCTCGACGGACGCCCCTCACTCGAGGGCTCCGACGGAACTCGCCTGAGCCGTGAAAACGTTCGTCTCCCCGATCGAAATCCGCAGATCCGAGAGTGATTGAACGTGACATGCATCGTCAAAAAAGGGTAGCACCCCCGCATCGGAGACATCGCTGCCGTCACCACCGGCACCCTCAGGATCCAGAGTTGATGTTGCCGAACTGAAAGTCCTGGGTGGTGATGGCGCCCACGGTCCGAGACGCCGCGGTGGGCAGACCATAACGCCCGGACGGCCCGCCCTCCGCCTGCCAACGCCCGTAAATCGGCTCAGCGACCACGACCGCACCCGTGGCGGGAGACCAGAGGATGGAACCGTGATCGAACTTCGCCTCACACCACCGACCGTTGCACGAGGTGGGACCTAGGACGCGTCCGAGAGCACCACCGGGACCGCCGGCCGCCATCCAAAGGTCGCGATACTGCCCGTACAGGGGCACCACGCCGTTGGAGGGTGAGCCCGAGAGCACGCCTCCCTCGAAGTTCTGCCAGCAGGTCACGGACGAGCAGGTCGGCGCCGCGGTCGGCGCCCCGAGCGGACCACTGCCAGAGCCTTGCGCTTGCCACGGCTGCAGGAACCACCCCGAAACGGAGACCATGCCCGACGCCGGGGCCCAGACGAGGGTTCCGTTCTGGAACGGCTGCGCGCAGTTGCGCCCGTTGCAGGAGTCGTCCGCGAGAGGAAGGCCGAGCGTACCGGCGCCTCCGCCGCCCGCCTGCCAGACGGTGAGGTACTGCCCGTAGACGACGACGAGACCGTTCGACGGCGATCCGACCAGGGTGCCGCCTTCGAAAGGCTGCGAGCACGTGATGGCGGTACAGGTCGCTGCGGCGGTCGGCGCGCCCAGGACGCCAGATCCTGCTCCTCGCGCCTGCCAAGCCTGTAGGAAGGGGTTTCCGACGGTGACCATGCCGTAGGTGGGCGTCCACACCAGCGCACCGCGCTGGAACATCTGAGAGCAGTTTCGACCGTTGCAGGAGTCGCCTGAAAGGGGCAGGCCCAGCGCACCGGTGGCCCCTCCCGCTGCGGTCCACACATCCCGATACTGGCCGTTGACGGCGACGACGCCGTTCGACGGCGAGCCGACGAGCGTTCCTCGCTCGAACGCCTGCGAACAGGTCACCGCCGAGCACTTCGCGTTCGCGGTAGGCAGGCCGAGACCGCTCTGTTCGAATCCCAGCGCCCGCCACGAGTCGAGGAAGCCGCCCGTCGTGACGATCGCTCCACGGGACGGGATGACATCGATCCGAGCGCGTTCGAACAGTTGGTAGCAGGTTGCGGACGTCGCGCAGGAAGCCGGTGCCAGAGGCGCGCCGAGCGCACTCACGCCGCCCGCAGCGAGGTAAGGCTGCGCGAGCAAGGTCGGGATCGCCTGAGCATTCGCGCCAGACGCGACGATGATTCCGCCGCCGAACTGCTGGGTGCATCCCGCGCTTACGCAGACCGCGTCTGCGGCGGGGTAACCCAACGCACCCCCCGACATACCCGACGCACTCCACGCCGCGAACACACCACCCACGACGGCCGTCGCCGGCCCCCCGGAGAAGAAGGCACCTCGTGCGAACGTCTGCGCGCATTGGCCGGTGCTCGTGCAGACCTCGGGGCCACGCGCACCTCCGAGCGACACTCCACCGGCCGCAAGCCACGTGTACTGGATGTGAAGCCCGACGAGCGATCCGCCCACACCGTCTGCGGAGATGACGCCGCCGTCGAAGGACTGCGCGCAGGTCCCATCCGAAACGCACACGGGGACGCCGGTCGGCAATCCCGGCTTACCATCGATGAACCCGAGATTGCGCCACATCGCCTCGACGACACTTGGGACTCCGAAGACTCCCCTCCCGGGGAACCAGAAAATCGTGCCTCCGGTGAAGGACTGCTGGCAGTAACGACTGTTGATGCAGACCACCGTGCCCGTCGGCGAGCCGAGCACGCCAGACGAACCCCCGAGCGAGTTCCAGACGGTGGCGTACTCCCCTGTCACCTGACCGACGGTCGGGTCGCCGAACCAGTCCGTGTAGAGACGCCAGAAGTTCCGGTTTCCATAGGCGGAGCAGAAGTCACCTGTTCCGTACAGATTGGCGAGCGCAGCGTCGTTCGGGGTGTACGGCGTGTAGATGTACAAGGCTCGGGTGGCGTCGTTCTGGATGAAGACCCGCTTGGTCCCGCAGACGCCGGAGCGGTCAGGAGGATTCGCCTGATAAAGGATGTTGTTCCAGCCGCGCTGGTACCCGAACCAGTTGGGATTCTTAATGTAGACCTGCATCTGCCGGGCGGCACCGTAGACCTGATAGAAGAACCCCGCGAATGCGGGATCGCACGGGGCACCGTCAGGGCAACCCTGGCCGAGAGCAGCTGAGTACTGGCGGGCGCTCGGCGTCGGTTCGGTGATGAGCCCCTGCTCCTTCTGGAGCATCACGAGAATGACGCGCGGGCTGATGCCGCACGCTTTGGATACGGCCGCGATCAACTGCGCCGCGCTCATCTGCCCGCCAGGGAAGCTACTGCAGTAGGCGTCCGCAGCGCGGGCAGGGGTCGCCTGCGAGTAGTCCTTCAAACAGGGAACGCCGTTCGCCGGTCGGCAGGTAGCGAGTTTGGCGTTCAGGAAGCTCTGGATGTCGCCGGCGCTCATCGCCCCCGCGTCGAAGAAGTTCGCGTCCGAGATGAGGTAACCCGGTTGGAAGTCGGAAGCATCCGCCGCCGAGGCCGAGGGCGGTTGGCTCGGAGCGACGACCGTGACCAGCCCCGCGATGACCGAGGCCAGGACGACGAACACCGCCAGGAAGCGCCGCTCCCGCGTGCGTCGGGTCATCGACCTCACGATCGATGCACCGCGACAGGATCAGATGAACCGGTCGATGCCTCGGATGCGAAACTCAGCACGAGGCTCCAGTCACCCGACCCTGCGGCGATCCGGATGATGCCGCAGTTCAGCGCTGCCGGCGTCGCGTGCGCGGCGGCCTGCGCCTCGAGAACGCGTCCGTCGGCAGCGGTGGCCGTCAGCGTGCACGTCCCCTCAGAACCGGTGGCGCCGGTGACCAGCCCGGAGGCGAAAACGCCTCGGTCATCGGCACCGGAGTTGGCGATCGTGACGGTGATGGTCGGAGCAGACGCCGACGGAGCAGGCGAGTCGGAGGCCGTCGGGCCCGGGGTGGGCTCATCCGTCGCCTCCGTCGCGGGGGTCTCGCTCGGCGTCTCCGTGACGGTCGGCGACGACGACGTGAGCGGCGCGGCGCCGGCACCTGTGCGCGGGGTGGCGCACGCACTCAGAGGAACGGCGACGATCGCGATTGCCGCCGCGAAGACGGAGAGCCGCCTCCACAACGTGTGCCGACTCGTCGTCTTGGACTTCCCTCGTTCACGGCGCGCCATGCCACCAGTATGAGCGAAAGGCAGCGCGTGCGTCCGTAGCCTCGCCGCGTGAACCGCCGACCCTCACTCGCTGCGCTCACTCGGCGGGCTGTCCTCACATTTGTCCACGGAAACGTCGGGATAGGATCTTGCGGGTGCGAGGAGGTTCTGCGGCGTGATCGCTCGTCTATTGGTGAACGACCGGACGCGGTGGGAGTTGCTCTACGGCGCCCTGCTGATCGCGGTGGTCACGGTGCTCATCGCAGGCGGATCGTTCTTCCACCGCGACGATTTCGTCTACGCCGAGTTCTTCCAGCTCAACGCGTTGACGCCCGAGGTCTTCCTCCGCTCGTGGTTCGGCCATTTCGTGCCTGGCTACATCGCCTTCCTCACCGCGTTCCTGTCCGTGTTCGGGCTGTCTTGGCCCGCGGCACTCGCCTTCACCGCCGCGATCAATGTGGGCGCGTTCGTCGCCATCACACGCGCGCTCGACGCGGTGGTCGGCAAGGCCCGTTTCAACGTGATCGCCGGCCTCGCCTTCAGCCTGTCGATCGGTCCCCTGGCTTCGAGGCTCTGGTGGGCGGCAACGCTCACCAATATGCTCGCCCTCGCGCTGGGCCTGGCGGTCCTCGGCTGCGCCACGCGCTGGGTGATCCACCGCCGCGCCGTGCATCTCGTCGCCGCGCTCGCCCTCTACGTTGTCGCCTTGGCGATGAGCGAGAAGAACCTCTTGTTCTCCCTGCACATCGCCATGTGGTGCGCACTCGTCATCTGGCGCGGGCGACCGCTGGCGGAACGTGCCCGAGAGGTCTTGCGCACGTGGCCCCTCTGGGCGGGTCTGCTGGTGATTTCTCTCGTCGAGGTCGTCGTCTTCATGACCGGCGGTTACATCGAGGAGTCCGGAACATCACCGTCCCTCTCCGTGTCGCTCGCGTTCATCGTCGACAGCGTCGCGGGCGGGTTGATCCCGTCGGTCTTCGGACTGGACATGGAGAAGGTCGTCTCTTCTCTCCTGGATCCGCGGATCGTGGTGGCGGCGGCGGTGTTCATCGCGTTCATCATTTGGACCATCGTTCGTGTGCGATCAAACATGGGAGTCTGGGCGTTCGCTCTCATCGGCACCCTCGCGAACGTGGTTGCCGTCTCTCGCCGCGCGGACGTGCTCGGCATCACAGGCGGACGGAACCTGCGTTACCTGTTGGAGAGCACCGCTCTGCTGTGGCTGGCGGTCGGCGTGGTGGTCGTGGTGACTCTGCGTGCGGGGATGCCGAGCGTCGAGACCGCAACGGCCCGACGTAACCGCCTCGCGAGCATCGGCGTCGCAGCTGTCGGCATCCTGGTGTTCGCCCTGTCGACGGCGTCGTGGTCGCAGAGCCTCGCGCACGCGATCGAACGAAACGAGGGCCGCGAAGCACGCGCGTGGGCCGAGGCGCTCCGCGAGAGCCTGCCACAGCCGCCACCTCCGCTCATCGACTCGCCGTTGCCCCAGTCCTTCGGCCTCCCCCCGCTCCACCCCTACGACATGGTGGCGGCCGCCCTGCCGAGCCTGGGCTGGAAAGATGTCCGCACGACGACATCGCTCGAGGGAGCCTGGGTTGTCGGGCCCGATGGTTCCGCGGGCCCCGCGACTATCGCGAACCCTCACGTCGCGCTCTCGGAAAGCGAGTGCAGCGATGGAAGCACCAACATCGCCGTGCCTCGAGCTCAGAGCGACGGGCGTTCGTTCGTCATTCTGGACTTCTCCCGCGCCACCGGCAGCACGGTTGCCTTCCTGTTCGACGATGGTTGGACGACGATCGAGCGCCCGGAGCAGTCCGGGACGGTCGCCGTGTACATTCCGGGTCCCATCGACGGCGACCTGCAGATCAGCACCCAGGGCAATGCGATGTGTGTCGATTCCGTGATCGTCGGCGACATCGTCCCCTCTCCGACTCCGCGCGAAGGGGACTGACGATCAGCACGCGAGACCTCTCCGAGACATCGGTAGGGCGAAGCGCCGAGTTCCCCCAGTTTCCCAGCGCAGGCGGACGGTGTCTCGCAGACCGCGACAGTACACTGGTGGGGAAGACAACGAATCGATGCCGTCGCGCAGCGACAACACCGATGGAGGACGGCGCGCCCCGTCTCGTCCGCGCGGTGCGGGGCCGTGGCCGCGAACGCCAGTGGGTCCTCCGTCAGAAGGAATCTCATGAGTGAACATCCTGCGATCCCGTTCAATGATCTGTCGCGCGGGTTGCAGCGTGATCGCGAGAGCCTGTTGCGCACTGCGGCGGAGGTCATCGATTCAGGGTACGCAGTCCACGGCACCCAGCATCGGGCGTTCGAGTCCGAACTCGCGGCGTACGTCGGTGTGGACCACGCGGTCGGTGTCGCCAATGGCACGGACGCGCTCGAACTTGCGATCAAAGCGGTTCGCCCCGCTGACCGCTCCGTGGTGATCACCGCTGGAAACGCTGGTGGATACACCTCGACCGCCGTCGTGCGCGCCGGCCTGACCCCCCGGTATGCGGACGTGGACCCCACGACGTTGTGTCTGACAGCGGACACGGTACGCGACCTGATCGACGACGAGGTCGGCGTCGTCGTCGTCACTCATCTCTATGGACACGTCGGCGAGGTTTCTGCGTTGCGCGCGCTGTGCGACACCAGAGGAATCGCCCTTGTCGAGGACTGTGCGCAGGCGATCGGGGCAGACTCACCCTCGGGCCGAGCCGGAACATTCGGTCACGCGGCGACAATCAGCTTCTACCCGACGAAGAACCTCGGTGCGGTCGGGGACGGTGGTGCGGTCGTCACACGCTCTCAGCACGTGGCCGACCGCGTGCGGCAGCTACGTCAGTACGGGTGGAGCACCAAGTACGACGCGGCACTGTCCGGGGGAACCAATTCGCGCCTCGACGAGATGCAAGCTGCCTTCCTGAGGGTTCGCCTCCCCCTGGTCGACGGCTTCAATCAGCGTCGGCGAGACATCATCGCGCGGTATGGAACCGCGGCGTCCGGCGTCGCCCCGGAGGCGCTCGCCGTCTTGCCTGCCCTCGGCGGCCACGGCGCCCACCTCGCCATCTGTCGCAGCCGCAAGCGGGACGCCGTTCGTGCGCGACTGCGCGAAGCGGGCATAGCCACCGATGTGCACTTCCCCCTCCCCGATTGGACGCAAGCGGCGTTCGCTCGGTACGCCCCTTCGGCGCCACTCCCGCACACCGAGGCAGCGTGCAATGAGGTGTTCAGCCTGCCACTCTTTCCGGAACTGTCCGAGGCCGAGGTGGAGCGCGTGTGCGCGACGCTGAGGAGCGTCGCGTGACGGCCTTCTCGATCGTCATCCCGGTGTACGGCAACGAGGAGAACATCCCTTCCCTCGTCGCCCGTCTCAACGAGCTCATGCGCGATCTCCCCGCGGACACCGAGGTGGTGTTCGTCGTGGACGGTTCACCCGATGGCTCCTACGAAGCGCTTGTCGCCGCCCTACCCGATGCGGGATTCCACTCTCAGCTGCTTCAGCACTCGCGTAACTTCGGCTCCTTCGCGGCGATCCGCACTGGCCTCGCCGCGGCACGGGGGGAAGCGATCGGCGTCATGGCCGCCGACCTGCAAGAGCCCGCAGAGCTGATGATCGAGTTCTCCCGCACCTTGTCGACGGGCGCGCTCGACGTCGTCGTGGGCCGCCGGACAGCTCGCAACGACCCCGCGTTGTCGAGCATCGGTGCGCGGACGTTCTGGGGTATGTACCGTCGATTCATCGCTCGTGACATGCCGCCCGGGGGCGTCGACGTCTTCGGATGCACCCGGGCTGTTGCGCAACAGCTGGTCCAGATGACCGAGGCGAACTCGAGTCTCGTTGCTCAACTGTATTGGGTGGGTTTTCGCCGAGCCGAGATCCCCTACGAACGCCAACCGCGCCAAGAGGGAAAGAGCCGTTGGACTCTGCGCAAGCGTCTCAAGTACCTCCTCGACAGCGTGTTCGCTTTCACGAACATTCCTTTGGACGTGCTCTTGGTCGGCGGCGTGCTCGGGGGTTTCCTCGTCGTGATCGTCGCGATGGTGATCCTCGGCTACTACCTCGCCGGACAGATCAATGAACCCGGATACGTGCCCCTTATGCTGACGATCTTGTTCTCGACGTTCCTCACGATCACCTCGATTGGGATCGTCGGCGCATACGTTTGGCGAATCTTCGACAACACCAAACAACGCCCCACGGCCATCGTGATGAAGCGCGAGGAGTGGTGACAGCCGTTCCGAATGGACGCCGCACCACGCGCCAAGCGGCGTGGCGGTTCCTCGTGATCGGTGCGACGAACACGCTCGTGACCACGGCCGTATTGGTCGGGCTCAGCTATGTCATGCCCGGGTGGCTGGCCTATACGATCTCTTTCGGCCTGGGATTGGTGTACTCCACCGTGTTTGCCGCGAGGTGGGTGTTCACGCGCGACGGCTCCCCGCGCGCAGCGATCGCATACGCGCTCTGTTACGTCGTCATCTTCCTGGTCGGGCTCGTTGTCATCGCGGGTATCGAGGCCCTGGCGTGGCCTGCGTTCGCGAACGCCCTGAGCGTCGTGGTCACCGCACCTTTGGGTTTCGTGGCGGGTCGGATTGTTTTTGCAGAGCGTGAGAAAGGTCGACATGACTGACACGGCAGGCTACTTCGTACACGAGAACGGAATCTGCGAGAGCACGACGGTGGGCAACGGCACCAGGATCTGGGCGTTCTCACACGTGCTCCCCGGTGCCGTGATCGGTGACGACGTCAACGTCAATGATCACGTCTTCGTCGAGAACGATGTCCGAATCGGCGACCGAGTGACGCTCAAGTCGGGCGTCCAGATCTGGGACGGAATCCGTTTGGGCGATGACGTCTTCGTCGGCCCCAATGTCACCTTCACCAACGACCGATTCCCCCGCAGCAAGCAGTACCCCGATTCCTTCGCCACGACAGTGATCGAAGACGGCGCATCACTTGGCGGAGGAGCGGTGATCCTTCCTGGCATCCGCGTCGGACGGAGGGCCATGGTGGGAGCGGGCGCCGTCGTGACGAAGGATGTGCCGCCCTACGCGATCGTCGTCGGGAATCCCGCTCGTATCGTCGGATACACCGAGACAGCAGGAGGTCATGTTCCCGAGACGGCCCCCGTCGCGGGAACGACTGCGGGGTTGACGCGTTTGCGGACGGTGAGCGACATCCGCGGAGCGCTTCTCCCGATCGATCTTCCCGGCGATCTTCCGTTCGAGGCGCAGCGGGTGTTCTTCGTTTACGGAGTTCCGTCGAAGGAGGTGCGCGGTGAACATGCGCACCGGCAGTGTGAACAGTTCCTCGTCTGCCTGACCGGTAGCGTCTCGTGCATCGTGGATGACGGCAAGGACCGAAGCGCCTACGTGCTCGACGATCCGTCACTCGGCCTGTACATGCCGAAGATGACATGGGGCACCCAGTACGACTACAGCCCCGATGCTGTGCTGATCGTCTTCGCATCCCATCCGTACGACGATGGCGACTACATCCGCGACTACGAGGAGTTCCGGGAATTGGCGAACTCTTGAATGCGGATGCGGGACGGCGTGCGGGGGGGACGAACCATCCCGGCTCCGAGATCGCCTCCCTGCTGGGCGACCGCTCTGGCAGAACGTGGTGCCTCTTCTTGGACCGCGATGGCGTCATCAACGAGAGGATCCGCGACGGCTACGTCCGTACATGGGACGGTTTTCACTTCCTCCCCGGCGTTCTCGACGCGCTTCGGTCGCTCGCGGCGTGGGCGCCGCGCATCGTCGTCGTGACGAACCAGCAGGGGGTCGGCAAGCGACTCATGAGCGTGGATGCGCTAGAGGACATCCACCGCCAGATGGTCAGCGCCGTGGCGCAGGCGGGCGGGCGCATCGACGCCGTGCACTTCTGCCCGCATCTGGCGTCCGAGGAATGCGCGTGCCGCAAACCCCTGCCGGGAATGGCGACGGCTTATCTGGACGCGCACCCCGACATCGACGGTTCACTGAGCATCATGGTCGGCGACACCGACTCCGACATCGAAATGGCGCGGCGATTGGGTGCCATCACCGGGGGCTGCGTCGCCGTGCGCATCGACGGCGCGCAGGACCCGTGTGCAGACCTGACGTTCATCGGTCTGACGGAGTTCGCCGCCGCCGTCGACGCGGCGCGTAGGTCTTAATTGGTCGAGTAGCCGAAGCCGTCTTCGATCGCCTGCATGAGCGAGTGGATGACCACGAGCTCTGACTCCTGGATGCGGTCCGCCCAGCGGCTCTCCCCCAGGGCGAATGACACGTCGGCCACCTCCGAGATCGCGGTCTGGGCGGGACCCGAGGAAGCCACGACGGTCCCGCCGGCGGCCTTCATCGCCTGGGCTGCACGCAAGACGTTGGCAGACTTCCCGCTCGTGCTCAGCGCGAGCAGCACGTCTCCGGGACGTGCGAGAGCCTCGATGAACTTCGAGAACACGTACTCGTAGCCGTAATCGTTCGCCACGCACGTCAGGTGCGAGGGGTCGGAGATCGCGATCGCACGCAGCGGCGGACGGCTGGCACGGAATCGCCCCGTCAACTCCTCCGCGAAGTGCTGCGCGTTGGTCATGGAACCGCCGTTGCCGCACGCGAAGAGAGTGCCCCCGCTCTTGAGACTCGTGACCATCAGCTCGGAGGCGCGCTCGAACGCGAGCCCGAAGTTCTCGTCATTCGCAAGCGCCGTCATACGCGCCGCGTTCTCGAGGAGATTGTCTGCGACGACACCCATGCCGTTCACCTTCCCGTTCTCGCCGCGTCAGTCGCGGCGCACCTGCTGCCCCTGCGACAGCCTTGTCGTGGAGACGCCGTCGAGCAGCGAGACGATGTGCACCGTCCCACCCCAGGCTTTGGCGTCGTCGCCCCCCACCACCTCATCGGGTCGGTAATCCGAGCCCTTGACGATCACATCGGGGCGGATGGCGCGGATGAGGTCGCGGGGCGTGTCCTGTTCGAACACCGTGACGAAGTCGACGTATCGGACGGCATCGAGCACCGCCATCCGGTCGGCCTGGGGCTGCAGCGGTCGGGACGGCCCCTTCAACCTCGCCGTGGACGCATCCGAGTTCACCCCCACCACGAGCACGTCGCCGAGCGAGCGCGCCTCTTTCAGGAGGCTGACGTGGCCGGCGTGCAGCAGATCGAACACACCGTTGGCGAAGACGACCCGTTTGCCCGCCGCTTTCTCGACCGCAACCAGCTGCGCCAGCTCGGCCCAGTCCTCGATCGTTCCGGGGCGGTCCTCGGGAGCGGACTCCACGAGCAGCTCGTTGAGGAGATCGGCGGCGGTGACGACGGCGGTTCCGGGACGCCCGCAGGCGATTCCCGCCGCCATATTGCCCACCTGCACGGCCTGGAGGATCGTCATCCCGCTCGCGAGGCCGACGGCGATGCCCGAGATCATCGAGTCCCCGGCACCGGACACGTCGGAGACGAGTCGAGCGCGGGTGGGAATGCGGGTGCGGGAGTGCTTCTCGATGACTTCGACGCCGATCGCCGACAACGACACGGCGAGAGCGCCAATGCCCTCCACCAGCAGTCGTTGCGCGATCGTGTCGAGGCTCGCCTCATCCGGGGCGGATGCCGTGAGGCCCGCCATCTGCGAAGCCTCGGCGAAATTGGGCTTCACCACGGTCGCACCCCGGTACTTCCGTATGTCGTCCGACTTGGGGTCCGCGATCACCGGAACGCTGTACGTCTGCGCCACCGCGACGATCCTGGCCACCAGGGCCGCGTCGAGAAGTCCCTTCGCGTAGTCGGAGATCACGACCGCTGTGGCTCGAGAGTTCCCTTCCAGTGCGTCCTGCAGCGCTCCGACCACCTCGTCGGCGCCGACGGCCTCGAGCGCGGCCGTGTCCTCGCGATCGAGGCGGACGATCTGCTGCTGACCCGCCACGACACGGAGCTTCTCGATGGTGGGCGCGTCGCCCCGCTGCACCCGCACGGTCGACACCCCCGCGTGCTCCAAGATGCGCTCCAACTCACGACCGGACGCATCCAGCGCCCAGGACGCGATCAAGGTCGTACGCGCACCCAGCGCCGCGATGTTCATGGCAGCGTTGGCCGCGCCGCCTGCGACGCTGCGGTCCTGATGCACCTGGAGGATGGGAATCGGCGCCTCCGGCGAGATGCGGTTGACGACGCCTTCCACGTACCGATCCAGCATGGCGTCGCCGATCACGATGACGTGCGTGTCCTCGAACTCGAGGAGATGACGCGGGGTGATCGATGACGAAGAGAGCATGGATGGTTCCAGAGCTTGATTCGAGGAGGACCGAACGAGACTATCCGACTCAGCTCGCGGCACCCTGGAGCAATCCCGTGATCGCCGCGACGGCGTCGGCGGCCCGCACCTGTCGGATGCAGTGCGGCTTGCCCGCGACGCACTCCTCGGTGCAGTCCGGCGACGGCGTAGCCGGCTGGAGCACGACGTTCCGGGCAGACCAGGGCCCGAATCGCTCGGGCGCATTGTCGCTCCACGGCGAACCGCTCGCGGGATGACAGGTCACGACCACGATCGGAAGGTCGATCGCGCTGGCGATGTGCTGGAGGCCCGAATCGTTACCCAGGAACAGATCCGATCGGGCGATCGCCGCAGCGCTCTCGCTGAGCGTCAATCCGCCCGCGAGGTCGAAGGCGGCGATGCCACGCTGGCGCAAGAGTTGCGCGAGACGTTCCGCACGCTGCGCATCGACCGCACCACCGAGGATCTGCACCGTGACGGGACCCGCCTCGGCGAGTGCGCCCATCGCTTCGCTCACATCCTCCACGGGCCACTGACGCTTGGCGTCGCGTGCGCCGATCCCCACGGCAACGATGAGTCCCGGCGCGGACGGCAACGGCGCCATCTCGGCGACGCGTTTGGCGTCGCGATCGTCGAAGAGCTCGTGCCCGATCGACGGGTTCTGAGCCGTCGGCCAGTCAAGTCCGAGGCGCTGGGCGACCCTGCGCAGCTGCCCGACGGTCAGCAACGGGGTGTCTCCCCGTTCGATCTCATCGGTCAGCAACTGGGACTGGTCGCCGAACCACACCGGCTCCCTTTCGGGCACGGGCGCGAAGCCGACGATCGAACGGGCGCGGGAGGCTGCGGCGAGGTAGCGCACGGGTGTGTCGTCGAAGTCCCACCGCGGAAGGACCGCAAGGTCGTAGCCGCGCAGCCGGAAGCGTCGCAGCGCCTGTCTCGCGGTGAGGATCTGCCGCTTGGGCGCCGATCCTTCGGTGATCGGTGTCCACTCGATGACCCGGTCCACTGTCGATGCCGCGTGGAACATCGCCGCCGGCCCAGGCTTGACCACGAGGTGGATCACGGCCTTCGGCCACTGCAGACGCATCGCCGCCAGCAGCGCCAGCGTGGTGGCCGTGTCCCCGATCTCGTCGCTGCGCAGGATGACGACGCGGCGCGGCGCCTTCGCTGAGTCCCAGGGGCGTCGGCGCCAGGAGCCGAACAGCCGGAGAAACAACCGCGGGGACAGCGGGTCCCGGTGGCGGATGGCGTTCGCCGTCCACACGATCCGTCGGAGCAGGTTACGTGGCCTCACCGATCGATTCTATCGACGCCGGAGCGCGACGCCTTCGCCGCCTCGGCCAGCACGGCGGCGCGGGCGTCGAACGAGTGCTCGCGCCTCACGGACTCGCTGATCTCCTTCAGCCGGTCGGCGTTCGGGAAGAGCGTGTCCGCATCGGCGCGGAGGAGTTCGACGAGATGCTCGGGGTCGCGATACGTCACGACTGCCCCCTGGAAGAGCTCTTCGATGCCATAGACCTGCTCGGAGATCACGCGCCCGCCGACGGCGACGACATCGAACGGTCGCATCGCGATGAACCCCTCGCGACGCATAGCGGGCCACTGGTCGTTCAGCACGATCGAGGCTGTCTCGTACCGGGCGGGCAGATCCTCGTTGTCGATGGACTCGGCAGTGATCACTGATGCGGGAACGAAGGGACGCCAGTCGGGGCCGTAGACCTTCACGTCGATGCCGGCGCGCACGGGCGCCACGACACTGGGCCGCGGAATGCCCCGCGCCGTGCCAACGAAGACGATGTCGTCACCGCGCGCGAGCCCTCGGGGCGTGAACTTGTCGGTGTCCGTGCACTCGAGCAGCGGCTCCACCGCGATGCCCCACCGCTCGCCTGCTCGTTCGGCCCACGGCTCGGAGGCGGCGAAGACACGGTCGAACTGCTCCAGCTCCGCCCGGGTGATCTCATCAGGGTGGCTGATGATCCACTCCAGGTTGACTCCCGTCGCCGGCGGCTGAATGCGGTACGGGCCACGCACGACGACGTTGACGTCATCGAGGTAGGCCGTGGACCTTCGAGCCGCGCCGAAAGCGTCGATGACGACGATGTGTCCGGCACGACGAAGTGCGGCGGCGAGACCGTGAGCGAAATGTGTGTCTCCCCACACCTCGCCGCGCTTGCCCGCGGGCGAACAGATCTTGATGGCCCACCTCTGCTGCGACACGTCACGACGGCGTACCTCGAGGACGGGGACGGCGGTGCTCCGATCAAGGCGCCATCCACGTACCGAGAAGCCGGCCTCGGCGAGGATGTGCTCGACCCGTTGGTGATCATCGCTGGACACGCGCACGGGCACCGGGCGCCCGTTACCCCGACCGCGTCGGAACGCGTACTCGGGTTCATCGAGCACAGGAGCGACGGCGGGAAGGGCGATGCACCGGGGCATGTTCTGCCACGCGATGCCCGAAAGGTCGTCGACCGATCGGCGGGCGAAAGCGGCCCGCGTCGCCGCGCGAGGCATGACGAACGAGCGACCCAATGGCCGCGGAACCTCGACCTGATCGCCAAGGCGCAACACGTCCTCGTGGGGGTGACCGCCGAGCACGACGCAGTCGCCGCCAGCGAGGTCCACACGCCCGATGCCCACTCCACACGAGGTACCGTCGCTCTCCCGGTGCACGGGGACGACGCACACGCCGGTCTCGGCGCGCCCGACCAGCTTCGCGAGTTCCTCGTCCGTCACCGAGCCGCGGGCATCAAGGACGGCGACAAGCGGAGCACTCCCCCCCTCGGTCGCATCGGCGACGACTCGTGACCAGATCGTCTTCGCGGGATACGAGCGAAAACGGACACGCGGCTGCACCCCTGCCATCAGAGCGGACGTCACCCACTGGGATGCATCGACATCGACCAGAGCGATCGTCGCAGCGAGGCGCTCATCAGCGACCAGACCCGCGACCTGAGCCAGCTTTCGCGCGTAGCCTCGATCGCGGCCCTGCACGACACGGACGAGATCGATCTCGCTCTCCGATCCCAGCTCGGCCGTGCGGGGAAAGCGACCCCGGCGCCACCCGCGTGCAGCGCCGATCGCCTCGCGCCGCAGTTGCGCGACGGTGAGTTCGCGACGTGCTCCCGGCGCAGACAGCAGGATGCGGGTGTCATGGGCCTGCCAGACGTCCTCCAGCGCCCCCTGCTGGTCGCCCGGGTTCGCTCGTGCGTAGGCCACGGCATCCCACAGCGGGTGCACCTGGACGGTCGGGCGGTCGCTCAGCAGGTACGCGTAAAGGGCGGGCACACGGAAGACCTCCGGCAGCGTCCCACCTGCGTGGATCTCGTCGAACAGCGGATTGAGGCTCAGCCCCCGGCGAAAGCCCATGACGATATAGTGCGCGATCGCCGCATCCCGCGGGAGCGCGCTGACGCCGAGCTGCGCAGCGTAGAAGCCTGCGTCGACGAGATTCGAACGCCGAATGACGCGCCACCACCACAACCGGTCGCCAGCCCGGACGGCGGGTCCGAGCACCGGCACATCTCGGAGCGCCCGAACAAGGCGACGCAGACGGGGCTTCAGCACTTTCAACGTCCCTTGCGCCCGCGACGCAGGTGCCGCAGCCGCCGCCACACCGGGTGCCGATCGTAGATCGCCGTGACGATCTCCTCGCGCTGACGGGCGAGCCGGTCTTCCAGCTCACGCGCGAACTCCTCACGAAGACGCCGCTCCATCGCTGCGAGGTACAGCGGCAGCCCTGCCCCGTTGCGCGCCACCCAATCCCGCAGCGCCGCATCCCGCACCGCCGCATCATCGCGCGCATGCGCACCCGACAGTTCGAACATGCTGTTGGCCTCGGCGCCGACGGTGCCCGGCCGCTGCGTCCAGAACGCGAGCGGCTCTCCGGCCAGGAATCCGAGCGGACGCACCGCCGTCACCCTCAGATAGAACTCCCAGTCCTCCACCGTTTCGAGGCTCTCGTCGTAGTAGCCCACCTCGTCGTGCAGCGCGCGGCGGTAGAGGAAGGAGATCGGCACCGCACGGTTGACCTCGAGCAGGCTCGAGAAGGTCACGGAGGTCATCCCCCGCCAGAACGGCTCGCGCCCGTACTCGACCCAGCGTGCGCCGTCGCGGCGCTCGTAGACGATCTCCGTCGCCGTCATCACCCCCGCATCCACTGGATGCGCGTCGAGGTGCGCCACCGTCTGCGCCAGGAACGTCGGCGCCCAACGGTCGTCGTCGTCGTGGAGGACGACGAACTCCGCGTCCGTGCTCCGAAGACCGAGATTCGCCGCGGCGCATCTCCCTCCGGGGGCCAGGGTTTCCACCACGCGGACGCGCTCGGCCACCGTCGAGGCAGCCACGGTGTCGGAGACAGGGCGAGCAGCGCCCTGGTCGTTCACGACCACGATCTCCGCGTCGGCATACGTCTGCGAGGCGATATCGGCGAGCGCACGGGCGAGGAACTCCGGACGGTCCTTCGTGCGGACGATGACAGCGACGCGCGGATTCACGTCCTCAGCCTATCCAGCGCCACTACAGCTCCGAGTGAAGCGCCCAGACCCGCTCCGCGTGGTCACGCCAGGAGAAGGCGCGGCCGCGGTCCGCGGCGCGGACCGCATACCGCCTGCGGCTCTCGTCTGAAGCGAGCACCTGCCCGAGCGCGTCGGAGAAGGACTCGACCGGGGCGATCAGCGCACCATCGAGGAGCACCTCCTCGTGAACGTCCGAGGCCATCGCCACGAGAGGCACGCCGAGCGTCAGCGCCTCGACCGCTCGCCACGGGAAGGCGCTGAGCGCCGAGGGCGCGATCATCGCCGTCGCCGCGTCGAGCACTGATGCGCGGTCGGGCGCGTCGAGGTGCGTGTGCACACGGACGCGCTCGGCGGACAGCCCCGCTGCAGCGGCGAGGTCGAGGACCCGCTGCTCCGACCCGGGAAGCGCGTCCATCACCACGACACCGCGATCGCAGCCGTGCGAGCCGATCGCCGAGAACGCGGTGGCGAAGGCGGCGTCATCGCACCGGCATCCGGCGACGACGATGACCTCCTCCCCGACGCCGAGTTCGCGGCGTCGACCGACCGCATCCGAGGGCACGGCGAACTCGCGGGGCGCCGCCCCCGGAATGACCCGCACACGCCCCGCCAGCCGCGGCGCGATCTCGGCGAGCTTGGCCGCGAGTGCATGGGTGGGAACGACGACGGCGTCGGCGAACTTCTCTGCACGGCGCAGCAGCGCACGCTGCGAGGCCACGATGGCGCGCGGAAGATCGCCCGGAACCTCCCAGGCGCACAGTTCCCACAGCGTCACGACGGTCTGGTCGTTGTCGTTGACGCGATCGTGGCGCACCAACGGCGCGAGCGGACCCGGCGCATGGATGAGCCCTCCGCCGATCCCCGGCGTGATCCCGAGCTGCCATGACACGCTCAAGGCGGGGCGCGCCAGAGGCGCGCGCCAGACGTCCGCGAGCCCCGGGATCTCGGCTGCGGCGGTCTCTGCGCCGGCGGGCACGATCGCGCCCACCGCGCATCCACGCGGCGCGGTCTTCACGAGAGCAGCAGCGATCTCGCGCGCGGCTTCGGCCGCATCCGGGTCCACCACATCGACCAGCTGGTCGAGCACGAGACGGAGGGTGACGGTCATCCTTCGAGACTACCCATCCGTTCGTGCCTGCTTCTGGAAGGACGCCGCACCGGTACGCTGTCAGCCCCCGGTGGTCGGGGAGGGCGTGGGCGGGTACAGCGCCTGCTGCACGATCTGATGCACCTTGTCGTAATCGGGGTGACGATCGTCGATGCCGCCCTGCGGCGTCAACTCGATCGACGTGACCTGCTGCTCCTTCGCCTTGATGGCGAGTTCGACGAAATAGCCGAGCATGGTCTGCGGGATGTCGGTCTTCACGAGATGCGTGCCCGCCGCGGCGACATCCTGGAACCGGCTGAGGACGTTACCCGGAGTGAACTGCGCGAGAATCGCCTCCTGCAGCTGACGCTGACGCAGCATGCGATCCCAGTCGTTGGTCGTATAGCGCGAGCGCGCGTACCACTGGGCGGTGTCGCCGTCCATGTGCTGCTGGCCGAGCTCGATCCAGCCGGTCGCCCACTCCTCGGCACTCTGACCCTCGTAGGCGGGGCCGCCGCCCTTCGGAAGGCGCTCGGTGACGTTGATGTCGACACCGCCCAGGGCATCGATCAGGGCGGCGAAACCATCCATGTCGATGAACGCGTAGAACGGGATCTGAATGCCGAGGATCCCCTCGGCGGCGTCCTTCGTCGCCTCGACCCCCGGCTCCGAGCCGTTGGCGACCGCATCCGGATAGATCGAATTGCCGTCCTGGCAGACCTCGACCTCGGTGCGCAGCTGGTTGATGCCGCTGCCCCATCCGCACGTCGCGCTGGGGTGCGACTCGTGGCCGTTCGGATACTTGTCCTGCATCGGCCCCGGAGCGAACGGGAAGTTCGGCATGTCGCGCGGGATCCCGAAGATCGTGGTCGCGCCGGTCTCGGCATTGATCGAGACGACCGAGATGCTGTCGAAACGCATGGAGTCGCGGCCTTCGCCGCTGTCGGCACCGAGCAGGAGGATGTTGTAGTACCCGTCGACGGGTTCCACGGCGGGCCCGGTCTGAGTGAAGACCGCGCCGAGCGCGTCGCGTGCGGCACCCACCGAGTTCGACGCCCAGACTGCTCCCGAGCTTGCGAGCACGAGCGCTCCGATGGCGACGATCGAGGTCGCCAGCCGCGCCCACGGCTGCACCTTGACGAGTCGGACGAGACGCAGCGTGTCGATGGTCAGGATGATCCACAGCCCCGCATAGAGGAACAGGATCCCCTGCACGATGAGCATGGGCACCGGTCGCAGCAGAGCGAGCCACCCCGGAACCCAGGCGCCCGTGGCCAGATCGACGAACGTACCGACATCGACCAGCGCGATCACGCCGCAGATCAGGCCGAGCGCCCAGAGCAGCAGTGTCGCACCGAGGCCGAACCGTCCGAGTCGGCGGTTGCCCGCCAGCGCCTGGGCGGAGCCAGGTACCAGGAAGTTCAGCGCGATGAGCCACCAGGCACGACGCGTCATGACGGCGCGCGAAGAGCTGTCGGGGTACCGCAGCGGGTAGGGGTTCACCACGGGGGCGGCGGCCGCCTGGCGCCGGTCGGGGCGGGGCGGGCTCACCGCGCTCACAGAGAGTCCTTCAGCCGCTGGTTCTTCTGCTCGACGATCTGCTCGAGCTCCCGCGCGTACGCTTCCAGCCGATCGGCGATGCCCTCATCGGATGCCCCGAGGATCCGCGCCGCAAGCAGGCCGGCGTTTCGTGCCCCGCCGATCGAGACCGTGGCGACGGGGATCCCCGCCGGCATCTGCACGATGCTCAGCAATGAGTCCAGTCCGTCCAGCGTCGCGAGCGGGACCGGGACTCCGATCACCGGGAGCGGGGTGACGGATGCGAGCATTCCCGGCAGGTGCGCCGCTCCACCCGCACCCGCGATGATCACCCGCAGCCCGCGCGAGCGCGCGTCGACGCCGTAGCGGTGCAGCTTCGCGGGGGTGCGGTGAGCCGAGACGACCTCGACTTCGTGCGGGATGCCGAACTCGGTGAGCGCGGCCGAGGCCTCGTTCATCACACGCCAGTCCGAATCGGAGCCCATCACGACGCCGACCAGGGGCGCCTCGGAGGAATGCAGCGGCCGGGTCACCCGTCAAGGCTAGGCGGCATCACTGGAAGATCACCGCAACGGCGCGCGAGGCCCCGTCCGCTCAATCCGCGAAGTGCGCCGCGGCAGCTCTCGCCTCGTAGACCACGTCGTCGAGGTCGTCGCCGGCGACGTTCACGTGCCCCACTTTGCGACCGGGTCGCGGGGCCTTGCCGTAGGTGTGCACCTTGGCCGCCGGGTGCGCCGCCATCGCCGCCTCGAAGCGGTCCTCCAGAGTGCCTTCGACGGGGCCACCCAGGATGTTGATCATGACCGACCACGCGGCGCGGGGGCTCGAGGCGCCGAGCGGCAGGTCGAGCACCGCGCGGAGGTGCTGCTCGAACTGGCTGGTGACCGCGCCGTCCTGGCTCCAATGACCGCTGTTGTGCGGCCGCATCGCGAGCTCGTTGACGAGGAGTCGCTCATCGGTGGTCTCGAAGAGCTCCACCGCCAGCATTCCGGTGACACCCAAGCCGTCCGCGATCGCGACGCCGATCCGCTCGGCTTCGGCCGCCAGCCGTGCCCCAGCACCGGGCGCCGGGGCCACCACCTCGGCGCAGACGCCGTCGCGCTGGACCGTCTCGACCACCGGGTAGGCGGCGATGTCGCCCGACGGACGCCGCGCGACCTGCTGGGCCAGCTCCCGCCGGAAGTCGACCAGCTCCTCGACGAGGAGGGCTCCCCCACGGGCATCTTCGGCGAGTGCGGCAAACCAGTCCTGCGCCTCGGTCGCGGCAGAAACGACGCGCACGCCCTTGCCGTCGTAGCCGCCCCGTGGCGTCTTGACGACCGCCCGGCCACCGTGATCGTCGAGGAACTCCTGCAGTTGGTCGGTGTTCTCCACGCGCGCCCAGTCGGGCTGGGGCATGCCGAGCTCCGCCAGCCGCTCACGCATCTCGAGCTTGTCCTGCGCGAACCGCAGCGCGTCGGGACCGGGATGCACGGCGACGCCGTCGGCGACGAGCGCGCGCAGCACGTCCTGCGGCACGTGCTCGTGGTCGAAGGTCAGCACATCCACGTCGCGCGCGAACGCACGCACCGTCTCGAGGTCCCGGTAGTCGCCCACCGCCGTCGCAGCGAGTGCCGCGCTCATCCCCTCGGACTCGGCCAGCACACGGATCTCGAGCCCGAGCTCCGCTGCCGGAGCGATCATCATCCGGGCGAGCTGTCCGCCGCCCACGACTCCCACGCGCACCGCCATGATTCCCCTTCCGGACGCTGACCATTCTTCCCCACGCGAGCACCCGTCGCAGGCCGGGCGTGGGCGGCGGTGGTTCAGGCGGTCGCGGTCGGGGGTGCGGGCAGCGGCTGGGCGTCGCGGTGCGCGAGGATCTGGTTGACCTCGACCTGGTCGACGAGCACCTCGTGCACGAGTTGCGCCTGCGGGATGCGGCGGATCACGAGAGGCTCTTCCACGCCGTCGTCGAGGATCAAGGTGCCGGTGCGCCAGAGGCGCTGCAGCGGACCCCTGCGCACGGTGATGCGATAACCACGGACGTGGCTGAGTTCGCGCGAGCGGCGGCCGAACGCGCCAGAGCGCTCGATGACGCGACGCGTCGTGACGGTGTAGGTGTGCGAGAGCCAGGCGAGATAGGGGATGACCACGAGCACCAGGACGACACCGCCCGCGGCCAGCAGCAGCATCCAGTCCTCGAACGGCGCCGGCAGATTGCCCAGGAAGTAGCCGACCGCGCCGGCCACGCCGATGAGCACGAGCGCGCACCAGAAGAGCCGACGAGCGTGTCGTCGGGTGCGCACGATACGACGCTCCGGCGCCGCGACGCCCGGTGCGGGCGTCGGCGGGCGGACCCCGAATCCGGTCGGCTGCGTCACGCTCCCATTGTGCCCTCTGGCGTCGCGCATGCGTTGCTCCCACGCCCGCCGTCACGCGACGCAGCGCGCCGCTTAACGCACGTGCGTGACGTCTCCCGCCGCGACCGGCACCTCCGCACCGCCGACGGAGACGACCAGACGCCCTTCGGCGTCGATGCGTTCGGCGCGGCCTTCGAGCGTCGTACCGTCGGGCAGCGAGACCGCGACGTCCGCGCCCAGAGTCGTGCACGCGCTCTCCACGGCCGACTGCACACCGGCCGCGACGGCGTCGCCGTCGGCTGCGATGAGAGCCGCGAGCAACTCGTCGAGAACGCTCAGATAATCCGCGAGCAGCTTGTCCTCATCGGCCTCCTGCCCGAGAGCAGCGAAGGACACCGCCGTCGCAACCGGCAGATCGACCCGCGGCATCCTGGTGTTCACACCCGCCCCGACGACCACCGCGTCGAACTCCCCGGGCACGGCCTCGGCCAGGATGCCGCAGATCTTCTGCCCTTCGACCAGCACATCGTTGGGCCACTTGAGCCCCACCGCCTGCGGGATGCCACGCAGCTGTGCGGCGATCGCGCGCGTCATCGCGACGCCCGCGATGAGCGGGATCCACCCCCTCGCGTGGATGGGGAGCGCGCCCACGCGCACCACGACCGAGGCGGCCAGCGCCGTGCCCGCGGGGGTGACCCAGGTGCGGTCCAGCCGCCCGCGACCCCGGCGCTGGTCGGTCGTCACCAGCACGGACAGATGCGGCCACCCGGCGTCGTCCGCCATGACGGCGGCGACCACATCCGCGTTCGTCGAGTCGGTCGTCTCCACCACCTGCACCCGGGGGCTGATGGCGGCGGCGAGCGGATATCCATCGGCGGGGATCGGCATGCGCCACACCCTACCCGTGACCCCGGATCGCGCTCCCCCGTTGACAGCCGAGACTCGTGCCTCGCAGTGGCGACCTCGGAGACAGACGACAGCGGATGCGGTACACACCTGTCGACACCCTCCAACGTCAGGGGAGGCCGCGCCGATAGGGTGGAACGCGTGACGGACAGCCCCGACCTCTCGACCACCGCAGGCAAGATCGCCGACCTGCGCCAGCGCTATCAGGAAGCGGTCGTCGACGCGGAGAAGAACGCCCAGACGAAGCAGCACGCGAAGGACAAGCTCACGGCGCGCGAGCGCATCGAGCTGCTGGTCGATCACGGCAGCTTCGTGGAGATGGACGAGTACGTGCGCCATCGCACGACGGCCTTCGGGATGGAACGCTCGCGCCCTTACGGCGACTCGGTCGTGATCGGCACCGGCACCATTCACGGCCGCACTGTGGCGGTGTACGCGCAGGACTTCTCCACCTTCGGCGGCTCGCTGGGTGAAGTCGCGGGCGACAAGATCATCAAGATCATGGAGTTCGCACTGCGCGCGGGCTGCCCCTGCATCGGCATCCTGGACTCGGGCGGCGCCCGCATCCAGGAAGGGGTGGTGGCACTCGGAAAGTACGGCGAGATCTTCCGCCTGAACACCGCGGCATCCGGCGTGATCCCTCAGATCTCGCTCATCATGGGCCCCGCCGCCGGCGGCGCCGTCTACTCCCCCGCCCTCACCGACTTCGTCATCATGGTCGACAAGACCAGCCAGATGTTCGTGACCGGCCCCGACGTCATCAAGACCGTCACGGGCGAGGACGTCGGGATGGAGGAGCTCGGCGGTGCGCTCACGCACAACACCCGCTCCGGCGTCGCGCACTACCTCGCCGAGGACGAGGACGACGCCATCGACTACGCCCGTACTCTCATCGGCTTCCTCCCCGACAACAACATGTCCGAGGTCCCCGGCTACGAGGGCGCTTTCGAGTTCGAGACGACGGATGCGGACCGCTTCCTGAACACGGTCATCCCCGACTCTCCCAACCAGCCCTACGACATCCACCAGGTCATCGAACACGTCGTCGACGATGGGGAGTTCCTCGAGGTCCAGCCGCTGTTCGCCCCGAACATCGTGATCGGCTTCGGCCGCGTGGAGGGCCGCACGGTCGGCGTGATCGCCAACCAGCCCTCGCAGATGGCGGGCACGCTGAACATCGACGCGGGCGAGAAGGCGAGCCGCTTCGTGCGGTTCTGCGACGCGTTCTCCATCCCGATCGTGACGCTCGTCGACGTGCCGGGTTATCTGCCGGGGACGGACCAGGAGTGGACGGGCGTCATCCGCCGCGGCGCGAAGCTGCTGTACGCCTACGCCGAGGCGACGGTCCCCCTCGTCACGGTGATCCTGCGCAAGGCCTACGGCGGTGCCTACATCGTGATGGGCTCCAAGCAGCTCGGCGCAGACGTCAACCTCGCCTGGCCCACCGCGGAGATCGCCGTCATGGGCGGGCAGGGCGCCGTCAACATCCTCTACCGCGGCGAGATCAAGCGCGCCGAGGAGGCAGGCGAGGACGTGGCCGCGGTGCGCGCACGCCTCGCGAACGAGTACACCTACAACGTGGCATCGCCCTTCCTCGCGGCCGAGCGCGGCGAGCTCGACGGGATCATCGAACCCGCTCAGACCCGCGTCGCGATCGCCAAGGCGTTGCGCTCCCTGCGCGGCAAGCGCGCCAGCCTGCCGCCGAAGAAGCACGGAAACATCCCGCTATGACCCTCGAGGAACCCGGCGACGCGCTGCGGATCGAGGTGCGCAGGGGAAACCCCGACGACGTGGAACTGGCCGCGGCCATCGCGGTCGTCGCCGCTGCCTACCGGCAGGAGGAACAGGGCGCCGTGGCCGCGGAGCCGGCCCGGCGCTCCGCGTGGTCGCTGTCGCAGCGCGGGCTCCGTCAGCCGTTGCGGCGCGAGGCCGGATGGGGTGGATACAGCGGCTGAGAAGCGCCGTCGAAGGTGTCCCCCAAAGTACCTACAGACACTGCTCGCACCCCGTTCGCATACTTGAAGAGCTGGAACGCATCTTCGCGTTCGATCGGCCCGTTGACCGTCAGGGTGCACCAACCGGGTTCGATCTTGCGGGTGGTTTTCGGGTAACCACTCGCCCGGAGACGAGGGGCGAGCGACTCGCCGCCCCTCGTCTCCTTTCCTTTTGCCTCCGCGCATACGCGGCCGGCTGCAGGATCGAGGGTTTCAGCCCGCCGGGTGCTCGATCTCACGCCAGAGGTCGACGCTGTCCTCGTCGGACAGGCCGAGCGTCGACGACGCGCGCCCCACGACGGTGACGGCGACCCGCTCGTCGGGCGATGTGCGGATGTAGAGGCGTTCGGACCGCGCGGAGCGCAGCGTCTGGGCGAGTTCGGCGCGGATGACGTGCAGCTGCTCCTCGGCGAGGCCATCGAGACCGCCCTCGTCGAACATGGTGACCATCGCGCCGCGTCGGCGCGCCGCATCCAGCGCTTCGCGCACGTCGGCATCCAGCAGGCGCGGTCCGCGCAGCTCGTCGCGCAAACGGCCCTCGGCGATGCGGGCATCGGTGCGCTCGTCCTCCGAGAGCCGCCCGCCCGTCGCGATCGTGCGCGCAAGCACGGGACCGGCGACAGCGAGTGCGCGCTGTACCTGGATGCGGCGCTCGCGCTGCTGGGACCCCTGCGCCGCCTGCACAGCCGACGCGGTGCGCTGCAGTTCGCCGAGCCGCTCGGTGTCGCGCGCCGCGCGGTCCAGGGCGAACGTGAAGAAATGGGCACCGGTGACCCAGACCACCGAACCGACCAGACCCAGACCGAGCGCAGGGATCGGACCCAGGAGCACCATCGACCACCCGGCGAGCACAGCAGTACCGCTCCACGCCGCCCACGGCCGCCGACGGATGACGAGGATGGTCATCAGCGCACCCAGACCACCGATGTACCAGGTGGCGTACTGCTCGGTGCGCCCCTCGGGCGGGATCGCCGCGGAGATCAGCGGCGGCAGCACCATCGAGACCAGCAATGCCGCCACGCACAGCCACATGGGCAACCGGTCGCTGCCTCGCGCGACGGTGATCTCCTGGCTGCGCGTGCGCAGCCCCGAGGTCATCCCCCAGAAGATGCAGAGCCACGCGACGACGAGGAAGAGGATGAGCGCGGTCCATAGCAACAGCGGCTCGCGGACGGGACCGGTGATCCACGAGGCGCGCGCGACGAGGAAGCCGGTGAAGGCGACGCCGAGCATCATGACGACGAAGCGGATGCTGATCACGGGCGCACCGCCTGCCATGCCATCGTCACCTGGGTGCCTTCCTTCGAGGAGACCACCTCTGCGCTCCCGCCGAAGGCGCTCACGCGGGCGAGGATGGACGCGCGGATGCCGAGCCGATCGGCCGGCACCTCGTCGATGTCGAAGCCGGGGCCTCGGCCGGCGACGACGATGACCACGCGACCGGGCTCCGCGCTTCCGCTCACGCGGACCTCGAGGCCCACGCCCGCGGCGTGCTCCACCGCGTTGGAGATCGCCTGGGCCGCCGCGAGCGCCAGCGCTCGCGCGACGCGGCCGGGCACCTCAGGAGTGTCGGGGTCGAGATCGACGGACAGCTGCGCCGGACACTGCGCGTCGTCGATCGTCTGCCGGATGTCCGCCACGATCGCCTCGGCCGACACGGGCGCGTCGCTGCCTTCGCCGACATCGCGATCGGTGTTGGCCAGCCGGGTCAGGGCTTCGCGGGCCATCGAGACCGCCAGGTCGCTCTCACGCGGCGTTCGAGCGCGCTCCGCCGCCAGCAGTGCCGCCAGCACGCTGTCGTGCATGAGCGCCGCCACCGCGACCCGTTCGCGCTCCGTGGCGTTCACGGCAGCGGCTTGCGCATACGAGCTCACGGCCCGCAGGCGCCGCTCGTCGATCGTCGAGGACGCGGTGCGGAACGTCCACGCCAGCATCATCAGGACGCTACCGAGGATGAGGGAGAACGAAGTGTCCAACGACACCGCGATCCAGGCATCGGCGACGAAGCGCAGCTCGATCATGCGCACGAGTCCGTACGCGAACGGCAGCAGCACGGTGATCGCGACGTGCACGGCTCGGGGGAAGACGATGACGCTGGCCACCGTGGCGACGGTCACCAGGAAGTAGATCCACGGTTGATACGTGATCTCCGTTTCGGACCCGGCCGTCGCCCACGGCCAGACGACGAGGGCCGCGGTGTACGCGACGACGAAGAAGCGCCCGCCGAAGAGCGTGAAGCGGCCGGTGAAGAACGTGAGCTCCATCACCACGAAGGGGACGAAGACCACGAGCATGAGGGCGAGCCCCCATCCCTCCTGGACGTCTTGCGCACCCAGCGCCGCGAAGAACGCCTGCGCACCGAGCGCACCGAAGGCGAGCGCCACCGACACCGCCATGACACGCTCGACGCGCTCCCGCGTGAACGAGGCGATGCCGGGGATACCGGTGCTCTCGAGCTCTTCGCGAAGGACCCGTAACGGTCGGCTATCGGTCATGGGCGCCCACCGACTGCTCCGTGAGCAGCCCGTCTTCCAGCGCGCGCCGCAGCAGGTCGACCTTGGTGGGGGCGGGTCTGCCCACCTCGACGTACTTCACGCGGATGCGCGTGATGTTCTCCTTCGCGGTGGAGAAGGCGATACCGAGGCGATCGGCCACGATCTTCAGCGGGAGTCCCGCGGCGTAGAGCTTCAGCACCTCGCGTTCGCGCGTCGAGAGCTGAGCGTCGGCGAAGGCGCGGTCGCCTTCGATGGCGCTCGCCCACTCGACCGTGTTCAGCACGTCCCCTCTCGCCACCGTCGCGATCGCTCCGACGACGTCCGAGATCGGCGAGGCCTTGCTGATGACGCCGGCAGCTCCCGCGAGCAGCGCCTCGCGCACGGATGCGGGCCGGTCGGCGACGCTGTAGATGATCACCGCAGAGCCGTCGCCGGTGAGCCGGGTGACGTTCTCGGTGACCGTGGTGCCGTCGCCGAGCGTGAGATCAAGCACCACGACATCCGCCCGCTCGCCTCCGTCCGCACGCCAGGCGAGGTAGGAGGTCACGGATGCTCCGGAGTACACGACATCGGTCGTGCCGGTGCGCGCGCAGGCGGCCTCCACCCCGAGCCGCACCGACTCGTGGTCGTCGATGAAGGCGACGCGCGTCATGCGCTCATGCTAGCCGTGCGCCCGTCCGCCGAAGAGCGGCGACCGCCTCGACGTGATGGGAGTTCGGGAAGAGGTCGACCGCGCGTACCGTCTGCGCCTCATACCCGTGCAGCCGGAACTCCGCGAGGTCGCGTGCAAGGGCCACAGGGTCGCACGCGACGTAGATGATGGCATGGGGCTCGAGGCGGGCGATCGCCCGCGCGGTGTCCTTGCCCGCACCCGAACGAGGCGGGTCGAGCACGACGACGCCCCGCGCGAGTCTCGCGCGCTGCTCGGTGCCCGCGGTGCTCGCGAGGTCGGACACCCATCGCTCCACACGCGCCGTCTCGGCCCGCGCGCCCACCCACTGCGCCAGATTGTGCCCGGCGTGCTCAGTGGCGCGGGCATTGGACTCCACGCTGGTGATGCGGGCGGAGGGCCCTGCGGCGTCCCCGATCGCCGCCGCAAGCAGCCCGACGCCGCCGTACAGATCCAGGTGCCACCCCTCCGGGTCGACACCGACGTCGTGGAGCGCATCGCCCACGAGGATCGTGAGGGTGCTCGCCGCCAGGCGGTGCACCTGCCAGAAGCCGCCCGCATCCACCCGGAACGCACGCTCGCCCACCCGCTCGATGACGACCTCGGGGCGCGCGACGCGCTCACGCGCGTCCGGCCGTGCGATCACCCGCACGCGGCCGTCGGCGGGCTGCACGAGATCGACGCGCCCCGGTCGCGCACCCGACAGCCCCGCCGCGCGATCCGCGATGGCCGAGGTCGCCAGCGGCATCTCACGCACGGGCACGACCCGGTGACTGCGGGCGCCGAAGGGACCGATCTTCCCCTCCGCGTCGACGTGCAGGCTCACCCGCGTGCGCCAGCCGGTGCCGTCCATGCTCTCGGCCTCGCCGGTCGCACTCGCGTGCGCCGGCTCCATCGTCGCCGGCAGCGACAGTCGCCCGATGCGTGCCAGAGCGTCCTCGAGCACACGGAGCTTGAGCGCCCGCTGCTCCCGCAGGACGATGTGGCCGAAGTCTGCGCCGCCTGGACGGTTCTCGGCGGGCACGGAGAGGTCGGCCTGGGCCCACACATGCGGCTGCCGGTGCGGCGACGCATCGAGCACCTCGACGACCTCCGCTCGCCAGAACGACTTCTTCGAGGTATCGGTCAGGCGCACCCGCACGCGCTCGCCCGGCACCGTGTCCGGCACGAACACGACGCGTCGCTCGTCACCGTGCCGCGCGACGAAGACGCCGCCGTGGGCGACGTCGGTGATCTCGAGCTCGAGGTGCGTTCCGGCATCCATCCTTCGAGCTTCGCACACGCCGGACCGCGCACGCCCGGCACCGCCCTGCGCCCTCGGCGGTCGCGGGCGGGCGACGGTCTAGCGTGGAGGAATGCGCGTGCTCCTGGCTTCGACATCGCCCGCCCGACTCATGCTGCTTCGACAGGCCGGGATCGAGCCGCGCACGACAGCTCCCGATGTGGATGAGGAGGCGGTGATCGCCGCCGTCGAGGCCGCGGAGGGGCGCACCCTCACCCCCACCGAGCACGTGCTGCTGCTCGCGCGACGCAAAGCCGCGGCCGTCGTCGCGGCGCTCGAAGAGGACGGCGAGGACTTCGACGGCATCGTGATCGGCGGCGACTCCATGTTCGAGCTCGACGGCGAGATCCTGGGCAAGCCCTACACGCCGGAAGCCGCGACGGCCCGGTGGCACGACATGCGCGGCCGCACGGGTGTGCTGCATTCGGGGCACAGTGTGATCCGCCTCTCCCCCGGCGCCGCTCCCGTCGAGGCGCACGCCGTCGCCGCGGCGTCCGTGAGCTTCGCCGAGGACGTCACGGACGAGGAGATCGCCGCCTACGTCGCCACGGGCGAGCCGCTGCTCGTGGCGGGCGCTTTCACCGTCGACAGCCTCGGCGGACCCTTCATCACGCGCGTCGAGGGCGACCCGTCGACGGTGGTCGGAATGTCACTGTCCACCCTGCGGAGCTTGTGCCGCGAGCTCGATGTGGTGTGGACGGATCTGTGGGCACCCTCCACCAGCTGAACCCGCGTCGGGACGGTTGTAGGTTATCCCGAACAGAATTATTTGTTCTTGTGGAGTTCGGTC
Organism: Microbacterium sp. Clip185; assembly: GCF_028743715.1. Taxonomy (NCBI): domain Bacteria; kingdom Bacillati; phylum Actinomycetota; class Actinomycetes; order Micrococcales; family Microbacteriaceae; genus Microbacterium; species Microbacterium sp. Clip185. Next base: position 863,534 of record NZ_CP117996.1, on the reverse strand, counting down.
AAAAAGACACGGCAACCTCTCGCTAGGCTGGCACTCATGCCTCGCATCGCCAAGGTCCTCATCGCGAACCGCGGCGAGATCGCCGTACGCATCATCCGCGCCGCCCGTGACGCCGGTATCGCCTCCGTCGCGGTCTACTCCGACCAGGACAGGGATGCTCTGCACGTGCGTCTCGCCGACGAGGCGTACGCCCTCGAGGGCACGACGAGCGCCGAGACGTACCTGTCGATCGAGAAGATCCTCTCCGTGCTCCGACGCGCGGGCGCCGACGCCGTCCACCCCGGCTACGGCTTCCTCGCCGAGAACGCCGACTTCGCGCGCGCGGTCATCGGCGCCGGCGCCACCTGGATCGGTCCCTCGCCCGACGCCATCGAGGCGCTCGGAGACAAGGTCACCGCCCGCCACGTCGCCGAGAAGGTCGGAGCGCCGCTCGCGCCGGGAACCCCAGGCCCCGTCTCGGGCGCCGACGAGGTCGTCGCCTTCGCCCAGCAGTACGGACTGCCCATCGCGATCAAGGCCGCCTACGGCGGCGGCGGTCGCGGTCTCAAGGTCGCGCGTGAGCTCGACGAGGTCGCGGAACTCTTCGAATCCGCGACCCGTGAGGCGATCACCGCGTTCGGGCGCGGCGAGTGCTTCGTCGAGAAGTACCTCGACAAGCCGCGCCACGTCGAAACCCAGTGCCTGGCGGATGCCGCCGGCAACGTCGTCGTGATCTCCACGCGCGACTGCTCGCTGCAGCGCCGCCATCAGAAGCTCGTCGAGGAGGCCCCCGCGCCGTTCCTGACCGAGGAGCAGAACCGCATCCTCTACGAGTCCTCCAAGGCCATCCTGCGCGAGGTCGGCTACCTCGGCGCCGGAACCTGCGAGTTCCTCATCGGGGCGGATGGAACGATCTCCTTCCTCGAGGTCAACACGCGCCTGCAGGTGGAGCACACGGTGTCCGAAGAGGTCACCGGCATCGACCTCGTCCGCGAGCAGTTCCGCATCGCCGAGGGCGAGCTGATCGGCTACGACGACCCGGCGCCCATCGGCCACTCGATCGAGTTCCGCATCAACGGCGAAGACCCGGGACGCGGCTTCCTGCCCCAGCCCGGCCCCGTCAAGGTCTTCAAGACCTTCGGCGGCCCCGGCATCCGTCTCGACTCGGGCGTCACCGCGGGCGATGTCGTCTCGGGAGCGTTCGACTCGCTCCTGGCGAAGCTGATCGTGACAGGACGAGACCGCGCGGAGGCGCTCGCACGCGCCCGCCGCGCCCTCGACGAGTTCGAGGTCGCGGGCCTGCCCACCGTCATCCCGTTCCACCGCGACGTCGTGCGTCAGCCGGCCTTCACGGCCGAAGACGGCGTCTTCGGCGTCTACACGCGCTGGATCGAGACCGAGTACGTGAACGAGATCCCCGCGTGGGATGGCGAGCTCAGCGACATCGCGCAGCCCGAGCAGCGACACACGGTCGTGGTCGAGGTCGGCGGCAAGCGTCTCGAAGTGAGTCTTCCCGACCGCATCGCGGCGGCCCCGGCACAGACCGGTCGCCCCGCCGCGGTGCCGCCCTCGCGCCGTTCGCACCAGACGACGGCAAACGCGGGCGCCGCGGGCGATGCGGTCAAGGCGCCGATGCAGGCGACGATCGTCAAGGTCGCGGTCTCGGAGGGCCAGCAGGTCGTCAAGGGAGATCTCGTCGTCGTCCTCGAGGCGATGAAGATGGAGCAGCCCATCCAGGCCCACAAGGACGGCGTGGTCGGGGCGATCAACGCCGCCGCCGGGACCACGGTCTCCGCGGGCCACCAGCTCCTGACCATCAACTGACCCACTCGGGCCGCCGGCCCGGTGCCCGAGTTGCGTCGCATGTGCGCAGATGAACCACTTCTGCGCACATGCCACAGTCATCTCCTGTAGCGGTCGCGCAGGAGTGTCGCGGTTACGCCGGGTGGATACGGCACGATCCGCGACCTCGCTCCGGATGCGGCGACGCACCGCATCCGGATCAGTCCTCGTCTTCGGTGGCCGGCTCGATGACGTGCATCGCGCGCATCGCGTCGGTCACGGATCCCGACAGCGACGGGTAGACCGTGAACACGCGCGACACCTGGTCGACGGTCAGCCGGCGCTCCACGGCGATGGCGATGGGGTAGATGAGATCGGATGCGCGCGGGCCGACGATCGTGCCGCCGATGACGGTTCCGCTGCCCTCGCGCGCGATGATCTTGACGAAGCCGTCCTTGATGCCCATCATCTTCGCCCGCGGGTTGGCCGCGAGCGGCAGTTTGCAGACCACTCCGTTGATCGCGCCGTCGCGGATGTCCTTCTCCTGCCAACCGACCGTGGCGATCTCGGGCGCGGTGAAGATGTTGGCGGCGATACGTCGCTGCTCGAGCGGGATGACGACATCGCCGAGCGCGTGGAAGATCCCGGTGCGACCCTGCATGGAGGCGACCGAGGCGAGAGGGACGAAGGTCGTGCAGTCCCCCGCGGCGTAGATGTTGGGCACGGAGGTGCGCGCGACACGGTTGACGCGGATGTGGCCCGACTCGGTCGTCTCGACCCCGGCCTCCTCGAGGCCGATGCCCGCCGTGTTCGGGATGGATCCCACGGCCATCAGACAGTGGCTGCCCTCGATCGTGCGGCCGTCGGCGAGGGTCACGCGGACGCCGTCGCCAGTGTTCTCGGCGCGCTCGGCGCGCGCCTTCGCCAGCAGCGTCATCCCCCCGCGCGCGAAAACCTTCTCGAGCACCGCCGCGGCATCCGCATCCTCGCCGGGCAGCACCTGGTCGCGGCTGGAGACGAGCGTCACCTTCGCGCCGAGGTTCATGTAGGCGGAGGCGAACTCGGCGCCCGTGACGCCGGAGCCCACGACGATGAGGTGCTCGGGAATCGTCTTCATGTCGTAGAGCTGGGTCCACGTGAGGATGCGTTCGCCGTCGGGCTTGGCGCTGGCGAGCTGACGCGGCGAGGCACCCACGGAGACGACGAGCGTGTCGGCCTCCACCCGGTCGAAGTCCGTGCCACCGGGGCCGGTCGAGGCGACCACCGCGCCGGGGCCGTCGAGGCGGCCGTGGCCCGAGATGATGCGGACGCCCGCGGAAACGAGCGAGGCGCGCATGTCGTCGGACTGCTGGCGGGCGAGCGAGAGGAGGCGCTTGTTCACGGCGGCCAGGTTGATCGCCACCTGCGGCTGAAGGGGCTTGCCGGTGCCGTCCTTCGCGAACAGCTGCACGCCCAGATCGCTCGCTCCAGCGATGGCGACCGCGGCGTCGGCCGTGGCGATGAGCGACTTGGACGGAACGACGTCCGTGATGACCGCCGAGCCGCCCACGCCGGCGCGTTCCACGAGGGTCACCTCGGCCCCGAGCTGCGCCGCCGCCAGCGCCGCCTCGTAGCCGCCCGGGCCACCACCGATGATCGCGACGCGCTGGGCGCTCTCGAAGCTCGCAGACATGGTGCTCATTCTCTCCCGCGACAGCGCGCGCCGACGAATCGGAGGATGCGGCGAGCGTCGATGTGGCCCGCGGGGCCTCGGGTTCATAAGGTGGGGACATGGCAACGACCCCCCTCAACCCGCTCGACGACCCGGCAGCCGATCCCTTCGAGATCGCCCGCCGCGCCGCCGACGACATCGCGCGCCTCACCGGCGTCGCCCAGCACGACATCGCCCTCACGCTCGGAAGCGGCTGGGGCAAGGCCGCGGATCTCATCGGTGAGACCGTCGCGACCATCGACGCGCCGGAGGTCACGGGCTTCAGCAAGCCCGCACTGGAGGGTCACGTCGGGACGCTCCGGAGCGTCCGCACGCCCTCGGGCAAGCACGTGCTGGTCATCGGCGCACGCACGCATTACTACGAGGGCCACGGCACCCGACGCGTCGTGCACAGCGTGCGCACGGCCGCCGCGACAGGTGCGCGCACCATGGTGCTCACCAATGGCGCCGGCGGTATCAAGGAGCACTGGAAGCCGGGAACGCCCGTGCTCATCAGCGACCACATCAACCTCACCGCCGACTCCCCGCTCGAGGGCGCGACCTTCATCGACCTCACCGATCTCTACTCCTCGCGCCTGCGCGATCTCGCGCGCACCGTCGATGCGAGCCTGGACGAGGGCGTCTACTGCCAGTTCCGCGGTCCGCAGTACGAGACGCCCGCCGAAGTGCAGATGGCCAAGATCATCGGCGGACACATCGTCGGCATGTCGACCGCTCTCGAGGCGATCGCGGCCCGACAGGCCGGGATGGAGGTGCTGGGCTTCTCGCTCATCACCAACCTGGCCGCGGGAATCTCGCCCACTCCGCTCAGCCACGCCGAGGTCATCGAGGCAGGCCGCGAGGCGGAGCCGGTGATCTCGGACCTTCTCGCCCGCGTGATCGGCCAGCTGTGAACGACAGCCTCGAGGCGGCGCGCGCTTGGCTCGCGCAGGACCCCGATCCCGAGACGCGCGAGGAACTCACCGGCATCCTCACCGCCGCGGATGCGGGCGACGCATCCGCTCTCGCCGCACTGCAGGACCGCTTCGGCACCCGCCTCGCCTTCGGCACAGCGGGCCTCCGCGGCGAACTCGGCGCGGGAAGCAACCGCATGAACCGGGTCCTCGTGGCACAGGCCGCCGCTGGCCTTGCCGCCTACCTCATGAACACCGCGACCGACGGGCGCACGCCTCGCGTCGTGGTGGGCTACGACGGGCGACGCAATTCGGACGTCTTCGCGCGCGACTCGGCGGAGATCTTCGCGGGAGCCGGCCTCGACGCCGTGCTGCTGCCCAGACTCCTGCCCACCCCCGTCCTCGCCTTCGCCGTCAGGCATCTGGATGCGGATGCGGGCGTCATGGTCACGGCGAGCCACAACCCGCCGAACGACAACGGCTACAAGGTGTACCTCGGCGGCGCCGACGACGGGTCCCAGATCGTGCCGCCTGCCGACGGCGAGATCGCAGCGGAGATCTCCCGCGTGGCCGCGGAGGTCTCCGCGAGCGAGATCCCCCGCTCGCTGGGGTACCGGACCGCATCCGAGGAGGTCGTCGAGGCTTATGTCTCGGCCACCGCCGCGGTCGGGCCCGCACCGGCCGGAGCCGAAGGGCTGCGCTGGGTCTACACCGCCATGCATGGCGTGGGTGGGGAGGCCCTGGGGCGCATCGTCGCCGCCGCCGGATACCCCGAGCCCGTTCAGGTGTCGGCGCAGGCCGAGCCCGACGGACGCTTCCCGACCGTCGCCTTCCCCAATCCGGAAGAGCCCGGCGCGATGGACCTCGCCTTCCAGACGGCGCGCGACGCGGGTGCGGAGCTCATCATCGCCAACGACCCCGACGCCGACCGTCTCGCGGTGGCCGTACCCGACGCGGATGCGGACGGCGGCTGGCGCCGGCTGACGGGCAACCAGATCGGGCTGCTGCTCGGCTGGCGCGCGGCGCGCAAGGCGTCGGAGGCCGGCGCATCCGGCACGCTCGCCTGTTCGCTCGTCTCCTCCCCGGGATTGCAGACCGTCGCCGAGCACTACGGCTTGGGCTTCACCGCGACCTTGACCGGTTTCAAGTGGATCTCGCGCGCGCCCGGGCTGATCTTCGGTTTCGAAGAGGCGCTCGGATACCTCGTGAACCCCGAGACGGTGCGCGACAAGGACGGCATCTCGGCCGCCGTGGCGGCGCTCGAACTGGCGAGCGAGGCCCGCGCCAACGGCAGGACGCTGCAGGATCTGCTCGACGAGTTCGACCGGACATTCGGCTTCTTCGCGAGCGATCAGATCTCGGTGCGGGTGCAGGATCTCTCCATCATCGGCACGATCATGTCGAGCCTGCGAGCGGATCCTCCCGCGCGCATCGGCGACGTGAAGGTGAAGGCGGTCGAGGACCTCAGCGAGGGGTCCGAGGCGCTGCCCGCGAGCGACGTGCTCCGCTACACCCTCAAGGGCGGCTCGCGCGTGATCGTTCGTCCCTCCGGCACCGAGCCCAAGCTCAAGGCGTACCTCGACGTCCGCGGGGAATCGGCAGCGGATGCCGCTGAGCGCATCGCTGCCCTGGGCGACGGAGTGCGGGCGCTGCTGGACGCCCGTTCGTGAACAGCTGGTCCGACGCGCCGCTGCTCGAGAACGCCCACGTGCGTCTCGAGCAGCTGGCGCCCGAGCACGCGGATGATCTCGCGGCGGCCGTCGCGGTCGACGAGCTCTGGCGCACCTGGTACACCCGCATCCCTTCGCCTGACGGCATGCGGGATGAGATCGAGAGTCGTCTCGATCGGCAGCGCGCAGGGCTCGTCGCGCCGTGGGCGATCGTATCCGTGCGCGACGGCCGTGCGGTCGGCATGACGACGTACCTCAACCTCGACGAGGCCAACCGTCGCCTGGAGATCGGCTCGACCTGGATGGGGCGCGCCGCCCAGGGCATCGGCATCAACCCGGCCGCGAAGCTCCTGCTGCTGGAGCGCGCCTTCGATGTGCTCGGATGCGGCGCGGTCGAGTTCCGTACCCACTGGCACAACCATCAGTCCCGCGCGGCGATCGCCCGACTCGGCGCCAAGCAGGACGGCGTACTGCGCAACCACACGGTGTGGGCCGACGGCACGATACGCGACACCGTCGTCTTCTCGATCATCGACGGCGAGTGGCCGACGGTGCGCGCTGCGCTGACCGCGCGCCTCCGCCACCGCTGACCCGCCGCATCCGCGTCTCGCGCGTCGCCGCGCACCCCGCCCCGTCGTCGCATCCGCTCGTCACAGCATCCGCTCGTCACAGCATCCGTGTCTCAATCGTTCACGCGACGGGGGCGTACGACCTGCACGAATGAGACACGCATCACCCGCGCCGCATCCGTGTCTCAACCGTTCACGCGAATCGCCCCGGGTACGTGAACGATTGAGACGCGCAGGAGCACACCAGGGGTCGAACGCATGAGTCGAGCGCGGGGAGCAGGCAGGCTGGCAGGCGCACGCCGCACCAGGCGGCGACCACATCCGCAGGCGGCATCACGCCGCACGAGGCGAAGGCCTCAGCCGTCGATCACGGCGACGAGCTCGTCGAGGAAGGCGGAGAAGTCGGTGCCGCGACGCACGATGCGCTGCACGGAGTCGCGCTCGCTGAACACCTCGACGAACTGCTCGAACACGGTCTGGAAGGCTTCGCGGTCGGTCTCGGAGAATGCCGCGAGCGCGACGACCTGCACCCGCGAGTCCCCCCAGGGCATAGGCGGATCGGCGATGCCGATCGCGATCGCCGTGCGCACCGCGGTCATCCCGATCGCGTGCGGCACGGCGAGGGCGTCGGTGAACGCGGTCGATGAGAGGTGCTCGCGCTCGATCGCCCGTTCGATGTAGCCCGCATCGATGACGCCGCGCTCCACGAGCATCCCCCCGAGCTGACGGATGACGCCCTCCTCGCCGTTCGATGCGTCGAGACCGCGGACGAACGACGCGGCATCGAAGTAGCGCTCGAGCTCGGCGCGCAGGCGCGCGAGGCGTCGGCCACGGCGGATGCGGCCGGCGACGGCCTGGACACGCTCGATGTCGCTGGGGGTCAGGAACGGCTGGATCCGCACGAAGCGCTCCCCCGAGACGGGCGCGTCGATCGTGGTCAGCACGAGATCGGTGTCGATCCCTGCCCAGTCGGGGTCGACTCGCGTCTCGACGTCGACGACCTCGATCGCCTGACCGAGCGAGCGGTCCACGCTCGAGCGCAGCAGTTCGTGGAGCTCGTAGTAGCCGGGGCACACGATGGTGGCGGTCAACAGGTTGTCGGAGCGACGGCTTCGTTCGAGCTGCCCGCCGACGTGCATCGCGATGTAGGCGATCTCGTCGTCCAGCAGCGGGATATCGAGGCGTTCCTGCAGCCGGCTCGCGATGTAGACGGCGACGTCGAAGATCATCGGATACGTCGACTTCAGCGATCGGGTGAGGGGGTTGCGCGACCACGCGTTCTCCCGGGCGCGAAGCCGCAGGTTCTGCACGTGAAGGCTCAGACGCTGCACGAACTCGGGCGCGAGGATGTCGACGAGGAACTCGGATGCGGCCTCCGCCACCACCTCGCTCACCACCTGTTCCACCTCGGCGTCCAGCGGTGTCCGCGCCGAATCGGCGGCACCGGGGGCGACGATGCGCGTCAGCACGATCGTCGCGAGGTGGATGGTGTCTCCCGTGCCCAGGCGCACACCCAGGTGCTCCCGCGCGAGCTCGTCGATGACCCTGCCGATCGCCGCCTGCGCGTCGGTCGGCGTCGTCGCGGCCTCGTCGAGGGCGCGACCGAGCGAGACCCGGTCGGCCGAGATGGCGATGTGCATCAGCACATCGGCGATTCCGAACTCGTTCACGTAGTAGCCCAGTTCGCTCAAGCGAGCGACGAGCTCCGCCTTGAACTGGCCGAACGCGCGCGGCGCGACGGACTCCTCGCCGAGCGTTCGTCGCAGCGCGGAGAGGTCGAACGCGCCCTCATCCATCTCGTCGTGCACGAGACGGCTGAGGAGCCTGCGCTGCGCGGCTTCGGAACCGACGAGCCGCGCTCGGGACGCGGAGCGCTCCAGCACCAGCTCCGTGCCGCCCAAGAGGCCTCGTACGCGGGCGAGATCGGACTCGAGCGTCGCCGGGCTGACGAAGAGACGGTCGGCCGTTTCGAAGACGTCGATGCCCTCGTCGCCGGCGAGCAGAGCCCGCACGATCGTGTGGAGCCGATCACGGGGAGTTCCCGCATCCGTCGGATGGTCGCGCAACGTGGCGGCTGCCTCGGCACCGGCACGGTAGCCCAGCGGGCCCGATTCAACGGCTCCCGCAGCGCGCGCATTCAACGCGGTGACGTAGCTGCGGATGCTGCGCGGCGTCACACCGAGGAGATCGGCGAGGGTGCCGGCGGTGATCCAATCGCGCTCGCGGACCAGGATGCCCAGCACCCTGTCCTGTCGCGCTCGCGTCACGTCACCCTCCGAGATCCCGGCTGGCACCGGCACTCCATTCCATCACGTGGGCGGCAGGCCCGGCCCGCCCTGCCGCGGCGATTTCCGCTCGGGGCGGAAGAACCTCTGGTTGCCGCACTCACGGCCGGTTCACAGGATGGAGAGGAAGGAGGCGGGTCGATGAGGATCCTGGTGGTGTGCGGCGCTGGTGCGTCGAGCACATTCGTGGCACAGCGGCTGCAGCGAGCGGCGGTGTCCGCCGGGCTCGATCTCCAGGCCGAAGCCGTACCGCACGTCGCGTTGACGGCGCGCATCGGCGAGGCGGAGCTCGTGCTGATCGGACCGCACCTGACGCAGGTGGCGGACAGCATCCGAGAGGATGCGGCGCGCCACGGAGTCTCCGTGATCGTCCTGCCCGAGGACATCTTCACGGATCGAGACGGTCGACGAACGCTCGACCTGATCACGAATCAGGCAGCGTCGCTGCCCGGCCCCACGGCCTGAGAAGGAAAGGCACCCACATGTCCCTCGCAACCCGTACCGTGCGCATCGGCTCGTCGCACGGCCTGCACGCCCGACCCGCGAAGCTCTTCGCTCAGGCGGCCAAGGAGGCGGGAGTCCCGGTCACGATCGCGAAGGATTCGGGGGCCGCGACGAACGCCGCGAGCATCCTCGGCGTCATCTCGCTGGGACTGGACTACGGCGACTACGTGACCCTGACCGTCGACGGCGGGGATGCGGAGGCCATCCTCGACCGCCTCGCGGACCTGCTGACCACCGACCACGACGCCGCCTGAGGAGAGACACCATGAGCACCACCATTCCCGGAGTCGGTATCGGACTCGGCGTCGCCCAGGGCCCCGTCGCCCGCATGGCCGCGCCGCTTCCCGCACCCGCTGACGAGCCGTCGACCCTCGATGTCGCGGCGGAGACGGCCCGCGTGCGAGAGGCCGTCGCCGCGGTCGCCCGCGAGCTGGAGCAGCGCGGCGCCACCGCCGGCGGAGCCGCACAGGACGTTCTGGAGGCTCAGGCGATGATGGCCGAGGACCCGGCACTGGAGTCCGAGGTCGACACGCGCCTCGCCACCGGCGCCACGGCCGAGCGCGCCGTGTACGACGCCTTCGCGAGCTTCCGCGACACTCTCGTCGCGGTCGGCGGCTACCTCGGCGAGCGCGCCGCGGACCTCGACGACGTCGCCCAGCGCGTGATCGCACGCCTGCAGGGCGTCGCAGCCCCGGGCCTGCCCGAGCCTGGCCACCCCTACGTGCTGGTCGCGACCGACCTCGCCCCCGCCGACACCGCGCTGCTGGATCTCGACCAGGTGCTCGCGCTCGTCACGAGCGAGGGCGGTCCCACCTCGCACACCGCGATCCTGGCCCGTGAGAAGGGCATCGTCGCGATCGTGGGCGCCGCCGGCGCTTCGGACCTCGTGGACGACCAGGTGGTCATCGTGGACGCCGCCGCCGGCGTCGTCACCACCGACCCGACCGAAGAGGAACTGCGTCGCGCGCAGAACCGTGCCGACGCGCGCGCCGCCGCCGCATCCGCCCCGATCACCGCCGGTGCTCTCTCCGACGGCACCGCGGTGCCGCTGCTGGCCAACCTCGGCAACCCGGAGGGCGCTGCCGAGGCCGTCGCGCTGGGCGCAGAAGGCGTCGGCCTGTTCCGCACCGAGTTCCTCTTCCTGAGCTCTGCCAACGCCCCCACGGTCGCGCAGCAGCGGGAGTCGTACACGCGTCTGCTCTCCGCATTCCGCGGCAAGAAGGTCGTCGTGCGCGCCCTGGATGCGGGCGCCGACAAGCCGCTCGCCTTCCTCAACGATGCGCACGAGGAGAACCCGGCGCTGGGGCTGCGTGGCCTGCGCGCCCTCCGCGCGAACGAGGATATCCTGCGCGAGCAGCTCACGGCCCTGAGCGAAGCGGATGCGGCCGTCGCCGCATCCGGGGAGCCCGCCGACCTGTGGGTCATGGCACCGATGGTCGCCACCGTCGAGGAGACGACCTACTTCGTCGAGCTCGCTCGCGAGTTCGGCATCAAGACGGCCGGTGTCATGGTCGAGGTCCCCTCGTCCGCGCTGCTCGCCGACCGGGTGCTCAAGCACGCGGACTTCGCCTCCATCGGAACGAACGACCTGACCCAGTACACGCTGGCCGCCGATCGTCTGCTCGGCTCCGTCGCCGGCTTCCAGGATCCGTGGCACCCCGCGGTTCTGGGACTCATCGGCACGACCGGTCGCGCCGGAAAGGAACTCGGAAAGCCCGTCGGCATCTGCGGCGAGGCGGCAGCCGACCCGCTGCTGGCCGTCGTTCTGGTCGGCCTCGGCGCAACGAGCCTTTCGATGGCCCCGACGGCCCTGGCGGACGTGCGCGCCACCCTCCTGCAGTACAGCCTCGAGGATGCCCGCCGCATCGCCGAGGCCGCCCTGGCAGCCGACGACGCCGCATCCGCGCGCGATGCGGCACGCGCGGCCGCCACCCCCGCCCCGTAACACCCCTTCCCACAAAGAGTAGAAAGAGACAGTCTCATGACGACGACGTCAGCTCCCGTCAAGCAGCCGGGAGGAGCCCGGGTCGCAGTCCAGCGATTCGGCACGTTCCTCTCCGGCATGATCATGCCCAACATCGCGGCCTTCATCGCGTGGGGCTTCATCACGATGCTCTTCATCCCCGCCGGGTTCTTCGGCGCGGACAGCCCCTTCGGCTGGCACTGGTACCCCGTCTCCGAGATCATCGGCGGCGGCGGCGACTCCGCCATCATCGGTTGGAACGGCGCCATGACCGCGCTCGCCCAGGGCGACGGCGGCACCTTCCAGGCCTACGCGGGCCTGGTGGGCGCCATGGTCACCTACCTGCTGCCGCTGCTGATCGCCAACACCGGAGGCCGCATGGTCTACGGCGAGCGCGGCGGCGTGGTGGCCACCATCGCCACGATGGGTGTCATCCTCGGCACCAACATCCCCATGTTCCTCGGTGCGATGATCATGGGCCCGATCGCGGCCTGGATCACCAAGCAGATGGACAAGATCTGGGACGGCAAGATCAAGCCCGGCTTCGAGATGCTGGTCAACAACTTCTCCGCTGGCATCCTGGGCATGATCCTCGCGATCATCGGTTTCTTCGCCTTCGGCCCGGTCTTCCTGGCCATCAGCGACGGCCTCGGCGAGGCGGTGAACTGGCTGGTCTCGCTGAACCTGCTGCCGCTCGTGTCGATCATCGTCGAGCCGGCCAAGGTGCTGTTCCTCAACAACGCCATCAACCACGGCGTCTTCACCCCGCTCGGCATCCAGCAGGCGGATGAGGTCGGCAAGAGCATCCTGTTCCTCATCGAGGCCAACCCCGGCCCCGGCATCGGACTGCTGCTGGCCTTCTCGTTCTTCGGAGTGGGCATGGCCAAGGCCTCGGCTCCGGGCGCCGCGATCATCCAGTTCTTCGGCGGCATCCACGAGATCTACTTCCCGTACGCGCTGAGCAAGCCCGTCACGATCCTCGCGCTCATCGCGGGCGGCGCGGCCGGTGTCACCACCAACATGGTGCTCGGCGGCGGTCTCGCCTTCCCCGCGGCCCCCGGCAGCATCATCGCCGTGGGAGCCGCAGCGATCGGCCCGGGCGTCGGCAACCTGCTGATCGTGTTCCTCTCGGTGCTCATCGCCGCAGCGGTCACCTTCATCCTGACGGCGATCATCCTGCGCGCTTCCCGCAAGCGCGATCTCGAGGCCGAGGCGGACACCTTCGGCGCGGCGATCGCTCAGACCGAGGCGAACAAGGGCAAGTCCTCCGCCGCGATGGACGCCCTGCGCGCCTCAGGCTCCTCGGACGCCACTGCCGCGCGTGACGCCAACGAGGCGCTCGACAAGCTCGAGACCGAGGCCGAGACCGGCGGCCTGGCCGACGGCGGCCTGCTCACCACGACGAAGGTCACCAACATCGTGTTCGCGTGCGACGCCGGCATGGGCTCGTCCGCCATGGGCGCGAGCGTGCTGCGCAACAAGATCAAGAAGGCGGGCGTCGAAGGCGTCACGGTCACCAACAAGGCGATCGCGAACCTCGACGGCAGCGAGGACCTGGTCATCACGCAGAACCAGCTCACCGACCGCGCGCGCAAGCAGACGCCGGGAGCTGTGCACGTCTCGGTCGACAACTTCATGAACTCTCCGAAGTACGAAGAGGTCGTGGACCTGGTCGTCGATCAGCAGAAGGATGGTCAGCAGGGCTGACCCCACAGGATGCGGGTCGCACACCTCGTGCGGCCCGCATCCGTGTCCATCGGACACGAGGTGCCCGCGCGGCGTCGCACGCTCGCCGCTCGCGGCAGAAACGGGAAAGGAAGAATCATGGCAGTTCTCGGCATCGGACAGGTGCGCATCCACTCCGGCGGCGCGAGCCGCGATGAGGCGATGCGCGAAGCCGCCGACATCCTCGAGTCCGCGGGTGCGGTCACGGGAAGGTACTTCGACGCCATGCAGCAGCGCGAGCAGGCCGTCTCGACCTACATGGGCAACGAGCTCGCGATCCCGCACGGCACCAACGAGACCAAGGACGAGATCCTCGCCTCCGGTCTTTCCGTCGTCCGCTACGACGGCGGCGTCGACTGGGACGGCAACCCCGTCTCCTTCGTCATCGGCATCGCCGGAAAGGGCGACGAGCACCTCGACATCCTGTCGCAGATCGCCCTGCTCTTCTCCGATGAGGACGACGTCGCGCGCCTGAAGGCCGCGTCGACGCCCGAGGAGCTCTACGAGCTGCTCGCCTCGGTGAACGCATGAAAGCCGTCCACTTCGGCGCCGGCAACATCGGCCGTGGCTTCGTCGGACTCCTCCTGCACGAGGGCGGCTACGAGGTCGTCTTCTCCGATGTGTCGGCCGGGCTCGTCGACGCGATCAACGCGGTCGACAGCTACACGGTGCACGAGGTGGGCGACGGCGGGACGGATGTCGTCGTCACCGGCTTCCGCGCCCTCAACAGCGCCGAGGACCCGCAGGCCGTCGTCGACGAGATCGCATCCGCGGACGTGGTCACCACCGCCGTCGGCCCCACGATCCTGAAGTTCGTCGCTCCTCTCATCCGCGCCGGTCTCGCTCAGCGCGACGAGGCACTCGCGCCGCTGCAGGTGATGGCGTGCGAGAACGCGATCGGGGCCACTGACCAGTTGCGCGCGCACATCGAGGAGCAGGCCGGCGACGACTGGCCGGCACTGTCGGCACGCGCCGTGTTCGCGAACACCGCCGTCGACCGGATCGTGCCGGGCCAGCCGGCGGATGCGGGGGTCGACGTGGTCGTCGAACCGTTCTACGAGTGGGCGATCGAACGCGCGCCCTTCGATGGCGAGCTGCCCCGCATCCCCGGCGCGCATTTTGTGGACGATCTTGCGCCGTACATCGAGCGGAAGCTCTTCACGGTGAACACCGGACATGCCGCGACCGCCTACTACGGCGCTCGCGCGGGCATCGAGCGCATCTCGGACGCGCTCGCCTCCCCCGAGATCGCCGCGGCCGTCTCGGCGACGCTGGAAGAGACCTCAGCTGTGCTCATCGCGAAGCATGAGTTCGCGCCGGACGAGCTCGCCCGCTACCGGGAGACGATCCTGGCCCGCTTCCGCAACCCGGCCCTCCCCGACACGGTGTGGCGCGTGGGGAGACAACCGCTGCGCAAGCTCTCACGTCACGAGCGCTTCGTCGGACCCGCCGCAGAGGCGGCGGAGCGCGGGCTGCCCACCGAGGCGCTCGTCGCCACGATGGGGGCGGCGCTCTCCTTCTCCTCCCCCGAGGACCCGGAGTCGATCGAGCTGCAGCGCCTGCTCGGCACGAAGAGCGCCGCGGCGTTCACGACCGAAGTCACCGGCCTCGACCCGCAGCATCCGCTGTTCGCTGCTGTACGCGATGTCGTGGCGGCCCATCAGCCGGCCTGAGCATCCGCGCGAGCCCCGCCCCCGTCGGCCATGACGGGGCGTGGGGCTCGCGGCGTTCTCACCGTCGGCGCCCTCTAGCCTGGACGGGTGACCGATCCCGCGCCTTCTCGTCCTCGCCGCCGCATCCGACGGGTTCTGGGGTGGTCGTTCGGCGGCCTGGGCGCACTCGTCGTGGCCGCTGTCCTGGGCGTGCTCATCTGGGGGCAGGTGGGCGTCATGGCCGCCGAGCCCGGCCCTCTCGAGGCGGTCCGCGCCGACGCTGCCGTCACGGTCGACGAACAGGCCGGCGCCATCGTCCTCTCGCCCGCATCCGGATCGTCCGAGGTGGGGCTCGTGTTCATCCCCGGCGCCAAGGTCGAGCCGATCGCGTATGCAGCCACGCTCTCGGGGCTCGTGGACGACGGCATCACCGTCGTGATCACCCGCCCCTGGTACAACCTGGCATTCCTCGACCCGCGCCCCCTGAACGCGTTCACCTCCCTTGCCCCCAGCATCGATACGTGGATGGTGGGCGGCCACTCGCTGGGCGGGGTGCGTGCGTGTCAGCTCGCGACGGATGCGGACGCGCTCGTGCTCTTCGCCTCGTACTGCGCGACCGACATCTCCGCCGCGGAGCTCCCCGTGCTCAGCATCGGAGGCAGTGAGGACGGCCTGTCGACGCCGGAGAAGATCCGGGACGCGGCGCCCCTCCTGCCAGCCGACGCCGAGGTGGTCGAGATCGACGGCGCGTCGCACGCATCCTTCGGCGCCTACGGACCCCAGGCGGGCGACGGCACTCCCACGATCAGCGAGGCGGAGATGACCGCGCGCGTGACGGAGCTCGTCACCGATTTCGCCGCCTCCCTCCCCCGCTGACGGCCGCCCGCGTGCCGGCCCAGCGTCGGGCGCTGCATCCGGCATCCCGTGTCTCACTCCTTCACGCCCCAGGGCTCAGGTTCGTGCACGGTTGAGACACGCGCTGCGCTCGATCGCCTCCGTGTCTCACTCATTCACACGGGACGACCCAAAGTCGTGCACGGTTGAGACACGCAGCTCACCCGATGCCTCCGTGTCTCACTCATTCACGCTCCGCGCCACGAAGGGGTGCACCCCTGAGACACGCACTGCGCTCGATCGCCTCCGTGTCTCACTCATTCAGGCTCCAGGGCTCGCGCTCGTGCACAACCGAGACACGCATCGGCCGCACCGGGGTCAGAGCGTGAACCGGCGACCGTGGTCCTTCCAGCCCCGCGCGATGAGCGCTGCACGCACCTTGGCGACAGCGATCCCAGGATCGGGTGAGAGGTGGTGATCGAGGATCCGGACGAGGTGCCATCCCGCATCCCGAATGGCGTCCCAGCGATCCGCATCGCGGCGGAACTGCGAAACGCTGAAGGCATGTTGACGCCCGTCGTACTCGACCGCCACGCGATATGCGGGGAACGCTTCATCCAGACGGGCGATGGTGCGTCCCTGCGTGTCTCGAAGCGGCACGTTGAGCTCGGGTTCGGGCAGTCCCGCGCGCACCAGCACCAGACGCAGCAGCGTCTCGCGCGCCGACTCGGAGCCCTCCCGCACGAGCGACAGCGGCTCACCGAGGACGTCGCCCCGCATGCGCAGCGCCTCCGCGGTCAGCGCCCGGATGGTCGTGAGCGGGCGGTCACGTCGCACGAGGTGGTCTGCGGCGACGACGAGCTCATCTGTCGTCCAGTCTCGAGACGCCTGCACCCACGCTCTCTCCGGCGCCTCGACAGGGAGCTCGCCGAGCAGGTGAACGTCGGGATCACGCTGCTGCAGTCGGTGGCCGGACACCCCGCGCGTGCGTGGCGGAGAGGACGGCCGATGCACCGAGACGTGGAGCGCTCGCTCCTCACGCGGCGGGACCGTGGCGCCATAGAGAGCGAGTGCCGTGGCGTGGCTGAAGAACTGACCCTCGCGCAGTCGGGGCAGATACCAGAGGCAACGACGCAGCAACTCGTCGACGTCCGGATGCCGCTCGTACCGCTCCGCGCGAACGCCGTGGAACGGTGCGAGGAACCGCGTCCCCTGCAGCACACCGCGTCCGATGCCTGCTTCGCGCGCCGCCCGATACGTAAAGCCGGATGGCGGATGCGTTGCGTCGGTCATCGGGGCATCCCATCACGACCGCCCGTCTGCTTCCGCGGCGCCCGTGGTCACCGTCGGCGACCCGCCGAGCGTGGGCGCCTGGGGAGGACCCGAAAGGGCCGATACCCTTCCGTGTCCCACACGTTCATGTCCCGCGCCCCAAAAACCTGCGCGACTGAGAAACGGATGGGACCGCGGGGACAGCACGGACCCAACCGACCGCACCGAGAGCCGGAGCGACCTACCCGCGGCGCCCGACCGAGGCCGGCGCAGGCGCGGGTCTGCCCGCCTGCCTCAGCGATCGAAGCCGTCGCTGATGAGGTCGATCAACTCCTCGCGCTCCTCGACCGGCAGGAACACGCCCGCGGCGGCGTTGATCTGGAAGGTCTCGAGGTCGTCGAGGCCGTAATCGAAGGCCTCAGCGAGCAGGGCAAGCTCGCGCGTGAGCGAGGTGCGGCTCTGCGTGCGGTTGTCGACGTTCACGGTCACGGCGAAGCCGAGCTGATACAGCAGATCGAAGGGGTGATCCGCCATCTCGTTGCCCCACGCCGCGATCGCGCCGGTCTGCAGGTTGGAGCTCGGGGAGAGTTCCAGCGGGATCTCCCGGTCGCGCACCCAGCGCGCGAGATCGCCGAACACGACCTCGACGACATCGCCCTCGCGCGAGACGACCTCGAGGTCCTGCGCGATACGCACGCCGTGCCCGAGACGCAGCGCACGCCCGTCGAGCAGCGCGGAACGAATCGAGTCGAGTCCCGCCGCCTCCCCGGCGTGCACGGTCACCGGGAAGAACTGCGCCGCGAGATAGTCGAAAGCGGCACGGTGGCGCGACGGCAGGAAGCCGTCCTCGGGCCCCGCGATGTCGAAGCCGACAGCGCCGCGATCGCGGAAGGCGACGGCGAGCTTGGCGATCTCCAGCGAACGATCGGTGTGGCGCATCGCGGTGATGAGCTGCCCGACGCGGATGTCGTGTCCGGCATCCGCCGCCGCATCCTCACCCTCCTCGATACCCTCCTGCACCGCTTCCACGACCTCTTCGAGCGAGAGCCCGCCGGACAGGTGCTGCTCCGGCGCCCAGCGGACTTCGCCGTAGATGACGCCGTCGGCGGCCAGATCCTCGACGAACTCGCGGGAGATCCGCGTCAGGTTCTCGCGCGTCTGCATCACCGACGTCGTGAGGTCGAAGGTCTTCAGGTACTCGACGAGCGAGCCCGAGTCGCTCGACTCCGCGAACCAGTCGGCGAGGTCGTCGCCGTCGCTCTCGGGCACGGGAAGGCCCGCGGCGTCGGCGAGCTCGACGATCGTGTCGGGGCGCACGGCACCGTCGAGGTGGTCGTGCAGGGAGATCTTCGGCAGGCTTCGCAGCGACACTCCGTCGAGGGTGGCGTCACCGTGCTGATCGATGGGCATGAGGGGGTGCTCCTCGCGGATAGCGGTGGACTCAGGCGGTGATGCGTTCGGCGACGCGGGCGGATGCGGCAGGTGCCGCCTCGCCGATCTCCCAGGCCCCCTCGAGCGCCTCCAGGGCGCGCGGGAAGCGGGCAGCATCCTCCGCCGACAGGGTGAACAGCGGGTGACCGGCCTCGATGCGCTCCCCGAGCTGCGCGTGCAGGTCGATGCCCGCCGCGTGCACGACGGCGTCCTGCGGACGCGCGCGTCCGGCGCCCAGGCGCCACGCGGCGATGCCGAACGGGAGCGCCTCCAGGCGGGTGACGACGCCGGAACTCGGCGCGAGCACCGTGTGCGTCTCCCGCGCTACCGGCAGCGCCGCATCCGGGTCGCCGTCCTGCGCCAGGATCATGCGCCGCCAGACATCCATGGCGCGCCCGTCTTTCAGCGCCGCCTCGACGTCCGCGTCGGGCTGACCGGCGAGCGTCAGCATCTCTCGGGCGAGTGCCACCGTCAGTTCGACGACATCCGCGGGGCCCCCGCCCGCGAGCACCTCGACCGATTCGCGCACCTCGTTCGCGTTGCCGATCGCTCGCCCGAGCGGGCTGTTCATGTCGGTGAGCAGCGCGGTGGTCGCGACGCCCGAGTCGTTGCCGAGCGCGACCATCGTGCGGGCGAGCTCGCGAGCCTTGTCGATGTCCTGCATGAAGGCGCCCGAACCGAACTTCACGTCGAGCACCAGGGATGCCGTGCCCTCCGCGATCTTCTTCGACATGATGCTCGATGCGATCAGAGGGATCGCCTCGACCGTGCCCGTGACATCGCGCAGCGCGTACAGGCGCTTGTCGGCCGGGGCGAGCCCGGATCCCGCGGCGCAGATCACCGCGCCCACGTCGTCGAGCTGCGCGAACATCTCGTCGTTGGAGAGGGCGGCGCGCCAGCCCGGGATCGACTCGAGTTTGTCGAGCGTGCCACCGGTGTGACCGAGGCCGCGTCCCGAAAGCTGCGGCACGGCGACGCCGAACGCCGCCACGAGGGGCGCCAGCGGGAGGGTGATCTTGTCTCCGACGCCTCCCGTGGAGTGCTTGTCGACCGTGGTCTTCGACAGCGCGGTGAAGCTCATCCGCTCACCCGAGGCGATCATGGCGTCGGTCATCACGCGGATCTCGTCACGGCTCATGCCGTTGAGCAGCACAGCCATCGCGAAGGCGGACATCTGCGCATCCGTCACGTACTCGCGCGTGTACGCGTCGATCATCCACCGCAGGGCCGGCTCATCGACGGGACGGCCGTCGCGCTTGGCGCGGATCACATCGACGGCGTCGAAGGGCTCGACCGTGCTCATCGGCGGTACTCCTCGAGATCACGGGGACCGAACGCGTCGGGCAGCACCTCGTCGATCGTGCGGATACCCGACACGGTCTCCAGCAGCATCCCTGGCAGCGCGAACTCGTTCAGCAACTGGCGGCAGCGCCCGCACGGCATGATCGTCTGTCCGTCGCCGTTCACGCACACGAACGCCACGAGCTGGCCGCCGCCGGTCATGTTCAGCTCCGACACCAGTCCGCACTCCGCGCAGAGTCCGACACCGTAGGAGGCGTTCTCGACGTTGCAGCCCGAGACGATCCGCCCGTCGGTGACGAGGGCGGCGGCTCCCACCTTGTAACGGGAGTAGGGCGCGTAGGCGCGCTGCATGGCCTCTGTCGCGGCGGTGCGCAGCTCATCCCAGTCG
Source organism: Microbacterium sp. Clip185 (assembly GCF_028743715.1). NCBI lineage: Bacteria > Bacillati > Actinomycetota > Actinomycetes > Micrococcales > Microbacteriaceae > Microbacterium > Microbacterium sp. Clip185. Next base: position 843,574 of record NZ_CP117996.1, on the reverse strand, counting down.
ATGTCGGTCACGGTGTCCTTTCGAAAAAGCGGATGCGGGCCTCAGCCCTTGATATACGGCTTGCCGGCGGCGGCGGGGCCCCGGATCTGCCCAGCGAACCCGGCAACGGCGAGGATCGTCACGACGTAGGGCAGCATGAGCATGAACTCGCTGGGAATCGGGGTCTTCAGCACCGTCAACAGGTTCTGCAGGTTCGTCGCGAACCCGAACAGCAGCGCCGCGAGAGTCGCGCGGATCGGATCCCACCGGCCGAAGATGACGGCCGCGAGGGCGATGAAGCCGAGGCCGGCGGTCATGTCCTTGCCGAACTGCGGCACCGAGACCAGCGTGAAGTACGCACCGCCGATGCCGGCGATGGCGCCCGCCAGCGAGACGTTCCAGAACCGCGAGGCGTTGACCTTGATGCCCACGGTGTCGGCGGCCTGCGGGTGCTCTCCGACAGCGCGCAGGCGCAGTCCCCAACGCGTGCGGTAGAGACCCCACGCGACGAGCGCGACCGTGATGAACATCAGGTACACGATGAACGTCTGGTTGAACAGCACCGGTCCGACGATGGGAATCTCGCTGAGACCGGGGATCTGGATACGCGTGAAGCGCTCCGGACGGTTCAGTGCATCCTCGTTCGGCGCCAACAGGGCACCGTAGAGGAAGCCGGTCAGACCCGACACGAGCACATTGAGCACCACACCGACGATGACCTGGTCCACGAGGTACTTGATCGCGAAGGCGGCCAGCACGAAGGACACCAGAACGCCGCCGACCATCGCGCCGATGAGCCCGATGAACGGGTTTCCGGTGATGCTCGACAGAAGCGCGGCGGAGAACGCCCCGAGCAACAGCTGCCCCTCGATGGCGACATTGACGACGCCTACACGCTCGCCGATCACGCCACCGAGCGCGCCGAAGACGAGTGGGACCGACAGCGACACCGCGCCGAAGAGCAGGCTGGGAACGGGAACGAGTCCCTCGGCACCGGCCCATACGAGGAAGGCGAAGACACCCAGGACGCTGAAAGCGATGGTGAGCCACAGCGGCTGGCGACGGTACGACCAGGCCAACCAGAAGGCGACGAGCGTCAGAACCACCAGCACGGCCCACACCAGCCACGAGGTGACGGCCGTGGGAACGCCCACATCCGGCAGCGCCAAGGCCTGCGACGGGTCGCCGAGGCGGAACGAAGACGTTCCGTCGCGCGGAGAGAGGCCGAACAGCGCGGCCAGCAGGGCCACGACCGCGACCAGCACGATCGGGGCCTTGAAGTGCCGTTGCCTCACGACGGCCAGCTGGATGGTGCCGTCGCTCTGCTCGAGCTGCGCCGTGGCGTTGTCTTGGATCGGAGCGCTCACGCGGCCACCGCCTTCTTCGCGGCCTTGGCTCGCGCCTTGGCCGCCTTCTCGGCATCGGACTTGGGCAGGAAGAACACCGCGCGCAGCAGCGGAGGCGCCGCGATGAAGAGCACGATGAGCGACTGCACGACCAGAACGATGTCGACCGGGATGCCCTGTGCCTGCATCGAGAAGGACCCGGCCTTCAGCGCACCGAACAGGATGCCGGCGGCGAACGTCCCCCACGCGCGGCTGCGTCCGAGCAGGGCCACGGTAATGGCGTCGAAGCCGATGCCGGCGTCGATCGTGGCGCCGAATCCGGTTGTCACGGTGCCCTGGATCTGGTTCATCGCCGCGAGGCCCGCGAGGCCGCCCGCGAAGAGCATGGCGTAGATGTAGAGGCGATCGACGCTCATGCCCGCCGCACGCGCCGCGTGCGGGTTCTCCCCCACCGCGCGCAGACGCAGGCCGAGGCTGGAGCGCTCGATCAGCCACCACACGAAGACGGTCGCCGCGATCACGACGACGAAGCCCCAGTTGAGCTGCGGGAACTGCGGCCCCAGCAGGTCGGGGAACTGCGCTGACTCCGGCGTGGGCTTCGTGATGGGCTGGTTGGTGCCCTCCATCTGGAGCAGACCGGGCGTGCGCAGCATCCACAGCAGCAGGTAGTACGCCACGTAGTTGAGCATGATCGTGAGGATCACCTCGTGCGCCCCTGTGCGCGCCTTCAGCAGGCCGACCAGGCCGCCCCACAGCGCACCGCCGACGATGCCGGCGATCAAGGTGATCGGCAGGTGCAGCCACAGCGGCAGGTCGAGGTTGAAGGCGAACAACCCGGCGAACATGGCCGCGATGAGCATCTGACCACGCGCACCGATGTTGAACAGTCCCGCGCGGAAGGCGAGGGCAACGCCGAGGCCCGCGGCGATGAGCGGCGTAGCGAAGCCGAGGGCGTTCGTCAGCGGCCGGATCTGCGCCGCGAAGTCGGCGCCGCGGGCATTGAAGATCGCGCCGCGGAACAGCGCCTCATAGCCGTTGTAAACGGCTTGCCAGATGGCGACGAAGGTATCGCCGGGGCGCGCGAAGAAGTACCCGGATGCGGCCTGCACGTTCTCGTTGGTGACGGCGATCAGAATGCCGCCGACGATCATCGCGAGCACGATCGCGAGCAGCGTCGCCACGGCGCTGCCGCGCATCAGTTCGCGCAGGAAGATGCCGGAACGGGTGGGGGCGAACTCCTCGCCGGTCAGGGGACCGGTCGCGCGCGGGAGCTCGGCGTCGCCGTCGCTCTTGCGTGCGCCTGGGTCGCTCGTGGGCGTCGAACCGCTCATGCGGCCACCTCCGGGTCGGTTGCGCCGGCCATCATGAGGCCGAGAGTGTCACGGGACGTGTCGCCGGGCACGATTCCGACGATGCTGCCGCGATACATGACGGCGATGCGGTCGGCGAGGGCGCTGACCTCGTCGAGCTCGGTGGAGACGACGACGATCGGGATACCCGCATCCCGTGTCTCGATGATGCGCTTGTGGATGAACTCGATCGAGCCGACGTCGACGCCGCGAGTGGGCTGCGCGACGACCAGCAGACGCAGGTCCCGGCTCATCTCGCGCGCGATGACCACCTTCTGCTGATTTCCTCCCGACAGAGTGCCTGCGGGCGTCTCCGGACCGCGGGTGCGGATGTCGTATTCCTGGATGCGGTCGCGCGCGAAAGCATCCAGCGCGCGGCGGCGCAGCGTGCCGCCGCGGGCGAAGGCCGGATCGGAGGAACGGTCGAGCACGAGGTTCTCGGCGACCGAGAAACCGCCGACCAGGCCGTCTTCCTTGCGGTCCTCCGGCACGAACCCGACGCCTTCGTCGAGGATCGCCCGCACGCTCTTTCCGACCAACTCGGTGCCGTCGAGGCTGATCGAGCCTTCGACCCGCGCCGCGAGTCCGACGATGGCCTCGACGAGCTCGGTCTGACCGTTGCCCTGGACTCCTGCGACCGCGAGGATCTCTCCGGGACGCACATCGAAGTCGACGCCGTCGACAACGATCGCACCGGTGGAAGTGAGGACACGCAGTCCGCTGATCTTCAGCCCGCCCTCGCCGAGCGTCGGCGGCTCCTTCTGGACGGTGAGCTCGACGGCACGACCGACCATGAGGGAGGCCAGTTCGGCGTTGGTGGCGGTCGGCGACGCCTCGCCCACGACCTTGCCGAGCCGGATCACGGTGATGCGGTCCGCGACCTCGCGGACTTCGCGCAGCTTGTGGGTGATGAAGACGATGGAGGTGCCCTCGTCGCGCAGCTGACGCATGATCGCCATCAGCTCGTCGGTCTCCTGCGGCGTCAGAACGGCGGTGGGCTCGTCGAAGACGAGCACCTTGGCGTCGCGCGAGAGAGCTTTGATGATCTCGACGCGCTGCTGCACGCCCACGGGCAGATCCCCCACGAGGGCGTCGGGGTCGATCTCGAACCCGAAGCGCTGCGCGACCTCGCGGACGTGCGTGCGGGCGGCGTTCAAGTCGAGGCGTCCGAGCGCCTTCGTGCTCTCGTGGCCGAGCATGACGTTCTCGGCGACGGTGAAGACGGGGATGAGCATGAAGTGCTGGTGGACCATGCCGATGCCCGCGGCCATGGCGTCGCCGGGGCCGCGGAAGTTCTGGACGACGTCGTCCAGCAGGATCTCGCCTTCATCGGCGCGATACAGGCCGTACAGCACGTTCATGAGGGTCGACTTGCCTGCGCCGTTCTCCCCCAACAACGCATGGATCTCGCCGGGGCGGACCACCAGATCGATGTGGTCGTTGGCGACGAGGCTGCCGAATCTCTTGGTGATCCCGCGGAGCTCGAGCTTCATAGATGCACCCTACCTGGGTCGAAAATGCCTGTCGAAAGGCATCGGAACGGGACTCGGGGCGAGCGGCTGGAAAGCCGCTCGCCCCGAGGTGGTGCGGTTCAGATCACGAACCGGCGGGAGAGTTCTTCGAGGTCACCGTGATGGTTCCCGCGATGATGTCGTCCTGGAGCTTGGTCAGCTCGTCGGTCAGGCCCTCCGGCAGCTGCGACTCGAAGTCGTGGAAGCTCGAGAGCTTGACGCCCTCGTTCTTCAGCGTGCCGACGTACGGTGCCGGGTCGAACTCGCCCTTGGACGCAGCGACGGTCGCGTCGTAGACGGCGACATCGATCGCCTTCATGATCGAGACCAGCGTGATGTCGGCGACGCTGTCGTCGGCGACGGCGAGGTCGCTGTCGACACCGAGCATGAGCGTGTTCTTGCCGCTGTCGGCGATCGCCGCTGCGGCGCTCTTGTAGATCGGACCACCCACGGGCAGGATCACGTCGACGCCCTGGTCGAGCACACCCTGAGCCGTCTGCTTCGCGGTGTCGTTGGCGTCGAAGCCACCGGTGAACGAGCCCTCCTGCGTGTCCACGTTCCAGCCGAAGAGCTGGACGTTCGCGCCCTTGTCCTCGTTGTACTTGTCGACGCCCAGCGCGTAGCCGTCCATGAACACGGCGACCGACGGGATCTGCATGCCGCCGAAGGTGCCGACCTTGTTCACGCCGTCCTTGGCGGACCAGGCTGCTGCAGCGTAGCCACCGAGGTAGGCGGCCTCAGCCGTGTTGAAGACCAGCGGCTTGATGTTCGGCGCGTCGGTCTTGTTGTCGAAGTCCGTGTCGGCGAAGTCGTCGACGATGGCGAAGTCGAGATCGGGGTTCGCCTTGGCCGCCTCGACGGTGGCCGCGCTCAGCTTGAAGCCCACCGAGATCACGAGGGTGCAGCCCTCGGAGATGGCGGTCTGCATGTTCGGCGCGTAGTCGTTGTCGTTGGTCGACTCGAACTCGAGCGGGGTGACACCGAGTTCCTTGGCCGCCTTGTCCATGCCGTTCTTGGCCGACTCATTGAACGACTTGTCGTCCCAGCCGCCCGCGTCGGAGACCAGGCACGGCTTGAAGCCGTCGACGACGTCGGATGCGGAACCGCTCGTCGTTTCGGTCGTGGGGGCGGAGCCACAGCCGGCCAGCAGCGCCGCGGTGGCCGCGATCGCCAGGCCGCTGAGCAGCGCCTTGGTCGTCGTCTTCTTCACGAGTCCTCCATCAAGAGACGTGGGAATGCCCCGGCAGTTCCGGGGACGGATGCGGCAACGTTACCTAATGTGACGCGCCCACAACGGGCCGATCGGCAGGCCGCAACCCAATGGTTACAAACGGCTTGTGACGCGCGTGTTTCGTCGACCCGGGCGGGCGCCCGCATCCGGTTTCAGAGCACGTCGCCGCGGCCGTTGAGCTTCAGCGCGTCGACGACCTGCTTGACGCGCTGCGCGTGCTCGGTCGTGGTCACCAGGAGGGCGTCAGGGGTGTCGACGACGACGATGTCCTGCACGCCGATGAGGCTGATCACGCGCTGCGTCTGGGTCACCACGATGCCGCTGGACGCGTCGGAGAGGATGCGTGCGTGCTCGCCGAGCACGGCCAGGTCGTTCTTCCGACCGTTCGAGACGAGCTTCGTGAGGCTCGCGAAGTCGCCCACGTCGTCCCAGTCGAAGTGACCGGGGATGACGGCGAGCTTGCCCTTGGCGGCCGCGGGCTCCGCGACCGTGTAGTCGATCGCGATCTTCTTCAGGCCCGGCCAGATGCGATCGACCGCGGGCCCGCGGCGATCGCGGTCGTCCCAGGCCTCGGCGAGCTCGATGAGACCGGCATGCAGCTCGGGCTCGTTCGCCTCGATCTCGGCGAGCAGCACATCGGCGCGCGAGATGAACATGCCGGCGTTCCAGGAGTAGGCACGGTCGGTGAAGTACTCGCGGGCCGTAGCCAGATCGGGCTTCTCGACGAAACGTTCGACGAGCGCCGCTTCCGGAGCGCCGTCGATGATCAGCTCGTCGGCCTTCTTGATGTACCCGAAGCCGGTGGAGGGCTCCGACGGCTGGATGCCGATCGTGCAGATGTACCCGGCACGGGCCACGGCGACCGCCTGACGCACCGCGAAGTCGAAGACCCGCGATCCCTGGATCACATGATCGGCTGCGAAGGAGCCGATCACGACGTCGGGCTCGCGCCGCACCAGGATGGCCGCGGCGAGACCGATCGCGGCGGTGGAGTCGCGCGGCTCTGACTCGAGGAAGACGTTCTTGTCCGGGATGCCGGGCAGCTGCTTCTCGACCGCGGCCCGGTGCGCACGCCCGGTCACGACCGCGATCCGGTCGTGGCCCGCGAGCGGCTCCAGACGATCCCAGGTGTCACGCAGCAGCGTCTGACCGGAGCCGGTCAGATCGTGCAGGAACTTCGGAGCGTCGGCCCGGGAAAGCGGCCAGAGCCGGCTGCCGATACCGCCGGCCGGAATGACGGCGTAGAAACCCTCGATCTCATTCCCCATACCCGCCACCCTATCCGCCGCGTATGTCGGGCGAATGTCGTCGCGGGGACGCTTCGCGGTCGGAGTCCATCTGAGCATTTATCTCGACGTCGAGATTGTTAGGTTCGCCTAAAGGGCGCCGTTCCGCTGCGGCGAATACACTGTCGGCAGCGCCCGCGTGACGCAGGGGACCAGCAAAAACCCCGAAGGGCAACGCCTGCCCCACCGTGTTCGATCAGGGAGGACGACCGTGGCTGCAACGGCACGCGTCACACCATCGCTCGCTCAGACGACGTCCAAGACGCCGCGCGGAACGCTGTATCGCGGCAATGAGGGCATGTGGTCCTGGGTGCTGCACCGCATCACAGGTGTGTCGATCTTCTTCTTCCTGCTCGTGCACGTGCTCGACACCGCCCTCATCCGCGTCTCCCCCGAGGCGTACGACGCGGTCATCGGCACCTACAAGAACCCCGTGATGGGCATCGGCGAGGTCGTGCTCGTGGCCGCGATCGCGTACCACGCCTACAACGGCCTGCGCATCATCGTCGTCGACTTCTGGTCCAAGGGCGCGCGCTACCAGCGTCAGCTCTGGTGGATCGTGCTGGGCCTGTGGGCCGTCACGATGCTGGGCTTCGCCCCCCGCCACCTCATGAACGTCTTCGCTGCGACGGGAGGCGGTCACTGATGAGCGCGACGATCGCCGATCCCCGCAGTCCCTTCTCCGCGCCGCGGCGCCGTGGCCCCAACCTCGAGAAGTGGGGCTGGGTGTACATGCGCGCCTCCGGCCTCGTGCTCGTGGTGCTGATCTTCGGACACCTCTTCGTCAACCTCCTGACGGGCGACGGCATCCACCAGATCGACTTCGCCTTCGTCGCCGGCAAGCTTTCCTCGCCGTTCTGGCAGTGGTGGGATGTCGCGATGCTTTGGCTCGCCCTCATCCACGGCGGCAACGGCATGCGCACGATCGTCAACGACTACGTCACGCACGCCACCACGCGACGCGTTCTCGTCTGGGCGATCTGGATCGTGTCGGGCTTCCTGATCCTGCTCGGCACGCTCGTCGTCTTCACTTTCGACCCCTGCCTCGGCGTGACCAGCGACAGCGTGATGTGGGAAGTGTGCCAGTAGGCACGCCGCGTCCCACGGATCAGAACAGACAAGAGGAATCCCACCTGTGAGCACTCACTCCACCGCGGACACCGTCGTCAAGGACGGTGTCTACTACCACCAGTTCGACATCGTGATCGTCGGCGCCGGCGGCGCCGGGATGCGGGCGGCGATCGAAGCCGGCCCCGGCGCGAAGACGGCCGTCATCTCCAAGCTCTACCCGACCCGCTCGCACACGGGTGCGGCACAGGGCGGCATGGCCGCAGCGCTCGCCAACGTCGAAGAGGACTCCTGGGAGTGGCACACCTTCGACACGATCAAGGGCGGCGACTACCTCGTCGACCAGGATGCGGCGGAGATCCTCGCGAAGGAGGCCATCGACGCGGTCATCGACCTCGAGAACATGGGCCTGCCGTTCAACCGCACGCCCGACGGAAAGATCGACCAGCGTCGCTTCGGCGGCCACACCGCCGACCATGGCAAGAGCCCGGTGCGTCGCGCCTGTTACGCCGCCGACCGCACCGGCCACATGATCCTGCAGACGCTGTTCCAGAACTGCGTGAAGCTCGGCATCAACTTCTTCAACGAGTTCTATGTGCTCGACCTGATCACGGTCGACGACGAGGGCGCCACGAAGGTCGCCGGCGTCGTCGCCTACGAGCTCGCGACCGGTGACCTGCACGTGTTCCAGTCGAAGGCCGTCGTGTTCGCCACCGGCGGCTTCGGCAAGATCTTCAAGACCACCTCCAACGCCCACACTCTCACCGGCGACGGCGTCGGCATCGTCTGGCGCAAGGGGCTCCCGCTGGAGGACATGGAGTTCTTCCAGTTCCACCCGACCGGCCTCGCCGGTCTCGGCATCTTGCTGACCGAGGGAGCGCGCGGCGAGGGCGCCATCCTGCGCAACGCCTCGGGCGAGCGTTTCATGGAGCGCTACGCGCCGACCATCAAGGACCTCGCACCGCGCGACATCGTCAGCCGCTGCATGGTGCAGGAGGTCGAGGAGGGTCGCGGCGCCGGCCCCCACAAGGACTACGTGCTTCTGGACTGCACGCACCTGGGGGCGGAGGTTCTCGAGACCAAGCTGCCCGACATCACCGAGTTCGCCCGCACGTATCTCGGCGTCGACCCGGTCGTCGAGCCCGTCCCGGTCATGCCGACGGCGCACTACGCGATGGGCGGAATCCCGACCAACATCGAGGCCGAGGTCCTCAGCGACAACGACACCGTCGTTCCCGGTCTCTACGCCGCGGGCGAGTGCGCGTGCGTCTCGGTGCACGGCTCCAACCGCCTCGGCACCAACTCCCTGCTCGACATCAACGTGTTCGGCAAGCGCGCAGGGCGCAACGCCGTGAAGTACGTCCAGAGCGGCGCCGAGTTCGTTCCGCTGCCCGAAGACCCGGCCCGCGAGGTGCGCGAGATGATCGAGGGTCTGCGCAACAACACCGGCACCGAGCGCATCGCCGTACTGCGCAAGACGCTCCAGGACGAGATGGACCGTAAGGCTCAGGTGTTCCGCACCGACCAGTCCCTCGGTGAGGTCATGCTCGTCATCGCCGAGCTGCGCGAGCGCTACAAGAACGTCCACGTCGACGACAAGGGCAAGCGGTACAACACCGATCTTCTCGAAGCCGTCGAGCTCGGCTTCCTCCTCGACATCGCCGAGGTCGTCGCCGTCGCCGCACGCAACCGCAAGGAGAGCCGCGGCGGCCACATGCGCGACGACTACCCGACGCGCGACGACGAGAACTACATGAAGCACACGATGTCCTACCTGTCGGGCGATGCGCACTCCTCCCACCCGGAGGACCACATCCGCCTCGACTGGAAGCCGGTCGTCTTCACCAAGAACGAGGCCGGGGAACTGCGCTACCCGCCGCTGGAGAGGAAGTACTGAGCATGGCCGCCACCGCCATCGCCGAGACCACCACCGAGGCCCCCGAGGTGCAGGAGACGAACGACTCCGGCGTCCAGGCGTTCCTGGTCACCTTCATCGTGCGCCGGTTCAACCCGGAGCTGGACGAAGAGCCGCGCTGGGTTGACTACGACGTCGAGGTGTACTCCACCGACCGTGTGCTCGACGCGCTGCACAAGATCAAGTGGGAGGTCGACGGATCGCTCGCCTTCCGCCGCTCCTGCGCCCACGGCATCTGCGGCTCCGACGCCATGCGCATCAACGGCCGCAACCGCCTCGCCTGCAAGACGCTGATCAAGGATCTCGACATCTCGAAGCCGATCTACGTCGAGGCGATCAAGGGCCTGCCCCTGGAGAAGGACCTCATCGTCGACATGGAGCCCTTCTTCGCGTCCTACCGCGAAGTGCAGCCGTTCCTCATCGCGAACTCCACGCCGGAGAAGGGCAAGGAGCGCGTGCAGTCCATCGTCGACCGCGAGCGCTTCGACGACACCACCAAGTGCATTCTCTGCGCCGCGTGCACCTCGTCGTGCCCCGTGTTCTGGACCGACGGCCAGTACTTCGGCCCCGCTGCCATCGTCAACGCGCACCGCTTCATCTTCGACTCGCGCGACGACGCCGGCGATGTGCGTCTCGACATCCTCAACGACAAGGAAGGCGTGTGGCGCTGCCGCACCACCTTCAACTGCACCGAGGCGTGCCCGCGCGGCATCCAGGTCACCAAGGCGATCGCCGAGGTCAAGCAGGCGGTTCTGCGCGGCTGACCGGATGCGGAGCCGCTGCCCGATCTCGCTAGGGTGAGGGCGTGAGGCGAGCCCGGGAGAACGACGCCGACGTGCGATTCGTACTGCCCGAAGACGAGAACACCTTGCGCGATCGATGGGATGCCGCGCAGGCGAGCCTGCGCGAGCGCCTCGACGAACCCATCGAGAAGGCGACGGCGCTCACCAGACGGACCCTGGCCTGGTTCCCCATCCGGGTATGGCGGCACTTCCTCCAGCACAACGGCTTCCTCCTGGCCGCGGGAGTGAGCTACCAGTCGCTGTTCGCGATCTTCGCCGGCATCTATCTCGCCGCCGCAGCGGTCGGAATCTGGCTCGGCGGCGACGACGCGGCCGTGGATCAGCTGATCGACATCGTCAACAGCTACATCCCCGCCCTCATCAGCGAGAGCGGGCTGGTCAAGCCGAGCCAGGTCGAGGCCGTCGCCTCCCAGAGCAGCGGCGGCCTGCTGCCGACGACCGGAGCGATCGCGCTCGTGGTCGTCATCTGGACAGCCATCGGGTTCATTACCTTCACCCGCCGCGCCGTGCGCGACACCTTCGGCCTCCCCTTCGACTCGCGCAGCTATGTGATGCTGAAGGCCCGCGACCTCCTGGCAGCAGCACTGTTCGGCATCGCGCTGCTCGCCGGCTGGGTGCTCGTGCAGATCACCACCTGGGCGCTGGATCTGCTGGCAACCGTCCTGCAGTGGCAGCCGGACTCGACCTGGTCGACGATCCTCGCACGCGCGCTCAGCCTCGTGGTCGCGTTCCTCGTCAACGCCGTCGCACTCGCGCTGCTCTTCCGCTTCCTCACCGGCACGTCGCTGCGCTGGCGCCGCATCTGGCCGGGCTCGATCCTCGGCGGCGCAGCTCTCGCGCTGCTGCAGGTGGGGGCGGGGCTCCTGCTGCGATACACGCCGAGCAACCCGCTCATCGCCACCTTCGCCATCTTCATCGGGTTTCTTCTCTGGTTCCGCATCACCGGTGTCGTGATCCTCGTGGCCGCGGCGTGGATCGCCGTCTCCACCGCCGACCGCGATCTGCCGCTGGTCGAGCTGACCGACGCCGAGCGTGAGGCACTCGAAGTGCACGCGCTTTCGGTCGCCGCGCAGGTGCGCCTGCGCGAGGCCCGCGAGCGCGCGCGTCATGCAGCGTGGTGGCAGCGCCCCGCCGCCCGCCGACGAGTGGAACGCGCGACGAAGGAGCGGGATGCGGCCGCCGCGGCCGTCGCAGCCCTGACCGCTCGGCCGCGGTTCCGGCACTTCCTCGACTGAGCGGGTGTGTCGGTGGTGCCGGATACGCTGAAAGGCGTGTCACGAACCCTTCGCATCGCCTCTGTCAACGTCAATGGAATCCGCGCTGCGGTGAGAAACGGCATGGCCGGCTGGCTCGACAGCGCGGACGTCGACATCTTGACGCTCCAAGAGGTGCGCGGCGAACTGACCCATCTCGAGAGCGCGCTTCCGGGCTGGGAGCTCGTCCACGACGAGTCGCTGACGAAGGGGCGCTCCGGGGTGGCTGTGGCCAGCCGCATCCCGATCACCGCATCCCGCATCGAGCTCGGCGACGAGAGCGTCGATTCCCGCGGGCGGTGGATCGAGGCCGACGTCGAGGTCGACGGCGAGCGCCTCACGGTGGTCAGCGCCTATGTGCACTCCGGTGAAGACGGAACTCCCCGTCAGGACGCGAAGTACGGGTTCCTCGACGCAATGAGCGTGCGGCTGCCCGAGCTGGCTCAGAACGACGCGCTCGCGCTCGTCACCGGCGACCTCAACGTCGGGCACCGCCCTTTCGACATCAAGAACTGGCGCGGCAATCAGAAGAAGGCGGGGTTCCTCCCCCGCGAGCGCTCCTACTTCGACCGCTTCTTCGGCGATGCCGGCGCTCTCGTGACGGGCGTCGATGGAGTCGAGGGCGTCGGGCTCGGCTGGGTGGATGTGGGTCGCCGTTTCGCCGGCGAGGTCGACGGCCCCTACACCTGGTGGTCCAACCGCGGACAGGCGTTCGACAACGACACCGGCTGGCGCATCGACTACCACATGGCCACTCCCGCCCTCGCGGCGCGCGTTGCCGACTACCGGGTTGCGCGGGCTGCCTCGTACGCCGAACGGTGGAGCGACCACGCTCCCGTGGTAGCCGACTACCGTCTGGGCGTCTGAGAGGCGACGGCGCACCGCATCCGGGTCCGTAGAATCGACGGGTGAGCAAAGCGCGCCTGTACTCCGGAATGCAGCCCTCGGCCGACTCCCTCCAGATCGGCAACTACATCGGGGCACTGCTGCAGTGGCGCGACCTGCAGGAGTCGTACGACGCGTTCTTCTCCGTCGTCGACCTGCACGCGCTCACGCAGCCCAACGACCCGGCAGAGCTCCGCGCGAAGACCCGGCGCACGGCCGCCCAGTACATCGCGGCCGGCATCGAGCCCTCCAAGTCGGCGCTGTACGTGCAGTCGCACGTTCCCGCGCACGCCGAGCTGGCCTGGGTCCTGTCGACGATCACCGGCTTCGGCGAGGCAGGCCGCATGACGCAGTTCAAGGACAAGTCGCAGCGGTACGGCAGCGACGCGACCAACGTCGGCCTGTTCACCTACCCGGTGCTGATGGCCGCCGACATCCTGCTGTACCAGACCAACGTCGTGCCCGTCGGCGACGACCAGAAGCAGCACGTCGAGCTGACCCGCGACCTCGCAGAGCGCTTCAACGCGCGGTACGGCGAGACCTTCACCGTGCCGACCCCCGTGATCCGACAGGACACGGCCCGCATCTACGACCTGCAGAATCCGACCTCGAAGATGTCGAAGTCGGCGGAGTCCGACGCGGGTGTGCTGTGGCTGCTCGACGACCCGGCGGTCAACGCGAAGAAGATCATGCGCGCGGTGACCGACTCCGAAGGCGTCGTGCGGTACGACCGCGAGACCAAGCCCGGCGTGTCGAACCTGCTCGTGATCTTCGCCGCGCTCACGGGCCGGCAGATCCCCTCGATCGAGGACGAGTTCGCGGGCCGCGGCTACGGCGACTTCAAGAAGGCGCTGGCGGAGGTCGTCGTGTCGGAGTTCGGCCCGGTGCGCGAGCGCGCCCTGGCCATGCTCGACGACCCCGCCGAACTCGACCGCGCCCTGGCCGTCAATGCGCAGAAGGCCTCGGCCGTCGCTGAGCAGACCCTTGGCGACGTCTACGACCGCATCGGCCTCCTCCGCCGCAGCTGACCCCTGCCGCCCCGCCCGGGCGGCCGTGTGGTCCGCTGGCCCGAACTCCTGCTGAACCGCCCCGCAGGCCCGGCTGAACCGGCGAAAGCGACGGATTGCAGGAGTTCGGGCCGACGGCGGCGAGCCGCGGGTGACCGGGGTGGGCACGCGCTCGTCGCCGCATGCCCAGCGCCGTGATGGCCGCATCCGGCCCGAACTCCTGCAGAACCGCGCCGCGGGCCCGGCTGAACCACCGAAAGTGACGGATTGCAGGAGTTCGGACCGATGGCGGCAAGCCCCGGGTAACCGGAGCGGGCACGCGCTCGTCGTCGCACGCACAGCGCCGCCGACGGCCGCATCCGGCCCGAACTCCTGCAGAACCGCGCCGCGGGCCCGGCTGAACCACCGAAAGTGACGGATTGCAGGAGTTCGGACACCTCACGGCGTCGAGCGGTGGATGCGGGCGACGGCACAGTCTGTCGCGGCCGCCGCACCACGAGCAATGGCGTTCAGTCGCTCGCTCTGCTGCTACCCCCGCCCCGCCGACGAGCGAGTACCGCGCGGAGGGCGGCGCGCACCGCATCCGGACGGTGGAAGATGTCCTCCGCCAGGATGCGGATCGTCACGTAACCCAACTCGGCCGCAGCGAGGTCGCGGCGCCGGTCTCTGATCTGTTGCGAGAGGTCGCCGTGGAACGCGCGGCTGTCGCACTCCACGATGAGCCAACCGTCGACGAGCAGATCCACCCTCCCCACGCCCGGAAGACTGACCTGCAGCGCAGGACGGTATCCCAAGCTCCGCAGCATCAACCGCACGAGCGTCTCTGAGCCCGCTTCGGCCCGCGCGTCGATGAGCTTGCGCAGTGATCGGTGGCTGCGGGGAAGTCGGTCGAAAACGGCGTCGAGATCGACCGCGTCGATCAAGCCCAGGTGCAACGCGCTGTCGAGACTCGCGACGGCGACCCGGGGCGACTGACAGCGGCATGCCTGAGCGAGCGCCTCCACCAGATCGGCTTGGAGATCCCCCCGCGCGCACGTGGACTCACGCCAGTGCGCCCGGATACCGCGGTGACGACGTGGCAGGCGCGAGTCCGTACGGTCGAACTGCAAGTGGGTTTCATCAGGAGACAGGGTGAAAACACCCAGAGCGCCCAGCAGTGACACGCAGTCGAGACGGCCGCCCCAGCGGGCAGCGAGGAGGTGCGACTCATGCAGACCGCCCCAGACGTACCGACCCCGTCGCACCCGGATGAGGTCGCCGCAGTCTAGCGCGTGCCGAATCGTCGCACGGGTGTAGCCACGGAGGCGAAGCTCCGCGGTGCGCAGGTATGACGGCGAGGCCAGCAGCATGCCGACAGCCTCACGGAGCTGACAGACCCATCCGCGAGAAGAGGAGCCGGCGCGAGCAACTCGCCGTGAGCCTCGGCCGGTGGAGGACTCTCCCCGCGCGGAACCGACTCGATCGCAGAGCCCGCTCGGCCCGAACTCCTGCAAAACCCTCCGCGCGGGGCCGGCGGGAGCAGCCGACGCCGGATGTGCAGGAGTTCGGTACGCAGCAGTGGAGCGGAAGGGACGGCGGCACCGAACGCGCACCCATAGGAGCCCGCTCGGCCCGAACTCCTGCAAAACCCTCCGCGCGGGGCCGGCGGGAGCAGCCGACGCCGGATGTGCAGGAGTTCGGGTCGCGATCCGGCGCCGCGAGCGACGCATGCCCGACCAGGCCGGTAGACGTGGCGGGGATCAGCCGCCCGCGGGGATCAGCCGCCGGCGAGGGCGTCGACGGCGAAGCGGATGTGGCGCTCGGCGAGGTCGGCGGCCGCCGCACCGTCGCGCCGCTCGATGGCGTCGAAGAGCTCGACGTGCTGGGCGTGCAGCGTCGCGGCAAGCCCCTCCCAGTCCGCATAGTCACGAAGTGCGTCGAGGATGCGGCTGCTCAGCGACTCCCGGATCGCGACCGTCATCGATGCGACGAGCCGATTGCCGCCGGCCTGCGCGATCGCGACGTGGAAGGCCGTGTCGGTGTCGTTGTACTCCGCGGGACCGAGCCCTGCGACCGCACCGGCGTCGAGAGCTGCGCGGATCGCGGCGAGCGCGGCGGCATCCGCGTTCCGCGCGGCGAGCTCGGCGCTCGATCGTTCGAGCACGATGCGCGCCTCGATGACATCGGGGTAGGGGTAGTTCGCGAGAGCCGCGTGCAGCCGCAGGAAGCGGGTGAGCGCGGCATCCGGCAGCGCGGCGACGAAGGTGCCCGCATCCGCGCCCGCTCCGACCTGGGCGCGGAGCACGCCCTGCCCCTCGAGAACACGCACGGCCTCGCGGACGCCGGCGCGGCTCACGCCCAAGCGCGCGGCGAGGTCGCGCTCCGAGGGAAGCGGATCTCCGACCTGCAGCGACCCGGCCATGATCTGGTCCTCGATCGCTTGGATGACGAGTTCGTGCGCGCGGCTGCGCTGCACGGGTGCCCATTCCGGGGTGCGCTGATCTGTCACCGGGGTATCCTCTCGCCGTCGAGCCGAACGCACCCGGCGGGTTGACGTCGCCGAGGCCGGCGTCTACTGTACCGCAGAGGTCAGACCAATTGATACGCCCTCTGCGCCGCGCGCTCCCCTCTCGAAGGACACCGATGAGTCCCGTCAGCCGACAGCTTCCCAACCCGCGCGAACTTCTCGAACTCATGCAGTTCAAGACGCCGGATCTGAACGCCACGCGCCGCCGGCTCTCCGCGGCGCTCACGATCGACGACCTCCGGCGCATCGCCAAGCGCAGGACACCGAAAGCCGCCTTCGACTACACGGACGGCGCGGCGGATGGGGAGATCTCGCTGCAGCGAGCCCGCCAGGCGTTCCGCGACATCGAGTTCCATCCGTCGATCCTGCGCGATGTCTCGCAGGTCGACACCAGCACGACGATCTTCGGCGGTCCCTCCGCCCTCCCCTTCGGCATCGCACCGACCGGTTTCACGCGGCTCATGCAGACGGAGGGCGAGTACGCGGGCGCCGCTGCCGCCGGCGCCGCCGGCATCCCGTTCACCCTCTCAACCCTCGGGACGACGTCGATCGAGAACGTGAAGGCGACCAATCCGCACGGGCGCAACTGGTTCCAGCTGTACGTCATGCGAAACCGCGACATCTCCTACGGTCTCGTCGAGCGGGCTGCCAAGGCGGGCTTCGACACGCTCTTCTTCACCGTCGACACCCCCGTCGCGGGCGCTCGCCTGCGCGACAAGCGCAACGGCTTCTCCATCCCGCCGCAGCTCAGCGTCGGGACGATCGTCAACGCGATCCCCCGCCCCTGGTGGTGGTTCGACTTCCTCACCACGCCGAAGCTCGAGTTCGCGTCGCTGACCACGACCGGCGGCACTGTCGGTGAACTGCTCGACAACGCGATGGATCCCTCCATCTCCTTCGAGGACCTCGACATCATCCGCTCGCTGTGGCCCGGCAAGATCGTCATCAAGGGCGTGCAGAACGTTCCGGATGCGCGCAAGCTCGTCGATCTCGGCGTCGACGGACTCGTCCTGTCGAACCACGGCGGCCGGCAGCTCGACCGCGCGCCCATCCCGTTCCATCTGCTGCCGGAGGTGGTGCGCGAGGTCGGACGCGACACGGAGATCGCGATCGACACCGGCATCATGGACGGCGCCGACATCGTCGCCTCGATCGCGATGGGCGCGAAGTTCACCCTCATCGGCCGCGCCTACCTCTACGGATTGATGGCCGGCGGGCGGGCCGGCGTCGACCGGGCGATCGCCATCCTGGCCGAGCAGGTCGAGCGCACGATGAAGCTGCTCCAGGTGCGCGAGCTCGCCGAGCTGACCCCGGCTCACGTGACCCAGCTGCAGCGCCTCACGCCACGGGCCACGGGCGACGTGCGGGTCTGACGCGCAGGGTAGCGTGACGGGATGCTGCCCGTCGTCCTTCACACCGCACGGCTCGAGTTGTCGATCCCGACCGCATCCGACGCCCAGGCCATCTACGACGCGTGCCAGGATCCCGCGATCGCGCACTTCACGACCGTCCCCGCGCCGTATCTGCGCGAGTACGCCGACGAGTTCGTGACGCAGACCGCCGCACGCTGGGACGAGCTCTCGCACGCGACATGGGCGATCCGGCTCGACGGTGCACTCGCGGGAATGATCGGCCTGCACGATCTGCGGGAGACGGGATCCGCGGAGCTCGGCTTCTGGGTGTCCGCTCCCGCGCGCGGTCGAGGCATCGCGCGGGAGGCATCGGAGGCGGTCATCGAATGGGGTTTCTCGACCGAAGAGCTCGAGCTCGTGCGCCTGGAGTGGCGCGCGGCTGTGGGCAACATTGCGTCCGCCCGCACCGCGCGGGCACTGGGCTTCCGGTTCGAAGGGACTCTGCGCAGCGTCTTGCGCAACGGCCATGGCGAGCGGGGCGACGGCTGGATCGCAAGCCTGCTCGCGACGGATGATCGCACGCCGCAGGAGTGGCCGATAGCCCTCTGACGCCGTCGGCGGTGCGTGGCAGGATGGCGCCATGCCCGAGATGCCGGAGGTCCAGGGACTCGTCGACTTCCTCGGCGCGCGCCTGACGGGCCTTGCGATCACGCAGGCCCGCATCAGCGCGATCTCCGCACTGAAGACATACGACCCACCCATCGACGCGCTCGTCGGCGCTCACGTCGAGTCCGTCGTGCGGCGTGGCAAATTCGTCGACATCGCGACGGATGCGGGCGCGCACCTCGTCTTTCATCTGGCGAAGGCGGGATGGCTGCGCTGGCACGATGCGCTGCCGACGACGGTGATCAAGCCCGGCCGCTCCCCCATCGCGCTGCGCGTGGGGTTCGCCGACGGCTCCGGGTTCGATCTCACCGAGGCCGGCACCAAGAAGTCGCTCGCGGTCTCGGTCGTACGCGGGCCCGACGAGGTTCCCGGGATCGCCCGGCTCGGTCCCGACCCGCTCGATCCCGCCTTCACCCGCGATGCGCTGGCGGAGCTCCTGGCGGGTCGCCGCACACAGATCAAGGGGGTTCTGCGGGATCAATCGGTCGTCGCCGGAATCGGCAACGCCTACTCCGACGAGATCCTCCACGTCGCGAGGCTCTCGCCGTACGCCCTCGCCGCAACCCTCGATGACGCCGAGATCGACACCCTGTACGCCGCGACGATCGAGACGTTGAGCGACGCCGTGGAGGCCGCATCCGGCAGACCTCCTGCCGAGCTGAAAGACGCCAAACGGCGCGGGATGCGGGTTCATGGCCGCCAGGGCGAGGCGTGCCCGGTGTGCGGCGACGTCGTGCGCTCGGTGTTCTTCGCCGACAACTCGCTCGAGTACTGCGCGACGTGCCAGACCGGCGGCAAGGTACTGGCGGACCGGCGGCTGTCGCGCCTGCTGAAGTGAGCCGCGTGTCGGTGCATGTCCGGGAATGAAACGGACCATCCGGCGTTGACTACACTCAGTGCAGAACGTGCTCCGGGGTCGGTGAGAATCCGAACCGGCGGTGACAGTCCGCGAGCGTGATCCTCCGCGAGGAGGGGATCGCCGATCCGGTGGAATTCCGGGACCGACGGTGATGCGACACAGGTCGCGAGTCCGGATGGGAGGCGCACGAGCGCTCGGCGGCGTGCCCGCGAGCGCCGCGACGGCTACCCGGAGCCCGCCGATCAGGAGGCCCGAGACATGCCGGTGAGCGAGACCGAGGAACGCGCCATGGCGCGAGCGCTGGAGCTTGCCCGGCGCGGGCCCGTCGGGGTCAACCCGCAGGTGGGTGCCGTGCTCCTCTCCCCCGACGGCGACGTGATCGCCGAGGGGTGGCACCACGGCGCCGGTACCGCGCACGCCGAAGTCGATGCGCTGTCGCAGGCCGATCCGGATGCGGTGCGGGGCGCGACCGCCGTCGTCACCCTCGAGCCGTGCAACCACACCGGCCGCACCGGCCCGTGCGCGCTCGCGCTCATCGAAGCGGGGGTGGCCCGGGTGGTCTACGCGATGAGCGATCCCACCCCGACCGCATCGGGTGGCGCCGAGCGGCTGCGCGCGGCCGGCGTCGAGGTCGAGTCCGGCGTGCTCGCCGACCAGGCGCAGGAACTGCTCGCCTCATGGACGGAGGCGCAGCGCTTGGGCCGCCCGCATGTCACCCTGAAGTGGGCGCAGAGCCTCGACGGCCGCGCAGCCGCGGCCGACGGCTCCAGCCAGTGGATCACCGGCTCCGAAGCACGTGAGGACGTGCACCGTCGGCGCGCGAGCGCGGACGCGATCGTCGCGGGCACCGGCACCGTCCTCGCGGACGATCCGGCACTGACCGCTCGAACTCCTGACGGCGCTCTGCGCCCGACGCAGCCGCGACCCGTCGTGATCGGCGAACGCGACATCCCCGCCGACGCTGCCGTGCACCGCCATCCGAAGGAGCTCTGGCACCTGCGCACGCGGGATCTGCACGAAGCCCTGGCCACCCTGCACGAGCGCGGCATCCAGCGGGTGTTCGTCGAGGGCGGCCCGCATCTGCAGAGCGCTCTGCTGCGCGAGGGGCTCGTCGACGAACTGCTGACCTACGTCGCCCCCGTGCTCCTGGGCGGCGACCGCGTCGCGCTCGACGACCTCGGCGTGGCCGACATCTCCCAGGCGCGGCGCCTCGAGCTGCGCGAGACCCGGCGGCTCGGCGACGATCTGCTGCTGATCTCGCGGCCCGCCGCATCCGCTGCGGAATCACCCTCCGACACAGAAGGAGCCCACTGATGTTCACCGGGATCGTGGAAGAGATCGGCACCGTCACCCGCACGGAGCCCTCGGGAGACGGCGTGCGCCTCACGGTGACCGCGCCGCGCGCGGTGTCGGATGCGGCGCACGGCGACTCGATCTCCGTCTCCGGCGTCTGCCTCACGGTGGTCGATCAGGGCGAGGACTGGTTCACCGCCGACGTCATGCGTCAGACGCTCGACGTGACCGCGATCGGCGGCGTCACCGCGGGCACGCCCGTCAACATCGAGCGCGCGACGGCCGCCGGCGGACGCCTGGGGGGCCACATCGTGCAGGGCCACGTCGACGGCACGGGTCGCGTGCTCGAGGTGCGCCCCGGCACCGAGTGGCGCGTGATCCGCATCTCGCTGCCGGCCGAACTGGCACCACTTGTGGTCGACAAGGGATCGATCGCCCTCGACGGCGTCTCTCTCACCGTGAGCGCGGCGAGCGACCCGTCGGAGCAGGAGCCCTGGTTCGAGGTCTCACTCATCCCCGAGACGCTCGCGGCCACGACCCTCGGCGAGCGCGCGGTCGGCGACATCGTCAATCTGGAGACCGACATCCTGGCGCGCCACGTGCAGCGACTGCTGGCCTTCGCTCCCGCAACGGAAGGTGGCTCGCGATGAGTCTGAGTTCCATCCCCGAGGCCCTCGAGGCCCTCGCCGCCGGTCGCCCGGTGATCGTCGCCGACGACGAGAACCGTGAGAACGAAGGCGACGTGATCCTCTCGGCGCAGCTCGCGACCCCCGAGTGGATCGCGTGGACGGTGCGCTGGTCGAGCGGGTTCATCTGCGCTCCCATGCCCGCGGAGTGGGCGGACCGCCTGGATCTTCCTCCCATGGTCGAGGTGAACCAGGATGCCCGCGGCACCGCGTACACCGTGAGCGTCGACGCCGCATCCGGCGTCACGACAGGCATCAGCGCCGCCGACCGGGCGCACACGCTGAACGTGCTGGCGGATCCCGCCTCCGCACCCTCCTCGGTGAACCGGCCGGGCCACATCCTGCCGCTGCGCGCGGTGGACGGCGGCGTGCGCGAGCGCGGCGGCCACACCGAGGCGGCTGTCGACCTCATGCGCCTGGCGGGGCTCGAGCCCGTCGGCGCGATCGCGGAGATCGTCGACGAGGACGGCAGCATGATGCGCCTTCCCGGTCTCATGGCCCTCGGCGAGCGCGACGGCATCCCGGTCATCACGATCGAACAGCTCGTCGGCTACCTCGACGAGGTGGACCCGCGCGAGGAGCCCTCGGCCGCTGCGTCGCACCGTCGGCGCGTGAGCCTGCGCGCCGAGGCGACAGTGCCCACCTCGCACGGCGAGTTCCGCTTCCTGGCCTACAAGGACCGCGTGACGGGCACCGATCACCTGGCCGTCGTCAAGGGAGAGCTGGACGACGCGCCCCTCGTGCGCGTGCACTCCGAGTGCTTGACCGGCGAGGCGTTCGGTTCGCTCAAGTGCGAGTGCGGCCCGCAACTGGATGCGGCGCTCGACCGCATCGAGAAGGACGGCGGCGTCGTGGTCTACATGCGCGGCCACGAGGGCCGCGGCATCGGGCTCATCAACAAGCTGCGCGCGTACAACCTGCAGGAGCGGGGCCTGGACACGGTCGACGCGAACCTGGCGCTGGGTCTTCCCGCCGACGCGCGCGACTACGCCGCCGCCGCGGGCATCCTCGCCGACCTCGGGGTCGAGCGGGTGCGTCTGCTGACCAACAACACCGACAAGGTCACGCAGTTGCGCGCCCTCGGTCTCGACGTCGTCGAGCAGGTGCCCCTGCTCGTGGGCGTCGGCCCCAACAACCACCAGTACCTCGCCACCAAGCGCGACCGGATGGGACACATCATCGCGGACGAGGACCTCACCGAAGCGCTCGCGCAGATGAAGGAGAACCGATGAGCGGCCACGGCGCCCCCCAGCAGACCGAGATCGACGCCCGCGGCCTGCGGGTCGTCATCGTCGCCGGAACCTGGCACGAGACGATCAGCGACGGGCTCATCGCCGGCGCGGAGCGGGTGCTCACCGCATCCGGTGCCGACTACTCGCTCGTGCGTGTCGCGGGATCCTTCGAGCTCCCCGTCGTGGCCAAAGCGGCATTGGAGGCCGGCGCCGACGCGGTCATCGCCCTCGGTGTGATCATCCGCGGCGGCACGCCCCACTTCGAGTTCGTCTCCTCCGCCGCAACCGACGGGCTCACCCGCGTCGCCCTCGACACGGGCAAGCCGGTCGGTTTCGGGGTGCTGACCCTCGACGACGAGAAGCAGGGGCTCGATCGCGCCGGTCTTGCCGGCTCGAAGGAGGACAAGGGCGCGGAGGCGGCGGATGCGGCACTGCGCACCGCTCTCACCCTGCGCGAACTCCGCGGCTGAGCGGGGTCAGCGAGCCAACCTTCAGTAATACATAAGGTATGGTGGCGGGCATGGAGATCCTGCGTCACATCGTCGTCCTCGTGCACCTCGTCGGCTTCGCCATCCTCTTCGGAGCATGGGTCGTGGAAGCCGCGAGCCGCCGCATCCGCGTCACCCGCCTCATGAGCCTCGGCATGACCATCGCCGCGGTCGCCGGCCTGGCCCTGGCCGCCCCTTGGGGCATCGATTACGAGCTGAACTACGTGAAGATCGGCGTCAAGCTCATCGTGCTGCTCGTCATCGGCGCCCTGATCGGCATCAGCTCGGCCCGCCAGCGTCGCACCGACTCGCTGCCCGCGGCGATCTTCTGGCCGATCGGCATCCTCACCCTCGCCAACGCCGCCATCGCCGTCATCTGGCGCTGAGAGGTTCGCGTCCCGGCCCGCCACGGCGCCGGGACGCGAACCTGGGCGTAAACTGAGTGTTCGCGCGCCGGCGACACCGCCGACGCCCCGGTGACCCAGCGATGTGACGCCCGGTGCACCACCCCCGCCCGAGCACTCGCCGCCGGTGCGTTCCCACGAGGACGCCTCTCGCTCTTCCGACAGGTCTGTCCTCCCCCATGTCTTCTGCCACCGCAACGGCTCCCGCGAACTCCCGCGCCCGCGTCATCACCGCGAGCCTCGTGGGAACCACCATCGAGTTCTACGACTTCTACGCCTACGCGACCGCTGCCGTTCTCGTCTTTCCGATCCTCTTCTTCCCGACCGGAGACGACACCACCTCGCTGCTCGCCTCGTTCGGCGTCTTCGGCGCGGCGATGATCGCCCGCCCCATCGGTGCATTCGTCTTCGGCCACTTCGGCGACCGCTTCGGCCGCAAGGCCACCCTCGTCGCGTCCCTGCTCACGATGGGGGTCGCGACCTTCCTCATCGGATGCCTGCCGACGTATCAGGTGGTCGGCTGGTGGGCGGCGCTGCTGCTTCTCGTCCTGCGGCTGGCTCAGGGCTTCGCGCTCGGCGGCGAGTGGTCGGGGGCGGCACTGGTCGCGACCGAGAACGCGCCGAAGGGCAAACGTGCCTGGTACGGCACCTTCCCGCAGCTCGGTGCGCCGATCGGCTTCATCATCGCGAACACGATCTTCCTCGCGATCAACTTCGCCCTGCCGCATCCGGACGGCACCGCGCAGCGCTCCGAAGCGTTCCTGGCCTGGGGATGGCGTGTGCCGTTCCTGTTCTCGGCCGTCATGGTGATCATCGGCCTCTGGGTACGCCTGCGCCTGGTCGAGTCCGACACGTTCCAGAAGGCGGAGAAGAAGGGCGCGCTGCGCAAGTTCCCGCTCGGCGAGGTCATCCGCGGTCACTGGCGTCCCCTGATCCTGGGCACGTTCATCATGCTGGCGACGTACGTGCTGTTCTACCTGATGACGAACTTCACCCTCACCTACGGCACCAAGCCGACCCTCGCGGGCGCGGAGGCGGCGGCGCAGGCATCCGGCACGGCGTTCGACGCCGGCGTGTACGTCGCAGGGCAGGGCTTCGGGTACATCGACTTCGTGATCATGCAGATCATCGGCGTCGTGTTCTTCGGCGTGTTCACCCTGCTGTCGGGACCGGTCGCCGACGCCATCGGACGCCGCAAGCTCCTCATCTGGATCACGTCGGCGATCATCGTGTTCGGACTCACGTTCAACCTGTTCCTGCTGCCGATGACCGACCCGAAGTTCACGGGCGCGCTCACGCAAGCCTTCCTCGTGTTCGGGTTCATGCTCATGGGCGCGACCTTCGGGCCGATGGGCGCGCTGCTGCCGGAGCTCTTCCCGACGAACGTGCGCTACACGGGTTCCGCGATCTCGTACAACGTCGCCTCGATCCTCGGCGCGGCCGTCGCACCCTCGATCGCACTCGGACTGTGGGCCGCCGCCGGCGGTCAGCCGTGGCTCGTGGGGCTGTACCTGTCGGGGTCGGCCGTGCTGACGCTCATCGCGCTGATCCTGTCGAAGGAGACCCGCGACATCGACTACGACGAGAACCTCGGCCTCGGCGAGACCGCGTCGCTGTAGCCCGCCGCATCCTCTCGGTTCCCTCTTCCACGAGACTGCACTTTCGTCACGAGATCACGGGTAAACCCCGTGATCTCGTGCAATAGATGCAGTCTCGCGGTCCTGGGGGCGACGGATGCGGGAGAGGGGCGGATGTGGTGCGCCGGGGCGGCGACCGGGGCGGGTAAGCGGAGGTACGGTCGAGGGAGCACATCCCGCCGATCGAGGTCGCCCATGTCCAGCCCCGCCCCCGCCCGCCGCAGTCCGTTCGCGCGCCTGAAGAAGGATGACGGACCGCGCGCCAGCCTGCGCCAGCTGCTGCCGTTCCTCTTCGAGCACAAGAGGGTGCTCGTGGTGGTCACCGTGCTCAGCATCGTGGCCGCGATCACGACGCTCGCGCAGCCGCTGCTGGTGGGCGAGCTGATCGCCCGCGTGCAGGCGAACGAGGCCCTCGGGCTGCTGGTGTGGGGCCTGGTCGCGCTCGTCGTCGGCTCGTCGCTGGTCTCCGGGTATCAGCACTACCTGCTGCAGCGCACCGGCACCGCGGTCGTCTTCTCCAGCCGCCGCCGCCTGATCGCCCGCATCCTGCACCTGCCGATCCGCGAGTTCGACGCCCGGCGCACCGGCGACCTCGTGTCGCGGGTGGGCACCGACACGACGCTGCTCTACGCGGTTCTCACGCAGGGGCTCGCGGACTCGGTGGGCAACGTGCTGATCTTCGTCGGCGCGGTCATTGCGATGCTGCTGATCGATCCGCTGCTGCTCCTGCTGATCCTCGTCGTGATCGGCGCCTCCATCGCCGTGGTCGGCGTGCTCAGCGGACGCATCCGCCGCGCCACCCGCGAACAACAGGAGACGGTGGGCGAGCTCGCCTCGGGCGTGGAGCGCGCCGTGGGCTCGATTCGCACCGTGCGCGCCGCCGGCGCCGGCGACCGCGAGCAGGCGAGCCTCGAAGGCGTGGCCCAGCGCGCGTACGGCAGCGGCGTGCGTGTCGCGAAGGCCTCCGCCCTCGTGGTGCCGGTCGCCGGGGTCGCGCTGCAGCTCTCCCTGCTTGTCGTCCTCGGCGTCGGCGGTTTCCGCGTCGCCTCGGGCGCGATCACGATCGCGAGCCTCGTGACCTTCGTGATGTTCCTCTTCTTCCTCGTGCAGCCGCTGGGCTCGTTCTTCGGGGCGATCACGTCGGTGAGCCAGGCGTTGGGTGCGCTCGGCCGCATCCAGGAGGTTCTGGACCTGCCGACCGAGACGCAGGACGACGCCCGGATCGCGGCCCACGCGGCCCCGGTGACGGATGCGGACGCCGCCGACATCGCGGTGGAGTTCCGCGACGTGCACTTCCGCTACCCCGCGGCCGTCGCCGCCGCCCGCGCCAAGACCGAGGCGGAGGCGCGTGCGCTCCTCGAGGTGGCCCGCGTGGACACCTCGGCGCTGGAGGCGGTCGCTGACGAAGAGGGCGACGTGCTGCGCGGTGTCTCACTGCGCGTGCCGCGGGGCTCCCGCGTCGCACTCGTGGGCCCGTCGGGCGCGGGAAAGAGCACGACTCTCGCCCTCATCGAGCGCTTCTACGACCCGACGGCGGGAGCCATCCTGCTCGGCGGCCGCGACATCCGAACCCTCGATCGCGGAGAACTGCGCGCTCAGCTCGGGTACGTGGAGCAGGATGCCCCGACCCTCGCGGGCACCCTCGGCGACAACCTGCGCCTCGCCTCGCCCGACGCGAGCGACGAGGCGTGCGAGGCGGTGCTCCGCGCGGTGAACCTCGGCGAGGTGCTGGACCGCTCTCCCGAGGGACTCGCCGCGCCCGTGGGCGAGGGCGGCGTGATGCTCTCCGGCGGTGAACGCCAGCGTCTGGCGATCGCTCGCGCCCTTCTGGCGGCTCCCCCCATCCTGCTCCTGGACGAATCGACCTCGTCGCTGGACGGATTGAACGAGCAGCGGATGCGGGAAGCGATCGACGCCGTCGCCGAGGGACGCACCCTCATCGTGATCGCGCACCGGCTGTCGACCGTGGTGGACAGCGACCTGATCGTGGTGATGGACCACGGCCGAGTCGTCGGCGCGGGAACGCATTCCGAACTCGTCGCCGGGGTGCCCCTCTACCGCGACCTCGCCAAGCACCAGCTCCTGGTCTGACGCCCCCGCTTAAGGGACCCGAAACGCGGCCGATCGCGCCACCGCGCGACATCCCGCGTCCCTCCAACACCCCAACACCCCGCTGGAGGGACGCGAAACGCGGGCCCACGCCTGGTACGCCCGCGTTTCGGGTCTCTCGATCGCGGGCCCGCGCCCGCGGGCGGGAGCCGCGCCCCCGGGCGAGCGGTCAGGCGCGCGTGAGGCGGTAGCGCAGTGAGGCGAGCTCGGCGCGCAGAGCCGAGGGGATGCGGTCGCCGAAGGTCTCGAAGAATTCCTCCGTCAGCTCCGCCTCCGCCAGCCACGATTGCGGGTCGATCGCGAACAGCTCTGCGAGGTCCGCGTCGGTCACCTCGAGGCCCTCGAGGTTGAGGTCCTCGGGACGGGGCAGCCGTCCGATCGGGCTGGGCTCGGCCGGCACCTCGGACTCGAGGCGACGCACGATCCACTCCAGCACACGGACGTTGTCGCCGAAGCCCGGCCAGAGGAACCGCCCATCGGCGCCGCGACGGAACCAGTTCACCTGGAACACGCGCGGTGCGCGGTCGAAACGCAGCGAGGAGCCGACCTTGATCCAGTGCGCGAAGTAGTCCGCCATGTTGTAGCCGCAGAAGGGCAGCATCGCGAACGGGTCCCGGCGCAGCTCTCCGACGGTGCCCTCGGCGGCGGCCGTGCGCTCGGACGAGATCGTGGCCCCGAGGAACACGCCGTGCGTCCAGTCCGTGGCCTCGACGACCAGCGGCACGTTGGTCGCGCGGCGGCCGCCGAACAGGATGGCGTCCAGCGGGACACCCTCCGGCGTCTCCCAGTCCTCGGCGACCTGCGGGCACTGCGCGGCGGCGACCGTGAAACGCGAGTTCGGGTGCGCGGCGGGTCGTCCCGAGTCCGGCGTCCAGGGGTTGCCCTCCCAGTCGATCAGCTCAGCGGGCGCCTCGTCGGTCAGCCCCTCCCACCACACGTCGCCATCGGGGCGCAGCGCCACGTTCGTGAAGATCGTGTTGCCCCAGAGCGTCTCGACCGCCGTGGCGTTGGTCGAGATACCCGTGCCAGGCGCCACACCGAAGAATCCCGCCTCCGGGTTGATCGCCCACAGACGCCCGTCCTCCCCCGGCCGCAGCCACGCGATGTCGTCGCCGAGCGTCTCGACGCGCCATCCCGGGATGGTGGGACGCAGCATCGCGAGGTTCGTCTTGCCGCACGCCGACGGGAACGCCGCAGCGACGTGGTAACGCTTGCCCTCCGGGCTGATGATGCGGATGAGGAGCATGTGCTCGGCGAGCCAGCCCTCGTTGCGCCCGATGACCGACGCGATGCGCAGAGCGAAGCACTTCTTCGCGAGGATCGCATTACCGCCGTAGCCCGAGCCGTACGAGTAGACCTCCAGCGTGTCCGGGAAGTGGACGATGTACTTGTCGTCGTTGCACGGCCACGCGACGTCCGCCTGGCCCGGCTCGAGCGGAGCGCCCACCGAGTGTACGGTGCGCACCCAGTCGGCGCCGTCCGCGATCTGCTGGAGAACGGCAGTTCCGACGCGGGTCATGATGTTGATCGACACGACGGCGTAGGGCGAATCGGTCACCTGCACGCCGATGTGCGAGAGCGGACCGCCGACCGTGCCCATCGAGAACGGGACGACGTACATCGTCCGCCCGCGCATGGAGCCGGCGAACAGCGCATCGAGCTTGCTGCGCATCGCGGCGGGGTCCGCCCAGTTGTTGGTGGGCCCCGCATCCTCCTCCTTCTCGGAGGCGATGAAGGTGCGCCCCTCGGTGCGGGCGACGTCGCTCGGGTGGGAGCGCGCGAGGTACGAGCCCGGTCGCCAGTCGGGGTTGAGCTTGATCAGGGAGCCCGCCTCCACCATGGACCGCAGCAGCATGTCGTTCTCGGCCTGCGATCCGTCGACCCAGTGGATGCGGTCGGGCTGTGTGAGGGCGGCGATCTCGTCGACCCACCTGGTCAGCGCGGCCATGCCGGGACCGGATGCGGTCGGCCGAGCACCGTAGGACGCCGAAGGGCGTGCGGCGGTGGGGCGCCCGGGGGCGCTCGAGGTGTAGCTCTCAGCAAGGGCCATGATCACTCCAGTCGGCATCAGCGGCGTTCAGAACGTGGGTTCCCTGCAAGAATGGCGCCCCCTCATCCCCCTTTTCAGAAGAAGGACGTCGAAAGAGTCCCGGTTCTTTCGCTATTCTCAAAACATGCCTTCGACCACGATCGAACTGGCCACCCTCGGCCACCGCATCCGTCACTTCCGCACGGCGGCGGGACTCACCCTCGACGAGCTCGGCGCTGCCGTCGGTGTCGCCGGCAGCCATCTGAGCCTCATCGAGAACGGCAAGCGCGAGCCGAAGCTGTCGCTGCTGCAGGAGATCGCGGCGGCCACCGGTACCCAGCTGGCCGAGCTGCTGTCGACCGAGCCCCCGAACCGGCGGGCGGCGCTCGAGATCGAGCTCGAGCGGGCGCAGACCTCACACGCGTTCCGGCAACTGGGGCTGCCGCCGATCCGGGTCACGAAGGCGTTGAGCGACGAGACCATCGAGACCGTGCTCGGACTGCACCGTGAACTGCAGCGCCGCGAGCGAGAGGCGATCGCCACGCCCGAAGAGGCCCGGCGCGCCAACACGGACATGCGACTGCGGATGCGGGAGATGAACAACTACCTCCCCGACATCGAGAAGCTGGCGGAGAAGCAGCTCAAGGCGGCGGGGCACACCTCCGGCGCCCTGACCCACCGCACGGTCAGCATCATGGCGGAGCAGCTGGGCTTCGAGCTCATCTACGCGGGCGACCTGCCCGCATCCACCCGCTCGATCACCGATCTCGAGAACGGGCGGATCTACCTGCCGCCCGCCTCCATCCCCGGCGGTCACGGACTCCGATCGATGGCGCTGCAGGCGATGGCGCACCGGCTCCTCGGGCACCAGCCACCCAAGGACTACGCCGAGTTCCTGCAGCAGCGGCTGGAGATCAACTACTACGCCGCGGCCTGCCTCATGCCGCCGGCGCCCGCGGTCGCGTTCCTGCAGCAGGCGAAGAAGGACCGCAACCTCGCCGTGGAGGACTTCCGCGACGCGTTCGGTGTCACGCACGAGGCGGCCGGGATGCGGATGACGAACCTGCTGACCGAGCACATCGGCATCCGTCTGCACTTCCTGCGGGTCGCCGGCGACGGCGCGATCTCACGTGTCTACGAGAACGACGACCTGCCGCTGCCGATGGATGTGACGGGCGCGGTGGAGGGGCAGATCGTGTGCCGCAAGTTCGCCGCCCGCGCAGCCTTCGCGGAGCAGAACCGCACGACGGAGCACTACCAGTACACCGACACCCCCTCGGGCACGTTCTGGTGCTCGACACAGACCGGCACGACCCACGACGGGGAGTTCTCGATCACGGTGGGCGTGCCGTTCGACGATGCGAAATGGTTCCGCGGCCGCGAGACGTCGAAGCGGGCGACGTCGCAATGCCCGGATGAGGCGTGCTGCCGGCGCCCCTCGAGCGAGGCGGCCGAACGATGGCAGGGTCGCGCGTGGCCGAGCGCCCGCGTGCACATGCAGATGTTCACCCCGCTGCCGCGCGGCGCCTTCCCCGGCGTCGACGACAACGACGTGTACGACTTCCTCGATCGGCACGCCTGACCCACGGCGCGAACGAGTATCCGTTCGCCGAGTGCGCATCCGATGGGGTGCTCACTCGACGAACGGATGCTCACTCGGCGGGGGATGGTGT
This sequence comes from Microbacterium sp. Clip185, assembly GCF_028743715.1. Classification (NCBI taxonomy): domain Bacteria; kingdom Bacillati; phylum Actinomycetota; class Actinomycetes; order Micrococcales; family Microbacteriaceae; genus Microbacterium; species Microbacterium sp. Clip185. The sequence continues at coordinate 813,007 of NZ_CP117996.1, read as the reverse complement.
GCCGACAGCCCAGAGTGCCTGGGGAAGCCGGTCGTGCAGCACCCACTGGCCCACCCAGCGGTTCTTGTACAGCACCGGATTGTGGCTGGACACGGTGCGGGCGTTGCGCCAGTGCCGGTCGAGATGCGCACCGCGCGCCGTGGCCGACGCTCCCAGCGCGTCGAACAACCGCGAGGTGAGCTGCTGCACCGCGCCGGTCGCGAAGGACTGCGCCTGCGCTGCTCGGATCTCCGCGAGACCCGCCACCCGACGAGCGCGGTCGACGGCCACCTCATCGTCGGGCCGTTCGCGCGCCTCGAGCGCGGCCCCGTAGGCGTCTTCGATCGCGGCGGCGACGGCTGCGACACTCGCATCGACGGCGAAGGCGGATGCGGCGAGCTCGCCCAGCAGGGCCTGGATCTGCGCGTCGTCCTGCACCCGGGCGGCCGTGCCGTGGCTGTACACCCGGGAACGGGCCCGCACAGCCGCGGCCGCATCGGCGACGGCTGCGTGCGCGATCCCGGCCAGCACCGCCAGCAGGACGAGCTGGTAGAGCCCGGTCTGGTACGCGAACCGGTCGGCCACCGGCAGCACGTCCACGGGGTCCACGACAGCGTTCTCGAAGACGATGGTCCCCGTTCCGGTGAGGCGCTGGCCGAAGCCGTCCCAGTCGTCGATCACCGTGACACCCGGCTGGTCGAGGCGCACCAGCGCCGCGACATCCACCCCGTCGGAGAGACGGTGCGCGACGGTGTCGGTCCACTCGGCGAAGATGCTGCCGGTCGTGTAGAACTTGCGGCCCGTCAGGCGCAGCACGCCGTCTGCATCCGCCGAGAGCTCCGCACTCGCTCGCGAGGTGGTCGACCCGGCGGCCTCGCTCCAGGAGTTGCCGCTGATCTCACCCCCGGCGATGCGGTCGAGCCACCGCCGGGCGAAGCCCGCATCCGTCGTCGTCAGGGCCTGCTCGACGAGCGCGATATGGCCGCGCAGGATCTGCGGGATGTTGGCGTCGGCCGCGGCGATCGCCACGAGCAACCGTGTGAAGGTGGGCCAGTCCAGCCCCAGCCCGCCGTCGGCGAGGGGCAGCCGGGCGCGTCCGAGCCCCGCGTCGCGGAGTGCGGCGACGGCATCGCGGGGAAGCTGTCGCGCCAGGTCGCGCCCTCCTGCGCCGGCGGCCGCGGCGTCCACGATCGGACGGAACCGCGCCTCGATCTCTGCGGGCAGCCGCGCCCAGAGCTGGTCGTCGATGTGCGTGCGGACTTCGGCCGCCACGGATGCGGTGCTCATGTGTACAGGGAGATCGGCTGCACGGCGCGGGTGAGGAAGTGTGCCCCCACCTCGAGCTTCTTGTAGTCGACCGGGTCGTGGAGGGAGTGGGTGCGGATGTTGCGCCAGTGCAGGTCGAGCCCGACACGGTTCGCCGTCGAGCTGGTTCCGGTGGCCTCGAAGACGCGGTGGGCGACGTCGGTCGCCGTGTCGCTGGCCACGACCTTCAGCTGCGCGATCTCGATCGCGATCGCGGCGCGGTCCTCGGCGGTGACGTCGGCGCCCCGGGAGATGACCTCGTCGAAGCGACGGTTGACGCGGTCGGCGAGCGCCTCGACGGCGGCGGTGCGCGAGACGAGCTCGCCGTACAGCCGCCGCACGAACGGGTCGTCGCTGTAGGTCGCGACGCCCGAGAGGAACCACGAGTTGGGACGGGCGTTGGTCAGCTCGCGGGCCTGAGCGAGGGCGCCCTGCGCGATCCCGAGGTAGAGGTTGCCGAACACGAGCTGGATCGCGGGCGTCACGAAGCTCTGGATCGGCTCGTCCGTGCCGAAGCCGAGGAGGTGCTCCGGTTCCACCCGGGCATCGCGGTAGGTGACCGTGTTGCTCGCCGACAGCCGCTGGCCGAGGTTGTCCCAGTCGTCGACGAGCTCGACGCCCGGGTGCCCGTACGGCAGCACGACGAACGCGAAGGCGCCCGCATCCGGGCCGTCCTCGACGACGGCGTTGATCAGCAACGCCTCGCCGACGCCCGAGCCGGTCGAGTACCGCTTGAAGCCGTTCAGCCGATACCCGTCACCGTCGACCGTGAGCGAGAGGTTCGGGTCGACGGGGTTCACCGAGTCGCCCCAGATCCAGCGACCGGCGATCGAGGCACGGAACCACCGCTCACGCTCGGCGGGCGGTGCGACGAGCGCGATGTTGGCCTCGTTCACATAGTGGTAGCCGAGCACCTGTGCGATGGAGGCATCACTGCGGGCGAGGATGCGCACCGCGCGCAGCGCGCTCTCCCAGTGCGCCCCACCGCCGCCGTAGTCCGCGGGATCGAGCAGGGTCGTGAGCCCCGCATCCTTCAGCAGCCGCGCCTCGGCGAACGGCTGCGCGTTCGCGCGGTCGCGGGCGAGCGCGTCGAGAGCGAGGCGCTCGGCGACGGATGCGGCGACCGCATCCCAGTGCGCGAGTTCGGCCGCATCCGCGGTGCCGTGGAAGTGGGTGCGGGCAGGGGTGAGAGTCGGTGTCGTCATGGCTGTTCCTTCTCAATCGGGAGTGGAGACGAGGGATGCGGAGCTGTCGGCGGCGCTGGGGGCGCCCACGTACGCTCCGCGGTAGGCGTGGGCGGGATGCCACGCGGCGACGGCGGGGTCGCCGGTGAGCCGCTCGCGGAGTGTTCCACCGATTCGACCGCCGTCATCGAGGCGTCCGCGTCGCCGCAGCTCCGGCACGAGCAGCTCGACGATGTCCTCGAACGTGCCCGGCGTCACGACGTAGGCGAGGTTGAACCCGTCGACCCCGCCGACCTCGATCCAGCGCTCGAGCTCGTCGGCGACGGTCGTGGGGCTGCCGACGATCACGGCGCCGATGCCCCCGATCCCGACGTACTCGGCGATGTCGCGCGGCGTCCACGCGCGTGTGGGGTCCGCCTTCGTGAAGATCGACAGGGCGGAGCGCGCCGCATCCGTGTCGACGTAGGTGAGCGGCTCGTCCGGATCGAGGGTCGACAGGTCGATGCCCGACCAGCCGCCGTAGAGCGCGAGTGCTCCCTCCAGCGAGACGTAGGAGCGATAGTCGGCGTACTTCTCCTGCGCCAGCTCGTCGGTCTCGGCGACGATCACCGTGGCGAGCGTGAGGATCTTCACCGAGTCGCGCGGGCGCCCGATCGCCGCTGCCTTGTCACGGATGCTGTCGGTCGTCCGGCGGGTGAGCTCCGGGGTGAGGCCGTTGATGAAGATCGCCTCACCGTGCCGGGCGGCGAACTCCTGCCCGCGCGGCGACGCACCCGCCTGGAAGATCACGGGCGTGCGCTGAGGAGAGGGCTCGCCGAGGTGGATACCGGGGACGTCGAAGTGGGTGCCGTGGTGGCGGATCGGGTGCACCTTCTCGGGGTCGGTGAAGACACCGGCCTCGCGATCGCGAACGGCGGCGCCGTCCTCCCACGACCCCTCCCACAGCTTGTAGGCGACGTCGAGGAACTCGTCGGCGATGCCGTAACGGTCGTCGTGGGCGATCTGGTCCCCCAGGCCCAGGTTGCGTGCCGCGCTGTTCAGGTACGAGGTCACGACGTTCCAGCCCACCCGCCCACCCGTGAAGTGATCGAGCGTGGTGAGCGTGCGCGCCAGCGAGTAGGGATGCTCGTAGGTCGAGGCGATCGTGACGCCGAAGCCCAGCCGTTCGGTGACGGCGGCCATCGCCGGGATCTGCAGGAGCGGGTTGCCCACGGGGATCTGCGCAGCATCGCGGAGCGCCGGAGCTGCCGAGTCCCGGTAGACGTCGTACACGCCCAGCACGTCGGCGAGGAAGATCGCGTGGAAGCCACCGCGCTCGAGCAGCTGCGCGAGCTCGGTCCAGTACGCGAGCCGGTTGTACTCGTCGGCGCGGTTGTCCGGGTGACGCCAGAGCCCGGGGGCCTGGTGTGTGACGCAGCTCATCTCGAACGCGTTGAGGATGAGGGGCTTGCTCATCATCCGTCCTTCCTGCCGGCGGGCGCCGTACGGCCGGAAAACTAGCAGTGCGGTTCGGGCCCGCCCACGCCGGCCCGACACACGCGTTCATGCGGCGACTGCATGACGTTTCCTTACGACCGGCCGTGCGCACCGGCGATCCGGCGCTGCAGGATGACGGACCGTGCGGGGCACAGCCCGCACTCTTTCCCACCGAGAGGTCCCGCAATGCCCGCATCCACCCGCCGCATCCTGCGCCGGATCGCCCTCCCCGCCGCTCTCGCGGTGGGTGCCCTGACGCTCGCCTCCTGCGCGGGCGGATCCGCCGCGGCGGACGGCGGCGACAAGGAGCTGACCGTCCTGCTGATCTCCTCGCACGAGGGCGCGTCGAAGCTCCTCGCCGAGCGCTACGAGGCCGAGACCGGGGTGAAGATCAACCCGGTCATCGTCCCCTACGACGAGATCGGCAACACCCTCGCACTCGATCAGCAGTCGGGTGCGAACACGATCGACGTGGCTGCGCCCTGGTACGTGTCGATCGGCGATCTGGCCGATGCCGGCGCCATCCAGGACCTGACGGACTGGATCGACAGCGACGCCGACCTGAAGACGGACGACTTCATCCCGTCGATCTACGATCCGTACAGCCTCGTCGATGGACGCCGCTACGGGCTCCCGTTCGACGGCGACACGCACGTGCTGTTCTACAACAAGGAGATCCTGGCGCGGAACGGCTTCACCCAGCCGCCCGCGACCTGGGACGAGTACATCGAGCAGTCCCGCACGATCACGGCGAACGAGAGCGCGAACGGCGTCTACGGCAACGTGATCTTCGGCCAGAAGTCGCCGCTCATCCTCGGTGCGAGCTTCGCGAACCGTCTCGCCGGCTTCGGCGGCGAGTTCGTCGACGCCGACGGCAAGCCCGTCATCAACTCGCCCGAGGCGATCGCTGCCGCCCAGTCACTCGCCGACGCCCTGCCCTCCGCCTACCCCACTCCCGCCGAGACCGCGTTCGGCGAAGGAAACTCGGCCTGGTACGCGGGCAACGCGGCCTTCATCGAGAACTGGACCGACCTCGGCGTGGGGTCCCAGACCAACCCCGATTCGACCGTCAAGGACAACTGGGGCGTGACGCTTCTGCCGGTGGGCGGGGACAACACGACCTCCCGCGCGTCGCTCGTCGCGGGATTCACGTGGGTGGTCGCAGCCAACACCGCCAAGACCGATCTCGCGCGTGATTTCATCGCGTGGGCGTCCTCGAGCGAGGTGAACGAGGAACTGCTGGTCGCCGACCCGCAGACGGGCATCGATCCCAACCGGATCTCGTCGCTCGAGAGTGAGGCGTACGGCACCGCATACCCCGACCTGCAGCGTGTGAACCGCGCCACGCTCGACGGCGCGCTCGCATGGCCGACCGGCAAGAACGCCACGCAGGCTGCGGAGGTGCTCACGGACGAACTGGCGAAGCTGGTCGCGGGCGAGGTCACCGCGAAGGAAGCCCTCGACGCCACTCAGGCGGAGTGGGAAGAGCTCCTTGGCTGACGCCCTCACGCCCGCGCGCCCGCGCCGTGCCCCTCGGGGTCCGGCGTGGGCGCATCGCCTGTTCGTCGCACCGAGCGTGCTGGCCCTCGTCGTGCTGGGCCTGTATCCGCTGCTGTTCATCGCGGGCGCGGCGTTCACCGATTCCTCGCTCGGTCGGCCCTTCCAGGAGTGGGTGGGCACCGAGACCATCGAGAAGGTGCTCGGGGATGCGGATGCGGTCGCCACCCTCGGTCGCACCCTCGTCTACGCCCTCGGGGTGTCGGCGGCGAGCCTCGCGCTCGGTGTCGTGGCCGCGCTCGCGCTTCACGGCGCGGTGCGCAGCGGTTCGTTCGTGCGGACGCTCCTGCTGCTGCCGCTCATCACGCCGCCGGTCATCGTCGGCACGCTGTGGAAGCTCGTCTACAACCCCGGCGGCGGGCTCCTCGCGACCGTGCTGGGCTTCTTCGGGGCGCCCCGCGACGCGATCGCGCCGCTGTCGTCCACCACCTGGGCGCTGCCCGGCATCGCCCTCGCGGATGTCTGGGAGTGGACCCCGCTGGTCGCCCTGCTCGTGTTCACGGCGCTGCTCGCCCAGGACGCGCAGACGCTCGAGGCCGCGCGCCTGGACGGCGCGCACGGGTTCGCCCTGTTCCGGTACATCACGCTCCCGGCGATCTCGGGGGTCGTCGCCGCGGCGTTCTTCGTCCGCCTCGTGCTGGCGTTCAAGGTGTTCGATCTCGTCTTCATGATGACCTCGGGCGGCCCGGGCCAGGCGACGACCACGACGTCCTACCTGATCTATCAGGCTGCCCTGCGGGAGTTCGACCTCGGCAAGGCGGCCGTCATCACCCTGCTGCTGGCGGTGCTCGTCACCGTCGCCACCCTTCCCTTCGCCCTCGTGGCGCGCAGATTGCAGGTCAACCATGAGTGAGCTCCTCACCCCTCGGCGACCCCGCGCGTCGCGTCGCAGCATCCTGTCCACCGTCGTGCTAGCCGCGCTCGTGCTGTTCTTCGTGGTGCCGCTGCTGTACCTGGTGTCGGTGTCGTTCATGGGCCGCAACGAGACGGGGCAGGGCGTGCTCCTCCCTGCGGTGCCGCAGTTCGCGAACTGGACCGAGGTGCTCACGCAGTCCGATCTGCTGCACGGCATCGCGAACTCGCTCATCGCCGCGATCGGCGGCGCCGTCGTGTCCCTGCTGATCGCGCTGCCGGGCGCGTGGGCCATGGTGCGCTTCCGCACCGGCGGCGCAACACTCGCGGGCACGATCATGAGTCCGTGGCTCCTGCCGCCGATCGTCGCCGTCGTGCCGCTGTTCACCCTGCTGCGCCTGATCGGCGCGAACAACACGCTGTGGGGACTGACCCTTGTTTACGCACTCGTCAACGTGCCGGTCGCGATCTGGCTGCTCGAGGGGTTCCTCCGCAAGCTCCCGATCGAGATCGAGGAGGCGGCACGGATCGACGGCGCCGGCTCCGTCCGTGTGCTGGTATCTGTGGTCGCACCGCTGGTCGCGCCGGCGCTCGTCGCAGTGGGCATCATCGCCGGCGTGCTCAATTACAACGAGTTCCTGCTCGCGACCTTCCTGACCCAGTCGCCGGATGCCCGAACCCTGCCCGTCGTGCTCTCGCTGTTCTACGGCGAGCGCACTCCCCACGTCGGCAAGATCGCGGCCGCATCCGTCATCGGCGTGATCCCCGTCTTCGCCGCCGCGGTGTTCCTGCAGCGCTGGCTCGTCGGAGGCCTCACCTCCGGCGCGGTGCGCTGACGCGTTCCTCGCTGGCGCTCCGGCCCGCCGCCCCGCCGAGCGAGCATCCAATTGCCGAGCGAGCATTCAATGAGGTGCTCACTCGATGAATGAATGCTCGCTCGGCGGTCGCACCCCGGGTGCGGGTTCGCGTAGGCGGTGGCGGATGCGGCGACCGACCGCTCCTCCCGCATCCCTCGTCTGCGGCGAGCCGTGCACACGTCAGGCGGCACTCGGCACGGCTCGCCGCTGTTTCGCTGAGGGTTGTCGGATGCTGCCCTCGTTCGACGACGCCGTCTTCACCCGCCGGGATGCGCTGGCACGCGGCGCATCGGACACGAGGCTCCGCGTGGACCGCGATCGCGGCAACCTCGACCAGGTGCGGCCAGGCGTCTACGCCTCTGCCCCGACGTGGGAGCGCCTCACATCCGAGGAGCGCGCGCGTTGGGTGGCCGCTGCTGCGCACGAGGCGGGCAGAGGTGCACCGATCGTGTTCTCGCACCTGAGCGCGGCCGCGCTCTGGGCGCTGCCGCTCTTCCGCGTTCGAGCCACGCGTGCACACGTCACGGTCGACGGGCCGGCGAGGTCCACCCCACAGGTCTTCCGTCACCGGCTGCCGCTCCCGTCGGAGGATGTGGAGTGGCTCGAGCCCGGTCGAGTCGGCGTGACGAACCTGGCTCGGACGGTCGCCGATGTCATCGCCTCGGTGCCGCTGGAAACCGCGGTGTCCCTCGCGGATGCCGCCTTGCGTAAGGCTGCCGCGGAAGGGACGAGCGGGATCGATCTCGACCGTGCCGAGGACCTCCGCGCGGCGGTCGCGGAGCACCTTCGTCGTCGAACCGGGCGACGGGGCATCCGTGCGGCCCGCTTCGTCACGGAGTTCGCGGATGCACGCGCGCAGCTGCCCGGCGAGAGCGTGAGTCGTCTTCTGCTGCGGCAGCTCGGCTTCGCCGACCCGGGGCTCCAGGTCCCGGTCATGGGCCCGCACGGCGCCGACTACCTCGTCGACTTCGACCTCGGTCCGGTCTGGGGCGAGTTCGACGGTGCCCTCAAGTACACCGATCCGCGTTTCTTGAACGGCCGCACGCCGGCTCGCGTGCTCGCCGACGAGAAGGAGCGGGAGGACTGGATCCGCGGCGTGACCGGCAAGCGGATCGTGCGCTGGCAGATGGCTCACCTCGCCACGGCGTCGGCCTTCCGCCACCACCTCGCGGCCTGTGGCGTGCACCCGGTGCACTCGGCCTCGTGACGACAGCACCGAGCGAGCATCCGTTCATCCAATGAGCACCCAATGGAGTGCTCATTCGGCAATCGGATGCTCGCTCGGCGACAGCAGCGCGGGCCCGCCGCCGCTCAGCCGAAGGGGTTGGGGGTGAGCGTGTACTTGGTCTGGAGGTACTCGTGGATCCCTTCGGCGCCGCCCTCGCGGCCGAGGCCGGAGGACTTCCACCCGCCGAAGGGCCCTGCCGCGTTGGAGACGACCCCCATGTTGAGCCCCATCATCCCGGTCTCGAGGCGCTCGATCATGCGCTGCCCGCGTGCAAGGTTCTCGGTGAAGACGTAGGACACCAGGCCGTACTCGGTCGCGTTGGCGAGCGCGACGGCCTCGTCTTCGGTATCGAAGGGGACGATCGCCAGAACCGGTCCGAAGATCTCCTCGCGCAAGATGTCGCTTCCCGCCGCAACATCGGAGACCACCGTCGGCTCGAAGAAGGTGCCCTCACCCTCGATCGCCGACCCGCCCGTGCGCACGCTCGCGCCGCGCGAGACCGCATCCGACACCAGAGCCGCAGCCTTCGCGACGGCACGCTCGTCGATGAGCGGGCCGATCGCCACGCCGTCCTCGGTGCCGCGGCCGACCCGCATCGCCTGAACCCGTTCCGTGACGCGTCGCGTGAACTCCTCCGCGACGCTGCGGTGCACGAGGAAGCGGTTCGCGGCAGTGCAGGCCTGTCCGATGTTGCGGAACTTCGCCGCCATCGCGCCCTCCACGGCCTTGTCGAGATCCGCATCGTCGAAGACGAGGAAGGGCGCGTTGCCGCCGAGCTCCATCGATGTGCGGAGCACCCCGCCGGCCGCCTGCTCCAGCAGCTTCACACCGACCGGGGTGGAGCCCGTGAACGACAGCTTGCGCAGGCGCGGATCGCGGATGATCGGCTCCGACACGGCGCCGGAGTGCGACGTGGTGATCACGTTGACCACGCCGTCCGGCAGCCCCGCATCCTGCAGCAGCTGAGCGAAGTACAGCGTCGTCAACGGGGTGAGCTCGGCCGGCTTGATGACCACCGTGCAGCCCGCGGCGAGCGCGGGGGCGATCTTGCGCGTCGCCATCGCGAGCGGGAAGTTCCAGGGAGTGATGAGGTAGCACGGACCGACGGGGTGCTGCGAGACGATCATGCGACCGGTGCCCTCGGGGTTGGCACCGTAGCGGCCCTGCACGTGGGCGGCCTCTTCGCTGAACCACCGCAGGAACTCGCCCCCGTAGACGACCTCGCCGCGGGCCTCCGCGAGCGGTTTGCCCATCTCGATCGTCATGAGCAGCGCGAACTCCTCCTTGCGCTCCTGCAGCAGATCGAACGCACGGCGCAGCAGCTCGGCCCGCTCACGTGCCGGGGTCCGCGACCACGACTCGAACGCGTCGACGGCAGCATCCAGCGCCGCGGTGCCGTCTGCCACCGTCGCGCTCGCGATCGTCTTCACGACCGCGTTGGTGGCGGGGTCACGCACCTCGAGCGTCTGGGCGTCGGATGCGTCGCGCCACTCGCCGCCGATGAACAGCTGCGAGCGGACGCGGGCGAGCAGGTCGGTCTCGGTGAGTGCGGTCATCTCGGCTCTCCTCGGTCAGGTCATCCCGCCGTCGGGACCTGCCCATTCTCATCCGCCGCGGAGCGCCGAGCATTCGCCCGCACGGCGCGCCCCCGCATCCGACTCGCCACCGTGTACAGGCCCTTGGCGCCGGCATCCGCGTCGCCGGTCGGAGTCTCGCGCGGATGTCGGAGGCGCTGGCGCGCATGCTCCGACGGGACGCATATTCTCCGACGGCCGCGCACAGACAAACCGTGTCAACCGGTTGACTCGCGTGGTGTCAACTGGTTGACTTGACTTGTGGCCGACCGGATCTCCTTCACCCTGCACGAGCTCGTCGCGACCGTCGACGCGTTCGCGGATGCACGTCTGCGCAGCGGCTACGGAATCTCGATCGGCGACTTCATCTACCTCGCCACGATCTCCGATCAGCAGCCGCTCGATCTGACCTCCCTGGCGCGGTGCCTCATGGTCACGAAGGCCGCCGTCAGCAAGCGGATGCCGCATCTGGCCGAGGCCGGGTGGGTGCGTACCTCGAACGGTCCGGGGCGACGCATCCTCGTCGGGCTGACGGATGCGGGCGCGAGCCTCGTCGAGCGCGCGGGCAGCGAGCTCGACGCCGAGTTCATGGACCTCTTCGATGATCAGCGCCTGATCGACACCGGAGTCGATCGCGCTGTGCTCGCCCGCCAGCTGGAGGTGCTGACGGAGCTCGTCCGAGAGAAGGAGACACCGTGAGCACCAGGATCGTCGTCATCGTCGGCACCCCGCTGCCCGACACCCTCAACCACGCCCTCGCAGCCTCGTACGCGGATGCGGCCCGTGCCGCGGGGGCGGAGGTCCGCGTGATCGACCTCGCGGTCGAAGAGGCTCCCGCGCATCCGCGCACGCCGGGCCAGGTGCGGATGCCCCGCACGTCCGACGACGCACCGCTGGATGCGGTCGCGGCGCGAGCGATCGAGGACATCGCGTGGGCCGAGCATCTCGTGTTCTTCTTCCCGCAGTGGTGGGGTACGTACCCCGGCGCCCTCAAGGTCTTCATCGACCGCGTGTTCCTGTCGGGGTTCGCCTTCCGTTACCGCCCGACGGGTCCGCTGTGGGACAAGCTGCTGACCGGACGAACCGCCCGCATCGTCATGACGATGGACTCGCCGCGCGTGTGGAACGCGATCGTGTACCGGCACGCCGCGGAGACGAGTCTGCGAAACGCGGTGCTCGGCTATTGCGGCGTGCGCACGATCGGGGTGACCCGCTTCGACCAGGTGCGCCACCGCAGCGACGAGACCCGGCGGACGTGGATCGCCGAGACGGCGCGCCTGGGCGCGAGGGATGCGGGACGCCGCATCCGGCACCGCGGGCCCGTGGGCGCCGGAGCAGGGGCGGGCGCGGGCGCCGGGGCGGGCGTCTGATCGACCTGGGCATTCTCCCCCGGTCGGAGATTCGCGCGAATCTCGGAGGATACGGCGCGAATCCTCCGAGATTGAGCACATTCTCCGACCGGCCCGACCGGCCCGACCGGCGCGAACCGGCTGACTCAGCCCGGCAGGTGCCGACAGATCCAGCCGCCCTCCTCGCGCACATACTCGAGGCGGCGACTGGCGGCGGCGGGATGCGACGTCCAGAACAGCATCCGCCGCGGGCGCACCGCGTAACCGATCCAGCCGTCGGGCTGCGCCGGATGCGGGTTCGCCGCCGCGAACGCGGCCCACTGCCGCTCCCGGCGCGCACGCGGCTGGCGGGCGTACTCGGCGGTGTTGAGCCAGGCGAGTTGGCGCAGGTAGTCGGAACGGCCGCCGTAGGCTCGGGCGATCTCGTCCTCGTCCGCCACGGCCGCCGTCCCCTGCACAACGAGCTGGTGCGTGAAGCCGGGCCACAGCACGGTCAACGCGACCCTCGGGTTGAGGCTGAGCTCGCGCACCTTCCGGCTCGCCGCATCCGTATGGAAGAAGAAACGCTCCCCGTCGAACTCCGTCAGCATGACGGTGCGCGCGCGGGGGAAGCCGTCCTCGTCGACCGTGGAGAGCGTCATCAGCGCACGCTCCTCGCCATCGCCGGGCAGCCACGACGCCGCGAGCGCGAGCGGATCGCGCGGCGGCTCGTCGGCGTGCACCGGATCGGTGGCCACGTCTATGCGCGGCACCCGGAGGGCGACGACGTCGGATGCGGGAGGGGCGGTCATGCGAACTCGAATCCGTCGATCTCGGTGAGGGCCTCCGCCACGAAGTCGACACCGGCCTCGAAGATCCGACGGCCGTCCTCAGGGTTGGCACCGGTGGGGTCGCCGATCACGCCGTCGGGACCGAAGTCGTCGCTCGTCCAACCGAACATCACGGGCTTGGCGTTGAAGCCGATGTGGGTCAGCGCCGCGATGCGCTCGGGCAAGTTGCGCGGCGGCAGCTCCTTCGCCACCAGGTGCGGCGCCAGGTGCATGACCACCGAGGTCTCGCCCCATCCCGCGTGGATGCCCTGCCCGAGTTCGTCAGGACGGCCGTCGCATCCGTCGCCCGCGACACCCGCACCCGAACCCATCGAGAACGAGCGGAGCCCGAATCGGCGCCGGAGCTCCCGGTTGACCCAGCCGAGGAGCATGACGTTGCCTCCGTGGCCGTTGACGAAGGCGACCGTGCGTACGGGGGTCTGCGCGATGGCACGGCCGATCTCGATGAGTTGCTGCAACAGGGTCGTCCCCTCCATCCAGAGCGTCCCCGGCGCCCAGTAGTGCTCGTCAGACTTGGCGTAGGCGAGCGTCGGGAGCAGCCACGCGTCGACTCCCTGCGCCGCGACGCGCTCGACGGCAGCGGTCGCGACCGCCTCTGCGATCAGCGTGTCGGTCCGCAACGGGAGGTGCGGACCGTGGTGCTCGATCGCCCCGATCGGCACGACGGCGATCGACCGGTCGCTCGTGGCCGAGACCAGTGCGGGCCCCGAGAGGTCGTCCCATCGCCTCGTCGCCGCCGTCATCGGATCGCTCCCTTGGTCGGACCGGCGTAGTCGGGGTTGAGCTTGCCCGGGTTCAGCAGGCCCTGCGGGTCGGTGCGCCGCGCCAGCTCCACCGTTTCGGCGAGGCGGAAGTCGACGTTCCACTGGTGCGGATTGTGCACGCCGACGCCCAGTTGCCCGAGGCGCTCGATGCCGGCGTAGACGGCCTCCGGGCTCTCGTAGACACCCGCCAGCATCCCGATCGGAACGGTGTGACCCGCCTCGATGTGCAACTGGCCGCCGGGGTAGACGGCGTGGACCTCGTCGATACGCTCCACCAGCGCGTCACCGGACACCTCGACGTGGAAGTACACGCCCGGCTCGGACTTCTGCAGCCACTCGATCGGATGGTTGTAGCTGAGCACGGAGATGGCGGCGCTGACGCCCGGACCCTCGCGCACATCCTCGACCCGCCCGCCGGCCCGCTCGATGACGGCGACCGCTTCGTCGAGGATGCGGGCGTCGACGATCATGCGCAGCGAGCTGTGCCCCTCGCTGAACGCCTCGTCCGGCGGCAGCTGCGCGGTGATGTGCGGGGTATCAGCCGACACGAGTCGCGGCGAGGGCGTCATCCGGCCGAGCGTACGCAGCACCGACAGCGCTCCGGAGAAATCGGGGAACGAGGCGTAGAGGCCGCGCCAGTCCTGCAGCGGTTCGAGACGCACGGTGGCTCGGGCGATGACGCCCGCGGTGCCGTAGTTGTGCACGTACCCCTGCGCCTCATCACCCTCGACGTGCCGCAGCGTGCCGCCGGATGCGGGCGTCGCGACGTCCAGCGCGAGCACGAACCCCATGTCGTTCGAACCGTGCGCGATCGTTCCCGTTCCGCCGGAGCCGCCCGCCAGGAATCCGCCGATCGTGGTGTGCACGGTCGAGGGATACATCCACAGCTGCTGACCGGCCGCGCGGGCGGCGGCCTCGAGCGCGTTCATGGGCGCGCCCGCATCCGCCGTGATCCACCCCTCGCCCACCTCGACGATCGTGCGGGCGCGCGAGGTGTCGAGCACGAGTCCGCCCGGCATGGGGATCGCCTGCCCATAGTTGCCGGTTCCCTTGCCACGCGGTGTGATGGCCACACCGTGACGCGCGGCGAGGCCGACGACGTCCGCGATCTCCTGCGCGGTCGTCGGGAAGGCGACGAGGTCGGCGATGCCCAACGGCAGCATCTCGGCGATGATCGGCGACATCCGCGCGCCGTCCACGGACGCCTTCTCGCGCTGACGCATGTCGCTGGAGACGCCGCGCGGGCCCAGCAGGTCGCGCAGCTCTGCCTCGAGGGCGGCGTAATCGGGTTCGGTCATAGGAATCCTCCTTCGCGTGCATCTCCCGACGAAGGAGCGCGACGAGCCGGGTGATGAGTCACTCGCCGCGCAGAGGCCGTGGCCCGCGATCATCATGCGCCGTCCATGTTTCGCGCACGCAACACGCGGTTTGCGATCAGGGGGCGGCGACCCACCCCTCGGTCGCGGTGGCCGCCACGATGCGCCCACCGCGGATCACGAGCCGGTCGGCCGGCGCCTCGGCGATCGCCTGCACGAGCGAGTCCGCCCGCACGGCGAGCAGGTCGGCGCGGGCACCGACGACGACCCCTGCTTCGGGCAGTCCCATGACCTCCCTCGCTCCGGTGGACACCGCGGTGTACGCCTCGTCGGCGGTGAGGTGCGCGGCGACGACGAGGAGCATCGCGGTCTCGAGCGCGTCACCGCGGCCGAGCGGATTGAACGGGTCGCGCACGTTGTCGGCACCGGCGGCGAACCGCGCGCCCGCGGCCAACAGCGCGCGGGCCGGCGCGATGCCGCGCGGGGTCGCGACAGCGACTCCCCACCCCTGCAACGAGAGGTTCGTCATGGGGTTGGCGATGATGCCCACGCCCGACGCGACGACCTCTGCGATGACGGCATCGCGCGCGGGTTCGTCGAGCGTGCCCAGTCGTACACAGTGCCCCGCGGAGCGGTTCTGCGGCCATCCGAGGGTGCGTCGGGCGTAGGCGTCGAGGGTCACGGCGGCCGCGAGACCCTCATCCGTGTGCAGGTCGACCGGAACACCCCGCCGCTCGGCGACATCGAGTAGCCGGTGCAGGTCGGCGATCGGATCGTCGGCGAGATGCGAGGCTCCCCCGATGACGTCGGCGCCCGCATCCAGCGCCGCCTCGAGGTGCGCGGTCGGCACGTCAGGAGCGGCGAGGGCGACGATCTCGATGTCGACGAGTGCGGCCAGTTCCTCCCGCACCGAGACGAGCGCCTCGACCCCGCGAAGGGGCGCATCGCCCAGCAGCACGTCGACGTGCGTGCGGATGGCGGTCGTGCCGTGCCGCAGCATCCGCAGTACCTGCGCACGTGCGCGCGCTGCCGCATCCGCCACCGTCATCGTCTCGGCGTAGACGCGCCAGGCCGCGATCGCCGCGCGGAGATCGCCCATGGGCGAGCGGATGGCGTCCCAGCTCAGCGCCTTGTCGAGGTGCGCGTGCGGCTCTGCGGCCGCGGCGAGCAGCACGTATCCGGAGAGATCGAGCGTGCCGGCCGCTGGCGCCGGCGCGGCGGGCGTCACCGCGGAGACCCGGCCGTTCTCGATCGTGACGTCGACGCGAGACCCGTCAGCCAGCGTGGCGCCCGCGATCCGATCGATCGTCGCGGGCTGCGGCAGGTCGTCCATGGTGCTCCTTCTCCGGCGCCGCCCGGCGCCAGCGCCGACGGTATCCGGCGCGCGTTTCCCGCCGGTAACGCGCCTGTCGTCATCTGCTCGTCACACGGGCCGATTAGCGTGACGCGCTGTGAGTTACTTCAGCGACGTCGAACGCGACCTCGTCGTCGTGGAGCGCACCGCGCTCGCCGACGACATCGTCGCCTTCGATCTGGCATCCCCGAACGGGCGCGACCTGCCCGCCTGGACCCCCGGTTCCCACCTCGACGTGATCCTGCCGGATGCCGACGGCACCGGCCCCGCGGAACGCCAGTACTCCCTGTGCGGCGACCCTGGCGAGCGCGGGCGATGGCGCATCGCCGTGCTGCGTGAGACGGGCGGTCGCGGCGGATCGATACGCGTGCATGACGAGCTCGAGGTCGGTGCGCGTGTGCGCGTCCGCGGCCCCCGCAATCACTTCCCGTTCGAGGTCTCCCCCGGCACGCGCTACCGGTTCGTGGCGGGCGGGATCGGTATCACGGCGATCCGGGCGATGGCAGCCGCGGCGGAGGCCGCCGGAGCGGAGTGGGAGCTCGACTACGCGGGGCGCTCGCGGCAGAGCATGGCGTTCGCGGCGGAACTCGCCGAGACGTACGGCGACCGCGTGCGCATCCACGCCGGCGACGAGGGTGCCCGCCTCGATATCGACGCGCTCGCGGCATCCCTCGACGGGCGCACGGCCGTGTTCGCGTGCGGTCCGAAGCGGATGCTGGACGCACTGGATGCGAGTGTCGACGAGCGCGCACTGCACGTGGAGCGATTCGAGGCGAAGGAGTTCGGGGAGCCGGTCTGGCCCGGGCCGTTCGAGGTCGAGTTGGCCATGAGCGGCGACGTCGTCCAGGTCACGCCCGAGCAGTCCGTGCTCGATGCCATCCGCGAGCAGTCACCCGACACGCTCGTGCTCTCGAGCTGCCGACGCGGCACCTGCGGCACGTGCGAGGTGCCGGTGCTGGAGGGCGACATCGAGCACCGGGACTCGGTGCTCACGCCGATCGAGCAGCGCGACTCGACCGTCATGATGGTCTGCGTCTCGCGCGCGGCGTGCGAACGGATCGTCCTCGATCTCTGACCGCCGGTGCGCTGTTCAGCGACCGACCCGTCCGCGCAGCCGTGCCGCGATCTCGCGTTCGTCGCCCTGCACGAGGCGGTAGTCGCGCACGACCACACGACCCGCGACGATGACGTGCCGAGGCCGGCGCCCGGGACTCGTCCAGAGCAATCCCGCCACGGGGTCCGCGACACCCGCATCCGCCACCGCGTCCACATCCCAGACGCACACGTCCGCGGCCGCTCCCGGCCGCAGGTGACCCAGCTCAGACCGGCCGAGACCTACCGCCGCCTCGGCCGTCGCCATCTCGAGCACGTCGCGCGCGTCGAGCTGCGGGCCCACGAGCGCCGACACCTGCAGGGCCAGTCGCGCGTCGGCCAGTAGGTGTCCGGCGTCGTTGGAGCCGCCGCCGGAGGTTCCGAGGCCCACGCGGATGCCGGCATCCCGCATCCGCGCCACCGGCGCGATGCCCCACCCCATCTGCACATCGCACCCGGGGGCGTGGGTCGCGGTGACGCCCGCCGCCGCCAGCCGCTCGATCTCCGCCTCGGTCACATCGCAGAGGTGCGCGATCGTGACATCGGGCGCGAGCCAGCCCCACTCCTCCAGCAGCTCCAAGGGTCGCCGACCGTACCGTTCGAGTGCGATCTGGGTATCGACCTGCTCGTTCGCCTGCGTGCGACGGCGGAGGCCGTACTCGCGAGCGACCGCGCCCAGTGCCCGAAAAGTCTCCTCACCGTCCGAGTGCACGCCCGCGGGCCCCACCGCGAGCTGCAACATGCCGTCGGCGCTCACCCCGCCCGCATCCGGTGCGAGGAAGTGAGCGGCGATGGCACGCGCGCTCGCTTCCGCCGCATCGGGGGCGTCGCGGGCCGAGCCGCGCACGAAGACCAGCCTGGCGCCGAGCGCGGCGGCCGCATCCGCCACCGACCGCGCGATCGCGACCGTGTCGTCGACGGGATGCGGCGAGCGCCGCGGATCCGGCCAGTTCAGCTGGTGGTCCGCCACCGTCGTCACCCCGCTCAGCAACGACTCGGCGATGCCCGCGGCCGCCGTGGCGGCGGTGAGGGACGCGTCGATCCCAGCGTCCGCGTAGGCGGCGGCCATGGCCGGTAGCCAGTCCCGCATCGGCACGCCGCGGGTCGCGGGCAGCGTGCGAAAGCCCGTCTGCAGGAGGTGGTGGTGCGCATTGATGAGCCCCGGCGTCACGACGCAGCCCGACACGTCGAGCCGCTCGCCGGCCGCGTCGGATGACGACGATACTGCGCCGTCGTCGAGCACGAGGTCGCCGTCGCGCTCGGTCCGACGATCGATGAGGATGCGGCGAGCGCCGTGCAGGGTGAGCATGGCCCGATCGTCTCAGCCCGAGATCACCGGCACGTTACCGCGGCGATGCTCTAGGCTGCCGCCATGACGATCCCGGTCTCCGGCGCTCCCCGCGGCGCGGTGCTCTTCGGTGATCACTCGTACCGAGCCGATCTGTATCAGTGACGCGTGCGGTCGACGCCGCACGCCCTCTTCTCACTCGATCGATCGGAACCCCCATGTCTTCTTCTCGCTACCCCACCATGCCCGCGCCCGGCCTCGACTGGGCCGAGACGCACATGCCCCTGACCCGCGCCGCCGTCCACGAGCTCGCACCCGTGTTCCGCGGGCTCCGCATCTCGATGTGCCTGCACGTCGAACCCAAGACCGCCGCCCTCGTCCGGCTGCTCGCCGCCGCCGGGGCGGACATCTCCCTCACCGGCTCCCCCGGGACGACGCGCGACGACACGGTGGACGACCTTCGCCGCGCGGGGGTCACCGTACACGCGGCGCGCGATGACGCAGCTCCCCGCGTCGCCGATGTGCTTGCACACGACCCCCACCTCATCCTCGACAACGGCGGGGACCTCTTCCTCGCCGTGCTCGACGGATACCCCACCCCGAGCCTCATCGGTGGCACCGAGGAGACCACGACAGGCGGCATCCTCCTGCGCCGCCGCGCGGACGCTGTGCGCCATCCGGTCATCGTCATCAACGACAGCCCACTCAAGCTGCTCGTCGAGAACCGATTCGGGGTCGGCCAGTCGGTCGTTCAGGGCTTCATGAACGCCACGAACCTCATGATCCCCGGGGCGAGAGCCACCGTGCTCGGCTATGGCCCGTGCGGCCGGGGCACCGCCCAGACGCTGCGCCAGCTCGGCGCGCTCGTGACGGTCGTCGATACCGACCCCTACCGAGCGCTGGAGGCGTCGCTCGAGGGATTCATCGTCGCCGACACGCCTCGCGCACTGTCCAACGCGCAGCTGCTCTTTCTCGCCACCGGCGCTCCCGGGGTGGTGGGCGCCGCCGAAATCGCGCAGCTGCCCGACGGCGTGTGCATCGCGGGCGTCGGCCACCACGCCTGGGAGATGGAGCTCGCAGCCCTCGGCTCACCCGTGGCGTCGGAGGCGTACCACGCGAGCTACGCGACAGCCGACGGTCGGACGATCCACGTCATCGCCGACAACCGGATGGTGAATCTCGTCGCCGGGCTCGGTAACCCGATCGAGGCGATGGATCTCGGCCTCACTCTGCAGGCGCGCTCCCTCGCGGCCGTGGCGCAGGGTCTCGCCGAGAACGGCGTGCACGGCGTCCCGGAGGACATCGATCGGCGAGTGGCTCGCGACTTCCTCGCTGTGCGGACCGCCTGAGTCCCGCGCGTGGGGTGGGTCAGAGCCCCGCCGCGCGCTCCGCAGCCTCGACGACGTTCGTGAGCAGCAGGGCCACGGTCATGGGCCCTACACCGCCGGGGTTCGGCGACACGTAACCGGCGACCTCCACGACGTCCGGGTGCACGTCGCCGTAGACGATGCTCTTGCCCGTCTCCGGATGCGTCTCACGCGTGACGCCGACATCCAGCACCGCGGCGCCGGCGCGCAGGTGCTCCGCCCGGACGAGGTGCTTGACGCCAGCGGCCGCGACCACGACGTCCGCCTGGGCGAGGTGGAAGGGAAGGTCTTCGGTGCCGGTGTGGGTCAGGGTGACTGTGGCGTTGATGTCGCGGCGCGTCAGCAGCAGCCCGATCGAGCGGCCGATCGTGACGCCACGACCGACGACCACGACATGCTTGCCCGCCAGGTTGTAGCCATTGCGCTGCAGAAGCTCGATCACACCGCGCGGCGTGCACGGCAGCGGCGAGGTGATCGGGGTGTTCACGTTCAGCACCAGGCGGCCGAGGTTCGTCGGGTGCAGCCCGTCGGCATCCTTGTCGGGGTCGATCCGCTCGAGGATGCGATCCGTGTCGAGGTGCTTCGGCAGCGGCAGCTGCACGATGTAGCCGTGGCACGTCGGGTCGGCGTTGAGCTCGTCGATCAACGCTTCGACGTCCTCCTGCGTGGCGTCCGCCGGCAGCTCCCGCTGGATCGAGTTCATCCCGATCGCGACGGACTGCTTGTGCTTCATGCCCACGTACAGCTGCGAGGCGGGGTCCGCCCCCACCAGCACCGTGGCGATGCCGGGAACCACCCCACGCTCGGCGAGCGTCGCCACGCGCGCGGTGAGTTCTTCCTTGATCGCGGCCGCGGTGCGGACGCCGTCGAGTGTGATCGCGGTCATTGTCGTCTCCTCTTCGAGCCCGCCCCGAGCACGCGCCGATCTGCGCGATGAGCGCAGCGTCGCGACCGAGGGTACTCAATCACTATGCACGTAGGGATACGGATGCGGCAACACCTTGTGCTGCCGCATCCGTTCCGATCACTGCTGCAGGTCGGGGTACAGCGGGAACGCGGCGGTCAGAGCTGCGACGCGGGTGCGCAGCGCCTCGACGTCGGCGCCGGGCAGCAGCGCGAGCGCGATGATGTCGGCGACCTCGGTGAACTCTGCGTCGCCGAACCCGCGGGTGGCGAGCGCCGGCGTGCCGATGCGCAGACCCGAGGTGACCATCGGCGGACGCGGGTCGTTGGGCACCGCGTTGCGGTTGACCGTGATGTGGATGTCGTGCAGGAGGTCCTCGGCCTGCTTGCCGTCGATGGCCGCCTCGCGGAGATCGACGAGCACGAGGTGCACGTCGGTGCCGCCCGAGCGCACCGCGATGCCGGCATCCTTCACGTCCTGCTGCGCGAGCCGGTCGGCCAGGATCGCCGCACCCCGGACGGTGCGCTCCTGGCGCTCCTTGAACTCGGGGGTCGCGGCGAGCTTGAACGCGGTCGCCTTGGCGGCGATCACGTGCATGAGCGGACCGCCCTGCTGGCCGGGGAAGACCGCGGTGTTGATCTTCTTGGCGAGATCCTCGTCGTTCGTGAGGATGAAGCCCGAGCGGGGGCCGCCGATCGTCTTGTGCACGGTCGAGGAGACGACGTGCGCGTGCGGAACCGGGTTCGGGTGCACACCCGCGGCGACGAGGCCAGCGAAGTGCGCCATGTCGACCCAGAGGTACGCGCCGACCTCGTCGGCGATCTCGCGGAAGCGCGCGAAGTCGAGCTGGCGCGGGTAGGCGGACCAGCCGGCGATGATGACCTTCGGCTTGTGCTCGACGGCGAGACGGTGCACCTCGTCCATGTCGATGACACTGGTCTCGGGGTCGACGCCGTAGGCGACGATGTTGTACAGCCGGCCGGAAAAGTTGATCTTCATGCCGTGCGTGAGGTGACCGCCCTGATCGAGCGAGAGACCCAGCAGCGTGTCGCCGGGGCGGGCGATCGCGTGCAGCACCGCCGCGTTGGCGGAGGCACCGGAGTGCGGCTGCACGTTGGCGAAGCCGGCGCCGAACAGCGACTTGGCGCGAGCGATCGCGAGCTCCTCCGCGACATCCACCTCTTCGCAGCCGCCGTAGTATCGGCGACCGGGGTAGCCCTCGGCGTACTTGTTGGTGAGCACGGAGCCCTGCGACTGCAGCACCGAGACGGGCACGAAGTTCTCGGACGCGATCATCTCGAGGTAGCCGCGCTGGCGCTCGAGTTCGCGCTCGAGCACCTGGGCGATCTCGGGGTCGACCTCTGCGAGCGGGGCGTTGAAGTACGGGTCGGTCATGACTCTCCCTGACGACGGTTTCGGACAAATGGGTTCCGTATCGGCCCAGGCGTACGGCCGAATACCGTGTCGGTCGCTCCCCGGTGGTCATCCACCTCAACGCCAGTCGCGACGGCATCGAGCATACCCGACGCGGACGCCGGACACATCTGAACGCCCGGTGCTCGGCGGGCGAACGCGTGGTGCGCTGCGGAGCAGTTTGTTAAGGTTCCTTACATGTCAACCGGCCTCGTCCCGCGACCGACGTCCGTGGCCCTCGGTAACGGCGCGTTCGCGGTGACGGATGCGGTCTCGATCACCGGCGACCCGGATGCGGTCGCCCTCCTGATCTCGCGACTGCACAGACGCACGGGTTTCTCGATCGCCCAGGCCACTGACGCCCCCATCCGCCTGCGCATCGATGGCGAAGGCGCCGCGGAGTCCTATCGACTGGCCATCGATACCGAAGCGGTGGAACTCACCGCATCCGATGCCGCAGGCCTGCAGCACGGCGTCCACACCCTGCTGCAACTGCTGGCGCCGACCCGGCAGGGATGGGTGTGGCCGGCCGTGGTAATCGATGACGCACCGCGCTTCGCCCACCGCGGGCTGATGCTCGACGTCGCCCGGCACTTCTTCGCCGTCGACGTCGTCGAGCGCCTCCTCGATCGGATGGCGGAGCTCAAACTCAACGTGCTCCACCTGCACCTCAGCGACGATCAGGGGTGGCGACTCGCGCTCGATTCGCGACCGCGACTGGCCGAGCACGCCTCCGATTCGGCGACCCTGGGCGATGCGGGCGGCTGCTACTCGCGCGCCGACTGGCAGCGGATCCTGGATGCGGCGGCCTCGCGTCACATCGCGGTGATTCCCGAGTTCGACGTGCCTGGACACACGCACGCCGTGGGGCTCGCGTACCCCGAGATCGCCCGGCCTCCCGCCCTCACCCCCGAGCTCGAGGAGACGGCCGCGGAGTTCGGTGGCGGCCTGCCCGTCGCGGGGCAGCCCTACACGGGCTTCGGCGTCGGCTTCTCGTCCCTGCGGATCGGCGATGCCGAGACGAGCACGTTCCTGCGCGACGTGTTCACCGAGCTGGCCGAGCTCACTCCCGGCCCCTACCTGCACATCGGCGGCGACGAGGCCCTCGGCACCTCGCGCGACGACTACGACGCGGCGATCGCGGAGGTGACCGCGCTCGTGACCTCGCTCGGCAAGACCCCCGTCGCCTGGCACGAAGCGGGCAGCGCCACGCACCTCGCGGGCGGAACGATCGGGCAGTACTGGGGCTTCCTGCGCCCCGTGGACGGCGCCGACGAAAAGGCCCGCGGCTTCGTCGAGCGCGGCGGACGCCTCATCCTCTCCCCCGCCGACGCGGTGTACCTCGACATGAAGGACAGCGCCGACTGCCCCCTCGGTCTCACCTGGGCGAACGGCCCGACCCCGCTGCGGCGCGCGTACGACTGGGAGCCGAGCGAGGTCGTCTCCGGCATCCGTGAGGAGGAGATCCTCGGCGTCGAGGCAGCGCTGTGGACGGAGACGATCCGCACGGAGGAGGACATCCAGCAAATGGTGTTCCCTCGCCTCGCCGCCGCCGCCGAGGTGGCGTGGTCGCCGGGTGCATCCCGGTCGTGGGAGAGCTTCCGCGAGCGCCTGGCGGATCTCGCGACGCGGTGGGAAGCCGACGGGCTCACCTATCGCCGGATCGACGGCGTGCCGTGGCGGTGAGCGTGATCGTGCACTCGGCGCGGATCGTCGACGGCGGCCGCGAGACGCCGGACGGCTGGGTGAGGTGGGAGGCCGGCCGCATCACCCATCGGGGCACGGGCGAGGGCTGGCGGGAGCGCTCGGGCGACGAGGTGCTGGTCGATGCGCGCGCCGCGGCGGGCCCGGACGCGGTGCTCACACCCGGATTCATCGACCTGCACGGGCATGGCGGCGGCGGCCACTCCTACGAAGACGGACCGGATGCGGTCCGCGCCGCCCGGACACTGCACCTCGCGCACGGCACGACTCGCGCCGTCCTGTCGCTCGCCACGGCGACGCTCAGCGACCTCGCCGACCGGCTCGAGACGATCGCGAAGCTCACCCGCACCGATCCGGACATCCTGGGCTCGCATCTGGAGGGCCCGTTCCTCGCGCCGAGCCACCGGGGTGCGCACGCCGGGGATCTGCTGCGCGCGCCCGACCCGGAATCGCTGGAAATGCTGCTGGCGGCCGGCGACGGCACGGTGCGCCAGGTGACGCTCGCGCCCGAGCTTCCCGGCGGCCTCGACGCCGTCCGGCGGATCGTCGACGCAGGTGTCGTCGCCGCCGTCGGTCATACCGCAGCCGACGCCGCCCTCGCAACCGCGGCCTTCGATGCCGGGGCGAGCGTGCTGACGCACGCGTTCAACGCGATGCCGGGGCTCCACCACCGCTCCCCCGGGCCGGTGGGGGCGGCGCTCGCGGACGACCGCGTCGTGCTGGAGATCATCGCCGACGGCGTGCACCTGCATCCCGACATCGTGCGCATCGCCGCATCCGCTGCCGCGGGGCGCGTCGCGCTCGTGACCGACGCGATGGCCGCCGCCGGTGCCGCCGACGGCTCGTACCGCCTGGGCGCGCTCGATGTGGAGGTCGCGGGCGGCGTCGCGCATGTGGTCGGGACCGACACGATCGCCGGTTCCACTCTCACCCAGGATGCAGCGCTGCGCGTCACCGTCGGGGCGGGGGTTCCTCTGGCGGTGGCCGTGCGGGCGCTCACCGAGACCCCCGCGCGCGTGCTCGGACGGGAGGATCTCGGAACCCTCGAGCCGGGGCGCCTCGCCGACGCGGTGCTGCTGACCGCAGACCTGCGCGTCGCCAGGGTGTGGCTGGCCGGCGAACCGGCCTGACCACCGCCCGCCCTGCTTCTCCGCGAGACTGCATCTTGGTCACGAGATCACGGTGTTCACCCGTGATCTCGTGCGGGAGATGCAGTTTCGCAGCCGGAGGCTCCGCGTCCGCGCGGCGGGCGTGGAGGGGCTGTGGGGACTGTCTCGTGGACGAAGCGACGGGAAAGGCCCGCTCTGGGCGCCCGCGTAGAATGGCGGAGTGAGCACCCCTTCGTCCGCGCCCCTGCCCGCGGGCACGCGCCCCGCACTGTCCGCCCTCGACGTGGTGGCGTTCCTGTGCGAGATCGGCGGCATCGTCGCCCTGGCGATCTGGGGCTTCGCGACGTGGGAGTTCCCCTGGAACCTCGTGGTGGGCATCCTGACCCCCGCCGCAGCCATCGTGCTGTGGGCGCTGTTCGTCTCGCCGCGCGCCGTCTTCGCGGTGCACCCCTTCGTGCGCGCCATCGCGGAACTGCTCGTCTACGCCGCCGCGACTGCCGCCCTGTGGTCGCTCGGTCTCACCTGGATCGGCATCGCGTACGCGGTCGTCGCCGTCACAGTGGGCCTCGTCGTCGGACGCCGCCGCTTCGCATGACCGCGTCGGTCGTCGACCTGCTGCGCGAGGCGCTCGGCGACCGGGTCGACACGACTGAGGCCGCGCTCGAGGCAGTCCGCGCCGACAAGTCCGGGCACGCAGCCCAAGGCCGCGCCCTCGCCGTCGTGCACGCCGAGTGCATCGAGGACGTACAGGCCGTGCTGCGCATCGCGCACGCCACCGGCACCCCGGTCGTGCCTCGCGGCGCCGGTACCGGCCTCGCGGGCGGCGCGAACGCGGGCGACGGCCGGATCGCCCTGTCGCTCGCGCGGATGAACCGCATCCTCGAGATCCGCCCCGACGACCTCCTCGCCATCGTGGAGCCGGGCATCGTCAACGCCGACCTCAACGCCGAGCTCGCCCGCCACGGCGTGTGGTGGGCCCCCGACCCGGCCAGCCGCGCGATCTCGACCGTGGGCGGCAACATCGCCACCGGTGCAGGCGGGCTGCTGTGCGCCAAGTACGGCGTCGTACGCGATGCGGTCCTCGGCGTCGATGTCGTCCTCGCGGACGGCGAGCTCGTGCGCCTCGGCCATCGCAGCGTGAAGGGCGTCACCGGCCTGGATCTGACCTCGCTCATGATCGGATCGGAGGGAACGCTCGGGGTCGTCGTGGGCGCCACGCTCAAGCTGCGGCGTCTGGTCGCCGGGCAGACGCGCACGCTCACCGCATCCTTCACCGACGTGCGCGCCGCAGCCGCGGGCGCGGCCGCCGTCACCGCCTCTGGCGTGCAACCGGCGATCATGGAGCTCATGGATGCGGCGAGCCTCGCCGCCGTCCACGCCCTCCTCTCCCTTCGCGCGCCCGCCGGTACCGAGAGCCTGCTGACCGTGCAGACCGACGGCCCCACGGCCGCCGACGACGCCGCGCAGATCGCACACGTGCTCGAGCGGGTGGGCGGCCGGGTGCGTGTGGCCGTGGACGAGGCGGAGGGCGAGGCACTGCTGCACGTGCGGCGGTCGCTGCATCCGGCGATGGAACGCCTCGGCACGACGCTCATCGAAGACGTCTCGGTGCCGCGATCCGCACTGCCGGCGATGTTCGACGAGATCGTGCGGATCGAGGGCGACTACGGACTCACGATTCCCACGGTGGCGCACGCGGGTGACGGGAACCTCCACCCGAACTTCGTCTTCGAGGGCCCCGAGGTGCCCGACGTCGTCTGGCGCGCGGCCGACGACCTGTTCCGTTCCGCGCTGCGGCTCGGCGGCACACTCACCGGCGAGCACGGCATCGGTGTTCTCAAGCGACGATGGCTGCGCGACGAGCTCGGCGCACGCCAGTGGGAGCTGCAGCGCGACATCAAACGGCTGTTCGATCCCACCGGCATCCTGAATCCCGGCGTCGTCTTCGCCGACTGAGGCGACCATGTCCCACTTGCCGCAACTTTCACCCCGGTTTTTTGCGGCAAGTGGGACATGCCCTGCGGGAAGTGGGACATGCCTTGCGGGAAGTGGGACATGGAGGGGTCACAGACCCTGCCAGTCGGGCTTTCCTTCCCAGCTGGCGCGGTAGTAGTCGGCAAGGCGCAGACGGGATGCGGCGGCCTCGTCCACGACGACGGTGACGTGCGGATGCAGCTGGACCGCCGACCCGGGAACCATCGCCGTGACCGGTCCCTCGAGAGCCCCGGCGACCGCATCCGCCTTCTCCTGCCCGAAGGCGAGGAGCACGAGGTGCCGGGCTTCGAGGATCGTGCCGAGACCCTGCGTGATGCAGTGCCGCGGCACCTCGGAGGCATCCGCGAAGAAGCGGGCGTTGTCCTCCCTGGTCTGCGCGGTCAGGGTCTTCACGCGGGTGCGGGAGGCGAACGACGAGCCGGGTTCGTTGAACCCGATGTGCCCGTCGGTGCCGATCCCCAGGATCTGCAGGTCCACACCGCCCGCGTCCCGGATCGCACGCTCGTACTCCTCGCCCGCCGTGGCGATCCCCGCCTCGCGGCCGTCCGGCACGTGGATGCGGGCAGGGTCCAGGCCCAGCGGTTCGACCACCTCGCGGGCGATCACCGAGCGGTAGCTCTCGGGGTGCGAGGGATCCAAGCCGACGTACTCGTCGAGCGCGAAGCCGCGCACCCGCGACACGTCGAGATCACCGATGCGCTCGCGCAGCGCCTCGTACACGGGCAGCGGCGTGGAGCCCGTGGCGAGCCCGAGAACGGCGTCCTCCCGCATCCGGATCAGCCGGACGATCTCGTCGGCGACGATCGCGCCGCCCTCTTCCTTCGATGCGACGATGACCACTTCAGCCACGTGCGCTCACCTCCTGCTCGATTGCTGTTCCTCCCACGATCGCCGCCCCGACCGCCGCTGCCGGCGAACCGGTCGGCAGCACCCGCATCCGATCCGCGAGCCCGAGAGAACGCAGGAAGGGGGATGCGGCGACGCTGCGCTCGAGCTCCGCACGCACCTCCGGGAGCATCCGGTCGGCGAGCGCGGTGAGGCCGCCGCCGAGGACGACACGTTCCACATCGGCCGTCAGCACGAGGATGCGCACGGCCGCAGCGACAGCCCGGGCCAGATCGCGGCGGATGGCGGTGGCGAGCGCATCTCCCGCGTCGGCGGCGTCGAAGACGTCGCGCACCGGGAGGGCTGCGGGGCGTCCCCATCGGTCGGCGATGGCCGCTCCCCCGGCGAGCGCCTCGATGCATCCGCGACCGCCGCAACGGCAGAGCGGGCCCTCGGGATCGATGCTGATGTGGCCCACCTCCCCGGCGGAGCCGCCCGCACCGCGCCACAGCGCACCGTCGAGCACGATGCCCGCGGCGACACCGGTGCCGAGGTTCAGGAACGCGAGACTCGTGCCGGGCTGTTCGAGGGCGGCGGCGCCCAGGGCTGCCGCCTTCACGTCGTTCTCGACGTGCACGGGCAGACCCACCCGGGGCGCCACGGCGGCCGCCACATCCAGATCCGAGACGCCGAGGTTGAGCGCGTGGGTGACGCGTCCGGAGCCTCGGCGCACCTGACCCGGCATGCCGATCCCCACCGACGTGAACTGTGCGGCGTCGATGCCCGGCAGGCTGGAAAGGGCCGCCACCGCGTCGGCGACGGTCTCGACGACACCCACCGGCCCCCAGAGGGTCGCGAGCCGCACGGAGGCGAGCACTCGATCCCGGGCGTCGACGACCACCGCATCGGTCTTGGTGCCGCCGACGTCGAGTCCGACCCTCATCCCTTCACCGCGCCCGAGACAAGTCCCCCGGTCATGCGGTGCTGCACGATCAGGAAGAACGCGACGACCGGCAGGGCCATCAGGGTGGATGCGGCCATGACCACGGACCAGTCGGTCGCCTTGGTGACCTGCACGAAGGCGCGCAGCCAGATCGGAAGGGTCTGCGGATCGGGACGCGTGAGGATGACGAGCGCGAACACGAACTCGTTCCACGCCTGGATGAACGCGAACACCCCCGTGGCGACGAGGCCCGGCGCGAGCAGCGGGAAGGTGACCCGCCAGAAGGCACCCGTGCGGCTGCAGCCGTCGATCATCGCCGCTTCCTCCAGTTCCGCCGGCACGCCTTGGACGAAGCCGCGCAGGGTCCAGATGGTGAACGGGAGCACGATCGCGATGTAGACGAGGCTGAGGCCGGCGATCGTGTTGACGAGGGCCCATCCGTCCAGCACGCGGAAGGTCGAGATGATCATGGCTTCCGCGGGGATCATCTGCACGACGAGGATCGCAACGACGATGCTCTTGCGGCTGCGGAACCGGAAGCGCGAGAGCGCGACGGCCGCGAGGAACGCGAACAGCAGGGCTGCGACGAGGGTGATGCCCGTCACCGTCACCGACGTGCCGAGCGCGCCCAGGAACCCGCCCTCGCCGAGGGCTGTGGCGTAGTTGCGCAGCGTGAACTGGTCGGGCCAGAAGTGCGGCGTCTCACCTCGCACGGCGGATGCAGGCAGCAGCGACGTGTTGATCATCCAGTACACGGGGAACACCGCACAGACGATCACGACGAGGGCGGCCAGATTCAGCAGGACCCGGCCGGTGCGGGTGCGTGCGCGCGTGGTCATGCCTCCTCCTGACGGAGCATCGAGCGGATGTAGTAGCCGGAGATCACGAGCATGATCGCCACGAGGATCACCGAGATCGCGCCGCCCGAGCCGAGGTCACCCGAGGCCATCGAGACGCTGTAGATGTAGACGCCGATCGTGTTGGTGTCGGCGCGGACGCCGCCGATGGTCTGCAGGGCGTAGATCTGCGCGAACACGCGCAGATCCCAGATGACCTGGAGGATGAGCAGCACGACGAGGATCGAGCGCAGGTAGGGGAAGACGATGAGACGGAAGCGCGAGAAGGCGCCCGCACCGTCCAGCTGGGCGGCCTCCAGCACCTCGTCGGGCACCTGACCGAGCCCGGCGTAGACGGAGAAGGCGACGAAGGGGATCGCGCCCCATGTGATGATGATGGCCGCCACGGCGAAGAAGCTCAGCGGGTCGATCAACCAACTGTGCCCGGTCCAGTCGGTGCCGGTCAGCTGGGTGAGCGCGTAGTTGACGAGGCCGTACTGGGTGTCGAAGATCCAGCCCCAGACGATCGTGGCGGTCAGCGCCGGCATCGCCCAGGCCAGCAGGAGCGCGACCGAGACGGCGGTGCGCATGATGCGGCCGAGCTTGGTCATGAGCAGCGCGATCAGGACACCCAGGACCATCGTCGCCGCGACGCAGACCATGCACAGCAGCACGCTGCGCGCGAGCACCTGCCAGAATCCCGAGTCCGTGAGCACGGCGATGTAGTTGTCGAGTCCGACGAAGGACGGCGGTGCGCCGAAGATCTGCGCACGGCCGAACTCCTGGAACGACATGACCACCATCTGCACGAGCGGCCAGCCGATGAACACGGCGAGCATGACCAGCGCGGGCGAGAGCAGCAGAAGAGGGGTGAGCGCCCGGCGACGGCGGCGCCGTACGGGCGGGGGCCCGGACGCGATGACCGCGTCGACGGGCAGCTGGGTGGCGACAGCCATGGTGACTCCTGAGAACGGATGGGGGTGCTCCCCGCCCAACGCCCGGAACGAGCCGGTCGCCCCGCGAGGAGCGCAGCGACGAGTCGAAACGCGGAGTCGGAACCCGAGACGATTCGACTCGTCGCTGCGGGACGGATCAGCCGTTGAGGATGGACTCGATCTGCTCGTCGGCAGCAGCCGCGAGCGAGGCGACGTCGCCTCCGCCGGCGATGTTGACGAACAGGTCCTGCATGATGCCCTGCGCCTCCACATCCGCCCACTTCGGCGATGCCGGCGTCAGCTTGGCGTTGGCTGCAGCCGACGCGATGACGGATGCGAGCTCCGGCGTGGCGGCGGCGACCTTGTCGCCCAGCGACGTCTTGGCGGGCACGAGACCCGCCTCGGCCAGGATCGTCTGGTACTCGTCGCTCAGCATGATCTCCAGCGCCGACTTCGCCAGCTCCGGGTTCTTCGACTTGGCCGCGATGCCGACGTTGGAGCCGCCGGCGAACACCTGTGCCGCACCGCCCTTGGCGCCGGGCAGAGCGAACTCGCCGGTCGTCTCGGCGACAGCGGTCGGCTGCTTGTCCTCGTCGGCCACGATCGACCAATAGGCCCAGCTGGGCGCGGAGTAGGTCGCGGCCTGCTGTGTGCGGAAGGGCACCCATCCCTCGGTCTCGTCGCCGTCCTTGGGCGCGAGAGACGCCTTCGTCATGAGCTCCTGCACCTGCTCGAGCCCTGCGATCGACTCCGGGCTCGACAACTGGGCATCCCAGCTGCCGTCATCGTCCTGAACGGCGACCTCGCCGCCGTTCTCCCAGATGAAGGGCAACCCGTTGTACCAGTCCTTGCCGGGGAAGTACACGCCCGAGACACCGGGCAACGCCGTCGCGAGGGTCACGCCGTTCGACACGTACTCGTCGAGGGTCGTGGGCACCGAGACGCCGGCCTGCGCGTACTGCGCCGTGTTGTAGAACACGACACGGGAGCCCGAGTAGTAGGGGGCGGCGTAAAGGTCGCCGTCCCAGCTGCCGGCCTCGACGAACCCAGGGAGCAGGTCCGATCCCCCGAGCTCGTCCTTGATGTCGCCCAGGCTCAGCAGCGCGCCGCTCGATGTGAACGCCGGGGCCTGCGTGTTGCCCATCTCGACGACGTCGGGGCTGTCGTTGGACGACAGGCTCGTGGTGAGCTTGTCGACGAGTCCGGTCCACTGCTGCTCCTCGATGACCAGCGTGGAACCGGGATTCTGATCCTCGAACGTCTTCACGAGATAGTCGCGGGCGTCCTGAGGGGTGTCGGTGCCGACGAGCCAGACACGGATCTGCGCGCTGCCGCCGCTCGACGAGCCGCCTCCTGTCCCCGCGCATCCGGCAAGCGCAATCGCCGATGCGCCCATCAGGGCGACGGCTGGGAGGAACTTCTTCATGTGCTGTCCTCTGTTCTCGATGATGAGACCGTGAGCGCCGGCGGCGCGCACGGGAGGTCCCGTCAGGAGACGCCGAGCGTCGCCGAAAGGACCATGACGGCCGCACCGCGCAGGACGATGTCCTGGCCTTGCTCCGTCATCCGCACCCGGACGCCCTCGTGGAAAGGGGCGAGTGTCCGCGTGCGGAGGGCCTCGGCGGTGGCCTGCGCAAGCACACCGCCGAGGAGTTCAGGAGGGCCGGAGAGAACGATCTCCGACAGATCGAGGGCGCCGACGACGGGGGCGAGCGCAATGCCGAGGCGCTCTCCGGCATCCCGGAGCACCGTGTCGCGCTCGTCCGGGTCGGCCGCATCCGCTCTGGCGGTCAGCGCCGGCACGGACAGCCACGCCTCGAGGCAGCCGACCTTGCCGCACGCGCAGAGCGGGCCGCCGTCGGTGCCGACGGTCACGTGACCGATCTCGCCCGCGGCGAAGCGGCTGCCGCGCATGGGCTGGCCGCCCGCGAGCAGGCCCGATCCGACACCGCTGCCGACCTTGACCAGCAGCACGTCGTCGCCTGAGCCGCCGAACGTGTACTCCGCCAGCACGGCGGCGTTCGCGTCGTTCGCGACGAGCACCTCGAGCCCGAGCGCCTCGCTCAACACGCCCTCGAGATCGAAACCGGCCCACCCCATGTTCGGGGCCGTGAGCACGATGCCGCGGTCATCGATGACGCCGGGAGTGCCCACACCGACGCCGAGCACGGGGGCCTTCGCCTCGGCGACGAGTCGCTGGGCGAGCGAGATGACGGCGGCGAGCACATCGGATGCGGCGGCCGGATGCGGTGTCTCGGCGCGCGAGACGATGTCGCCGTCGAGGGTCAGGACCGCGCCGATGAAGACGTCGCTTCCCGAGAGGTCCAGTCCGATGATGCGGTGACCGGCCCGATCGACGTCGACGAGCATGGCGGGCTTGCCGGGGCGGCTGCCCTCGCGCATCCCCTTCTCGACCACGAATCCGTCGCCGATCAGCTCGGCGACCAGGTCGGAGATCGTGACGCGCGTCAGTCCGGTCTCGCGCGAGAGATCGGCGCGACTCATCGCGCCGCGGTGGAAGAGCGTCTGCAGCACGAGCGACCGGTTGTGCCCGCGAGCGTGCTCGGGCAGGACCTTCACTCCGGCGCGCAGTGCGCGGCCGGGAGCGAAGGCGCCTCCGCGAGAGGTCATGTGGGTGTGCGCGGGCTCGGAGAGGGAAGCGCCGCGCTGCACTTCCGATGCAGTCATGTTTGTTAGTACACCTTACGAACAAACATGATGCAAGCATTCCGCGCGCTCGTCACACGACTGTTACACGACGCCGTGATCGGAACGTTGTCGGAGATCGGACTCTGACCACGCCTTTATCAGACTTGCTCGCGTACCCTGGGAAGACACAGCACACGAAGCACGGGGGTGAGAGTGTGACGGATCTGGCAACCGGACCGCACGCGCAGCACGACACGCCGGCGGAAGACGCCGGGTCCGGCGACGGCACGACGCCCGTCTACGCGTGGGCCCCCGAAGAGCCCAAGCCTCG
Source organism: Microbacterium sp. Clip185 (assembly GCF_028743715.1). Classification (NCBI taxonomy): domain Bacteria; kingdom Bacillati; phylum Actinomycetota; class Actinomycetes; order Micrococcales; family Microbacteriaceae; genus Microbacterium; species Microbacterium sp. Clip185. Next base: position 779,991 of record NZ_CP117996.1, on the reverse strand, counting down.
CAAGCGCCACCTCGGCCTCTGGATCGGCATCCCCTCCGCCGTCCTCGCGGTCGCGGCGGTCACGGCATCCCTCGTGCTCATCGCGCCCGGGACCGCCGTCGCCGGCGTTCCGATCGGCGGGATGACGGTGGGCGGCGCCGCCGACGCATTGTCGGCCCGCCTCGCCGGCGCGACCGTGGTGCTGAACACGCCCGACGGCGACGTCACCGTGACCGGCGCCGACCTGGGAGCGTCGATCGACGCGCGCACGATCGCAGAGCAGGCATTCGATGCCCACCCGCTGTGGAACGTGACCCAGTGGAACTCCGCGCCGCTCGTCGCCGACGTGACACTCGACCCCGTCGTCGCCACCGACGCTCTTCGCGACGCGGCTCCGGGCGCTTACACCGACCCCACCGATGCGACCGTGACGTTCGACTCCGCGACCGCGTCCTATGTGTCCACCCCCGCGGAGGCCGGCGAGGGCATCGACCTCGATCAGGTGCGCACCGCTCTCAGCGAGGCGTTCTCCTCCGGCGAGGGTCGCACCACGATCGACGCCTCCATCATCCCGGTGGACGCGGCCATCACGACAACGGATGCCGACGCTTCCGTCACGCGGTTGAACGGCATCCTCGACACGATCGGCTTCTACGTCGGCGACGAACGCACCGTGCCCGTGGACCGCGCACTGGCCGCCTCGTGGCTGAAGCTCGGCACCGAGGACGGCAAGCTCACGCTCTCGGCCGACGCCGACGCCATCCAAAAGACCGTCGACACGCTGGCGCCGCTCGTGAACCGCGCGCCGGTGGACGCCACCGTCGTCACGAACGCCGCGGGCGAGGTGCTTCGCGACCTGACGCCCGGTGCGGTCGGACGCACACTCGGCGACACCTCCAAGGTGGCCGACGACTTCGCGGCTCAGCTCGCCGCGGGCGACGCCGCGTACCAGCTCCCCGTGACCGAGGCACCGTTCGCGACGACCTCACTCCACCGTTACTCCGACGTGAACCTCAGCACGCAGCAGGCGACGTTCTACGAGAACGGCCAGGTCGTCAACAGCTGGCCGATCTCCTCCGGGCTCGGCGAGAACGCAACGCCGACGGGCAATTTCACCGTCTTCGCGCACGTCCGCATGCAGGACATGGGCTGCACGCCCACATCGACGTACTGCACCAAGGACGTCCCCTGGGTGACGTACTTCGCCCCGGACATCGGCTTCCACGGCACCTACTGGCACAACAACTTCGGTAACCCGATGAGCCACGGCTGCATCAACATGCCGATCGACCAGGCGGCATGGGCCTACGAGTTCCTCTCCAAGGGGTCCGAGGTCTCGGTCCACTACTGAGCCGCAACGCAGAAGGGGCCGGATGCATCCGCATCCGGCCCCTTCTGCGTGCGATGTCAGATGGCGTCGATGATGCGGTTCAGCGTCGCAGACGGACGCATGACCTCGTCGACCAGTCGGATGTCGGGGTGGTAGTAACCGCCGATCTCGACGGACGCGCCCTGTACCGCGAGCAGTTCGGCGACGATCGTCTCCTCGGCAGCCGCGAGCTCCTGCGCGATCGGTGCGAACGCTCGGGCCAGCTCCGCATCCGCCGACTGCGCGGCGAGCTCCTGCACCCAGTAGAGCGCGAGGTAGAAGTGGCTGCCGCGGTTGTCGATCGTGCCGAGGGCGCGACCGGGCGACTTGTCGTTCTCGAGGAACGTGCCGGTCGCGGCATCCAACGTGTCCGCGAGCACCTGCGCGCGGACGTTGCCGGTGAAGGTCGCGAAGTGCTCGAAGGATGCGGCGAGCGCGAAGAACTCGCCGAGCGAGTCCCAGCGCAGGTAGTTCTCGGCCAGCAGCTGCTGCACGTGCTTGGGCGCGGAGCCGCCGGCACCCGTCTCGAAGAGTCCGCCGCCGGCGAGCAGCGGAACGATCGAGAGCATCTTGGCGCTCGTTCCCACCTCGAGGATCGGGAACAGATCGGTCAGGTAGTCGCGCAGGACGTTGCCGGTCACCGAGATGGTGTCCTGACCCGCGCGCAGGCGCTCGAGCGAAAACAGCGTCGCGTCGGTCGGCGCGAGGATCTCGATCTGCAGACCCTCGGTGTCGTGCTCGGCGAGGTAGGTGCGAACCTTGGCGATGAGCTGCGCGTCATGCGCGCGGCCCTCGTCGAGCCAGAACACGGCGGGCACGCCGGTGGCGCGGGCGCGGGTGACGGCGAGCTTCACCCAGTCGCGCACGGCGATGTCCTTGGTCTGCGTGGCCCGCCAGATGTCGCCGGCCTCGACCGCGCTCTCGAGCACGACCTCGCCCGCGGAGGTGACGACCTGGACGACGCCGGCGCTGGAGATCTCGAAGGTCTTGTCGTGGCTGCCGTACTCCTCGGCCGCCTGCGCCATGAGGCCCACGTTCGGGACGGTGCCGATCGTGGCAGGGTCGAGCGGGCCGTGCGCGATGACGTCCTCGATCACGGCCTGGTAGACACCGGCGTAGGAGGAGTCGGGGATGACCGCGAGGGTGTCGTCCTCGCCGCCGTCGACACCCCACAGCTTTCCGCCGTTGCGGATGAGCGCGGGCATGGATGCGTCGACGATCACGTCGGAGGGCACGTGCAGGTTGGTGATGCCCTTGTCCGAGTTGACGTACGACAGGCGCGGACCCGAGGCGATCGCCTGCTCGAAGGCGGCGGCGATCTCGGCACCGTCGGGCAGACCCGCGAGCCCGGAGAGGATCGCGCCGAGACCGTCGTTCGGCGTGAGCCCCGCGGCGGCGAGCTGGTCGCCGTAGCGTGCGAACACGTCGGCGAAGAACGCCTTCACGACATGGCCGAAGATGATCGGGTCGCTGACCTTCATCATCGTCGCCTTGAGGTGCACGGAGTACAGCACGTCGTCGGCCTTGGCCGCAGCCAGCGTCTCGGCGAGGAAAGCGTCCAGCGCCGCAGCCGAGAGGAACGTCGCGTCCACGATCTCGCCCGGAAGCACCTTGAGGCCGGACTTCAGCACCGTCTCGGCGCCCGCCGCATCCACGTGGCGGATGGTGAGGGTGTCGTCATCGGGCGAGACCCAGGAGATCTCGTTCGAGCGGAAGTCGTCGTGTCCGAGGGTTGCGACGCGGGTCTTCGAGCCCTCGGCGAACGCCTTGTTGCGGTGCGGGTGCTTGCGCGCGTAGCTCTTCACCGCGCCGGGGGCACGGCGGTCGCTGTTGCCCTCGCGGAGCACCGGGTTGACCGCCGAGCCCTTGATCTTGTCGTAGCGCGCGCGGACGCTCTCCTCCTCGACGCCATTGGGCTCGTCGGGGTAGTTCGGGATGTCGTAGCCCTGCGACTGCAGCTCGGCGATGGCGGCCTTGAGCTGCGGGATCGATGCCGAGATGTTCGGCAGCTTGATGATGTTGGCCTCCGGCAGCGTCGCGAGCGCGCCGAGTTCGGCGAGCGCGTCGCCGACGAGCTGCTCGGGGGTGAGCTGCTGCGGGAAGGCTGCGAGGATGCGGCCGGCGAGCGAGATGTCGCGCGTCGCGATCTCGACCCCCGCCTGGCCGGCGACGGCGCGGACGATGGGAAGGAAGGATGCGGTGGCGAGCGCCGGAGCCTCGTCGGTGTGCGTGTAGATGATCGTGGAATCAGGCACGGATTTGTCTCTCCATAGAGGCGTCGAGGGTCAGCCGCCAGCCTATCGCACCCGGTCCGGTTATCTCGATGTCGAGATATCTCCCCCGCCGCACGGCCGCATCTGACCACATCCGGATGCGGGAGTTCACACGGCCCGCATCCCTCCCCGCGGGCGGGCGCCAGGCGTTAGCCTGTGACCATGACCGAACTGCGCCTCGAAGAGCTGTCGGCCGCGACGATCGTCGCCGTGAACAACATGTCACTCAAACCCGGGCAGGAACAGTTCCTCGCCCCGGTCAGCTACGGGGTGGCGGCGACCGTGATCGACCCTCGCACCAGCTGGCAGCGCGTCGTGCTCGCGGGCGACGATGTCGTCGGGTTCGTCAGCGCGAACTTCGATCCGCACGAGACGCAGGAGTGGTTCCGTTCCGTGCTCTGGCGCATCAACGTCGACGCCGACGACCAGGGCCAGGGCATCGGGCGCTTCGCCATCGAAGGCCTCGTGAACGAGGCCCGCGAGCGCGGCATGGATCACGTCGACGTCATCTATGAGGCGGGCGAGGGCGGCCCTGAGGCGTTCTTCCGCCGCGTAGGGTTCGAACCCGTCGGCGAAACCGAGTTCGGCGAGGTCGTCGCCCGCATCGCGCTCTGACGCGGCCGCGCGCGCAGCGCGCCGGCCTGAGCTCTCTGCTCGTCTGAGCCGCCTGCTCGTCGCGCGGTTCTCGGAGTTCCGCGCACTTCTCGGAGGTTTCGGTCCGAATTCTCCGAGCTCGGCGCCGATCTCCGAGAACATTGGCACCTCCTCCCCCACCCGAGCGGCGCGGCGGGTCTGCCACAGACGTCGCTCCCCGGAGAGCAGGGATGCGGACGCCGACGCAGGATGGCGGGATGTCCCTCACTCCCTGGCTCGCCGCACAGGGCGGGCTCGCCCATCGCGCGGTCGCCGCCGAGGCCGGATTCGGCGTGCGCGCCGTCCGCGCCGAGGCGGCCGCCGGCCGCATCCGCATCGTCCGGAGGTCGTGGATCGCCACATCATCCGCACCGCGGGACCTGCTGGCGGCGGCGCAGGCGGGAGCACGACTGGCGTGCGTCTCGGTCGCGCGGCATCGCGGCTGGTGGCTGCCGCCCTTGCTCACCGATCGACCCCACCTGCATCTACGGCCGCACGCCGCATCCGACGGCGTGCCCGCGGATGCGGTCGCCCACTGGAGCATTCCGCTCGCACCGCCGGCTGCGCATAGTCTGCTCGAGTCGACCGAGGACGCGCTGCGCCATATCGCACGCTGCCTGTCCCCCGAGGCCGCGCGTGTCGTATGGGAGTCGGCGGTCCGCACGGAAGGGATCTCCCTGGACACGCTGCGACGGGTGCGCTGGCGTTCCCCCGAGGCCGTCGCGCTCGCGCGCGAGGTCCGCGGCCTTTCCGACTCCGGTCTCGAGACGCAGGTCATCGTGCGGCTGAGTCCTTGGGGCGTGCCCATGACGCAGCAGGCGGTCGTGGCGGGCCGCCGCGTCGACATCCTGATCGGCGAGCGCCTGGTCGTGCAGATCGACGGCTACACCCATCACCGTACGTCCGCGCAGCGGGGCAAGGACATCGCCCACGACGCCGAACTGCGCCTGCGCGGGTTCACCGTGCTGCGCTTCGACTATGCGCAGGTCGTGTACGACTGGCCGAGCGTCGAGCGCACAATCGCGCGCGCCATCGCCGCCGGCCTCCACCTCGCCTGTTGACAGCATCCTGATCTCGGAGATGCGCGCGAATCTCGGAGGTTTACAGCCGCATCCTCCGAGAAACGCGCCGATCTCCGAGAAAGGTGCATGGGCACCGCGCGAGTCAGGCGCGCCGGGCGCGGGCGCGTCGCAGGGCCTTGTCCGCCTCCACCACGACGGCCGGGATCACCGACAGCGCGAGTGCCAGCAGCCACTCGCTGCCGCTCAGGCTCGTGGTCATCAGCAGGTTCTGGGCGAACCCGACCTCGACGCACACGACGGTCAACACGACGGGTATCCACATCCACTTGAGCGCGTCGGCCCACGGCGCCGCGAATCCGGATGCGGGATCCCGCCGCATCGCCATCCCCGCCACGACCGATCCCAGGCTGATCACGACGAAGGCCATCGTGACCGGCACCGACGCCTCGGCGGTGCGCGCCTCGCCCGGCGCCAGCAAAAGCGCGGCGAGCGCGGTGGCGAAGATGGCGCCGCCGTACACGAGCCACTGCGTGATGGAGCCGCGGTTCGCGAGCGTCTGGCGCACGTCGCGGGGAGGCCTGGACATGATGCCGTCGGGGTCGGGCCCGAACGTGATGGTCAGAACGGGGAAGAACGTGATGAAGGTGCTGAGGAAGATGACCATGAGCGGCGTGAGGGGCACACCGTTGTTGATGTCGAAGATGCTGGCGGCGAGAAAGAGCAGAACGAGCGAGAACAGCGTCGACATCTGATACCGGACGTAGCCGACGATCTTCTCGTAGATGCCGCGACCCAGCCGGATCGCTTCGACGAGGGTGCCGAAGTCGTCGTCCGTCAGGATCATGCGCGCCGCCTGCTTCGTGACCTCGCTCCCGGAGCCCATGGCGACACCGATGTCGGCCTGTTTGAGGGCTGCGGCGTCGTTGACCGCATCGCCGGTCATCGCGACGATCTCACCGCGCTCCTGCAGGAGGCGAGCCACCCGCAGCTTGTCCTCCGGAGTCACGCGGCCGAACACGTGCAACTCGGGGAGGCGTGCCGACAGCTCCGCATCGCTCAGCTCGCGCAGCTCCGAGCCGCTGATGGCGCCGGGGCCGACGCCGAGCTCGTCGCCGATGGCGGCCGCCGTGACGGCGTGGTCACCCGTGATCATGCGCACCTCGATGCCGGCACCCGCCGCGATCCGCACCGCCTCGATCGCCTCGGGCCGCAGCGGGTCGACGATGCCGACGAGGGCCACGAACACGAAGTCGTCCGAGAAGGCCATCGGATCGGCGATCGCCGCATCCCGCTCGTCATTCAGGATGCGGTAGCCGAACGCCAGCACGCGCAGCCCCTCGCCCGAGAGTCGGGCGTTGGCCGCGAGGATGTCGTCACGCGCGTGGGCGATGGGCACGACCCCCTCCCCCGTCAGCACCTGCGTGCAGCGATCGAGGACCACATCCGGTCCTCCCTTGATGGTCGCGACGAAGGCACTGGCGCCGTCCCACGGCACGTCGTGGCAGGTCACCATGAACTTGTACGCCGAGTCGAAGGGCACCTCGGCCACGCGCGGATACAGCCGCCGCGTCTCTTCCGCGTCGGCACCGAGCTTCGCCGCGAGCACCACCAGGGCCGCCTCGGTCGGGTCGCCCACCACCGTGCCCGCATCCGACGCCGTGGCATCGCTGTTGAGACACAGCCCGTACGCGAGCGCCGTGAAGTCGGGCACCTCGAGCCCCGCGGCGTGACGCAAGGCCCCGGTCTTGCGGTATCCCTCGCCCTCGACCGAGAACCACTGGCCGCGGGCGTAGAGCCGGCGAGCGGTCATCTGGTTGAGCGTCAGCGTTCCCGTCTTGTCGGAGTTGATCGCGGAGGTGGCACCGAGCGTCTCGACATCGCTCAGGTTCTTGACGACCGCCCGGTGCTCGGCGAGCTGCTTGGCGCCGTACGAGAGCATCACCTGCACGAAGGTCGGGAGCCCCGACGGGATGGCCGAGACGGCCATGGCGATGCCCACGAGCAGGACCGTCTGGATCGACTCCCCGCGGGCGAAGCCCAGCACGATCATGATCGCGACGGCGCCCCACGCGATGAGTCCCAGCACCTTCGTGAGCCCGTCCAGCTCCCGCTGGAGGGGGCTCCGCGTGCCGACGACGGCCGTGAGCATCCCCGCGATGCGACCCATCTGGGTCTGCATGCCGGTCTCGGTCACGACCATCACGGCGGTCCCGCGCGTGAGACTCGTGTTCTGGAAGAGCATGTTCTCGCGGTCGCCCAGTGCGACGTCGGCGTCGGCGAGCGTTCCGGCATCCTTCGGCACCGGGGCGCTCTCCCCCGTCAGCGCCGACTCCTGCGTCTCGCACGTCGCGCTGCGCAGGATGCGGCCGTCCGCCGGGACGAGGTCGCCGGCCTCCAGCTGGACGATGTCCCCGGCGACGACGTCCGTCGCGTCGATCTGACGCAGCGTGCCCTGGCGGAGCACCCGCACCTGGGGGATCTGCAACTGGGAGAGGGCGTCGACGCTGCGACGCGCCGCGAGCTCCTGCCGCGTACCGAGCACCACGTTCAGCCCCACGAGCAACGCCACGACGACGGCCACGGAGGGCTGCGCGATGAGGATGCTGACCACGACGACACCGATGAGCATGAGGTTCATCGGGTCGGCGAGCTGTCGCAGCGCAATGGTCACCGCGCGGGGTGACGGCGGCGCGGCGATGGCATTGGGCCCCTGCTCCGCCAGTCGTCTGGCGGCCTGCTCGTCCGACAGCCCCTCCGCGGCGTCCGTACCGAGCTCGGCCGCCACCTGGTCGGCACCCATCGCCCACCAGGCCGCCGTTTCGGACTGCGCGCCAACCGGTGTCTGTGTGCCGCTCATGGACCACCTCCCCGATCGCGATCATAGCGACGGGGCGGGATGCGGCCACGGCACCGCCGATGCCGTGGCCGGCCGATTCTCCGGCCGCGGTGCCGCGTCGAGAACCCCGATGCCCCTATCGTGATGCACATGCCGCGCTTCGACATGGACCCGCACGCCCTCCGCGAGTATCGGCCCGAGGTGCGCGAGCCCGCCGACTTCGATGCCTTCTGGGCCGAGACGATCGCCTCCTCCCGCGCCGCGGGCGAGGAGGTGCGCTACGCGCGCGTCGCGACGCCGTTCACTCTCGTCGACGTCTACGACGTGACGTTCAGCGGCTATGCGGGCGAGCCGGTGCGCGCATGGTTGACCGTGCCGGCGGGCGCCGACGAGCCGCTGCCGGCGGTCGTCGAGTACAACGGCTACGGCGGCGGCCGCGGACTCGCGGGCGAACGACTCGGCTGGGCCAACGCCGGTTATGCGCACCTGCTGATGGACACGCGCGGTCAGGGTTCGATGTGGGGAACCGGAGGCGACACCCCCGATCCGCACGGTACCGGCCCGTCCGTCAGCGGCTTCATGACGCGCGGCATCGAGGATCCCGCGCAGTACTACTACCGCCGCGTGTTCACGGATGCGGTGCGCCTGGTGGATGCGGCGCGCACGCTCGACATCGTCGACGCCGACCGCGTCGCGGTGTGCGGCGGCAGCCAGGGCGGCGGAATCGCGCTCGCGGCGGGAGCCCTGTCCGACGGGCTGATCGCGGTCATGCCCGACGTGCCGTTCCTCTGCCACTTCGAACGCGCCGTCGGCCTCACGGACGCGGATCCCTACCAGGAGATCGTGCGCTACCTCGCTGTGCACCGCCACACCGAGGAGCGGGTGTTCACCACGCTGTCCTACTTCGACGGCGTCAACATGGCGCGCCGCTCCCATGCACCCGCGCTGTTCTCGACAGCGTTGCACGATCAGACCTGCCCGCCCTCGACCGTCTTCGCCGCCCGCAACCACTATGCGGGCGAGGCGGACATCGAGGTGTACCCCCACAATCAGCACGAGGGTGGTCTCATGTACCAATGGTTCGCGCAGGCCGAGTTCCTCGCCGCACGCGTGTGAGTTCGGGATGCGGCCTTTCGCCGCATCCCGAACCGTCACACGAGCGAGTCGCGCCAGGCAGCGTGCAGCCGCGCGAACGTGCCGGTGCCGCCGATGAGCGCCTCGGGAGCGTCGTCCTCGACGATGCGGCCGTGCTCCATGACCAGCACGCGGTCCGCGATCGCGACCGTGGAGAGGCGGTGCGCGATGATGATGGCCGTTCGATCGGCGAGGAGCGTCCCGAGAGCCGATTGGATCTGACGCTCGCTCGGGATGTCGAGCGAGGCGGTCGCCTCGTCGAGGATCAGCACCGCCGGGTTTGCGAGGAACGCGCGCGCGAACGAGATCAGCTGACGCTGTCCCGCTGACACACGCCCGCCGCGCTTGTTCACATCGGTGTCGTAGCCGTCGGGAAGCGCCTCGATGAACGCGTGCGCACCGACGGCCATGGCCGCATCCCGCACCTCGTCGAGGGTCGCATCCGGTTTTCCGAGCGCGATGTTGTCGGCGACCGTGCCGCTGAACAGGTACGCCTCCTGCGTGACCATGACGATCGCACGGCGCAGGTCCGCCGAGCCGAGCGTCCGCAGATCCACGCCGTCGAGCGTCACGGAGCCGCGGGTCGGATCGTAGAAACGGGAGACGAGCTTGGCCAGCGTGGACTTGCCCGCCCCCGTCGTGCCGACCAGGGCGATCGTCTGACCCGCCGGAACGTCCAGCGAGAAGTCGGGCAGCACGACGCGTCCATCGCCGTAGCCGAACGCCACGTCGTCGAAACGGATCGCTCCGCGCGGCCGCTCCAGAGCCACCGGATGCGCGGGCTCGGGAACCGTGGGCTCCTCCTCCAGCACGCCCGACACCTTCTCGAGCGCCGCCGCTGCCGACTGGTAGGAGTTCAGGAACATCGCCACCTCCTGCAGGGGCGAGAAGAAGTTGCGCACGTACAGCACGGCGGCCAGCAGCACGCCGATCTCCAGCGCGCCGCCGGCGACGCGGATCCCGCCGAAGAGCAGCACGGCGCCGAGGCTGAGCGTCGAGATCGCCATCAGCCCGGGCTCGAATGTGCCGAACAGCCGGATCGAGCGCATGTTGACGTCGCGGTACTGCTCGCTCAGCTCACCGAACTCGACGTCGCCGCGCTTCTCCTTGCGGAACGCCTTGACCGCGCGGATGCCGGTCATGGTCTCCACGAAGTGCACGATGACCTTCGCGCTGATCACGCGCGACTCGCGGTAGACCATCTGCGAGCGGCGGTAGAACCACCGCATGAGAAGTGCCAGCGGGATGCCCATGACGATGAGCACGACGCCGCTCTGCCAGTCGACCAGCAGCAGCGCGATGAGCGTGAACGCGCCGAAGAGCACACCCGAGACCAGCTCGTTGAGCCCGCCGTCCAGGAGCTCCCGGATCGTGTCCAGGTCGCTCGTCTGGCGCGAGATGATTCGCCCCGACGTGTACGACTCGTGGAACTCGAGACTCAGCCGCTGCGTGTGACGGAAGATGCGGGTGCGCAGGTCGAGCATGACCGCCTGCGTCAGCCGCGCGGCGACCACGGCGTACCACCCGATGAGGGCCGCCCCGAGCAGCCCGGATGCGAGATAGACGGCCACCACACCGATCGTGGGAAGCCAGTCCATCTCGTTCAGCACCGCCGGCAGCGCGTTGTCGATACCGAACGCGATCAGCGCCGGACCCACGACCCGCAGGGCCGTCGAGACGACGAGCACGACGGCCGCGAGCACGAGCTTCGCGCGCAGCGGGCGGATGAGGGAGCCGAGCAGCCGCATCGAGCGACGCCGGATCTCGCGGCTCTCGACACGTGTGTAGTCGGAGCGGTCTTCGCCGCTGGTTCCCGTGACGGTGCTCATCGCGCTTCCTCCTTCTCCTGCTCGTCCAGACTCGAGATGACGTGCCGGTAGTGCGCCGAGGAGCGCATCAGCTCACTGTGCGTGCCGACGGCGGTGACCCGACCGTCTTCGAGGAGCGCGACCCGATCCGCGAGAGCCACGGTCGAGGGCCGGTGGGCGACGATGAGGGCGGTCGTGTCGGCCAGCACCCGGCGCAGACCCTCCTCCACGCGCGCCTCGGTGTCGACGTCGAGCGCCGACAGCGGGTCGTCGAGCACGAGCACCGACGGCCTCGCGGCCACCGCGCGCGCGAGCGCGAGACGCTGCCGCTGACCTCCCGACAGGCTCAGCCCTTCCTCTCCGATGACGGTGTCGACGCCGTCGGGCAGACGCTCCACGAACTCCGCCTGAGCCACGTCGAGCGCTTCACGCAGCACGCGCTCGCCCTCGGGTGAGGCCGCATCCAGGTCGTCGCGTCCGAGCAGCACGTTCTCGCGGACGGAGGAGGAGAACAGCGTCGCCTCCTCGAACGCCATCGAGATGTGGGTGCGCAGTTCGGTCAGCGTGAGCTCTCTGACATCGACGCCGTCCAGCGTCACGCGTCCTCCGGTCACGTCGTACAGACGCGTCGGCAGGGTGGTCAGCGTCGTCTTGCCCGAGCCGGTGAGTCCCACGAGCGCCATCGTCTCGCCCGGTTCCAGGGCGAGGTCGATGCCGTCGAGCAGGTCGCGCTGGGCATCCGGCGCATCCTGATAGCGGAAGTGCACGTTCTCGAACACGAGCCGTCCCCGCGGGTTCCCGAGCGAGACCGGGTTCTCCGGGTCGTCGATCGTGATGTGCTCGTCGAATACCTCGAACACGCGGTCGGTGGCCGTACGCGCATCCAGAAGGAACGAGAAGAGGAAGCCGATGGACTCCATGGGCCAGCGCAGCACCGTCGCCATCGCGAAGAACGCGAACAGCTGAGCGACCGAGAGCTGGCCGAGCTGGGCGAGGACGATCCCGGCCGCCAGACACAGCGCGAACGCGATCTCGGGCAGCAGCACCAGCCAGAACCAGATCAGGCCGATGGCTGTGGCCTTGCGCAGCTCCGTCTGGCGCAGCGTCTCGGCCTGACGCGCGAACTTAGCCAGCGCGTGGGACCCACGACCAAAGGCCTTCAGCACGCGGATGCCGTGCACGCTCTCCTCGACGGCGGTCGCGAGATCGCCCGCCTGGTCCTGACTCTGTCGCGCCAACACCCCGTACTGCTTCTCGAAGCGGTATCCGGCGTACCAGAGCGGGGCGGAGCACAGCAGGAAGATCGTGCCGAGCGCCCAGTGCCACTGAAACAACAGCACCGTGCCGAGCGCGATCGTCAGCACATTGACGACGAGCAGGATGACGCCGAAGGCGAGCCAGCGACGGATGAGGCTGATGTCCTGCATCATGCGGCTGAGCAGCTGTCCCGACTGCCACCGGTCGTGGAAGGCGACGGGGAGTCGTTGCAGACGCGCGGCGAAGCCGGTGCGCAACGCGTACTCGACCTTGGTCGAGGGCGCGAGCACGAACCAGCGCCGACCCCACACGAGGGCGGCCTCGGCGAGCCCGAGCCCGATGACGGCGAGCGTGCCCCAGAGGATCTGCGTCGGGTCCGCGGAGGCGATCGGACCCGCGACGACGCCCTCGAGCACGAGCGGGATCATCAGGGCGACGACGCTGGCGGCGAGCGCGCTGATGGCGCCGAGCGCCAACGGACGCAGCACGGGACGCACAAACGGCAGAAGCCTCGCGAGGGCGCGGAGCGTGGACGGTTCGGTGGACGAACGAGAGGGTGTGGAACTCATGATCCTCGAGGAGAGCGTGCGACAGCTGTGCCGCAGAAGGATGAGCTCGCACGCAGAGGTGCGGCGGCTCGGAGAGGGAGGAGGCCGCTCACTGGCGGCGGGCGGCAGCTACGCGAAGCGCGCGGGCACCGCGAGGACGGCGGGGATTACCGCAATGGCGAATGCCTGAGTCATATCGTCCTCCTCGAGTGCACGGATGCCGCGGCGAGTGCGCGCGACAGCCCTCCAGCCTATGCTGTGTGTTCGCTGAGTGCAACGATCAGTTCTGCGCGGGCATTCCCGCGCGCGCGGATCAGGCGGCTTCGCGCGCAAGCAGACTGCGCTTGACCTCGACACCCCATGCGAAGCCGCCCATCGCGCCCCCGGTGCGCAGCACGCGATGGCACGGCACGAACAGGGCCGGTGCGTTCCGCGCGCAAACGGATGCGGCGGCGCGCACCGCGCGCGGGCTTCCCAGCGCTGCCGCGAACTCCGCATACGTCAGAGGCTCCCCCGGCGCGATACGCCGCAGCATCCGCCAGCCCGCGAGCTGCCCCGCGGTGCCGGTCTGGTGCACCTCGACCTCGTCGATGGCCCGCACGTCTCCGCCGTAATAGGCGGCGACCGCATCCATGGCGCGAACGGGGCCTTCCGAGATCTGCACCGGCCGGTCGGCGGGGCGCAGGCGAGCCACGATGACGTCGTGGTCGGCGCTCCAACCGGAGGCGAGCACGCGCTGATGCTCGTCCACGAGCGCCGTGAAGGCGCCGTCGGGGGTGTCGATGGTGGCGATGTGCGCGGTCATGCGATGCGGCTCTCGTTCGGGAGGTGGGCGGGATGCGGGATCTGCGCGGGCACGGCTGCGACGGCCGCCCAGAGATGCGCGGTCAGGTAGCTGCGCCACGGCGCCGCGCGGACGGACCAGGCTGTCAGCGCCCGCGGTTCCGCGGGAAGTCCGAGCCGGGCGGCCCCGGTGCGCACGGCGACGTCACCGGGAAGGAACACGTCGGGATCGCCCGTGACCCGCATCCGCACGTAATCCGCGGTCCACGGTCCGATCCCGGGCATCGCGAGAAGTGCCGCGCGCTGCTCGTGCGGGTCGCCTCCGGCGTCGAGGACGAGAGCGCCGTCGGCGAGCGCTCCGGCAGCGCCGACGATGGCGCGGATGCGGGCCGCGGGTCCACGCAGCACCTCGGCGCCGCGATCGGCGATCGCCGCCATCGTCGGGAAGAGCAGGTCGGTGCCTTCGTGGGCGGGCACCCGCTCCCCCAGGTGCTGCGCGAGAGCAGCGAGGGCCGTGCGGGCCGCGGCAACGGTGATCTGCTGGCCCACCATCGCGCGGATGAGCATCTCGTGCGGGTCGGCGGCGCCGGGGACCCGGATGCCGGGAAGAGCGGCCACCCGGGCGGCGAGCTCGGGATGGGCTGCGAGTGCCTGGTCGACGGCGAGCGGATCCGCATCCAGATCGAACAGCCGGCGCACCCGCGTGACCAGCTGCGGCAGATCGGCGAGCTGGGAGAGGCGGGCGCGGAGGCGGAGCGCCTCGCCGTCACGGCGCACCTCGAACCACGCGGAGCCACCGGCAAGACGCAGGGTGCGCGCGAAGGTCGTCGCGGTGACGGTCTCCACTCCCGGGAGCGCGCGGGCCGTCATCCAGGCGAAGATGCCGCCGTCGTCGATGGGGCGCCGATGCGCGAGCAGCAGGTCGATCTCGCCGGGGGCGGCGCGATTCTCGGACTTCCGGCGGGCGCGCAGCGCGAGCGGCGTCATCCCGAACACCTCGCGGACGGTGTCGTTGAACTGCCGCACGCTCGCGAAGCCGGCGGAGAAGGCGACGTCCGCGGCGGGAAGGTCCGTGCCGACGAGGAGCATTCGCGCCGTGTGGGCACGGTGGGCGCGAGCGAGCGCGAGAGGCGACGCGCCGAGCTCGGCCGTGAGGATGCGTCCGAGCTGCCGCGACGAGTAGCCGAGCCGGTGGGCGAGCCCCGGCACACCCTCGCGCTCGATGACGCCGTCGGCGATGAGGCGCATGGCGCGCCCGGCGACGTCGCCGCGGAGGTCCCACTCCGGCGAGCCGGGGGCGGCCTCGGGCAGGCAGCGCTTGCAGGCGCGGTAGCCCGCCTCGTGGGCGGCGGCGCTCGTGGGGTAGAACGTGACGTTCTCTGGCCGTGGAGTGCGGGCGGGGCAGCTGGGACGGCAGTAGATGCCGGTGGTGTGCACCGCGGTGACGAACTGTCCGTCGAAGCGCGCATCCCGGGCGTCGATCGCGCGGTAGCGCTCGTCGAAGGTCATCGCGGGGGTGGGCACGTCCCCAGCCTGTCACGCCTCACCGACGCCGGCTCGCGGTTTTCGGACACCACAGCGCGGTGCCCCTCTGGCTCCCGTCCGAGGCGGCGTCCGTGCTGCGCGGGATGCTGTCTCTTCCTGCCCGAGTTGCGTCGCATGTGCGCAAATGCGACAGGTTTCCGCATCCGCGACAGACGTTCACTGTCGCATCTGCGTGAAGGTGTAGCGGATGCGGGAGCGGGGCCTACCCACACCCCCGCGGATGCGGGAGCCTGGTGTGGCGGATACGGAAGCGGTGGGGCGATGATCCCGCATCCGTCACCACTTCGGCCACACTTTCACGCAGATGCGCCGGTCATTCCCTGGCGCACCTGCGTGAAAGTGGCGCACTTGCGCATGAGCGACGCAACTCGGGCAACAGGGCATCGGGGCAGGGCACCGGCGGAACACGCACACCCGTGAGGCTGGGGGCGCAACCGGGGGCCCTGGGAAGGATGTGACGGAGTAGCGTCGCAGCATGAGCGAGCAGACCTACGACCTCATCGTCATCGGCGCCGGCCCCGTGGGCGAGAACGTCGCCGACCGCGCCGTACAAGGCGGACTGTCCGCCGTCATCGTGGAAAGCGAGCTCGTCGGCGGGGAATGCTCGTACTGGGCGTGCATGCCGTCGAAGGGGCTGTTGCGCGCGGGGGCGGTGCTGCGCGAGGCGCGCGACGTCGACGGCGCGAAGCAGGCCGTATCGAGTCCCCTCGACGTCGCCGGGGTCCTCCGTCGTCGCGACACGCTCACCCACGACTGGAACGACTCCTCGCAGGTCGAGTGGCTCTCGAGCGCGGGCATCGACCTCGTGCGCGGCCACGGCCGTCTCGTCGGCGTCAAGCAGGTCGAGGTGACGGATGCGGACGGCAACATCACCCGCCTGACCGCTCGCCACGCGGTCGCCGTCTGCACCGGCACCGCAGCTCTCCTCCCCGATACCCCCGGCCTCGCCGAGATCGCACCCTGGACGAGCCGCGAGGCGACCAGTGCGCAGGAGATCCCCGCATCCCTCGCGATCATCGGCGGCGGCGTGGTCGCCGCGGAGATGGCCACCGCCTACGCGGACCTCGGCGCCGAGGTCACCCTCGTCGTCCGGGGCACGTTGCTGGCCGCCAACGAGCCCTTCGCGGGCGAGCTCGTCGGCCGCGCCCTCGAGGAGCGGGGCGTGCGCATCCTCCGCCACACCAACGTCGTGTCGGCACAGCGGGTCGGCGACGAGAAGGAGCTCGAGCTGTCGGACGGCACCCGTATCCGTGCGGCCGAAGTGCTCGTGGCGACAGGGCGCGTGCCCCGTACCGAGGATCTCGGACTGGATGCGGTGGGACTGGTCCCGGGCGAGTGGCTCGCCGTCGACGACACCATGCTCGTGACGGGCACCGACTGGCTGTACGGGGTCGGCGACGTCAATCACCGGGCTCTGCTCACCCATCAGGGCAAGTACCAGGCGCGCGCCGCGGGCGACGTCATCGCCGCACGCGCGACCGGGGGCCCCGTCGACGATGCACCCTGGGGCGTGCACGTCGCGACGGCCGACCACGAGGCCGTTCCGCAGGTGACCTTCACCGATCCCGAGGTGGCCTCCATCGGGTTCACCGAGGCCGCAGCGAAAGCGGCGGGCCGCCGCATCCGAGTGCTCGACTACGACCTCTCGTGGATCGCCGGCGCCGCCACCCGCGCCGACGACTACCGCGGCCAGGCGCGCGCGATCGTCGACGAGGATGCGGGCACGATCATCGGCGCCACGTTCGTCGGCGAGGATGTGGCCGAGCTGCTCCACTCGGCGACGATCGCCGTCGTGGGCCAGGTGCCGATCGCGCGCCTCTGGCACGCCGTGCCGTCGTACCCGACGCTCAGCGAGGTGTGGCTGCGGCTGCTCGAGGCGTACGGGCGTCCGAGCGCCTGAGGCTCCCGACAGGAAACAACCGCCCCGCAAGGCGATCCGGTCGGAATCGTCCTGCGGGGCGGTGATGTCCTGCGACAGCGGCGGGACTCAGTGGTAGAAGTGGCGCTCTCCCGTGAAGAACATGGTCACGCCGCGCTCGCGCGCCAGGGCGATCGTCTCGTCGTCGCGCACCGATCCGCCCGGCTGCACGATGGCGGAGATACCCGCATCCAGCAGCACCTGCGGTCCGTCCGAGAACGGGAAGAAGGCATCGGATGCGGCGACGGAGCCGACCGCGCGCTCGCCCGCGCGCTCGACGGCGAGGCGGCACGAGTCGACACGGTTGACCTGCCCCATGCCGATGCCGACGGTGGCGGAGTTCTTCGCGAGCACGATCGCGTTCGACTTGACGGCGCGGCATGCTTTCCACGCGAAAATGAGGTTCGTCATCTCCTCGCCGGCGGGGCGCTCGCCCGCGACGAGCTCCCAGTCTGTCGCGACGGACTCGATGTCGTCGGGGAAACGGTCGGCGTCCTGGAGCAGCAGACCGCCCGATACGAGCCGCACATCCATGCGCTCCTGCTGCCAGTCGGCCGGCAGCTGCAGCACGCGCAAGTTCTTCTTCAGGCGGAACAGCTCCAGCGCCTCCGGCTCGAAGGCGGGGGCCACGATCACCTCGGTGAAGATGTCGCGCAGGTTCTCCGCCATCTTCAGCGTGACCGTGCGGTTGGCCGCGATCACACCGCCGAAAGCCGAAACGGGGTCGCACTCGTGGGCCCGCAGGTGTGCGCTGGCGATCTCATCGAGCGCGTTGGGCGCCGACACGGCGATGCCGCACGGGTTGGCGTGCTTGATGATCGCCACGGCCGGCTTGACCATGTCGAAGGCGGCCCGCAGCGCCGCATCCGCGTCGACGTAGTTGTTGTACGACATCTCCTTGCCCTGCAGCTGCAGCGCCTGCGCGATGCCGTGTCCGCCGGTGCGGGTGTAGATGGCCGCGCGCTGGTGGGAGTTCTCGCCGTAGCGCAGGGTCGCGAGCCGCTCGGCCTTGATCGTCAGGTGCGCGGGCAGCTGCTCGCCCTCGGCGAGGGTCTCGTCGGCGAACCAGGTCGCCACCGCGCGGTCGTAGTTGGCCGTGTGAGCGAAGGCGCGCGCCGCGAGCTCTTTGCGCTGGGCGAGCGAGGTCCCGCCGGCGGCGATCGCGTCGATGATCGCGGGGTACGACTCGGGCGAGACGACGATCGCGACGTTGGCGTAGTTCTTCGCCGAGGCGCGCACCATCGCGGGCCCGCCGATGTCGATCTGCTCGACCACGGCGTCGCCGGATGCGCCGGATGCCACCGTTTCTACGAACGGGTAGAGGTTCACGACGACGAGCTCGAAGGGCGAGATGCCGAGATCTGTCAGCTGCTCCTCGTGGTGCGCGAGGCGGAGGTCTGCGAGAAGGCCCGCGTGCACGCCAGGGTGCAGGGTCTTCACGCGCCCGTCGAGCGACTCGGGGAATCCGGTCACGCTCGACACGTCGACGACGTCGTACCCGGCGTCACGGATGGTCTGCGCGGTCGAGCCCGTCGAGACGATCTCGACGCCGGCGGCGACGAGCGCTTCGGCCAGACGCAGCAGGTCGGTCTTGTCGCTGACCGAGACGAGCGCGCGGCGGACGGGAACGACATCGCGGTCGCGGTAGAGGGACGGATCGTGGCTGGGCCCGGCCATGGGACTCCTCGGGGTGGGGCGGTTGCGGTGGGTCAGACGGCGGATGCGGTGAGGTCGAGCTCGCCGATGGCGATGCGGCGGACGACGTCGATGAGCAGACGTCGTTCGACGGGTTTGATGCGTTCGTGAAGCGCGGACTCGTCGTCGCCGGGGCGCACCTGGATGCGCTCCTGGGCGAGGATCGGCCCCGTGTCGACGCCGTCGTCGACGACGATCACGCTCGCACCCGTCTCGGTGGCGCCCGCCTCGATCGCATCGCGCACCGCGTGGGCGCCGGGGAACTCCGGCAGGTAAGCGGGGTGGGTGTTGATCAGGCGCGGGCTCCACGCGGCGACGACCGCGGGTGGCAGCAGGCGCATGAGGCCGGAGAGCACCACGAGGTCGGGTTGCCAGACACGCAGCTGCCGGTCGAGCTCCTCCCCCCAGATCTCGCGGCGGTCGGCGCCCTGCCAGGGCACGACGAAGCTCGGGATCCCGAACTCCTCGGCGTGCGCGAGGCCGGAGGCTTCGCGGTCGGCGCCGACCACGATCACGCGGGCGGGGAAATCGGCTTCCGCCGCGGCCTCGAGCAGGGCTCGCAGATTCGAGCCGGTGCCGGAGATGAGAACGGCGACCGTGAGCACCCGCACAGTCTAGTCGCGCGCCGCATCCGTCCGCTCGGGGACGTCGTCCGTGCCGCGCGCACCCGCAAGACGGGCGAACAGCCCCGGCTCGGTCACGAGCGTCTCCTCGCCGCGTCGGCGCGGGGAGAGCAGGAGGATCGCCGCACCCAGCCCCACCTCGATACCGACGGCCACGCCCACCGCGACCGCATCCGGCCCGACCGTCGACAGTCGCCCGGGCCCCATGCTCCCGCTGGCCAGAACCGCCATGAGGGCGGCGGCGAGAGCGGCAAGGGCGGCGATCGACACCGTGAGGGTCACGAGGATGCCGGTGCTCTCCGCATCCGCGGTCGAACCCCGGGGACCGAGGCGGGATCGGGTGGCCCACCCCGCGACGACTCCCACCGCGATCGGGAGCAGGGCGAACAGCAGGAACCAGCTGCTCGCGCCTTCGGGCAGCACGCCCAGGACGGGCACACCGGGCAGGACACCCAGCTGCGTGCCCGCGGGCGAGACCACGCTTCCGGCACCCAGCCCGATACCGGGCCCTGCGACGAAGGAGAGCGCCCAGACGAGCAGAGTCGGCAGGTACAGCAGCTGAGCGAGCGCGAGGACCGCCGCGCCGCCCGCATCCAGGTTGCCCGCCTGTGAGAGCGCGACGATGTTCGGAGCGCGCACGATGAGGGCGACCCCGAGCACGGCCGCGCCCACGGCGACCAGGCCCGTCACGGCGATCGCCCCGCCGCGCACGGCGAGCTCCGGCACCTCGGGCCAGGCGCCCCCGGACCGGTCGAGCCGGGCCCGCAGGGCGTCGACGGGCCCGTCATCGCCGTCGATCCACGCGCGGTGAAGGGCACCCGCGAACACGCCAGCGGCGTAGTACGCCGTCGGGTAGCAGATCGCGCGCCATAGATCGGTGCCCGCCAGCGGCGCCTGCGAGGTGACGGCGATGCCGGCGGCGAGCACGGCGAACACGAGCGTTCCGGTGAGTGCGCCGCTCCACGGCGCCCCGGCACGCCCGGCGCGCGCACCTGAGCGCCCGCCGAAGAGCAGCGTGAACGCGGCGAAGGCCAGCGGAGCGAGCGAGAGCGTGAAGCTCGCGAGCGACGGATCGATGCCCAGCTCGGCGACGTAGATGTCCGGGAGTGTGATCGCGACGGGAACCGAGTGCCCGAACTGCCAGATGGTCCCTGCGCTCTGCCATATGGCGGCGAGATCTCCCGACCCGAACGCGACGAACCAGAACACCATCAGCGGGGCACCGGCGACGGCGAGGCCGACGGCCACCGCGACGAGAGCGTCGAGGGCGGAGAGGAGAAGGACGAGGACGCGTTGCATGGCCCCCTGACCCTACCCAGCGGATCTTTGCACGACCGTCGGCCACGCCGCCGGCATCTGCCACGGCTCCTCCGCGTCGCGCAGCGGGCCGCATCCGACTACTCTCGTCGAGTGCAACACCCCCGTACCACCAGCGCCTCGTCCTCCTCCCCCGGCCGTCTCGACCGCTTCTTCGGCATCACGGCGCGCGGCGCCACCGTCGGAGGCGAGATCCGCGGCGGCATCGTCACCTTCGTGGCGATGGCCTACATCGTCCTGCTGAACCCGATCATCCTGTCCGGCGGAACGGATGTGGCCGGCAACGCCCTCGGCTTCGCCCAGGTCGCCGCGACCACCGCGCTCACCGCCGGCGCCATGACCATCCTGTTCGGGCTGGTCGCCCGACTGCCGTTCGCGTTCGCGGCGGGTCTCGGCATCAACTCGTTCCTCGCCGTCAGCGTGGTGGGCGAGGTCACCTGGCCCGAGGCGATGGGCCTGGTTCTCATCAATGGCCTGCTCATCGTGCTGCTGGCTGTGACGGGCTTGCGCCGACTCATCTTCGACGCCGTGCCGATGGCACTGAAGACCGCCATCACGGTCGGCATCGGTCTTTTCATCGCCTTCATCGGCTTCGTCGACGGCGGACTCGTTCAGAGCACCGGCCTGCCCTCGCCGCCGGTGGGCCTCGGCGTGAACGGCTCGATCGCCACCGTCCCGACGCTCCTGTTCGTGCTGACGCTCGTGACCATCGCGATCCTCCTCGCCCGCAAGGTCAAGGGCGCGATCCTCATCGGCCTCGCGGGCGGCACCGTCGTCGCGGTCATCGTCGAGGCGATCTGGCACCTCGGCGCGCGGGCAGACGGTCACGCCGGCGGGTGGGGCCTCAGCGTGCCGGAGATCCCGGCATCCATCTTCAGCCTGCCCGACCTGAGCCTCGTGGGTCAGGTCAGCTTCGGCGCCTTCGACCGCATCGGCGTGCTCGCGGCCGCGATGCTCGTGTTCACGCTGCTGTTCACGAACTTCTTCGACGCGATGGGAACCATGACGGGCCTCTCGCGCGAGGCGAACCTCGCCGATGAGCGGGGCAACTTCCCGCGCCTGCGCTCCGCCCTCGTGGTCGAGGGCATCGGCGCCGTCGCGGGTGGACTCACCTCGTCGTCGTCCAACACGGTGTTCATCGAGTCCGGCACCGGCATCGGCGAGGGCGCTCGTACGGGCCTCGCGAACCTCGTGACCGGCGCGCTCTTCCTGCTGGCGATGTTCGTGACACCCCTGACCACCATCGTGCCGAGCGAGGTCGCTTCGGCGGCGCTGGTCGCGGTCGGCGCGCTGATGATGAGCCAGATCCGCCACGTCGATCTCACCGACGTCTCGGTGTTGATCCCGGTGTTCCTGACCATCACGGTCATGCCGCTGACGTACTCGATCGCCAATGGCATCGGCGCGGGCTTCGTGAGCTGGGTCGTGATCCGGTCGCTCTCGGGACACGCCCGCCGCATCAGCCCGCTGCTGTGGATCGTCGCCGCCGGCTTCGTCGTGTTCTTCGTGCGCGGTCCGATCGAGGCGGCCCTCGGCGGCTGAGCCCCCGCCTCGACGCCGAACGAGCATCCGTTCATCGAACGAGCACCCGATGTGGTGCTCACTCGGCGAACGGATGCTCGTTCGCGCGTGTGCGGGCGGCGCTCAGGCCTCGCGCGGCTCCAGCACGAAGATCGCGATCTGACGGTCGGTCTTGGTCTGGTAGACCGCGTAGTCGGGCCACACGGCGACCGCACGGTCCCACCACAGCTCGCGTTCCTCGCCCTCGAGTTCGCGCGCGGTGTAGTCGCGCTTGACGGCGCCGTCCTGCAGCTCCACGTGCGGGTGCTTTCGGATGTTGTTGCCCCACGCGGGCTCCTCGGGCGCCCCACCCTTGGAGGCCACGACGAGGTAGTCCCCGTCGTGCTCGACGCGCATGAGCGCGGTCTTGCGCAGGCCACCGCTCTTGGCGCCGACCGTGGTCAGCACGATGATCGGAACACCGCGCAGCTCACCGCCCTCCGCGCCGTTGGTGGCTTCGTAGAGCTCGGCTTGCGACCTTGCCCACTCGGACGTGCTCGGCTTGTACTCCCCTGTCAGCGGCATGCGTCCAGGCTACTGCGGCCGGATACGACGAAGGGCGGATGCGGGGGCCTCGGCCGCCCGCATCCGCCCGTCGCGAGGGGGCCTTACAGACCCTGGATGATCTCGCGCATGAGCGCGGCGGTCTCGGACGGCGTCTTGCCGACCTTCACGCCTGCCGCCTCGAGCGCTTCCTTCTTGGCCTGCGCGGTGCCCGCGGAGCCCGAGACGATGGCGCCGGCGTGGCCCATCGTCTTGCCCTCGGGGGCGGTGAAGCCCGCGACGTAGCCGACGACCGGCTTCGTGACGTTCGCGCGGATGTAGTCGGCCGCGCGCTCCTCGGCGTCGCCGCCGATCTCGCCGATCATCACGATCGCCTTGGTCTCGGGGTCGGCCTCGAACGCCTCGAGCGCGTCGATGTGCGTCGTGCCGATGATCGGGTCTCCACCGATGCCGATCGCGGTCGAGAAGCCCAGGTCGCGCAGCTCGAACATCATCTGGTAGGTCAGCGTGCCCGACTTCGAGACGAGTCCGATCGGGCCCTTGCCGGTGATGTTGGCGGGCGTGATGCCCACGAGCGACTCGCCCGGGGTGATGATGCCGGGGCAGTTCGGTCCGATGATGCGGGTCTTGTTGCCCTTCTCGATCGCGTACGCCCACGCCTCGGCGGAGTCGCCGACCGGCACACCCTCGGTAATCACCACGAGCAGCGGGATCTCGCTGTCGATGGCCTCGATCATGGCGTCCTTCGTGAAGGCCGGCGGAACGAAGGCGATGGAGACGTCCGCGCCCGTGGCCTCGATGGCCTCGGCGACGCTGGCGAACACCGGCAGCTCGACCGGGTTGCCGTCCTTGTCGGTGTGCGAGACGGTCGTGCCGGCCTTGCGCGCGTTGACGCCGCCGACGACCTGGGTGCCCGCCTTCAGCATGAGGGCGGTGTGCTTGGTACCCTCGCCGCCGGTGATGCCCTGGACGATGACCTTGGAGTCCTTGTTGAGGTAGATCGACATGTCTGTGTCCTTATCCGATGCGGGCGATCAGGCGGCGGCCAGCTCGGCGGCCTTGTCGGCGCCCTCGTCCATGCCTGCGGCGAGGGTCACGAGCGGGTTGTTCGCGGCCGCGAGGATCGCGCGACCCTCTTCGACCTGGTTGCCGTCGAGACGCACGACGAGCGGCTTGGTCGCGGCGTCGCCGAGGATCTCGAGCGCCTTGACGATGCCCTCTGCCACCGCCACGCACGAGGTGATGCCGCCGAAGACGTTGACGAAGACGCTCTTGACCTGCGGGTCGCCCAGGATGACGTCGAGACCCGCGGCCATGACGGTGGCGGAGGCGCCGCCGCCGATGTCGAGGAAGTTGGCGGGCTTCACGCCGCCATGGTTCTCGCCGGCGTAGGCGACGACGTCGAGCGTGGACATGACCAGGCCCGCTCCGTTGCCGATGATGCCCACCTGACCGTCGAGCTTGACGTAGTTGAGGCCGGCTGCCTTCGCCTTGGCCTCGAGCGGGTCGGCCGCATCCTTGTCCTCGAGCTCTTCGTGCTCGGGGTGGCGCACCTCGGTCGCGTTGTCGTCGAGGGTGACCTTGCCGTCGAGGGCGATGATGTTGCCGCCTCCGTCGAGGATGAGGGGGTTCACCTCGACGAGGGTCGCACCCTCGCCCGTGTAGACGGCGTAGAGCTTGACGAAGACGTCGGCCACCTTCTCGACGAGTTCCTCGGGGAACTTCGCCGCGCGGGCGATCTCGATGGCCTTCGTCTTGTCGATGCCGGTGAGTGCGTTGACCTCGATGCGCGCGAGAGCCTCGGGCTTCTCGACCGCGAGCTGCTCGATCTCCATGCCGCCCTCGACGCTGGCGAGCGACAGGTAGGAGCGGTTCGAGCGGTCGAGCAGGACCGAGAAGTAGAACTCCTTCTCGATGGAGGCACCTGCGGCGACCATGACCCGCTTGACGACGTGGCCCTTGATGTCGAGGCCGAGGATCGCCTTCGCCGCCTCGTACGCCTCGTCGGGGGTCTTCGCGACCTTGACGCCGCCGGCCTTGCCGCGACCGCCCGTCTTGACCTGCGCCTTGACCACCACGACGCCGCCGAGCTTCTCGGCTGCCGCCTTCACCTCCTCGGGGGTGTCCGCGACGATACCGGCGAGCACCGGCACCTCGTACTTCTCGAAAAGGTCTCGTGCCTGGTACTCGTACAGATCCACTGGGCTTCCTTCGCTGGTCCGAGGGAGGGTGACGCAAAACGTCTCGACGTCGAGATATCGACCAGTCCCCCAGCCTACTCCCCGTGCGGGAGTGCTCCGTTCACGCCTGTGCAGACGAGGGCGGCCGCACGCGCCGCAGATCCGACAGCGCCGGGCCCTCGATGCGGCGCCCGTCGGGCGCGAAGCGCGAGGCGTGCAACGGGCAGTCCCACGTGCACTCGGCGTCGTTCCAATTCAGCACGCCTCCCAGGTGCGGACAGACCGCGGAGACCGCTCGCACCTCGCCGTCGACCCGCGAGACGCCGACGGGGCGCCCCGCATCCGCACCGACGACGCCCTTCCCCTCCGACGGGATGCGAGGCGGATGCCGGAGCGCCCCCGCCCAGCCCTGGACCGCACGAGCGCCGACCTTGGCGTTCTCCGCCGCTCCCTTGGCCACATCGGCCGGCACGGTGATGCGGGTGCCCAGCCGCCGCATCCACTCCGCCCGCCCGCCCTCGCCGATGCCCTCGATCTCTGCGGCGATCCGCAGCGCGGCCGCGGGGCCGTTCGTCAGGCCCCACTTCGCGTATCCCGTCGCGAAGCGCACGCGCCCGCCCGTGCGGGGCATGACGCCGACGAACGGGACGAGGTTGTGAGAGGTGTAGTCCTGGGCCGACCACCGGTGCGTCGGTACCGCATCCGGCACGTGGCGCCTCGTCCAAGCGATCAGCTCCGCGACCCGCGCCCGTTCGGATGCGGCGCGCCCCACAGGGTGTCCGCCGCCGCCGACGATCAGCCGCGTCTGCTCCCACCGCCCATCGCGGTCTGACACGGTGCGCACGGATCTGCTCGGCGCGTCCGCAGAGAGGAACATCCCGTCCGGGAGCGCCACCTCGTCCGGCACGGCGAACGCGACGGCGTAAGAGCGCATCGCGGAGACCTTCGCGAAGTACAGGCCGCGATCCAGCACGGCCGCGCCCGTCGCCAGCACGATGTTCTCGGCGACGAGGTCGCCGCGGGCTGTGTGCACCGTCGGCCGGCTCGAGGTGGACACCCCCGTCGCCCGCACGCCGGTGTGCAGCGTGCCGCCCGCGGCGAGGAAGGCGAGCGCGAGAGCGTGCGCGGCCGCATCCGGATCCATCCCCAGCTGGCCGTCCAAGGCGACGGCGGAGCGAGCGGGGAACGGCAGATCGAGCTCGTCGGCCGTGGCCCACCTCACCGGCAGGCCGGCCTTCCGCGCGGCCTCGAACTCCTCACGCACGCGGGAGCGGCCAGCATCGTGCTGTGCGTACGTGAATGCCGTGCGCACCTCGTAGGCGAGGCCCGCACGATCGGCGAACGAGCGCAGCCAGAGCTGTCCGTCGAGGTTCGCCTCCACGTACGCGCGGACGAGGGCGGGCGAGTGGTGGGCGCGCAGCGTGGACAGCTGCGTGCCCTGCAGCAGCGACACCTTGCCCGTGTTCGCACCCGTGGCGAGCCCCGCGACCTCGCGCGCCTCGAGCACGACGACCTCGTACCCGGACTCGGCGAGCAGCAGCGCCGTCGCGAGCCCGGTGATGCCCGCCCCCACCACGACGACCTCGTGCTCGCCGGGGACGAAGGGCGTCGCGGGTACGGTGCGAGCGTGCTGCTTCCAGAGGGGATCCATGCGGCGCAGTCAACGCGTTCGGCGGCAGATGGCCGCGGGGCTTGACACGGCGACGGAGTCCACGGGCGCACGCCGCGGCAGGTCTAGGCTTGCTCCGCAGATGAGTGAGACAGCTTCCCCCTCAGCCGCGCGTGACGATGTCGTCGCCGCGGCCCTCGACCTGTTCGCACGGCAGGGTTTCGAGGCGACCTCGGTCGACCAGATCGCCCAGGCCGCGGGTATTTCGCGCTCCACGTTCTTCCGCCAGTTCGGCGGCAAGGACGACGTCGTCTTCGCCGACCATGAGCTGTTGCTCGACAAGCTCCGCACCTACCTCGCTCGGCCCCACGAGAACCCGTGGGAGGCGGTCTGCGAGGCGTCGATGCAGGTCTACCGCCACTTCGCGGCCGACCCCGAGCTCGCCCGACGCCGCTACACGGTGGTGCGCGACGTGCCGGCGCTGCGCGACCGCGAGATCGTGACCGTGTTCCGCTACGAACGGCTGTTCGACGAGTACCTGCGCACGGCCCTGCCCGGCCTCGACCCGCTGGATGCGGTGAGCTTCGCGGCCCTTGTCACGGCCGTGCACAACCATGTGCTGCGCCGCCTCCTGCGCGGCCCCAAAAAGGTGCCGGCCTCGGCGCTGCGTCGGGCCCTCGACGACTGCCTCGACAAGTTCGGGGTCGGCTCGCGCGCATCGCAGGCGCCCGACGACGTCGTGGTAGCCGTCTTCCCCCGCCGCATGCCGGCCGCCGAGGTGGCCCGGCGCTTGGGCGACAGCCTGCGCTGAGCACACGTTCCCGCGCCGTGCGGTGCGACATCTGCACGACCCGTGGTGCAGGAGTCACGTGACGTGACGGATGCGGCGCCGGATCCCGCATCCGCCGTGCACACGTCGCCGCACCCGCGCCGCGGGCCCGCGTGGCTCAGGGCGCGGGAAGCAGGGACAGCCCGTGGAGCAGATCGCCGCGCGAGGCGGCCGCGCACACGCGCACCCATCCCTCGCCCGAGGCGCCGAAGGCGGAACCGGGTGCGAGGGCGACGCGCTGGGTGCGCAGGAACTCCTCCGCCCACGCCCCGACGTCGCCGCCGGTCGCGTGGCGCAGATCGATCCACAGGTAGAACGCGCCGTCGGGCACCCGGTAGGCGATGCCGCGCTCGTCGAGCAGCGCGATCGCCGCATCCAGGTTCCGACGGTAATGAGCGCGCGCGAGAGCGATGTTGCTCTGGTCGCCGGTGAGCGCCGCGACGCCCGCGCGCTGATCGGGCGCGGCTACGCACGCGATCATCGCTTCCTGCACCGTGCGCAGGGTCTGATCCATGCCGAGCGGGGTGATGAGAAAGCCCACCCGCACTCCCGTCATGGCGTAGGACTTCGAGAGGGAGAACACGCCCAGGACCCTCGGCTCGTCGCTTCGCGCATCGAGGGCGGTCAGACTCACGTGCGGATCGCCCCAGGTCAGCTCCGCGTACACCTCGTCACTGATGATCCAGAGGTCGTAGCGGCGCGCGAGCTCGAGAAGCCCCTGCGCGAGCCCGCCGTCGATGACCGTGCCGAGCGGGTTCGACGGCGAGTTCACGACGATCGCCCGCGTGCGCGGTGTGATGAGCGCCTCGATCGCCTCGAGCTCCGGCAGGAAGTCGACCTCCGGACGCAGCGCATAGGGCACCGGCACCGCGCTCAGCATCCTGGGGCTCATCGAGAACGTCGTGTATCCGGGGTCGGGCACGAGCACCTCGTCGCCGGGGCCCAGCACGAGACCCATCGCCTGGTGCAGCGCCTGCGTGCCGCCGACAGTGACCCAGACCCGCTCGGGCGACAGGTCGACGCCATGGTTCACCGCGAAACGATCGGCGAAGGCGTGGCGCAGCGCCGGGATGCCGGCGTTGGCCACGTAGTCGGTCTCGTCCGCCTCCCAGGCACGCCTGGCCGCCTCGATGATGTGCCCCGCCACCGGCACATCGGGCTCGCCGACCGCGAGCATGGTGACGTCGTCGAGGGTGAGCGCGATCTCGAAGATGCGACGGATGCCGCTGGGAGGAACGGATCGCAGGTGGTCGCTGAGGGCCGGCACCCGCTCAGGCTAACGCGTCACGGCTCCGCATCCGCGCGGTGAAACTGAGTGCCAGAGTTGGCGGCACAGCGTCCCACGCGACTATCGTGTGCGCATGACTTCTCTGCCGGGCGACACCGCCGCCGCCTACGACGTGACCGCGCGGCTGGACACCGACTACTACGCCGTGTTCGCTGACATCCCCGCCGCCGACCGGGCGGTCTGGGACCGCGCGAAGGCCTACGTCGACGAGGTCGGCGATCGCATGGTCGCCGCCTGGGACGACAGCTCCTACCCGCTGGATCTCGTCACCCGTCTGGGCGAGCTCGATCTGTACAACGACGGCATCGACCACCCTCGACTCACCCACTTCTCCCCGCTGGCCGCGGGCCTGGTCAACATGGAGGTGTCGCGGGGCGACGGCTCGCTCGGCACGGTGATCGCGGTGCAGGGCGGCCTCGCGCTTCGCACCCTCGCTCTCTTCGGATCCGCCGAGCAGCAGGAGCGGTGGCTCGAGCCGCTCGCCCGCGGCGAGGTGCTGGGCTCCTTCGCGCTCACGGAACCCGATCACGGATCCGACTCCGTCTCGCTCGAGACCGTCGCTCGGCGCGATGGCGACGAATGGGTCCTGCGCGGCGCGAAGAAGTGGATCGGCAACGGTGCGTCCGGGGGCATCACGTTCGTGTGGGCGCGCGTGGACGACCCTTCCGCCGACGAGCACGGCGCGGTGCGCTGCTTCCTGGTCCCGCAGGACACCGCGGGCTACACCGGCACGGTGATCGCCGGCAAGGCGTCGCTGCGCGGCATCCACCAGGCGCACATCGCGCTGGACGACGTGCGCCTGCCCGCGGATGCGGTGCTGCCCGGCGCCCGCAGCTTCAAGGATGCGTCGACGGTGCTGTACTCCACCCGCTCCGGCGTGGCGTGGTCGGCGCTCGGCCATGCCACGGCGTGCTACGAGGCCGCGCTGTCGTACGCCCAGCAGCGTGTGCAGTTCGGCAAGCCCCTCGTGAAGTTCCAGATGGTGCAGGAGCGGCTCACGCAGATGCTCGACGAGCTGACGGCGATGCAGCTCTACTGCCGCCGCATGGCGGATCTCGAGACCGCGGGCGCACTGCGACCCACCCAGGCCTCCCTCGCGAAGTACCACAACACCCGCGCCGCACGCCGCATCGCCCAGACCGCGCGCGACCTCATGGGCGGCAACGGCATCCTGCTCGAGAACCGGGTGATCCAGCACATGGCCGACATCGAAGCCATCCACACCTACGAGGGCACCGAGAGCGTGCAGGCGCTGCTCATCGGACGCGACGTCACGGGCACCGGCGCGTTCGTCTGAGCGCCCTGTCGCCCCGGCATCCGCGCGTCAAGACGCAGACGCCGGTCGGATGCGGCCGATACGGTCGTCGCATGGGACTGTTCCGCCGCGCACCGCAGGAGGTGACGCTCACCTCCCGCGAGGTGGAGCTCACCGCACACCGGGCTCCGTGGAGCCTCTGGGGCGACGCCTTCGGACGCCTCGCAATCCGCGGACTGCAGATCATCGTCATCGTCGCGATCCTGGCCGGGGCCATCTGGGGCATCCGTCAGGTCACGGTCGTCGTCATCCCGCTCATCCTCGCGCTCATCTTCGCCTCGGCCTTCGCGCCGGTCATGACGTGGATGCGGCGCCGAGGCGTGCCGTCGATCCTGGCCACCCTCCTGACGCTCCTCACCGTCGTCGTGCTGCTGACCGGGCTCGGGTGGCTCATCGTGTGGGCGATCCGTGACCAGTGGGACGACCTGTCGTCGCAGGCGCAGGGCGGCTTCCAGCAGCTGCTCGACTGGGTGCGCACGCTGCCGTTCGCCCCGACCTCGGCGCAGATCGACGACTGGATGGGGCAGCTGGGCGACTTCGTGACGAGTGCGCAGTTCGGTAGCGGCGCTCTTGCGGGAGTCAGTGCCGTCGCGAACTTCGTCACGGGTCTCGTTCTGATGGTCGTGATCCTCTTCTTCTTCCTCAAGGACGGCCCGCGGATGTGGGAGTTCCTGCTGCGCCCGTTCCACGGCGCCTCCTACGTGCGCGCGCGCCGTATCGGCGACAAGTCGGTGCAGGTGCTCGGGTCCTACGTGCGTGGCACGGCGGCGGTGGCGTTCGTGGACGCGGTCGGGATCCTGATCGGCCTGCTCATCCTGCAGGTGCCCTTGGCGATCCCGCTGGCGGTGCTGGTGTTCCTGCTCGCCTTCATCCCCATCGTCGGCGCCGTGACGGCGGGTGCACTCGCAGCGCTCGTGGCGCTGGTGGCCAACGGGCCGGTCATCGCCCTGATCGTCGTGGGCGTGGTCGTCGCCGTCAACCAGCTCGAGGGCAACTTCCTGCAGCCGGTGCTCATGGGCCGGTCGATGAAGCTGCACTCCTTCGTCGTGCTCGTGGCGCTGGCCGGCGGCACCGCGATCGGCGGCATCCTCGGCACGCTCCTCGCCGTCCCGCTGACGGCTGTCGTCTGGGGCATCATCCAGGTCTGGGACGGCCCCGACACCCCGGCGAAGTGGGCGAGGCCCAAGAAGCGCGAGCGGCAGGTCGCCGCGGGCGAGAAGACGGCCTGAGGGCTCACCATGCGCTACGACATCCCGGCCCCCATGCTTGCCAAGGCCGTGAAGGACGTTCCGGATGCGGCGGGCTGGAGCTTCGAGCCCAAGTGGGACGGCTTCCGGGTGCTGGCCGCGTGGGACGGGGAGAGCGTGGAACTGGGATCGCGCGGCGCGAAGCCGCTCACCCGGTACTTCCCCGAACTGGTCGAGGCGCTGCCGCGCGTGCTGCCGGAGCCGTGTCTCATCGATGGTGAGATCGTGATCCCGACGGGTCCTCGGGGCGCGCAACGGCTGGACTGGGAAGCTCTGAGCCAACGCATCCACCCCGCCGCCTCCCGGGTCACGAAGCTCGCCGACGAGACGCCCGCCCTGCTCATCGCCTTCGACCTGCTGGCGCGCGGCGACCGCGATCTGCGCGATGCTCCGTTCGCCCGCCGTCGCGCCGAGCTCGAGCACCTCCTTGCGGGCGTCGAGCCGCCGGTGCACCTGACCCGCACGAGCGACGATCCCGCAACCGCCCGACGCTGGCTCGCGGAGTTCGAGGGCGCGGGTCTCGACGGTGTCGTCGCCAAGCGTCTCGACGACGCCTACCAGCCGAACAAGCGCACCATGCTGAAGATCAAGCACGCGCGCACCGCCGACGTCGTCGCGCTCGGCTACCGCATCCACAAGAGCGGTGTCGGCGTCGGATCGCTCCTCGTCGGCCTCTACGACGACGACGGCACGCTGCGCAATGTCGGCGGCGTCTCGGCGTTCACGGATGTGCGACGCCGGGAGCTCGTCGACGAGCTGGCTCCCCTGGTGGTGCGCGACGAGTCGGGCGACGCGGTGAGGGGTGAGACCGAGCGGTCGAGATTCGCCGCATCCAAGGACGTCTCCTTCGTGCGCCTGCGTCCGGAACGGGTGCTCGAGGTGCGCTACGACCAGCTCGAGGGGATGCGATTCCGTCACACCGTGCAGTTCGAGCGGTGGCGCCCGGACCGCGATGCACGCTCGTGCACCTTCTCGCAGCTCGAGCAGGTGTCGGCCTACGACCTCGGCGACGTGCTCGACTGATCGATCACTCCTCCGAGCGCGCGCGACTGGGCTGCACGCGCGGCGGCTCGCCGGGCATCTTCGGGAATTCGGGCGGGAACGGCAGCTCTCCGAGGCCGTCGTCGAGGTCGCGCTGCCACCACTCGAGCAGCGTGTCGATGCGTCCGGGGTTGCGGGAGATGTGCTCCCACGGGTCGCCGATCTCCGCGAGGCGGCGCGGCACGGTGCGCACGGTGAAGGCGTGGGGATCGACCGTCGGCAGTTCGTCCCACGAGATGGGGGTGGCCACCGTGGCATCGGGCAGCGCCCGCGGGCTGTAGGCGCCGGCCATCGTGCGATCGCGGTTGGTCTGGTTGAAGTCCACGAAGATGCGCTGCCCGCGCTCCTCCTTCCACCAGTTCATCGTCACCCGTTCCGGCTCGCGCCGGGCGAGCTCCCGGCCCGCGGCGATCGCCGCGTGGCGCACGTCGAGGAACTCGTGCGTCGGCTCGATCGGACAGAAGAGGTGGATGCCGCGGTTCCCGCTCGTCTTGATCCAGGACTCGAGGCCTGCCTCCGCGAGGACATCGCGCATGAGAGGGGCGATGGCAGCCGCATCCGAGAAATCCGTACCGGGTTGGGGGTCCAGATCGATCCGCAGCTCGACGGGTCGATCGGGGTCGGCGGCGAGCGAGGCCCACGGATGGAAGACCACGGTGTTCATCTGCACGGCCCACACCAGCGCTGCCGGCTCCGTGAGCACGACCTGCGGATGGCTGCGCCCGCTGTTGTAGGTGACGGTGACCGCATCGACGTAATCCGGGGTGCCCTTGGGCGGGTTCTTCGAGAAGAACGCCTCGCCGTCGATGCCGTCGCGGAACCGCTCGAGCGAGACCGGACGGTGCCCGTTCGCCCGCAGGAACGGTTCGGCGACGGCGAGGATGTAGTCGACGAGCTCGCGCTTCGTGATCCCGACCGCCGGCCACACCTCGCGGGACGGACTCGAGACGGAGATCTCCCGGTCGCCGTCGGGCCCGGGGACGATCACGGTGGTGCGTTCGCTCGCCATGACCCGACCCTAGGGGCGCACGCTCGCACCCCGCATCCCCTTGCGCACGGGATATGTGCGCCCCATGGATGAGGGTGTCAGGCGCCGAGGGCGAGCACAGGCGCGAGCTGCGCGCGGCTGAGACGGATCCAGGGCCCGGCGGGGTTCACGATCACCCCGGAGATGCCGTCGTCGGAGCGCAGCGCGCGGGCGAGCTGTTCGGGCGTGACCTTGGCCGGCTGATCTCCACGACCGAGGGCGACGAGCTCCAGCGGATGGGAGAAGAGCTCGAGGATGCGCTCGCCCTCCGTCGTGCGGAGCTCCGCGATGCCGATGCGGTCGCCTTCGCCGCGGCGGGCGGCGACCCATACCGGCGCGTACGTGAGCGCGTCGGCGATGTCGCCGGCCGTCTCATCGGTGCGGTCGGCGGCGAGCAGGGTCTTCACTGCCAGGTGCGGGTCGAGGTCGGCGAGAGCCTTCTCGATCAGGGGCTTCGGCAGGATGGCGGAGCCGGGACGCGACGCGTGGTCGACGGCAATGCCGCCGAACTCGCCCGCGACGATCTGGCGCAGGAGGCTGATGACGGGCTGGGCCAGAGCAGAGGTGGACGCGTCGCCGTCGGCGCGCACCGCATCCTGCAGCGCTCGTCCGCTGGAGTACACGAGCATGTACTTCTGCTCCTGGTACGTGATCACCGAGGTGGGCAGATTGTCGCCCTTGGCGAGGAGTTCGCGGGCGTCGCCCTGCACGCGGATGTAGACGTGCCCCTGCAGCAGCTGACGTGCGACGTTCATGAGCTCGATCGGCTGCGCCTTCTCGGGCAGCGCTGCGAGTGCGTCGCGCAAGAGGACGTTGTCGCGCAGACCCGGCACGGTCTCGAGATCTTTGGACGCCTCGGCAGCGGGAGAAGCGAGGTGCGGGGGCCTGGCGGCGGCCATGGCAGAAACGCCCTCCGGCAGGGCGGGAGCTGCGTCCGGTGTCCGGTTCTCACCGAAGGTGCTGACCGAGATCGGCACGTGGGGGACGTTCTCGGCGGGCGCCTCCGGGGTCGCCTCGGGCGCAGCGGACGCGGCCGCATCCCGTTCGGGTTCTTCGGAGGGCTTGGGTCGGCGCGAGAAGAGTGCCATCGGGCCAGCCTAACCGCGCGGCGCCGCGCGCGCCGGGGTGTGACTCAGATCTTCTCGATCGGTGCGATCTTGATCAGCAGCTTCTTGGCCCCGGCGCTGTCGAAGCGCACGTGCGCGATGCGCTTGGCCCCCTCGCCCGTGACCGCGTCGATGCGTCCTTCGCCGAAGTCCTCGTGCCGGATGCGGTCGCCCGCCGCCAGCTCGAGCTCGCTGTTGTCGCGCACCTTCGCGGGGATCTTGTTCGCGAAGCGCTCGAGCGAGGTCGACTTGGGCAGCAGCGGCGGGTTGTCGTCGCGGCGCGAGCCCCACCCGCCGGGACGGCGGGCGTTGAGGGCGCGCGACTGCGAGCCGCCGCGCGAGTTGACGTCGCCGGGAGACTGGCGCCAGTCGATGAGCTCGGTCGGGATCTCCTGCAGGAACCGGCTCGGCATCGCGACCGTGACCTCGCCGAACTGCGCGCGGGTCATCGCGAGGGTGAGGTGGAGGAGCTTGCGCGCCCGGGTGACGCCCACGTAGAACAGGCGACGTTCCTCGGCGGGGCCGCCGGGCTCGTTCGCCGAGATACGGTGCGGAATGAGGTCTTCTTCGACCCCCGTGAGGAAGACCGCGTCGAACTCGAGACCCTTCGCGGTGTGCAGCGTCATGAGGGAGACGGAACCGGACGCGTCGTCGAGGTCGTCCGCGTCCGCGACCAGCGCGACCTCGGTGAGGAAGTCGCTGATGGTGCCCTGCGGGTTGTTGCGGGCGAACTCGCGCGCCACGGCGACGAACTCGTCGAGGTTCTCGAGGCGGGCCTCGTCCTGCGGGTCACGGCTGGCACGCAGCGCGTCGGAGTAGCCGCTCTTGCTCAGCAGCAGCGACAGCGCCTCGGCGACCGCGGTGGGCGGCGCATCCTGCCCTTCGGGCAGCAGCAGCGCCGTCGCCTCGATGAGCACCCGGTCGAGCTGCGCGATCGCCGCCTGGATCTTCGGTCCGACGCCCAGCGCCTCCGGCGAGGCGAGGGCCTCGCGGAAGGTGATCTGGTTGTCCTCCGCGAAGCGCGCGATGGCCGTCTCCGTGACGTCGCCGATGCCGCGACGCGGCTTGTTCAGGATGCGGCGCACCGCCATCTCGTCGGCGGGGTTGGCGACGGCGATCAGATAGGCCAGTGCGTCCTTGATCTCGGCGCGCTCGTAGAACTTCGTGCCGCCCATGATCTTGTAGGGCAGCGCCGACCGGATGAAGATCTCTTCCAGCGCACGGGACTGCGAGTTGGTGCGGTAGAAGACGGCGATGTCGGAGTAGGCCGTGCCTGCGCGGTGGATCTTTTCGATCTCGTCGGCGACGAACTGGGCCTCGTCGTGCTGCGAGTAGCCGGTGAAGCCGACGATGAGCTCGCCCGCACCCACATCCGTCCAGAGCTTCTTGTCCTGTCGGTCGAAGTTGTTGCGGATGACCGCGTTGGCGGCGGAGAG
Source organism: Microbacterium sp. Clip185 (assembly GCF_028743715.1). Classification (NCBI taxonomy): domain Bacteria; kingdom Bacillati; phylum Actinomycetota; class Actinomycetes; order Micrococcales; family Microbacteriaceae; genus Microbacterium; species Microbacterium sp. Clip185. The sequence continues at coordinate 744,109 of NZ_CP117996.1, read as the reverse complement.
GATGTTCTGGGTCGAACGGTAGTTCTGCTCGAGCAGCACGACCTTCGCGCCCGGGAAGTCGCGCTCGAACTCGCTGATGTTGCGGATGTCGGCGCCGCGGAAGGCGTAGATCGACTGGTCGGAGTCGCCCACCACGGTGAGGGATGCGGCCTCCACCTCGGGCGCCTTGTCGGGCTCGAAGATCATCATGCCGCCCGCGGAATACGATTCCCCCTCGCCCGACACAGGGCGCGTGAGCTCACGGATGAGCGAGTACTGCGCGTGGTTGGTGTCCTGGTACTCGTCGACGAGGATGTGGCGGAACCGGCGGCGGTAGGTGTCGGCCACCTGCGGGAACGCGCGGAAGAGGAAGACGGTCTGCGCGATGAGATCGTCGAAGTCGAACGCGTTGGCCCGGCGGAGTGCGCGCTGGTAGTCGCCGAAGACCTCCACGAACACCCGCTCGGCGGGGTCGCTCATGTTCGCCTGACGCGCGTACCCCTCCGCATCCTGCAGCTCGTTCTTGAGCTTGGAGATGCGGCTCTGGACGGCGGCGGGCGTGAGACCGAACGCGTCGGCCTCGTGCTCCTTCACAAGCCGCTTGATGAGCGCCCGCGAGTCGCCGGAGTCGTAGATCGTGAATGAGCTCGTGAACCCGAACTGCTGCGCCTCGCGGCGGAGGATGCGCACGCACGCGGAGTGGAAGGTCGAGATCCACATGCCGCGCGCACTGTCGCCGACGAGTTGCTCGACGCGTTCGCGCATCTCGCCCGCCGCCTTGTTGGTGAAGGTGATGGCGAGGATCTGGCTCGGCCACGCCTCGCGCGAGCGCAGCAGCGAGGCGATGCGGTGGGTGAGCACGCGGGTCTTGCCGGAGCCGGCGCCGGCGACGATGAGCAGCGCCGGCCCACGGTAGATCACGGCCTCCCGCTGCGGGCCGTTGAGGCCGGCGAGGAGGTCGGCGTCGGGACGTGCGGAATCGCCGGCGGGGCGAGCGCCGTCACCGCCGATGATGAGGGGCGTGGAGGCGTCGGTCATGTCCCTCCAAGTCTAGGCGCGACCGCCGACACCCGCCCGGGCCAACGGTCGCGCCTGCCCTTTCGGCAGGGCTACCCGCGCCGGAGCTGCGACATCTGCACGGCCGATCACGGGCGGGTCGCCACATCCGCCTCAGCCCGCAACACCAGCCCCACCGATCGTGCAGATGTCGCAGTCCGCGCGGCGCCGAGGGCCGTGCTCCGCCCCCGCGGTCGCGTGACGCGGTGACGCACAGGGTCATCTTGCGACATCCACTGGCGCGGGTCGGAGCCCCGGGTTAGCGTCGAGGCATCGCGGCGATCCGGGTGGTCCCGGGCTCCGGTTCATACCCGGAAGCGTTGCGGGTTCGACTCCCGCCGTCGCGTCCACTTTCCGGGCCATGAGCATCGATACGACCGAGAACGGATGCGCAGGAATGCTCCCGCTCAGACGGCCCGGATCCCGTCGAGGACCACAGCGAGCAGAGCGCTTCCCGTCTCGAGCGTGACGGGTTCGTGTTGCGCGAGGACGACATAGAGCAATCCGCCGATCAATGCGAGGGCCGCGGCGTCGATTGACGCATCCGCTCGAATCTCGCCCGTTTCTTGACCAACCCGCAGCCGTGCGATCACGGCGTCGCGCTCGGGCCCCGTCAGGCGGCGGTAGAGCTGCGCTGCGGTCTCGGCATCGTCCGCCGCGGCCGCCGCCAACGCGCGGATCAACGATGCCTCGTGCGAGGTGGCCCAGGAGGCAGCGCGCTCATCCAGCCAGTTCCGCAGGTCGGACGCGATGTCCGCCGTATGGGGCACCGGCGTGGTCCGCGGCGACACGACTCCCTCCAGCGTCGCGGCCGCGACGAGCGCGCCTTTCGAGGGCCAGCGTCGGTAGATGGTCTGCTTGCCGACGCCCGCTCGCTGCGCGACGCCTTCGATGGACAGTCGGTCGTATCCGACTTCGGCGACCAACGCCGCCGCAGCCTCCAGGATCGCTCTGTGAGCCTTCTCGCTCCGCGGCCGTCCGACGCGCCGAGGAACTCCCGAGACCGACCCGGCGGTCTCGATCGGGCCGCTTCCCGACTCGTGATTCACAGCCCCAGCTTATGAGCGGGAGGACTACGATGATCGATTACGAGACGCTCGTCTCGTAATCGCTGATCCAAGGAGTACACGCATGATCGAGTCGAGTGGAATGCCAGTACTGGTCGTCGTCGGCGTCGGCGGCATGGGCAGAGCAATCGCCCGTCGACTCGGAAGCGGAAAGCGAGTACTTCTGGCGGACTTCAACGAGGCGGGACTGAATGCGGTCGCCGCAGAGCTACGCGGTGACGGCTTCTCCGTGGAGACCCGTGCGGTCGACGTGTCCGACGCCGCCTCGGTGCGGGCGCTGGCCGCGACCGCGGCGGAGATGGGCCCCATCATGCAGCTCGCGCACACCGCAGGCCTTTCCCCTGTGCAGGCATCTGCCCCGGCCATCATTGCCGTCGACCTCGTCGGGGTCGCGATGACCCTCGACGCCTTCGGCGAGGTGATCGCCCCCGGCGGCGCGGGCGTGGTCATCGCCAGCATGGCCGGCCAGCTGGCGCAGATCACACCCGAGCAGGATCGCGCGCTCGAAGAAACTCCGACGGATCGCCTGGGCTCATTGCCCTTCCTTTCGGGGATCACCCCGACGGACGCTTACAGCTTCGCCAAGCGCGCGAACCAGACCCGCATGCACGCGGCCAGCGTGACCTGGGGTCACAGGGGAGCCCGGGTCAACACGGTGAGCCCCGGCATCATCTCGACCCCGATGGGCCAGCAGGAACTGGCCGGCCCCGCGGGTGACGGGATGCGGGCGATGATCGAGGGGTCGGGGACGGGCAGGATCGGCACGCCCGATGACATCGCCGCCGCCGTCGCTTTCCTCCTCGGACCGGATGCCACATTCATCACCGGCACGGATTTGCTCGTAGACGGCGGTACCGTCGCGTCGATGCGCGCCTGACGAGCGCAGACGCGCCCCGCCCGCCCCTCAGCCCTGCCGCCCCTTGAAGCGCGGATTCAGCTTGTTGATGACGAACACCTTTCCGCGCCGACGCACCACCTGGGCGCCGGGCTGGTTCTTCAGGGATTTGAGCGAGGCACGCACTTTCACAGCGACTCCTTATTGATAATGGTTCTCAACAACAGGTTATGCTGGGTGCTCCGCCCGAGCAACTGGAGAGGACCGGCATGGAATCGATCCCTGTCGCCGTCACCGGGGTGTGCGCACCCGAACGCCACCTTTTCGCCGAACGTGCCGCCGCGACACTCGGCCGCCGCCTGGTCTGGGCGTACGGCGGACCGAGGCACACGACGTCGCATCGCCCCCAGGGCTTCTGGGCCGGCGGGCGCGACGAGCTCGCGCTCTTCGACTGCGCGACCGACCTCGACCCGCTGCACTTCAGCGGCGCGTTCGACATCCCGCCCGTGCTGGTGTGCGTCATCGACGCGCCGCACATGATCCAGGACCTGCGCGACGGCTCGGCGCTGCGCGACGACGCGCCGCCGGGCGACGACCGGGGCGACCACGGCGCCCGTGCGCGGCAGGCGGCGGCTTTCATCGAGAGTGCGCACCTCATCGCCTTCGTCAACTGGGAAGGCGTAGACACGGCGAGGCTCGCGATGCTCATGGCGCTCGCCTCTCACCTCAACCCCCTCGCCCGCATCCGTCTCACACGGGAGCCGCACGAGGATGTGCGCGCGGCGCTCACGATGGACACCGGCATCCCCGCCGGCGAACGCGCCGGATGGGTGCGGATGCTGGACGACGAGCACGATCCGCACATGACGGATCGCCGCGTGACAACCTTCCGCTACGAGCAGCTCCGCCCCTTCCACCCGGAGCGCCTCGTTCGCGCGCTCGACGACGAGATCGACGCCCGCCGCTGGGGACTCGTCCTGCGCTCGGTCGGCTTCTGCCGCCTGGCGACCCGCCAGGGCATGCTCGCGCGCTGGGAACAGGTCGGCTCCGCCATGTGGCTCGACCCCCTCCACACGCGCGACGCCTACAGCTGCATCGGGCAGGAGATCGCCATCACCGGACTCGACCTGAACGCGGGCGCGGTGGCGCGAGCACTCGACGCCGCCGCGCTGACGGATGCGGAGATGGATGCGGGCCCCGAAGCCTGGGAGCGGTTCGCCGACCCCCTGCCGTCGTGGCCGGTCCAGGCGTGATCAGAGCGCGCGGAGGATGTCCTCCACGCGCTGCTTCGCGTCTCCGAACAGCATCTGCGTGTTCTCACGGAAGAAGAGCGGGTTCTCGACGCCCGCGTAGCCGGATGCCATCGAGCGCTTGAAGACGACGACCTGGCGCGCCTCCCAGGCACGGATCACCGGCATCCCCGCGATGGGGCTCGAGGGATCCTCGGCTGCGGAGGGGTTTACGGTGTCGTTGGCGCCGATCACGAGCACGACCGAGGTCTGCGCCAGGTCGTCGTTGATCTCGTCCATCTCCAACACGATGTCGTAGGGCACCTTCGCCTCCGCGAGGAGCACATTCATGTGTCCGGGCAGGCGCCCGGCGACGGGATGGATGCCGAATCGCACCTCGATCTCCTTCGCCCGGAGCCGTTCGACGAGCTCGGCGACCGGGTACTGCGCCTGCGCGACGGCCATGCCGTACCCCGGCACGATCACGACGCTGTCGGCGTCGGCGAGCATCTCGGCCACCGACTCCGCATCCGTCTCGCGATGCTCGCCCGCCTCGGCGGCCGGTCCGGATGCGGTCGGGGCGCCGAAGCCACCCGCGATCACAGCCAGCAGCGAGCGGTTCATCGCTTTGCACATGAGGAACGAGAGGTACGCACCGGACGATCCCACGAGAGCACCGGTGATGATCAGCAGGTCGTTGTCGAGGAGGAATCCCGCCGCGGCTGCGGCCCAGCCGGAGTAGCTGTTGAGCATCGAGACGACCACGGGCATGTCGCCGCCGCCGATGGAGGCGACGAGGTGCCAGCCGAGCGCCAGAGCGAGGACCGTCACCGCGACCAGCAGCACGAGCGTCGGGGTGATGACGTACCAGACGGTGAGTGCGGCGAACACGAGCAGCGCGCCGAGGTTGAGCACGTTGCGCCCCGGCAGCATGAGGGGCTTCGACGGCATCCGGCCCGAGAGCTTGAGGTACGCGACGAGCGACCCGGTGAAGGTCACCCCGCCGATGAACACCCCGACGAACACTTCGCCGTGGTGGATGTCGCGCAGCGCGCCGGTGAGTCCGCCGTCGTGCAGGTGCCCGTTCCAGCCCACGAGCACGGCAGCGAGGCCCACGAAGCTGTGCAGCAGAGCGATGAGCTCGGGCATACCGGTCATCTCCACCGACCGGGCGCGCCAGAGCCCGATCGCCGCTCCCCCCGCGACCGCTGCCACCAATAAGGGAAGCCCGAGGGCTGCGGCACCGGACGAGAACGCACCCGTGACGGTGACGACGACCGTCGCGACCAGGGCGATCGCCATGCCGGCGATGCCGGATGCGGCGCCGGCGCGCGCCGTCTCATGACGGCTCAGCCCCGCCAAGCTGAGGATGAAAAGGAGTGCCGCGACGAGGTAAGCGGCACCGGCGACGGCGGCAGCGGTCATCGGTTCGTCCCCTTCGAGAACATCGCGAGCATGCGACGGGTGACAGCGAAGCCGCCGAAGATGTTGATGCTCGCCAGCAGCACGGCGGCAGCGGCGAGGATCTGCACGACCGGCTCGGGGACCGTGAGCTGTGTGAGCGCGCCGACCACGATGATTCCCGAGATGGCGTTGGTCACACTCATGAGCGGGGTGTGCAGAGCGTGATGCACCTTGCCGATCACGTAGTAGCCCACGACGATCGACAACGCGAGCACGGTCATGTGCTGCGGGAGCGGGGCAGGTGCGAAGGTCACAACCGCGAACGGGGCGAGCGCGGCGAGCGCGAGCAGCAGGAGCTTCCGCCCGCGCCGCGGCGGCGGCGGTTCGGCGACGGATGCGGCCGGCGCCGGCGACGCGACGGGTGCCGCGGATACGGCGACGGGCGGCGGCGGCCAGAGCACCTCGCCTCCCGCAGCCACGGTCACCGAACGCTGCACGACGTCGTCGAGGTCGAGGACGAAAGCGCCGTCCTTGCCGGGCGTGAGCAGGCGCAGCAGGTTGAGCACGTTCGTGCCGTAGAGCTGCGACGACTGTGCGGGCAGGCGCCCCGCCAGGTCGGTGTAGCCGAGGATCACGACGCCGTTCTCGGTCACCACGCGCTGATCGGCGACCGAGCCCTCGACGTTGCCACCGTGCCCTGCGGCCATGTCGACGATCACGCTGCCCGGCCGCATCCCGGCCACATCCGCGGCCGTGATCAGCCGCGGCGCGGCGCGCCCGGGGATCAGTGCGGTGGTGATGACGATGTCGACCTCGGCCGTCTGCGCGCTGTAGAGCGCCGCCGCGGCACGGTCGTACTCTTCGCTCGTCGCGCGGGCATAGCCGTCGCTCGAGACCGTCTGCGCGGACACCGTCACGGGGAGGTACTCCCCGCCGATCGAGCGCACCTGGTCGGCGACCTCGGGGCGCGGGTCGGTCGCGCGCACGATGGCGCCGAGGCTGGATGCGGTCCCGATGGCCGCGAGGCCCGCGACACCCGCACCGGCGACGAGGACCTTGGCCGGCGGCACCTTGCCCGCAGCGGTGACCTGACCGGTGAAGAAGCGACCGAACTCGTTCGCCGCCTCGACCACCGCGCGGTAACCGGAGATGTTGGCCATCGAGCTGAGGACGTCCATCGACTGCGCGCGCGAGATGCGGGGGATCGCGTCCATCGCGAGGGCCGTCACGCCCTGCGCCGCCAAGCGGTCGACCAATGCGGGGTTCAACGCCGGCGAGAGTTGCGTGATGAGCACCGCGCCGGAACGCAGCCGCGCGATCTCGTCCTCCCGCGGTGCGTCGACGCCGAGCACCACGTCGGCGCCCCACGTCTCCCTTGCGTCTCCGATCACCGCGCCCGCGTCGCGGTAGGCCGCGTCGGGGAACGACGCGCGCGAGCCGACATCCGCTTCGACGACGACCTCGTAACCGAGCGCGATGAGCTTGCCGACGGTCTGCGGGGTGGCGGCGACACGGTTCTCACCGTCACCCTCCGAGACGATGCCGATGCGGGTCATGGGGCGACTCCTCGTGCGGGGGCGGTGGGGACGCGGCGGGCCGCTGCACTCATCCGAGCATGCGGACCCCGGTTCGCACCAGCATCACGACCGTGCGAAATCCGTCGCGGTCACCGTGCGCGAGCCGCGCGCCGCCGCAACAGCGCCACGAGCACGACCATCACGAAGAGCTCGACGAGCGTCTGCGTCACCACGACGAGCGGGGCGAGCGAGAGGGATGCGGGCAGCGCGAGCGCGAGGGGAAGCACCACGAGCGAGTTGCGGGTCACCCCGCTGAAGATCGTCGCGATCCGTTCGGGTCTGCGCATCCTTACGGACCTCGCCGTGAACAGTCCCAGCAGGGCGGCGAGCGCGGCGAACGCGATGAACAGGGGCACGACGCCGGCAAGGCTGCTGAGGCGCTCCCCCACGGCGTGCACCTGCGAGCCCACGACGATCGCGAGAACGACCATCATCAACGGCACCATCGCCCCGAGCACTCCGGTCTCGACGAGGCGGATCGGCCGGAGGGTGCGCGCCAGCAGCTGGGTGAGCGCGGCGAGCGCGAGCGGCAGCGCGATCAGCAGCCCGAACGCCTCGACGAACGGACCGGGCTCGACCGCACCGACGAGGTCGGGACCCGCCATGATCCAGAGGTAGCCCGGCAGGAGCACGAGCTGGGCGAGCATGAGCAGCGGCGTCGCCGCCAGCAGGCGTTCCCTCGCACCGCCGGCGAGGTGGGCGAAGACGATGACGTAGTCGACGCAGGGGGTCAGCAGCACGAGGAGCACCCCCGCGAGCAGGGCCGCGTCGTGCGCGACGAGACGCGAGAGGGCGAAGACCACGATCGGCACGAGCACGAAGTTCAGCGCGAGGACGGCCACGAGAAAGCGCCGGTCGCGCAGCGCCTGCCCGATGCGCGCGAAGGGGACCGCGAGGAACGTCGCGTACAGGAGCGCGGCCAGTGCGGGCGTGATCGCCGCTTCGAGCACCGGTGCGCTCGCGGGCGACGTCAGGCCGACGACGGCACCGACCGCGATCGCCGCCAGGTAGAGCACGACCTGGTGCCGCTCGGCCCACTCCCCCCATCCGCGCACGAGACAAGCCTGCCGTATCGCGGCGGCGCCCCGATCAGGCGACGCGGGTGCCCGGCGGCAGCGACCGCGCCGGCGTCCGTGTGCGGCGGTAGCCGCCCCAGAACAGCAGACCGGCCACCAGCAGCTGCACGCCGAGCCCCACCATCCAACTCGGCGCGAGTCCCGCCGTCTGCTCCTCGGTGCTCGGGTAGGGCTGCTCGGGGTTCTCGCACCCGTCGGTGCGCACCTCGGTCTCCGGGGCGATCTGGGCCAGTCGCACGCCCGAGGCGATCTGCCCGAAGAGGTCCTGCGGATACCCGTTGCGGTCGTAGACCGTCGGGGTCGCGTCGGCGATCACGACGAACGGGTTGGCAGCCAGAGCCCACCACACCCGATCGAAGCGCGGCACCTCGGTCGTATAGGTCTCCCACGGGCTGCACGAGACGACCCCGCCACTCGCGTCGTACTCCGTGCCCCACCGCGTCGAGTGAGTCACCTCGGTGCGCGTGGCGATACCGCCGAGACCGAAGACGATGAGCGTGCCCACCACGAACGCGGCCATGACCAGGTAGGTCGACGCCACAGAGAACAGCGGCCGGGCCAGCAGAGCGCTGAGCCCCACGCCGATCGCGGCGAAGATGCCGATCTCGAGGATGAGCACGAGCAACGAGACCACGAGCGACACGGGTGCGACCCCGCCGGCGACCGTCGCGGCGATCAGGAACGGGACGGCGACGGCGAGGAAGGCGAGGCCTGTGATCCAAGCGGCGAGGAGCTTTCCGAACACGATCTCGCCGGTCGTGGCCCGCGTCACCTGGACGGCCGCCAGGGTCGCCGACTCCCGGTCGCCGTTCACGGCGTTGCCCGCAACCGTCGGCGCCACCAGCAGTACCAGCAGCAGCACCATGTAGACGATGACCGAGTAGATCGCGCCGCCGGGCCCGTCGCTGCCCGACCACATCCCGAAGGCAAGGAAGGAGAGCACCGTCACGCCCAGCAGGATGACGGCGAAGACGCCCAGCAGCACGTACCAGGCCACAGACCGCACCCGCTGGGTCAGCTCCAGGACGGTGATCGTCCACAGTCGCGACGCGTTCATGCGCCCTCCTCCTCGGATGCAGGGCGAGTGGTCGCCGGGTCGGAGAGATCCATGAACGCCTGCTCGAGACGACCGACGGCGGGGGCGAACTCGGTCACGGCGATGCCGGCATCCATGATGGCGCGCAGCCCCTGCGCGGCGTCCTGTTCGCCGGCGAACCCGACGACGAAGGCGTCCCGGTCCCGCCCGATGTCCTGCGGGCGCCGGCCGAGCGCCGCAGCGAACGCGACGGGCGTCGGCGGCTCCCCCCACACGCGCAGACGCCAGGGACGCACCGCCGCCGATGCGCTCGGCGCGGCGACGGACGCTCCGTCGCGGAGAAAGACCGCGTCGTCCACGAGCTCCTCGAGCTCGGCCAGAACGTGGCTCGAGACGAGCACGGTGCGCCCCGCCGCGGCGAAACCGCGCAGTAGCCGCCGCAGATCGATACGCGCCTGCGGATCGAGTCCGGATGCCGGCTCGTCGAGAAGCAGCACCTGTGGGTCGTGCACCAGGGCGCGGGCAAGGCCGAGGCGCTGCTTCTGTCCGCGCGAGAGCACCCGAGCCGGCGCGCTCGCGAGCGGCCCGAGCCCGACGTGGTCGAGAAGCGCACTGGCGCGGGCGGCCGCATCCGCCTTCGTCATGCCGTAGAGCCTGCCCGTCATGACGAGCGTCTCGCGCGCGGTCAACGCGCCCCACGCGCCCAGAGCATCCGGCATCCAGCCGAGGACGCTGCGCGCCGCAGCGGGATCCTCGACGGGATCGATGCCGTGGATCCTGATCGCGCCGGAGTCCGGACGCAGGAGCGACGCGAGCATGAGCAGCAGGGTGGTCTTGCCGGCGCCGTTGGGCCCGACGAGCCCGGTCACACGCCCCGGTTCGGCGACGAACGTCGCACCTCTCACCGCCTGCACCGGGCCGAAGGAACGGGTGACGTCACTCGCGACGATGCCGGTCGAGGTCATGCTCCGACACTAGGGGGCGGCCGCAGTCGCTCGCACGGGAAACTCTCGATCAACGAAAGAACGCGACACCGAGGTCGGCGTGATCGACGAAGATCCCGTCGAGATCCGCCTCGCGCAGCAGTTCCCACTCACCCTCGTAGTCGCCGAAACGCGCCGGTTCGCCGCCGACGCGGAACTGCCGGGACAGGAACCGGTTCTCCGGTCGGGCCGTCCAGGCGAAGACCCGCAGGCCACGCTGCTGCGCCTCGGCGACGACCGGAGCGGGACGCGTGATGCGCCCGAGGGCGTTGGGCGCGAGGATCAGCTTCTTGTCGAGGCTGATCCCGTCGAACCTGCCGACGAGCGCGTCGAGGCCTCGCGGCGAGACGATGTCCCGGTAGGTCGGCGCGTCGGAGCCGTGGTCCACGAGGAGGTCGACGGGTGAGCCCTCGGCCTCGATGAGGTGGATGTAGGTGCCCGGCACGCCGCGTTCGCGCAGCGTCGTGAGCACGGTCGGCTCGAAGGACTCGAAGATCAGCGGCGCACCCGCGTCCAGCCAGCCCGCCTGTGTCAGGTCGTGTTCGAGAAGCGGGACGAGGTCGAGGCCGATCGCCTGGAAGTACGCGGCGTGCTTGATCTCGAGCACGAGGCCGATCGGCCGCGATGCGGCGCGGATGATCTCGAGCAGATCGATCAGGCGCAGGATCGGTTCCGTGTCGTCGTGCGCACGGCTCTGCGGGCGGATGAGGGGCAGTCGCTCCCGGCACCGCAGCGTCGCCAGCTCCTCCCAGGTGAAGTCCTCGGTGAACCAGCCCGTCATCGAGTGGCCCGCGAACTGCTTCGTGCGCTTCAGGTGGGCGAACTCGGGGCGATCGGCGACATCGGTGGTGTCGGAGATCTCGTTCTCGTGCCGGATCACCAGCACGCCGTCCCGCGTGGCGACCACGTCCGGCTCCAACGCGTCGACCCCCTGAGCGATGGCGAGTTCGTAGGAAGAACGCGTGTGCTCGGGCAGATAGCCGGGTGCGCCGCGGTGGCCGATCACGAGAGGAGACATCGCGCCCAGGCTAACCCGCATCCGCTCGCCTCATATGCCGGCGGCGGCGTGCTCGTGTCCGGCTCAAAGTTCACTCACAGCGATACCCTCCCCACCCGCGGAAACACTGGGATATCGTGGGTTTGCGGCACCGTGCCGCCACCTGACTCTGGAGTGTGACCCTGCCGATGGCTTCGTCCAACCCCGCGTTCAACAACCCTGCATTCCAGGACCCCCGCGCCGTCAAGAGCTACCCCGGTGGCTCCAACGCGGCGGGGATCGGCCTGACCCCGCCCCCCGCGTCGACGGTGACGCCCGGCCAGCAGGCCGGCCTCGAGGGTGCGTTCGCCGCCCCGCCCGCCGGCGCCGCCGACACCGGTCGCATGACCGTCGAGGACACCGTCCACAAGACCGCCGCCCTCTTCGCGGTTCTCCTGATCGGCGCCGTCGCCGGATGGTTCGTCACCCTCGGCGGCACGCTGCTGCCGCGTGAGGCCACGACCCTCGTCGTCGCGCCCATGATCATCTCGGCGCTGGTCGGCTTCGTGCTCTCGCTCGTCGTGATCTTCACCTCGCGCAAGAAGGTGCGTCCCGCGCTGATCTTCGCCTACGCCGCGTTCGAGGGCATCTTCGTCGGCAGCATCTCGGCGTTCTTCGAGGTGCAGTGGGCCGGCATCGTCATCCAGGCCACCCTCGCGACGGTCGCCGTCGTCGGCGTCACTCTCGCCCTGTTCGCGAGCGGCAAGATCCGCGCCTCCAAGCGCGCCACGAAGATCTTCCTCATCGCGATGGTCGGCTACCTGGTGTTCAGCCTGCTGAACGTCGTGCTGATGCTCTTCGGTGTCTTCCCCGCCGGCCAGATGTTCGGCCTGCGCAGCCAGCTGATCTTCGGTGTTCCGCTGGGCCTGATCCTGGGCGTGTTCGTCGTGATCCTCGCCGCGTACTCGCTGGTGCTCGACTTCGACTCCATCCAGCAGGGCGTGCGCAACGGCGCTCCCCGCCAGTTCGCCTGGATGGGCGGCTTCGGCATCATGGTCACGGTCGTGTGGCTGTACCTGGAGATCCTGCGAATGATCGCGATCCTCCGAGGCAACAACTAGCGCTGCAGCGCTTCGAAGGGCCGCCCCTCGGGGCGGCCCTTCGTCGTTGGCTCCGGGTCCGGCTTGCCGCCCGGAGTAAAGTCGCAGCAGCAGGCGGGAGAGGAGCGACGGTGCGAAGAGGCTCGAACCTGCCCGCCGTCGGCACGTACAACCAGACGGTGGTGCTGGACATCATCCGACGCTCGCGCGACGGCCTCAGCCGCGTGGAGCTGTCTGAGCAGACCGGGCTCTCGGCGCAGACCCTCAGCAACGTGACCCGGCGCCTGAGTGCGCAGGGCCTCATCGTCGAGGCGGGCAAAGTGATCTCCGGCCCCGGCAAGCCCCGCACGCTGCTCGCCCTCAATCCGCGCTCCCGCTACGCCATCGGCATCCATCTCGACCCGGCCGTCGACACGATCGTCCTCGTCGACATGGCCGGAACCGTCATCGCGCAGGCGGAGCATCCCCCCGCGCGATCGATGCAGACGACCCAACTGATCGCGTCGATGGCGGCGGCCGTCTCGGACATCATCGCCCGCTCCGGCATCGACGTGGAGCGCATCCTCGGCATCGGCGTCGCCGCCCCGGGACCGCTCGAGTCCGAGCGGTTCCTCAACCCGCCGTTGCTGCCCGCGTGGCACGGCGTCGACATCCGCGGCGAACTCGCGACGGCGACGGGGTTCGCCGTCGTCGTCGAGAAGGACGTCACCGCGGCGGTCGTCGGCGAGCTGTGGCTGGATCGCAGCGACGACGTCGGCGACGCCATCTTCTTCTACTACGGCGCCGGCATCGGGGCGGGCCTCGCGGTCGCGAGCACCCCGGTACGCGGCGCCACCGGGAACGCGGGCGACATCGCCCACCTGACCGTCGACCGCGACGGCCCGCTCTGCGAGTGCGGGATGCCCGGATGTCTCGGCATCGCGCTCGAACCGGCGTCCGTGCTGACGGAGGCCGGGATCCGGGAGCCGGGCATGCGCGCAGCCGATGTCCCGGTGGATCCTCGTCCCGAACTGGACCGACTGCGCCTGCTCGCCGAGAGCGGCGACGCGCGCGCGTTCGGTGCGATCGAGCGGGCGGCCAAGCGGCTCGCCCGCGGGCTCGTGCAGATCGACAACCTGCTCGACGCGGGCGTCGCGATCATGGCGGGCCCGGTCTGGGCGCGCCTCGCACCCGTACTGCGCGAGCCGCTGCAGGCCTTCGTCGCCGCAGATCCGGCCGTGCGGACGATGCGACCGCTGCGCCTGCGCGAGTCGCGGTTGGGAACGGATGCGGCCGCCGTAGGCGCGGCCTGTCTGCTGCTGGACGGCGCGTTCACAGCCCGCACATCCGATCTGCTCATCACCCGCTGAGCTCTCACCGCTGTTGTGAAATCGAGACTTGACGCGATTACTCCATTTGATAGATTTACTCCGCGCGGCGCCCGGATGGCGCTCAGCCCTAGCAAAGGAGCAGGAATGCGTCACAGGAGTCCCCTCGCCCTCGCCGCCCTCGCGGCGGCCGGGCTCATCGTCGCCGGGTGCAGCGCGGCGTCGCCGTCCACCGCGGACGAGAGCGGCGAGCGCACGATCACGGTCGCCTACCAGAAGACGTCGGCCTTCCATCAGCTGGACGACCTCTTCAAGAAGGTCAAGCCCGAGTTCGAGGCCGCCAACCCCGGCGTCACCGTCAACCTCCAGCCCATCGAGTCCGAGGACGAGTACTTCACGAAACTCGCCCTCATGAACGGCTCGCCCGACACCGCCCCGGACGTGATCTACGAAGACACCTTCCAGATCCGCTCCGACGCGGCGGCCGGATACCTGCTGCCGATCGACGACTACGTGAACAACTGGGCGGACTGGGACCAGTTCTACGACGCCGCGAAGCAGGCCGGACTCGGTGACGACGGCAAGACCTACGGCGTCTCCATGGGGACGGATACGCGCGGGATCTACTACAACAAGACACTGTTCGCCGCCGCGGGGCTGCCGACCGACTGGCAGCCGGAGAGCTGGGACGACATCCTCGATGCCGCTCGCAAGATCAAGGCGAGCAACCCCGACGTCATCCCGCTCAACATCTACGGCAGCAAGGCCGCAGGCGAGCAGGCGTCGATGCAGGGCATCGAGATGCTGCTCTACGGCACCGACTCCACCCTCTACGACACCGACGCGCAGAAGTGGGTGACCGGCTCGGCCGGACTCAAGGACACCTTCGGCTTCTATAAGGACCTCTACTCCGAGTCGCTCGCGACGCCGCTCGATCTCGCACTCGACCCGACCATCGGCAGCCGCGTGTCGACGGAACTGATCCCGCAGGGCAAGCTCGCGATGGCGATCGACGGCTCGTGGCTTCCCGGCGGCTGGATCGAGGGCGACCACGCCTGGCCCGAGTGGCAGCAGACGATGGGGTTGGCCAAGATGCCGACGCAGGACGGCGGCGACCCCGGCTTCACCTCGATGTCGGGCGGCTGGACGCTCGCCGTCGGCTCGCAGTCGAAGCACCCGAAGACGTCCTTCGACTTCATCGCGATGGCCCTCAACCAGGAGAACTCGCTCAAGTACGACACCGAGAACAGCCAGATCGCGGTGCGCGACGACGTCGCGACCTCCGACGAGTACCTCTCGTACAACCCCACGTTCAAGTTCTTCTCGGACCTCGTGCAGTACACGCACTTCCGCCCCGCGACGCCGGACTACTCGCAGATCTCGAGCTCGCTGCAGCAGGCGGCCGAGTCGGTTATCACGGGCGACAAGACACCTGAGCAGGCCGCATCCGACTACGACGCCGACGTCACCAAGATCGTGGGCGCCTCCGGCACCAAGCAGGGCGACTGATCGCATGACGATCACCGCCGCCCGCCTGCCTTCACGCCCTCGCGGGCGTGGGGGCAGGCGGAACACCCTGCGCGCCATCTCGCAGTCGACGCCCCTCCTCCCCGCGCTCGTCCTGCTGACGGTCTTCCTCGTGGGCCCTATGGTCTTCGCGCTGTGGGGATCGCTCACGAACTCCGCGCTCACGGGCTACCGCGCCGCACGCCCCCAGTTCATCGGCCTCGACAACTACGTCGCGCTGTTCGGCGATGCGGACTTCTGGAACTCCCTGCTGCTGACCGTCGTGTTCGTGCTGTTCTCGGCGATCATCGGCCAGAACGTGCTGGGCCTCGCACTCGCGGTGCTGCTGCGTGCCTCGTCGAAGATCGTCTCCTCGATCGTCAGCACCCTCGTCGTGGTGGCATGGGTGCTGCCCGAGATCGTCGCGGCCTTCGCGCTGTACGCGTTCTTCTCCTCCGACGGCACACTCAACTCTGCGCTGAACGCGATGGGGCTGGGCAGTGTGAGCTGGCTCATCGACTACCCCATGCTGTCGGTGATCCTCGCGAACATCTGGCGCGGCACGGCTTTCTCGATGCTCGTCTACAACGCCGCACTCGGCGAGGTCCCGCCGGAGGTCGACGAAGCCGCGCAGCTGGACGGCACGAACACGGTGCAGCGTTTCTTCCTCGTCACCCTGCCGATCATCCGGCGCTCGATCGCGACCAACCTCATGCTGACCACCCTTCAGACCCTCGGCACGTTCGGTCTGATCTGGGTGATGACCGGAGGCGGGCCCGGCACCCGCAGCTCGACCCTGCCGGTGCTGGCCTACCAGGAGGCCTTCCGCTTCGCGCAGGTCGGTTACGGCACAGCTATCGCCGCCGTGACGATCGTGCTCGGGGCCGTCTTCGCCGCCCTGTACATCAAGATCCTCAAGCCGGAGGTGGAGTCATGACGGCGACCAGCGCCATCGTCACTCGCGGGCGGCACCGCACGGGAGCCCTCAGCGTCGCCTCTCCGCGGCGACGGCGGGTGAAGCTGCTCGCCGATCTCGTCCTCATCGTCATCGGCGCCGCCTTCCTCATCCCCATCGCCTGGATCGTGTTCTCGGCGCTGGATCCGTCGGCCACCGTCTCGATCTCGATTCCGGATGCGCTCACGCTCGACAACTTCGCCGCGGTGCTGAACGTCTCGCAGACGCTCGTCCCCCTGGCGAACTCGGCGCTGATCTCCTTCGGCACCGCAACGCTGACGGTCGTCGTCGGCATCCTCGCCGCCTACCCGCTGTCGCGCTTCAACAGTCGCTTCCAGCGCAGCTTCCTCTCGGGCGTGCTCTTCGGCTCGTGCCTGCCGATCACCGCGCTCATGGTCCCCGTCTACGCGATGTTCGTGCAGATGAAGCTGCTCGACTCGCTCGTGGGCGTCGTGCTGTTCATGTCCGCGACATCGTTGCCGATGGCCGTGTGGATGCTGAAGAACTTCATGGACTCGGTACCGGTGTCGCTCGAAGAGGCGGCCTGGGTCGACGGGGCATCCGCGATGCGGGCCCTCGGGCAGATCGTGCTCCCCCTCATGCGACCGGGCATCGGCGTCGTCTTCATCTTCGTGTTCACGCAGGCCTGGGGAAACTTCTTCGTTCCCTTCGTCCTCCTGTTCAGCTCGGAGAAGATGCCCGCGGCCGTGGCGATCTTCACGTTCTTCGGCAACCACGGAGCCGTCGCCTACGGGCAGCTGGCCGCATTCGCGCTGCTGTACTCCGTGCCGATCCTCGTCCTCTACCTCGTGATGCAGCGCATCACCGGCAGCTCGTTCGCCCTCGCCGGCGGCGTCAAGGGCTGACCCCGACCATCAAGGAATCCCCACTATGCACGACCGCTCTGCGCTCATCCTGCTGCGCATCGACCGCTTCATCCGTGAACGCCTGCAGCCAGCGCTCTACCGGGCACGCCAGCCACTGTCGGTGTCGGCGTGGGAGGCACCGGGCGAACCCGTCGCCTTCGACGTCGCCGCCGCGGCGCCGTACGCGCCCTTCACCGTCGGCTCACCCTGGGGCCGTCCGTGGGGTACGACATGGTTCGCCGTCACGGGCGACGTCCCCGCCCCGTGGCGCGACGCCGAAGGCCGACTGCCCGAGCACACCCGCGTCGAACTGGTCGTCGACCTCGGCTTCACCGCAGGCCAGAGCGGGTTCCAGGCGGAGGCGCTCGTGTGGGATCGCTCGGGCGCGCCGATGAAGGGGATCTCGCCCTTCAACACGGCCGTACCCGCAGCCGTCGACGCGGCAGGGCACGTGGACGTGCTGATCGAGGCCGCATCCAACCCCGACGTCGGCAGCCTGTTCACGTTCGAGCCCACGCACCTCGGCGACCCCGCGACCGCCGGCGTCTCGCCGTCGTACGTGCTGCGCGCGGTGGATATCGCGCTCCGCGACATCGGGGTGCAGGAGCTGCTGGCCGACACCGTCATGCTGCGCACGCTGGCCGACGAGCTCGATCCCGCATCCGCACGCCGCGCGGAGATCCTGGAGGGGCTGGATCGGATGGTCGATGCGGTCGATCCCGAAGCGGTGAGCACGACGGTCGCCGCGGGTCGACGCGTTCTGGAACCGCTCCTGGCGCGGCCGGCTCACGCGAGTGCGCACACCCTGCACGCGGTCGGGCACGCGCACATCGACTCGGCGTGGCTCTGGCCCGTCCGAGAGACCGCGCGCAAGGTGTCGCGCACCTTCTCCAACGTGCTCTCGCTCATGGACGAGGACGAGGACTTCGTGTTCGCGAGTTCCTCCGCGCAGCAGTTCGCCTGGATGAAGGAGCACTACCCGGCACTCTGGCAGCGCCTGCTCGCTCGCGTGCGCGAGGGCCGGTTCATCCCCGTCGGAGGGATGTGGGTGGAATCCGACACCAACATGGTCGGCGCCGAGGCCATGGCTCGTCAGCTGCTCGAGGGCAAGACCTTCTTCCTGGAGGAGTTCGGCATCGAGACCCCCGAGGTGTGGCTGCCCGACTCCTTCGGCTACTCCGCTGCGCTCCCGCAGATCATCCGGGCGTCGGGGTCGAAGTGGTTCCTGACGCAGAAGATCTCCTGGAACGAGACGAACCGGATGCCGCACCACACCTTCCTCTGGGAAGGGATCGACGGCACGCGGGTGTTCACGCACTTCCCCCCGGTCGACAAGTACAACTCCGACGTGTCCGCGCACGATCTCGCACACGCCCAGCGCAACTTCTCCGACAAAGGCCGCACGAACGTGTCGCTGCTGCCCTACGGGTACGGCGACGGCGGCGGCGGCCCGACAGCGGAGATGACGGCGGCGATCGCCCGCACGCGCTCCCTGGAAGGCGCGCCCCTCGTCGAGCACTCCACGCCGGCGCGCTTCTTCGAGACGGCGGAGCGCGAGTACACGAGCCCCGAGACGTGGGCGGGCGAGCTGTATCTGGAGTTCCACCGCGGCACCTACACGAGTCAGCTGCGCACCAAGCAGGGCAACCGGCGCAGCGAGCACCTGCTGCGCGAGGCCGAGCTGTGGGCCGCGACCGCCACAGTTCGCACCGGCGCGGACTATCCCGCGGCGGACCTCAAGCGCCTGTGGCGGTTGGTGCTGCTGCAGCAGTTCCACGACATCCTTCCGGGCTCCTCCATCGCGTGGGTGCACCGCGACGCCGAGCGCAACTACGCGGCGATCGCCGCCGAGCTGGAGCAGATCATCGATCGCAGCCTGCGGGCGCTGGCCGGCACCGGCACGCGCACCCTGCGGGTCAACGCGGCGCCCCACGCCCGCGGCGACGTCCCTGCTCTCGGCGCCGGCGCCGCTGCCTCCTCCGTCGCCGTGACGCCGGTGGCGACCGCATCCGGATTCGTCCTGGAGAACGAGCTGGTGCGGGTCGGCATCGATGCGGACGGGATGATCGCCTCCCTCGTCGACCTGCGCACGGGGCGCGAGAGCCTGCCCCCCGCTCAGCGGGCGGCGCTGTTCCAGCTGCACCGCGACACCCCGACGCAGTGGGATGCGTGGGACATCGACGAGCACTACCGCCGCCATGTCACCGACCTCGTCGAGGCGGACGAGGTGGACATCGACGGCGACGCGGTCGTCGTGCGCCGCTGTTTCGGCGCCTCGACGCTCGAGACGCGGTTCACCCTCGACGCGGGCTCACGTACCGTGCGGCTCGCGATCGACGTCGACTGGCACGAGCAGCAGAAGCTGCTGAAGCTCGCCGTACCCGTCGATGTGCACACCGACCAGGCGCGTTCCGAGATCCAGTTCGGGCACATCGTGCGCCCGACGCACACGAACACGTCGTGGGATGCGGCCCGCTTCGAGACCGTCGCACACCGCTGGGTGCATGTGGCGGAGCCCGGGTTCGGCGTCGCCGTCGTGAACGACTCCACGTACGGGCACGACATCACTCGTCAGCCCCGGCAGGACGGGGGCACGTCCTCGACTGTGCGCCTGTCGATCATCCGCGGCGCGCTGTTCCCCGACCCGCAGCAGGACCAGGGTCCGCACCACCTCGAGGTCGGCATCGTGGTCGGCGCCGAGGTGCACGACGCGATCGTCGAGGGGTACCGCATCAATCTCCCCGAGCGCGTCGTCCCCTCATCCGAGGCGGCCCGGATCGCGCCGATCGTGACCGTGTCGGACCCGTCCGTCGTGGTGGAGGCGGTCAAGCTCGCCGAGGACGGCAGCTCCGATGTGATCGTCCGGCTCTACGAGTCGCTCGGCCGCCGCATCCGCACGGCCGTCACGGCCGGGTTCGAGCACCGCGGCGTCACGGAGACGGATCTGCTCGAACGCGAGGTGTCCGCCAGCGCGCTGGTCGCGACGGATGCCGGCGGCACCGAGCTCGCCCTGCGCCCGTTCCAGATCGTGACGCTGCGCTTCTCCCGCACCTGACCGTCCTCCCTCCCCTCCCCCTCCGGCTCCGGCCGGGGCGCGCCGACCGCGACGACGGGAGGGGCCGGGCGGGAGCCCAGGTGCGTCAGCGCGGGGCGAGGATGCGGCGCACGAGAGCGGCGAGGGCGTCGCGGATGCGATCGGGCGCGAAGTCGGCGGCACGCGCGAGCGCGGCGCGAGACAGTCGCTCGCGCGCGGCGGGATCGCGCAGCACGCAGATGACGGCGTCCGCCCACGCCTCCTCGTCGCCGTCCGCGACGAGGACGCCGCCGCCGGTGCCGAGCTGGTCGCGGGGGCCGTAGCGCACGTCGTACGAGACGACCGGAACGCCGCGGCTCATGGCCTCGAGCGCCGCGAGCCCCTGACCCTCGAACGCCGTCGTCTGCACCATGAGCGCCGCGCCGTCGAAGAGCGCGGGCCCCGCCTCGCTGCGCCCCTCGAGCGAGACGGATGCGGCGAGCCCGAGCTCGTCGATCAGGTGCTGCAGATCGGCGCGCAGCGCCCCGTCGCCCCAGATCTCGAGCCGCGCCTCCGGCACGGCGGCGACGACGCGCCGCCACGCCCGAACGGCCTGATCGATGCGCTTTCCCGGCGCGAGACGCCCCAGCATGACGACACGGTGGGGGTCGGTCGGTGCCGGCTCGTCGACGACGGGAGGCGCGGCGTTCGGCAGCACCGTCGCCCCCGGATGCGCACCGAACCGCTCCTCGGCGTCGGTGCGCTGCTGGGCGGTCGGCCAGAGCACCGCGTCGAAGCGGTCTGCGACGGCGAACCACCGTCGCCAGAGATCGTTGACCGGCGCGTCGGGAGCGTAGGGTGCGCCGAGATGCGTCGTATGGATGGTGTGCGCGATCCGCACGCCCGCCGGCGGAGCATCCGCGAGCAGCTCGCCGAGCTGGCGTGACTCGCAGAACAGCACGACCTGCTGCGCGAGCGCGGCGACGACGTGCGCGAGCCAGGCACGGTACAGCCCGCCGAAGCCGGGCAGGATGCGGTCGCCGTCCGGCGCGTGCACGACGACCGCCGCCTGTGTGAGGTGCCAGTCGGGGTCACCGGGGATCACCGGCAGCGCGAGCAGGGGCCGGCCCGCCGCATCCCGGATCTCGCGGTATTCGACATCGGGGGTGGCCGCACCCGGTGTCGCGGCGGCGATCAGCCATCCGGGGTCGGCTGCGGCGTCGTCGAAGAGATTGCGGAACGCCTCGACGGACGCGGCGGCGCCGGCGGCGACGAAGGCCTCACGGTGCGCGGCGTGGTCGCCCGGCGTGCCGGGGTCGACGCTGAGCAGGTGCACTCGCGCTCCCGCGTCGGCGAGCAGCCGCGCCCGCTGCAGCGTCGCGACCGTGTAGCCGCCGTCGAGTCCGGGGATGAGTCGCGACGTGAGCACGAGCGCGGTCACACCCTCGAGCGCGCCGTTCACGAGGCGATCATCTCTCTCCACTCTCCTGAGCGGAGAGCGAAGGGGTGTCCCTTCTCGGGCAATCGGGGTGCAGGGGTCCCCGCTCGTGCCTGAGAAGGGACACCCTGAGCTCGGTGTCCCCCGAGCTCACTCCCACTCGATGGTCCCCGGGGGCTTCGACGTGACGTCGAGAACCACGCGGTTCACGTCGCGCACCTCGTTCGTGATCCGGTTGGAGATCTTCGACAGGACGTCGTACGGCAGACGGGTCCAGTCCGCCGTCATTGCGTCCTCGCTGGAGACGGGGCGCAGCACGATCGGATGTCCGTAGGTGCGTCCGTCGCCCTGCACACCGACCGAACGCACGTCCGCGAGCAGCACGACCGGGCACTGCCAGATCTCGCCGTCCAGGCCCGCCTTGGTCAGCTCCGCACGCGCGATGGCGTCGGCGTCCCGCAGAATCTCGAGGCGGTCAGCGGTGACCTCACCCACGATGCGGATGCCGAGGCCGGGGCCCGGAAAGGGCTGGCGTGCCACGATCGCCTCCGGAAGGCCGAGGTCGCGGCCGATCTGGCGCACCTCGTCCTTGAACAGCGTGCGCAACGGCTCGATGAGCTCGAACTGCAGGTCTTCCGGCAGACCGCCCACGTTGTGGTGGCTCTTGATGTTGGCGGTACCCGCACCGCCGCCCGACTCCACGACGTCGGGGTAGAGCGTGCCCTGCACGAGGAACCGGATGGGCTCGCCGTCGGCAGCAGCTTCCGCGACCAGGTCGCGCTCGGCGGCCTCGAAGGCGCGGATGAACTCGCGGCCGATGATCTTGCGCTTCTGCTCGGGGTCGCTCACGCCCTCGAGGGCGCCGAGGAACTGCTCGCGCGCGTCGATCGTGATCAGGCGCACACCCGTCGAGGCGACGTAGTCGTTCTCGACCTGCTCCCGCTCGCCCTTTCGCAGCAGCCCGTGGTCGACGAAGATCGCCGTGAGCTTGTCGCCGACGGCCTTGTGCACGAGCGCGGTGGACACGGCGGAGTCGACGCCGCCGGACAGCGCCGAGATGACGCGGCCCTCGCCGACCTGCGCGCGGATCTTCTCGACCTGTTCGGCGATGACGTTGCCGCTGTTCCAGTCGGCCCCGAGGCCCGCCGCCTTGTGGAGGAAGTTCTCCAGCACGGTCTGGCCGTAGTCGGAGTGCTTGACCTCAGGGTGCCACTGCACGCCGTAGAACCGGCGCGTGTCGTTGGCGAAGGCGGCGACGGGCGTCGCCGCGGTACGCGCGAGCACGTCGAAGCCCTCGGGCGCACGAGAGACCTGGTCGCCGTGGCTCATCCAGACGTTCTGTTCGGCCGGGGTGCCCTCGAGCAGCGTCCCCTCGGTCACGATCGTCGCATCGGTGGCGCCGTACTCGCGCAGTCCCGTGTTCGCGACCTCGCCGCCGAGGGCCTGGGCCATGACCTGGAAGCCGTAGCAGATGCCGAGGGTCGGCACACCGAGATCGAAGACCTCCGTGTCCAGTGCGGGGGCCCCGTCTTCGTACACCGACGACGGTCCGCCGGAGAGGATGATGCCCACCGGGTTCTTCGCCGCGATGTCGGCGGCGGATGCGGTGTGCGGCACGATCTCGCTGTAGACGCCGGCTTCGCGCACACGACGGGCGATCAACTGCGCGTACTGGGCGCCGAAGTCGACGACCAGCACGGGACGCTGGGAGGTATCGGTCTGCTCGGTCAACGGCTGCTCTCTGTCGCGGCGGCGGATGCGGGAGGTGCCTCGGCGGCTTCACGGACCGCGAGGTAGCGCTTGACGTCACGGGCGACGATCGCCTCCATGACGAAGGAGAGGAAGGGCACGACACCGCCCGCCGCGAGCAGCAGCAGACGCCACAGCGGCCACCGCATGAGGCTCCACACGCGGAAGCAGGCGATGAGGTAGACGACGTAGAACCAGCCGTGCACGATGAGGATGCCGAGCGACAGATTGACGCCGTCGCCGGTGGAGACCAAGTCGCCCTCGGGGCCCGGCACGACCGGCGCGAACCAGAGGAATCCGCCCGATCCGCCGAGGAACAGTTCGACGGCGAGCGAGGGCGTGTACTTCAGGATCATCTCGGTGACCAGCAACAGCAGGCCGACGCCGGTGATCACGGAGCAGATCTGGTAGAACCGCAGCGCCTTGCGGATCGCCGGGAAGGTGGCGAGTTTCGGGGCGGGCATGCACCCCAGTCTAGTCGTGCGACCGAGCGCCCGCCCGGCCCCGGGACTCAGGCGTCGACGGCCTCGGCGTCCGCGAGCTCCTCGAGCTCCTTCTCCCACGCATCCTTCGCCAGGCGGTACCAGAGATAGAACGCGAAGCCGGCGAAGATCACCCATTCGGCAGCGTAGAAGATGTTGAGCCAGTTGACGGCGGATCCCGCATCCGGGGCCGGCGAATCGATGTCGGCGAGGCCGCCCATCGGGTCGTCCGCCACGACGAACTGACGGTAGACGTCGGTGTCGCCGATGTCCTGCCAACGACTCAGCAGCGCGGCGGGCGACATCCGCGTGATCTCCCACGGGTCGCTCTTGGGCGGCGGCACGGGCCCCTCGTCGGCGACGATCCGTCCCGTGAGCGTGACGACCTCGTTCGCGTCGGTGCTCTGGGACAGCGCCTCGGCGGCGGCATCCGCCTCGTCCCGCGAAGCGGCCCAGCCCACGGCGACCGCGAGTGAGGCGTCCGGATCGACCGCGCGCAGGTGGGCGGTGACCCAGTACCCCTCGACACCGCCGTTGTACCGCGAGGCGACGACGATGAAGTCGCTCGGAACGAACGTACCGCTGACCTCGACGCGCTGACCGATGAGCGGATCCGTCAGGTACTCCCCGGGGACGGCGACCTCGGCGATCGGCATGACCTGCTCGGTTGCCCCCTCTTCGCGCGGAGCCGTGTCGACCGCGCGCGCGAGCTGCCACTGGCCGAGCCACGCGAACACCGCCGCGACGGCGAGGCACAGCAGCAGCATCGCGATCCAGCGACCGCGCAGCATGACCTCGCGCAGAGTCGGGGGGAAGACCTCGGGAAGGTCGTCGGATGCGGGGGAGCTCACGATGGGACGGCCGACCTCAGCGTCCGTAGGGGGCGACGACGACCTCGACCCGCTGGAACTCCTTGAGGTCGGAGTATCCGGTCGTGGCCATCGACTTGCGCAGGGCCCCGATGAGGTTCGCCGTGCCGTCGGCGACCGGCGCCGGCCCGTAGAGCACCTCTTCGAGGGATGCGACCTGATCGACCTTGACACGGTTGCCGCGCGGCAGCTTGGGGTGGTGGGCCTCGGGGCCCCAGTGGAAGCCCTGACCCGGGGCATCCGTCGCCCGAGCGAGCGCGACGCCGAGCATGACGGCGTCGGCGCCCATCGCGAGCGCCTTGACGATGTCACCCGATGTGCCCACGCCGCCGTCGGCGATGACGTGGACGTAGCGCCCGCCGGACTCGTCGAGGTAGTCGCGGCGCGCGCCGGCGACGTCGGAGACCGCGGTGGCCATCGGCGCGTGGATGCCGAGCGTCGCGCGCGTGGTCGAGGCCGCTCCCCCGCCGAAGCCGACCAGCACACCGGCCGCACCCGTGCGCATGAGGTGCAGGGCTGCGGTGTATGTGGCCGCTCCTCCGACGATGACGGGCACGTCGAGGTCGTAGATGAACTTCTTGAGGTTCAGCGGCTGATCGACGGAGGAGACGTGCTCGGCCGAGACCGTTGTACCGCGGATGACGAAGAGGTCGACCCCTGCGGCGACGACCGTCTCGTAGAGGTCCTGCGTGCGCTGCGGCGTCAGGGAGCCTGCCACCGTCACACCCGCGGCGCGGATCTCCGCGAGGCGGTCGCGCACGAGTTCGGGCTTGATCGGCTCGGCGTACAGCTCCTGCATCCGCCGCGTCGCATCGACCGAGGACAGCGTCGCGATCTCGGACAGCAGCGGCTCCGGGTCGTCGTAGCGCGTCCACAGGCCCTCGAGATCGAGCACGCCCAGCCCGCCCAGCTGGCCGAGCATGATCGCGGTGCGGGGGCTCACCACCGAGTCCATCGGGGCGCCGAGCACCGGGATGTCGAACGAGAAGGCGTCGATCGTCCACGAGGTCGAAACATCCTCGGGGTTGCGCGTGCGGCGCGACGGCACCACGGCGATGTCGTCGAAGGTGTACGCGCGCCGGGCCCGCTTGGCGCGGCCGATCTCGATGTCCATGCTCACCACACCAGCCTAGCCGTCGTCAGAGACGTCACCACGGTTCGTCGACGCGCGGAGCGAGCGCGAGCACGGTCGCCTTGTCGCGCGGGAAGCACGCGGCGAACAGATCGGAGATGCGAGGATCACCCTCGGATTCGTCGGCGACCCGCAGACCGATCATCGTGTTGATCAGCATGCCCTGCGCCAGGAACTCCTGCGCGCGAGCAGTGGACAGTCCGAGATCCCGCACGTACTGCCATACCCGGGCGAATCCGTCGCGCGCACGCGGGCCGATGACCGGATGGGCGCCGAGCAGGAACGCATGCGAGAGGGTCTGGTGGAGCCCGCGCACGCGCAGCAGGCCGATGTACTCGTGCCCCATCCGCGCCTCGATCTCATCGTCCACGCCCGCACCGGCCGCACGTTCGAAGGCCTCGAACAGCAACCGCAACGTCTCATCGAAGGCCGCGAGGAACAGCTGCTCCTTCGTGCCGAACAGTCGCACCACGTAGGGCTGCGAGATATCGGCCGCGCGTGCGACGTCGTCGGTGGTTGTGCCGACGTACCCCTTCGCTCCGAACACGGCGATCGCGGCCTCCGTGATCAGCGCGCGGCGCTCCTCGGAGCTCAATCGCTTCTTCGACGCCATCGTTTCGGAAGCCATGTTGACATGTTATCAGTCGATAACTACAGTCGCCTCAGTTTAGTAATCATTCGATTACAACCGAAAGGACGACTCCTCGTGTCGACTCCCTCACGCCCCTTCGCCCTCGTCGTCGCTGCGACATCGCTCCCGATGTTCATGGCGACGCTCGACAACCTCGTCATGACCAACGCGCTGCCCGCGCTCCACACCGAACTCGGTGCGAGCGTCGAGCAGCTGCAGTGGTTCGTCAACGCCTACACGCTCGCGTTCGCCTCGACGATCCTGCTCGCCGCCGCCCTCGGCGATCGGCTCGGCCGACGATCGGTCTTCCTCGTCGGAATCGCCGTCTTCGGGATCGGTTCCGTACTCGCGGCCCTCAGCACCGATCCGACGCAGCTCATCGTCGCCCGAGCTGTGCAGGGCTTCGGCGGCGCAGGGGTACTCCCCCTCTCGCTCGCTCTGCTCTCGGGCGGCGTTCCCATCCAGCGCCGCCCCCTCGCCATCGGCATCTGGGGCGGCGTCTCCGGGCTCGGTGTCGCGGTGGGACCGCTCGTGGGCGGCGCCGTCATGGAGGGCTGGAACTGGCAGGCCATCTTCTGGCTGAACGTGCCCGTCGCCATCGTCGCCATTCCGCTCGCCCTCTACGCGCTCGGCAACGACCGCGGCGAGCGCGCCCGCATCGACGTCGTCGGCACGATCGTCTCCGGCGTGGGCGTACTGGCTCTCGTGCACGCGGTCGTCCGCGGCAACGACGACGGATGGGGCTCCGCATCCGTCGTCGGCGAGATCGCCGCGGCCACGGCCCTGATCCTCGGCTTCCTCGTCTGGCAGTGGCGATCGAAGGCGCCCCTCATGCCGCTGCGCCTGTACCGCGACCGCTCGTTCACCCTCACGAACGTCGTCGGCATCGCCTTCAGCTTCGGAACCTTCGGCGCCGTCTTCCTCCTCATCCAGTACCTGCAGGTCGTGCAGGGCGCCTCTCCGCTCGAGGCGGCGCTGCAGACGACGCCCTGGACCATCGCCCCGATGTTCGTCGCGCCGCTGGCCGGCGTCTTCTCGGGGCGCATCGGCACCAGGGCCCTCATGGTCGCCGGCCTCGCCTTCCAGGCGGCGGCCCTCGCCTGGATCGCGACGATCCTCTCGACCTCGCTCGACTACCCCTCTCTCATCGCGCCGTTCCTGCTCGCGGGGATCGGCATGGGACTCGTCTTCGCCCCCTCCGCGACGGCGCTGCTCGCAACCCTCGGGCTCGTCGACCACGCCAAGGCATCAGGGGTGAACTCGACCCTTCGCGAGATCGGCGTCGCGCTCGGAACCGCCGTCATGACCGCGATCTTCGTAGGCGCGGGCGGCCAGCTCCTCCCCGACTCCTACGTGGATGCGGCACGGCCCGCTGTCTACGTCGGCGCCGCCGTTCTGGTCATCGCCGCCGTCGCGGCCCTGTGGCTGCCGGCCGGCCGATCGGCGCGCCCCGCCACCGAGACGCCCGCCGCATCCGCATCCGCCTCCGCTCGCGAGGAGGTCGCTGTCGGCGTCTGAGCACGGCCCGAACTCCTGCAGAACGCGCCTCTTCGGCTTCCGGCCCCGGGAACCAGGCGATTCTGCAGGAGTTCGGTCGCGCCGCTAGCCGGCGGACGCGTCCGGTGACGGCGCATCGGCGTCCGGCGTCGCACGCGGTCGGGATAGCAAGCGCGTGAGCGGGCCGTCGACGAGGAACAGAAGGAAGGCGAGCGAGCCGGCGAGCGGACTGAGGGCAACGACACCCGCCGAGATGATGAGGGCGCTGAGCGCTCCGCCGCCCTGGATGCGGGCCTCGGAGAGCGGGAAGTCGGGCATCGACCGATCGCGCGTGCGCATCGCCCACGCCCACTGGGCCCAGCTGCATCCGATCGCCAGCAGGAAGTTGATCGGCAGAAGCATCCGCCCGAGCACCAGGTCGGTGAACTCGTTGTTGATCGTCGAGGTGAAGGGCACGAGCACGATGAAGAAGAGCCGCGCCGAGTTGATCCACGTACCGAGCGTGTCGATGCGGGAGATGTGCTCGAACTGCTCGACGTGCGCCCGCCACATCAGGCTCAGGATGAGGAAGCTGATGAAGAACGTGAAGAACGGCTGCGTCATGCCGACCAGCGCCGCCCACAGGTCGGCGTCGGTGCGCACGCCGTCGAAGGTGCGGGCCGTCAGATCCAGCACGAGCAGGGTGGCCGCGATGGCGAACACGCCATCGGTGTAGGCCTCGAGCCGCCGCGTCGAGACAGTGGCCTCGGGGTGCTGACGCCTGCGGATCACGAGCGTCAGCGTAGCCCCGGCACGCGAAACGCCGCACCCCGACGGGATGCGGCGTTTCGGACGGGCTCGGTCAGCGCTTGTAGTTGGGCGCCTCGACCACGATCTGCACGTCGTGCGGGTGCGACTCCTTGAGCCCTGCCGGGGTGATCCGCACGAAGCGTCCCTTGGCCTTGAGCTCCTCGACGGTGCGCGCACCGACGTAGAACATCGACTGGCGAAGGCCTCCCACGAGCTGGTAGGCCACAGCGGACAGCGGCCCGCGGTAGGCAACCTGACCCTCGATCCCCTCGGGGATCAGCTTGTCGTCGTTGGGAACGTCGGCTTGGAAGTAGCGGTCCTTGGAGTAGGAGGTCTTCTTGCCGCGCGTCTGCAGCGCGCCGAGCGAACCCATGCCGCGGTACAGCTTGAACTGCTTGCCGCCCTGGAAGACGATCTCGCCCGGGGACTCGTCGGTGCCGGCGAGGAGCGAACCGAGCATCACGGTGTCGGCACCGGCGACGAGCGCCTTGGCGATGTCGCCCGAGTACTGCAGGCCGCCGTCGGCGATGACCGGCACGCCGGCCTCGCGTGCGGCCTGGAAGGCTTCCCAGATGGCTGTCACTTGGGGGACGCCGACGCCCGCGACGATGCGGGTCGTGCAGATCGAGCCCGGTCCGACGCCGACCTTGACGGCATCCACGCCGGCGTCGATGAGCGCCTGGGCACCCTCGCGGGTCGCGACGTTGCCGCCGATCACGTCGATGTCGGCGAACGACGGGTCCGCCTTGATACGACGCACCATGTCGATGACACCCGCCGACTGCCCGTTGGCGGTGTCGACGACCAGCACATCGACGCCGGCGTCGCGCAGCGCCTCCGCGCGCTCCCATGCGTCGCCGAAGAAGCCGATGGCAGCACCGACGCGCAGACGCCCCTGGTCGTCCTTCGTGGCGAGCGGGTACTTCTCGCTCTTGTCGAAGTCCTTGATGGTGATGAGACCGGCGAGCTTGCCCTCCTCATCGATGAGGGGCAGCTTCTCGACACGGTGCTTCGCGAACGCCGCGATCACGTCACCTGCGCTGACGCCGACCGGAGCGGTGATGAGGTTCTCGCTCGTCATGACGTCGCGGACGTAGGTCGTGCGGCGTTCGAAGCCGGAGACGAAGCGCATGTCGCGGTTCGTGATGATGCCGACCAGGTGCCCCTCCTCGTCGACGACGGGGAGCCCCGAGATGCGATACTGGGCGCACAGCGCGTCAACCTCTTCGACCGTGGCGTCGGGGGTGGTGGTGACGGGGTCGGAGATCATGCCGGACTCGCTGCGCTTGACACGGTCGACCATCGCGGCCTGATCGGCGATGGAGGCGTTGCGGTGCAGGATGCCGAGACCTCCCTCGCGGGCGATCGCGATCGCCATGCGCGCCTCGGTGACCGTGTCCATCGCCGCCGAGATCAGGGGCGTCGCCACCGTGATGCGGCGGGTCACGCGCGAGGAGGTGTCGGCCTCGCTCGGGATGACATCGGTGTGCCCGGGAAGCAGCAGGATGTCGTCGTAGGTCAGTCCGACGAAGCCGAACGGGTCGTTGTTTTCCATCGCGCTCTCCTCCCCCGCCGGCACTCGCGGATGCGGCGGGTCGCCTTAGACCTCAGACGCGGGAGCAGGCCCCGAACACCGGCCGATCACGGTCCGGGCGAGGGTTTCCCGACGTCTGTCGATTGTAAGCGGCCACGGATGCGGATTTGTTCCCGCATCCGTTATCGCGCGCGCACGTCCGCGAGCTCCGACGTATCCACAGGGGCGGGCGACAGCGGGATGCGCGATTGCGGATTACGTAGGCTCGGACGGCATCCGGTGACGGAATCCGTCGATGAGGCGATCGTGGCCGGGGCGTGTCCTCGCTGAAACACGACGGACACAATACGCTCGTAGCGTCGTCGTCATTGCCGATGCCGACCGCATCCTGGGTGCGTGTCCCCGACTGGAGGTTCCGTGGTTTCCACCACTGCGACCGAGAGACGATCCCTACCCGGGATTCTTCTCCTCTTCGCCGCGCTCATCGTCGCGCTGCTGACCTTTATCCCTACCGCGGCTCACGCCGAGACGACCGATGACAGCGCCAAGCAGACCGAGGTCTGCGCCCCCAGCGCCACCGTCGGCTGCCTCTCCGGAACGCTGCGCGACGCCGGAGCGGGAGTCGTGGTCACCGCCACCGGTCCCGGCGGCACCGTCTCCACCGAGACCGACGACGACGGCCGCTGGTCGCTGAGCGTCAAGCAGCCCGGGGAGTACTCGGTCACTGTCGACGCGGACACGCTGCCCGACGGCGTCACCCTGAGAAGCGACGAACCGCAGGTTCGGACCGTGACGCTCGGCGCCAACACCGCCGCACTGTTCTCGCTCGAATCGGCCGGCGGCAGCGGTGACGGCGGTACCACGAACGGCGGCACGACGGCCGACTCCGGATTCAACTGGGACCGCCTCGCCCAGCAGGCGGCGTCCGGACTCCGGCTCGGACTGCTGCTCGCACTCGCGGCCGTGGGACTCTCGCTGATCTACGGCACGACCGGCATCTCGAACTTCGCCCACGGCGAGCTCGTGACCCTCGGCGGTCTCCTCGCCTTCGTCTTCGCGAACCTGCTGGGGCTGAACATCTGGCTCGCCGGCATCATCGTCATCGTGCTCTGCGCCGCCTTCGGCTACACGCAGGATCTGGCGATCTGGAAACCGCTGCGCAAGAAGAGGCTCTCGCTCACGCAGCTCATGATCGTCACGATCGGCATGTCGCTGGCACTGCAGTACGTGTTCCAGTTCTTCATCGGCGCATCGACCGTGCGTATCGTCATGGCCAACCCGAAGCCCGTGCAGATCGGCCCCGTCTCGCTCAGCCAGGACTCGCTGATCGCCATGGGCATCGCGGTCGTGGTCCTCGTCGCCGTGGGCCTGTTCCTGGTCAAGACCCGCGTCGGACGCGCCACCCGCGCAGTCAGCGACAACCCGGCTCTGGCCGCCGCATCCGGCATCAACGTCGACGGGGTGATCCGCCTGATCTGGACCGCATCGGCGGCGCTGGCCGGACTCGCCGGCATCCTGCTCGGTCTCGTGCTCAACGGCATCAACTGGATGACGGGCATGCAGCTGCTGCTGCTGCTCTTCTCCGCGGTGACCCTGGGCGGTCTCGGCACCGCCTTCGGCGCCCTGTTCGGCGCCCTCATCATCGGGATGACGGTCGAGCTGACGAATATCTGGCTGCCGGGCGACTTCAAGTACGCGACAGCCCTGCTGCTGCTGATCCTGCTGCTGCTGGTGCGACCTCAGGGTCTGTTCGGTCGTAAGGAACGGGTGGGCTGACACATGGAATTCCTGAACCTCCTCACCCAGATGGCGGCCAGCGCCATCTCACCCGCCACGGCGGCCTTCGCCATCGCGGCGATCGGCCTGAACATCCACTTCGGCTACACGGGTCTGCTCAACATGGGCCAGGCGGGCTTCATGCTGCTGGGCGCCTACGGCTTCGCCGTGTCGATCGGCGCGGGCCTCGGATTCTGGCCGTCACTGCTGATCGCGATCATCGCGGTCGTCATCTTCAGCCTCATCCTGGGCATCCCCACGCTGAAGCTGCGCGGCGACTACCTCGCGATCGTCACGATCTCGGCCGCCGAGATCGTGCGCATGGTCGGGCGCTCCTCGATCATGGGTCCCATCACCGGCGGCTCGAACGGCCTCCCCGGTGCGACCTACCGTGACCCGTTCAACGAGCTCTCGTTCCTGCCGGACGGCTCCACGACCATCCTCTGGTTCACGTACGAGAACAACGGCGTGAGCGGATGGTGGATCCGCATCGTCGCCTGGGCGCTCGTCGCGGTCTTCCTCGTGCTGGTGTGGCTGCTCATGCGCAGCCCGTGGGGTCGTGTGCTCAAGGGCATCCGCGAGGACGAGGATGCGGTGCGCAGCCTCGGCAAGAGCGCCTACTCCTACAAGATGCAGGCACTGGTGCTCGGCGGTGTGCTCGGCGCGTTCGCCGGCATCATCTACGTGCTCCCGTCCTCCGTCCAGCCGGACGCACTCGGACGCTCGACGACGTTCTTCATCTGGACCGCGCTTCTGCTGGGCGGCGCCGCGACCATCTTCGGACCCGTGCTGGGCTCGATCCTGTTCTTCGCGGTGCGCATCTTCATCCAGGGCATCACCGACATCGTCGTGCCCGACTCGATCATGTCCACCCAGCAGACCGATCAGTTCTCGTGGATCGTGATCGGCATCGCGCTGATGCTCCTGGTGATCTTCCGACCACAGGGCATCCTCGGCAGCAAGAAGGAGCTGAGCTTCAATGTCTGAGCCGATCACGGCGGCCCAGGCGGCCGCACAGGAAAGCCTGTCGCACGTCGCGCAGACGCCCGGCGCACCGAAGCCCGACCCCATCCTCGTCGTCGACAACATCATCCGCCGCTTCGGCGGTATGACGGCCGTCGACGTCGACCACCTGGAGGTTCAGCGCGGCGCCATCACGGCCCTCATCGGCCCCAACGGTGCGGGCAAGACGACGTTCTTCAACCTCATCACCGGCTTCGACAAGCCGACGAGCGCGAAGCGCGCCTTCGGCGGGCCGCCGGCCGACAAGGCGGCCAGATGGTCGTTCGACGGCCGGACGCTGGGGAGCACCGCCGCATCCAAGGTCGCCCGCAGCGGCATGGTGCGCACCTTCCAGCTCACGAAGGCGCTCTCGCGCATGACAGTGCTCGACAACATGCTGCTCGGCGCGCGAGACCAGCCCGGCGAGAACATGGCCGTGGCTCTGATCCCCGCGCTCTGGCGCAAGCGGGAGAAGGAGATCACCGAGAAGGCGATGGATCTCCTGCAGCGCTTCAAACTGTACGAGAAGCGCGAAGACCTCGCAGGCTCCCTCTCGGGCGGGCAGAAGAAGTTGCTCGAGATGGCGCGTGCTCTCATGAGCGACCCGAAGATGATCATGCTCGACGAGCCCATGGCGGGTGTGAACCCGGCGCTCACGCAGTCGCTGCTCGGACACATCCAGGCCCTGCGCGACGACGGCACCACGGTGCTGTTCGTCGAGCACGACATGCACATGGTGCGCCACATCTCCGACTGGGTGGTCGTGATGGCGCAGGGCGCGATCGTCGCCGAAGGCCCCGCGGGCGAGGTCATGAACCAGCAGGCGGTCGTGGACGCGTACCTCGGTGCGCACCACGACACCGACCTCGGTGACGACTCGCTGCTCGACACCTCGGTCATCCAACAGCTCGAGGCCGAGGCGGAGGCCGCCGACGCGGCCGCCGAGCGGCAGATCGACGAGGCGCTCGGAAAGGAGCACCGTTCATGACGAACGCGACCGAACCGGTCCTCGTCGCGAAGGACCTGCACGCCGGCTACCTGCCGGGGGTCAACATCCTCAACGGCGTGAACATCGTCGCCCACCCGGGCGAGCTCATCGGCATCATCGGCCCGAACGGCGCCGGCAAGTCGACGTTCCTGAAGGCGGTGTTCGGCCAGGTGTCGATCCGCGGCGGCTCCGTCACACTCAAGGGCACCGACATCACCGGCTGGAAGCCGAACAAGCTGGTCTCGACCGGTGTGGGGTTCGTGCCGCAGACCAACAACGTGTTTCCCTCGCTGACGATCGAGGAGAACCTGCAGATGGGCATCTACCAGAAGCCGCGGAAGTTCCGCGAGCAGCTCGACAAGATCTTCGAGATCTTCCCGGTGCTCGCCGACCGTCGCGATCAGCGCGCCGGGTCCCTCTCGGGCGGTGAACGCCAGTCGGTCGCGATGGCCCGTGCGCTCATGATGGACCCGTCCGTGCTGCTGCTCGACGAGCCCTCGGCCGGCCTGTCGCCCGTCCGCCAGGACGAGACCTTCATCCGCACCCGGCGCATCAACAAGGCGGGCGTGAGCGTGATCATGGTCGAGCAGAATGCGCGCCGCTGCCTGCAGATCTGCGACCGCGCGTACGTGCTCGACCAGGGACGCGACGCCTACACGGGCACAGGGCGCGAACTCGCCAACGACCCGAAGGTCATCCAGCTCTACCTCGGCACGCTCGCAGCCGACGTGGATGCGGACAAGTCCGCACCCGCATCCGGTGCCGCCCCTACCGCACCCGCGACCGCAGAGCCTGCTCCCGCGGGCACCGTCACGCCCGACGAGCAGGTCCCGACCTCGGTGACCTCCGGCTCGAGCGCGGCGGAAGACCTGCCGCCCGGTGCGGAGCCCATGTCGGAGCCGGGCGTGGAGCCCGACGCCGGCAAGGCCTGAGATCCGCGCGGCGCCACACGCCGCCTGAGCGCTCCGAAGGGGGCGGATGCACCCGCATCCGCCCCCTTCTCCGTTGCCGGCCCTCAGCCCCGCTCCTGCGGCGCGGAGCCTCGGTTCCCGCCCCACCTCGCCGCGCGCCCACCCCACCGCGCGCCCTGTGCTCGCCCGCGCGAGCCGCCCGTTCGAGAGACCCGAAACGCGACCCGAACACCCCCGGCGCGACAACACGCGTCCCTCCAACACAGGCGCCGCCCGTTCAAGAGACCCCAAACGCGACCCCAACGCCCCCGGCGCGACAACACGCGTCCCTCCAACACAGGCGCCGCCGGTTCAAGAGACCCCAAACGCGACCCGAACGCCCCCGGACACGACAACACGCGTCCCTCCAACACGCGTCCCTCGAACACAGGCCCCACCCGTTCGAGAGACCCGAAACGCGACGCCAACGCCCCCGACACGACAAGAGGCGTCCCTCGAACGCGCAACCCACACGCTCAAGAGACCCGAGCGGGACGAGGGCGGGGCGAATGCGGGGCGAGGGCGGGACGCGCGCGAGGGCACCGCCCCGGAAACGCACGAACGCCCCCGGGCGGACCCGGAAACGCACGAACGCCCCCGGGCGGACCCGGGGGCGTTCGTGTGAGCGGAGCAGTCAGATCAAGACTTGCCCTCGACAGCGCTCTGCCAGACGGGCTTGTTGTCACCGTCGAACTTGTAGATGCCGATGAAGGCGCTCGAGGGATCGTTCTTGTCGTTGAACGGTCCCGTACCGGCGACACCCGTGTAGTGGATGTCCTTGCCGCCGGCGATGAGCTCCTTGCAGTCCGCGTACGTGGAGCACTCCTCGCCACCCGTCGCGCCCGACACCGCCGCCAGGTTCGCCTGGATGGTCGCGGGGTCGGTGGCGCCGCCCTTCAGGGCCGCGAGGGCCGAGAGGATGACGGCGTCGTACGACTCAGCCGAGTAGGAGTAGTCGTCCAGGGCCGAGCCCTCGACCGACTTGTGCCACGCGGAGGCCTTCTCCTTGAAGTCCTCGGCGGGGTTGGCACCAGGAATCGTTCCCTGTGCTCCCTCGAGGGTTCCGGGCTCGAAGTCCTTCGAGAAGTCCGACGTGTTGCCGTCCGTGTAGTAGGTGCGGGACATGTCCCAGCCCTGCGACACGAGCTCGGGGATGATCGCCTTGGTCTCGTCGAAGGCGATGATCACGATCGCGTCGGGGTTGGTGGCCAGCGCCGCCGTCACCTCGGACGAGAAGGTGGTCTGACCGGGAGGGAACTCCTGGCCGGCGCCCTTGGCGCCGTAGGTGACCGCTCCACCCGCGCCCGTGACCGTCTGCTCGATCACATCGCGCAGACCCGTGCCGTACGCGTCGTTGAACACGAGGAAGGCGATGTTCGCGTTGCCGTCGCTCGTGATGAGCTGACCCAGCGCGGAACCCTGCACCGTGTCCGGCGGAGCGGTGCGGAAGTAGAAGGGCGAGTAGCCCGAGAGCGACGCCGCCGTGTTCGCGGGCGAGATCTGCACGATCGGGCTCGCGCTCTTGGTGAGCTTGTCGACGACGTTCAGCGACACCGAGGAGGATGCGGCGCCGATCACGATCGAGACCTTCGCGTTGATGAGCTCGTCGGCCGAGGCGGAGGAGACCGTCATGTCGTTGCTGTCACCGGAGTCGGTCCAGAACGTACATGCCTTGTCGCCCGCGGCGACGATGTCGTCGACAGCCAGGCCGACACCGGCGATCTCGGGCGGGCCGAGGAATGCCAGGGTTCCGGTGGTGGGCAGCAGGGTGCCGACCTTCAGGATGTCAGCGCTCGTGGTGCCGTCGGCGCAGTTCTGCGCCGAGTAGTCGCCGCCACCTGCGTCTGAGCTGCCGGAGGGCGCTGCTTCGCCCCCGCCGGCACACCCGACGAGCGCAAGCGCCGAGACGCCCGCGAGGGCGGTCGCGGCAAACCACGCCTTCTTGGAGTGAACCATCTGGTTCCGTCCTTTCACTCTTCAATGCGCGACCTGGACGCCGCGTTGCGCCAGAAGCTAGCCGCGCATTGTTACGAGTGTGTTGTAGGCGCGCGTCGCGCACAGTCCCCGCACCCTTTCGCGACGAAATCGTTATGAATCACGCCGCTTTTCGACGCATTACGCCAATTCGGCCACGTCAGACGGAGCGTTCTGCAATCCTGCGCCCCGGCGTGCACGGCGCGAGGCGACGACGGAATCCGCGGTCAACAGGATGAGCGCCGCCCACACGAGCGCGAAGCCCGCCCAGCGTCCGGCCGTCATCGGCTCACCCAGCACCCACCATCCGATGAGGAACTGCAGCACGGGTGCGACGAACTGGATGATGCCGAGCAACGTCAGAGGCGCCCGGCGCGCGCCCGCGGCGAACAGCAGCAGCGGAACGGCCGTCACGACCCCCGCCAGGGCGAGGGCCACCGTGGTGCCGACCCCCGCGGACGCGAAGCCCAGTCCTGTCGTCAGTCCCACCACGACCAGCTGCACGAGGGCGAGCGGCGTGAGCCAGAGCGATTCGAGAGTGAGCCCGCTGACCGCATCCACGGACGGGCCGATCTTCTTCTTCACGAGTCCGTAGAAGCCGAACGAGAACGCGAGGATGAGGGCAATCCACGGCATCGCGCCGTAGCCGACCACGATCACCACGACCGCGGCGGTCGCGAGCCCGATCGCGACCCACTGGGTAGGGCGCAGCCGCTCTCGCAGCACCAGCACGCCCAGCAGCACCGTGACGATCGGGTTGATGAAGTAGCCGAGGCTCGTCTCGATGACGTGGCCGCTGAGAGTGCCGATGAGGTAGGTCTGCCAGTTGACGTAGATCAGGATGCCGGCGAGCACGGTGAGGGCGACGAGCCTGCCCTGGCGCAGGATCGCCGCGAGGCGCCGCCACGAGCGCGTCACCACGATCAGGAGCGCGCAGAACACGAGCGACAACAGGATGCGCCACGCGACGATCTCGAAGGCGCCCACGGGCGCGAGCAGCAGGAAGTACAGCGGGAGCACGCCCCACAGCAGATATGCGGAGAAGGCGTAGAGGCCGCCGGCGAGGCCCTGCTCGGTGGGGGTGCGTGGGTTCACCGATCCAGCCTAGAACCGCAGCCGCCACCGGGACGCGCCCGCAATGAACGAAGCCCCCGACCGAGTGGCCGGGGGCTTCGAGGGGGCGATGTCAGCGAACGACGACCGCGAGCACGTCGCGTGCGGAGAGCACGAGGTACTCGTCGGCGCCGAACTTGACCTCGGTGCCGCCGTACTTGCTGTAGATCACGCGGTCGCCGACGGCGACGTCGAGCGGAACACGGTTGCCGTTGTCGTCGATGCGGCCGGGACCAACGGCCACGACCTCGCCCTCCTGGGGCTTCTCCTTGGCGGTGTCGGGGATGACCAGGCCACTAGCGGTGGTCTGCTCGGCCTCGACCTGCTGGATGACGATGCGGTCCTCGAGCGGCTTGATGGAAACCGACACGGTCTACCTCTTCTTTCTCGCTTCGTGAAACGGAAGACTCAGTTAGCACCCTCACACCGAGAGTGCTAATGGCAAGTCTAGAGGCGTCCTGGCACTCGTGCAACGCGAGTGCCAACACGGCCTCGCGCCTAGGCTGGAGCGATGGAGATGAGCGAGCTGCGCGCCCTTCTCACCCCCGAGGGCCTGCGCCTGTTGGATGAGACGGGCCCGGTCGAATCGACGGCAGCCGTCGCGGCGGCCGTCAGCAGGCTCCGCGCCGCGGGCCACGGGCCCGACCTCGTCTCCGCCG
Organism: Microbacterium sp. Clip185; assembly: GCF_028743715.1. NCBI lineage: Bacteria > Bacillati > Actinomycetota > Actinomycetes > Micrococcales > Microbacteriaceae > Microbacterium > Microbacterium sp. Clip185. Next base: position 705,561 of record NZ_CP117996.1, on the reverse strand, counting down.
TCGTCGGCCAGGCGCGACTCCGTTCGCGCGCCGCAGTGAAGTTCGGGCCGTTCGCCGCCCGGATGCTCTTCACCCCGGCGGGTCTCGAGCAGGCCACGCGCCTGAGCGTGGCCGCCCGCCATGCCGGCCGGTTCCGCGACGCAGGTCGCCGCCGCATCGCGGATCTCGGGTGCGGCATCGGCGGCGACGCCCTGGGTTTCGCGGCCCTCGGGCTCGAGGTCACCGCGGTGGACGCCGATGAGCCGACGGCCGCCGTCGCCGCCTACAATCTGGCCCCCTTCGGCGACACCGTCACGGTTTCGCACGCCCGCGCGGAGGACGTCGATCTCAGCGACATGGATGCGGTGTGGCTCGACCCCGCGCGCCGCCCGGTGGGCGGCAGCCACAACGATCGGCTGCACCAGGACGAGTACAGTCCGGCACTCAGCTGGGCGTTCGAGCTCGCCGGACGCGTCCCCACCGGGATCAAGCTCGGCCCCGGCTTCGACCGCGACAGCATCCCCGACGATGTCGAGGCGCAGTGGATCAGCGTGGACGGGTCGACGATCGAGCTCGTGCTCTTCTCCCGGGAGCTGGCGCGCGAGGGGGTACGGCGCGCGGCGCTCGTCGTCCGCGGCGACGAGGTGCACGAGCTCACCTCCGCCCGAGACGCGGAGGATGTCGCCCCCCGCCCGCTCGGCGCGTTCCTGCACGAACCCGACGGCGCCGTCATCCGGGCCCGATTGATCGGAGACGTGGCGCGATCGCTGGATGCGGGTACGCTCGACGAACGCATCGCGTACCTCACCTCGGACGAGCCGGTCACGAGCCCTTTCGTGCAGAGCTTCCGCGTGCGCGAGCAGCTCCCCGCCGACGAGAAGAAGCTCGCCAGGGCTCTGCGCGAACGCGGCATCGGCACGCTCGAGATCAAGAAGCGCGGCGTCGACGTGGACCCGGCCCAGCTGCGCACCCGGCTCAAGCTCAAGGGCGATGCCTCGGCCACGCTGCTGTTGACGCGGATCGGCGACAAACGGACGGCGATCCTGGCGGATCGCGTCTGATCAGCCCTCGCCGACGGCCCTGCGTCGTCGGAACATCGCCCCCGCGCACACGAATGCCGCGGCGGCTCCGATCACGATCCCGCCTGCCGCAACGACCGCCGCCGCCCCCAGCAGCGCGTTGTCGTCGAGAAACGCCGACACGGCGATGAACACGACGCTCGGCACCAGCATGCAGGCCAGAATCCCGGCAGTGACCACGATGACAGGGCTGATTCGTCCCCACTCGATCCCCATGCTTGCGAACCTATCAAGCGCAGCCGGCCCACACGGCACGCTCGGAGGGGAGAAACGTCAGCCGAGCCAGCCCGACCGAATACCGGCGTACACGAGCCATCCCGCGCTGTAGACCAACGAGAGGGCGCCGAGGGCCACGCCCCACGCCGCGATCGGGCGGCTCTCCACCCTCCCGCGCAGCGACATAAGCCCCAGGACGACCGCCCCTACCCCGATCGGGAACCCCCAGCCGACCACGATGGCGACGATGAGGGCCACCACCGCGAACCCGAGCGAGAGGGTCGCGAAGTTGGCGGGCGCGCCCGCATCCGTCGTGGGCAGGGTCGCGGTCGTCGCGAGGGGCTCCTCGTGCTCGGCGACCTGCTCCTGCACGTCGACGGGCGCGGTCGGCGGGCGGGTGAATCCACCGCGATGGGTGCCGGGCAGCGCGGCGGCCTGCGTCGGGACGACGACGTCGTCCGAGGGCGACTCGACGCGGGCGAGGACCGGCCGGTCGTCGACGGGGCTCTTCTCCGGCGAGGGATCCAGGGCCGCGGCCAGCAGCGGCTGCGCGGCCGCGTCGTCCGGCCCGAACGCCGATGTCATCGACGCCGGCTCTTCCGGCGCGTCTCCTTCCCGCTCGTGACTCACCGCTGCTCCGCGACCTGGATCTCGGTGACCGGCAGCGTGGAATCGGCGCCGAAGCGCAGCGTCGAGGGAGCGCGCCCCGCAGAGATGAGCTCGGCGGCCAGGGCCGCGATCATCGCCCCGTTGTCGGTGCACAGACTCAGCGGCGGGATGCGGACCGCGACGCCGGCCGCCGTGCCGCGCTCCACAGCCACGTCGCGCAGCCTGCGGTTGGCGATGACGCCGCCGCCCAGCAGCAGGCGCGGCACGTCGTAGCGTTCGCACGCATCCAGCGCCTTGGTCACGAGCACGTCCACGACCGCCTCGCGGAAGGATGCGGCGACGTCGGGCACAGAGGCGTCCGGCGTCTGCTCGAGGTAGCGCGCCACGGCCGTCTTCAGACCCGAGAACGAGAAGTCGTAGCGGTGCTCCGCCATGTCGGACGCGCGGGAGAGCCCGCGCGGGAAGCGGATGGCGGTGGGATCGCCCTCGGCGGCGGCGCGGTCGATCTGCGGACCTCCCGGGTAGGGCAGGCCCAGGATGCGAGCGACCTTGTCGAACGCCTCCCCCGCGGCGTCGTCCACCGTCTCGCCGAGCAGCTCCACATCGCTCGTGAGGTCGCGCACGAGCAGCAGGGAGGTGTGCCCGCCGCTGACGAGCAGGGCCACCGTCGGATACTCGAGGGGTGCCGCATCCGCATCGAGGATGTCGGCGGCGATGTGCCCGACGAGGTGGTTGACGGCGTACAGCGGCTTGCCGAGCCCCACAGCGAGCGCCTTCGCCGCCCCCACACCCACCATGAGGGCGCCCGCGAGTCCTGGCCCGGAGGTGACGGCGACCGCATCCAGGTCGTGGAGGCCGACTCCCGCCTCGGCGAGCGCGGCGTGGATCGCGGGCTGCAGCGCCTCCAGGTGAGCGCGCGCGGCGACCTCGGGGACGACCCCGCCGTAACGGGCGTGCTCGTCCATGGAGCTGGCGATCGTGTTGGTCAGCAGCTCACGACCTCGGACGATGCCGATACCGGTCTCGTCGCAACTTGTCTCGATGCCGAGCACGAGTGGTCCGCTCACGAGCACCATCCTCCGTTCACACCGGATGCCGCCGCATCCTCACCGCGGGCCGCCGCCCACGCCGGCACGTCAAGGCGCATGACGATCGCGTCGACGTCGTCGGGCTGGTAGTAGCGGGGGCGCCGGCCTGCCTCGACGAAGCCCTCCGAGGCATACAGTCCCCGAGCGACGGGGTTGTCGTCGCGCACCTCGAGGAACACCTCACGGACGCCTCGTTCGTCGGCCTTCGCCAACAGCGTGCGCAGCAGCGCCCGTCCGAAGCCCCGCCCCCGCGCCGTCTCGTCCAGGGCGATCGTCTGGATGTCGCCGTCGCGCGCTCCGGCCGGCGCACGCAGGCCCGCGTAGCCGATCAGCCGGCCGCCCTCCTCCAGCACGACGTAGTGCCCGTGGGGCGAGGCGAGCTCCTCGCGCATCATGGCATCGCTCCACGCATCCGTCGGAAAGCTCGCCCGCTCCAGGCGCATGATCGCGTCGAGATCGGCCGGCATCGCCGGGCGGATCACGACCCCACCCGCTTGGGCGCGTGCGGGCTCGTGACGTCGGGGGAACGCAGGTACAGCGGCTCATCCGCGGCGATCGAGCGGCCTGCCGCCACCGCGCGCGCTCCGCACAGCGCGAGCACCGTGGCGGGGATCGCACTCGCGTCCATGCGCGCAGCGCCGAGCGCCGCGAGCCGGTCATCCAGCTCGTCGCGCGGGCTCAAGGCGGGACCGGTGACCCGCTCGGGCAGGCCGTCGTCGTCGAGGCCGCGGTAGACCGTGTAGGCGAACTCGCGACGCCGCGCGTCGGTGACGACGGCGAACGTGCCGGCGTCCGCATCCTCCATCGTCGAGGCGAGCAGCACACCGAGCGCGACGGCGTCGTGGCTCGCGACGGGCACCACGGGCACGCCCCGGGCGAGCGCGAAGGCGCGCGCGGCGGCGATGCCGATCCGCAATCCCGTGAAGGGGCCAGGACCCATGCCCGCGACGACGTGCGTGATGCGGGCGTCGTCGTCGGCTCCCAGCCCCGAGCCGTGCGCAGCCGTCGTCGCGGCAGCCTGGGTCACGGTGAGAAGCAGGTCGCCGATGACCTCGGCGTGGCCCAGAGGGTTGTCGCTGGAGACGTCGGCGCGCACGACGCCGTCGGGGTCGATGACGGCCAGCGCCGTTCCGAGCGAGGTGTCGATGCCGAGGAACACCTCTCCAGGGTAATGGGGCAGCGCGTCGGCCCTCAGAGGGTGTGGTGCGTGATCGTCACCAGACGCGGCGTCTCGGCATCGAGGTCGTCGTTGTGCCGCTGATACGTGCCGCAGGCGCTGTCGACGCCGCGACCATCCCACTCGCGGTCGAGCTCGACCTCCCACCAGGAGTCCGCGATCGCCTCGATGAGCCCGTGACCCCACTCCACGACCACGACCGAGCCCGGCAGATCGATGTCGAGGTCGTCGAGCTCCGCCGCCGATCCCAAGCGGTAGGCGTCCACGTGGACCAGCGGCGCTCCGCCGGTGAGCGAGGGATGCGTGCGTGCGATCACGAAGGTGGGGCTCTGGATCGGACCGCGCACGCCGAGCCCCGCGGCGATCCCGCGCGTCAGGGTCGTCTTGCCCGCGCCGAGCGCCCCCGTCAGCACGACGACGTCGCCCGCGCGCAGACGCTCGCCGATCTCCCGCCCCAGCTGCTCCATCGCCTGCGGCGAGACGATCTCCCGTTCGCCGAGCAACTCGTCCATCGTGCGCTCACCGACCTCGTCCGTCATGTCGTCTGGAACACCGGGGGTGCCGGATTCATGCCCGCTCATCGCTCGATGTGGCGCCGGGGCACACGTGCACCGATCCGTGTGACGATCTCGTAGTTGATGGTGCCCGCCGCATCCGCCCAGTCGGTCGCCGAGGGCGCGCCGAGGGTCGGGTCGCCGAAGAGCACGACCTCGTCGCCCAGGCGCACCTCGGCATCGCCCACGTCGACGACGAACTGGTCCATCGCGATGCGTCCGGCCACGCGGTGGCGCCGGCCCGCGATGCGCACGGGACCCGCGCCGGATGCCTGCCGCGGCACGCCGTCGGCGTAGCCCAGGGGCACGAGCGCCAGCGTCGTGTCGGCCTCGGTGCGGTAGTCGTATCCGTACGAGACGCCCTGCCCCGCACCGACACGCCTGACGGCGGCGACGGCGGCGCGCAGCGTCATCGCCGGGCGCAGGCCCAGATCCGCGGACGAACGGTCTTCGAAGGGCGACAGGCCGTAGATACCGATCCCGATGCGCACGCAGTTCAGGCGGGTCTGCGGCAGCGCCAGGGCGGCGTGCGTCGCCGCGATGTGATGCAGGCGAGGCGTCAGCCCCGCGACGGATGCGGCAGCGACCGCATCCTCGAAGCGCGCGAGCGCCGCCAGGTCGTCCTGGGCGGAGGCGTTGGAGAGGTGGCTGAAGATGCCGATCACACGTACCCGGCCCAGCCGCTCCCAGCGAGCGGCCTCCGCGAACAGTGCCGCGTAGTCGGCGGGTGAGGCGCCGTTGCGCCCCAGCCCGGTCTCGAGCTTGAGGTGCAGCACGGCGGGGCGATCGCCGCTTCCGGCGGCGGCCGCGGCGCTCAGCTGGTCCATGTTCGACACGCCCAGCTCGATGCCGCGCTCGACCGCCTCACCGAAGGAGGCGCCGGGGGCATGCAACCAGGCGAGGATGGGCGCATCGATCCCGGCGCGCCGCAGGGCCAGCGCCTCGGCGACGTCGGCGACGCCGATCCGCGTCGCACCGCCGGCGAGCGCCGCCGCGGCGGAGCGCGCGGCTCCGTGTCCGTACCCGTCGGCCTTGACGACGGCGATGACCTCGACGCCCGTCAATCGCCGAAGATGGCGCACGTTGTCGGCGATCGCTTCGACATCGATGATCGCTTCTCGCATGACCCCGGCCGGCAGCGTACTCATGGGACCTCCCGTCGCCGCATCCACGGTACCGGGTGACGCAGGGCGCTCAGCGCCGCCACTTGGCGGCGGGCGGCTCCCAGGCCGCGAATCCCGCGAGCAGCTCCTCCGGGTCGGCGGCGACACCGAGGGTGTCGCGGAAGTCGGCGGTCAGGAAGCCGGCGTCGACCATGCCGTCCAGCATCGCGCCCAGGGGCGCCCAGTAGCCGTCGACGTCGTAGAGCGAGACGGGCTTGCGGTGCAGGCCCAGCTGCAGCCAGGTCCACGCTTCGAAGAGCTCCTCGAGCGTTCCCGCCCCGCCGGGGAGGGCCACGAACGCGTCGGCGAGCTCTGCCATCCGCATCTTGCGCTCGTGCATGTCGGCCACGATCTCGAGCCGCGTGAGGCCGGGGTGGGCGAGTTCCGCATCCACCAGGGCCTGCGGGATCACTCCATGCACCTCACCCCCGGCGGCGAGGGCGGCAGCCGCCACGACGCCCATGAGTCCGGCACGCCCACCGCCGTACACGAGCCCGAGGCCGGCCGTAGCGAGAGCCCGGCCCACTGCGGCGGCGGCCTCGGCGTAGGCCGGCGAAGCGCCGAGGGCCGAGCCGGTGTAGACGGCGACGCGCGCGATCATTCCGGTGCCGCCTCGGCGACGACATACGCCGTGGCGAGGCCCGCGTCGTGACTCATCGAGAGGTGCAGCGCCACGACACCGCGTGCCGCGACGACCTCGGCCGTGGAGCCGGTCAGCGCGAAGACCGGTCGCCCCGACGGCTCCGAGGCCACCTCGATCTCGACCCAGTGCACGCCGTCCGAACCGCCGAGCGCCTTGATCAGCGCCTCCTTGGCGGCGTAGCGCGCAGCCAGCGAGCGCGGCTTCAGCACGCGCTCCGCCGGGGAGAACAGGCGGGTCAGCAGGCCCGGCGTGCGCGCGAGCGTGCGCTCGAACCGCGGCACGTCGACCAGGTCGACGCCGATTCCGACGATCATGTGCCCTCCCGGATGCGGCCGCTCGCCGCATCCGCCACCCTATCCGCGCCCCCGGATGCCCGAGTTGCGTCGCCCGTGCGCAACCGCCACAGGAACACGCAAGCGCGCCTGTTCATCACAGGCGCGCTTGCGCAGAAGTGTGGCTCTTACTCGACCGTGACCGACTTGGCCAGGTTGCGCGGCTGGTCCACATCCAGGCCCTTGGCCGTGGCGAGACCCATCGCGAAGATGTGCAGCGGCACGACCGCGAGCAGCGCCTCGAACAGCGGACCCGCGAGCGGGATGTGCAGCACCTCGTCGGAGAACGGCAGCACGCTCGCGTCGCCCTCCTCCGCGATCACGATGACGCGGGCGCCGCGCGCGCGGATCTCCTGGATGTTGGAGACCACCTTGTCGTGCAGCACCGAGGACTCCCGCGGCGACGGCACGATCACGAACACCGGCTGACCGGGCTCGATCAGCGCGATGGGCCCGTGCTTGAGCTCGCCCGCGGCGAAGCCCTCGGCGTGGATGTAGGAGATCTCCTTGAGCTTGAGGGCGCCCTCCAGCGCGATCGGGTAACCGACGTGACGGCCGAGGAACAGCACCGAACGGGTGTCGGCCATCCAGTGCGCGAGCTGCGTGATGCGCTCCTGCTGCGTCTCGAGGATCGTGCTGATCTTGCCGGGCACCGACTCGAGCTCGCGCACGTGGTCGGCGATCTCGGCGGCTGTGAGCGAGCCGCGCACGCGCGCGATGTGCAGCGCGAGCAGGTAGATCGCGGTGATCTGCGCGACGAAGGCCTTCGTCGAGGCCACCGCGACCTCGGGTCCGGCGTGCGTGTAGACGATCGCGTCCGACTCGCGCGGGATGGTGGCGCCCTGCGTGTTGCAGATGGAGAGCGTGCGTGCGCCGCGCTCGCGGGCGTACTTGACCGCCATGAGGGTGTCCATGGTCTCGCCCGACTGGCTGATCGACACGACGAGCGTGCGCGGCCCGATCACCGGGTCGCGGTAGCGGAACTCGTGGGCGAGTTCGACGTCGACCGGGATGCGGGTCCACAGCTCCAGCGCGTACTTGCCCGTCTGACCGGCGTAGGCCGCCGTGCCCGCCGCGATGATGACCACGCGGTCGATGTCGGCGAAGAGCTCGTCGAGACCGTCGAGCTCGGGAACGACGACCGCGCCGTCGCGGATGCGTCCGCGGATGGTGTTGGCGACGGCCTCGGGCTCCTCCGAGACCTCCTTCGCCATGAACGAGGACCATCCGCCCTTCTCGGCGGCGGCAGCATCCCACGTCACTTCGAACGGCTCGGGCTCGACGACGTTGCCGTCGAAGTCCGTGACCTCGACGCCCTCGGGCGTGATGGCCACGATCTCGTCCTGGCCGATCGCCAGCGCATTGCGGGTGTACTCGACGAACGCCGCCACATCGGAGCCGAGGAAGTTCTCCCCCTCGCCCAGGCCGATGACCAGCGGCGAGTTGCGGCGGGCGGCCACGACGAGCCCCGGGTGGTCCTTGTGCATCGCCAGCAGCGTGTAGGCGCCTTCGAAGCGGCCGACGGTCGCGCGGAAGGCGGCGATCAGGTCGCCGGATGCGGCGTACTCGCGGCCGATCAGGACCGCGGCGACCTCGGTGTCGGTCTCGCTGCGGAACGTGTAGCCCTCGCTGACCAGCTCGGCCTTCAGAGCCGCGAAGTTCTCGATGATGCCGTTGTGGATGACGGCGAGCTTGTCGTCGTCGGCCAGGTGCGGGTGCGCGTTCGCGTCGGTCGGTCCGCCGTGGGTGGCCCACCGCGTGTGGCCGATCCCCGTCGTGCCGTCCGCGAGCGGGACACGAGCGAGGTCATCGCGCAGGACGCTCAGTTTGCCGGCGCGCTTGCGCATCCCGAGGCCGCCGTCGGCGTCGATCACCGCGATGCCGGCCGAGTCGTATCCGCGGTACTCGAGACGGGCCAGGCCCGAGATCAGGATGTCCTGGCTCGGCCGAGGGCCGACATATCCGACGATTCCACACATGGACTCCATCGTAGTTGCGCGCAGCCGTGAAGCCGCCCGGTGCCGGGCCGTGCAATCCGTGGGCCCAGTCGGGGCCCGCGCGTGCCGGGCCGGTGGTGCCGAACGCGTGTCGGGCCGGTGGTGCCGAACGCGTGCCTCTCGCAGGGGCGACAGTTTCCCGCATCCGCACCAGTGAATGACTGTGGCGGATGCGGAAAGGTGTGGCATCCGCGCAACTGCGACGCAACTCGGGCACCGGAGGGTTACCCGGGGCGGGCGGGTCAGAGCTTGCGCAGGAGCACCGTCTCGACGGCGTGGGAGGCGCCCTTGCGGAGAACGAGGGAGGCGCGGTGACGGGTGGGCAGCACGTTCTCGAGGAGGTTCGGCAGGTTGATGCTGTTCCAGTAGTAGGCTGCTCGCTCGCGTGCGTCCTCGTCCGAGATGTCCGCGAACACCCGGAAGAACGAGCTCGGGTTGCTGAAGGCCGCATCCCGCAGCGCCAGGAACCGATCGGTGTACCAGCGCTGGATGTGCTCCGGTTCCGCATCCACGTAGATCGAGAAGTCGAACAGGTCGCTCACCGCGACGTCGTGCGGGACGGGCGGTGGCTGCAGCACGTTCAGGCCCTCGACGATCACCACGTCGGGACGGTGCACGCTCGTGTGGGCGTCGGGGACGATGTCGTACCGCATGTGCGAGTAGTACGGCGCCTGCACCTCGGCCGCCCCCGACTTCACCGCCGTGAGGAAGGCGATCAGCGCCCGGCGGTCGTAAGACTCGGGAAAGCCCTTGCGGTCCATCAGCCCGCGCCGCTCCAGCTCCGCGTTCGGATAGAGGAAGCCGTCGGTCGTGACCAGCTCGACGCGTGGGGTGCCCGGCCAACGACTGACGAGCTCGCGCAGAAGTCGGGCGATCGTGGACTTCCCGACGGCGACGGAGCCGGCCACGCCGATCACGAACGGCGTCGTCTCGTCGGGCTCGCCGAGGAAGGTGCTCTCCTCCGCGCCGAGGCGCTTGGTGGCGGATGCCCGCAGCGAGAGCAGCCGGCTCAGCGGCACGTAGACCTCGCGCACCTCAGTGACATCGAGCATGTCGCCCAGACCACGCAGCTGCACGACCTCGGCCTCGGTCAACGGCTGGTCCATACCGCGGGCCAGTCGCGCCCAGTCGGCACGCTCGATCTCGCGGTACAGGGACTCGGCTGACGCCGCCGACAGGGTGGTCTCCTCTGGCACCCGCCCATCGTAGTGGCGGCGCGTCGGCGTGGCGTTCTCCCTCGCAGCGCGCGGATAGGTCGGCGCCGCTACTCTCATCGGGTGCGGCTCGGAGTTCTCGACATCGGTTCCAACACCGTGCATCTGCTCGTCGCGGATGCGCACCCCGGCGGAAGGCCGCTCGCGACGACGAGCCACCGCACCGTCCTGCGCCTCATGCGCTACCTGACCCCTGGGGGCGCCATCAGCGAAGAGGGCGTCCGTGCGCTCGAGGATGCGGTCGCCGAGGCGCGCGAGACGGCCAGGCGCGAGGGGGTCGCGGAACTTCTCGCGACCGCCACCTCCGCCGTGCGCGACGCGACCAACGGGGAGCTCGTGATCGCCAGGATCGAGGAGGCGCTGGGCCAACCCCTCCAGGTCCTCGGCGGCGAGGACGAGGCGCGCTTCACCTTCCTCGCGGTCCGGCGCTGGCTCGGCTGGTCGGCGGGTCAGATCCTGCTCCTCGACATCGGTGGCGGCTCGCTGGAGATCGCCGCCGGTGCCGACGAACTGCCCCAGCTCGCCGCATCCGTCCCTCTCGGCGCCGGCCGGATGACGGTGGGATACCTGCCAGAGGATCCTCCGGGAGAGGAGGCGCTCGAGCGGCTGCGCGCACACGCCGCCGAGGTGCTCGCCCCCGTGGCGGCCGACTTCCAGGCACTGCCGCGGCCCGACCACGTGGCAGGCTCCTCGAAGGCCATCCGCTCGCTCGCCCGACTCGCCGGCTACCCCGTGCCGGGATGGTCCGGGAGCGAACGGCTGCTGCTGCCGCGTCAAGCCCTCGGCTCGTGGATCCCCCGTCTGGCGCGACTGCCGGCCAGCGCACGCCAGGAACTGCCCGGAATCACCCCCGATCGCACCTTCCAGATCGTGGCGGGCGCCGTGGTGCTGCACACCGCGATGCGCACGCTGGAGATCGACGAGCTCGAGGTGAGCCCCTGGGCGCTGCGCGAGGGCGTGCTTCTGCGATACATCGAGGCGATGGCCTGGGGCTGACGACCCGTAGCCCCCGCAGCGGGGGCGAACATAGACTGACCGCCGTGATCCGCGGGGGGCCATCTGCACCCGTCCCGCGGATCACGGAACCGACGTCCCCCCATTGGCGGCCGCCGCCATCTCGATAGCAGGACCTTCCGTCGGTAGGAACGAAAATATGCCAACTCAGGACGAACAACAAGACTCTGGACGCAGAGTCCATAACGATTCGTCACAGACGGGCCGCGCGCGACGCATCCCCCGTGACGAATTGCGTCGTCGCGTCCTGGATGCGGCGGCGGATCTCCTGGCCGACGGCGCGGTGAGCGTGGGACTGCACCAGCTGAACATGGAGGAGCTCATCCGGCGGGTCGGTGTGCCCCGAAGCTCCGCCTTCGCGGCGTTCGGCGGGAAGGACCAGCTGCTCTCCGCACTCATGCTGCGCCTGCTCGAGCCGCGCGGCCCGCACCCGATCGGCTACTCCGCCGCCACCATCCAGATCGCGACGGCGGTCTTCGAGCAGTACGCCGACCACCTGGTCGACCCGCACGGCGCACCCGACCCCGCCGGCATCGAGCGGGTCCTGCAGGAGTCCGTGCGCCGAGCCATCGGGCAGAACGTTCTCGACACGATGGCCTCCACCGAGTGGAAGAACTACATGGCGCTGTCCGTGTCGGTCAGCTCGCTCCCCCTCGACCAGCAGGCGGAGGTGCGCCGCGCGCTCGCAGCGAGCGAGACCCGGTTCCTGGCCGAGATCGCGGACATCTACCAGCGAGTCCTCGCCCGTGTCGGGCGGGAGCCGGCCCCGGGCGTCACGTGGTTGCAGATCGCCGCGGCCGGCGCGTCGCTCATCGAGGGCATGGCCAGCAAACGCCTCGTCGGCATCGAGGGGATCGACGACGTGGTGCTGCGCACCGGCATCGACGGCGAGGACGTTCCCTGGGAGCTGCCGGCGCTCGCGTTCTGGTCGCTGCTGATGGGCCTGACCCGCCCCACCGGTGAACCCCGTCACACGGCCTGAGCACCGCCGGGCGAGCCGATAGGCTACGGGGGCGCTCCAGAAGCCCACCCTCGGCGCGCCGACCCTCTCCTGCTTGCGAAGGAACACCGTGGCGAGACTGCGCATCGCCCTCGTCGAGGATCAGCCCCTTTACCGCGACATGCTCGCCGGACTCCTTCGGGCGGTTCCCGACTTCGATCTCGTCGCCGCCGTGAGCTCGGCCGCCGAGGCGGCCGACTTCCCTCGCGACCTCGACGTCGCCCTGCTGGACATCACCCTCCCCGACGGCGACGGAATCGAGGTGGGCCGCGGCCTGCAGGAACGTCAGGGCTCGCTGTCGATCGTGCTGCTGTCGGCCGTGGACCGACTCAACACCCTGCTCGACGTGCCCGAGGAGCAGCGCCGTCGGTGGAGCTACCTCTCCAAGACCTCCGCACTGTCGGCGCCCTCGCTGGTCTCGGCCCTGCGCGCCAGCGCGAGCGGACGCAGCGTGCTCGACCGGGAGCTCGTCGAGCGTCGTCGGGCACGCCCGAGCGGACGGCTCGCCGCCCTCAGCGCCCGTCAGTTCGAGGTGCTGACGCTGCTGGCCGAAGGACTCACGAACACCGCGATCGCCCGGCGGCTGGATCTCGCCGACCGGTCCGTCGACAACCATGTCAACGCCGTCTACAGCTCACTCGGGCTCGGCGGGGACGCGGAGCGCAACCCGCGCGTGAGCGCCGTGCGTATCTTCCTCGAGGAGAGCGCGTGAGCGCAGATCCTCCGGGCCCCAGCGCCCTCATGGATCACGCCGCCGACCAGCGGCAGTTCTCTCTGGTCGCACTGGCCCTCGGCGGCACCCTCTCCCTGGCGGCGAGCCTGCAGGCCGTCCTCCTGCTCGGCGGCGACCTCGCACCCGCCGTCGATCTGCTGGTGCGCGCGGCGATCAACCTGATCGGCGTGGCCATCGCGACGGCGCTCGCCGTCTCGGCCGAGCTCATCTCGCTCACCGGAATCGTGCGCTTCGCGGTCCTCGCGTCCTGCTCGGTGGTCGCCGAGGCATGTCGCGCCGGTATTCAGTTGCTCGTGGGCATCTCGTCGCCGGACGACGTGGCTCTCGCGGAATCGGTGATCGCCGCCGTCCTCATGTCGGTGACGTTCGTGTTCGCTCTGCAGAGCGTCAGCTCGCGGCGCCGCGCCCGCGAGTCGGAACGCGCGCGCCTGGCACAGGCCACGATGGGGCTCACGGCTCTGGCAGCACTCGCGGACGAAGAGCTGCACATGCGACGCGAACTCGCGGACGCCCTGCACACCACGCTGCAGGGTCGCGTGGTCATGCTGCAGGTCGAACTCCGCGACCTCGCCGCCGATCTGGACGACGCGGCCCGCGCCCGGGCGGAGCACATCGGCCGCGAGCTGGACGCACTGCGCGAGATCGAGCTGCGCGGAGCCAGCGCGGCCCTGTATCCGGAGGGCATCGACCGGGGGCTGGTCGCGGCGCTTCGCGCGCTGACCTCCCGCATCCCGGCGGCGATCGACGCATCGCTCGTGATCATTCCCTCCGGAGCCGAGCCCGCACTCGATCTCGGCCGACGCCTCACCCTGGCGCGGGTCGCCGAGGAGGGCGTCTCCAATGCTCTGCGCCACGGCCGCGCCACACGGGTCGACACCGTGCTGCACGTCGGCATCGATGAGATCACGCTCACGGTGCGCGACGACGGCGCGGGAGTGGATCCGACGGCCGCCCGCAGCGGGCTGCGCCGCCTCTCCGACCTGCTCCAGGGACTCGGCGGGAGTCTGGAGCTCTCACCGACGCCGTCGGGAGCCCAGCTCGTCGCCCGCATGCCGCGGGGCTGAGAGCTCAGAGCGCGAGACGCTCGCGCACGACGCCCGCCAGACGCTCAGCGATGCGCTGAGCCTGCTGGGCGTCCTCCGCCTCGACCATGACGCGCACGAGCTGTTCCGTGCCGGACGCGCGCAGAAGCACCCGCCCGCTCGATGCCAGCTCGGCTTCCGCCTCGGCGACCGCCTCGGCGACACCCGGATCGGCGACCCGGGTGCGGTCGACGCCCTTGACGTTGATGAGCACCTGCGGGAACACCGTCATCACGGCGGCGAGCTCGGCGAGCGAGCGTTGCTGGCGCGCCATCTCCGACATCAGGTGCAGCCCCGTCAGCAGTCCGTCGCCGGTGGTCGCGAAGTCGCTCATGATCACATGACCCGACTGCTCGCCGCCCAGCGCGTACCCGCCGGCGTTCATCTCTTCCAGCACGTATCGGTCGCCGACGGCCGTCTGCAGGACGCGGATGCCGTTGGCGGCCATCGCCCGGTGAAGCCCGAGGTTGCTCATCACGGTGGCGACGAGGGTGTCGTCGCGCAGCACACCGCGATCGCGCATCGATACGGCCAGGATCGCCATGATCTGGTCGCCGTCGATGACGCGCCCGGCCGCATCCACGGCGAGGCAGCGGTCGGCGTCGCCGTCGTGCGCGATGCCGAGATCGGCACCCGCGCGCAGCACTTCCGCCGTGAGATGGTCGAGGTGCGTCGAGCCGACACCGTCGTTGATGTTGAGCCCGTCGGGGTCGGCACCGATGACAGTGACACGCGCGCCCGCATCGCGGAACGTCTCGGGAGAGACGCCGGCAGCGGCGCCGTGCGCGCAGTCCAGCACCACGTGCAGACCGTCGAGACGGTGCGGCAGCGACTGCAGCAGGTGCACGACGTAGCGGTCCTCGGCGTCGGCGAAGCGACGGATGCGGCCGACCTCGGCGCCCGTGGGCTGGAGCTTGGGGCCCGCGAGGGCGAACTCGATGCGCTGCTCGACGGCGTCGGGCAGCTTCACGCCGCCGCGCGCGAAGATCTTGATCCCGTTATCGGGAGCGGGGTTGTGCGATGCCGAGACCATCACTCCGAAATCGGCGTCGATGTCGCCGATGAGGAAGGCGGCCGCGGGCGTGGGGAGCACACCGGCATCCAGGACGTCGACACCCGAGGAGGCGAGGCCCGCGGCGACGGCAGCCGCCAGGAACTCTCCCGAGATCCGCGGGTCGCGTGCGACGACCGCGGTGGGCCGCTTGCCCGCCGCACGGCGGGCTTCTGCGGAACGGCCCTGGCCCAGGACGACAGCGGTCGCCTGGGCCAGGGAAAGCGCCAGATCGGCAGTGAGGGGGCCGTTGGCCAGCCCCCGCACGCCGTCCGTACCGAACAACGCCATTCGGCGTGTCAGCGCTTCGAGTACTGAGGAGCCTTGCGGGCCTTCTTGAGACCAGCCTTCTTGCGCTCCTTCACACGAGCGTCACGCGAGAGGAAGCCGGCCTTCTTGAGGGTCGGGCGGTTGTTCTCGACGTCGATCTCATTCAGCGCGCGGGCGATGCCCAGACGCAGCGCACCGGCCTGGCCCGAGGGGCCGCCACCGTGGATGCGCGCGATCACGTCGTACGCGTCGGTGAGGTTGAGGAGCGTGAAGGGGTCGGTCACGAGCTGCTGGTGCAGCTTGTTCGGGAAGTAGTCCTCGAACGTGCGGCCGTTGATGGTGATCGTTCCCGAGCCCGGAACCAGACGCACGCGGGCGATGGCCTGCTTGCGACGGCCGACGGCTGCGCCGGGGACCGAGAGCACGGGGCGCTCGGCGACGACGGCTGCGACGTCGGTGGGGGTCTCGGTGGAGTAGTTGGAGGTTTCTTCGGTGTTCGCCACGAGAGTGTCCTTAGTCTGAGCGGCGCTTACTGGGCGACCTGGTCGAAGGCGTAAGCCGTGGGCTGCTGCGCGGCGTGCGGGTGCTCCGCACCGCGGTAGACCTTCAGCTTCGAGAGCTGCTGGCGACCCAGGCTGTTCTTGGGGAGCATGCCGCGGACGGCCTTCTCCACTGCGCGGACGGGGTTCTTCTCGAGCAGCTCCGAGTAGGTGACGGACTTGAGGCCGCCCGGGTAGCCGGAGTGGCGGTACGCCTTCTTCTGCTCGAGCTTCTGCCCGGTGAGGGCCACCTTGTCGGCGTTGATGACGATGACGAAGTCACCGGTGTCGACGTGGTTGGCGAAGGTGGGCTTGTGCTTGCCGCGGAGAAGGGTGGCCGCGTGCGAGGCGAGGCGTCCGAGGACGACGTCGGTCGCGTCGATGACCAGCCACTCGCGCTGGATCTCGCCAGCCTTGGGGGTGAAAGTGCGCGTCACGTTAGTGCTGCTTTCTTGATCGAACGGAGAGGTTCGTGAATCCCGCTCCGGGGTGCTTCTCGCAAGAGAAGACGCCAGTGGAGGGCTCACGTTCGTGGTACCGATCAGCAGGGATGCGGCACCAAACGAGAAGCTTAGCACGCGGAGCTCCCCCGCCCCGCATCCACCAGCCATCGCGGTCGAGGATGGGCATGCACACAACTTGTGCAAAGAAACTATGCATGCCTAGAGTAACCGCATGGACGAGTCCCGACGCGACAGCACCATCCGCCTCGACAGCCGCGCCGTGCGCGCGCTCGCTCATCCGCTGCGCTCGCGCATCCTGAGCCGACTGCGCACCCACGGCCCCGCCACCGCGACCGAGCTCGCCGCCGCCCTGGGCACCAACTCGGGCGCCACGAGCTACCACCTGCGCGCTCTCGGCGAGGTCGGGCTCGTGACCGACACCGGAGAGGGCGAGGGCCGTCGCCGCGAGTGGCGTGCGGCGAGCGAGCGTCACTCATGGGTCAATTCCGACTTCGCCGGCGATGAGGACGCTCGCACCGCCCTGGCGTGGCTGAGTCGTGACTACGTGCGTCAGTTCGCGACGGGCGCCGAGCGCTGGCTGGATGCGGCAGAGCACTGGCCGGCGGAATGGGTGGACGTGCTGGGTCTGTCCGACGGCTTCCTCACCGTGACACCCGAGCAGACCGCCGCCTTCTCCGCTGAGCTGGCGGATCTCATGGCGCGCTACCGCGACGCGGGCGCGGCCGACCCGCGGGCGCGCCGCATCCACGTCACCTCGTTCGCGAGGCCTCTCGACCTGGATGACGCGTGATCGACGCCGCCGGTGCCGAGCGCCGATTGCTGTGGCTGACCGCGCTGCGCTGGCTCCCGGTCGGATTCACCTTCGGACTCACCGCACTCCTGCCGCTGGAGCGCGGTCTCAGTCTCGTCGAGGTCGGTGCCATCCTTTCGGTGCAGGGCGTCGTCGCCCTCCTGCTGGAGCTGCCGACCGGCGGGCTCGCCGACGCGCTCGGGCGCCGACCGGTGCTGCTGATCGCGGCCCTCATCGGTCTCGCGTCGACCGTGCTGTTCGTGCTCGCACAGGACGTGGCCGCGTTCGCCGTCGCCATGCTGCTGCAAGGCGTGTTCCGCACCCTCGACTCCGGCCCGCTCGAGGCCTGGTACGTCGACGCAGCGCACGCCGACGATCCCGCCGCCCCTGTCGAGCAGGGTCTCGCCCGGTCGGCCACGGTGCTCGGCGTCTCGATCGCGGCCGGAGCGCTCGGGGGCGGCCTGCTCGTCGCATGGGCGCCCCTCCCCGGCCTGTCGGCGCTCGTTCTGCCCTTCCTCGTGAGTCTCGCCCTGTCCGCCGTGGGGGTGGTCGTCACGGCGATCCTCGTCGTGGAGCCGGCCCGTCCCCGCCCGAGGCTGCGAGGCGCCGGCGCCTCGTCTTCCGGACTGCGGGGAGCGCTGCGCCTGTTCCGCCGCTCCCCGATCCTGCGGGCGCTGTTGGCCGTGGAGGTCTTCTGGGCCGTGGCCTTGGTCGCCTTCGAGACCCTCACACCGGTGCGGCTGGCGGAGCTCGCCGGCGGTGAGGACGTGGCGGGCGCTCTGTTCGGGCCGGCGTCCGCCGCCGCCTGGGGGCTCTTCGCCCTGGGCTCGCTCCTCGCGGGGCGGGCGGCGCGGCGATGGGGCGTGGCTGTCACGGCGGCGCTCGCCCGCATCCTGAACGGCGCGTTCGTCGTCGTGATGGGGATCGTCGCGGGGCCCGTGGGTCTGCTCGCCGCGTACGGTGCCGCGTACCTGTCCCACGGCGCCGCCGGACCCATGCACAACACGCTGCTGCACCGGCAGGCCGACGCCGGCACGCGTGCCAGCGTGCTCTCCGCCAACGCCATGGTCTCCGGTGGCGTCTACAGCGCGGGCCTCATCGCCTTGACGGCGCTGGCCGAGCACACGGGTACGGGCATCGCCTTCGCCGTCGCCGGCGCCTTCAGCGTTCTCGGCGCGCTGTGCTATCTGCCCGCCTGGCGGGCCGAGCGCGCTGCCGACCCCGGGTGAGACGGTCGCCGTGGACTCTTCGTCCACAGAACGGCGCACGGCGTGAGCCGAGGTCGCCGACATTCCGTAACGTAAGGCTGTGATACCCGATGCAGCGACCCCCGTCCGCGGGTTGCGCACCGTCCCGTTCCTGGCCGCCGTCAATCTCGCAGCCCTCGGGGCACTGACCGCCCCCGCGGTCGTCGGGCTTCCGGTGCGGGTGGCGGCCTTCGTCCCCGCGGCCGACCGCGCGGGGACGCTCGCGATGGTGATCGCCGCGGGTGCCGTCGCCGCGATCGTGGCGAACCCGCTCGTCGGGTTCCTCTCCGACCGCACGCGCTCCGGGTGGGGCAGACGCCGTCCCTGGATGCTGGCCGGCGCGTTCAGCGGCCCGCTGGCGACGTGGTGGCTGCTGAGTGCGAGCGACGTGTTCACCCTGGTTCTCGCGTGGATCGGGATGCAGATCTGTTACAACGCGGTGCTGGCCACCGCGGCAGCGCAACTCGCCGATACGGTGCAGGAGAGGTGGCGCGCGGCGGCATCCGGGATCTTCGCCGCTGCTGCTTTCCTCGGCACCGTTCCCCCGCTCGTCATCGCGGCGACCCTCCCCACCCAGCTGGTGCTCGCCTCGGCCATCATGCCCGCGGCTGCGGTGATCGCGGTCGTGCTGTGCGTGCTGTTCGTGCCGGACAGAGCCGTCACATCCGCCCCGGCACCCGCGCCCTCGCCGCGACCGTCCCGCTTCGCCATCGCCCCCGGCTTCGCCCTCGTGTGGGTGCAGCGGCTCCTGCTGCAGTCGGCGTTCTCGCTGACCACCGCCTTCACCCTGTATTTCGTCATGGATCGCATGCTGCGCGATCAGGCATCGGCGACGAGCGTCACCTCGCTGTCCACCGTGCTCGGCGGCGGCGCCATCGTCATCGCCGCCGTCACGATGGGACTGCTCGCCGGTCGCCGAGGCGACTACCGGCCGTTCCTCGCGGCCGCCATCGTCGGTCTCATCGCGGCATCGCTCCTGCGCGCATTCGCCGCGGATCCGCTCCAGCTGTGGACGAGTGCGGTCGTGGGCGGCCTCGCCATGGGCACCTTCTTCGCCGTCGACTTCGCGCTCGCGCTGCGCACGATCCCCGCCGAACGCACCGGCGCCTACCTCGGGATCCTCAACGCCACCGAGACCATCCCCCAGGTCGTCGGGCCCCTCGCGGCCGCCGCGCTGCTCGCCACCGGCGGCGACGCGCTCGGCGGCCGCGGCGGCAACTACGTCGCGCTGTACGTCACGGCGGCGGCGGTGGCACTGCTCGCGCTGGTGCTGCTGCGACTGGTCGCGCCCTACGCGCGGCGCCCCGTCAGTGCTGGGAACCCAGAAGATCCAGCGCCGCGAGTGCCCGAAGAGCATCGGCGCGCGAGCTGACGCCGAGCTTGCGGTAGAGACTGCGCAGCTGCGACTTCACGGTGTTCGGCGAGACGACGAGCGCGGCCGCGATCTCTGCGACCGTCTCGCTGCGCGTCAATTCGTCGGCCACCGCGATCTCACGAGGAGTCAGCTGCACGCGGCGGCGGGTCGCCGGGATCATGCCGATCCGCAACGCACGCGCGATCAGCTCCCTCGCGTGCGGGTCGACCGCGATCTCGGCCATGGCCTCGAGAGCGTTCGTCGGCACCATCGCCAGCGGAACGAACAGCCCCCGCTGATCGAGCACCGCGCTCAGACGCCCCAGCATCCGCCTGGCTCCGTCCAGGTCCGCGCCCGCCAGAGCGAGCGCCCCGACGGTGAGCGCGAGGTGCTCGGTCTCGATGCGCGGGGATGCCGCCATGCCCGCCGAGGCCTGCAGCACGCGCACGGCTCCCTCCACGTCGCCGGCCGCGAGCGCGATGCGCCCGAGGCTCACGCCGCGGCGCATGGGCTCCTTCTCCTTCGTCACGACCCGTTCCGCCCCGGCGGCGTCCCCCGCCGCGAGCAGCACGAGAGCGCGCGTGTGGCGGAGCCTGCTGAGCGTCAGCTCACTCGTCGCGTGACGCGCCTGCTGGGTGCGCAGCGCGTTCGACAACAGGGCGTGCGCTGCGCCGACCCGCCCGCGCGCGAGAGCGATGAGAACGTCGACGTGCGTCAGCAGCGGCCAGTGCTCGATCGTCGCGCGATGCGGATCGAGGATGCGGATCGCGGCATCCGCCGCGTCCGGGTCGCCGTCCTCGAGGGCCGAGAAGCCACGCGCCAGCTGGAGGAAGCTCCCGGGGTAGCCGTCGATCCAGCGTTCGGGCCAGGCCCGCGAGAGCGCCTCCTCGATGACCTCGCGCGCATCCTCGACCTCGCCGGCGACGGCGAGCGTGCCCGCGGCGAGGGCGAGGCCCTGAAGTCCCGCGAACAGTCCCTTCGTGTCGCTGACCGCCGTCGAGCGGCGGAAGCAGTCGAGGGCCTCGGCGGTGAACCCGCCGTAGAACAGTGACGTGCCGATCTGGTTGTACACGGTCGGCTCGTTGCGCCCGAGCCGGTCCCGCTCGGCCGCATCCATCTCCTGCAGTGCGCGGTAGCCGTCTCGCGCCGCGGCTGTCGCTCCGGAGCGACCGGACACGCGATAGGAGGTCGTCTCGATCGCCCGGAGCAGCACGCGGTCGGCGGGCGGTGCCGTGGCCCGCTGCATCCGGGCGCCGTACACCGCCAGACCGAAGTACTCGAGGGCGCGCAGGCGCTGAGTGCCGCTGGCGTTGGCGACGATCGCGAGCACCATCGCGACCAGCGGCCGAGTGCGCAGCGACAGCAGCGGCACGTGGGCGAACAGCTCGGTCAGACGGCCGCGGTAGGTGACCAGCTCGTTCCAGTGGCGGCGGATGACGTCGTCGATGAGGGCGGCGTCATCGATCTCCACCGCCCGCCGCAACGCCGAGAACGCGAGGCCCCGCTCGAGCTCCCAGCGCGCGACACGGCGCACGATCTCGCGCACCTCGGGCCGCGACCGCTCGCGCCGCAGGCTCTCCTCCGCGGCCAGGCGCAGGAACGGGGAGAAGACGAACACGGCCGAGGAGTCACGCAGTCCCGGCGTCTCCCAGGAGCCAAGCCCCTCCGCCTCCGCTGTCTCGAGCAACCGCAGCGCATCGGATCGGCCGGAGATCGCCTCGGCCAGACGCACATCGAGCGCGTCGGCGATGGCCACCGTCTCGAGGAACCTCACGAAGGCGTCGTCCCACGCTCCGCCGCGCAGCCGCAGCAGCGAGCGGGCCGCCTGCTCCACGTTCGCGCCCGTCCCGGCGCCGACATCGCCGAGCGCCAGCATCCGGGCGAGGGCGGGAACGCCGCCGGCGGCGACGATCTCGTCGGCGGTCGAGGGGTCGGCGGTGAGCTCCAGCGCCTCGGATGCGGTGAGCGCGAGCTCCTCCCTGCCCACGATGACCGCGTCGACGAGGACCGCGAGGCTCGGCTCGGTGAAAAGGGAGGCACGGCGCACGGCGACCCGCACGAGGAGCTCGGGCACGTCGGCGAGGACCTCGATGAGTCCCCGCACCGTGGCCTCCGACAGTCGATCGCCGTCGTCGAGCGCGATGGCGATGGGCCCCCTCTGGCGCCGCAGGCCCCGGGCGAGCAGCCCCCACGGATCGTCGTCGACGGCGAGCGTCTCCGCCGCGGTACGCAGCGGATCGCCCTCGTCCAGCAGACCCGCGTCCGCGAGCTGGGCGGCGAGCTGCTGCACGAAGGGGCGCGGTTCGCCGCCGCCGTCGCGCACCCGCATCCAGACGCCGCGCCGGTCGGTGCTGCGCGCCCACTGCGCCATCGCGACGGTCTTGCCGTACCCCATGGGCGCGTGCAGGACCACCAGCGGCGCCGCGTCATCGAGCGCGGTCACCAGGCGGGATCGCGCGAGGACGCCGACGCCGGCACGCGGCACAGCGGACAGGCTCATCGGGTCGTCTCCGGCGGTGGGCCCGGGTATCGAACGTCTCGCCGCCGCTTCCACCTTACGGCGCGGCAACGGAGCCGATCGGATGCGGCTTCCGGGCGCACGCCGATGCCCCCGTCCACGTCAGCGGACAGGGGCGGGCGTGCGCTCACCGGATGCGACATGTCGGCTGGCGTCGCCACCCCGCGCTCGGCGGGGTGGCGACGCGGGTCAGGCTCGGGCCCGGCGTCGTCCTCGGGCGACGACCACGGCCATGAGTCCGATGGTCAGCAGCAGGAGTGCCGCCAGCACCGCACCGGTGATCGACAGGGTGATTCCGGTCACCGCCAGCGCTCCCGGCGCATAGGCGTGGAAGGGATCGCTGTCGGTCAGTCGCACGGGGGCTCCCGATCGGTCGGTCACGGGGACGGGCGTACCCGACCCGTCGACCTGCGGCTGCCCGGTCGGCACACCGTTGCTGTCGGTGGCCGGCACGACGGGAGTGCCGCCGACGCTCACGGTGTCCGCGTGGCTGACCCCCTCACCGAGGCGCAGGGTGCCCTCGGCGAAGAAGGACGCCCCGGGCGGGATCATCCCGTGCCACGTTCCGCTCGCGACGAAGTCGTACGCCGCGGGTCCCCCGAACGCCGACAGGTCGGCGCTCCAGCGTTCCACGTCGGGACCGTTCGCCGTGGCGTCGGTCAGGTCGATCGCCGTCAGCCACGTCGAGCCGGTGTTCGTGACGACCCAGCGCACCGTGTGGGTGCTGCCCGCCTCGTACTTCACGGCGTGGTCACGGTCGTTGGCGTCCTGAGCGGCGTCGACGAGCGGCTTGGTGGGCACGACCCAGCCTCCCGAAGCATCCTTCACCGCCGGATCGGCCTTATCGCCGTCGTACTTGATCACCTGGATGCCGGACGTGAACGCGTTGTAGTCGTCTCGATCCGTGACCGGGATGCCGCTGGCGACACCCTCGGCATCGACCACCGCACGGTCGACATGAGGCTGTCCCCCGTCGAGCGTGAGGGTCGCGGAGCCCGTGATGACCTCACCCGGACGCCAGACCGCGTCGCCCGAGAACGTCTGCTCCCAGCGGGCGCTCCAGCCGGAGCCCTGCTGCGTCGCCGGCAGCGCCGAGCCGTCGGGAAGCGTCCACACCAGCGACTGGATGGAGGCGCCCGAGAGGTTCTCGTCGCTCAGCACCACACGGTGCAGGTCCTCGTCGCCCGTGTTGGTGACGGTCAGCACGATCGTGCGGGTCTCGCCGTTCGCGTAGTTCTGACCGTCGCCCATCGTGTCGGCGTCGTTCGCGATCGTCGTGCCCTCGCCGTCGCCCTTCTCGATGTCGACGTAGGGGCCGACGCCCGTACGGGCGTGGAACGGGTCGTCGTCGGAGAGGACGAAGGGAACGCGCACCGACGGGTCGTCGGGGCTGGGCACGGTGGCGCGCACGGCGTCGCCGTCGACGAGCAACGGCTCGCCGTTCGGGGTCACGCCGTCGGCTCCGACCGCGGGCACCACGACGGTTCCCGTCACATCGACCGTGTCGGCGTGCGATGCGGCGGCCGCCAGCGTCAGCGTCCCCTGCGCGAAGAACGACGCACCGGGCGGCAGGAGGCCGTCCCAGGGTCCGCTCTCGGCGAAGGAGTAGTCCGCGGGCCCACCGAACGCCGACAGGTCGGCCGTCCAGTCGGCACCGATGGCGGGACCCGCATCCGTCGTGTCCGTCAGCGTGATGTCGGTCATCCACGTCGTCCCGGCGTTCGTGACCACCCAGCGCACGGGCTGAGCCACTCCCACCGGATACTCCACGGCGTGATCGGCGTCGTTCGCGTCCTGCGCGGCGTCCGCGAGCGGCTTGGCGGGCGTGACCCACGCTCCCGTCTCGTCGGTGATGGCCGGGTCGGCGAGGTTGCCGTCGTACTTGATCACCTGGATCGCACCCGTGAACGCGTTGTAGTCGTTCGAGTCCGTGACCGGGATGCCGGAGAGCTGACCGACCGCGTCGACGCTCGCACGGTCGACGTGCGCCTCGGAGGCTGCCCCCAGGGTGAGCGATGCCGTGCCGGTGATCACGTCGCCGGGCTGCCAGGGACCGGGCCATGACGCCGTCCACGCGCCGGTGGCGGCGTCCTGCGTCGCCGGCAGCGCTGTGCCGTCGGGCAGGGTCCAGCTCATCGAGACCACGGCGCCGCCGGCGATCGTCACGTCGCCGAGCTCGACCGACACGAGGGGCTCGTCGCCGGTGTTGGTGGAGCGGAAGACGATCGTGCGCGTCTCACCGGGTGTGTACGCCTCGCCGTCCGCCATCGTGTCGGCTTCGTTGTCGATGGTCGTCCCCGAGCCGTCGCCCTTCTGGATGTCGACGATAGGTCCCACACCGGTCTCGGCGTGGAAGGGGTCCTCGTCGGTCACGGTGTAGGGGGTGCCGTCGTCGTGCTTGGCCGTGACCGGCGTGCCGCCGGAGGTGGCGGGCTGATCGGTCGGCTTGCCGTCCGCATCCGTCTCGGGCACGACGACCGTTCCCACCACGGTCACCTCGTCGGCGTGCGTCGTCGATGCGGGCAGCGTGAGCGTCCCCTCGGCGAAGAACGAGGCTCCGGGCGGCAGGAGTCCCTGCCAGTTGCCGTTCGCGGTGAACGAGTAGTCCGCGGGCCCGCCGAAGGCGGACAGGTCTGCCGTCCAGTCGTCACCCACCGCGGGGCCGTTCTGGGTGAGATCGACCAATGAGAGATCGGTGAGCCAGGTGTCGCCCGTGTTGGTGACCACCCACCGGACCTTCTGCGGCGTGAGCACCGGGTAGGTCACGGCGGTGTCCTGGGTGTTCGCGTCCTGCGCGGGCGAGAGCAGCGGCTTCGCGGGAGTGGTCCAGCCGCCGGTCGCGTCCTTCACGACCGGGTCGGGCAGGTTGCCGTCGTACTTGATCACCTGGATCGCACCCGTGAAGGCGTTGTAGCCGTTCTCGTCGCCGACGGGCTGGCCGGAGAGCGCACCCTCTGCCGTTACTGTCGCGACGTCCTGGTGCGCACCGTCGCCGACGCGGGGCGTGAGCTGGGCGGTGCCGACGATGACATCGCCGACGGCCCACTCGGTGGTGCCGGGAGCGAACGTGTTCGCCCACTCGGCCGTCCAGACGCCCGTGGCGGCGTCGTAGTCCGCCGCCGTCGTCGATCCGTCGGGGAAGGCGAAGCTCAGCTGCGTCACCGCGCCTCCGGCGACCGTGGCGTCGGTGATGGCCACCTTGCGCAGCGGCTCGGGGCCCGTGTTCACGACACGGAACACGACGCTGCGCGACTCGTCCGGCCCGTAGGCCTGGCCGTCTGCGACGGTGTCCGCCTCGTGCACGATGGTGCTCGTCGCCTCGTCGCCGTCGCCCTTGCGGATCTCGACGGTGGGGGTCACGGTCGTCGGGTTATCGACCACGACGGCGATCGTCGTGGCGTCGCCGATCGTGATGGTCGACCCGTTCGCCGCCGGGGTTCCGTCGATCGTGAGCGCGGGAGTGCCCCAGTCGGCGCCTGCGGGAAGTCCGTCGGTCGGCGCGACCTCGGTCACGGTCACGACCGTGCCCGTCGGGAACGAGGGTGACGTGGCCGTCTCGCCGTTGCGCACGGTGAGGGTGCCGTTGCCGCCCGACCAGACGTAGTCGACGTCGAAGGTCGTGTCCGCATCCAGAAGCGTCTCGGCCGGTCCCGTCACGTCCTTCGTCACCGAGAACTGGCCGTTCAACGGCGTCGTCGGGTTCTGCATCGTCACCTGCACGGTCGTGCCGTTGCCGATGGTGATCGTCGCGGTCCCGTCGCCGTTGTCGACGACGCCGGTTCCGGAGAAGGCGACCTGACCCCAGGCCACATCGGGCAGGGTCGGCGCTGCCTTCTCGCGCACCAGGACCGAGGATCCGGTGGGCAGCGCCGCGGGTCCCGCGACGGTCTCGCCGTCGACGACCTCGGCGAGGTCGGTCCACGTCGTGCCGCCGTCGACGGAGTACTCCGCGACGAAGGCCGTCGTCGCGGGCACCCGGGATGCGCCGGGCCCGGTGACGTCCTTGGTGATCGAGAAGCTCCCGGTCAACAGCGTCGAGGGGTTGGTGAGCGTGAGCGCGGTATCGGTGCCGTCGCCGACGGTCACGGTGGCCGTGCCGTCGCCGTTGTCGCCGGAGCTCCACACGGGCGTAGCGAAGGCGACGCTCGGGTCGACGCCCGTGATGGTGGGCTCGCTCAAGGTCACGACGGTGCCGTAGGGCAACGGAATGCTCGTCGCCTTCCAGTCGGCGCTCTTCAGCTCGAGCGTGCCGCTGCCTGCGGCCGAGGTGTACGCGACGGTGAAGACCGCGTCCGCCAGCTGGTCCGAGGCGAGGCTGAAGTCGCCGGTGACGTCCTTGGTCACCGTGATCGTGCCCGGGGCGAACAGGGTGTTCGTCACGACGAGGGCGAGCGTCGTACCCGTCCCGGTCAGCGCGTGGTAGCCGTCGGCATCCGCTGCACCGGCGCCCGACACGACGTAGGACTTCACCTTGGGGTCGCTCTCCGAGAGCTTGATGCGGGTCCCGACGGGCACGGTGAACGCGCCGGAGACCTCACCCGCTTCGAGGGTCACGCTGTTCTGAGTGAGCGGGGGCGAGAGGGATCCGCCGCGGAAGTCGCGCGCGGCGAGATCGATCGTGAACTGCTGCCCGTCTGTGGCAGCGCCTCCCGAGGCGTCGATGTCCTTCTCCACCGTGAACGGGACGTTCGCGACGAAGCCGGCGTCGATCGTGTGGTCGTTGAACCCTGCGCCGGCGATCGTGACCGGCGCGTTGCCGGATGCGTCGGCGTTCGAGTCGATCGCCCGGTCGCCGCCCTGGGCGGTCTTCGTGAAGGATGCGTCTTCCCAGCGCACGTCGCCGAAGCTCGCGGCGTTGGGTCCACGCAGATCCACGTTGCCCGAGGTGGGCTTGACGAACGTCACCGTGTAGTCGCCGGAGGTGGCGAAGCCGTCGGCGTCGGAGCGGAAGTAGTACTCGCCGTTCTCGTCCGTGACCTTGGTGGCGACGACGTTTCCGGTGCTGTCGCGCAGCTCGACCGTGACGCCGGCGATCGAGGGCTCGTCGGCATCCTGGATGCCGTCCTGATCGGCATCGAACCACACACGGTTGCCGATCTCGACCGGCGCTTCGCGGGCGACCAGGGCCACGGCACCGAGGCCGCCACCCTTCTGGAACGTGCCGTCGGGCGAGGCCGAGCCGCCGCCGTCGAGGGTCTGCTCGTAGCCGGAGATCGAGCGTCCGTTGTTCTGGTTGAACCACTGGAGTCCGGCCAGCCGGATGCCGCCGAGCGGGTCGTAGGTGGTCGCGACGACTTCACCCGTGCCGCGCATGCCGATGACGGAGCCGAGCGAGTTCTCCCGGTGGTAGGTACCGCCTCCGAGGTTCTGGCGGTCGTCGTAGAACTCCCGTCCGCCGGGGCCTTCGGGCGTCGCGCCGACGGCCGCCGTGCGGGTGCCCACGACACCGTTGTTCTCCATCACGAAGCCCGCTCCGCTGGGAGCGGCGATCAGCAGGTCGCCACCGGATGCGGTCTCGTAGAAGCCCGTGCTGACGGTGCCCCAGTTGCGGTTGCCGCCCTGGACCGCCGTGCGGTCGAGAAGTCCCAGGCTGAGGTAGCCCTGGTCGTCGAAGTAGAGGCTTGAGAGGATCGGCTGAGGGTAGATGTGCCAGCCGCCGTTGGCCTCGCTGACCGAGCCGCCCGACCACGTCCACGTGTCGGTCCAGCTGTTCCAGCGCTTGGCCTGGGTGCCGAGCGCACCCATGGCGACGTCACCCTTGGCGTAGCCCAGCGACGAGGAGAGCACCTCGGTCCACGTGCCGGGTGCATCGGCGGGCGTGGCGAGCACGTGCAGCGACATGTCTGCGGCGGCGGCGGCGAGCCCGGGCCGCGGGCCGGCCGCGGTCTCGCCGGAGTCGACGTAGCCGACGTAGATCGAGCCGCCGTGCACCGTCACGGCCCAGGGGCGCTGACCGTCGCCGAGGCCGAGGTCCCACGAGGTGTAGGTCGTCGGGGTCACCGCCGGGTCGGAGACGTCGATCGCGTATAGCTTCTTGTCGTTCAGGTTGACGAAGTACAG
This sequence comes from Microbacterium sp. Clip185, assembly GCF_028743715.1. Lineage (NCBI taxonomy): Bacteria > Bacillati > Actinomycetota > Actinomycetes > Micrococcales > Microbacteriaceae > Microbacterium > Microbacterium sp. Clip185. The sequence goes on along the minus strand of NZ_CP117996.1, from coordinate 677,388 downwards.
CGTCGAGCCGTCGGCCGAGAGGGCGACGCCGCCGACGCCGATCTTGCCGGCCTTCTCGAACCCGTCCACGTCGTGGGTGGCGGTGGTCGCGGAGGTGAGCCCACGCGCGGCGTTGCTTGCTGCCGTACCGAGATCGATCCCCAGGTCGGTCAGATCGAGCCACGGTGTGACGGAGCCCGCATCCGAGGGCTTGCCGTCGGCGCCGAGCACGTCGCTCACCCGGTACACGCCGCCGATGCCGAGGGACCCGAGACCGCTCTGACGCTTGTAGGTGGCGAAGGCGAACACGGTGTTGGACTGCGCCTGATAGACGACGCTCGAGACCGCACCCACCTCGCCGAACGTGGCCAGCGTGGTGAGGTTCGCGAATCCGGACGGCTGCGCACCGCGGTAGCTCGCCTGGTACGGCAGCGCTGTGATCGCCGCACCGTTGATGGCCGCAGCCGAGCCGCCCTGCGCCGCCGAAGGGGCGCCCGCCCGCTGGATGGAGGTGACGATCGGCGCCTGCGCCTGGGAGTAGTCGGCCGGCTGGTTCAGGGCGAAGTCGACGCCCGACTGGCCGACCTCGGCGAACTGCACGCTCGTGCCGTTGCTGCCCGCCGTGCTCGTGCCGCTCGGCTCGTACGCGGTGGGCCAGTCGGAGAACTCGACGCGCACGTGGGAGCTCAGCGCATCCGACGCGTCGATCGCGTAGGTGCCGTCGGCCGCGGAGGTCGTCGTGCCCAGCGTCGTACCGGCGCCGTCGACGACCGTGACCGTGACGCCCGCGAGGCCGCGGTCGTTGGCCTGACCCGTTCCTGCGGCGTTGCCGGTGTCGAAGAAGCCGTTGCCGTTGAAGTCGCGGAAGACGGTTCCGCGAACCTCGTCCTCGGGCGCGGCGGATGCGGGTGCCGCCGCGGCGAGGCCAACGCCGGTGAGGGCGAGCGTCCACGCCATGGCCGCGCCGAGCAGGCGCCGGCGGGCATGTCTGGGGCGGGCAAGGGCAGTGGGCATGACGGTCCTCCGGCGGACTCTCGGGCGGGCGTGCGAGAACAGGGGAAGTCCTCCCTCGGGCAGGGATGACAACTCAGGCTCTCGTTCGCACCGCACGTCCAGCCGGGTGAGCCGGGTATTTCACCCGCCCTTTCACCCGCATCCGATGCGGACGCGGAGACCGGCGTCGGGCCCGGTTAGTATCCGGTCATGCCTGCTTCCTCGAGGGGCCGTCTCGCGGCCGCTCTCGCTGCCCTCGCCCTGGCCGCATCCGCTCTCGCCGCGTGCGCCGCCGAACCCGCGACGCTCGAGACGGTCGCCGTGCCGGCGGACGCCCCCACGATCTCCGAGGCAGTGACACGGGTCGCCGAAGGCGGGCTCATCCTCGTCTCGCCGGGCGTCTATCCCGAGCAGGTCCTCGTCGACAAGCCGGGCGTGACGGTTCGCGGTCTGAATCGCAACGAGACCGTCGTCGACGGCGAAGGACAGCGCCCCTACGGGATCGTCGCAATCGCCGACGGCGTCAGCGTCGAGAACCTCACTGTCACGGGCGCGACCTTCTACGGAGTGCTGGTGACGGGCCTCCACGACGAGAACGGCCCCACGGCGCACGGCGGCGGCGGGTACACGCACCTCGATCCCGAGAAGTTCCCGCCGGTGCAGCGCTTCTCGATCGATCACGTGACCGCGTACAACAACGGCCTGTACGGGCTATACGCCTTCGACGCCCAGCACGGCGTCATCTCGAACTCCTACGCCTCCGGCTCCGCAGACAGCGGCATCTACGTCGGGCAGTGCCGCGACTGCGACATCACCGTCAGAGACAACATCGCCGAGAACAACGCCGTCGGCTTCGAGAACGCCAATGCCTCCGACAGCGTCTACATCGTGGGCAACCGTTTCAGCCGCAACCGCGTGGGTCTGACGCTGATCTCCAACTACCAGGAGGCCTTCGTCCCACAGTCCGGCAACACGGTCGTCGGCAACCTCGTCTCGGACAACGTCGAGCCCACCTCGCCCGTGCAGGCGGATGGCGGGTTCGGCATCGGCATCGGCATCAGCGGCGGCACGAGCAACGACATCCGCGACAACCGCATCGCGGGCAACGCGCGGGCGGGTGTGCTGCTGGCGGGCACCGAGGATCTGAGAGCTGCGAGCAACGACTTCAGCGGCAACGCCTTCGAGGCGAACGGCGTCGACACCGCGAACATCTCGGGGCCCCGGGCGCCCGCGCAGGGCAACTGCGTCGATCCCGCCGCCGTGACGGTGCTGCCTGCGGGCCTCACCGCGGACTGCGCGGGCGGTGTGGACCAGCCCGCAGCGAGTGCGGCGGAGCTGCCCTCATCCGTCGCACCGCCCGGAGTGAGCTTCCGCGCCGTGCCCCCGCCGCCGCCGCAGCCGCAGCTGCCCGATCCCCAGGCTCCGGCGCGCTCGCTCCCCGACTCCGTGGGCGCCCCCGACCTCAGCCGCTACCCGCTTCCGGCGGCCGACCTGCTCGCCGCCGGAGCGCGCGGATGAGACGCCGCCTCGCCGCCGCGCTGGCGGTCGCCGCCGTCACGATCACCGCTCTCACCGGGTGCGCCGGGGCCTCCTCCGACGACTTCGCCGCATCCGATGCGCGCCCGCTCACGAGCGAGGAGGCGCAGAACCTCGCGATCATGCGGCTGCGCAACCAGGATGCGGGCGCTCGCGCGATCTCGTTCTCGCTCACCGAGGGCGGCAGCGAAACGCGCTTCGACGGCTGGTACGACTACGCGACGGCGATCGGCTACGGCCTGTGGCAGAGCGTCGACCCGCAGCTGTTGCTGTGGAACGCGCAGGTCGCGGGCACGCATCCGGCCTCGGCCGCGACGCCCACCGGTGACGACCCCGCGCCGCTGCCCATCCCGGATGCGGATCAGCTCGACACCGCCTGGACCGGCGCCGCGCTCGATCCCACCGGATCCCGCCGCGACGCGGTGCTGGCCGTCATCGCGCAGCTCGGTGCCGACCGGCCCGACAACCCGCTGCTGCTGCAGCAGGGCGGAGCGCTCTGGCTCGGCACCCGCGACGTCGACGGTGAGACGTTGACCGTGTACGCCGGACCCGAGAGCGACGCGGTCGCCGCGACGCCCGCCGCCGACCCCGACTCGGCGACCGTGCGCTACTGGCTCGACGACACCTCGCTCCTGCGCAGGCTCGATGTGCGCCTCGGCGGGGCGGCGGAGTGGACCACGGTCGCCTTCGCGGATGCCGGCGGTGTCACGCTGCCCGACGTGTTCACCGCGGCGGCGGAGACGGCACCGTGAGCGACAGGCCCGCATCCGGGATCAGCAGACGGGCGCTGCTGCTGAGCGGGGGCATCGGCCTCGGCGGGGCGGCCCTCGGCGCCGCGGGCGGATGGGCGCTCGCGCAGGGTGTGCCGGGCGCCCCCGATGCCGCACCGACGACCGAGACCGGGGCGGTACCCTCCCGCGGGCGCACGCAGGCGGGCATCGCCCGTCCGGCCACGCCGCAGCGCAACGGACTGGTCGTGGTCGCGGACACCCCCGAGATCACCACCGCGGCGGGGGTGCTCGCGATGCTGGCGGCGCTCGGCGAGCGCATCGACGCCCTCACCGACCCCGCGGCCACCGAGCGCATCGTGCTGCCCGACGGCCCCGGCGACCTCACGATCACGATCGGGATCGGCCCGAGACTGGTCACCGCGATCGATGCCTCCCTTCCGGGGGCGGACGAGCTCCCGCGTTTCGCGAGCGATGCGTCGCTCGCGGACGACATGCGCGGCGGAGATCTGCTGATCTCGGCCTACGCATCGGATGCGGGCGCACTGCACGCGAGCATCGCCGACGTCCTCGCCGCCGCCTCCGGCGCCGTCCGCCGGTGGACGCAGCCGTGCGTGCGAGGCGCGGGCGAGGGCACGATCGTGCGCAACCCCCTCGGCTACCACGACGGCATCATCGTCCCCCACGGCGACGACGAGCTCGACGAGAACGTCTGGATCGCCGACGGCCCCGCGGCGGGCGGGACGATCGCGGTGATCCGACGCCTCCGGCTCGACACCACGGGCTTCCACGCGCTGCCGGGCGAGCGTCAGGATGCGGTCGTCGGCCGCGTCCGCGCCACGGGCGACCCCCTCTCGGGCGGCGGGCCCACGGCCGAGGCGGATCTCACCGCGAAGAGCCCCGACGGCAGCTATCTCGTGCCATCCCGCTCCCACGTGCGCGCGGCCCACCCCTCCTTCACAGGCAGCCGGCTCATGCTCCGACGCGGGTACGCGTACAGCAATGCCGCGGGCCCGGGTGAGGCGCCCGACGACGGCCTGCTGTTCATGTGCTTCCAGCGCGAGCTCGACGATTTCGTGCGCACGCAGCATCGCCTCGACGAGACGGACGATCTGATGACGTTCGCCACGCCGACCGCATCCGCGTCGTTCCTCATCGTGCCGGGACGCACCGACGGCGCCCTCGGCGCGAGCCTCGGACGCTGAGGCTCAGAGCGCCAGGGTGCCGCGCATGAGCGCGATCGCACCGAGCAGGACGCTCGCCGCGAGGATCAGGGTGAGACCGAGCATGGCCATGCGCACGGCGGCGCGGGAAGAGCGGGGCATAGGGGCCTCCGGACGAATGAGGGTGCTGCCCTGTCGTAGATCGACGACGCCGCGTCGATCTACGACAGGGGAGATCGGGTGAACAGACGCTAACGGCGCGATGCGGATGCCGGATCGCGTCAGCGCCGGGTTTCACCCGCCGCTTCACCCGCAGCGGTTCAGGCCGCGACGATCCCTCCGTTGAGCCCCGCGAGGGTGCCGACGACGGCGAGCGCGACATACGAGCCGTTGAAGACGACGTGGGCGATGAGGGCCGCCCAGAATCTGCCCGTGACGAGCACGAGCACCCCCGTCGCGAGCCCGAAGAGCGCGATGGATGCGGCCCCGGATGCGTCGCCGGACAGCGATCCGGTGAACTGGTGAAGCAGCAGGAAGATGCCCGTGCTGATCAGAGCCGCCCCCGCACCGGCCGCCGAGGGCAACCGGGTGAGGCGACGGAACACGGTGTACAGCGCGACGAGCAGGAACCCGCGGAAGAAGAACTCCTCGACGACGGGTGAGACGAGGATGGGCACGACGGCATCGGCGAGCCAGTCCACCCCCGAGAGGCCGCCGTTGGTGGTGGGCAGCGCGGGCCAGGGCGCGGTACCCCGCTCCGCCTGCGCCAACCATCCGCTGACGACGCGCAGAGCGAGCCCGAGGACAAGCCCGAACAGGAGATCCGCCGCCCGGAAGCGCAGGAGGCCCCGGGGCACCGAACGCGAGTAGGCGAACACGACGGGCAGGATCATCGAGACCCACAGCACGATGCTGCCGACCCACCCGCCCAGCGTTCCGCCGATGAGCGTCGACGCCGCGGTCGCGATCAACAGCCCCGCGCCGAGCCCCATGAGGGCGCCGCCCACGAGCGGCCAGCTCCACCGCTGCGTCGTACTGCCGCCCTGCAGCCAGACACGCGGTACAGGCGGACGCCGCCGCCGACCTCGACGCTCGGGTTCGGGGCGTTCTTCGATCTCCGCCTCGACGAGACCGAGGTTGTCGAAGCGTCCCGCGGGGGCCGCCTCCTGGCGGTGAGCGGTCCAGGCTCCGTCCGCCGAGCGCTCGAAGCGCGACGAACGGTAGGCGCCGGACTCGCCGCTTCCGGGCTCGGTAGACTCGCTCACAGGGGCCAGGTTACCGGGCGGGGACCGGCGGACAGGAGACACCGGCGATGCTCGAGGTTCTGACGGTGTGCACCGGCAACATCTGCCGCTCGCCGTTCGCCGAGGTGATCCTCCGCGACGAGCTGGGCACGAGCGGAATCACGGCGGCCAGCGCCGGGATGCGGGCGCTCGTCGACGAGCCCATGACACCGGAGGCTGCGGCGCTCGCCCGCGCCTACGGAGTCCCGGGCGATCTGATCGATGCGCACCGCGCACGCTGGTTGAACGAAGCCCACCTGCGCACGCCTGCGCTCGTACTGGCGATGACGCGTGAGCACCGACGCGCGGTGGTCGAACTCGCCCCCGCGGCGACACGGCGCACCTTCACCGTGCGCGAGCTCGCCCGCCTGGCGGCGCACGTGTCGGATGACGACGCCCGTGCCGTGGCGGATGCTGCGGGCACCGACCCGCGCGAGCGGCTCGACGCTCTGCTCGCCCACCTCATCTCGGTGCGCGGCGAGATCGAGTCGCCCGCCGATCCGACGCTCGACGACGTGGTCGACCCGTACCGTCGGGACTGGGAGGTGTACGAGCAGATGGCGTCGGAGCTGATGCCCGCCCTGGGCGAGACGGTGCGACTGCTCGACTTCGCCGTTCGGGCGTGACGCTTCATTAGAGTTTTCAACCGTTTGCGTCAAGAGCTCTGCGCTGACTCCCAGGTTTCTGCCACAGTGGTGCGGTCAACACGTCTCGAGCAAAAGGACTTCTCATGACTCAGCAGCCCGCTCCCGGCGTCGACTACCCGGGCAAGACTCTCGGGGTCGTCGGCCTGGTCGTCGCGATCTTCTTCAACGTCATCGGTCTCATCATCTCCGCCATCGCCTTCAACCAGTCGAAGAAGGCCGGCTACAAGAACACCCCGGCCCTCGTCGGCATCATCATCGGGGCCGTGCTGTTCGCCCTCGGCCTCATCGTCACGATCCTCGCCATCGCCGGCGGGATCGCAGCGGTGAGCGTGAACAGCTACTGACGCACCGTCGTGAGGCGAGGGGCCGCATCCAGTCGGATGCGGCCCCTCGTCGTTCCTGCCGCACGGATGCCGGCGCCGGCATCCGTCGTGTTATTCACGGTCTGCGGCGCGCATCTCGACCGCGAAAGCGAGTTGAGTAGGGCACGTGGACGCAGAGAATGCGACACGGGTGCCGGTGGAGACAGACCCCTGCGGTGGGTTGGCGGTCTCTCTCCCCGTCACGCCTTCCGTGTCGTGAGGTGATCGTCGGTTCCCGCACAAGCGCAGACGTCGGGACCGGCCACCATCTGCGGCCGCACTCGGACCGCTGCGGTGCGCTTCGACGCCGTCGCAGCGGTCCGAGTGGTTCACCGTCGAGCCGATCGTGTCGCGGTGGGGCGGGCGGGGCTCGGGATGCCGATCGCCCCCCTCATCGCGAGACGACCGGCCCACGCGCGTCAGGACGCGGCCAGGCTCCCCACTCCCCCGTCGTGATAGACGAGCGGAGCCGTGCCGCGGTGGCTCGATCCGCCGAGCACCTCCAGCACCACCAGTCGGTGATCGCCGAGGGGCTCGTCGCTGTGCACCCTGCACTCGAGCCACATGCGCGCTCCGTCGATGAGGATGGCGCCGCCGTCGGTCTGCGCGGTGACCAGGCCCGTGAACCGGTCTCCCGAGCGCGATGCGAGCGTGCGCACCGCCGCCGCGTTCTCCTCGCCGAGCACCGAGACTCCGATGCGCTGAGCGCCGGCGATCAACGGCCACGTGCGCGAGGACTGCTGAGCCGAGAACAGCACCAGAGGCGGATCGAACGAGATCCCGAGCGCGAACGAGGTCGCCACCATCGCCTGCGGGCCCTCCGGGGTGACGGCGCAGATCGCCGCGATGCCGGTGGGATGCTGCGCGAACATGTCGCGCACCGCATCCGCATCCTTGGGAGCTGCGGGCAGGACGGTACGGGCGGTCCCGTCGGGTCCGGGGACGATCTCGGCCCACGGGTGGTTCCAGGTCATGGCGACTCTCCTTCACGCCCGCGAAGCGCAGTCCGCGGGCGCACGGCCACGCTACGAAGCCGGTGTTACGCGGGCTTTACGGCGGAATGAAGATGCCTGACGGCGATCAATCGATTGCCGTCAGCTATCGTCACGCGGCGGGTCGTGTCGTGCAGCCCGTGACCGACCCGCCACCCGCACCGCCTCGCTCGCCGGCTGCCCGGATGTCGCGCACAGCAGAGGCGGGCGCATCGTCCGATGCGAGAGGGCTGTCGTCGTCGACGGGAAGCGTGATCGTCACCGTGGTGCCCTTGCCCACCGTGCTGCACAGCAGCACCTCGCCGCCCTGTCGCTCGATGAGCGCCTTCGTGCTCGCCAATCCGATTCCGGATCCGCCGTCATCCGGATTCGACAGCCGCCCGCGCTCCAGGGGATCGAAGATGCGCTCGAGGTCCTCCGGAGCAATGCCCCGACCCCGGTCCGAGATCGCGATGCGCGCCTGGGCACCGTCCACCTCGACCGAGATGTCGATGGGACCCTCGCTGTACTTCGCAGCGTTGTCGACGAGATTCGCGATCGCCCGCCGCAGAGCGACCGGGTCCGCCTGCACCGCGACCGAGTGCGGCGAGCGGTAGCGGATGCGCCCGTAGGCGTCGCCGGGGAGCACGAGCTCGGCCGCCTCACGCACCGTGACCGAGGCGTCTGCTCGGCTGCGCGTCTGGCGGGCACGGGTGGGAACCAGGCGGGCCGAGAGATCCTGGATCATCGTCGCCAGATGGTCGGTGACGGCCGAGATCCGCTCGATGGCGGCGGTCGTGTTGCCGCCCGGCTCCGCCATCAGGTCGACGTAACCGCGCAGCGCGGTGATCGGCGAGAGGAAGTCGTGCGCGAAGGCGCGCAGGAAGTCCAGCTCCGCGTCCTCGCGCTGTTTGGATGCGGTGAGATCGGACACGATCTTCACGAAGCCCGAGACCTCGCCGGTGCCGTCGCGGAGCGCGGTGATGATCACGTGCGCCCAGAACAACGATCCGTCGGCGCGCACCCGCCACCCGTTGTCCTCCACCGAACCTCGCGTCGCGGCGATCGCGAGCAGACGCAGCGGCAGGCCGCGCAGCCGGTCCTCCTCGCGGTAGAAGCGGGTGAACGAGGAGCCGAGGATCTCGTCGGCGGTGTACCCCTTCAGCTTCGCGGCACCGGGGTTCCACCCCGCCACCCGCCCCTCGATGTCGAGGTGGACGATGGCCACCGAGGTCACCTGCGCGGTCCAGTCCTGCACGAGCGCGCCCGTCGGGGCGTCAGCAGGGACGGCACCCACCGGAACCGGCAGGCCGACGCCGGATGCGGGCGCTGCCGCGGCCGGCGCCTGGTCGAACGGCGGCGCGGCGGAGGAATCGGGCTCGGAGATGTCGGCTCCCATCGGGACGTCGATCAGTTCATCGCTCGTCGGATCGACGCGTCGGGTACGCGTCATCTGGATTCTGCCGCAAACGCGCCGACGCCGCATCCGCTCATGTGTGTAGCACATCCGCGTGACCGGAGGGGGGCGCTCGACCGAGCGCCGCGCCCGGGCGACGATGGCGACACGCATCCGCAGAGGAGGAACGGACATGTCCGAGAACGCACACGAAGAGCTCGCCGGTCTGATCAAGAAGTTCCGGTTCGCCATGGTCACCACCACCGAAGCCGACGGCAAGCTCGTCGCGCACCCGCTCACCGTGCAGGAGGCGGAGTTCGACGGCGATCTGTGGTTCATCGTCGGCACAGGGACCTCGGCTGCGGTCAACGTCGCGCGCGAACCCCGCGTCAACGTGTCGCTCAGCAGCGACGACACCTGGGTCTCGTTGTCGGGGACCGCGGCGATGGTCGACGACCACGGCAAGCTCGAGCAGCTGTGGAGCCCCGCTGTCGACGCCTGGTTCGAGGGCGGCCCCGAGGACCCCGCCGCGGGTCTCCTGCGTTTCCGCGCCGACAGCGCGGAGTACTGGACGGCGCCGGGCGGCAAGATCGTCCGCGCCGTCGCCGCCCTCACCGGCCACCGCGTCGAGGGCGAGAACGAGACCGTCGAACTGTGACGCCTCGCGCCCGGACCTTCGGCGGTCCGGGCGCGATCACCGGGTGAAGACGGGCGCCCCGTCCACGAGCACCAGCTGCACGTCCTCCGGACGAGAGGCCAGCACGATCCGAGCCTCCGGCGGCATCGACGGAGAGTCCGGTGCGGCCCGGACCACCAGATCGGCGCGCTTACCCGGCTCGAGGGAGCCGATGACCCCCGCCATCCCCAGCACCCGCGCCGCGTCGATCGTGGCGTGCGCCAGAAGATCGGATGCCCTCACGCGGTGCGTCCCGGTGCCGGCAGCACGGTCGAAGGCGAGCGCATGGCGCATCTCGGCGACCATGTCCGTGGGCGTGTTCAGACTGCGGTTGTCGAGACCGAGCCCGACGCGGATGCCGGACTCCCGCAGCTCCCCGAGAGCGCTGCGAGGCGAGCCGGAGTACATGGCGGATGCCGCGCAGTGCACACCGCCGCATCCGTGGGACGCCAGCCGTTCCCGATCGCCGGCATCGGTCGCGCTCAGATGCGCGCCCACCAGACGCGGGCTCAGAAGTCCCAGCCGCTCCAAACGGGCGACCGCCCGCTCGCGGCTCCCGTCGGGGCCTTCGATCCCGACGGCCCCGGCATCGGAGGCGCACAGATGGGTCGTGAAGCCTGGCGCCTCGAGGCCCGCGAGTCCGCTCAAGAGCGCGTCCGACGCCATCTCCGGAAGCTCCGTGCAGGCGAACACGGACAGGCGACCCGCCGCCTCGCGCAGGGCCGACGCGGCGAAGCGCAGAGCGGTCTCGGTGGGGGCGATGAGCGCCTCGCGCCGGAAGCCGCCCGCCTCCTCCGCGGCCTCGAGCGCGGGTGTCCATTCGAGCGGCAGGCGGTCGGAGACCATGGGCGCCAGGATCCACCGGATGCCGGACGCCGCTGCGGCCGCCGCACTCGCGGCGAACGCCTCGTCCGCACGGCGCGTGCCGACGTCGCCGACGCCCCAGCAGTCCAGCACCGTCGTGATGCCGGCGCGAGCAGCATCCGTCGCCAGCGCACGCACCGCGTGCGCCGCATCCGGCGGAGTGAGGGCGAGCACGGTGCGGTAGTACGTACCGAAGAGCCAGTCGAAGAACGGTGCGGACACGTCCAACGCGCCTGCGGCGGCCGCATCCATGGAGTGCGTGTGCGCGCTGACGAACCCCGGATGCACGATGCCGCCGCGCGCATCGATCCGCTCGCTGCCCGCGGGCGCCGGCCCCTCGCCCACGGCCTCGACGACGCCGTCGCGGATCGCGATCCATCCCCTGACGACTCGCCGGGCGGCATCCATCGTGACGACGAGCGCGTCGTCGATGACCGTGTCGACGACGCTCACGCGCGCGGGAACACCGGGATGCGGCCGAGCACCGCGACACGGTCCGCATAGGGCGCGAGCGCCGCGGGCCACCCCTCGCCCTCGGCCAGCAGCGCACCGATGCCGACGATCTCCGCCCCGGCGCGCTCGAGCAGACGCAGCGCGGCACCCGACGAGGAGCCGCTGGAGATCACGTCGTCGACGAACAGCACCCGCTTGCCTTCGACCGCCGCCAGGCGCGCCCGGTCGAGCAGGAGAGCCGCACCCGTCGTGCTGGTGATGGCGTGCACGGGTTCCTCCAGCGCATCCCCGAGATGCACCTTGCGGGTCTTCTGCAGGATCACGTAGTCGTCGAGACCGAGCGCGCGGGTGACCTCGATCGCCACGGGGATCCCGAGCGTCGCGGGAGCCACGACGACCTCGACACCCGCATCCGCGAACTGCACCGCCAGCTCCCGCCCCGCGGTCTCGGCGAAGCGCACGCCGTGATCGATCACCATCATCAACGCGATCGACAGGTCGTCGGAGACCGGGATGATCGGCAGCGTGATCTGCTGGCTGCCGACCTGGGCGAGATAGGTGTCTGCGGGCATGCCCGGAGGCTACGCCGCGCGTGTGTCGCCCCGGTTTCGCGCCCCGCCCGGTGACACAACTCCTGCGAAACCGCAGTCAGCCCCCGCATCCGCCCCCGAACCGCCCGTTCTGCAGGAGTTCGGGCACGACGGATGCCGAGGACGCCCCGGTACGCCCCGCGCCCGCACCCCGCATCCGCACCCCACGCCCGCGCCTCTTCTCCCGCGCCGCCCGCAGCCCCGAACTCCTGCAGAACCGAAGTCCGCCGCCGCATCCGCCCCCGAATCGCCCGTTCTGCAGGAGTTCGGGCACGCGGATGCGGCGCCAGCCCCGGTCGGGGAACGGCACAGGCGACCACGGCCGCCGCAGCGCTGACCGCACGCCGCAGCGTGGCCGCCCGGCTCATCCCCGCAGGGCCGCGATGGGTTCGATGCGCGCGGCGCGCCGTGCGGGCAGCCAGCCGGCGGCGAGACCCACGACGGCGCCGAGGAAGGCACCTCCCACGGCGACGAGCGGGTTGATCACCGGGCTCCACCCGGCGATCACCGATACCAGCACGACCGAGAGCACGGCGACCGCCGAGCCCATGATGCCGCCGAGCATCCCGATGATCGCGGATTCCGCGATGAACTGGCCCGCGATCTGCCGCGGGGTCGCGCCGAGCGCCCGACGCAGGCCGATCTCGGGTGTGCGCTCCATCACCGACAGCAGGGTGACGTTGGCGATGCCGAGCCCTCCCGCCAGCAGCACGATCACACCGAGTGCGATGAAGACGACGTTCACGTCGGCCTGCACGTTCTGGCTCAGGTCGCTGCGTCCGCTGGGAGCGGCGACCTTGATCGAGTCCGGCGCGTCGGGCGCCAGCGCGAGCGGTGCCTGCTCGCCGATCTGCGGCCCCGCGCCGACGTCGACGCGCGCCTGGATGCTGCCGGGTGCGCCGAGTGAGAAGTCGGCGCGCGCGGTGCCCACCGGGATGATGACCGCGTCCTGCAGGTCGGCGCGCCTCTCGAACGAGTCGACGATGCCGATGACGGCGTAGGCCAGCCCGTCGATGAAGATCGAGGGCTGACTGTCGACGCGATTGATCGCGAGCCGATCGGCCTCGCGGGCTCCGAGCACGGCCACGCGGTCGCCGCGCGCATCGTGCCCGGCGTCGAACATCCGCCCCTCGGCGACCCTCCCGCCCAGCGCATCGAGCAGGCCCTCGGATGCGGCGACGACCGGCGCGGGAGCTGCGGATGCGGCCGAAGGGTCGTAGACGGGCACGGCGGTGATCGCCGCGCCCGTGGGCAGGGTCACCTCGGCGAGGGTCGCCGCGGCCACCACTCCCGCGAGCCGTTCGACGCGCTCGGCGCCGTCCCAGGGCAGGCGCGCCGTGGCGACGGAGTTGCCGGACTGCGTGCGCGCCTCGGCCGGCGTGATCTCGACCCGTGTGGCCGCCGCCTGGTCGAATTGGCGGGCGATCTGGCCCGCGGCGGTCTGGGCGAACCCGAGGGTCGCGACGAGGGCGCCGATGCCGAGCACGGTACCGGCGATGGTCATGATGAGTCGCGCGGGCCGCGAGCCGATGTCGGCGGTCGCCTCGGCGACGAGATCCTGCGACGTGAAGCGGTCGGCACGGGGAGTCGGCGCCACGAGCGCGCTGAGATCCACGCGCTCGCGGGCGGCGGCGCGGCGGCGTTTCATGCCACCTCGCTCAGGCGGCCGTCGGCGATCCGCACGCGGCGGCTCGCGCGTCGGGCGACGGCGTCGTCGTGCGTGATGACGACGAGGGTGAGCCCGTCGGCGCGCAGTTCGTCGAAGAGGTCCATGACCTCGTCGGAGGTGCGACGGTCGAGGTTTCCCGTCGGCTCGTCGGCGAGCAGGAGGCTCGGCCGGCTGACGACCGCGCGCGCCACGGCGACGCGCTGGCGCTCACCGCCCGAGAGCAGCCCCGGAAGGAACCCGGTGCGCCCACCGAGTCCGACGCGCTCGAGCGCCGCACGGGCGCGGTCCTCGCGCTCGGCGCGCGGCACGCCGCTGTAGAGCATCGGCATCAGCACGTTGTCGAGCACGGTGCGCCGCGACATGAGGTGGAAGGCCTGGAAGACGAACCCGATGCGGCGCGCCCGGACCGCGGCCCTGCTGTCCTCGTCGAGGGATGAGGTGAGCACGCCGTCCAGGTGGTACTCGCCGACGCTGGGCCGGTCGAGCAGACCCAGGATGCTGAGCATCGTGGACTTGCCGGATCCGCTGGGGCCGACGATCGACACGTAGTCGCCGCGTTCGACCGTGAGGTTGATCCCTTTGAGCGCCTGCACCTCCGGAGGACCGGGGAAGGACCGGGTGACATCGCGCAGCTGCACGAGCGGCGCCGGCGATCCCGGATCGATCCCGGCCGCATCCGTCACGGCCGCGGTCTGCGTCATCGCCCGACCACGACCAGGTCGCCCTCGTCGACGGCGCCTTCGAGTGGAGTGATCTCCACCGCGCCGCTGGCGGCGAGGCCCGTCTTGACCGTGACGAGACGGGTCTTCGCGTCGGGGTCGCGGGGGTCGCCCTCGACGACCTCGACACGGGCCTCGCCGCCGGGACCGGCGGTCAGCGCCGCGACGGGGACCGAGAGGACCTCGCCCTCGGTCGCCCCCACGGGGATGGCGACACGCACGTTGGATCCCTGCATCTGCTGGATCTGCTCGGGCGTCAGCGGGTCGGGTTCCAGCTCGATCGACCAGCGCCCGGCCGAGTCCTTGTTCGTGCTGGGGGCGAGCGCGGTGATGACGGCGCGGTGGGGCGTCCCGTCGGGAAGCTCGAAGCTCGCCTCGCCGCCCACCTGCAGCAGAGCGGCATCCGCTTCCCCCGCCGAGCCGGTGAGGCGCACGGTGGCACCCGACACGGTCATGGCGGCGCCCTGCAGCACCGCTCCGCGGGTCACATTGACCGCGTCGACACGCCGCGGCAGGCCCGTCAGGTACAGCACCTCGGACGACGGCAGGAAGGCCATCGAGCCCTCACGCGCGCGCTGCAGATCCTCCTGCGCCTGCTGGACCTGCCCGTTCGCGGCGTCGACGGCGGCGCGCTGCGCCGAGGTGTCGGCGGGCGCGTCCAGCTGCTGACGCTCGAGCTGGCGCAGCGCGAGCGTGTCCTGCAGACCCGCGATCTCGGATTCGGACGCCTTGCCGCCCGCGATCGCATCGTTCACCGCGCGCTGGGCCGCCGCCACCGCGTTGTCGGCCGCCTTGAGGGTGACGATGTCGGCTCCCGCCCGCGCCTTGTCCAGCTCCGCCTGGGCGGCGGCGACCGCCTGCTGGGCGGAACGCACTCCGGCCTCGGCGGCGCTCACGGTCTGGGCGGCACCCTCGTCGCCCGACGGCGCCGGGTATCCGACGGCCGCGTACAGCGCCGTGATGCCCGCGGCAGTCTGGGCGTCGAACACGCTCGAGGCGGGGTCTCCGCCGTCGATGCCCACACTGCGCAGGGCGTTCTTGAGCTGTACGACATCGGGCCCCGAGACGCCGAAGCGCAGGCTCCGGTACGCGGGCAGGTCGCCGGGCAGCACGATCACGGGGCGCCCCGCGACCTCGAGAGCGATCGACAGCGAATTCAGCTCGGCGCCCACTTCGGGCACCTGCCCCGTGACGACGGCCGGACCCGACAGGGTGGCCGTGTCGATGGTCACCTCGACCGCGTCGGCGTAGCCGACATCCGCGCGGACCGTCACGTCGTTGCTGAGCTCACCGAACTCCACGGGAACCGTGATGAGTCCGGGTTCCGGCGCGTCGGCGCGGGATGCGGCTTCCACCGGCGAGACGACGAAGGTTCCCACGAGCAGCCCGATCACCAGGCTCGCCACCGCGATCGCCGAGGTGATCCACAACGGGCGGTTTCCGCGGAACACGCGCCCCCACCCGCGCAGGAAGGCGAAACGTCCGCGAGGGGCTCCCGCATCCTCCGCCTCGGCCGCGGCAGCGACCGCATCCTCTCCGAGGAGCTCGCGCGTGAGCGCCGAGTCGTCTGCGGCATCGTCGGGGGCGGGCTCGACCGGCTTGCGCGCCACCTCGGTCAGCTCGCCTGCTCGGCGGCCGCCTTGAGGGCGTCGAGGTCGGCCTTGTTGTCGGCGATGAACTGCTCTTCGAGCGCGAACTGCACCTTCTCGTACTCGTCGCGGTAGTTGGTCTTCTCACGGCAGTCGAGGTCCGCGATCGCCAGCGCGATCTCCTCCTCGCCGAGAGCGGCGAGCTTCGGATCGTCCTCGACGTACGCCGTCTGCCCGTTGTAGTACTCGTTCAGCTTGTCCGAGATGCTCGTCTGGGCATCCGCCTGCTTGGCGAAACCGGAGTGTCCGGCATCCGCCATGCAGGACGCCCAGTCCGCATCGATCTTCGCGAAGCCCGGGTCTTCCGCCATCTTCGTATAGAAGTCGTTGATGGCGTCGTTGATGGACTCGAACTCCTCGTCCATCATCGGGTTGGCGCCGGACTCGTGCTGCGCCCAGCCCTGGCAGCCCGCCTTCGTCCAGTCGTACTCGTAGGAGCCGTCCTCGTTCAGCTCCTCCTCGGTGGGAGACGGGCCGTAGAGCGCCTCGTAGAACGCCGTCTGCTCCGACTCCGACAG
The DNA here is from genome assembly GCF_028743715.1 of Microbacterium sp. Clip185. Lineage (NCBI taxonomy): Bacteria > Bacillati > Actinomycetota > Actinomycetes > Micrococcales > Microbacteriaceae > Microbacterium > Microbacterium sp. Clip185. The sequence goes on along the minus strand of NZ_CP117996.1, from coordinate 661,192 downwards.
GCTCGAGACGTAGTCCTGATTCGGGTCGACGTACTCCTGCTGATCTGTGGGCGGCTCGTCACGGCCGGGATAGTTGACCATGCCGTAGCCGTACTGCGTCACCCAGTCGCGGTCGTCGGGCTTCCACTCGATGTCGTTGCCGCTGCTGAAGGACACCGACTGGATGTTGGGCGTGTAGTCGAAGCCCTCCTCCGACATGCACTGCGCCACGAGCTCCTCGGACTTCTTCTGCTGCTCGGTGTAGCGCGCCTCCTGCTCCTCGGTCGAGAGGTCGCCGCCCCAGATCGAGGAGAGGTAGGCCGACAGCGGCGACTCGGGCCGGTCGTCGCCCTTGTCGCCGTCGGATGCGGGTGAGCAGGCGGCGAGAGCGAGTGCCGCGACGACGCTGAGCGGCGCGATGGCGAGCAGGCGTGAACGAACCATGATTCCCCCATAGGATCACCGGCGCCGATGCGACGACGCACATGCCCAGCTTAGGGATCGCATAACGTCTTCCCATCTGGGAAGACGCCGCGGATCGTCGTCGGGGCGTCGGATAGGGTGTCGCCCTCGATCAGGGCAGCGGCAGCCGAGCGCGCAGAACGGCGCCCTCGGAGACTCCCGCAGCCAGTTCGAGACTGCCGCCGACGACTCCCAGCTGCTGCCGCAGCCGCGCGAGCCCCGACATCCTGACGTCCGCCGCGGGAGACGCGCCGTCGCTGGCGACCTCGAGCAGCAGCCAGTCGTCCCGGATGTGCGCGGCGAACCGGATGCGGCGCGCGCCGCCGTGACGCAGCGCGTTGGTCTGTCCCTCCTCCAGCACGCGTACGACGACGATCCGCATCCGCTTGTCGAGGCGCGCGCCCAGGGTCGCGAGCGGTGCGGATGCGTCGTCGGCGACCTCGACGTGCGCCGGGGTGCGGGCGGCGAGCGCACGCACAGCGGGGGCGAGGCCCCGATCGAGCTCCACCGGGTACAGCCGCTCGCTGAGTACTCGCAGCTCCTGCTCGCGCAGCAGCGCGAGGGTGTCGGCGACGGCGCTGATCCGCTCGGCCGACGCATTGCCCGCGGCGATCTCGCGCAGCTCGGCCTCGATCACGACGAAGGTGCCCTGCACGGACCCGTGGATCGTGGCGGCCACATCCTTACGCACGCGCAGCTCCTCCGCGCGCACATCGTCCATGAGGCTCAACGCCCTCTCCTGCGCCTCGAGGCGCGTGCGGTCCGCCTCCCGCGCACGGCGCCAGAAGTCGGCGAACTGGAGGCCGCTGCCGAGAGCGAGCACCGCCAGGAGGAACGTCATGGCCATCTCGAGCCCGATGATCCGCACCGGACTCGCCGCGTTCAGCTCCACCGCCCCGCTGAGCACCTGCAGCAGGGCACGGACCACGGCGGCGCCCACGGCGAGCGAGAGCACGATGACGAACCGCGCCCGAGTTCCGCGTCCGCGCGAGCGCACGGTCCTCGGATGCGTCGGCGGGGGCGTTCTCGCTCACTCTCGCACGCGGCGCCCACGACGCCCGCGGACGACGATCGCGGTGAGCGCGGAGATGCCCGCCAGCCCCAACGCCGCCCAGATCCACGGCAGACCCTCCGTCGCCGTGACCGCCCATCCGGCAGCATTCGCGAGAGACATCGAACATCCTTCCCCGGAACCGGAGGCTCCCCCAGGAGCCCGCCGTGAAAAACGTAGACGCCGTCCAGGTTTCTGCCGCGGCGGGTGAGTAGTTTCCCCCTCCCGGACCGTTATGGGAGCGGTATCCACGCGGCGTCATCGTTCACCGGCCGGAAATACGCGCTGTGGCAGGATGGTGCGCGATACTCCCGATCTGAGAGGCACCATGGAACTCAGCGACTACATCCGGGTTCTGCGGAAGAACTGGCTGATCATCGTCGTCGCAACTCTCGTCGGGCTGGGGGCGGCCGCCGGATACTCGCTGACCCGCACGCCCCTCTATGAGTCGCAGGCCTCGGTTGTCGTCTCGACTCAGTCCAGCGGCAGCGTGCAGGAGATCACGCAGGGCTCGACCTTCACGCAGCAGCGCGTGGCCACCTACGTCAACGTCGCCACCACACCTCTGGTGCTCGACCCCGTGATCCGCGATCTCGGACTCGACGTCACCGCCGGCGCCCTGGCAAAGAGCGTCAATGTCAGCAGCACGCTGAACACCACGTTCATCACGATCGCGGTGACCGATGCCGACCCCGTCAAGGCCGCCGACATCGCCAACGCGGTGGCCGCTCAGCTGCCGCTCGCGGTCGAGGAGATCGAGCCGTCCACCGGCGGCGAGAGCCCCGTGCGCCTCACGACGGCCAGCACCGCCATCCCGACGAACGTGCCGGTCAGCCCGAACGTTCCGCTGAACCTCGCGCTCGGTGCGCTCATCGGTCTCGCGGTGGGCATCGGCATCGCGGTGCTGCGGACCGTGCTCGACACCCGCATCCGCACCATCCGCGACGTCAACCAGATCACCGACCGCCCCATTCTCGGCGCGATCCCCTACGACCCGAAGGCGGCGGAGCGGCCCATCATCATCCAGGCCGATCCGTACAACACGCGATCGGAGTCGTTCCGGGCCCTGCGTACAAACCTGCAGTTCATCGAGATGGACGGCGGTCACTCCTTCGTGATCACCTCCTCCATCCCGAGCGAAGGCAAGTCCACGACGACCGTCAACCTCGCGATCGCTCTCGCGGATGCGGGCAAGCGCGTCGCCCTCATCGACACCGACCTGCGCAAGCCCAAGGTGGCCGAGTACCTCGGCATCGAGGGCGGCGCGGGCCTCACCGACGTGCTCATCGGCCGGGCGAAGGTCGGCGACGTCATGCTCCCCTGGGGCAAGCGGCCGCTGTTCGTGCTGCCCGCGGGCAAGGTGCCGCCGAACCCGAGCGAGCTGCTCGGCTCCCGTCAGATGGCGCAGCTGCTCGAGGCGATCAGCCGCGACTTCGACGTGGTGCTGCTGGACGCCCCCCCGCTGCTTCCGGTCACGGACGCGGCGATCCTCTCGCGCGAGACGACCGCCGCGATCCTCGTCGTCGCCGCGGGTCGCACGACGACCGGTCAGCTGACGGCCGCGCTCACCGCCCTCGAGACGGTGGACGCTAAGGTCGGCGGCATCGTCATGAGCATGGTCCCGACCCGCGGACCGGATGCCTACGGTTACGGCTATGGCTACGGATACGGCGGCTACGGCACGTACGGTACCCCGCCCGAGCCGGCACCGAAGAAGAACGCACGCAAGCGGACGCCGGAGGACGACGGCGGACTCGACGAGCTCGTGAAGGGCTCCTGACCAGAGAGGCGTTCGTGCGATGTCCTCACGTCGTCGCCCGATTCATCGCTCCACCCCCGTCAGCCGCGCGCTGGCGGGGGTTCTCGTTTCTGTGCTCGCGGTCGCAGCGATCGCCCTCGCGGTGCTCGCGCTGACGCCCCGCACCCCGCCCGACCCGCATCCGCTCCGCACGATCACCCCCTCCGTCGCGCCGTCACCCTCTGCCTCTCCCTCTCCCTCTGCGTCGGCGTCGACCGTTCCGGGCGCTCTGGTTGCGGCCCCGGGCGCCGACGAACGTTTTCTCGCCATCGGCGAGCAGGCGATGTGGCGCGCTTCCGCCGGCGACTGCGGCACCGTGGCGCCCGTGCTCGAGCGCTCCGCCGACGGCGGTCGTACCTGGAGCGATGTCACGCCGCGCTATCTCGGCATCGGCGAGATTCTGCACGTCGAGGCGTTCGTCGGCTCCGAGGCGCGCATCGTCGCCCGCATGGGTTCCGCGTGCGAGACGCAGGGGCTGCGCACCTTCACCCAGGGCCGGTTCTGGGAGCAGGATGCGGCGACTCTCGCCGCGGCGACCTATGTCGACCCCGCGGCACCGGCCGTGATCGCCACGCCCTCGGGTCGCGTCGAGGCGCCCTGCGCTGCGCCCTGGGGTGCGCAGGGCGACGCCGCCGCGCTGACCGTGGTCTGCGACGGCATCGCGCAGCAGTGGGACGGCGCGGCATGGCAGCGCGTCGCGGAGGGCGCCGTCGCCGTCATCGCGACGGCGGACGGCGCGCGCGCCGCGCGAGCGGACGCGTCCTGCGCGGGACTGCTCGTCGGCGACACCTGCCTCGCGGACGCCCCCGCCGGCCCCGCAGCACTCGCCGCATCCGCCGACGCCCTGTGGCTCTGGGCGGGCGACACCGTCCGCCCCGTCCCCTGACCCGCCGCATCCGCCCGCACCGAGGCAGTCCGGCATCCGTGGGGTCGCGCAGGAGCCACACTCTTACGCACCCGCCACAGTCATTCCCTGTCGCGTGTGCGCAAAGGTGTCGCATCTGCGCACATGCGACGCAACTCGGGCACCCGCACCCACCCCGCCGGAACGCGCTATCCGACGAGGGGACCGCCGAGCTTCCAGTACCCGAGGAAGGAGACGCGGTCCTTCGGCACGCCGCGCTCGGCGGTCAGGTGGCGACGGATGCGGGTGACAGCCCCCGCCTCGCCCGCCAGCCACACGTACTCGGCGTCATCCACGGGGGTGTCCCGCACGGCCGCCTCGAGCGCGTCGCCCGCCACCGCTCCGCGCAAAACGAGCCGCACATGCGCCCCGTCGGGCGCCCCGGGGCTCACGATGTCGTCGCGCACATCCGCCGCCTCCAGCAGCACGTCTGCGCGGCCGCCCTCGGGCAGCGTGCGCAGGATGTTGGCGATCGCCGGGAAGGCGGTCTCGTCGCCCACCAGCAGCCACCGCGTGGCCCCGGCAACCGGCTGCCAGTGCAGGCCGTACCCGGTCCAGCCGTTGCGCCGGTCGGGACCGGTGATCCACAGACGCTCCCCCGGCGTCGCCTGCGCGGCCCACGCGGATGCGGGGCCCGGCGGCTCGTGCAGCAGCACGTCCACGTCGATCTCGCCCTGCTCGGGGCGGATCGCCGACGGCGTGTACGTCCGCAGCACGTTGCGCTCCGTCTCGGGCAGCGCCTTCCACCGGGCGTACCAGTCGGACGGATGCGGGGTGGGCTGCGTCATGAGCCCGAAGTCGGCAAGACCACCATCCGGCAACGGCAGCACGAGCTTGATCCGCTGGTCGAGGCCCCAGGGCGCGAAGTCGCGGAGCTCGGGCGCGGCGAGCGTGAGGCGTCGCCATCCCGGCGCGATGTCGCGTGCATCCGCCACCGTCACGGCGAAGGCGCTGTACTCCCAGGGCCGCATCATGCTCCCCCGAGCGGCACGACGAGGGGTCCGCCGGTCACCGGGTCTGCGATCACCATGTTGCGAAGGCCGAACACCTCTTCCACGCGCTCCGACGTGACGACGTCGGCGGGTGATCCCTCGGCGACGATCGCGCCGTCGCGCATCGCGACGATGTGGCTGGCGTACCTGGCGGCGTGGTTCAGATCGTGCAGCACGGCCACGATGGTGCGACCCGCGCGGTTGAGCCTGCCGAACAGTTCCATCAGCTCCACCTGGTGCGCGATGTCGAGGAAGGTGGTGGGCTCGTCGAGCAGCAGCAGGTCGGTCTGCTGCGCGAGCACCATCGCGACCCAGACGCGCTGTCGTTGCCCGCCCGAGAGCTCGTCGACGAGGCGCGGTGCGAGCTCGCGGGTGCCCGTCGCGTCGAGCGCCTCGTCGACCGCGCGCTCGTCCGCATCCGACCAGCGCCGGATGAGGCCCTGGTGCGGATAGCGACCGCGGGCGATGAGGTCGGCGACCGTGATCCCCTCGGGGGCGATCGCGGTCTGCGGCAGCAGCCCCAGCCGGCGGGCCACCTCCTTCGCGGGGTAGGCGGAGATCGCGCGCCCGTCGAGCACGACGCTTCCGGACTGCGGCGCGAGCAGGCGCGAGAGTCCGCGCAGCAGCGTCGACTTTCCGCACGCGTTGGGGCCGATGATCACGGTGAACGAGCCGTCGGGCACGCTCACCGTCAGATCGGACACCACCGTCCGACGGTCGTACGCGAGGCTCACCCCGGCGGCGGCGAGGCGAGGGGCGGACGGATGCGGGGACTCAGGCACGGCGGCGGATCTCCTGGATGATCGTGACGACGAGGTAGATGCCGCCGAGCGTGACGGTGACGACACCGGCGGGGAGCATGACGGGAAGCAGATGCTGCGCGATCACGTCGGAGGCGAGCAGCAGCAGAGCGCCGACGAGGGCTGCGAGCGCGAGCGAGAGGTAGGGCGTGCGCGCGAGGCGCCGCGCGATCTGCGGCGCCGCGAGAGCGACGAAGGCGATGGGCCCGACCACGGCGGTGGCGATGGAGACGAGGCCCACCCCCAGCAGCAGTGCCGCGCCGCGCACGAGGGCGGGGCGCGCTCCCGTGGCGGCGGCGACGTCGTCGCCGAGGTCGAGCTGCCGCAGGCGCGGCACGAGCACGGCGACGCCGACCAGCAGCGGCGCGGCGCAGGCGAGGGCACCGCCGAGCGGCGCGGCGGTGACGCCGTTCAGCGAACCGGCTCCCCACGCGGAGGCGAACATCGCGGTCTCGAGCTCGACCTGCAGCAGCATCCACGTGTTGAGGGAGGCGAGCATGGCCGAGATGCCGATCCCGATGACGATCAGGCGGAAGCCCTGCACCCCGCCGCGTCGCGCGAGCGCGCCGATCACGAGGGCGACGCTCACACCACCGACGACGGCGCCGACCGTCAGAGCCGGCCAACTGCTCGAGACGAGGGTCAGGGTCAGCAGCATGCCCGCGAACGCACCGTTCGACAGACCCAGGATGTCGGGGCTGGCGAGCGGATTGCGGGTGACGGTCTGGAAGAGCGCGCCGCTGACGGCGAGGAGAGCACCGAGCGTCACGGCGGCGAGCGTGCGCGGCAGTCGCCACTCGAGCACGACGGTGCGATCGAGGTCGGTGCCGCCGCCGGCGAAGGCGGTGATCACCTGGGCGGGATCGAGCGCGTACGAGCCGAGGCCGAGCGAGACGACGGCGAGCGCGATCACCGCGGCGGCGAGCGCGATCCCCACGACGAGGCTCCGCGCGCGCAGGCGGATGCGGAAACCGCCGAGCCCGACGACGACACGGCGGTAGCCGACGTCCACGAGGGCGCTCATCCGAGCCCGCTCACTCGTCGGCGCATCGCGAGGGCGATGAGCACGGGCGCGCCGACGAAGGCGGTGACGATGCCGGCGGGCATCTCGGCGGGGGCGATCAGCACACGCCCGAGCACGTCGGCGGAGAGCACGACGACCGGGGCGAGCACGACCGAGACGCCCAGGATGACGCGCTGGTCGACGCCGAACACCCACCGGGCGACGTGCGGCACCATGAGCCCGACGAACGCGATCGGCCCGACGAGCGCCGTGGCCGCACCCGCGAGAAGTGTCACCGCGACGACCACGAAGACGCGGATGAGGCGCACGTTCGCCCCGTGCGATCGGGCGACGTCGTCGCCGAGCGCGAGGGCGTTGAGCCCCGGCGCGACGGCGAACGCGATGAGCAGTCCAACCCCGATGAACGGCACGATCGCGACGAGCGCGTCCATGCCTGCGCCGAGCAGACTCCCGGCGTGCCAGCTGCGCATGGCGTCGAAGGCGTCGGGGTTGCTGAGGGTCATCCCGGTCACGAGTCCGGAGAACACGGCGCCGAGCGCGACGCCGGCGAGGGTCAGGCGGATCGGGTCGGCGCCCCCTCGTCCCGACGACCCGATGAGGTAGACGCCGAGCGTCACGACGAGCGCGCCCGCGAAGGCGAGCCAGACGAAGGATGCGGGGTCCCGCATCCCGAGGAACGCGACACCGAGCGCGACCGCGAAGGCCGCTCCCGCGTTGACCCCGAGGATGCCGGGGTCGGCGAGCGGGTTGCGCGTGAAGGCCTGGATGAGGGCCCCGGCGACGCCGAGAGCCGCACCCGCTGCGATGCCTGCGAGCGTGCGGGGCACCCGCAGCTGCCAGACGATGTACTGCGATTCGGGGGTGCCGCCGCCGGCGAGGGTGTCGATGACGAGGCGGGGGGAGAGCGGGTTCGCCCCCAGCGCCAGCGACAGCAGCACCGCGGCGACGAGGGCGCCCACGAGCGCGAACGCGCCCACGGCGACGCGCAGGCTTCTGGGCCGTGCGCGCCGCCGTGAACGGGCTGCGAGCGTGAGGGTCACCGAGCGTTCTGGAGGTACTTCTCGATGTCGTCGAGCACCTTCATCGCACCCTTGGGTCCGACGCCCGAGACCCAGTAGCTGGTGTCGACGAGGGTCACGTCCGGGAACTCCGCGGCGTTCTGCGCAATGGCGGCGGGGATGAGGGAGGTGTCGGAGACGTCGGTCGCGGTGACGAACACGTGGTCCGCCTTCGCCTGCAGGATGTTCTCCGGCGAGATGTCGGCCTGGATGCCGTCGGCCCAGTCCTGGTCGGGGATGGTGAAGCCGACGCACTCGAGCAGGCTGCCCGCGAAGGATGTGGGGCCGTAGAGGCTCAGTGTCGTCTCGTCGCGGGGACGAATCAGCTGTGCGGTCTGTCCGTCGACCGCGTACTCCTTGCCGATCTCGTCGCAGCGCGCGTCGACGTCGTCCAGGAGCGCCGTGACCTCGTCCTCGTGCCCGAGCGCCTCTCCGATCAGCACGGCGTTGTCGCGCCAGGGGTCGGCCTGCGTCGCGATGAAGACGGTGGGCGCGATGGCGCTGAGCTGGTCGTACAGCTTCGAGTGGCGCGCTTCGGTGCCGAGGATGAGGTCGGGCTTGAGGGCCGCGATCGCCTCGAGGTCGGGCTCGGGCACCGTGCCGACCGGCTGCACGCCGGAGGCGTCGAGGTAGGCGGGGATGCCCGACACGTTGCTCGCGACCGCCGCTCCCACGGGCGTGATGCCGAGAGCCACGGCGGTGTCGAGCTCGAGCGGCTCGAGCGTCACGACGCGCTGCGGGTCGGCGGGCACCTCGGTCGTGCCGCGGGCGTGCGTGACCTCATGGCTGGAGGCCGCGGCCGGGGTGGAGGCGGCGGGTTCGGCGGATGCGGCCGCGCAGCCGGCGAGGCCGAGGGCGGCGACGGCGGCGAGCGCGAGGGCTGCGAGGGAACGGGAGCGAGCGGGCATGCGGCCGCCTTTCGGGTGGTGCGTTCGGGACCCCGCCGTCGCGCCAGCGACGAGCAGGTAAGCACAGCCTAACCAACCTCGCGGCGGTCTCACGACCCATCCACACCCCGCCCCGCGACGTCTGCACGACCACTCACCCTCCGGCCGCCCCGGCAGCCCCACCGGGCCACATCCGCCCCGCCTCTCGTGCAGATGTCGCGGTACCCGGCGCAGGAATCGTCATCGTGGCCGGGTGGCGTCGCCGCACCCGAAGCGGTCACTGACCCACCCACCCTCACGCCCGCAGGCGCCCTCCCCTGGGCCCTGCGGGCGTGATCGGCCGCCCCGCGAGCGAAGCGAGACGAAACGCTCCACCCTCCGATCGTTGAGCGAGCGAAGCGAGACGAAACGTCATGTTAGGTTAGGCGCGCCTCACCTCACCCTCTCCCCGGAAGGTCTCCGCATGCCCTCGCTCCTGCGCCGCCGCCTCCTGCTCGCGAGTTCGCTCGCTGTCGCTGCCGCTCTGCTCGCCGGATGCGCGCAGACAGCCGCCGCCCCGGAGTCGACGGCCGCCGCGACGCACACGGTGACCGACGCGCGCGGGGAGGTCGCGGTGCCCGACGCACCGAAGCGCGTGGTGGCTCTCGAGCCGCTCGAGCTCGACACCGCCGTGGCGCTGGGTGTCACCCCGGTAGGCGCCGCCGTCGCGGCGACGACCACCGGCATCCCGTCCTATCTCGGCGTCGCGGATGTGGCGACGGTCGGCACGGTGGCGGAGCCCGACCTCGAGGCGATCGCCGCTCTCAAGCCCGACCTGATCCTGGGCACCGAGGCGCGTCACTCGAAGCTGTACGACCAGCTCAGCGCGATCGCGCCCACCGTCTTCATGGCGACGCAGGCCGACCCGTGGCAGCAGAACGTGCTGCTCATCGGCGATGCGCTGAACCGCAAGGACGACGCCCAGCAGCTGCTCGACGGCTTCAACGCGCGCTGCGCGCAGATCGGTTCGGAGCACGACGTCGCCGGCAAGACCGCCAACCTGATCCGCCCGATGGATGCGTCGAAGCTGCGCATCTACTCCCCCACTTCCTTCGCCGGCAGCGCGCTCGAGTGCGTGGGCTTCACCATCCCGGAGCAGACCTGGGACGGCGACGGCGGCATCGGGCGCGACATCTCGCCGGAGAACATCGCGGATGCGGAGGCCGACTACGTCTTCGTCACGACCGCGGATGTGGACGACCCGACGACGATCCCCGATGCGATCACCCAGAACGCGGCGCTGTTCCCGTCTCTGACGCCCGTCGATGCCAGCTACTGGCTCTCGGGTGTGGGCCCGCTCGGCGGCAACAAGGTGCTCGACGACATCGATCGGTTCCTCTCCGCCGGCTGAGGCCCCGGTCGCCGCGGGAGCGCAGCGAGCGCAGCGAGCGCAGCGAGCGCAGCGAGACGAAACGCCCCTCACCGGTCGCCCCGCGAGCGGAGCGAGACGAAACTCGGTCGTGACGAATACGCGGATGCCGCAGCTCCGTCGCGACGAAAAGCAGGGCTGAGCCCCGACCGAGGCGAAGGGGCCGCTTAGCATCCGGGGATGATCAGGATGTGGGCGACGACGCGATTCGGGTACGCGCTGGGCGGTATCGCCTCCGGCACGTACGGCACCGTGCCGGGACTGATCCTCATGCCGTACCTCACTGACCTCCTCGGGGTGGAGGCGGCGGTCGCCGGGCTCATCGTGTTCATCCCGAAGGCGTGGGACTTCTTCCTCAACCCGATCGCCGGCCGAGTGTCGGACCGATCCCCCCGTACGGACCGGCGCCGCCCCTTCCTCTTGCGAGCCGGCGTGGTCCTGGCGCTCACCTTCGCCGCCATGTTCTTCGGCCCGAGTGCACCCCCTGTGGCCGGCGCGCTCTGGGTGCTCGCTCTCTTCGTCGCATCGGCGACGGCGTACGCGTTCTTCCAGGTGCCCTATCTCGCGCTCTCGGCAGAGATCACCGACGATTACGGCGAGCGGACACGCCTCGTCACCTGGCGTGTGATCGTCTTCACTCTGGCGATCCTCCTCTCCGGCGCCGCCGCTCCCGCACTGGTCGAGGCGGCGGGTGGACTCGCCGGCTATCGGATCATGGCGGGGGCGATGTCGGCGCTGATCCTCGTCGGCACCGTCGGCGTCTGGTGGGGAACCCGCGGCGCCGCCCGTGTGCGAAGCGAGCCCGCCGGCGGGCGACTGCGCACGCAGCTGGCCGCCGTGCTGAGCAACCCGGATGCCCGCCTTCTCGTCATCCCTTTCGTCTTACAGGCGATCGCCATGGGCATGGTGCTCAGCGGCGTGATCTACGTCGCACGGCATGTGTTCGACGACGCATCCCTGGCGACGACCTGCTTCGTCTGCTTCGTGGCCCCGGCCATTCTGCTGACTCCAGGGTGGGCGGCGCTCGGGAGGCGCATCGGAAAGCGCAACGGGTTCGCGGTCGCCACCGTGGTCCAGATCGCGGGCTTCATCGGGCTGTTCGTGGCTGCGGGAATGGGGCAAGGGATGCTGCTCGCCGCCGCCGCCGTCGTCGGCGTCGGGTACGCGGGCGGCCAGCTCTTTCCTCTCGCCATGCTTCCGGATATCGCCGCCGAGGACGCGAAGCGTTCCGGACTGAACCGGATCGGGATGATCGCCGGGGTGTGGTCGGGGTTCGAGCTGCTCGGCTACGCGTTGGGCCCGGCGCTTCTCGGGGCGACGATGAGCATCGGCGGTTACGTCGCCTCCACGCAGATCGATCTCCCGCAGACGGATGCGGCCAGAACCGCGATCATCATCGGCACCTCTCTCGCCCCTGCACTCCTGTGCGCCGTGAGCCTGCTGCCGCTCTCGCGCTACACGCTGGATGCGCGACTGCGGCGGGCGGCCGTCACCACTCCACGGGGATCCGCCTGATTGAACGTCCCTCACCGTCGAGGAGATGCCCGTTGCGTTTCCATGTGCGCAGGACGGTCCACCGGTCGGCGACCTCGACGGCGGCGGCATCCTGCCAACGATGCTCGATGGACGGCAGAGCGGTGAGGGTCCGCATCCGCACACTCGCAAAGACGGGCGACGGACCGACGACGACACCCGCCCGGTGCGTCTCGGCGAGTAGACCCGCGCGATCCGCCGCGGCGTCGACGTCTCGGGCGCGCGCCCACAGCATCGCCGCGCGCCCGAGACCCGCCGCCGACATGGAGAGGTCGCAGCCGAAGCGCAGGACCCCGGCAGCGATCGACCGATCGAGGGTTCGGCGCATCGTCGGCTCCGATACGCCCAACCGTTTCCCCAGAGTCAGCACAGCCAGTCGAGGATCATCGGCGAGCGCCGCCGCGATCTCCGCGGTGACCTCGGGCGACGGCGGGCGCGCGTCGCGACGGGCACCTGGGGGTGCGACCAGCACGCGCTGTTGTGCGCGCGAGAGGGCTTGCAGTCGCCACGTCGAGTCCTCCTGCACGATGGATGCGGCGACGTCGGTGCGCCGGATGCCGGCGCCCCGTCCGGCGATCGCGCGCACGCGCGCGCCGATCGCCTCGAGTCCCCCCGACGCGGCGACGACCGCCAGGACGCCCGCAGACGTCTCGTCGAGGGCGATGACCCAGGGCAGCAGAGTGATCGCGTCGCGCGTCGCCGTATCCGCATCCATCAAGACGAGCGCGACGTCGGTCGTTCGTGCCCACCGCTCGGGCGTCGGCCAGATCGTGGTCCAGGCGAGCCCGTCGGCGCGCAGCGCCTGCCAGTGGCGAGTCACGGTTCCGGTGTCTGCCCCGACGGCAGCAGCGATCCGCGCCCAGGGCGCCCGGGCGTCGATCTGCAACGCGTGAACGATCGCGAGATCGAGTTCGCTGAGCGAGTCGGACATGCGACGAATATTCTCACGAATCAGGAGTCCGGTGACGAATAGATGGCTTGATGACCTCGGATACCGGGCTCTACATAGCTTTGTCCGCATGACGATGACGGAATCGGCGATGATGGCGACGATTCGGGCAATGGTCGCCCTCGCTCCGCGCGCCACCGGAACTCCGGGAGGCGACGCGGCCGCGGACTACGTCCGGGGCCGCTTCGAGCGCGCCGGGCTGGCGACCCAGGAACTGCGCGTTCCTTCGTTTCGGTGGGAGGCGAGCGAGTGCCGACTCGAGCTCGGGAGCGAGACGATCGACTGCGCACCGATCCTGCATTCGGGTCTCGTATCCCACGAGTGGACCGGGAGCGCCTCCCACCGCCTCGTCGCCCGGGTCGTCGACGTCGGATCCGGCCGGGTGGCGGCACACGACGTGCGCGGCGCGATCGTGCTGTTCGATCTCACGTTCGACATGACGCTGGCGCACGCTCTGCCTCTCGCTCGCTACATCCACGATCCGAATCGGCGGATGCTGCGCCGCGACGTGCTCGCAAGCCGTAACCCCTATGTGACTTCCCTCGCGCGGGTGATGCGCGCTGCGGCAGCCGCGGGCGCGGTGGGTCTCATCGGAGTTCTCCGCGACTACCCCGACTCGCGCGGCTATCACAACGAGTACTACCGCCGCACGTTGTTCTCCCTGCCCGGCGTGTGGGTGACGCGCGCCGAGGGGCGACGGCTTCGGGGCCTGCTCCATTCGTCACCGTCCGAGGCGGCTCTGACGTTAGGGGTCGAGCGTCGCACGGTGACGTCACGGAGCGTGATCGGCGTGTTGCCCGGGCGCACCACGGACGCGGTGATGGTGCAGTCCCATCACGACTCCGTCGGTCCGGGCGCGGTGGAGGATGCCTCGGGCACGGCGGAGGTGATCGCGTTGGCCGAGCACTTCGCCGCGCGCGATCCCGGGACGCGAGAGAAGACGCTGATCTTCGTCACGTTCGACACGCATTTCACCGGGTACCAGGCGCATCAGGAGTTCGCGCGACGCTTCGTGCTCTCGCGCTGCGCGCCGTGGCGGATCGTCCTGAACACGACCATCGAGCACATCGGCCTGCGCGCCGTCGAGGGCGCCGACGGCGGGTTCGCCGATGTCGGAGAGACCGAGCCGCGCGGGATCTTCCTGAACGTGAACCCGGCCTTCGCCCTGCGGATCGCGCGCGCCGTGCGGGAGAACGGGCTGCACAGCACGACCCTGTTGGATGCGACCGCGCTCGAGTTCTTCGCGAACGGCATCCCCACCGATGCGTCGTTCACTCTGGTCTCCGGCGTTCCGACGGTGAGCCTGATCTCAGGGCCGCTGTATCTCTATGACGACGCCGACACCATCGAACGCATCGACCGCACGCAGCTGGTTCCGGTCGCGCGGTTCTTCGCCCGCATCATCGACGATGCGGATGGCCGCCGAGGCGGTCTGCTCGGCTTCCTTCCGCGTCGTGTGCGGCAGCTCCTACCCCGCGGGCGCTGGTGATTCACCACGGTACGACCCGCCGAGTCGTGTTTCCCGCCATCGGCGTCGACGGGGCTGTGCACGAGCAGGCGGGGCTCGTGCACGTTCCGTATCGGTCGGCTCCGGCGACCGGCTTCCCGATTGTCGTCTACGGCCATATGACGACCGGTGGCGGCCCCCGTTCCGCGCCGAGTACGGCGGATCCCACGCATCCGGAGTGGCGCCGGATGTCGCAGGGGGATGTCCTGTGCGATGCGTTGCTCGCACAGGGGATCGCGGTTCTTCGCCCGGACTACGAGGGAATCGGCGGCCCCGGCATCCACCCGTATCTGATCGGGCCGTCCTTGGCCGAGTCCATGATCGCGATGGTGCGCGCCCGCGCCGACTTCGCGGCTTCCCTCGGTGACACGTGGCTCGCCGCCGGACATTCGGAAGGTGCCGTCGGCGCGCTGTGGGCGTCGGTCTCACCCGAGCCGGACGAACATTCCCTGCTGGTCGGCACGTCCGCCTTCGCACCGGTCACGCGGATGGATCTCAGCGTCGGCGCCGCGCTGCGAGTGCCGATCACAGCGCCCGGCAGTGGCGTCCTCTCCGCGTTGATCGGGCTCATGGTGCGCGGCGCGGCTGCCGTCGACGCCGAGCTTGCGGGCCTGTGCGCGAGCGACGGGTTGAGTCCGCGTGCCCGGGCCGTGTGGCCGAGCCTGGCCGCCCTTTCACTCACCGAGCTCTCGCACCGCTCCTCGTGGGGCGGTATCGCGCCGGCGGCGCTTCTCGGCAGCACGGGAGGAGAGCTCCGCGCGCGGCTGCTCGCGTCGTTCCGCCAGAACGAGGTCGCTGCGTTGCGTGGATTTCGCGCTCCGGTGCGGGTGGATGCGGCGACCTTCGACGAGGTGGCGCCCGCTCCGCTGACCGGCGCGCTCCTGCGCGACTACCGACGGGCAGGCGTCGATCTCACCTGGCGCTGGTGGCCGACGCACCACTCCGGCACGATGCACGCTCGGTTCGCCCCCTCCCGCGCGGCCGCCTGGATCGCGCAACGACTCGCCCTCGCCGGTCGTTGAGCGACCGCACTGCCCCGGTCGTTGCGCGAGCGCAGCGAGACGAAACGTCCGTCACCCCCAGAGCATCGCCTCCACGTCGTCGACGAGCGCCGGCGCGCCGCCCGCCATCGCGATCCGCTCTCCGATCCGGCGGGATGCGGCGGCGAACCGCGGATCCGCCAGCACACGGTCGACGGCGCGGGCGATCTGCGACGGCGAGGGCCGACCCGTCCGCAGGCTGAGGCCGGCGCCGGAGAACTGCACCCGCGCCGAGGTCTCGACCTTGTCCTCGCTGTCGCCGGCCACGACGATCGGCACGCCGTAGCGCATGGCTTGGTGGAGGCCCCCGTATCCGCCGTTCGTGACGAAGACGTTCGTGCGCGGCAGCAGGCGGTCGTAGGGCAGGTAGTCCGCCGCGAACGCGTTGCGCGGCAGCGGCGGAAGATCGGATGCGGCTCGCCCGCCGGCGGTGATCACGACCTGCACCCGCCGGTCCGCCAGCGCGCGCAGTGAGGGGCCGATGAGCTCGGAGAAGTCGGTGTTCGCGACGGTGCCCTGGGTCACGTGCACGACGGGAAGGTCCGGGTCGAGCCGGTCGATGAGTTCGCCGGCCGAACCGCTGGACGCGGCGGGCGCTGCCATCGGGCCGTAGAAGCGGAGGTGGGCGGGGGCGTCGCTGCGCGGGTACTCGAACTCGGCGACGGTGAATTGGGCGAGCAGGTCGCTCCGGGCGAGTACGTCCATGAAGAAGGCGCCGTCGAGCGCCGGGGCGTCGAGCCGGGCGAGCAGGTCGTCGAGTGCGCTGTGGGCACCCGACAGCACCCAGCGCGCCGAGCGGTTGAGTACCGCATCCCGCATCCGCCCGCCGGCACGCCAGCGCGCGGGGACGATCCCGAGTCCGTAGGGCGGGCAGTCGCGGCTGGAGAAACCCGCGGGGCCGACGCCGCACATGACCACGAGCGGCCGGTCGGATGCGGGGCGCGCGAGCAGCCCCTGCACACCGAGGAAGGTCATGTCGTGGAACACGACGTCGACCGGATCGTCCGCGAGGAGCGCGTCGAGTTTGTGCGCGGCGGGGAGGGCCGGGCGCACGAAGGCCTCCTCCACACCGGCATTGATCGTCGCGATGCCGCGGTTGCGCCCGGCGGCCCCGACGGAGTCGAGCGTGTCCGCTTCGGCGGGGAGGGCGACGAAGTCGACGCCGGCAGCACGCACCCGATCCGCGTAGCGCGATCCGGTCAGCATCCGCACGCGCCAGCCCCGTCGCAACAGCTCCCGTCCGACGACGAGCATCGGGTCGACGTGGCCCACGGCGGGCATCGCACAGAGCAGCGCCGACCGATTCGTAATTGACATGTTCGCCACACTAATGGATATTGAGGCACACCAACAGATCCGCGGAGGACCGATCATGAGCACAGTAACGACGTCAGCGACCACGAAGCATCCCGCCTTCGCCGAGACGGACGCAAGGGTGTGGTCGCGGTGGGGCGGTGGTCTGATCGCCGTCGGCGGCGCACTGCTCGCCGCGGCGACCGTCCTGGAGGTCGCGCTCCGCACCGAGCCGACCGGCCCGACCCTGCCGCTGTTCGCCGTGCTGTTCCTGGCGAGCGCAGCGATTCTCGCCGCGGCGATGCTGCCGCTCGGGCTGGGCACGATGGCGGCGAACGGGATCACGGGGAGCCGCGTGCGGGGCACCTTCGCACTGCTCGGCTTCGGAGCCGTGTTCTTCGCGAACCAGCTCGTCTATTACGTGATGACCTACGGCACGCCGGGCGGCGCGGACGCCTCACGCGGATGGCTGCCGCTCACCCTCGGGATCGTGCAGCTCGTGCTCCTCATCGTCGGCGCCGTGGGTGCCGTGCGCGCGGGGATCGCGACGGGCGCGGCGCGGTGGGCGCTGCTGGCGCTGGCCGTGGTCGTGGCGGTGGCGGGCGGGATCGCGTCGGGGAGCACTGACGTGGCGACGGTGACGATCGCGCTCCTGTCGTCGTGCGTGGCGCAGATCGTCGTCGGCGGAGTGTTCCTCGCGGCGCGTCCAGCCGCGAGCGGCGGTACGGTCTGAGGATGCCCCGCGCGTACCACTCCCCTCGCCGCGAGGCCGAGGCTGCGGCGACGCGGGCCGGAATCGTGGCGGCGGCGGCGCGGCTGTTCATCCGTGACGGCTACGCGGCGACGTCGATGAAGGCGATCGCCGCGGAGGCGGGCGTCTCGGCGCAGACGGTGCAGTTGCACGGCCCGAAGCACGCGCTGCTCATCGCGGCGTTCGAGACGTCGTTCGCCGGCGACGAGGGCACGCATTCGCTCACCGAGCGTCCGCTGATCGCCGAGATCATGGCCGAGCCGGAGTTCGAGACCGCGCTCGAGCGCTATGTCGCGTTCCTCACCGAGGCGAACCGGCGGTCGGCGGCGATCGTGCAGGCGATGATGGCGGCGGCGGATGCGGATGCGGCGGCGCGCGCGGCCTACCTCGAGCTCGAGGAGCGCCGCCAGCGCGACATGCGCCTGAGCGCGGGCTGGTTCGCCTCTCGCGGCCGCATCCCCGAGTCCTCGGTCGACGTCGCGGCGGATGTGCTGGGACACCTGACGGGGCCGGCGACGTACCTCCACTTCACGCACGCGCGCGGCTGGTCGGACGAGCAGTACGCGGCGTGGGTCTCCACCCAGCTCACCCACCTCTCCGCCGCCCTCCCGCCCGCCGGTCGTTGAGCGAGCGCAGCGAGACGAAACGCACCCCACCACGCAGAACTACTCACCCCGCACCAGAAAGCAACACGTCCCCAATCCGCCCCGGATCAGGACAGTATGTGCTTGTCCCCCATTCGGTGGACTGTGTCCAACGAACCGGTCACCGTAACATCGCACGCAGAGACGCGCCCCATGAATCCAGATGAATCACCCGACACATCACCGTCACATTCACCTGATAACGTGCGGCCCGTCAGCAAGGCACGACTGATGAAGGGGGAGAGTGTGTCGACCGATTTTGAGGTCGATGCGACGACGGAGTCGCTGAAAGCGAAGAACGCGTCACCGTCTCTTCCCGACCATTTTCTGCAGCCCAAGACTCCGGCGACCTCGCCGCAGACCGTGATCTCGGATGCGGCCCGCCAGTCCCTCACGACCGGTCCCGTCCAGACGGCCGACCGGATGCCGACGAACTGGCGCCGTGGCTATCAGCGCCGCCTGTGGATCAGCGACCTGCTCGCCGTCGTCTGGGTGGTCTACGGCACCCAGATCGCGTGGTTCGGACTCGGCAATGCCCAGGTCGTCCTGGCACACGACTCCCGCTGGACGGACCTCTCTTACTGGGTGTTCTCCGCCATCCTCGTCATCGCGTGGATGGGGGCGCTCTCGTGGAGCGACTCTCGCAGCCCGCGCGTGTTCGGCACGGGCTCGTCGGAGTACGTGCGCGTGGCGGATTCGAGTCTGCGCTTGTTCGGCGCCGTCGCGATCGTGGCGTTCCTCTTTCAGATCGACCTGGCGCGCGGATTCCTGCTCATCAGCCTGCCGTTCGGCATCCTCGTGCTCCTCATCGTTCGCTGGCTGTGGCGACAGTGGCTCATCGCGCAGCGGTCGGTCGGCGAGTACGCGGCCCGGGTGCTACTGGTCGGCTCGGTCGACTCCGTCGCGAACATCGCTCGCGAGCTCGCCCGCACACCCAGCGCCGGCTACAAGGTGGTGGGCGCGTGTACACCTACTGGCAAGGTCGGCGGAGTCGTGCCGGGAACCGACATCCCGATGATGGGTAGCGTGAATGCGGTCGACCGCGCCATGGAGCGAGCCGGCGCCGACACGGTCGCGGTCACGAGCACCGACGAACTCCCGCCCACGAAAGTCAAAGAGATCTCCTGGGGGCTGCAAGCCGGCCGCCAGCACCTGGTGCTCGCGCCGAGCATCGTCGATATCGCAGGCCCGCGCCTGCACACCCGCCCCGTCGCCGGACTCCCCCTGATCCACGTCGAGACGCCGCGCTTCAGCAAGGGGCAACTCTTCCTGAAGCGCACGGTCGACATCCTCGCCAGCACGATCGGCGTGATCCTGCTCAGCCCTGTTCTCGCCTTCCTCGCCATGAGCATCCGGCTGTCGTCGGAGGGCCCCGTGCTCTTCCGCCAGACGCGCATCGGACGCGGGGGTCGCGAGTTCACGATGCTCAAGTTCCGTTCGATGGTCACCAACGCCGAGGAGCTGCTCGAGAACCTGCAGCGCCAGCGACGCGAAGAGGGCATCGATTCGGGCAATGAAGTGCTGTTCAAGATGAAGAACGACCCGCGCGTCACGCCGATCGGACGCATCATGCGCAAGTTCAGCCTCGACGAGCTGCCGCAGCTGTTCAACGTGATCGGCGGCTCGATGTCACTCGTCGGCCCGCGCCCGCCGCTGCCGAACGAGGTCGAGCAGTACACCACCCACGTGCACCGCCGCTTCCTCGTGAAGCCCGGCATCACCGGCCTCTGGCAGGTGAGCGGCCGCTCCAGCCTCTCGTGGGAAGAGACCGTGCGTCTCGACCTCTCCTACGTCGAGAACTGGTCACTGCTCGGCGACCTTCTGATCATGGGCAAGACTGCGAAAGCTGCGCTCGCGCCGGGCGAGACGGCGCACTGATCTTGCATACCACCGTTCATCTGTTCTACCCCGACCCGAAGGAGCACACATGGCCGACGCGAAGCGCGCGCTGATCACTGGCATCACGGGGCAGGATGGCGGCCATCTGGCTGCTCTGCTGCACGAGAAGGGATATGAGGTGTTCGGGCTGATCCGGGGCCAGAACAATCCTCGGCGTGAGCAGGTGGTGGCGGAGTTCCCGTTCGTGACGTTGATAGAGGGGGACCTGATCGACCCGACCTCGTTGGTGCGTGCGGTGGAGGTGTCGGATCCGCACGAGCTGTACAACCTCGCCGCGATCAGTCACGTGGGGTATTCGTTCAAGAACCCGACGTTGACGGCGGATGTGACCGCGAAGGGCGTGTTGAACGTGCTGGAGGCGGTGCGGATCACGGGCCGCGCGCAGCACACGCGGGTGTATCAGGCGTCGACGTCGGAGATGTTCGGCGGGTTGGACTACAACCGTCCCGGCGCCGGCTACAACGAGAACTCCCTGTTCCACCCCCGCAGCCCCTACGGGGTCGCGAAGCTGTACGGGCATTGGATCGCGAAGAACTACCGCGAGAGCTACGACATGTTCGTCGCGTGCGGGATCCTGTTCAACCACGAGGGTGAACGTCGCGGGGTGGAGTTCGTGACCCGCAAGATCACCCACGCCGTCGCGCGCATCAAGCTGGGTCTGCAGCCGAACATCGAGCTCGGGGACCTGTGGCCCAAGCGCGACTGGGGCTACGCGGGCGATTTCGTGGAGGGCATGTGGCGGATGCTGCAGCACACCGAGCCCGACGACTTCGTCCTCGCCACCGGTGAGACCCACTCGATCGAGGAGTTCCTCACCCTCGCGTTCGCTGAGATCGGCATCGACGACTGGAAGCCGTACGTCGTGCAGAACCCCGCGTTCATGCGCCCCGCAGAAGTCGACATCCTGCTCGGCGACCCGACCAAGGCCGAACAGGTCCTCGGGTGGAAGCGGAAAGTCGACTTCCCCGGCCTCGTGAAGCTGATGGTCGAACACGACCTCGCCGACCAGGCCCGCAAGGCCGCCATCGCGTGAGCACCCTCGTCATCACCGGCGCGAACGGTTTCGTCGGAAGCCACCTCGCCGCCATCGCCCACGCCGACGGGCACACCGTGTGGGCCGTGGGGCGGGAGACCGCCCCCGGCCCGCGCCTCGCGCCGCACGCCGACGAGTACGTCAGCGCCGACCTGCAGACCGACTGGCCCGTCCCCGAGGGCGCCGACGCGATCGTGCACCTCGCGGGCCTGGCCGCGGTCGGCCCCTCCTTCGCCGACCCGCAGCGCTACCTCACCGTCAACAGCACGATCACCACCCGCATGTGCGAGACCCTGCTGACCCACTCGCACCGTCCCCGCGTCGTGGTCGTCTCCTCCGGCTCGGTCTACGCCACCCCCGCACCCGACGAGACCGTCTCCGAGACCGACCCCACGACCCCCAACTCCCCCTACGCCGTCGCGAAGCTCCTCGTCGAAACCCAAGCCCGCTACTACGGCACCCGCGGCCTCGACACCCTCATCGCCCGCCCCTTCAACCACATCGGCCCCGGCCAAGGCCCCGGATTCCTCATCCCCGACCTCACCGCCTCGCTGCAGGCCCTCCCGTCGGGCGCCGCACTGCCCGTCGGCAACCTCGACGCGGCTCGTGACTACACCGACGTCCGCGACGTCGCCCGCGCCTACTTGACCCTTGCCCTCGCGCCCACCCACCAGCACGACCTCTACAACGTCGCCACCGGCACCTCCCACACCGGCCACGAGATCCTCCACGCCATCGCGACCGCACTCGAACGCCCCGCCCCGCGACTCGTCGTCGACGAAAGCCGCCTGCGCCCCAACGATCCCCCGCGCATCACCGGCGACGCCAACCGCCTCCGCACCGAGTTCGGCTGGACCCCCACCATCGACTACACCACCTCCATCGCCGACTACATCGCGCAATCGCGCGCCTGACGCGAGGGACAAGGGAGCACACGTGGCCAACGATCGAACGCCTCCGAGCGGTATCAGCGACGTCGCGATCGCGCACGACTACCTCACCCAGCGCGGCGGCGCGGAGAAGGTCGTTCTGGCTATCCATCGCGCCTTCCCGGATGCACCCATTTACACGACTCTGTACGAGCCGCAGGACACTTATCCCGAGTTCGCGGACACGCGGGTGTTCACCTCGCCGCTGAACCGCGTGGCCCCTCTTCGACGTTCGCACCGGCTCGCTCTGCCGTTCCTCGCCTGGGCCTCGAATCGGATGCGGGTGCCGGCGCGTCACACCATCGTCAGCACCAGCGGCTGGGCACACGGCTTCCGCACGGCGGGGTCCAAGATCGTCTACTGCTACTCGCCCGCGCGCTGGCTGTACCAGCAGGACGCGTATCTCGGCACGAACAAGCTCACTCCCAAGAGCGCGGTGCTGAAGATCCTCTCGCCTCTCCTCCGACGCTGGGACCGCCGCAAAGCGGCCACCGCGACGAAGTACTTCGCCATCTCCACGGTGGTGCAGGAGCGGATCAAGGCGACCTACGGGATCGAATCGGAGGTCCTCCCGGCGCCGCACTCCGTCGATCTCACCGTGCCGCAGGAGGCGGTCGAGTTGCCCGGCGGGTTCCTGGACGGCTTCTACTTCTGCGTGTCGCGCCTCCTGCCCTACAAGAACGTCGACGCGGTGATCGGCGCGTTCACACAGTTGGACCTCCCGCTGGTCGTGGTCGGGTCGGGCCCGGAGGAGAAGAATCTCGCCGCCCTGGCCGGGCCGAACTGCGTGATGCTGAAGAACCTCACCGACGGGCAGATGCAGTGGCTCTACGCGCACTGCACCGCGGTGGTGTCGGCCAGCTACGAGGACTTCGGGTTGACGCCCATCGAGGGCGCCGTCCATGGCAAGCCTTCCGTCGTGCTGCGGTGGGGAGGGTTCCTTGACACCATCCGCGAAGGTGAGACCGGGGTGTACTTCGACGCGCCCACGCCCCAGGCCGTGGCCCGAGGAGTCGAAGCGAGCCGACAGGTGGCGTGGGACGAGGCCGCGATCCGCGCGCACAGCACGCTGTTCACAGAAGAGCACTTCGCGCGACGGCTGCGTGACGAGATCGTCGCCATCGAGAACCGGGAAGCCGCACGATGACGGCTGACAGGCCGCTGCGTGTCGTCCACGCCGACCACTCGACCTCCCGAGGCGGTGCCGAGTTCGCCCTCATCCGGATGCTGAACGCGGAGCACCCCTGGCACGCGACGGTGCTCGTGCCCGGGCGCGGATCGGACGCGGGAGTGTGGCAGCTCGTGTCCCCCGCCGAGAGCGGCCAGGTGCAGTTCGTCGGAACGGCCCACACCGCCGGCGCGAGTCGGGGCGGCGGCATCCTGCGCTTTGCGCGCCAGGTCCTGGGGCAGGCGGTCAGGGTGCGACGCAGTCGAGCCTTCGCGCGCGCGGACGTTCTGCACGCGAACACCTCCCGCGCCGGCCTCTACTGCACGCTGGCGGCGTTGGGTACTCGAAAGCCGGTCGTCGTGCATCTGAGGGACCTCGTCGACAGGGCGAACCTCGGCGGGCTGGGGTACGCGTTGACGACCAGGTTCGTGCTGCCGCGCGCGAGCGGCGTCATCGCGAACTCGCGCGCGTCGCTCGCGTCCGCCCGGCCGTTCATCCGCTCGTCGGCCGTGGCGGAGGTGATCCACAGCGCGATCGGGATCCTGCCCACCACCGAGGCGCCTCCCATCTCCGACGAGGTCACCACCGTCGGCATGGTCGCGCGACTCGACACCTGGAAGGGCCACGAGCTTCTCATTCGGGCTTTCGCGCTCGCCTTCCCCGGCGACAGCACGACTCGGCTCGCGCTGGCCGGAAGCGCCGACTTCGACCGCGAAGCGTACGCCCGCTCGTTGGAAGAGCTGGCTTCCGAGCTCGACGTCCGATCCCGTATCGATTTCCTCGGTCATGTCGATGACGTGCCCGCGTTGATCGCGAGCTGGGACATCTGCGTCCAAGCCTCCACGCGGCCCGAGCCCCTCGGGCAAAACGTGCTGCAGTATCTCGCGGCCGGGCGTCCGACGATCGCCACTCAGGAAGGCGGACCCGGCGAATGGGTGCGTTCGGGGTGGAACGGGTGGACGTTCCGCATGGGTGATCTCGAATCGCTCACCGAGACGCTCGTCGCCGCGAAAGACCCCGCTGCTCGCAGGCGGGTCGCTGAGAACGCGCCGCAGACACCCGGCCTCTCCTCCGACGCGGAGGTCGCGGCCGCCCACGGGGCGGTCTTCCGAGCCGCATCCGACATCCCTCCTCGAAAGAGCACACAATGACTCACGATTTCCCCCTGCTCATGACCGGGTCGGAGTGGTTCGCCTCGCGTCCCGGCGGACTCAACCGGTACTTCCTCGAGCTGTTCCGCGCCTTCGATGCGCTCGACGACGTCGACGTCACCGGTCTCGCGTTCGGCGATACTCCCTCGCTGACCGGTGCGAAGAGCTGGCGCAGCGGCGGCAACATCGTCGCGCGGGTCGCGGCGTCGCGCCGCGCGGAGAGCGCGCGAGAGGCGCCCCGCGTCGTCGACCGGCATTTCGCACTGTACGGGCCACCCCCGCGGCGCTACCCGAAGGCACTGCAGATCGTGCACTTCCAGGGCCCCTGGGCTGATGAGAGCCGGGTGGCCGGCGGCGGCGGTGTCAGCACGAGGGCCAAGCGGCTCGTTGAACGGCGCCGGTATCACGAGGCCGACCATCTGATCGTTTTGTCCGCCCCGTTCGCCCAGATCCTGGTCGACGACTACGGCATCGCCCGCGAGCGCATCACGATCCTGCCTCCCGGCGTCGACACCGAGCGGTTCGCCTCCGCGCAGACCGGGCCGACGGCCGAGCCGGCGGGCGAAGCGAGGCCGATCGTTCTGTGCGTCAGGCGGCTGGAGCACCGCATGGGGATCGACGTCCTCATCCGAGCGTGGGACGACATCTCGGCGGCGATTCCCGGTGCACAGTTGCGCATCGTCGGAACGGGCACGGCCGAGGCGGAGCTTCGCGAGCTCGCGGGGCGCGCCCGGAACCCGGAGTCGATCGTCTTCACGGGGCGACTCAGCGACGAGGCGCTGATCGATGAGTACCGGGCGTCGACGATCACCGTCGTTCCCACCACAAGCCTGGAGGGCTTCGGCCTCATCGCGCTCGAATCGCTGGCTGCCGGCAAGGCGGCGGTCGTGACCGACTGCGGCGGGCTTCCCGACGCCGTACGCGGACTCGACGCCTCGCTCATCGTGCCACCCGGGGATGCGAGCGCGTTGGGGGCGAGGATCATCCAGGCTCTGGACGGCAAGCGCCCGACAGCTCAGGAGTGCGTCGACCATGCGGCGGCCTTCTCCTGGAACGCGACGGCTCGCAGACATCTCGATCTCTACCTCTCGCTCGGAGCATGAGGATGGCCAAGCAGGAGAAACGGCTTTCCGTCGTGTGGCTGTGCCTCGAGTGGCCGGGCGAGGAGCACCGCGGCGGTGTCGCTCGTTACGCCTATCGCCTGGCCCGTGAGCTGGCGCCACTCGTAGAACTGACGATCGTCACAGAGGCCGGCGGCGATCCGCTCCCGGGCGCACGCATGATGTACGTGCCGGCATCCTCGTCACGACTCAGCCGGTACTACGGTCAGGCGCTCCGACTTCGGCGGGTGGTGCGCAGCCTCGGCGACGTTGACGTCGTCCACTCGTTCGGCGACGACTGGGCGCTCGGGCGCGGGCCGTGGCGGCGGGTTCGCCACTTCTTGGGGCTGTCGCTTTCAGAGGCACGGTCGTCACGGGGACTTCGTCGCCTGAACCACTACGTCCTCGCGGCGCTCGAGAAGTACTCACAGTGGCGGGCGGACTATCGAATCGCCATCGGGCCGGAGAGCTACGAGGCGTTCCGGTGCGAAGCCATCATGCCGCCGGTCGTGGCGGTGCCGGCCGTCGATGTCGCCAAGACCGCGGAGCCCACGGTGGTGTTCGTCGGCTCCCACGGCGGCCGCAAACGCGGCCGCCTCGCGGAAGAGGCCGTCGAGAAGGTACGGGCTGCGACGGGGCGTCAGGTGCAGCTCATCGTCTTCGGGCCGGATGAGGACGCCGCCCACTGGTCGCCACTCACTGTGCATCGCGCGGGCGCCTCGGACGACGAGGTGCACACGGCGATCGCAGCTGCTTGGGCGCTGCTGTCGCCCTCGGAGTACGAGGGGTTCGGCATCCCGATCTTCGAGGCGAGCGCGCTGGGCACCGCCGTGATCGCGACACCGAATCCGGGCTCTCGCTACCAGGCGGACGTCCTCACGGAACGATCGGGCCTGGTCCTGGTCGATTCACCCGATGAACTCGCCGCCGCGCTGGAGTCCCGGTTGGATGCGGGGCCGGAGCTGTCTGCGACGCAGCAGGAGGCCGGTCGCGCCGGCGTGAGCGCGCTCCTGGCGGATGCGTCGGTCGCGCGGCTCCTCGACGAGGCCTACCGCTGACGGAACGGGACGCTCCCGAAGAGGCGTCCCGTCGCTTACGTGTCGCGTGATCGCCGTGCACCTAGACGGCTGAGAACGATGTGAGCAAGTAGCCGCGAAACTCCCATCGCCAAGAACGCTCCCGCCATTGAGAGTCCCGTCAACGCGTTGTTCAGCGTCAGGATGACGATGACCGCAGCCATCACGGCGAGACCGATCGCAGAGGCTATCGCGAGCATCCCTGCGGTCTCTCGTGCAGAGTCACGAGCCACACGGAGCTTCCACACATCTTGCAGCGCGCTCGCTACAACTAGCACAGCAACGATAGGCGCTAGCGATCCGAAATCGGGGCCGAAGATCACCTGTCCGAACGCAGAAACAACCCAGAAGATGGCGACGCCAGCGCTTAAAGTACACAGGAGCGAGATCAGGGTAAGTCGCGCGAGACTAACCCGCACACCCTGCTTCGTGAGCTTCACAAAATGTGTGAGGCTCGCCTGCGCCACACCCTGGGCAATACCGCTTGCCGCATTGGCGCAAGTCACCGCGATTGCATAAACGCCGACCACGGACGAAGAGCTCAATGCCGTCAGAGCAAGCTGGTCTCCACGACCTCCGACCGAGTCGAAGACAATCGCGAACCAACTTCGCAAGCTGAAGCGCCAGGGTATTGCCGCACGCCCCGGCGCGCGGAGTCCTCGTACAGCCACGATTACACCCAGGACGATCGACAGGACCTGACCCGCGAACATCGATATGTACGCAGCGGGGAGAGTGAGGTGCCCGACAAAGAAGAGCACGATGATCGCGAAGGAGGGGAAGACGAGCGTCGCAGATCGGATCACGTTGTAGGTGATGATCTTGCCGCTCACCCACGCCAGCTGGTCGCCGACGTTACCTAGCCCCCAGAACACCAGCAGGCCCGCGCCAATGCGTATCCCGAGCTCGATGCGAGAGTCGCCATTAGCGAGGTCTGGCGCTACCAAGAAGGTCACGACCGCGGCGACTAGACCGATGCCCCCCACCACCCAGACGCCAGCAACCGAGACTTCGTTCCGTTTCTCCCGCTGCAAGGCCAACCCGCCCGGCAAGCCCAAGAAAGCGACCCAACCCACAACCTGAAGCACGACGAACGCTCCCGCGAGCACGCCTCGTCCGTCCGCCCCCAGAGTGTGCGCAATGATCGGCGCGGACACAACGGACAGCCCCATGCCCGCGTAGGTCACCAAACTCGCTAACGCGGCTTGCCTAGCTTGACGGGATCGTGCAAGGCGACGAATGCGATGGAACCACACCTGCCCGCTCATACCGACCGATCAGCCAACGCCTGCGACATAGGTGACTTTGCGTGAACAGCCTTCGTGAGAATCCACCGGACGCGGAAAAACCCCCCGCCCCTCGCGCTATGTGACCACGAACCTCGCAAGGGCGCCTCCCAAGAACAGTGGTGATTCCCGCAGATCACCAGGTGACTCAGACCGGGTCCGTAGAGGACGGCAGTGAGGTGACCAGAGAACCTGCCGCCACAGTGCGTTCGAAGCAAACCTACACGGGTTCGACACCTGTACCGCTGTCGTGAGCACGGTTGCATTGCAGAGGCGGATCCCGTTGAGTTGAACTGCTCAACTAGTCGGGACCAACGTCGGCAATAGCCGTTCTCAAACGCGCGGCGATGGTGTGACGGGCAGCTCCTGATCTCCGGGCGTTAGTGGCGGCGCCCCCGGCACGGCCGCCCGACGCTGACGGCATTCTGAGCCTGCCTTAGCGCGACCGAATCCCCGCAGGTTCTCGTCTTCGCCCAGCGCCCGCGCCGCGCGGACGACCGGTTCAAAGCGCACGACCGAGCCAGTGTATTCATGCCGTCACGCGCCGATAACGTGCCGTCTGTACCCTGGGGCGCATGCCGATCGTGAATCCGCGTCCGCTGGGGTACCAGCCGCCCGCTCGAGCGCACCGGTTACCCGTTGCGTCACCATCTTCTCTGCAGACGATCCTCGCTGGCGTCCGTCGACGCCTCGCCGATGGCCCGATCGGGCGATTCGTGCGGTACGCCTATGAGCGCAACTACTACATCGTGGGATCCAACGGCCCTAGGTGTTCGTTCCACCCGACGGCCACCCTGGGGAACGTGATGATTAACGCCACGGGCGGCACGGTCACGATCGAAGAGAACGCCATGCTCGGTTCCGGCGTAACGCTCATTGCCGGATCTCATGACATCTCGAAGGTGGGGGCGGCCCGCAAGTCCGCAATCCCTCACGAGGGCTACGACATCGTCGTCCGCGCAGGTGCCTTCGTGGCGACTAACGCCACCGTGATCGGCCCTTGCGTGATCGGGAATGACGCCGTCGTAGCCGCAGGTGCGGTGGTTACGTCCGACGTACCTCCCGGGGTCTTAGTGGCTGGAGTGCCTGCCCGGGTGATCAGGACCCTCCACCTCAGCTCACCGGAGTGAGCGAGCCCTTGACCGCGCAGCGTCACGCTGGGCGACCAATGCCTCGTCGCTCACGTAACGCGATCATGTTGCTCCCCCGCCGCACCTGGGGCGCTCTTCGCCGTCGTCCCCGCCCGCTAAACACGACGTCGATAGACTCGCGACCATGACCGGGCGTCGCGCATCGCTACAGCCCGCCATTGTCTGGATCGCGGTGGTCGCCCTAACGACACTGCTCGTGGCCGCTGCTCTCGCGAGCTCAGTTCAGATCTCGATCGTCATCCTCGGCCTGCTGGTGGGGTGCTTTCTCGGCGGGCGCCGGCGAGTAGTGGTCTTCGCGGTAACGCTCGTACCAACACTGAGCCTCCTGCGCAGGCTCGTCGCCGGAGAGACCGGGTACACCGAAGGAGACCCGCTGATCCTGTTGCCCTTGGCATTGACGGCCGGCGTGCTGATCGCCAGTTTGACGCAACCACGCACCGACAAGCGCCTGCGTGTCTCTCAGGTCTTCATCCTCGCGGTGGTCGCGGGCGTGGCTGGAACGGTGATCCTCACAGGCTCCTTCTCCGTCGAAGGGCTCTTCTTTGCAGGCCTGATCATCGTGCCTCTGTTGCTAGCAGTAGCGCTTGCGACGGGTCAGCTACCGCCGGTATGGGATGCAGTCGTGCGTGTCCTACCGACGCTCGGCATCGTGGTCGGCACGTACGGCATCTACCAATTCTTCGTTCTCCCTAACTGGGATCGAGCATGGATGCGCTCAAGTCTGTTGACCAGCATCGGGCACCCCTTCCCTCTCCAGGTCCGGGTGTTTGGCGCCTCAGAGTCGCCTGGCCCTTACGCATTGTTCATCGGCCTCGTCATCACCCTCTGTCTTGCGAGTGCAGTCACCGCGCAGGGCGGAATCCGTCGCTTCGGTTGGATTGCGCTCGGCGCCTACCTCGCGTTCCCTCTGCTGCTGAGCGGAGTTCGATCCGTGCTGCTTGGGGTAGCCATCTGTGCCGTCGTGCTGGCACTCGTACGCGCACGAGGGTTTACCCGGATACTCCTCGTGGCTTTCCTCGGCGGCGCCTATTACCTGCTGACCGTCGTGCTCTCACGTTTCGGAACCGGGTCCACAATCCTCACTGCCGATCGTTACACGAGCTTCTCTGCGAACGACGACTCTCTCGTCGCCCGGCTGAACCTGCTTGGATCTGTCGGTAATCCGTTCGCTTACGTCGTGGGGCGGCCGGTTGAGTCAGCGGCCGACAATCTCTTCGTCGACACGCTCGTGCGATACGGCTTGCTCGCAGCCGTCGCTCTGCTCGTTCTGATCATCAGCATCATCGCCCTCGCGTTGCGGCAATTGCGGGCTCATCTGAACGAAGCAGCGGCATTGTGCGCCATCTTTATCGCGTCTCAGACATTGTTCGGCCCTACGTTCAACGCCCTGTTCGGCATTCTCATCGGAGTGGTGTTCGGTACTGTTATGGCGAACCACTCAACCGCACGTCCGCGACCGCGCGATGATCGTGGAACACGCACGGCGGTATCCGAACGTGCCCACCCCGGCGATCAAAGGCCCGACCAGAAGCCTGCTGTTCGTTACAATTTTGGACGCAGCAACCATTGATACTTGCGCGCAGTGTCTTAAGTGGACGCCACCTTGTCTGCGACACGTACCAAGCTCGACGACCGCCCGACCCTCAGTGTGAATGCCGACGTCTCGATCGACAGTCGTCATCAGGACGTCACTTCGGTCTGATAACAAAGACACATCACTGAGCCATGATGGGGGACTCATGAAGCTATCGGTCATCGGTTGCGGCTACCTCGGCGCCGTGCACGCGGCGGCGATGGCGTCGATCGGCCACGACGTGGTCGGCATCGATGTCGACCAGCGCAAGATCGACGCGTTGTCGACGGGCGAGGCGCCGTTCTTCGAGCCCGGCCTGACGGGGATCCTGCGCGAGGGCATCGCCTCCGGCCGGTTGCACTTCACCACCGATATGTCCGCTGCGGAGGGCGCGAAGGTCCACTTCGTCGGTGTCGGAACCCCGCAGCAGAAGGACGGCTACGCGGCCGACCTGACCTACGTCAACGCCGCGGTCGACGCACTTCTGCCCTATCTCACCGAGGGTGACATCGTCGCCGGCAAGTCCACCGTGCCGGTGGGCACGGCGGCAGGTCTCGCTCCGCGCGTCAGCGCCACGGGCGCCACCCTCGTGTGGAACCCCGAGTTCCTACGCGAAGGCTTTGCCGTGCAAGACACGGTGGATCCGGATCGCCTCGTCGCGGGCGTGCCGGCTGGCGATGAGGGCGAGCGCGCCGCATCCGTGCTCCGCGAGGTCTACCACCCGTCCGTCGCCAAGGGCACACCCTTCATCGTCACCGACTACGCGACGGCCGAGCTGGTCAAGGTCTCGGCGAACGCCTTCCTTGCGACCAAGATCAGCTTCATCAACGCCATGGCCGAGATCGCCGAGGTCACGGGCGCCGACGTGACGCAGCTGGCAGATGCCATCGGACACGACGCGCGCATCGGTCGTCGCTTCCTCGGTGCCGGTATCGGCTTCGGCGGCGGCTGCCTCCCGAAGGACATCCGCGCATTCAGCGCGCGCGCTGAGGAGCTCGGCCGCGGCGAGTCCGTCGCGTTCCTCCGCCAGGTCGACGAGATCAACCTCCGCCGTCGTGAGCGGGCCGTGCAGCTCGTGGTCGAGGGGCTCGGCGGGTCGGTCTTCAAGAAGAACGTCACCGTGCTCGGTGCGGCCTTCAAGCCGCACTCCGACGACATCCGCGACTCGCCTGCCCTCGACGTCGCGGTGCGCCTGCACGGCCTCGGCGCCTGGGTGACGGTGACCGACCCGGCAGCGATCGAGAACGCCCGTCGCGTACACCCGCAGCTCAATTACGTCGAGGACCGCGACGAGGCGCTGCGCGGTGCCGATGCGGTCATCATGGTGACCGAGTGGGACGAGTACCGCCGCGAGCTCGACCCCGAGCACGCATCGACTCTGGCCGCGGGACGAGTCGTGGTGGACGGCCGCAATGGGCTCGATGCGGCAGCTTGGCGCGCCGCCGGGTGGACCTACCTCGGCATGGGGCGTCCGTAGCCTCCTACGCGCAGTTCGCCCGGGTTGAGCACTTCTACTCAATCAGGGCGAACTCGTTCAGCGGGTGGGGAGGGTGGGGATGAGGGTGTCGAGGTAGTCGGCGGTGTCTTGCCATCCGTGGACGGCGTGGCAGGTGACGCCGAGGGCGAGGACGGGGTAGTCGTTGCCGTCGGGGTCGAGTCGGTCGCCGATGAAGAGCATGTCGTCGAGGCTGATGCCGGTGTGTTCGGCGAGGCGTTGCATGCCGTAGGCCTTGTCGATGCCGCGGTGGGTGATGTCGACGCTGGTGGATCCGCCGGAGCGGACTTCGAGGTCGGGGATGCGGGCGGCGACGGCTTCGCGGAGGGTGTTCTTCTTCTCGCCGGTGGGGTCCCACGCGGTCTTCGCGTCGAGGGGTGCGGATTGGCCGAGGGCGGAGAAGGTGATCTGCGAGCCGCGGTCTTCGAGGATCGGGCCCCAGGTCTGCTCTGCCCACAGTCCCAGGCGCTTGGCTTCCTCTTCGACCGCGGTCAGGGCACGGGTCTTCTCGTCGTCGGTGAGGCTGTGCGCGTAGACGGTGGTGATGCCAGCGGGGGTGAGGCGGTAGTACTGGGTGCCGCAGGTGGGCAGCAGGTGCATGCGGTCGAGGATGTCGTCGGTTGTTTCGGGCAGCTGCTCGACGACCTGCGCGCGGAACTGGGCGAGCTGGCCGCCGGAGATGATCGCGACCTCGACGCGGGAGGCGAGCTCGAGCAGCAGGTTCGCGATCCGCGGGTCGACCGCGCTCTTGGACGGCGCGAGGGTGTCGTCCAGATCGAACGCAACGAGCTTCGGCGGCTGAGTCATGACATCAGCCAAGCCGATGCCGGTTACAAATCGGTGACGGCCCCAGGCCGTCATGTAACGAAACGGCTCGTTCACGTGCTGCTCGTAAGGTCGCCGCTATGACGCCGAACTCGCTCGCCGACCGGTCCCGGCCGAGAAGGCCGACAGCGAATGACCGTCGCCGCTCACTACGTTGGACGATGGGCGCCACCATGATGTCGCTCACGCTGATCGTGGTGCTGACTGCGGTCTTCGTCTACCCGCCGCAGGGCGACGAGACCGGAGCGGATCTCGTCTATGTGATCGGCCCACCGACGCCGGCGCGCATGGACGAGGCGCGGCTTATGTTGAACTCGGATTCTCACCGTGCTCTTCTCGTTTCCGTCCCCCCGCCCGAAAGTGGCGGCGCGTTCATGGCATCCAAGATGGCCGTCTGCGCCGAGAAAGGCGTCACTTGTGAGTCGCCGACGCCGTTCACGACGAAGGGCGAAGCTCTCATGCTCAACGACTACGCCCGCACCCACGAGGTGCAAAAGGTCGCAGTCGTCACCTTTACTCCCCATGTGGCACGGACACGCTACATCTTCGCGAGGTGCTCACCAGACGTCCAGGTCGAAGTCATCGGTGTGGACGACCACCTCACACCGGGCGACTGGATGTATCAGTTCGCGTATCAGACGACCGCATTCGTGAAAGCCGCCGCAACCTCCTGCACGAGCGACGACGAGTGACTGCCCCTACGGCACGACGAGGTTGACCCGCGAATCGGGGTCGCCGTCGACCACGACCCACGCTTCGGTCGTCCCCTCGGGCAGCGCTGAGGTGACGGAGCCGGCGACCGCATCCAGGTGAGGCTTCGACGTCACCGCGATCTGAAGCCGCGTGCCCGATTCCCAGACATAGGCGATGTGCTCCAGCTGCGACGCATCGAGCCTCGCGACGAGGTCACGGGCATGGACGCCGTCCGTCTCGCCGAGTCGAATGAGGTCGCTCGCGAACGCCAGCCGCGGCTCGGCATCACCGTGGAGCACAGCTGCACGGTCAGCGGCGCGCGGGTAGTCCGCTTCCTGCGCCAGCGTCATCACCAACGCATCCTCGCGCAGCCTCATCCCCGTCATCGGAACCTCGGCGGCCAGGGCGTCCCACGCGGCCAGTGCGCCCGCGACCCGTGCCGGCGCATCCCCGACATCCACGACGCGGTCCTCGGTGCGAACGAACAGCTCGGCACGCGCCTCCGGCGGAGCGGCCACCACGAGCTCGGGAAGATCGCGGATCAGTTCGATCGCCGCGCTCACATCGACGCCTACGAGTGAGATGAACGACTCGGCGATCTCCCCCGACACCACGCGCTCGTCGGCGCGGAGGGCGAGCGCCGTCCCCACGGCCGCCGCATCCGTCTCGAGATGTCCGGTGACGATCAGCTCGACATCGTCCGCGAGCAGCGAGACCAGCCCCCGCATCCGCTCGCCGTTCTCCCGCGTGTACGAGCTCAGCCGGTCAGCGAGCGCCGACACCTCATGATCGGCCAGCCCCTCGCGCGCCACCACCTGGCCGCTCACCCCTCCGGTGAACGGCTGATTGTCGTGACTCGTAAGCTCCACCGAAGCCACCGCCGGATCGTCAGCGAACTCCGCCGCGAACGCTCCCGCCTCGCCGTCTCCCGTGCAACCGGACACCAGCATCGCCGTAAGCGCGAGAGCCGCCCCGACTGCGAGCACTCGCTCGCTCATCGCTGCCGCCCTGCGCCGTCGCCTCACACCGATCCACTCTATCCACGCGGCCACCCCACCACCGGGTGCTCCGACGACCGCCGTGCCCCTCCCGTGTCGGATGTCCGAGGTGCGTGCGATGCTCGTTTCACGTCGAAAGCAGCGGCTTCCGACAGGAGAAGGCGCCACCCCACTCGATGTCTGAGGTCGGTGGCAGACTCTCAGCAGGTCGAAGATCACCTGGTCTTCGGCTGTTGTTCCCGCCGAGTGCCCCGGCATCACAGGTCGCGCGCGAGCGCGTCCGAACCAGGGATGGCACTCATGGCACGCGACGAGGTGATCGGCTTCAGCGACGCACACAATGCGCGCTTCGCCGAGATCGTCCACGCCGTCCAATCGGCCGATGCGGCACTCGCAGCAGCCCAAGCCGGCATGGCGCGTGCGCTCGCCGCTGCGCGCGAGTTGGCTCGCGACGTCGCCGCCTCCTCACCCGCGCAGGTGCGCGCCCGCGACATGGCCGAGCGCGCGGTCTCGTCCGAGATCGGCGCCGCGCTGCACCTCTCCGACCGCGCGGTGCAGCGACGCATGGATGCGGCCGCCGAGCTCACCTCCGACTACCCGCGCACCCTCGCCGCGCTCGAGTCGGGCCGCATCCATATGGGTCATGTCCGCGTCATCACCGACGCCGGAGCAATCCTGCCGGCCGAGACCCGCGCCGTCTTCGAGACGCACGCGCTCGCCCAGTGCGAGGCGCAAACGCCCGGGCGGGCGAAGCGCGCCATCGAGATGCTGGCGCAGCGCCTGCATCCTCGGTCGTTCACCGAGCGTCACCTCGACGCGCGCGAGAGGCGTGGGGTCTCGGTCTCCGCCCTCGGCGACGGAATGAGCCATCTCGGCATCGACGCACCCACCGTGCTCGTCGAGGGCGCCTACGATCGCGCCACCCGCATGGCCCGCGCTCTGCTCGACCTCCGCGCGCAGGCGGCAGCACGGGTGCGCGAAGCGCGCCTCTCAGGCCGCGAGCCCGACACCGCCGACGCCACCCTCGCATCCGACACGCGAACCACAGACCAGCTGCGAGCCGACCTCATGGCCGACCTGCTTCTCACCGGCAACCCCGGAGC
Organism: Microbacterium sp. Clip185; assembly: GCF_028743715.1. Taxonomy (NCBI): domain Bacteria; kingdom Bacillati; phylum Actinomycetota; class Actinomycetes; order Micrococcales; family Microbacteriaceae; genus Microbacterium; species Microbacterium sp. Clip185. Next base: position 625,632 of record NZ_CP117996.1, on the reverse strand, counting down.
GGATGCGGCACTCCCCGGCGACGGGCCGGGCACACTCGGCGCGATTCGCGCCCAGATCCAGGTCGTCGTGCCCGCGCTCTCCCTTCTGGGCGCCGACGAGGGTGCCGCGGATCTCGCCGGGCGCTCCCCCATCGACGCCGACACCGCGAGACGCCTCGCCGGCGGCAACGTCGAATGGCGACGCATCCTCACCGACCCCGCTGACGGCCGGGTGCTCACGAGCGATCGGCGCCTCGCCCCGACCGACCTACGCAGGTGGGTGCAGGCACGAGACCAGCACTGCCGGTTCCCCGGCTGCACGACCCCCGCCGTCCGATGCGAGATCGACCACGTCGTCGACTGGGCGCAGGGCGGCCCCACCGCCGCCGGCAACCTGCAGGCACTCTGCCAGCGCCACCACTCCATGAAGCAGTTCACGGGGTGGAGAGTCTCGCTGCTCGATGACGGCCAGGTCTCGTGGACCTCACCGCTCGGACACACCTACACCGACCATGCGTCGCCGCCCGTCGTGTTCTTCACCGACGAACCCGAGCCGCCGAGCTCCGCCCCCGAGACGGATCGAAGCTCCCCCGATCATCACGACCGACGAACGCGAGACGACGTCGATCCCCCTCCGTGGGAGAACTCTGCCTGATCAGTGCCCACGGTCGAGCGTCCCCGTGAGCCGGCCGTGGAAAGCCGAAGCCGTCGCGTTCAGCCCCTCGATCTCGACGGTCTTTCCGAGCCGACCATACGTCGTCACGATCGCATCCAGAGCGGCAACCGTGGATGCGTCCCACAGGTGTGAACGGCTCATCTCCACCACCACACGATCCGGGTCGTCCTCGTAGGTGAAGTGCGTGGCCAGGTCATTGCTCGACGCGAGTGGCGCCCTCATCCGCCACCCGGGTCACCTGCGCCAACGCCTCGAGCAGATCCAGCAGGAAGCGTCCGAACGTCGCGAGAGACTCACGAGACACGTCGCGATGGCCGACGAGTTCCTCGGGCTGCTCGCGCGGATCTGACCGGCGCACCCGCATCCATAAACTGACAGCATGCCCTCGCGCCGCCTCCCGCAGACCGCAGCGGCACTCAATCTCACAGGGCTGACGGGGCCGGTCTCGCTGCGCGAGGTGAACGAGTTCTACCGTCGCACGAGAGTGCCCGTCGGGCGTCGCTGGTGGTCCGTCGCCATCACGATCGCGGTGTTCCTCGCCGCCGAGGCGATCTTCCTGAAGGTCATGATGCCGGCCTTCGGACTCGACTCTGCCCTGTCCGACGCCGTCTACGGCGGCTTCCTCGTCTTCACCGGCCTGTACGCACTCATGCTCGGCTCCATCATCTGGCGCAACGCCGCGCGCCCGGCCCGTATCTTCCGCACCGCCGAAGCGAACCATCTCACCTACAGCGACCGTGGACCGATCGGCCCGCGGCTGCCCGGCTCGGTCATGGCCGGCGCGAACGCCTTCGTCGTCACGACCGACGTTCTCAGCGGCGGCCCGCCCGACAACGACCTCCCCCGCTTCACGGCAGCGACCCTCGCACCGCAGGTCGCGGGCACCCGCCGTCGCCACGGCATCGCCGCCATCGCCCTCGACCGGCAGACTCCGCACATCGTGCTCGAGAACCGCCGCGCCCGCGTCCTGCAGACCACCGGTCGACGCTTCCGCAGCCAACAGAAGCTGAGCCTCGAGGGGGACTTCGACCGCACCTTCACCCTCTACTGCCCCCGCGGCTACGAAACCGACGCGCTCTACATCTTCACGCCCGACCTCATGGCGCTCATGATCGACCTCGCATCCGACTGCGAAGCAGAGCTCCTCGACGGATGGCTCGTGCTCTACAGCGGTCGCCCCTGGCGCCTGTCCACGCCGCGCGGCTTCACCCGGCTCATCTCACTCATCGACCTCGTCGGACGCAAGATGCGCTCCCGCACCGAGCTGTACCACGACGACCACGCCGACGCCCACACCGCCATCGCCACCCCCGGTCGCCGCCTGCGCGCCCGCCCCTCCTGGGGAGCGGTCGCCTCCACGATCGTGCCGGCCGCGTTCATCGCGCTCGGACTCGTGTCGATGATCCTCGACGCGCTCTGACAGACGCGGGTGCCACTACGTGGCGCGAATCAGCGTCTTCTCGTGGATGCGCTCATTGAGCGCCCGGATGCGCTCGTCCAGCCGGTCGATGGCCCGCACATCCGCTCTGACGAGCATCCGTCGCAACGCCGTCACCGGTGAGGACCGCGAGTCGCCGCCCCACCACAGGCTCGCGAGAGCGGCCAGCGCTCCGAGAACGAAGAAGAGGATGCCGCTCACGACCCACCCGTCCCACCTGCTCTCCACCCAGCCCGACACCGACGCAAGCACCAGTGCGATCCACCCGACCGTCGCGAAGAGAACTCCCGCGACCCGCGCGAGAACGGCGAGGATGCCCGTACGCAAGTAGCGCCCGAGCTGAGCGATGTAGATGCCGTACCAACTGGCTGCTCCGATGATCGCCGCAATCGCCGCGATCGCCGTGGCGTATCCGATATCCACAGGCGCTCCGACACTCGACGCATCCGTCACGGCGAAGAGCCGGATCGCGAGAAACCCGAGCCCAGCGGGCACGAGCGCCCCCGTCACGGCGATCCACGCGAGCGCCGCCAGGATCGACCGCGGATAGCTTCGTGAACGCGCTGCCCCCACCGCGTCGACTCTCCGCTGAGCTTCATCCCGCTCGGCGATCGCAACCTCTCGCTGACGACGCGCCCCCGGGGCCCACGATGCCCCCACCGCGAAAGCGAACAGCAGCGTGAGCAGCACGATCGCGACGATCGCCGCGGCGGTGCCGATCTCATCCAAGCCGGTCAGCGCCGACGGCAGCGCCAGCGTCGCGTGCCACACGGCCAGCACGCTTGCGACGCGGGCGACCGTCGAGAAGCGTTGATCCGCTTCGGCGTACTGCTCGCGATCGACGTCACGCCGGTCGCCGATCGCGTACGTGATGCGCAGCACGAGAACGCCGCTCCCGATGAAACCCAAGGTCGCGATCGCGGTCTCACGGAACCCGTGGCTGAGCGCCATCAGGTCACGGAAGGATGCGTGCGGGTCGCTCGTTTCGAGCACCGGCGCGAACACGATGATCGCGCTCGCCAGCGCAAAGAGCACGCCCGACGCCACCGCAGTCAGCGCCTGCCGCCCCCGACCCGCAGGAATACCCGGCACATATCTCTCGTCCACGTCCACCCCCACGATCGCACCCTAGCGACCGTCTCCGACGCCGCAGTGCCCGCGTTACGGAAGACGACCCACCTCCCGCACTCTCCCATCAACCTTCAGTAAGGCGTAAGGTTGAGGGTATGGAGACCTTCCTACTCCGACTCGACCGCCTCGCCGGCGGCCGCATGGCGGACTACCGCGTCGCCCCCTCCGACGATCCCCGCGTCACCCGCGCCTTTCGGGCGATCACGATCCTGCTCGTCGCCTGCTTCCTGCTCGGCATCGCGACCGTCGTCACATCGGCCTGGCTCACCGCATCCGGCCAGAACGTCGGCTTCGCCGTCTGGATGCGGTGCCTCGTCGTCCTCGGCATCACCGCGACGCTCTTCTACTTCCTGTGGCGGGCGCGCGCCGGCTGGTACTGGGCCATCCGTCGGCTCCAGCTGTTCAGCCGCATCTTCCCGATCATCGCGCTCGTGCTCGCGGCGATCCCCGGCCTCTATCCGTGGTGGGTCATCAGCGAGCAGATCGTCTTCGCCATCCTGCTGATCGGCGTCTCGGACTACCTGCAATCGGACTACCTCCGCGCCGCCTATCCCAAGCCGCAGCGCACATAGCGCAGGATCGGCCGGGACGCCCGATTGTGGCGCTCAGCGCTCCGCAATGGCATGGTCATCTCAGAAGAGGCGACCCGAGGAGCAGCAATGCCGTTGTTCGAGATGGAGGCGAGCCCCCGGGGCCGCCTGCGCGTCTTCCTCCGCGCGCAGCTTCCGTTCGCACTCGGCGTCATCTACATCGCCGCACTGACCACCCTCGTCGAGCCCGCCCGGTGGGGCGCATGGCCGATGATCGCCGGTGTCGTGCTCACCGTCGTGGCCACGCTCGGTGCCCTCGCGGTGCCGTGGGAACGCATCCACCGCTCCTGGATGATCACCGTCGCCGCCCTCGACCTGCTCGCCGTCGCCTTCTTCCGCGCGGAGATCGGCGCCAGCGTCGCCGCGGTCACGATCCTGTCGCTCTTCCCGATCCTCTGGCTCGCCTACGGCTTCCCCTGGTACGGGATGATCGCCGGCGTCCTCGGGGGCGCGTTCATCACCTCGTTCCGCTTCTTCTACACCTCCGACTGGCCCGACACCGCGGTCGAATGGGCCAACGTGGTCTCCTTCCCGATCCTCATCATCGGCGTCGCGGTCATCGTGTTCGTCGCCGCGGGCACCCTGCGCCGCAACGGCGTGCGCCTGGCTGCAGCATCCCGCGCGCAGGCCGAAGCGCTGCGCGACGCGAAGGATGCGGAGGCGATCGCCCTCGGCATCCTGAACACCGTCAGCGCGGGCGTCGCCTTCTTCGACGCCGAAGGCCGGCTCGACGTGGCCAACACCACCGCGCGCGAGATGACCGTCGTCGCCGGCTTCCGCCTCGACATCCCGCCCTACAGCGGCGAGAACGCCTTCGCCGCCGACCGCGTGACCCGCATCCCCTACGACGAGCAGATCATCCCGCGAGCCCTGCGCGGCGAGGCCATCGAGGACCACCTCGAGTGGATCGGCCCGCCCGACTCGCAGATCGCCATCATCGCCTCGTCAGGCCAGGTGCGCCGCGAAGACGGCGAGCTGCTGGGAACGGTCGTCGTCGCCTACGACGTCACCGAACTCGCCGACGCGATCGAGGTGCGCGAGCAGTTCCTGCGCACGGTCTCGCACGAGCTGCGCACCCCCATCACGAGCATCACGGGCTTCCTCGACCTGATCGACGACGCGGTCGACCCCGCCGACACGAAGGTTCGCGGCTACATCGACATCGTCACCCGCAAGACCAACGACCTGCTCGATCGCGTCCGTGACCTGCTCGCCGCGAACGACAGCAACAAGGTGCTCGACTGGGTCGAGACCGACGCCGCCCGCATCTGCCGGGCGGCATCCGAACGTGTCGCCGCCCTCGCCCAGACACGCAACGTGCGCATCGAGCTCACCGGTCCCGAGGCGCTCCCCGTGCATGCCGACCAGGAGCAGCTCACGATCGCGGTCGCCGAGCTCCTGACGAACGCCATCAAGTTCGGCGCGGCGGATGCGGCCGTCATCCTCCGCTACGGCGTCGCGAAGGGCCGCGTGATGCTCGCCGTCACCAACACCGGCCAGGGACTCACCCTCTCGGAACAGCGCCGCGCCTTCGACCGCTTCTACCGCGCGCCCTACGCCCGCGCGCAGGCGATCCAGGGCTTCGGCCTCGGCCTCACCAACGCGCGCGCCATCGTCGCGGCGCACGGCGGCCACATCCACATCGAGAGCGAGCCCGGCGAGCGCACCACCTTCACCCTGGAGATCCCGCAGCACCCCTACCCCCTCAGCAGCCCCTGAGCCGGACCCTCTCGAGCCCGAACTCCTGCAGATTCGACCTATCCGGCGCCGAATCGGCCCCCACATCTGGTTCCGCAGGAGTTCGGACACAACTCCGCCACATCCCACCCCACCGGCAACCCACCCGGCACGCCTCAGCGTGTGAGGAAGAAGCGCGTGCGGAAGAAGAACCCTGCGCCGCTCACGCGCTCGCGGAGCCGCCGTCCTTCGCGGCCCGGCGCCGGCGGATCTCCGCCTCCAGGGCAGCCGCACGTTCCTCGCGCTCAAGGTCGGCGAGCTGCTGTTCGGTCGTACGGGTGTCGCGCGGACGCGGCGCGGGAGCAGGGGCCGCCTCCTCCTTCGACCAGCGACGCGGGTCGCCGAAGCTCATGGCCTCGCGCCCGCCGCCGTGCTCACGGCCGAGCGTGAACCACAGGATGGAGCCGACGAGCGGCAGCAGCACGATGAAGAAGATCCACGCGACCTTCGGCAGGAACCGGATCTGATCGTCGCGGCGCGTGATGGCATCGATGAGCGCGACCACCATGACGGCGAAGATGATCAACGCGAGGAACGGCATACATCCAACGTGCCGCAGCGAGTCGCCGAGCGCAACGGTCGCGTAGCCCGCATCCCGCCGTTCGTCGGAGAAAGCGCGGATGCGAGCAAGCCGCGCTCAGCCCGCGACAAGCCAGACGATGACCGCCGCGACCAGCAGCACCGGCGAGATCCATGCCATCCAGCGGGTCGTCGGCAACGGCTCCCACCACACGCGCAGCAGACTGACGAGCACGAGGAAGGCGGCCAGGAGCACGACCGCGAGGTGCACATGCAGGACCGTGCCCACCACGATCAGGACGATCCCGCACATCTGTATTCCGAACAGCCGCCACAGCACGGTGCGCGGCGGCCGGAAGCGGCGACGGGGCGGCTCTGCGCTCACTGCGCGTCGAACGCGTCGACGAACACCTGCGGGAGCACGACGTTCGCGGGAGCACCCTGGAAGAGCGGCGCGACGTCCTCCACCTTGTGTCCGGCGATGCCCGTGCCGATGGGCGTGACGAGAAAGGTCGTGTCGGGATGCGCGCGGGCGTAGTCGAGGAAGTCGACGATCTGCTCGATCATCGTGTCGAAGCCGCTCATCGTGTCGATCGCGTAGGAGCGACCCGTCGGCCCGACACCCACGCCCCACTCGGCACCGAAATTCTCGAAGGCGGCGCGCGCCGCCCCCGCACCGTGGTGGCCGCTCGCGTTGCTGCCGAACACGAACACCTCGCCGTCGGCGAGCTCGGTCACGACAGCGGGTGTCCGTCGCGCCCGCTGGGGCGAATCGTCGAAGGCAAACATGCCACCAGTATCGTCGGCGGCCCCGGCGAGAAGGGGCGGGTGGCACGCATCCGTCACCGCGAGACGGGCGATCACAGCGCCGACGAGATCCAGCCCAGGAACGCCAGGACGGCCGCCCCATTGCCGATCATCACGAGCACGGCCGACATCGTGAGCCCCGCGAAGGCGCGACGCCAGAACGACGCGCCTGCCGGCACGGTCGACGCATACGAGAAGGTGCCGACCGCGATGATCACGGCCTCGATCGCCCCGATCCACCACGCCTGCAGCATCGCCACCTGCGGCGCGAAGACCCCGAGCGTGAAGTCGTTCTCGACCGCCGCGTACACGCTCACCCCCAGCCACACGAGGTTGATGACGAACAGGGGCCAGAGCCACACCCAGCGCTCCCGCACCGAGAAGCTCGCCTCGGGCTCATGGGAGCCGCCGTGCTCGGTCCGCTCGCGCGCCGCATCCGTCGACCGCGCGCGGTGCGAGGGAACGGTCTGATGCCATCCGCAGTCCGGCTCGACACAGGAGTAGGTGACGGCGCTCATACCGATCGAGGCTATCGGCCCGAGCGACGGGCACGCAGGCCTTGCACGAGCAGCACGATCGTCATGAGGAACGCGAACAGCGGCAGCCCCACGGCGCCGAGCGCGAGGAGCGTGCCTGTGCGATAGTCGACGTTTCCCATCCGCCCGAGGCCCACGCCACCGCCGCCGGCGGTCACGTCGCCGGCCAGCAGGAACTGCCCGTCGTACGCGTCGAGCTGCGAAGAACAGGTGACGAATGCGGCAGCGCCGCCCGCATCCGCGATACTCAGCACGGGCGAGAAGCCGCCGCCGTGGGTCATCCACCACAGCGTGTCGTCCCATCCCGGCGACGGCACCGACCAGGTGCCGAGCGCGCGCCCGTCGGCGGTCTCGGCTCGGCACTCGACGAGTCCCAGCAGCGGCGCCGTTCCCGACGCCCACACTCCCGTGACGCCCTCCGCGGGCAGCTCGACCGTCTGGCCCAGCGGCACCGGCTGCGCCGCCGCGACCGACCGCGACACCGGCACCACCCACAACGCCCAGATGAGTGCGCTCACCACGACGCACATCACGACCAGCGCCCACAGCAGCTGCGCCCTGTGCCGCATCCGCATCCGCGACTCCTGCGCCCGGAACGCTGCGTCGGCGGCGAGATCAGTCACGCGTCGAGTGTACGGATGCGGAACGGTCAGGACCGTGCCCCACATCCCGTATAGTTGAGAATGGTTCTCAATAAGACAGGTAGATCTCCGTGCTCGACGCCACCGCAACAGCGGCGCCACCCACGCGCACCCGCGTCCTCGTCGCCTTGGCAGCATCGCGCCGGCATGCCCTTTCGACCGTGGCCGTGCTGTGGCTCGCCGCCTTGATCGTGGCCATCGCGGCGCTCGGCATCGGGCCGGTGCCCCTCGACCCCGCCATGATCGTGCGCATCATCGCCGCACACGTCACCGGATCTGCGCTGCCCGCCGACATCCCGCCCATGGCCGACCAGATCGTCTGGACGACGCGGACGCCCCGCATCGCGATGGCCGTCGTGGCCGGGGCAGCGCTGGCCGTCGCGGGCATCGTGCTGCAGTCCCTCACCCGCAACGGGCTCGCCGATCCATACCTGCTCGGCATCAACGGGGGCGCATCCGCCGGTGTCGCACTCGTCGTGCTCGTGGCGGGCGCGGCCACAGGCCTCGCACTCTCGGGAGCGGCTCTCGCCGGCGCGGTCCTGGCGACCGTCCTCGTGCTCGCGATCGCCGGGGGCGCCGCCATGCGCGGGCCCTCCCGGCTCGTGCTGTCGGGGCTCGCCGTCGGCTACGCACTGACAGCCATCACGAGTTTCCTGCTGTTCTGGACCGACTCACCCGAGGCGGCACGGTCCGTGCTGTTCTGGCTTCTGGGCTCGCTCACGAGTGTTCAGCCAGCGGTTCTGACCGCTGCAGCGATCGCCACCATCGTCGGTCTGCTGCTGCTCTCCCTGCTCTCCGGGCGTCTGGACGCACTCGCCTCCGGCGACGACTCGGCCCGAGCCGTGGGCCTCGATCCTGAACACGCACGGTTCGCCTTCATGGCCGGAACGTCGGCGATGGTGGGGATCGTCGTCTCGGGCGTCGGCGGCGTCGGCTTCATCGGGCTCATCGTCCCCCACGCCGCCCGCGCGCTCGTGGGAGCGCGGCACCGCTTCGCGCTGCCCGCCGCTGCGGCCTTGGGCGCCGCGCTCCTGGTCGCAGCCGACACCGTCGCGCGCACCGCCTTCGCCCCCCAGGAGATCCCCGTCGGGGTCATCACGGGCGCCCTCGGCGCCCCCGTCCTCCTCCTCCTACTCCGACGCAGCCACAGCTGAGCCCGTCCCCACCCGAAAGGACCCCATGAAAGCCCACCCTCCCCGCATCGCGGGATTGATCGCCGTCGTCCTGGCGGCCGCATCGCTCACTGCGTGCACGAGCGCATCCACGGCATCGAATGCCCCCGCTTCCCCCACGGCGGACGCGCAGTACCCGCTGACGATCGACAACTGCGGATCCGACGTGACACTCACGCACGCACCGCAGCGCATCGTCATGGTTAACAACGATGCGCTTGCCACGCTCGAGGCACTGGATGCGGTCGACCGCGTCGTCGCTGTCACTGCCACCCCGCAGGCAGAGCTGTACCAGCCCGCTACGGTCGCGATGATCGACAAGCTCTCCGTGCTCTCGACGCAGAAGAACGCCACCGGCGGCTCGATCGTCTCGCAGGAGAGCATCCTGGGGGCGCAGCCCGACCTCGTCATCGCCCCGGAAAGCGCTGTCGACCGGGCCGCCCTCACCGCGGCGGGCATTCCTGTCTACAGCCCCAGTGCGTACTGCCAGAACCCGCCGCCCGCATATACGCAGACGGCGACCTTCCAGCGCGTCTGGGACGAGCTGACGATGTTCGGCGCCATGCTCGGCGTGCCCGAGCTCGCCGCGTCCGCCATCGCCGACGCACAGGCGGAGCTGGGCAGCACCGGCGTCGCCGATAAGGGCACCGCGGCAGCACTGTACGTATCGTCGGGCGGCACGACACTCTCGCCCTACGGCGGGCCCAGCATGGTCACCCCCGTGTTCGCCGCGGCGGGGCTGCAGAACGTCTACACCGACACTCCGGAGCGTGTGTTCGACGCGAGCCTCGAAGACCTCCTCTCACGGGATCCGCACACCATCGTGCTGCTGTACTCCGGCGGCGACCCGCAGGCCACGATCGACGCGTTCCTTTCCGCGCCCGGCGTCTCGGGCCTCTCCGCCGTGCAGGGCGGCCGCGTCGTCGCCCTCGCGTTCCCCTACACCGACCCGCCGTCGGTACTCTCGACCCGCGGGCCGGCCGAGCTCAGCAAGCTCCTCGCGGAACTGCCGTGATCTCCGCGAGCGGCCTGGTCGTCGAGCTGGGCGGGCACCTCGTGCTGCGCGGCGTCGACCTGGTCGCTCGCACCGGCCGGGTCACCGGCATCGTCGGACCGAACGGCAGCGGCAAGTCGACCCTCGTGCGCTGCCTGGTCGGCGCCCGCACCCCGCGCAGCGGCACCGTCGCACTGGACGGCGCCATCCTCCACCGCCGATCACGCCGGTGGGCCGCAGAGCGCATCGCCTTCGTCGGTCAGCACGTCGACCCCGATCCCTCGGTGCGCGTCAGCGACGAGGTCGCCCTCGGCGCGCTGTCGGCGCGCGTGCGCGGTGCGGCCGAGACGGACCGCCGGGTGGTGAACGCCCTCGACGCGGTCGGACTTCTCCCGCACGCGCGGCGACGCGTCGCCGAGCTGTCCGGCGGCGAGCTGCAGCGCGTGAGTCTGGCCCGCGCCATCGCCCACGGCGCATCGCATGCCGTGCTCGACGAGCCGACCAACCATCTCGACATCCACCATCGTCTCGAGATCGGCGCGCTCCTGCGGCGCGTGGCCGAGACTGTCGTGGTCGTCCTCCACGATCTCGAACTCGCCGCGCACGTGTGCGACGACATCCTCGTCCTCGACGATGGGCGAGTGGCCGCATCCGGTTCCGCGGCAGACGTACTCACCGCCACCGTCATCGATCCGCTCTATCGCGTGCGCACCCTCGAGCTCCCGACCGGCGAGGGCGACACCGCCCTCGCGTTCCGCCGACACTCCCCCACAGCCAGCCCCCTCCACGGAAAGAAACCCGCATGACTCTCGCCGCCGACTCCGCAACTCCCGCCGAACTGACCGAGGCCCGCACGTTGCTCGCCCGCTGGGACGCGCAGCAGACCGGGTACATCCGCCATCGCGCCGAGCGATTCCAGACCATCGCGCGCGTCGTGGCGGCCGTCGTCGACGGCACGTCTGCACCACGCATCCTGGACCTCGCCGCGGGGCCCGGATCCCTCGCCCGCGCCGTGCGCGCCGAGGTACCCGCTGGTCACCTCGTCGTGGCCGACAAGGACCCGGTCCTCCTGCAGATCGCCGCAGACACGTTCGCGGGCGACGCGCACGCCGAGGTGGTCGCGGTCGATCTGGCGGATGCGGCATGGACACAGGCTCCCGCCGTCGCCGCAGCGCCCTTCGATGCCGTCGTCAGTTCGACCGCGCTGCACTGGCTGCAGCCCGAGACGCTCGTGCGGGTGTATCGCGAGCTGGCCGAACTGGTGCGCCCCGGCGGCATCGTGCTCAACGGCGACCATCTCTCGTACGATGCGGCCGCTGAGCCCACGCTGCGCGAGATCGCGGCCAAAGACGACGCTGCGATGCAGCACGCATCCTTCACCGGCGACGCCGCAGAGTCGAAGGTTGACATATGGGACGCCTGGTGGGCGGCAGCCGCATCCGTCGAGCGCTACCGCGACGCGTTCGCGGCACGGGAACGGGTCTGGGGCGACGAACTGCACGTCGCCCCACCCACCGTGTCGCTGGAGTTCCATCTCGCGGCCCTGCGGAGCGCGGGCTTTCGCGAAACGGGCACGGTCTGGCGCTACCTGGACGATGTCGTGCTTTACGCCGTGCGCTGATCCGATAGCGACGACGAATCGCACACGTCGCCTCACCTAGGCTGGGGCGCATGAGCGAGCCGCCCTCCCCCACCGCCGCCGCCATCGGCCGCGCCGTGCGCGAGGAGCGCACGCGCCGTCAGCTCTCGACACGCGCGCTGGCGGCGGCCGCCGGGGTCTCGCAGCCGTTTCTGACCAACGTCGAGAACGGCAGGGTCATGCCCAGCATCGCCTCGCTCTACAGCCTCGCCGGCGCCCTCGGGGTCTCCGCCGCGGCGCTGCTGCCCGAGCAGCCCATCCGCTTGGAGGTCGTCCGCGCCGGCGGCGGCTCCCGCATCCCGATGCGCGACGGCGACGGCGACAAGAGCAGTGACCGGGAGACTTACACGCAGCTCATCGCCGGCGCGCGGGGGCGTCAGCTCGGGGCGTACCGGTTCGAGCTCACGCCGGGTTACGAAGACGAGACCTACGCGCACGACGGGGAGGACATCGTGCACGTGCTCGCAGGCTCGCTGATCTACCGTTACGCCGAGCATGACGACGTCGAGCTGCACTCCGGCGACACCCTCTGGGTCGACGCGCGCAACGCGCACTCCTGGACGGTGCCCACGGCGCAGACCGGCATCACCGAGCTCCTGCTCATCACCGCCGCGGGAGCAACGCACCGCCACGGCTCCAGCGCTGACCCTGAGCGATAACTCACACGAATCGTTACATCGACGGCGGGCGGCGGTCACACCCGCGAAACACGCGATTCCTAGCGTGGCCGCATGCCCACCAAACAGCTCGTCCTCGGCGCGTTCGAGGAGTTCACACCCAACTTCATCGGCAACAGCTGGCACCACGAGCGCGGCGACACGGCCGCCTTCGCCACGCTCGAGTTCTGGACCGACATGGTCACCAAGCTGGATGCGGCGGGCTTCGACTTCTTCTTCATGGCCGAGGCCATCGGCTACCCCATGAACGACGCCGGCGAGGTGCCGGAGGCCGTCATCCGCGAGGCCGTGCAGTTCCCCGTGCACGACCCGCTCACGATCATGTCGGCGCTGGCGGCGGCGACCCCGCGCATCGGCTTCGTCGCGACCGCATCCACGACCGCACAGCAGCCCCTGCTGAATGCGCGCACCTTCACGACGCTCGATCACCTGACCGGCGGGCGCATCGGCTGGAACATCGTCACGAGCGACAACCAACAGGCCCTCGTGCGTTTGCTCGGCCGCACCCAGGTCACCCCGCACGATGAGCGCTACGCGGCAGCGACCGAGTTCGTCGACCTCGACCTGGAGCTCTGGGAGGGCGCCTGGGAGGACGACGCCGTCCGCGCCGACAAGAAGAACAAGGTCTTCGCCGACCCGAGCAAGGTGCACCGCATCCGCCGCGACGGCACGTACTTCACCTTCGACGGCTACTTCCCCGCGACGCCGTCGCCGCAACGCACGCCCACGCTGTTCCAGGCGGGCACCTCCGAGGCGGGCACGACGTTCGCTGCGCAGTACGCGGAGTGCGTGTTCACGCAGGACCGCAACGCCGCGCGCCTCGCGGCGGGCATCGCCCGCCTGCGTCAGAAGGCGGTGGATGCGGGCCGCCCCGCCTCATCCATCAAGGTCGTCAACGGTGCGTCGTTCATCATCGCCGACACCGAGGAAGAGGCACAGCGCCTGCGCGCCGAGCTCAACTCGACCGCGACCCGCGAGGCGACGGCCGCTCTCTTCCTGGGCTGGTCGGGTGTCGACCTCGCGCAGCTCGACCCCGAGGCGACGCTCGACGACGTGTCGACGGAGGTCGGCCACACGATGCTCGCCATGTGGCGCAGCCCCGACGGCACGAGCCCGACGATCGGCGAGATCCTCGACTCGCTGCCCTCGACCTTCGGCGGCATGAAGTTCACCGGCACCGTCACCTCGGTCGCCGATCAGGTCGAGGCGTTCGTCGCCGAAACGGATGTCGACGGCTTCCTCGTCGAGAACTGGTACGGCGGCATCGAGGGCTACACCGAGTTCACCGACCAGCTCATGCCGGAGCTGCGCCGCCGGGGGCTTCTCCCCGAGACGCCCCGCACCGGAACGCTCCGCGAGATGCTCACGGATGCCGACGGCCCACGCCTTCCCGACTGGCACCCCGCCGCCCGCTACCGGCGCTGACCCGCCCTCCCGGGCTTCCTCCCGCTCAGGCGGGGCGGACGAGGAGCGTGTACTGCAGCGACTCGGCACTGACCACGGGCGGCACGTGCTCGGGGAAGTCGGCCGCGTACTTCGCCTCGTAGGCGGCGGAGACCGCATCCTGCACCGGGTCGTCGGCGGCCACGCGCTCGAATGTCACCGCGACCCGCGGGTCGTCGAGGGCGGCCACCGGATCCTGCTCGGCGCGCGCACCGTCGGCGAGCGTGAACGCGGCGGGTCGTCCGGACACGGCGCGGCGGAACCACGCCGTCTTGTCGCCGTACGCGGCGCGCACGTAAGCGGCGTCACCGACGACCACCGCCCAGATCGGAGTTGCGACGGCGCCCCCGTCGCGGCGGGTCGTGACCACGGTCACGGTCGAGGTGGCATCGAGGTGGGCGAGCAGCGCATCCGTCATGCCCCGAGCCTAAGACGCGCCCGCCGCGCCCGGACGGATGCGGCCGCAAGATTCCCGGTCAGGGCGCGGGCGGGCGGGCGACGAGCAATTCGCCCTCCCCGGTCACCGCCACGTCGCCCTCGGCCGCCGGAACGAGGAACACGCTCCCCGCCGGAGCGCGCTCCCCGGCGATGTCGAGCACTCCGCGGGTCACCACGAGCACCGCGAAGCCCGCCGCGAGACGCACCGCATCCGTCACGCGATGCCGTTCGAGCCGCACGAACGGGTCTGCCTCGGGCGGGAACACGGACGCGGGCCTGGCCGCGAAGGGCGCGTGCTGCACGAGCCGGGCGAGATCGGCCGGCGCGCGGCGGTCCAGGTTCACGGCCTCGAGCGCTCGCGCGAAGCCGAGGCCGAGGTGCCCGTCACGGGCGCCGTCGAGCTCGAAGCCGCGCCACTCCAGCAGGATCGAGAGGTCCTCGGGCTGTTGCAGCTCCAGCAGGAGCACGCCCTCGCCGATCGCGTGGAGCTCGCCGGGCGGGATCCACACCACATCGCCCGGTCGCACCGGAACGGCGTGCAGCAGATCGAGCAGCGCTGCCGTGTCCTGGTTCTCGACGAGGTCGTGCAGCTCACTGGCCGCCACGGGACGACGCAGGCCCACATGCACCCAGCCGCCGCGGAGGATGTACCAGCCCTCCGCCTTACCGTGCGCGTGCCCCAGCCTCTCGGCGGCGAACGCGTCGTCGGGATGGGCATGCACGGGCAACCGCTGCCCCGCATCCAAGAGCTTCACGAGCAGCAGGGGGTCGGCACCCCACCGGGCGACGTGCGCGTCGCCGAGCCAGCGCTCGGGGTCTGCCGCGATCTCCTCGCGCAGTAGAGCGCCGCCGGGCAGCCGGCTCAACCCGACCTCGCGCTCACCGAACACGCTCGTGCACGAGGCGATCCAGTCCTCCGGCTCGTAGCTGCCGGCGGGCGCCTCGCGACGGAAGTCGGTGATCCCGCGCCCGCCGCGGTAGAAGCGGCGGGCAGGCCGGTTCGACGGCAGCCGCACGATCATGACGGCAACCCGCTCATGCCAGGAACCCGCCGACGAACGTGTCGCCGAGGCCGATCGTCGTCGGGGAGTCGACCTCGATGCGGTACGCGGCGACACCCACCGCGCCGGGGACCAGGCGCGCCACCTCCGACACGACACGTTCACCATCCGGATGCCGGTCGAACCCGGCCGTGGCCGCCATGTCGTCCGCGGTGGCGGCGTCGCCGAGCCGGTACCGGGTGGCGGCGAGCCGCACGGCGTTCTCGAGCGCCCGACCGTGGCGGCCGGCCTCCGGCCCTGTCGCGATCGCCCAGTAGCGCGTGTGCACGACGAGCGCAGGGGCCGCGATCAGCCGCTGGGCCGCGGCGAGCGCGTCGGCGACATCCGCGGCGTCGGTCAGCGACACGGGCCGCCCGACGTACTCCTGCAGCTCGTCCTCGTTCATGCCGTGCACGTCGATGACCTCGCCGAGGCGCGCGCGGACGATGTCGGAGAACTCGCGGCGGTAGAAGCCCGCATCCTCGTAGTAGACGAGCGCATCCGCGGGCAGGCGCGTCATCGCCGCCCGCAGATGGTCGAGGCGCGAACGCAGCAGCGCCTCATCCTGCATCGTGTTGAAGCCGGAGACGAGGAAGGCGTCGGCGTCGGCGAGCGCGTCGGCCAGCTCCGGCGCCAGTGCCATCTCGCGGTTGGGCGCGTCGTTCGCGAAGATGATCCGGTTCGGCGCGGGCGCGATCACCTCGCCGTCGACGAGGCCGACACGGGCACCCGCCGGGTACTGCACGATGAGGTGCGGGTCGAGGGTGTCGTGGGTCGCCGAGCAGACGTAGGAGAGCTCGGGCGGCAGCAGCCGCCGCACGTTGTCGTCGATGCTCACGAGGTGCTGCACGCTCGGGATGCCGAGTCTCGCCAGCGCGAGCCCCGCGCGCACGCCCGTGCCGCCCAGGGTCACCCGCGTCTCGAACCGGGCGGCGAACCGCGTCACGATCTCGGATGCGGCCACGAACCGCTCGCCGCCGCCTCCGGCGGCCAGGAAGCCCAGCACCGTGACGACGAGTGCGCGCTCGTCGTCGATGGGCGCCGCGGTGGTCAGCTCGCCCCGACGCACGCCGTACGCGCGCGCCAGCTGCTCGAGCACGGCCGCATCCCATCGCACTTCATAGTCGACGGTGCCACCGAGCCCCAGAACGAGCTTTCCCACCACGGCGTCCCTCTCGTGAATCCTGTGACCCTGCCGGTCAGTACAGCGCGGCCTTGCCGGTGGCCCCGAACAGGTCGATCTTCTCGGCCGCGGTGACCTTCAGCGCCGCGATCGCACCCGGCTGGATGGCGTTCGGCTCACGCAGACGCTCGTCCGTACCGAGGATCTCGCGCATCTTGTTGTGGTACGAGACCTTGATGTCGCTGGAGATGTTGATCTTGTTGACGCCCAGCTCCACAGCCCGGCGCAGCTCCGCATCCGGGTTCGCCGATCCGCCGTGCAGGACGAGCGGGATGCCGACGGCCGCCTTGATCTCCTCGAGCAGGTCGTGGCGCAGCTCGGGGTTCTTGTCGGCGGGGTACAGACCGTGCGAGGTGCCGATCGCGATCGCGAGGCTGTCGACGCCGGTCTCCTCGACGAAGCGCACCGCATCCGCCACGTTCGTGTAGATGATCTCCGCGGCGCCCGACTCGCCGTAGCTGTCGTTCGCGCCGATCGTGCCGAGCTCGCCCTCCACCTGGATGCCGACGGCGTGCGCGGCCTCGACGACCTTGCGGGTCAGGGCCACGTTCTCCTCGAACGGCAGGAGCGAGGCGTCGATCATCACCGAGGTGAAGCCGGACTTGATGGCCACGATCATCTGCTCGTAGCTGCCGCCGTGATCCCAGTGGATCGCGACGGGCACCGAGGAGCGGTGGGCGCGGGAGTGCATGGCGGCGATCAGGTCGGTGGTGATGTGCGAGACCTCATCCGGGTGGATCGCGATGATCACCGGGGCCTGCTTCTCCTCGCTGATGTCCATGACGCCGTTGAACATCGCCCAGTCGCTGATGTTGAACGCGGGGATGGCGAAGTTGTGCTCGTTGGCGACGTCGAGGATGGACTTACCGGTGTACAGCACGATGGATTCTCCTTGAGTGGGGTGGGTGACAGGACGTCGGGAACAAACGTGTGGTGCGGGTCAGCTCTTGACCGAGCCGGCCGTGAGGCCGCTGATGAAGAAGCGCTGCAGCACGAGGAAGAGGATCAGCACCGGGATCGAGCCGAGGATGCTCATCGCCATGATCTGGTTCCACTCGTACGAGTGCTGACCCATGAGCAGCTGGATGCCGATCGGCACCGTGCGCATGTCGGTCGTGCGGGTCAGGGTCAGGGCGAACAGGTACTCGTTCCACGCGATCATGAACGTGTAGATGCCGACCGAGACGATGCCCGGTACCGAGATCGGCACCAGCACGCGCCACAGCGCGGTGAACGAGCCCGCTCCGTCGACGCGCACGGCCTCGTCGAGCTCGCGCGGCAGGGTGTTGAAGTACCCCGTCATCATGATGATCGCGTAGGGCAGCGTGAACACCATGTAGGTGAAGATGAGGCCCGGGTAGGTGTTGTACAGCCCCAGGGCGACCATCAGACCGAAGTACGGGATCAGCAGCGTGATCGGCGGGACAGCCTGGACGCTGACGATGATGACGTTGAGCACCCGCTTGCCGCGGAAGTCGAAGCGGCTGAACGCGTACGCCGCCTGGATCGCGACCAGCAGGGTCAGGATCGTCACGGCTCCGGCGACGATGTAGCTGTTCAGGAAGAACCGCATCGTCTCGGCGTTGGTGAAGATCTTGACGTAGGCGTCGAACGAGAACGCGTCGGTCACCAGTCGCGGCGGGCTCTCGAAGATCTGCGTGTTGGGCTTGAACGAGCTCGACAGCATCCAGAGCACCGGACCTGCGGCGAACACGGCACCGGCCACGAGGCCGACGAGCAACAGGGTGCGTGCGAGACGCGTGCGCGAAGCGGTGGTCATCGACATGTCAGTCCCTCGCCTTCTGGTGGCGCACGTAGAACACGGCCAGCACCATCGACATGAGCAGCACGAGCACGGCGGATGTGGCCGCCAGCGAGAAGTCGTACTTGGCGAAGGCGAGCTTGTAGGTGAACGTGCTGAGCATCTCGGTCACATCGATCGGGCCGCCGCCGGTGGTCATCCAGATGAGCGCGAACTGCTGCGAGGTCCAGATGAGATCCAGCAGCACGAGGCTGATGATGATCGGACGCAGCTGCGGAACGGTGACGTTCCAGAAGCGCTGCCACGCGGTCGCGCCGTCGACGGTCGCGGCTTCGTACAGGTCCTGCGGGATGCCCTGCAGCCCCGCGAGGAGGCTGACCATGAAGAACGGGTAGCCCGCCCAGATGTTGATGAAGGTGACGGTGCCCAGCGCCAGCTGCGGCGAGGCGAGCCACTCGATGTTCGTGTTGAGCAGGAAGTTGATGACGCCGTTGGGTGCGAGCAGCATCCGCCACAGCACCGCGATGACGGCGGCGGTGAACAGCCACGGCAGCACGTAGAGGGCGCGGAAGACCGTGCGGGTGAGCGCGCCGAGCAGGCGGCTGTTGAGCATCATCGCGAAGCCGAGACCCAGCACGAGGTGGGCGGCGACGCTGACGACGCTGAAGAAGATCGTGTTGCCGGTCGCCTTCCAGAAGCCCGGGTCGCCGAGGACCGTCAGGTAGTTCTGGATGCCGACGAACTCCGGTGGGGGTCCGAGGATCGCGCTGTCCTGCAGCGAGTAGCCGATGACCATGACGATCGGCACGACCATCAGGATGAACAGCAGGATGAGGGTGGGGGCGAGGAAGCCGTACGACTCCGTCGTGCGCCGCAGCTGGCGGCGCTTCTTGCCGGGCGGCCGGCCGGTGACGAGTGTCTCCGTGTCGGGCGCGGTCAGCGTTCTGAGTGTCATGCTCGGTCAACTCCTGACGTATCCGGGTGCCGCACCGCGCGGTGCGGCACCCGGTGGCGGAAGGGGATCAGAACTCCGCCGTCCAGCTCTCCTGCGCCTTCTTCAGCGCGTCGGGGATGGACTGCTGTCCGTCGAGAGCGGACTGCAGCTGCTCGCCGAGCTGACGCATGAGGTCCTCGGCCACGGGGAGGCCCGTGAACTCGTTCGCCGGGTAGCCGGCCTTGTAGATCTCGAACGCCGTCTTGAACAGCTCGTCGTCGTTCACGAAGTCCGGCTCCGAGCCGGTGTTGCCGGGGAAGGCCTTCGCCATCGTCGACAGCTTCGAGTTGGTGTCCTTGCTCATCAGGAAGGAGACGAGCTTGGCGGCCGCATCCTTGTGCTGCGAGTTCTCGGCCACACCGATGCCCCACGAGGCGTAAGGGATGCCGCGCTCACCGGTGAAGCCGTCCTCGGCGGGGATCGCCGAGATCGAGAACTTCAGGTCGGGGTTGTTCTCGCGGATCAGATTGATGTGCGCGAGCGAGTCGATCATCATGCCGACCCGACCGTTGGTGAACTCCTCGACCTTGTCCTGTTCCTTCATGGTGAAGCTGCCGGGGGCGATCACGCCCTCGTTCCACAGGTCGCCGATGTACTCGACGGCGCTCGTGACGTCGTCGTTGGTGAGGTCGGGCTTGCCGCCGTCGAGCATCGTGCCGCCCGAGGCCCAGACCCACGACATGACGTCGTTCTGCACGCCGTTCGGCGCCTCGAGCGAGAGCGGCAGCACCCAGCCGTGCACGTCGCCGCCGAGGGCCGTGATCTTCTTGGCCGCATCCTCGAACTCGGTGCGGGTGGACGGCGGTGCGCTGACTCCCGCCTGCGAGAGCAGGGCGTCGTTGGTGAACATCGGGTAGACGAAGTTGACCACCGGGATCATGTACGTCTTGTCGTCGACCTTGATCTGGGCGGCCAGCTCGCTCTCGTCGAAGCCGGCGTCCTTCAGCAGCGGACCGAGGTCGGTGATGACGCCCTTGGAGGCGAAGTCGTTGACCCATGCGCCGTCGAGGCCGACGACGTCGGGCATCGTGCCGGATGCGGCGCCGGCGAAGAGCTGTTCCTTCGTCGATGCGTACGGGCCGCTGACGAGGTCGACCTTGATGCCGGGGTTGGCCTGTTCGAACTCGTCCATGAGGGCGCGGAACTCGCCGTCGGGGAGTTCGGGCTCCCACCACTGCGCGAATTCGATCGTGACGTCGCCGCCGCTGTCGCCCGAACCGCTGCCGCCCGACGAGCAGCCCGTCAGAGCCAGAAGCGTGGTCGCCGCTGTCGCGACACCCATGAGCATGATTGCGGTACGGCGTCCTCGCCGGAATGCGGACATGTCTCTCCTCTTCGAGATGGTGCGGCATTCCGCTGATTTCTGCAGCTTCGTGCCTGTTTAAGCACGATTATGCAGCGATGCCTGCATCCCGTCAAGACACGGATTGATCACGAGAGGCGCCGAAACACGGCGATTCTGGGGAGTTTCGCGATGGACTCCCGGTCCAAAATGTTGCGGATGCGTGCGGCTGTCTCCGCCGTTTTGTGCAGTCCTGTGCTAGATATGAGGCCATGGACGCGCAGCGCAAAAGCACCTCCCGTCGACTGCCCGCCGGACGCAAGGCGGATCTCGCCGCCTACGTGGAGGAGGTCGGACAGGTCACGGTCGCCGACCTCTCGGCCCACTTCGGCGTCTCGATCGACACCATCCGCCGCGACCTGGACGAGCTCGATCGCCAGGGCGCGCTCGTGCGCACGCACGGCGGCGCGATGAGCGCCTCCGAGGGCCCGGGCCGCGACCGCGGACTGGATGTGCGCCTGCGTATGCAAGTGCCCGAGAAGGAGAAGATCGGCAAGCTCGCCGCCGAGCTCGTCGACGACGGCGCGGTGCTCATGATCAACGGCGGCACGACCGTGCTCGCCCTCGTCCGCGCGCTGCGCAACCACCGCGACCTCACGATCGCCACGAACAACCTGCGGGTCCCCGCCGAGATCCCGCCGAGCGTCTTCCGCGACCTGTACGTGTTCGGCGGCGCCGTGCGCACCATCACCCAGGCGACGACGGGGCCGGTGACCCTCGCGATGACCTCGGCCGGCCCGGATGTGGACATCCGCGCGGACATCGCCTTCGTCGCGGTGGGCGCCGTGGACGCATCCGGATACTCCGCATCCAACCTCGGCGACTCGACGATGATGGCCGAGATGATCCAGCGCGCCGATCGCACCGCCATCCTCGCGGACTCCACCAAGCTCGGGCGCCGCCTCTTCGCGCAGGTCACGGCTCTCGAGGGCGCCGACTACCTCATCACCGACGCTCCCCCGCCCGCCGACCTTGCCGCGGCCCTCGCCGCCGCCGGGGTCACCGTCATCTGCGACTGAGCAGGCGCGCCCTTCCCGGCGCCCCGCGACCAACGGATGCGCCCCACGACCGGCGGATGCGGCCAGCAACCCAGTGAGCCGAACCCGGTGAGCGCAAGGGGTCAGCGGGGGCCCGGAACATGCTTATGCTGAGCGCGATGTCCACAGCTCTCGTTCCCCCCGTCGAGGTCGTGATCCCCTGGCGGGACGCGCCGACCCGCCGCGCCCCGTTCGCCCTCGTCCGCCGCTGGTACGAGACCCACCTGCCCGAGGCCTCGGTGCGCACGATCGACACCGACGACGACGTGTTCGTGCTCGCCGCGTGCCGCAACCTCGCGATGCGCACCGCGCATCCGGACGCCGTGGTCGTGATCGGCGACGCCGACACCCTTCCCGAGCAGGAGCCGCTGCGCGCCGCGATCGCCGCCGCACGCACGAGCGGGCGCGTGCACCTGCCCTATGACGAGTACCGCTGGCTCGGCGCGAGCGGCTCGGCCGAGTACGCGTCCGGCACGCCGCTCGTCGACTGCACGGTGGAGCAGTACGTCGAGGGCGCCTGCTCCGGCGTCTACGTCGCCACGCCGCAGACCTGGTTCGCGCACGGCGGGCAGGACGAGGCGTTTCGCGGATGGGGGTTCGAGGACGCCGCCTGGTACCTCACCCATCAGGCTGTGCTCGGCGAGCCGCCGCGCCGCCATACCGGACGCGTGTACGCGCTGCACCACGCCGCAGAGCAGCGCGTCGGCGCCGGCTACGAGGCTAACGAGGCGCGCATGGGCCTCTACCGCGCTGCGGCCAGCGACCCCGGCGCCATCGCGCGCCTCGTCGGTATCTCCTGATCCCGAAAACTCTCGCCGAGCGAGCATCCTTTCATCGAACGAGCACTCGATCGGATGCTCACTCGATGAACGAATGCTCACTCGCGCCGCCGGGCTGGCGTCACGGGCTGGCGCCACCGGGCTGGCGCCACGACGGGGGAGTCAGGCCAGCGCGTCGAAGGCCCGGAGCGGCCCGGGGCGCTCACGGCCGTCGCGGCGCATCTGCGCCCGCAGCGCGGGACTGGCCGCATCCGGTCGCAGCTGCCGGGCGACAGCGTCGGCGAGCTCGGCCGCGCTCGCGCGGTTGGGATCGCACGCGATGCCCACTCCCGTGCGCTCCAGCGCCGCGGCACCCGCGAACTGATCCGTCGAGAACGGCAGCACCACCAGCGGCACACCCTGCGCGCACGCCTCGGTGACGGAGTTGTTGCCGCCGTGGGTGATCGCGGCCGCCGCTGAGCCGAGCAGGCGCACCTGCGGCAGGTATTCGCGCACGAGCCAGTCGGCGGGGATCTCGCCCCACGCCGAGGTGTCGGCGGCGCCCGTCGCGATCGCGGCGCGCACGCCGAGCGAGCGCAGCGCATCGGCGACACGGGCCAGCACGTCGTCGCGCACCGACAGGAAGCTGCCGAAGCTCACGTACACGTACGGCTCGCCCTCGTCGATCCACCCGGAGATCGACGCATCGACGGCCTCCTCACGCAGCGTCGAGCCGAGGAACACCCCGGCCGGCATGGCCCGGCCGTCGCCGGCGGCGAGCTGCTCCGGGTAGTTGTAGAGCACCGTCGCACCGTGCGACGCGAAGGCGTCGGCCACGACGGGAGCCGCGGGATCGATCTCGGATGCGGCGGCGTTCCACTGCGCGGTGAACCGCTCGGACACCTCCGCCGCCAGCGTGCGCAACGCCGCCAGGCTCGCCGCATCCGGGTCGAAGGCGCGGGGCCAGAACGGCGGCACGCCGTAGAGCTCCCCCGCCACCGGCAGGGCGGTCGGGTGACCCAGCACCACGTCGCCGTACGCGACACCCGCGGCCTGCATCGCCATGCGGGCGCTGAAGGCGAGGTGGTCGACCAGGATGCGGTCGGGCTGCACCCGATCGATGATCTCCAGTGTCTGCCGGCCACGGCCGACCGGGTCCCACATGAGATCCGTCAGCCGCTCGCGCGCCTGGTAGGTGAGCGTCTCGACCATGCCCAGGCGCGTCGCGGCGAAGAACCCCTCCAGCGAGGACGCCTCATCCGCCTGCTGCTGGGCGGTGCGCATCACGCCGGCGTTCGCGCCTCGCCCCAGCGACAGCTCGACGTGGGCGAATCCGGCCTCCGCGACGATGGGGGCCGTCGCGGGCCCGGTCGCCACGGTCACCTCGTGCCCGCGCTCCTGCCAGGCGGTCGCGAGAGTCGCGAGCGGGAGCAGGTGCGAGGCGTAGTCCGGGCTGATGACGAGAAGCCTCACGAGGGCAGCACCGCCAGCCGGGCCAGGTCCTCGTTCTGCGACGCGACGGCCTGGTACAGCGGGGCGAGGGTCGCCGCCATCGCCTGGATGGTGAACCGCTCGGCCACCATCGCGTGCGAGCGCTGAGCGATCGCCTCCGGATCGATCACCGCGTGGGCGAGCGCCTCGGTGATCGCTGCGACGAAGCGCTCCCGATCCCAGGTCGGCGCCAGGAACCCGGTGCGGCCGGGCTCGACGTAGGTGGCGGGGCCGCCGGCATCCGGCGCCACGACGACGAGGCCCGTCGCCATCGCCTCGAGCAGGGCGATGCCGAACTCCTCCTTGATGCTCGCGCAGACGTACACACCGCCGGGCGCAGCGAGGGAAGGCAGCCCGAGCCGGGCGGCCGCCAGCCACAGCGCGGTGACGCCGTTCGGGCGGTGTCCGGGAAGCAGGAGGCCCCGCGTGGCGCGCTCGGCGGGCGGGACGATCGCGTCGATGCGCTCGAGCTGCTCCCGCTCGTCGACGGACGGATGCGTGAGGTCGCCGCCGATGATCAGCAGATTCGCGCGCGCGGCGACGTCGGAGGTGCTCCACGCCTCGACGAGCGACGCCATGCCCTTCACCCGGTGGAGGCGCCCGACGCTCACCAGCAGCGGCAGGCCGCGGCGCTCCTCCGGCAGCTCTCCCAGCATCCGCTCGAGTTCGGCCAGACCTTCCGGCGCTTCTCCTTCGGCGCCGTATGCGGCGACGCGGGACACCGCGTCGTCGACGACGGCGAGGTCGACACCCTCGGCGACCACGGTGTGCCGCTCGGCGTGCGTGGTGATGTCCACACCGACCAGCCGCTTCATGTCGTCGGCGAGCGTGGGCCGGGGAAAGAGCACGGTGTGTTCGGCGCCCGCCGCCAGCGACTGCACGAGCCGGGCACGGAACCAGTAGTGCTCGCGGAGGTCGGCGTCGCCGAAGCCTTCGCGGGTGAGCTGGCCGGACTCCTCGAGCGAGGTGATCACGGAGTGCGGGTCGGGTGCCAGCGTGAACACGGTGGGGATGCCGAGCTCGCGGGCGACATCGACCGCCGCGAGGCTTCCCACATCCGCCATGCGCAGATGCAGCACGTCCACGCGGCCCGCGGCCCGCAGCACCCGGCGGATACCGCGCCGCGCCTGCACGCGCAGTCCCCACGCCGCGGCGGAGGGAACGGGCGAGGCCGCCATGGGCACACGCCCGAAGCGGTGTCCGCCGCGGGTGCCCGCGACGTCCAGGAGGTCGCTCGCGGCCTGGTCGACGCTGCCGCGTCCGAGAGTGATCACGCGCTCCACGAGTCCCGACTCGTCGGCGACCAGCGCGTCACCGAGGCGCACGAGCAGCGTGGCGATGCCGCCGTTGTCCCCCGCGCCGGCCGTCGCCAGCTGCGCGTCCATGTCGGCATGCAGGAACAGCTGCGCGATCGTGCGCGGCGCGTCGGCCGCGTCCGGTCGCGGCGGGACGAGATCGAGCAGCGCCAGTCGGGCCACGGACGCCAACCGGCCCGCGCCCGCCATGAGCTCGTCGAGGGTGCTCTCGACGCCGGGGTGTCCCGGGCGCTGGCCGAGCGCGGCGATGGCGGCTTCGCGCACCGCGTCGTCCTCCGCCTCGTCGCGGGCGATCGCGAGCAGAGGTCTCGTCGCCAGCGGTGCGCGCACGAGCCCGAGGGTCTCGACCAGGCGCGCCCGGGCGGCGGGGTCGTCGGTGGACACGAGCGCGGCCTCGAGAGCGACGGCCAGGACCTCGCCGGAGGGGACCGACCAGCCCTCGAGGGTGCGCTGGGCGAGCATGGCGGAGAACCCGCCGGCGGCGACCATCGCGATCAGACGCCCGACCGCGTCGAGCCGCGGCAGTCCCTGCGACAGCGCCCACGCCGCGTGCTCGCGCACGTACGCACGGCGGTCCGACAGCAGCGCCGCCAGCATCCTGCCGGCTTCCTCGTCGGTCATCGCTCCCAGCGCGTGCACGGCCGCGATCGCGCGCACGTCGTCCTCGCTCGCAAGCGCCGCGGCCAGATGACGCAACGAGCGCACACCGGGCTCGCGGCCCGCCTCGAACGCCAGCTCGTCGGCGCGGCGCAGCGCATCGACGATCGTCGGAGCGCTCTGCACCGCATCCATGGACGTCTGAATCCCCACGTCCCACTTCCCTTCACCGTCGCCGGACGGCCACGAGCGGATCGATCGTAGAGAACACGTCTGTGCAGCAGGCTAGCGTTGAGTCGCACCCCTTCCCCCGCTACGATCCCGGAGCCCGCGTGAGCGTTCTTGCCATCGGCGACGTCGGCGTCGTCGACGATCTGTTCCATGTCGGCGACGAGGCGATGTTCGACGCCGCCGTCGTCGAGCTCCGCCGTCGCGGCCTCGACACGATCGGTGTCTCCTCGGCTCCCGCCGAGACCCGCGAGCGTTACGGGATCTCCGCTGTCAACCGACTCGGTTTCACGGGACTCGATCGAGACGCTGCGGCCCGCCGGAGCGAGCAGCTGGTGGATGCGGCGGACGGTCGCACCGTGCTCACCGCCGACGACACGGCTCGGGGCGTGCTCGATGCGCTCGACGGGGTCACCGGAGTGCTGCACACCGGCGGCGGCAACCTCGCCTCGCGGTGGCCGGTGCACATCTACGAGCGCACGACGCTCAGCCGGATGGCTGCCGCGCGCGGGCTGCCGGTCGTCTTCAGCGGGCAGACCTTCGGGCCCGACCTGACCACCGATGATGAGACGCGGCTGCGCGCGGCGCTCGCGGACGCCGCGCTCGTCGGTGTGCGCGAGGGCAGCACCGAGGCGCTCGTGCACTCGTGGGGGCTGCATCCCCGCCGGCAGGTCGACGACGCGTCCTTCCTCGACGCCCCCGTCGTCGCGCCCGCATCCGGACCGCTGCTCGTGAGCCTGTCCGGCTGGTATGCGCACCGCCCGACGGATGCGGTCGACGCCGCCCTCGCCCGCATGATCGACGCGGCCGCAGAGGTCACAGACGCGCCCGTCGTCTTCCACGCGCACTTCGGTCCGCTCACCGACGGCGACGTGCGCGGCGACGTCGTCGTGCACGAACGCGTCCGCGCTCATCTGCGCACCCCCAGCAGGTTGGAGACCACGGCGGACACGGCGCACGCCGTCGCGCTCGCCCGCTCCGCACGCCTGCTCATCAGCTCCCGCTACCACCCCGTGGTGTTCGCGGCACCGTCGGGGGTGCCCGTGCTCGCCCTCGCGGCGGACGAGTACACGCGGATCAAGCTGACAGGCGCCCTCGAGCCTTGGGGCCAGGAGGGTGTGATCGACATCGACGACGCCGCGGCCGCATCCGCTCTGCTGCCCGCCCTCGTCTCCCGCGCCGCGTTCCTGCGCGAAGCGGCGACCGAGCGATTCGACGCGCACCGCGCACGCGCCTCGCAGTGGTGGGACGACGTGGCGGCGACCCTCGGCTGAGCCCCCGGGGGAACTCCAGGTGCACCCTCTACGCTGACCGCGATGGCCCGACGTCCCTCGACCCGCAGGCGCCGCCCGCCCGCCCGCCGACGCGGCGCGCGCGGTGGACTCGTCGCCGCGGTCATCGCCTTGGCCGCCGCGCCCCTCATCCTCATCGTGGCGCTCCTGGCCGCCGGCAGCGCCGCGATCGGCGCCTTCGATTCCGCCGACCGGATCGACGTCGGAATCGGCGATGCACCGCGCCCGCCCGGCATCGCCCAGCCGGCGATCGCAGGATACGGGTCGGGCCAGCTCGCCAACGCGTGCACCATCCTCGCCGCGGGGCGCGATCTCGGTTTCGACGAACGCGATCAGACCATCGCGATCATGACGGCGATGGGCGAGTCGTCGCTGCGAAACCTCGACTACGGCGATTGGGAGACGAGCGGCGTCACGAATCCCGATGGGACACCCACGACCTCGATCGGGCTGTTCCAGCAGCAGGACTCTTGGGGCTCCCGCGACGAACGGCTCGACCCGTACACGGCCGCCACGATCTTCTACCGTGCCATGGCCGAACGTGTGCCCGATCGGGCGTCTCTCGATCCCACCCAGGTCGCGCACGAGACGCAGGTCAACGCGGATCCGCTGCACTACGCCCGGTTCTGGGACCGCGCGGTACGGGTCGTGGCCGCGTTGAACGGGACCCCTCGCGAGGGCGATCGCACCGACGGCATCACGCTCTGCCCCGCGGCCTGACACGCGCGGCCGCGGCGTCGGCGTTTCGTCTCGCTGCGTTCGCTCAACGACCGGACGAACGCGCGAGCCGGTTGGACTACGCCTGTCGTCGGATGAATCGCATGAGGGCCGCGATGATCCCGATGACGAGGATGATCAGCCCGATCCAGAGCAGGAACTTCACCGCTTCGACGAAGACGCCCAGAAGAAGCAGGACGATGCCGATGATGACGAGGAGAACAGCGATTCCGACCATGAGCCCAGTCTGCGCGGCGCCCGCCACGGAATCGGCCCCCTTGACGGGCGAAGAAAGTTCGTGAAACCGCGTCACGTTCTGCGAGCAATCGCATCTCTCAGGTATGCATCCCGCACACACCGAGTTCGCCGTCCCGGTCCTTCGCGCCTGGCGACGCTGGCTGCCGCGGCGACTGGCCGGTTCGCGTGGCGCCATCCGGCCCGAACGCATCGTCATCCGAGGCCCGCTCGTGCACCTCTATCACGGCGCCGACACCGCGATCTGGCGGAGAGGGCTGGTGCACTTCTCGGTTCCCCGCCCGACGGATGCGGTCGCGGGTCGGCGCCTGCGCCGTTGCATCGTCGCGAACGTCACCGGGGGTGCGCCGCGGGTCCTGGACTGCCGCGCATTCGCGGATGACACCTTCACCGACCTCGTCCGCCATCTCCGGAACTTCGAGTCGATCGGCGATTCTGCACAGGATCCCTGGGATCTCTCCCGCTTGACCGCGCCGTCGCCCTAGTCTGGACGGACCCGAAGATGAGAGCTTTCTCAGAATTCCCGAAGACCCGAAAGCCCATGCCCGAGCTGTCTGACGACGATCTCGTCGAGCGCGCCCGCGCGAGCGACTCCCGTGCCTACGGCGAACTGTGGCTGCGCCACTCCGCCGCCGCGCACGCGGTCGCGCGCGCCTTCACCTCGCTCGATCCCGACGATGTGGTGGCCGAGGCCTTCACCCGCATCCTCGCCGCGATCGGACGCGGCCAAGGACCGGTCATGGGCTTCCGCCCGTATCTGCTGACGTCGGTGCGTAACGTCGCGGCCGAATGGGGTGCGCGACAGACCAAGGCCGACACGACCGACCTCGAGAATGCGGCGGCGGCCGCATCCGTCGACGCAGAGCATGCCGCTCTGTCGGCCCTGGAGCGCGGCACGACCGCGGATGTGTTCCGGGGCCTGCCGACCCGCTGGCAGGAGGCGCTCTGGTACAGCGAGGTCGACGGCCTGAAGCCGCGACAGTTCGCGCCGCTGATGGGACTCGCGCCCAACGCCGCCTCCGCCCTCGTGGTGCGAGCCCGCCGCGGATTCCGCGACGCGTGGGTCACGGCGCAGCTGCGCAACCCGAGCGGCCCCGACTGCCACGAGACCCTTCCGCTGCTAGGCACGCACACCCGTGGCGCCCTGTCCCGGCGCGACGCGCGTCGCGTCGATGCCCATCTGGAGACCTGCACCGGATGCGCGCTGGCCTGGAGCGAGGCGCGCGACGTCGCGTCGCGGCTCGCCCTCGTGCTCATCCCGCTCGTCGTCGGCGTGTCGGCGACAGCCAGTTACGCGGCGTGGGCGCAGTCCGGCGGCGCGCAGGCCGCAGCCGTGGCCATGGCCGCGGGCAGCGGACAGGCCGCCTCGAACGCGAGCGGTGGACTGCTGGGCCTGCTCCGCCCGCGCGGAGCCGGCCGGAGCTCTTGGCAGCTCGCGACGGTCGTCGCGGTGTCGGCGGTCGCGGTGGTCGCAGGCGGGGTGACGTGGGCTGCGACCGGGGGCCTGGGTGGACTCCTCGCCCCGTCCGACTCCTCGGTCGTCGCACCGGCGGCCGCGGAAGCGCCCGCCGCCCCCGCTGCGGACGCGGCGATCTCCTCACCCGAGGCGTCCGTGACCCCGACCGCAACGCTGGCGCCCGAACCCCAGCCCACGCCGCGCACCCCGCGCACACCCCGCCCCGAGAGCTCCCCCGCGGCCGAAGGCCCCGCCCCCGTCATCCCCGCGGCCACACCGGCGCCGACACCGCGTCCCACGCCCGCACCGACGCCCAGCGCATCGCCGTCACCGACATCCGCGCCGTCTCCCAGCCCTTCGCCATCGCCCTCCGCGACGCCCTCACCTTCCGCGACTCCCTCGCCGTCACCGACACCGGCCCCCTCCCCGAGCCCGTCGCCCTCGCCGTCAGCGACACCTGCCCCCTCCCTGAGCCCGTCGCCCTCGCCGACACCGAGCCCAACCCCGAGCCCGACGCCGACACCGAGCCCGACCCCGAGCGAGTCGCCGAGCCCCAGTCCCTCGCCGAGCCCGAGCGGGCCCACGGAGCCCACGGAGCCGGGATGCCCGTGGCCCTGGGAATGGTTCTGCTTCCCGTTCTGATCGACGAATCTCGGAAACCGCGTCACGAAACCGCGTGCGACGCATCTCTCCTCGTAGGAAACGCGATCTCCGCGTCACCGCACACCCGAGAGGCCACGCAGATCGTGAGCGATGTCACCCGTGAACCGCAACGCGCCCTGAACAGCGCCGTCGACGACGAGGACTGGGATCGCGTGACCGCGCTGATCGCCGAGCACTGGTCGGCACTGATCCTCACCGACGCCCCCGCGCTCCTCCGCGCTCTGGAACGCCTCCCGGCGTCCACGCTCGCCGCGCAGCCGCGCTACCTCGCCGCGCGCACCTATCTGCGACACCTCTCCGAGGGCACGGGCAGCGTGCACCGCTACCGACACTCCACCTTCGAGCGGCCGACGGCACTGCTCGACGTGCTCGTCGAGCACACGAGCCGCGCGGCAGCCGAGCGCAGCGCCGGGCACGTGGCGGCCGCCGTCGCCCGCGTAGAACGAGGTCGCGACGCGCTCCACGCGGCCTCGACCGAGGCCGTGGAAGCGGCCCAGTCGGCACTCCCGCACCTGCACGCCCAATGGGCGCGAGTGCGAGAGTTCGCCGGGCAGATCGAGCAGGCGGTCACCGAGTACCAGGATGCGTACGACCTCGCCGTGCTGATGGAGGACGCCCTCATCCGCGCATCGGCATCGGCATCGCTCGCCGGCATCCACGCGCTCGCCGGACACCGTTCCGCCGCCGACCACTGGTCGCGCATCGCCGCGCCGGATGCGCTGGGCGCCGCCGCGAAGTACGCAGTGCCGGCCCGGGTCGCCCAGGCGCTGCGGGAGCATGACCGGATGCAGGACGACGCGGCCCGGCGCACGCTCGCCGCGATCGATCCCGCAACGCTCGGCGAGTACTGGGCCCACGTGCTGCACGCGAAGGCACGGATCACGCCGGCGGAGGATGCGGGGGCCCTGCTCATCGAGATCGATGTCGCCGCGGCTGCGCACCCGGACCCTCTGAGCGAGGCGGGCCTGGCCGGAGAGCTGCTGGCGAGCGCGCGTATCGACCTGCTGCTGCGTCGGGGGGACCTGACACGTGCGACAGCCGAGCTCGAACGTGCGGAGGATGCGCTCGCCCGCGGCTCGCGCCTCGACGGGTTCGAGCTGTGGCCCGCGGAGCCGGGTCACCTCACGCTCGCCAGGGCGCGCGTGGAGTCCGCATCCGGGCAGCATCGCCGCGCCCTCGCCACGCTCACGGCTCTGGTGGAGGAGGCGGGGTCGCGTCCGCGACTGCTGACCGAGGCTCTGATGGCGGCCGCCGTCGCCTGCCTGCGTCTCGAGGAGCCCGAGAACGCCGCCGGCGCGATGCGCCACGCCCTGCGCCTCGCCCGGGAGTACGGCCTCGCCGGCAGCATGGCGACGGTCGGCCACAGCGACTTCGTCCAGCTGACCGCGGCGGCGGCGTTGCAGGACGACGATCTCGTCACCCTCGTGCACGAGCGGGCCCAGTTCCCCGATGCCGCATCCGCGCCGCAGCTGACCGCCAGGGAGCGCGCGGTGTTGCGGGAGCTGGCGACCGGCGCCACCACCGCCCAGATCGCCGAACGGCTGTTCGTGAGCCCCAACACGGTCAAGACGCAGCTCAGCAGCGCCTATCGCAAGCTGGGCGTCTCCTCGCGCAAGGAGGCGGAGGCAGCCGTCCGGCGCCTCGGGCTGGGCTGACGGCCGACAGCCGCGTCAGCGACCCATCACCTGGGTGAGCACCCAGCCGCCGGCCAAGACGAACGGGGCAGCGGCCGCGACGGCCACGAGACCGATGACGCCGATCCATCCGAGCACGACGAGCGCCAGCGCGGACCCTCCGCCACGCGGACGCAGCGGCGGGTGGAAGGACAGCGTGCGGAGGTTCTCGGTGGTCATGCCATAAGCCTCGCCACCCGGGCGTTCGAGCACATCAGACGCCGGGATGACCCGCATCCGCCTCGGGGACGATTCGCGCGGAGACCGTCAGACGGCGCGGGGCATCGTGCCGCGCCACGGCCGATGCACGGGCACCGGCGCGGCGTGGAAAGCCGCCTCGACCCAGCTCTCGAGCTTCCAGCTCGGCACGCGGAAGATACGGGCGACGAGTACCACCGGATGCCCGGCCTCGACGACCGCAGCGACCGCGAACTGCTGCAGCGACTCGAAGGTGCGGCCCGCGAGCGCACCGCTGCGGAGGTCGTCGAAGGACCGCGGCGGGCGGCTCGGCGCGGCCGGCGCGAGCGGAGTCGAGGAAGGAGCCTGTGCGCGGGCGACAGGCTGCACGAACGGAGCAGTACGAGCGGGGTATCTTGCGGGAGATCCCGGCCCCGCCGGCGAGGTCGCAGCGGCGCGGTTCACGGGTGTCGACGGCGCGGATGACGGCGCACCCGCTGCGCCGAGGTACCCGACCGGGGGCTCCCAGAGCTCCGGGACCTCGAGCGGGACGTAGCCGGCGGGCGCGACCTGCGGTGCGGGCTGCGCCACGGCAACCGGCTGCGGCGGTGCGGGCATCGACCGCGCGAAGGGCACGCGCGGCGGTACGGCCTTCTCGACGGCGGGGCGTTCGGCGACCGTCGGATGCGGCTCCTCCGCGCTGTCGGGCACGCGCGCCATCCGCATCGCCACCACGATCAGGGCAGCGATCGCGAGGGCGGTGACGACGAGAACGGGGTTCTCGCGTGCCCAGACGATCAGGTCCATGACGCTCCCTCTTCCACTGCGGCCCCCGGGCAGAGACGCCCGGGTCGTGCCGCGTTCAGAGGGGGTCGGGGTGGCCCGTCAGACGTGACACATGAGGTGTACAGGAGAAGACTACTCCCCCACCCGGTCCGGGCAATGGATGTGACGCGATCGATGGCGAACCGAGATGAGCGGCGGGCCCCGGATGTTCGGGACCGGGGCCCGCCGCGCAAGAGCCTTCGCGGGGACCTTGCAGCGCCCATCATCTTCGATGGACTCGGGTACCCACCCTGCGGGTCATGTGATTTCGCCCGATGATTCACCCGTTGCACGGGCGCGAAGAACTGCTCAACCGGAAACACCGCGTTCATGAAGGATCCCTAGTGTTCGGCGCATGGCACACGCACCGATCAAGGCCGTCATCCCCGCCGCGGGACTCGGTACCCGCTTCCTGCCCGCCACGAAGGCGATGCCCAAGGAGATGCTCCCGGTCGTCGACAAGCCCGCCATCCAATACGTGGTCGAGGAGGCGGTGGCCGCGGGAAGCGACGACGTCCTCGTGATCGTGGGACGCAACAAGAACGCACTGGCCAACCACTTCGACCGTGTCGCCGAGCTCGAGCACACGCTCGAGCAGAAGGGCGATGCCGCGAGGCTCGAGAAGGTCATGCAGGCGAGCCGCCTGGCCGATGTGCACTTCGTGCGCCAGGGCGACCCGCTCGGACTCGGCCATGCCGTCCTCCGCGCCCGCAAGCACGTGGGTCGCGAGACGTTCGCCGTCCTCCTGGGCGACGATCTGATCGACGCCCGCGACGTGCTGCTCGCGCGCATGATCGAGGTGTCCCAGGCACGGTCGGCGACCGTCGTCGCCCTCATGGAGGTCGAACCGTCGCAGATCCATCTCTACGGCTGCGCGGCCGTCGCGCCCACAGAAGAGGCGGACGTCGTGACCATCACGGGCCTCGTCGAGAAGCCGTCTGCCGCCGATGCGCCCAGCAACCTCGCCGTCATCGGACGCTACGTGCTCAAACCCGAGATCTTCGACGTGCTCGAGAAGACCGCCCCCGGCAAGGGCGGCGAGATCCAGCTCACCGATGCCCTGGAAGCGCTGGCCGAGGACGAGGGCATCGGCGGCCCGGTCTTGGGCGTCGTCTTCCGCGGCCGCCGGTACGACACCGGCGACCGGCTCGACTACATCAAGTCGAACGTCCAGCTGGCCCTCGACCGCCCCGACCTCGGACCCGATCTGGCGGACTGGATCAAGGAGCTCGCCACCCGTCTCTGACCGGCTCGGGCGACGTGCGTGCGCCTTCATCACCACCGAACGGGTGAAGCAGGGGTTCTTCCCTGCCCATAAGTCGGCGAGAACGGGCAGAGTAGAAACACACACCCTCCACCCCCTTCCGGAAGGCAAGGCATGAGCGACGCGCGCCCCGATTCCCCCGACGACACGCAGACGGGCTCCAGCCCGTTCGACGAGCTGATGCGCCCCGCCTCGGGCGAAGAGGGCAGCACCTTCTCCGTCGGCTTCCGCGGCTACGACCGGCACGAGGTCGACGCCGCGATCTCCGATCTGACCAGTCGACTGCAGCGGGTGACGGGAGAGCTCGGCGCGGCGGAGGCCCGGCAGCGCGAGACGATGGATCGCCTCCGCGCCGATCAGCAGGCCGAGATCGAACGGCTCGTGGCCGAAACCGAGGAGTCCGTCAACCGGGCGCGCGAGGAGCAGCGCGAACAGGCCGCTCGCCTCGAGGCGGACCTGCAGACGGCGACCGCGCAGATCTCCGAGGCCGAGGCGCGCATCGCCGCTCTGACCGCCCAGCTCGTCGAGCGTCCGGACGGTGAGGAAGGCTCGGATGCGGCCGCGTCGTCATCCGACGACCCGTCGACGCGTGATCAGTTCGAGGCGGTCCTGCGCGTCGCCGAGGAGCAGGCGAATCTCATCGTGCAGAACGCAGCGGCGCAGGCCGAACGCCTTCTCGAGGCCGCGCGTGAGGAGGTCGCGACCCAGCGCGCACAGGCGCAGGCGGACGTCGCCCGCATCCAGGCGCAGGCGCAGCACGACGCCGATCAGGTGCGCCTGCGCATCGACACGGAATACACGGCGCACGAGGCGACCATTCAGCGCGAGGCGGCGCACGCGGCCGAGAAGCTCGCGCAGGCCGAACGCGAGGCCGAGACGATCCGCTCGGAGGCCGAGAAGGGTGCCGCGGCGCTGCGCGCGATGGTGACCCGCGAGACGGCGCAGCTGCGCAGCGACACCGAGCGCGACGTGCGGGAGATGAACGCGCGACTGCTCGAGTTCGAGGAGACGCTCACCCGTCGCCAGGATGACGCGCAGCAGGAGTTCCTGGTGCTGCACAATCAGGCCGTGGCGCACGCGGAACGCATCACCTCGGACGCCAACGAGCAGGTCGCCGCGTCCCTGGAGCACGCGCAGCGGATCTCCGCCAAGGCGGACGACTACGAGAAGCTCATGCGCGCCCAGGCCGCTCAGATCGAGGCCGATGCGCACATGCGCGCGCAGGAGAACCTCGACCGGGCGCGCACGAAGGCCCAGAAGATCGTCTCGACCGTGATCGAGCACTCCACCACGGTGCTGCGCGACGCGGAGGATCGCACCCGTGCGCTGCGCTGGCAGCAGCAGCAGCTCACGAGCTTCATGTCGGAGGTGCGCGAGCTGATCCGCCCCGAGGGCGTGCTGAGCTCCGCCGTCACGGAGAGCGATGAGAACGCCGAGGGCGGCACGGAGAACGGCGAGCGCGAGGGCGACTGACCCGTCGAAGTGAGAGAGTCTCCGCACAAGATGAGGAATCTTCGGGATTCTCGGGGAGCAACACGACGAAAAATCGAGAGAAACCTCCGCAATGTGATGTAATAACAACGAGTGTCCGTTCCCCGCGAAGGCCCGGCCGCTCCAACCCGAGCTGGGGGCCCTGGCCGAAAGCTCATACCCCCCTCCCCGGCGCCGCCGTGGGAGGGGGTTCCTCCTCTCGGCTCAGCGCGTGATCAGAGCCGCGGCGACGAGCGAGATCACTCCGGCGCCGAGCAGGCCGACGCCGACATACAGGCTCCAGTGGATGCGCTGCGAGAGCTGGCGGCGCAGACGTCGCCGCCGCCGGGCGCGCGACTTCGCCTGCGGCCCGCGCGATCCGGCTTCGCGCGCCTCGATGCTCGACCGATATTCTGAGCGCGAGTGCGTCGCCTCCATGTGTCCTCCCAAGGACCGAACGGTTGAACAGGAAAGACCGTGAAACTCGGCGGCATCAGGGCCGGAAGCCCGTATCCGCCGAACTGTCCCGACGATACCCGCGCATGTTTTCCAGCAGGTTGCGAGTGAGTATTTTTCCGTCACCGGCCCTGACCCGCCCGCGTCAGCAGGCAGAATGCGACAGAGAAGAGAGGCCGTGATGGGCGCACCGCCAGTCGGGGGGTTCCCGGTCGACGCCGGATTCCTCGACCACCTCGACACCGGGATCGCGATCTTCGATCCGGCCGGTCGCCTGCGCGCCGCAAACGCCGCAGCGCACCGCTTCGCCCGACTGCAGGGGGTCGATCTGCACGACGCGGACCTCGCCCGGTCCCTGCGGGAGGGCCCGCACGGCTACGACATCGACGACGCGCCGCTGCGCGTCGAGCAGTCCGTCATCCTCGCCGCGGCCCAGGGTCGAGAGGCGCAACGCACCGTGTGGGCGGGCCCCGTGGACCGCCGCCGCGCGCTGCGCAAGTCGTCGCACCGCATCGTGTCAGCCACCGACGGCCTCGAGGGCACCGCGCTGCTCACCCGCGACGTGTCGCGACGCGCCCACCATGACCGGCTCCCCCACGACCTCCTCGCCTCGACGTCGCATGAACTGCGCAACCCCCTCACCCCGATCGTCGGGCACCTCGAGCTCCTCTCCGACGACCTCGGCGACGGCGACGAGACCGCATCCGCTCGGCTCGCGATCCTGCGACGCAACGTCGACCGCGTGGTCCGCCGACTCGACGAACTGCTCCTGTTGGAGCACCTGGCCCCACGGCTCGTGATGGCTGAGTGCGATGCCGCGAGTGTGGTCGCGGCGGCGGTCGCCGCGCGCGCGGAGGATGCGAGGGCGCGAGAAGTGCGCATCCTCCTCGACGTCGCGCCGACGACGATCGTGGCGGATGCGGAACGCCTGCAGATGGCGGTCGACGCGCTCGTCGGCAACGCCGTGCGCTTCTCACCGCGCGGCGGGACCGTCACCGTCGCCCTCACCTCCGGTGCTGCCGATCGGGTGGAGATCGTCGTGATCGACGAGGGGCCCGGGTTCCGGCCGACGGAACTGGCGCACGTGTTCGAACCCTTCCACCGCGGCCGCGACGCACGCGCGAGCGCCGTACCGGGTCTCGGCCTCGGACTCGCGGTCTCGCGCGCGATCGCCCACACGCATGGCGGCGCGATCGACATCGTCAGCGAGCCCGGCGCGGGTGCCGTCGTGATGCTCACGGTGCCTGTCTCCGCCCGGTGAGGGCATTCTCACGGCTCGCCTCTTCCACGGCGGCGGCGTCTCGTGGTTTACTCGCAGCGAGCGCCCGCTCCCCGCGAAGGCCCGAGCGCTCACACTCCGTAACGGCCCCTCGCCATCGCCGGCGAGGGGCCGTTCTCTCGGAGCTCAGCTGTGGGCGACCACGCTGTCCAGGACGACGTCGGATTCGATCTTCGTCGCGGCCACCTCGAGGTCGGGCACATACGTCTCGCGCAGCCGGGCCGAACTCTGCGCGAACCGCTGACGGAGCTCATCAGCGGCCACCTCAGGGATCGTGACGGGGCACACCATGGCGACTCGACCGGCGCCGATGAGCCCGACCTCCGCATCCCCCGCGAGCGTTGCTGTGCAGGCGGCGACCAGCGCCGTGTTGACCTCGTCGATGTACTCCTGACCGAACGATTCGCGGATGAGCTCCAGCTCGTCGACGGTCGCCACGCGCCAGGAGACCGCCCCGTTCTCGGCGAGGATCGTCCGGGCACGAGCCGCGAGCCGGTCGCGCGTGCTCACCTGCTGCACCCGGCGGCTGGCTCGCTCGTCTCGGGCGGCGGCGAGCACGCCGAAAGCCAGGAGGATCACGGCGATCACGCCCGCGATCGTGGTCGGACCGGTCGAGAAGAACTGCGCGTAGATCCCGTCGTACAGGCCGTTGATCGCCAGGAAGATCGCGCGACCGACGGAGTAGATCGCGTAGCCGGCCATCGTGGCCGCGATCGCCAGCGTGCCGCTCGTGGCACGCGCGCGGCCGATGCGCGCCTCGACGGCGGTGAGCGTGCAGCCAACGATCAGCAGCAGGATCTTGATCCCCGACGACACCGTCTCCGACAGCAGCGTGCTGCACACGAACATCGCGGCGCCGCCGGCGATCACGACCCACAGGCGCCACGGGCGTCTGTCGTTCAGCGCACCGACCGCCACCCACAGCAGAGCCGGCGCCAGCACCATGGCCGCGTCGCCCGCGGCAAGGGTCCACGCCATGTGCGGGAACGAGAAGTAGACGACGTAAAGCAGGCTGGAGAAGACCGCGAACACCGCGGAGGCGGTGGCGATACCGAGGAAGGACCCCGAACGATAGGCGGGGCCGCGCACCCAGAGGAAGGCCGCGAGAACGACGAATGTCGCGACGATGCTGACGCCCACCAGCGGCAGGCCGGTCATCGCGTCCATGGCCGTCCCTTCCGCCGCAGAATGAGAACGCCATGCTACGCGGGAGACGGCGCCTCGGTCAGCCGAGGACGGAGAAACCCGTTGCGTTACCGCCGTCGCAGTGGCCGGAAGCTCGGGATGGGAATGGGCTTGCTGACGGGGCTGGCCGGCTCCGGCCGAGCGGTACCGAAGCGCTCCTCGAACTCCCGCCGCACGTCATCCTCGAAGTAGTCCGCGTCATCGCGCAGATCGTCGTGCTCCTTGATACTCATGACCGCCTCCTGCTGCGATCACGGTAGGTCGGCGGATGCGACGCGCCACGGGGGTTGCGTATCGGCTGCGACCGGTCTACTCGCGCGCGCTCGCGGCCATGGCCGTGACCGCCTCGGTGAGCAACGGCCGAGGCATCGCGAGCACGAGCCGGAGGAATCCGGGAGCCGCGCACAGCGCGCCGTCGGTCAGCACGACGCCGGCGCGCTCGCGGAAGAAGTCGGCGGGCGCGCCCGGCAGCTCGAGGCTGCGCGCGTCGAGCCACGCGAGGTAGGTGCCCTCGGGCGGCGCGTATCGCACCTCGGGCAGGTGCTCGGCCAGCAGGTCCGCCAGCAGCATGCGATTGCCGTCGAGGTAGTCGAGGGTCTCGGCGAGCCAGGGCTCTCCGTCCTCGTACGCGGCGATGGATGCGACGACACCGAGTGTCGATGCACCGTGCACGTGGGCGAAACCGACTCGCCGGTAGATGTCGTCGTCGTTCTGGTTCGATGTGATGAGCTGCGCGGCCTTGACACCTGGGACGTTCCACGCCTTCGACGCGCTCGTGCCGGTGACGGTATGCGCGGCGGTCGCCTCGGAGAGGGAGGCGTACGGCACATGCGCACGGCCGCCGTAGCGCAGCGGCGCATGGATCTCGTCGGCGAAGACGCGCCCGCCGTGGCGGTCGACGACATCGGCGATCCGGCGGAGCTCCTCACGGCTGAGGACCGAGCCGGTCGGGTTGTGCGGGTTGCACAGCACGAGCGTGCGCGCGCCCGCGGAGAACGCGGCGTCGATGCCGTCGATGTCGTGCTCCCACCGCCCGGACACCACGCGACCCGGCACCGGGATCACCGGATGCCCGATGGCCGGCAAGTAGGTGAGGAACGGCATGTAGGCGGGCGTGGGAACGATCACCGGCGAACCGGCGGGGGCGAACGTCCGCACCGCGACACCCAGCGCCGCCATCACGTCGGCGACGGGGTGCACGCGCTGTGGCTCGATGCTCCATCCGTAGGCGCGCCGCATCCATCCCGCCGTCGCGACCGACATCCGCTCGGCAAGGGCCGGCGACAGATAGCCGAGCGTCTCCTCCTCGACCGCACGGTGCAGCGCAGCGCTCACCACCGGCGCCGTGCCGAAGTCCATCTCAGCCACCCACGCGCCGATCTTGCCCGGATGCAGGCTCCACTTGCGACTCTCCGGCCGATCGAGCGTCTCGCGGCCGCGTTCGTCGTAAGGATGCGTCACAGATCCGACGCTACCGCCGGCGTGCTCCCGGCGCGCCGCGGATGCCGTATTCTGTCATTCAAGCAAGGGGAGTACTCCCGCTCGCGGTCGGCTCGTCAGTACGGATCCAACGTCGGATCCCGGGCCGCCGGTCCCGACCAGCATCGGGGCGGAGGAGACCTTGGCGTCATGACCGTACGCCCACCCCTTGGAGTTCTCCGTGAACGTCACCCCCGCCATCTGGCTCATCACGATCGCGATCACGATCGCCTTCTTCGTCTTCGAGTTCTTCGTGCACGTGCGCAAGCCGCACGCCCCCACCATCCGTGAGTCCGCCGTCTGGTCGGCCTTCTACATCGGTCTGGCGCTGCTGTTCGGCGTCGGGATCGGCGTGGTCTCGGGATGGAGCTTCGGCGGCGAGTACTTCGCCGGCTATCTGACGGAGAAGGCGCTGTCGATCGACAACCTCTTCGTCTTCCTCATCATCATGACGGGCTTCGCGGTGCCGAAGGAGTACCAGCAGAAGGTGCTCATGATCGGCATCGTGATCGCGCTCATCATGCGCGGCGCCTTCATCGCACTGGGCGCCACCCTCATCGAGAACTTCTCCTGGGTCTTCTACATCTTCGGCGCCTTCCTGCTCTACCTGGCCTGGCAGCAGGCGTTCTCGAGCCACGAGTCCGACCCCTCGAACGGACGCATCGTGCGGTTCATGCGCCGCATCCTTCCGGTGCACGACGAGTACCACGGCGACCGACTGACCGTGAAGATCGACGGCAAGCGCTTCGTCACCCCGATGCTGCTCACGATCGTGGCGGTCGGATTCATCGACCTGGTCTTCGCCCTCGACTCGATCCCCGCGATCTACGGGCTCACGCAGGAGGCATACATCGTCTTCACCGCGAACGCCTTCGCCCTGATGGGTCTGCGTCAGCTCTTCTTCCTCATCGGCGGCCTGCTGGAGCGCCTGGTGTACCTGGCGCAGGGGCTCGCGGTCATCCTCGCCTTCATCGGTGTGAAGCTCGTCTTCCACGCCCTGCACGTCAATGAGCTCCCCTTCATCAACGGCGGGCAGCACATCGAGTGGGTCCCCGAGATCCCGATCTGGTTCTCACTGCTGTTCATCGGCGCGACCATCGCGGTGGCCACCGTCGCGAGCCTGCTGAAGACGCGCGGCGACCGGCTGAAGGCCGACCGCGACCAGGTGCAGGGACACCCCGTCGCCGCGGCAGAGGTCGACGACCACTGACATCCGACTCCCGCCCCGGGGGGGCGGGAGTCGCGTCAGCGCGGGCAGATCTCGAAGGCGTAGTCCGCATCCCCCGGCGTCGTGAGGTCGCGATCGCGAAGCACGAGGGATGCGGGCACGGCGGGGTCGGCGCAGAGGTCCTCGAACGGCCGGTCGATCGCGTCGGTGTACTCGATGGCCACCACGGCGTCACCGTAGACATCGGTATAGGCCGCGCACTCCCGGTAGTACGCGCACTCCTCCACCACGGCGAAGTCGAAGCCGGCCTCGGCGCGCAAGCGCTCGGCATCCTCCGCCGCGTTCTTCTGACCCGCCGCGAGGCCTGCGTGGTGCGCCCACTCGACGAGCAGCGTCGCGAGCGCGAGGTTGTCCTCGGCGCTCAACAGACCGTCGGAGCGGGTGTAGGTGTCGAGGTTGTCGAACTCCACGGCGTCGTAGCCCGCAGCCTGGCAGCCGTCGATCCACTCGCCGACACGCGCCGCGATTCGCTGGCGGGCATCGTCCGAACGGGTGTCGAGAAGCGCTTCATCTGGCCAGTCCGGATCCATCACGTCCGTGCCGTCCTGGCGCAGCACGAGGTCGTCGGCCCACTCCTCGCGCTCGCCCGGCTGCGTCTGGAAGGCGTTGAGGTAGCAGATCGAGTACACCCCGTCGGCGGGCGCCGCCGTACGATCGCGCGCCACGATCCCCACCCGCGGATCCGGCGGGTACGCGCCGCCGAGCTGATAGTCGACCGGGGTCGCGGCGGGCGGCGGCGACGCAGAGAGCGGGGTCGATGGCGAAGAGGGAGCAGCCGACGTCTCAGCAGGCTGGTTCGCGCACGCGGCGACAGCGATGCCGACACCGGCGACCAGCACGAGGGCGGACGCGGCCCGCATCCGCGCGAAAGCCGTCCGGCGGCGCGTCACGAGGCGAGGAGGGCCCCCACACGCGCGACGAGCTCGCGCGGCGAGAAGGGCTTCGTCATGTAGTCGTCGGCGCCTGCGGAGAACGCGCGCGCGATGTCCTCGTCCTGCGCCCTGGCGGTGAGCATCATGATGCGGGTGCCGGCGAACGATGTGTCACTTCGCAGCTCGGCGCACACCTCCAGGCCGGTGCGGTGCGGCATCATCCAGTCGAGGATGACGAGGGAGGGGCGCGCGTCGCGCGCGGCGACGAGGCCCTGTTCACCGTCCCCGGCCACAGCGACCTCGTGGCCCGACGCCGCCAGACGGTGCTGGATCAGCTGCGCCACATCGGCGTCGTCCTCGACGACCAGGATGCTCGCGATGGCCGCCACCTCCTTGCAACCCGTGCCCCGTGTACGGGGCGGGTGCCGCCGAGAGGGTACGTTCACAGTATGAAGGCTGCGGCCCCGTTCGCGACACTCGGCGCCCCGTCGAGGTCCGAATGGATCCCCCCGTGGTGGGCGTGGCCGATCGCCGCGATCGTCATCGCTGTCCTCGGCCTCACGGGGACGATCTTCACGCCCCCCGGTGGCAGCACCGCGGCATGGTGGCCGGCCGCGGGAGCGGCCGCCCTCTTCGCGCTCCTCAACCCACCGCGCCGTCGCGGAGCCGTCGTCCTCCTCGTGCTCGTCGTCACCGTGATCCCCAACCTCATCCACGGACGTTCGCTCGCGGTGGCTGTGGGCTATGCGCTCGGCAACGCGGCCGAGATCGCAGCGCTGCTGGCCGTGCTGGCGATCTGGGGCTATCGCGGATCCAACCCGTTCGTGCTGCGACGGCCGCGCGAAGCACTCGTCCTCGTGGTCGCCAGCCTCACCGGCGCCGTCGTGGCCGCGGTGATCGCCGCTGCGACGGCCGCGCTGCTCGGCGGCGGCGACTTCCCGGAGACGGTGTTCAGCGTGTTCCCCTCCCACGCTGCCGCCATCCTTCTGTTCGCTCCGTTCGCCTGCATCCCGCCGTCCTCCGGTCCTACACCGGTACCGCGCTGGGAGGCGGTGCTGCAGCCCGCGCTGCTGTTCGGCGTGCTCGCGTTCGTCGCATTCCCGCGCGTGGAGATCCCCCTCACCTTCCTGCCGTTCATGATCATCGCGTGGGGATGCCTGCGCCTGCCGTTCGTCGTCGCCCTCATCGAAGTGGTGATCGCGGGCGTCGCGATCCTCATGGTCACCCTGGCGGGCCGAGGACCCTTCGCGCTCGGGCTCTCCCCCGCCGAGCGCGCGGTCACCGTCGAGATCTTCCTGATCGCGCTGGCCACCGTATCGCTGCTGCTGCTCACCGCGCGCGCGGAGCAGCGGGAGGCGGCGCGCGTGACAGCACGCACCAGCCACCTGCTCTCGGGCGGCCTGGTGGAGACCGAAGTGGGTCTCGCCGTCGCGCGCCGCGACGGTGAGAGCACACAGCTGCTGTGGGCAAATCCCGCCGCCCGCTCCCTGATCGCGGCGGAACTCGACGGCGACG
This sequence comes from Microbacterium sp. Clip185, assembly GCF_028743715.1. Taxonomy (NCBI): domain Bacteria; kingdom Bacillati; phylum Actinomycetota; class Actinomycetes; order Micrococcales; family Microbacteriaceae; genus Microbacterium; species Microbacterium sp. Clip185. Next base: position 581,661 of record NZ_CP117996.1, on the reverse strand, counting down.
ACTGGAAGGGACCGCTCGAGCACGTCGCCCGTCACGCGAGCCGCGACGGCGTGGAGCGGGTGCACACCGACGGCGACACTTCGCTCCGTCTCGTGGCGAACCCGATCGAGAACGATCCCGGGCTGTTCGCCGTGCAGCTGCTCGATGTGTCCAGCACCGTCCGCATGATCCAGGCGCGCGCGGACGCGGAGCGCGAGCGCGCCGCAGCTACGGAACTGCGGGCCGACCTCAGCCGACAGCGCGACGACTTCATCTCGACCACGAGTCACGAACTCCGGACGCCCTTGACCAATGTGCTGGGCTACGCGGAACTTCTCGAGGAGTCGCCCGCGCTGACCGCGCTCGAGCGCGACTGGGTCGCCCGCATCCGGCGGAACGGTCTGCGCCTGTCGGATCTCGTGGAGGACCTGCTGATGGTCGGCGGCGCTCACGCCACGCCGGTGAGCCCCGGCGAGCAGCGCACGATCTCGACCCGTTCCGTGGTGGCGGCCATCGTCGCATCGCACGGCGCGGCGGCCGACGAGAAGCGGTTGCGCCTCGAGATCGACATCGATGCCGGAACCAACGTGCACGGCGTTCCCGCCGACATCCACCGTTCCCTAGCCGCCCTCCTGTCGAACGCGATCCTGTTCACGCCGGTCGACGGCGACGTCCTCGTGCGCGTGCGCGACGACGGCGAGACCACCGAGTTCTCGATCAGCGACAGCGGGCCCGGCATGAGCGACACCGACCGGGAACGTGCGTTCGACCGGTTCTTCCGAGCCCCGGAGGCGGAGCAGTCGGGCACGCCCGGCGTCGGTCTCGGCCTGTCGATCGCGCAGCGGCTCGCGAAGCGCAACGGCGGGACGCTGGAGCTCGTCTCACCCGCATCCGGTGGCCTGCGCGCGGTGCTGCGGTTGCCGGCGGCTCCCCAGTCCGCCTGAGCGTCTCACCCCCGCAGCCGGTCGACGGACACCGCCGACGCGCGCACCCGCCTGGGCTCACCGCCACCCTCACTGCGTGTCTCACAAATGCACGCAAACCCACGCCCCAACGTGCACAACTGAGACACGCAGGCTCGAAGACACCGCCACCCTCACTCCGTGTCTCACAAATGCACGCAAACCCACGCCCCACCGTGCACAACTGAGACACGCAGAGCAGGGCTTATCGCGAACCGGGGCTCGCTCGCACGGGGCTCGCCACACCGGGGCACGCCTACACACCACGGCATGCCCCGCACCGCGGCATGCCACACGCGGGGGCACACCGGGCTCGCCACGGGGCACCACGCGCGGCGCGGCCCCTGTGCCCACACGGCCGCCGCCGCACCACGGGGGCACCGCCGACACGCGCGGCGGTCAGGCGGCGGGCAACGGCACCCGCGCCTCGAGCACGACGTCACGACCCCGCTGGAACAGATGCGCACCGCCCAGATTCGCGATGCCTCGACCGGAGGTGAGCGGCAGCGCCGAACCGAGCCTTCCGGGCGACGAGACCTCCACGCGCAGCCCCGGAGCCGCATCCGGGTCACCGTGAGTCACCTCGAGCCTCGCCCGCTTCGCTGCGGAGTGCTTCACCGCGTTGAGGAAGCCCTCGCTCGCGATGTCGACGACACGACGCGTCACCTCATCGTCGCCGAGGGCGAGCCGTGCCTCTTCGTCGATGTCGCTGGAGATCTCGAGCACATGCGACCAGGTCTCGATCGTCTGGGCGAGAGCATCCGACGGTGCTACCGGCACGGGCGCGGCGAGTGCCGGGGCCGTGCCCTCGATCTCCGCGAGGGAGCGTGCGATCGTCGTCGCAAACGCATCGAGCTCCTCGGACGTCGCGGCGCGCTCGTCGACCGTCGCGGCGAACAGCACGCACCGCCCCTGCACACGCCCATGCAACTGCTCAGCCGCACGGCGCAGCTCGCCGCGCGCGCGCATCGTGCGCGTGGCCACCGCATCCGTCTGCGCGGCGAGGGCGCGCGAGAGGCGACGCGTCTGGACGATCGAGCTGTGGATGGCGTCGGAAGAGACACCGATGATGGCCGCCAGCAGGGGGAAGGCGAGGATCGGCACGAGGGCCGTGGGCAGGGTGTGCGGCGCGAGCAGGATCGCGACGGACGAGAACAGCACCCCGGCCGCGAACCAGGCGAACAGGATGGCGCCGCCGCGCGCCGTGGCGGATCGACGGCGCGCGGATCTGCGGGCGACCGCGTTCGCCACGAACCCGCACACGAAGACCAGCACGACGGCGATGAGGGCGAGCCACGTCGGCACGGTCGTCAGCGTGTAGGGAAGACTGCCGACCACGTAGGCGATGCTGACGACGACCGGGCTCGGCGGCCGCAGTCGAGCCAGAAGCGGGCGCCGGGGAGGTGTGGGCACCTCCACCGGCCCGGTTCCCGCGGCGATCTCGGACAGCGGCAGCCCTGCCTCGTCCTCGAGGTCGTGGCTGACCGAGCGCACCGACTGCGAGAAGGCGCTGACCTCGTCGAAGCCGGGGCTTCGCACCACCAGCTCCGCGAGCGCGGCGCGGAGCTTGGCGATCTGCTCGTGCAGCAGGATGCGGGTGCGGCGAGCGTAGGCGTCGGCGCGTCGGTCGGCCTCGCCCAAGTCCGCCAGCGCGACCCGCAGACGCGCGCCCGCGCTGCGGGTGGCGTCGTAGGCGACCGTCGCCGTCGCGACGAGGGAGAGCACGAGAAGCCAGATGACCACGTTCGTCGTGATGCGCTCGAGCCATGACCCGCTGCTCGGCTCGCCGAGCAGCACGAGGCCGGCAGCATCGTTGAGCAGGGGCCTCGCGGCACCCGCGGCGGCGACCGTGCCGAGCACCAGAACGGCGCGCCAGCGACGGCGCCGTACCCGGCGTTCGGCCCACGCCACCGGCAGCACGAGCACCACCAGCACGGCCCAGACGAGCACCGAGATGCCGATGGCGGGAAGATACTCCGCCGTCGAGTTCACCGAGCGGTAGGCACCGAGCACGGTCACCGCGATCAGGAGCGAGACGGCGGCGCTCCATCCGCTGAAGAAGCGGCCGCTGGTCAGCGTTCCCCACCAGATGCGCGCCACGCGTCGCACACCGGCGCGGACACCACCGCCGCGGATCTCGGCGTACGCGCGGGCAGGCGTCATCGCCGGTTCCGTCCGGTCACGGCGTCGCTGGACGCATTCGACGACACGGAACCTCCGCGCACGATCGATCTCATAGATCCCCTCAGGCCGTCGGGTCGACCTGCTTTGCGCGACTACTGTACCCAGCCGGACGCCCGACGGGGCGTCACGCTGCGTTTCGCGTTCGCGGCGTCGGAGGTCTGCGCTCAGAGCGTGGCGAGTGCCGCATCCAGATCTACGATGAGATCCTCCGCGTCCTCGATGCCCACCGAGAGCCGCACGACCTCGGTGGGGACCGCGAGCTCGGTTCCCCGCACCGACGCGTGGGTCATGGCATCGGGGTAGTTCACCAGGGACTCGACGCCTCCGAGCGACTCGGCGAGGGTGAACAGGCGCGTCGACTCGGCGAAGCGGCGGGCTGCGGCCTGGTCGGCGAGCGCGAGCGACACGATGCCGCCGAACCCGCTCATCTGGGTGCGTGCAACATCGTGGCCGGGATGGGTCGAGAGCCCCGGGTAGTAGACGGCGGCGACACGCTCGTGGCCGGCGAGGAAGCGCGCGACGGCGTCGCCGTTCTCGCTGTGCCGCTGCATGCGCACACCGAGGGTCTTGATGCCGCGCGTGGTCAGCCAGGCGTCGAACGGGCTCGAGACCGCGCCGACCGCGAACTGCAGGAAACGCGCCGCCTCGGCGAGCTCCGCGTCGTTCGTCACGAGCGCCCCGCCCACGACGTCGGAGTGGCCGCCCAGATACTTGGTCGTGGAGTGCACGACCACGTCCGCGCCGAGAGCCAGCGGCTGCTGCAGCGCCGGGGTCGCGAACGTGTTGTCGACCACGACGAGTGCGCCCGCCGCGTGCCCGAGGCGGGCGAGTCCCGCGATGTCGCTGACCTTCAGCAGCGGATTGGACGGTGTCTCGACCCAGAGGATGCGGGCGGGCCGCTCCTCGAGGGCGGCAGCGACCGCATCCAGATCACTCATGTCGACCACGCGGAGCGTGACGCCCCACGGGCCGAGCACGCGGGCGAGCAGCCGGTAGGTGCCGCCGTAGACGTCGCTGCCGAGGAGCACCTCGTCGCCCGGCTTCAGCACGGCGCGCAGCAGTGCGTCTTCTGCGGCAAGGCCCGAGGAGAACGACAGCGCGTGCTCGCCGTGCTCGATGGCGGCGAGCTGCGTCTCCAGCGCGGTGCGGGTGGGGTTGCCGCTGCGGCCGTACTCGTAGCCGCCGCGAAGGCCCCCGATACCGTCCTGGGCGAACGTGGTGCTCATGTGGATCGGGGGGATGACCGCCCCCGTGGTCGGATCGAAGTCCTGGCCTGCGTGAACCGCGAGGCTGGCGAAGGCGCGGGCTGCGGGGTTGGTCATCGTTGTGCTCCTTCGTCGGTGCCCGCTTCGGCGAGCCGGCTCGTGGTGGGTTCGACGGCGAATCCGTGGTCTGTCATCCAGGTGTCGTCGAAGATCTTGCTGAGGTAGCCGCGGCCGTGATCGGGCAGCACCACGACGACCACGGCATCGGCGGGCAGCTCGCGGGCTGCGCGCAGGGCGGCGACCACCGCCATCCCGCCCGATCCGCCCACGAGCAGACCCTCCTCGCGCGCGAGGCGGCGCGTCATGGCGAAGGCCTCGGCGTCGTCCACGCGCTCGTACCGGTCGACGACGGCGGGGTCGAAGGTGGTCGGCCAGAAGTCCTCGCCGACGCCCTCGACGAGGTATCCGTGCAACGGGCCGCCGGAGTAGATCGACCCCTCGGGATCGGCGCCGATCACCGTGACGCGTCCCTCGGACGCCTGCTTGAGGAAGCGACCCGTGCCGCTGATCGTGCCGCCGGTGCCGATGCCGGCGACGAAGTGGGTGACGGCACCGTCGGTGTCGGCCCAGATCTCCGGCCCCGTGGTCTCGAAGTGTCCGCGCGGGCCGTTCTGGTTGGCGAACTGATTCGGCTTGAACGCCCCGGGGATCTCACTCGCCAGCCGGTCGGACACGCTGTAGTAGGAGTCCGGATGCTCGGGTGGAACCGAGGTCGGAGTCATCACGACCTCGGCACCGTAGGCCCGCAGCACCGCGACCTTCTCGCCGGCGAACTTGTCGGGGACGACGAAGATCATGCGGTAGCCGCGCTCGAGAGCCACCAGCGCAAGGCCCACGCCGGTGTTGCCGCTCGTGGGCTCGACGATCGTGCCGCCCGGGCGCAGCAGGCCGTCGCGCTCCGCGGCGTCGATGATGTTCTTCGCGATGCGGTCCTTGGCGGAGCCGCCGGGGTTGAAGTACTCGACCTTGGCGAGCACCGTGGCAGCGATGCCGTCGGTGACGCGGTTGAGCTTGACGAGCGGGGTGTTGCCGACGAGCGCGGCGACGTTGGATGCGTAACGCATGGAGGTGTCCCTGGGTGCGGCGGGGCCTGAGATCGGGAGCCCGCGGATTGTCGGAGGTTATCGGTGAGGGTGCGCGAGAGGGCGCACGGGATCACTCAGCGACAACAACGACAGGTAAGCACGCTGCGACCCTACCAGAGCCCGGCTCTCCCTCTCGCCGCATCCGCCGGCCGCGCGTGACGGGATGTGACGACCGACGACGGGGTGTGACGGATGCGGTGGAGCCCGACCGATTCCGCGTGGCGCAATGGGGCATCGCGACCCCGCGTCGCCCCCGCACAGCACACCGAGCCGTGAGCGTCACCGGCGCCTCGGCCAGAGAGGCAGAGATCCATGTCCGAGAAGTCACCCGAATCCCCCGACCTGCGTACCGCCCTCGACGCGTCGCGCAGGCGTCGGCGCACCACCTGGCTGAGCGTCGCGGCCGTCGCCGTCGTGGCCGTCATCGTCGGCGTCGTCGCGATCGTCGCGAACCTCACCCGGTCGGAGGAGCCTGCTGCCGCGGCGGCCGGCACCGAGCGTGCGGCGCTGCGCATCGCCGTCAGCGAGGACAACGACTTCCAGGCCGCCGTCGCCGACATCGCCTCCGAGAAGGGGCTCGACGTGACCTGGGTCAACGTCGACGACTGGGTGCTGCCGAACACGGAGCTCGCCGCCGGAACGGTCGACGGCAACGCGTTCCAGCACATCCTGTACCTCTCCAACTTCAATGCCCAGAACGGAGAGGACCTCACGCCGGTCTTCTCGACGCTCATCACCCAGTGGGGCATCTTCTCTGCGACCCTCGGCGACACCGACGAGATCCCCGACGGCGGCCGCATCGCGATTCCCGACGATCCCTCCAACGGCGGGCGCGCACTCGGCATCCTGGCCTCGGCGGGACTCATCGAGCTGAGTGAGGATGCGGGCGACTTCCCCTCGGTCGACGACGTGACCGCCAACCCGAAGAACCTGGAGTTCGTGCCGATCGCGGCGACGACAATTCCGCAGCAGTTCGACGACCCGAGCCTGTCCGCCGTCGTCGTCGGCCTGTCCTACTTCGACCCCTCGCAGGGCATCACTGCCGACAAGGCGCTGTACCTGGACGACTCGCTGGATGAGAAGAACCTTCCGTACATCAACGTCGTCGCCAGCCGCGCCGACAACGCGGACGACCCGGCCTGGAAGATCCTCGAGGAGGCGTACGCCGACCCGCGGGCGGCCGCCGCTCTCGAGAAGGAGGACAAGGGTGCCACGGTCCTCGTGCAGGTGCCCGTCGAGACGCTGCGTACGAAGCTGGCCGATCTGGAGAAGTCCGCAGCCGCCAACGGCTGATCGGTACCGCCTCGCCCGCTCGACGGCCGACAGGAGCCTCGGTCGTCGAGCGGGCGGATCGACACCCCGCATCCATTGCCTGGAGGAGCATGAGCACCGCCGTCCGCTTCGAGCACGTCTCGAAGACCTTCACCACGACCCGCGGGCGCACCCTCACCGCGCTCGACGATGTGAACCTCGCCATCGACGCCGGCGACATCTACGGCATCGTCGGATACTCCGGCGCCGGCAAGTCCACGCTGCTGCGCACCGTCAACGCGCTGGAGCGCCCGACGAGCGGACGGGTGTTCGTGGGCGATCGGGAGATCACGGCGCTCGATGCGGCCCGGCTGCGTCGAGCGCGTCAGCGGATCGGCATGATCTTCCAGCAGTTCAACCTGCTGCGCTCTCGCACCGTCTACAAGAACATCGCCTACCCGCTGCGGCTCGCGGGCGTCTCGGAGAGCGAAACGATCGACCGGGTGGCCGAGCTGCTCGAGTTCGTGGGACTGTCCGACAAGGCACTCCAGTACCCCTCGCAGCTCTCCGGCGGGCAGAAGCAGCGTGTGGGCATCGCCCGCGCGCTCGCGAACCGTCCCGACGTGCTCATCAGCGACGAGGCCACGAGCGCGCTCGATCCGCAGACCACGGGCGAGGTCCTGGATCTGCTGCGCCGTGTGCACGCGGAGTACGGCATCACCATCCTCGTGGTCACGCACGAGATGGAGGTGATCCGCGACGTCTGCAACCGTGTCGCGGTGATGCAGGACGGCCGCGTGGTCGAGCAGGGCAGCGTGTACGACGTGTTCGCGCACCCGCAGCACCCGACCTCGCGGCGCTTCGTGTCCTCCGTGCTGCACCACCTGCCCTCGGCCGAGACGATCCGCCGCATCCGCACGGTGCACACCGGGCGCCTCGCGCAGCTGCACATCGAGAACCGCGAGTCCAACGATCCTTTCCTCTCCCGCATCTCGCGGGCTCACGACGTCGACGTGAACGTCGTCTACGGCGGCGTCGACGAGCTGCAGGCGCGTCTGTTCGGCAGCCTCACGGTGGAGCTGCTCGGCACCGACGAGAACGTGGATCGCGCGCTCGCCGATCTTCGGGATGCGGCGCTGGTCACCGAGCTGGAAGGAGCACGCTGATGGATGCGGCCTACCTCGACGCTCTGCTGCCGCGCATCGGCCGGGCGCTGTTCGAGACCCTGCTCATGGTGACGATCTCGTTCACTCTGGCCACGATCCTCGGGCTCGGCCTGGGCCTGCTCCTGTACGCGACCCGGCCGGGCAACCTGCTCGCCAACCGGGTCGTCTTCGGCGGGCTGAACCTCGTCATCAACATCGTGCGACCGGTGCCGTTCATCATCCTGGCGGTCTCGATCATCCCCCTCACCCGGTTGCTGATCGGCACGAGCATCGGACCGCTCGCGGCGACCGTGCCGATCACGATCGTGGCGTCCATGGCGATCGCGCGCATCGTCGAATCGAACCTCGTTGCGGTCGATCCGGGAGCCATAGAAGCGGCCGTGGCGATGGGGGCGAGCCCGGTGCGCGTGCTGTTCACCGTCGTGCTCCCCGAGTCCATGGGACCGCTGACGCTGGGACTGACCTACATCGTCGTCGCCCTCGTCGACACCACGGCCGTCGCCGGCGCGATCGGGGGAGGCGGGCTCGGCGATCTCGCGCTCAAGTACGGCTATCAGCGCTTCGACTGGTTCGTGGTGCTCGTGATCGTCGTCGTCCTGATCGTCCTCGTCCAGGCCGCCCAGCTGCTCGGCAACTGGGTCTCGAGAAAGGTGATGCACTGATGCCCGACGCATGGAACGATCTGCTCGCGAGATGGCGCACGGGCGCCGCAGAACGCGAGCGGGGGCGCGATCTGCCGTTCGCGGCCGTCGCCGAGCTGCGCGAGCAGCGCTTCGGCGCCCTCCGTCTGCCACGGACCATCGGCGGCGCCGACGCCTCGCTGGTCGACGTGCTCACCCGCATCGTGGAACTCGCCGAGGTGGACTCGAACCTCGCGCACATCTGGCGCGGGCACATCGCCTTCGTCGAGCAGCTGCGCTGGGACGGGTGGCACACGGATGCCGCAGCGCGTTGGCTCCCGCGTCTGGCCGCCGGCGAGGTCATGGGCAACGCGTTCAGCGAGCGGGCCGAGACGGCCGAGCTCACGACGCGCCTCGTCGACACGGGTCAGGACGGACTGCGGGTGACGGGGACCAAGCACTACACGACGGGCTCTCTCTACGCGGACTGGGTGCACGTGGCAGCCATCGCCCCATCCGGCGAGCGCGTCGCGCTGGCGGTTCGCACCGACTCCCCCGGCGTCAGCATCATCGACGATTGGGACGGCTTCGGTCAGCCGCTGACCGCATCCGGCACGACGATCCTCGACGCCGTCGCGGTCGACCCCGCCGATGTGTTCCCCGTGACACCCGAGGACGAGGACCGCCACCGCTATCTGCGCGGGGTGTACCAGCTCAGCCTGCTCGCCGTGGTCGCCGGTATCGCGCGGCGCGCCGTGGCGGATACCGTCGACTTCGTCCGTCCGCGCCGCCGCACCTTCGGCCACGCCGGCGAGACCCGCCCGATCGATGATCCGCTGGTCCATCTCGTCGTCGGAGAGATCAGCGCGACCGCATCCGCCGCCAGACGCATCGTGCTCGGCGTCGCCGCCGACCTGGAGACGGCCGCATCCGTCCGCGACGCGGAGCTTCTCACAAGGGCCGAACTCGACGTGTATCGCGCGCAGCACACGGTCACCGAGAGCGTGCTGACCGCGACCAGCCGTCTCTTCGAGGTCGGCGGAGCGAGCGCCACCTCGCGGTCACGGGGGCTGGATCGCCACTGGCGCAATGTGCGCACCATCGCCTCCCACAATCCGGTCCTGCAGCGCGTGGCCGCCGTGGGACGCTTCGAACTGGACGGGACGCGGCCGGCCTGGGCCGCCCCGGGCGCTGCGACGCGTGTCGCCGCATCCGTTCCTGCCACCTGAACCCGACCGCGGGAGAGCCCCATGCCCGAGCCGAAGAAGCTCATCCTCAACCTGTTCGAGATGAACACGGTCAGCCATATCACGCACGGGCTCTGGCGCCTGCCCGGAAACAACCGGCACCGCCACGGTGAGATCGCATACTGGCAGGAGCTCGCCCAGCTGGCGGAGGCGGGCGGCTTCGACGCGGTCTTCCTCGCCGACGTCGTCGGCGCCTACGACGTTTTCCGCGGCGGCCCCGAGACGGCGGTGCGGGAGGGGTTGCAGATCCCGTCGCACGACCCACTGCTCGTCGTTCCCCTCATGGCTGCCGTGACCCGCCGTCTCGGATTCGGCATCACGTTCTCCACGAGCTACGAGCCGCCGTTCACCTTCGCCCGACGGATGTCGACGTTCGACGCCCTGACGAGGGGGCGCGTGGGGTGGAACATCGTCACGTCCTATCTGCCCAACGCCGCGCGCAACTTCGGCCTGGACGAGCAGATCCCGCACGACGAGCGGTATCGGATCGCCGACGAGTTCCTCTCGGTCGTGTACGCGCTCTGGGAGCGCTCGTGGGACGAGGACGCGGTGGTGTTCGACGCGGATGGGGCTGTCGTGACGGACCCGGCGAAGGTGCACTACATCGATCACGTCGGCGAGAGCTTCCGCGTCGCCGGGCCGCACCTCGTCGAGCCGACGCCGCAGCGCACCCCCGTGCTGTTCCAGGCGACGGGATCTCCCGCCGGGATCGCCCTCGCGGGCCGCCACGCCGAGGTGGTCTTCACCGGCGGCAAGAGCGCCGAGGACTTCCGCCGCAACAGAGCCCGGATGCGGGACGCCGCCGCCGCTGCAGGGCGCTCGCCCGACGATCTTCGTTTCCTCGTGCAGGCGGGGATCGTCGTGGGACGGACCGAGGCGGAGGCGACGCGCAAGTGGGACACCTACCGGCAGTTCACGAGTCTCGACGGCATCCTCGCCCATGCGAGCGTGCCCCTGGATCTGACCGCCTTCGACGGGTCCCTGACCGTCGCAGAGGCGGCGGCGCTGGCGGGTGCGGACGTCACCGGCCTGGGGCTCGCTCTCGAGCGGACGGTCGCCGAGACCCTCGACGCGTTCCGGCGCAGCAGGGAGGACAGGTACTTCGTGGTGGGCACCCCCGGGGTCGTGGCAGACGAGGTCGAACGGTGGCTGGATGAGGACGGCATCGACGGGATCAACCTGCGCCAGTACCACTCGTTCGACACGCTCCGGGATGTCGCGGAGCTCGTCGTTCCGGAACTCCGCCGACGCGGGCGGCTCCGCGAAGACAGCGAGCCCACCACCCTGCGCGACCGCCTGTTCGGCGCCGGCGATCATCTGCCCGAGACCCATCCTGCCCGCCGCTGACCCGCATCCCGCCTCCCGCCTCCCGCACGGGGCGCCCCTCCCGCACGGGCGTCGGAGCATGCCTGTCTCAACCGTTCACGGGAAAGCGCCCGTCGGCGTGCACAAGTGGGACACGCATCTCTCTGCCCGACGAACCCACACCTCCATGTCCCAACCGTTCACGCGAAAGCGCCCGCCCGCATGCACAAGTGAGACACGCAACCCTCCCCGCGCGAACGCAGACCTCCGTGTCTCAACCGTTCACGCGAAAGGGCCCGTCGGCGTGCACAAGTGAGACACGCAACCCTCTGCCCGACGAACCCACACCTCCATGTCCCAACCGTTCACGGAAAAGCGCCCGCCCGCGTGCACAAGTGAGACACGCAACCCTCTGCCCGACGAACCCACACCTCCATGTCCCAACCGTTCACGGGAAAGCGCCCGTCGGCGTGCACAAGTGAGACACGCACGCGGTGGACACGCACGCGGCAAAGCACGCACGCGGTGGGACACGCACGCGGCAAAGCACGCACGCGGTGGGACACGCACGCGGCAAAGCACGCACGCGGCGGAGCACGCACGCGGCGGGGCAGGCGCGCCGAGGCCGACTCAGCGGGCGAAGACCTCGCCCCAGGGCGTGGGACCGACGGCGACCGGGCGCCCGGGGGCGCGGGACCAGCGGCTCCAGCCGCCTGGGAACACTCGCGCCTCGATGCCGGCGGCCGCGAGCGCGAGCGCACTGTGAGCGGCAGCGATACCCGAGCTGCACGTGAGGACGAGTTCGGCGGATGCGTCGACGCCCGCATCCGCGAGCGTCCGCCGCACATCGGCGGCAGGCCGCAGCCGCCCGTCGGCCTGCATGTGGGCGAGGGTCGGCACGTTGATCGCACCGGGGATGTGGCCCGCTGCGGGATCCGCGGTGGGGGCGAGACCCCGGTAGTGCTGCGGAGCACGGGCATCGATCAGCGCGCCGTCCTGCGGTGCCCGGGCGGCGGCATCGATCGAGGCGATGCCGGGGTCGACGTCCTCGAGCACGACGTCGCCCGGCTCCGGGCGCACGTCGCCGCCCTCCAGCAGCCCCCCGTCAGCGATCCACGCGCGAAGTCCTCCGTCCAGCACGCGCACCTGAACGCCCCGTCGGCGCAGCAGCCACCATGCTCGGGCCGCGGCGACGCCGTCGTTGTCGTCATACGCCACGACGATGTCCCCCGCATCCAGCCCCCAGGCGCGCGCGGAACGCTCCAGGTCGGCGAGCGTCGGCAGCGGATGCCGGCCCTCCTCCGGGTGCCCGGGACGCGCGAGCTCTCGTTCCAGGTCGACGTAGACGGCGCCCGGCAGGTGCCCTGCGAGATAGGCCGGGCGACCCTCCGGCACGTCGAGCCGCCAGCGCACGTCGAGCAGCCGCACGGGGCGCCGAGCGTCGGCGAGCGCGCTGCGGAGGTCGTGGGTGTCGATGACGGGTGGGGACGTCATACCGCGAGCCTGCACGCCCGGCATCCGGCTTTCACGGCCCGCCGCAACAGCACGTCACTCGACGTCACACCCCGTCACAGAGCGCGCTCAGAGCCAGAGATGAGAACATGAGTTGTGCACAACTGAATTGCGTGCAATGCTTCTTCCATGACGGAGACGACGGGACCGGCGCTGGATCGGATGCTGTGCTTCTCGCTCTACTCGGCGAGCAGAGCGACGACCCAGGTGTACCGTCGCCTGCTCGAACCGTGGCAGCTCACCTACCCGCAGTACCTCGTGCTCGTCGAGCTCTGGGACCGCGGGCCGCGCACCGTCAGTCAGCTCGGCGACGGGCTCGGACTGGACTCGGGCACGCTGTCGCCGCTTCTCAAGCGCCTCGAGAAGGCGGGACTCGTCAGCCGCACCCGCGCCGACGGTGACGGACGCGTGGTTACTGTCGCACCGACCGAGCGCGGCACCGCCCTGCGCGCCGAGATGTCCGATCTGCCCTCCCAGATGTGGAACTGCTACGGACTCGAACCGGATGCAGCCCGCGCATTGCTGACGGCGCTCCACTCGCTCACGGACACGTTGCACGCCGACGCCGACTGAGCCCGAAGACCCCCCGAAGAATCAACGAAAGGTATCCCCCATGGACATCCTCTACACCGCAGAAGCCCTCGCCACCGGAGACGGCCGCAACGGACACGTCGCCACGAGCGACGGGCTGCTCGACGCCGACGTGCGCGTTCCCAAGGAGATGGGCGGAGCGGGCGGCGCACTGAACCCCGAGCTGCTGTTCGCCGCCGGCTACTCGGCCTGCTTCCACAGCGCGCTGCTGTCGGTCGCCCGGATGCAGAAGGTCGCGATCCACGACACGAGCGTCGGCGCGCGCGTCGGCATCGGCTCCAACGGCCAGGGCGGTTTCCAGCTGGCCGTCGAGCTCGAGGTCGTCATCCCCGATCTCCCCGCCGACCAGGCGCAGGCCCTCGCCGACGCCGCTCACCAGGTCTGCCCCTACTCGAACGCCACCCGCGGCAACATCGAGGTCACGGTTCGCGTCGTCGAGGACTGATCCTCCCTCAGAGCTGGAGGCGGTATCCCATTCCGGTCTCGGTGAGCAGATGCACCGGCCGTGCGGGGTCCGCCTCCAGCTTCTTTCGCAATTGCGACATGTAGAGGCGCAGATACCCGGAGTCGTTGACGTTCTCGCTCGCCCAGATCTCCTTCAGCAGGCTCTGGCGCGTCACGAGGGCACCCGGATGCCGCGCGAGGAACTCCAGCATCCGCCACTCCGTGGGAGTCAGATGCACCCGGACACCCGCGCGCGTGACCGTCTTGGTCGCCAGATCCAGTTCGACGTCACCGAAGCGCACGACCGGATCGTCGACGGATGCGGCGGCCCGTCGCCCGAGCGCGCGCAGCCGCGCCAGCAGCTCGTCGATCTGGAACGGCTTGGTCACATAGTCGTCGGCACCCGCATCCAGTGCGTCCACCTTGTCGGCGGAACCGGTGCGGCCGGAGACGACGATGATCGGCGCGGTGGTCCACCCGCGCAGCGCCTCGATCACCTGCACGCCGTCCAGATGCGGCATGCCGAGATCGAGCAGCACGATGTCGGGGTGCGACTGCGCGGCCAGGGTGATCGCCGCGGCACCGTCGGCGGCGGCGACCACGTCGTAGCCGTGCGCGGCGAGGGTGATGCGCAGGGCGCGCACGAGTTGCGGGTCGTCGTCCGCGACCAGGATCTTCACGAGCCCATCCTCCCCTCGGATGCCGCATCCGCTGGCCAGAGCCGGAGCGAGACGACCATCGTGAGCCCGCCGCCGGGCGTGTCCTCCGCGGTGAGTGTGCCGCCCATTCCCTCGGCGAACCCCCGCGACAGCGCGAGCCCGAGGCCGAGACCGACCGTGTTGTCGGTGTCGCCGAGACGCTGGAAGGGCGCGAACATGTCGTCCCGACGCTCCGCCGGTACCCCCTCGCCGCGGTCGACGATGCGGATCTCGGCCCGTTCGCCGAGGCTGCTGGTCGCCACCCGCACCCGCGCATCGGGCGGCGAGTGGCGCGCGGCGTTCGCGAGCACGTTGACGATCACGCGCTGCAGCAGCACGGGATCGGCGGCGAGCGCGGGCAGGGCCGGGTCGAGCGCGAGCTCGACCCGGTCGGGACCGAGTCCCAGTTCGTCGAGAGCGGCGAGGACGGAGCCGGCGGCGTCCACCGGCGCGAGCGCGACCGCGAGCACGCCGGCCTCCACCCGGCTCACGTCGAGCAGGTCGGTCACGAGCGTCGACAGGGTCGCGAGGCTCTCCTCCGCGGTATCGAGCAGCTCCCGCCGATCGGCGGGACTCATGTGCGCCCCCGCGGCTCGGAGGCCCCCGATGGCCGCGACGGCGGCGGCCAGCGGGCGACGGAGGTCGTGACTGACCGCGGAGAGCAGGGCGGTACGCACCTGATCGGTGGCGGCGAGCGCATCGACCTCTCGCGCCGCCGCCGACAGGTCGGTGTGCTCGAGGGCGGCGGCGAGCTGCGCGACGATCACCTCCAACAGGCGGCGGGCCGACGCATCCGGGTCGGGTCCGTGCAGCTCGAGCACCGCGTCACCGACGGGGAGCGTGGTGAAGTCACCGCCGCGCACCGGTTCGCCATCGGTCGCGATGACCTCGCCGTCGGCGGCGACGAGGCGCACCCCCGCGAGTCCGAACGCCTCGCGGGTGCGCGTGATGAGGGCGGGTACGGCGCTCTCGCCGCGCAGCACGGAGCCCGCCACGGTGGCCAGCAGCTCGGATTCGGCCGCGGCTCGTTCCGCACGGCGGGTGCGGCGGGCGGCCTGGTCGACGATGTAGCTGACGAGGATCGCGATCACGACATACAGCCCGAGGGCGAGTGCGTGCAGCGGATGCGCGATCGACACGGTGAAGGTCGGCGCGACGAAGAGGAAGTCCAGTGTCAGCCCCGATAGGACCGCGGCGAACAGCGCGGGCCAGATGCCGCCCACGAGAGCGACCACCACCACGAGCAGTTGGAAGGCGAGCACGTCGGAGGTGATGGACTCGTCGCTGCGGAAGGCGAACAGCAGCGCGGAGAGCAAAGGACCGGCGGTCAGTGCGATCACGAAGCCGAGGATGCGGCGCTTCACGCTCAGCGCTCCGCGCTGCACAGAGGGCAGCCGCATCCGTCCGCCGGCAGCGGCCGCGTGGCTCACGATGTGCACGTCGATATCACCCGAGAGCCGGATGACGGTGGCCCCGATGCCGGGACCGGTGACGGCTGCTGCCCATCGGGAGCGGCGGCTGACGCCGATGACGAGCTGGCTCGCGTTGACCGAGCGCGCGAAGTCGACGAGGGCGCGCGGGACGTCGTCGCCGACGAGCTGGTGGTAGGTGCCGCCGAGCGATTCGACCAACGCGCGCTGCTGTGCGAGCGCGCCCGGTGTCGCGCGGCGCAGCCCCTCGGCGCTGGAGACATGCACCGCCAGCAGCTCGCCGCCGGCCGAGCGCGCCGCGATCCGGGCGCCGCGACGGAGGAGAGTCTCCCCCTCCGGGCCCCCGGTGAGAGCGACCACCACCCGCTCGCGCGTCTGCCACGTGCCCCGGATGCCGTTCGCACTCCGGTAGTCGTTGAGAGCGCTGTCGACCTCGTCGGCGAGCCACAGCAGGGCGAGCTCGCGAAGCGCCGTGAGGTTGCCGAGGCGGAAGTAGTTGGACAGCGCCGCATCCACCCGCTCGGCGGGATAGACGAGCCCCGCCGAGAGCCGGTCGCGCAGCGACTGGGGCGCCAGGTCGACGACCTCCACCTGGTCCGCCCCGCGCACGACCGTGTCGGGGACGGTCTCGCGCTGGGCGACGCCCGTGATCTGCTCCACCACATCGCCCAGCGAGGCGATGTGCTGCACGTTGACCGTGGTGATCACGTCGATGCCCGCCGCGAGCACCTCCTCGACGTCCTGCCAGCGCTTCTCGTTGCGCGATCCGGGGGCGTTGGTGTGGGCGAGCTCGTCGATGAGGGCGACATCCGGATGCCGCTCGATGACCGCATCCAGATCCATCTCGTCGAGCTCCACGCCGCGATGCGCCCACCGCCGGCGGGGGATCTGCGCGAGCGCCTCTGCCTGCTGCGCGGTGGCGGCCCGCCCGTGGGTCTCCACGACGGCGATGACGACGTCGCTGCCCTCCTGGGCGAGCCTGGTTCCCTCGCGCAGCATCTGGAAGGTCTTGCCGACGCCCGGCGCCGCGCCCAGCAGCACGCGCAGCTTCCCGCGCTTCATGCCCTCACCCTAATCTCCGCCAGCGAGCCCGCCTCACCGATTCAGGGCGTCGAGGGCGAGGTTCAGCTCGAGCACGTTCACCCGCGGCTCGCCCAGGTAGCCGAGGTCGGAACCTGTGGTGTGCGCCGCCACGAGCTGGCGCACCTCCCCCTCGTCGAGTCCGCGCGCGCGGGCGACGCGGGCCACCTGCAGATCGGCGTAGGCGGGGCTGATGTGCGGGTCGAGTCCGGACCCGGATGCGGTGAGCGCATCGACCGGCACGGATGCGGGGTCGACGCCCTCCAGCTCGGCGACCGCCTGCCGGCGCTCGGCGATCGAGGCGAGCAGGTCGGGGTTCTCGGGCCCCAGGTTGGAGCCGGACGATGCGGCCGGGTCGTAGCCGTCACCGGCGGCGGAGGGCCGCGACTGGAAGTACTGCGGCAGGGCGGCGCCGTCGGCATCTGTGAACGACTGACCGATCAGCGCGCTGCCGACGACCGTGCCGGCGGCATCCGTCACGCGCGAGCCGTTCGCCTGCGCCGGCAGGGCGAGCTGGCCGATACCCGTGATGAGGGCGGTGTAGCCGATGCCGAGCACGAGAGTCGCCGCGAGCATGGTGCGCACGGCGACGCCGGACTGGCGGAGGGCGGAACGAAGGGACATGGTGTCGTCTCCAGAGGGGCTCAGAAGCCCGGGATGAGGCTCACGAGCAGGTCGATGAGCTTGATGCCGATGAACGGGGCGATGACGCCGCCGAGTCCGTAGATGAGGAGGTTGCGGCTGAGCACCTGCGACGCGGATGCGGGACGGTAGGTCACGCCGCGCAGGGCGAGCGGGATGAGGAACACGATCACGATGGCGTTGAAGATGATTGCGCTCGTGACGGCGGATGCCGGCGAGCTGAGCTGCATGATGTTCAACGCCGCCAACCCCGGGAAGACGCCCATGAACATCGCGGGGATGATCGCGAAGTACTTCGCGACGTCGTTCGCGAGCGAGAACGTGGTGAGGGCGCCGCGAGTGATGAGCAACTGCTTGCCGATGCGGACGATGTCGATGAGCTTGGTCGGGTCGCTGTCGAGGTCGACCATGTTGCCGGCCTCCTTCGCGGCCGACGTGCCCGTGTTCATCGCGACGCCCACATCCGCCTGCGCGAGAGCGGGCGCGTCGTTCGTGCCGTCACCGGTCATGGCGACGAGGTTGCCGCCGGCCTGCTCCTTGCGGATGAGGGCCAGCTTGTCCTCGGGGGTGGCCTCGGCGAGGTAGTCGTCGACACCGGCCTCGGCGGCGATCGCCCGGGCGGTCAGGGGGTTGTCGCCCGTGATCATCACGGTGCGGATGCCCATGGCGCGCAGCTCGTCGAAGCGTTCGCGCAGTCCCTCCTTGACGATGTCCTTGAGGTGGATGACGCCCAGGATGCGGGCGCCGGCCGCATCCGCCACGGCGACGACGAGCGGGGTGCCGCCGGCGGAGGAGATCGCCTCGACCTCGCTGGTCAGCTGAGCCCTGGTCGCCGTGGCGATCGTGCTCCCCTCCGACTCGACCCACGCGATGATCGCGGAACCGGCGCCCTTGCGGATGCGGGTGCCGTCGGGGAGGTCGAGCCCGCTCATCCGGGTCTGCGCGGTGAAGGGCACGACGACCGCACCCTCGGGTTCGACGGCGTCGATGCCCTGCGTGCGCGCGAGGTCGACGACGGAGGTGCCCTCGGGGGTCGGGTCGGCGAGCGAGGAGAGCGCGGCCGTACGGGCCAGTTCCTCGGCCTCGACCTGCGGTAGCGCAACGAACGCGGTCGCGCGGCGGTTGCCGTAGGTGATCGTGCCGGTCTTGTCCAGCAGCAGCGTCGTGACGTCGCCGGCCGCTTCGACGGCACGGCCCGACATCGCGAGCACGTTTCGCTGCACGAGACGGTCCATGCCGGCGATGCCGATCGCGGAGAGGAGGGCTCCGATCGTGGTCGGAATCAGGCAGACGAGCAGTGCCACGAGCACCGGCACCGAGACGGGGGCCGCGGCGTAGGAGGCGATCGGGTTCAGCGTGAGAACGACCACCACGAAGACGATCGACAGGCTCGCCAGCAGGATGTTGAGGGCGATCTCGTTGGGCGTCTTCTGACGCGAGGCGCCCTCGACGAGCGCGATCATGCGGTCGACGAAGGTCTCGCCGGGGCGTGAGGTGATGCGCACGACGATGCGGTCGCTGAGCACGCGCGTGCCGCCGGTGACGGCGCTGCGGTCGCCGCCGGATTCGCGCACGACGGGCGCCGATTCGCCCGTGATGGCGGACTCGTCGACGGTCGCGATGCCCCACACGATGTCGCCGTCGCCGGGGATGAGCTCACCCGCCGAGACCACGACGACGTCGCCGAGGGTCAGCTCGCTGGAGGCCACCTGGGTCGTCGCCGTCTTCTCGGCCGCACGGTCGCGTTCGGGGTCGTAGGCGAGCAGGCGCCGCGCCATCGTGCTCGTGCGTGTCGAGCGCAGCGCCTGCGCCTGCGCCTTGCCGCGCCCCTCGGCGACGGCCTCGGCGAGGTTCGCGAAGATCACGGTCAGCCACAGCCAGAGAGCGATGCCCCACGTGAAGCCGAACGGCACGGGCGAGCCGCCCGTGCTCTCGGGGCCGCCGAGGAAGGGCTCCGCGATCGCGATGACGGTCGTGAGCGCCGCTCCCACCCACACGAGGAACATGACGGGGTTGCGCCACAGCGCTGCGGGGTTGAGCTTGGCGAGCGCGCCGGGCAGCGCCTCGGCGATCTGCGCCGCGCCGAATGCGCGGCGGGCGCCGTGTGCGGCACCCGATGGCGCGGGTTCGGCCGGCTCGACGAGATCGGGGGATGCGGGAAGTCGGGACAAGGTCACAGAAGCCCTTCCGCCAGGGGACCCAGCGTGAGAACGGGGAAATAGGTGAGTGCGGTGATGAGCACGCTCACGACCAGGAGGAGGCCGACGAACTGCGGCCGGTGAGTCGGGAGGGTGCCGGAGGTGCCGGGGATGCGCTCCTGCGCGGCGAGCGAGCCCGCGAGCGCCAGCACCAGCACGATCGGGATGAAGCGCCCGAGCAGCATCACGATGCCGAGCGCGGTGTTCAGCCACGGGGTGTTCGCGGTGAGCCCGGCGAACGCCGAACCGTTGTTGTTGGCCGCGGAGGTGAACGCGTAGAGCACCTCGCTGAAGCCGTGCAGTCCGGGGTTGAGGATCGAGGTGGACTCGACGTCGTCGCGCACGCCCGGCACCGCGAAGCTCAGAGCGGTTCCGGCGAGCACGAGCACGGGGGTCACGAGGATGTACAGGCTCGCGAGCTTGATCTCGCTGGGACCGATCTTCTTGCCGAGGTATTCGGGGGTGCGACCCACCAGCAGTCCGCCGATGAACACCGCGATGACGGCGAGGATCAGCATCCCGTACAGACCCGATCCGACACCGCCTGGCGCGACCTCGCCGAGCATCATGTTGATCATGGTCATGGCTCCGCCGCCGGCCGTGTACGAGTCGTGCATCGAGTTGACGGCACCGGTGGAGGTGGTGGTCGTGGAGGTGGCGAACAGGGTGGAGGCCCAGATGCCGAACCGGGTCTCCTTGCCCTCCATCGCACCGCCGGCCAGCTGCGGCGCGCTGCCGAAGCCCTGTACCTCGAACCAGGTCAGCAGCGACAGCGACACCGCGAAGAGCGTCCCCATCACCGCGAGGATCGCGTAGCCCTGACGGTTGTCGCCCACCATCCGACCGAAGGCGCGGGGCAGCGACACGGGGATCACGAGCATCAAGAAGATCTCGAAGAGATTGGTCCACGGTGTCGGGTTCTCGAACGGATGCGCGGAGTTGGCGTTGAAGAAGCCGCCGCCGTTGGTGCCGAGCTCCTTGATCGCTTCCTGGGAGGCGACGGGACCGCCGGGCAGGTTCTGCACCGCGCCGCTGATCGTGTCGACGGGGGTGAACCCCGCGACGTTCTGCACGACGCCGCCGATGATGAGCACGATCGCTGCGACGACCGCGAGGGGAAGGAGGATGCGGCCGACACCGCGAACGAGATCGACCCAGAAGTTCCCGATCGTTGCGGAGCCGCGCCGCGCGAAGCCGCGCACGAGCGCGATGGCGACCGCGAGCCCGACGGCGGCGGAGAGGAAGTTCTGCACGGCCAGTCCCGCGAACTGCACGGTGTAGCCGAGGGTGGCTTCGGGCGAGTAGGACTGCCAGTTCGTGTTGGTCACGAAGGAGACGGCGGTGTTGAAAGCGAGCCCCTCCGGCACCGCGGGAAGGCCCAGTGCGTACGGGAGGAACTGCTGCGTGCGCTGCAGGAGGTAGACCAGCAGCACGCCGGCCGCGGAGAAGATCAGCACGCCGCGCGCGTAGGCCTGCCAGCTCTGCTCCGCGTCCGCGTCGACACCGATCACACGGTAGACGCCGCGTTCGATGCGCGCGTGGCGGGGCGAGGTGAAGACGAAGGCGATGAGGTCCCCGAGCGGCCGATAGGCGAGCCCCAGAGCCAGCAGCAGGGTCGCGATCTGGAGGATGCCGAAGGTGATCGACTCCGCATCCATCAGAACTTCTCCGGGCGCACGAGCGCGATCACGAGGTAGACGACGGCGGCGACGGCGAGGGCCGCGGCCACGAGGGAGATGACGATCATGAGCGCTCGCTCCGGGCGGTGGCGGCCGGGCGGGTGGACGCACGGTCGCCCGCCTGCAGTGCGTCGACCCCCTTCAGCACGAGGGCGACGAGCGCGAACAGCGCGAGCGTCGCGAGAACGTAGACGAGATCGAGCACGGGGACTCTCCAGAGAACACGCCGCGCGGTCGGCGCGGGCGCCCCACTCGGGGCACTCGTCGATCGAACGCCCTGCGTGGGCCGGATCCCGTGGTCCTAACGGAATCCGAACGCCCGTCCGGCGGATCCTCACACCCTGCTCACCCCGCCGCGCGGCGCGCCGAGGACCCTGTCGGATGCGGGAGGGCCTGCCCTAGGGTGTGGCGCATGATCATCGTCACGACGAACGACATCCCCGGCCGCACGATCACCGAGGTGCACGGCGAGGTCTTCGGCCTCACCGTGCGCTCGCGCCATATCGGCTCGAACATCGGCGCGTCTTTCAAGGCTCTCGCCGGCGGCGAGTTGAAGGGCATCACCGAGCTGCTGCAGGAGACCCGCACCGAGGCCCTGTCACGCCTCGCCGCGGAGGCGCAGCAGAAGGGCGCGAATGCGGTCGTCGCGTTCCGGTTCGAGACGAACGACTACGGCGACACCGGTGGCGTGGAGGTCTGCGCCTACGGCACCGCGGTGACGATCGCCTGACGCGTCAGAGCACCGCGTCGGCGGAGGCTGCGGCTTCGAGCACGGCCTTGGCGTCGTCGAGACTTGCGAAGACGCCCCGGCAGGTGCCGAGCCCGTCCACGGCCTCGAAGCCGTTCGCCGTCTCGGTGACGGTGCCGACGAACGCGGACACGGTGCTGGCGACGTGGAGACCATGCTCGACCTGCACCCACAGCGCCCGCGGCGCCGCGTCGGGCATCCGCTGGATCATCGTGTGAGCTTCCACATCCGAGATTCTGCGTCGAACCTCCGACACCCGGGTGCCCCTGGCAGCCGAAGAATCGATCTGCTAGTCACGGGAGGCACAGAGGAGGCGACATGTTGGAGCAACCACGGGATGCCGTACCGGGAGACGGCCGCGACGAGAGCGCGAACGAACGGGCGGATCGCAACTGGGACGAGCTCATGCAGGAGCTTCGCGTGATGCAGACGGGCACCCAGATCCTCACCGGATTCCTGCTCGCCGTCGCCTTCCAGCCCCGCTTCGCCGACCTCGACGGCGTGCAGGTCGCGCTCTACATCGCGCTCGTCGTGCTCGCCGGCCTCTCGACGCTTCTCGCACTGGCTCCCGTCACCCTGCACCGCACCGTCTTCGCCCGCCGGATGAAGCCCGCCCTCGTACGCGTCGCCGCACAGATCATCGCGGTGGACCTCGCTGTCATCGCCCTGCTCAGCATCGGCGTCACGGCCCTCATCGTGGACGTCGTCCTCGGCCGGACGGCCGGAGCGGTGGCACTCATCGTGGGCGCGGTGCTGGTTGTGGGACTCTGGGTCGTGCTCCCCCGCCGGTTCCGGCATGATACCCAAAGTAGTTAAGCTAGTTAAACGGAATTAGTTAAGCGCGCCCCCGGGGTTACCTTAGGGCAATGGGCCAATTGCTTTACGACGGAGGGAGCCAGTCTTTCGACATCGATGACCGAGCCCTCGCGCATCTGCGCCTCGTCTTCATGAACAAGCTGCGGCGCGGAGAACCCTTCCTGCTGCACCTCGCGGACACGAGCGGCATCGGCACGCGCAGCCTCTGGGTGCACCCGTCGATCTCGCTCGTCTTCTCCTTCTACGGCAGCCGTAACCCCGCGCTCAACAGGGAATGGCTCGACGCCATGATGGCGGAGGCCAACGGACCGAACGGACTCACGCTCTCGCCGGAGCCCGCTGTCAGCGACACTCCGCATCGACAGCCTGCGTGATCTTCTCCATCAACTGCACCACGGCGGCCGACACCTCGGGGTCGAGTTCGCCGACCGCCTGACGGATGCGGGCTCCCACCGGGTCGAGGTCGTCGATGTCCGTGTCGCGGTCGAAGGGCACGACGAGCTTGCTGCGCCGATCATCGGGATTGGTCCGGAAGGCCACCAGCCCGCCGGCGTGAAGCTTGTCGAGGATGCCGCTGACCGCCGCGGGCGAGACGCCCAGGTGCTCCGCGATGTCGCCGGGAGTCAGATCCTCCCCCGCATCCGCGCGTTCGAGGATCAGACGCATTGCGGCGCGCGCGTTCT
Source organism: Microbacterium sp. Clip185 (assembly GCF_028743715.1). Taxonomy (NCBI): domain Bacteria; kingdom Bacillati; phylum Actinomycetota; class Actinomycetes; order Micrococcales; family Microbacteriaceae; genus Microbacterium; species Microbacterium sp. Clip185. The sequence goes on along the minus strand of NZ_CP117996.1, from coordinate 558,076 downwards.
CGCTCGGGCCGCAGGCGGTCTGGCGACGCCGGCTCAGACTCGCCTCGGCGAGACGCAGCCGCTCGATCGCCGAGACCGCCGGATCGATGATGCGCTCCTCTGCCGTCTTGCCCGCCATGTCGCTCCGCTCGCAGATTAACTACTAGTCTGTCTAGCGACAATCCTGGTCGACCGGCGAGCCGACCACAAGCCGGGTTCGGGGACAAGGACGGGGTTTTCCGCAACCCCTCGGCACCCGAAGATCGTCGCGCGCTATTCTGCCGGGATGTACATGCTGGACGGCGGACCCCGAGCCGGGCAGCTCGTGGACGATCTCCCCGACGGCTACGCGCTGGGAGACACGCGTTCCCCCGCTGCCGTCGTGCTCGTCGGCGACATCCCCGCTGCGCGCGCGTCCTGGCGCGAGAGCTTCCCGCGCCTGCGCGCGCTGCGCCGCCAGGACGGCTGAGTCTCGACGGATCACGAGCGATCCTTGCTGTTGGCGTCGACCAGCGAGAGCGGATCGGCGATGTCCTCGAGCGACTTTCCGGCGGCGCTGACGCCGAAGATCCCGCACACCACACCGCCGAGCATCATCACGGCCGAGCCCAGCACGTAGCCCCAGAACAGCGGTCCGCGATCCGATCCATCGCCGATCAGTGCGCCGTAGAGAGCGGGCGCCGCGGCTCCCACGAGCTGACCGATCGAGAAGACGTATGAGATCACCTGGCTCCGCAGCTCCAACGGGAAGATCTCGCTCACCGTCAGATACGCCGCCGAGGCGCCGGCGGAGGCGAAGAAGAACGACGCGCACCAGAAGATCGTGTGCGTCACCGCATCCAACGCGCCGACGTGGAACAGGAACGCGCTGACCAACAGGATGAGCCCGGCCAGCACGTAGGTGCCGAACAGCATCCGTCGCCGGCCCCACGTGTCGAAGAAGTGCCCCAGCACGAGGGCGCCGGCGAGGTTGCCGAGCGCGAAGACGATGAAGTACTGCGAGGCGGATGCGGGCGGCACGTCGTAGAAGTTCTCGAGCACGAGCGCGTACGTGAAGAAGATCGCGTTGTAGAGGAACGACTGCGTCACCATCATCGTCACCCCGACCAGCGTGCGCCGCGGGTACTGGCGGAACAGCACCTTCGCGATCACGAGGAACGGCACGCGCCCGTACTCCTTCACGACGATCGCCTTGCTCTCGTCGACCGGAGGGATCTCCTTGCCCTCCTTGCGGATGCGTTCCTCGATGTCGTCGACGCCGCGTTCGGCCTCCTCCTCGCGCCCGTGCGTCATCTGCCACCGCGGGCTCTCCGGGATGTGGCGGCGCAGCCAGATGATGAGGATGCCCAGCACGGGCCCCACGAAGAAGCTCAACCGCCACCCGAGGTCCTCCGCGAAGATGTCCTGGTTCAGGAAGAACGAGCTCGCCACGGCACCGAGCGCCGCACCGCCCCAGTAGGTTCCGTTGATCGCGATGTCGACGCGTCCGCGGTACTTGGCGGGGATGATCTCGTCGATGGCCGAGTTGATCGCGGCGTACTCGCCGCCGATGCCCGCGCCGGCGACGAAGCGCCAGATGTAGAAGAACCACGGGGCGAAGGCGAGACCGGCGACAGCGCTGCCGACGAGGTAGATCGCGAGGGAGATGAGGAAGAGGTTCTTGCGCCCGAGCTTGTCGGTCAAGCGTCCGAACACGAGGGCGCCGGTGACCTGCCCCAGCAGATAGAAGGTCGCGGCGAGCCCCACTTCGAACGACCCCATACCGAGGGTCGCCGCGTAGCCGGTCGCCGCGACGATCTGCACTTCGAGTCCGTCGAGGATCCACGAGAAGCCCAGACCCACGACGATCATCCAATGGAATCTCGACCACGGCAGGCGATCCATGCGGGCGGGGACGAGGGATCGGATCTCGGTGGGCTGCAGCGACATGGCTCACTCCTTCCGCAGGCGGCACCGCTGCCCCTGCCGCCGATATTCCTACTCCCGCCCGGCGCCCGGCGCTGGAACCTTGACCAGGACGGCGCGGAGAGCTACGCGCATCGCCTAGCGTCGAGGGATGAGCGCGCTCTTCGCATCCGTGACCACCGCCGTCGACGAGTGGCGCGCCCGCGACGACGCCGAGGAGCGCACGCGCCGAGACTTCGTCGATGCGCTTCGCGACCACGGCCAGGCAGCCCTGGAGCGCTCGGGGCCGCCGACGCACGTCACGGCGAGCGCCTTCGTCTTCGACGACGACGCAGCGCACGTGCTGCTGTGCTTCCACGGCAAGGGCCGGTTCTGGGTGCAGCCCGGCGGGCACCTCGAGGCGGGTGACACCTCGGTGGCAGGCGCCGCACTGCGCGAGCTGCAGGAGGAGACCGGGGTGTCGCCCGCGCAGCTGCGCAGCATCGCGGTGGCGGATCTGGATCATCACGCCCTCGGCGGCGGGTTCGGCCGGTGCGCGTCGCACCTCGATATCGGCGTCGTGGGCCGCATCCAGGACGTGGCCGCCCCGCTCATCGTCAGCGACGAATCGGATGCGGTGGCCTGGTGGCCGGTGGCGGCGCTGCCGCCGAACTCGGCACCGGGTCTCGCCGGTCGACTGGCGCGGGTGCTCGCCACCCGCTGAGCGGTGCTACTGCGCGGGCTGCGCGATGACCTCGGCGTCGACGGCCGTGCCGTTCAGCTCGAGGTAGAGGCGCGATTCCACGACAGATACCGTCGCGGTGTTGCGGCGCGCGAGAGCGGGACGAGCCTCGTCGATGAAGCCCGGCGTGAAACTGACCAGGCGGATCGCGTCGCCCCGGTGGATCTTCTTGCCGTCCCACGAGGCGGCGACCTTCGCCGGGTCTCGGTGGGTGTAGACCACGACGCGACCGGCGAGCTTGCTGCCGAAGTGCAGCCGCGCCGCATCCGGAGCACCTACCTCGATCCACGCCGTGATCGCGCCCGTCGCGTCCCGCACGAGCACCGCGGGCTCCTCGGCCTGCGAGATGCCCTCGCTGAAGGCGATGCCCTCCTCGTACTCCAGGCAGAACGCGAGCACGCGGGTCAGCATGAACGCATCCGTCTCGGAGGGATGCCGCGCCGCCCGCACCGTGAACTGCTCGTAGACCCCGCGGTCCACATCCGACAGCGTCACATCGAACGTGTACATCGTCGCGCCGGCAGCCATAGCCATCGAGCCTACGCGGTGCGCGGTTCGTCGCCGTCGGCCTCCGCACGCAGCCGCCGGGCGCCGGCCCCCTCCCGGCCCAGCATGTCGTCGGGGTTGAGCACCCGGCAGGTGCGCAGGGAGAGACAGCCGCATCCGATGCAGCCGGCGAGCTCCGCTTCGAGGTTCTCGAGCTGGCGCCGACGCGCCTCCAGCCGCGCATGCCAGTCACGCGAGATCCGCCGCCAGTCCGATTTGTTCGGCATACGCTCGGCGGGAAGCTCCGCGAAGACGTCGGCGAGTTCGGCGAGCGGGATGCCGAAGCGCCGGGCCGCGACGATGATCCCGATTCTTCGCAGGACATACCTGGGATAGCGACGCTGGTTGCCCGCCGTGCGGACGGAGGAGATCAGGCCCTGGTCCTCGTAGAACCGCACGGCGCTCGGGGCGATGCCGGCGCGGCGGGCGACCTCACCCACACTCAGAAGATCGACGGGCGTCTGCGGCATCAGACCTCCTTGACTTAAAGTTCACTTGAACTCTTAGCGTAGAGGAATGAGCACCAAACCCATCGATCTTCCCTCGGACGTCGGGGAGCATCCTCCCCGCTGGCGGGACCTGTTCGCCGCACCGCACGCGGCCGCCGTCCTCGTCATGGCGAGCGGCGTCGCGCTGTACGCGATGAACCTCTACTTCACCGCGGCGCTGATGCCCTCCATCGCCGCCGACCTCGGCGGGGATCGCTACTACGCGTGGGCGTCGACGGCGTACCTCATTGCCGCAGTGGTCGCCACGATGCTCATCGGGCGCATCCTCGCCGCGCGGGGGTCGCGCGGGTCCTACCTCATCGCATTCCTGCTCTTCGCTCTGGGCACCGCCGTCTCGGCCGCGAGCCCCGTCATGGAGGTATTCGTCGCGGGGAGGGCCGTGCAGGGACTCGGCGCCGGCATGCTGACCGGTCTCGGCTACGCGACGATCCGCAGCGTCCTCCCGCCGTCGCTGTGGACGCGCGCCACCGGCCTCGTGTCGGCCATGTTCGGCGTGGGCACCCTCGTGGGCCCGGCGCTCGGCGGGGTGTTCGCGCAGCTGGGCGCATGGCGGATCGCCCTCGCGGCCGTCGTGGTCGTCGCCCTGGCCCTGATCCTCGCTTCACGTCGCGCGCTTCCCGCGGCCACCGGAGAGCAGGGCGAGCGCACACCGCTCCCCCTGCTCTCGATCACCGCGCTCGCCCTCACCGCGGCGCTGCTGAGCGTGAGCTCCACGGTGACCGGTATCGCCGCCCCGGTCACCGCGCTGGCCGCACTGGCCCTGTTGATCGCCTTCTTCGTCATCGACGCCCGCAACCCGCACGGCGTGCTGCCCCGGCTCGCCTACCGACGCGGCAACCCGCTGGCGTGGGTCTATCTGACCGTGGCGGCGCTGTGCGCGGGCGTGACGGCGGAGAACTTCATCCCCCTGTTCGCGCAGCAGCTCGCGGGAGCCACTCCCCTCGTCGCCGGCCTCGTGGGCGCGGCGATGTCGCTGGGGTGGACGCTGGCGCAGCTCGTCAGCGTGAGCGCGGGCCCGATCGCCGCGCGATGGGCCGTGCGCATCGGACCGATCGTGCTGTTCGCGGGTCTCGCGGCCTACGGGCTGCTGCAGACCGCATCCGCCTCGGGGTGGCAACTGCTCCTGGGAGCCGTCGCCCTTCTCGTCTCCGGCGCCGGCGTCGGCATGGCGTTCCCACACCTTTCGGTGGCGGCCATGCGCAGCGGCGGCGACAGCGGCGAGGGCGCGAAGGCCGCCGCCGCTGTCAGCACCACGCAGCTGATCGCGTTCACGCTCGCATCGGCGCTGGCCGGCAACCTGCTGGCCTGGGGCGACGGCTTCGCGCTGGCATCCGCGCGGTGGCTGATCTTCGGCATCGCAGCCGTCACCCTCGTCGGGATCCCGGCGGCGGCGATGGCGCTTCGACGGCGGCCATGAGCGGCCGGCGCGGCCGGTTCAACGCCGGCCGCGCCAGCGCACCGCGATGATGACGGCGATCACACCCGCCACGACGCAGGTCGCGAGCGGAGCCGCAGGCAGAACCACGATCGCCGCTCCGGACGCGGCGGCCAGCACGGCCGCATCCAGCGCCCACACGAGCCGCACGCCGGCCATCGGATCGCCCATCGGCGTCGACACGGGGGCGAGCAGGGCCACCGGCATCGGCCCCTTCAGCGCGCTCGCCAGCCGAAGGGCGAGCGTCATCAGCACCAGGAGCGCTCCGGCCAGCACGGGCGCCGCCCCGACTCCCGAGACCGTCGTGGCGAGCCCGGCGGCGATCGTCGCAAGGGCGATCGCCGCCGCGAGCGGGAACACCGCGTGAAGCGCGACGAGCGACGCATCCGCCACCCCGTACAGCGGCACATCGGCGGCAGCGCTCGCAGCATGACGGATGCCGTCGGTCACCGGACCCAGGCCCGCGAAGGCGAGGAGTCCGGCGACGGCACCGAGGACCATCGCCGGGGTGCCGGGCGCGGCCGCGATCGCCGCAAGGACGCCGGCGAGCGACAGCGCCGCGACGCCCAGGGCGAGACGCAGCGGCGTGCGCAGTGCACCGACCGCATCCCGGCGGATCACGGCCGACCACAGCCGGCCGTGCGCACCGACGGCGCGCAGGCGCCGACCGTGCGAGGGACGGGCGCGGTAGACGTCCGCGGCCCCTCCGAGATCGAGCCCGACCGCCGATGTCTGGGCCGTCTGGGCGCGTACCGCCTGGGCGAGCAGCTCGTCGGTGCGCAGTCGGTCGAGGAGCCAGGGAATCAATGCCGATAGGACGAGCGCCAGGGCGGCCAGCGGGATGGGAGCGCTCGTCGCTTCGCCGAGCGGGTATGACGCGGCGACCCAGCCCATCGGGGTCGCGATGCCGACGGCGGGAACGGCGATCGCCAGCACCCCGAGGCCGAGCACGATAGCCGCAGCCGGGAGCGCGAGGCGCGGCAGCGCCTGCCCGACAAGCCACGCGCAGATCGTGACCGCACCGCCGAGCGCACCGGCCACGGCGAACCCGATGACGGCGGCAGCGGAGGCCACCCCGTTCACGGCGAGGCTCGCGCCCGCCAGCACTGCTCCCGCAGTCCACAGTCCGATCGAGAGGATTCCCGCGATCAGCACGGGCCCCAGGAAGGCCCGCCGGCGCGAGAGGGCGCTGGTGCCGAGCGCCCAGGTGAGCGCGGGCGGGCGGAGGGCCGGCCCGCGCGACGGACCCCACGCCAGTGCGGCGGCCCAGATGATCGACGTGATCAGCGCGATCACGCGCGGAGCGCGCGGGTCTGCGAACAGCGAGAGCCCGCCGGGCCCCGCCGCCTCCAGCCAGACCGCTCGCACGACCGGCGCCACCGCAACGAGGGCGACCATCGCGAGCAGGTACACCGTGAAGGCCCGCTCGCCGCCGCTCCTGGCGCCCCGCTGCCGCCACAGGGCGACGGCGGTGCGCACGCTGCCGCTCACGCGACGCGCTCCAGGTGCACCGTCTCGTCGGCGACGATCTCCGCGAGCCGCGGATGGTGCGTCGCGATCACGAGCGTGACCCCCGCATCGCGTCGCGCCCGCAGTGCCGCGATGACCGCATCCGCGTGCTCGGGGTCGAGACGCTGCTCGGGTTCGTCGAGCAGGAGCACCTCGCACGGACGCACGAGCGCGAGCGCGAGGCCGAAGAGCTGCGTCTGCCCCGACGACAGCTCATGGGGGAACCGCTCGTGCAGCGCCTGCAACCCGAGCTCGCGCAGCACGGCGCGCGCACGGGCCTCCGCTTCATCCGGCGCGAACCACGTCACCGCGACGAGGCGGACATGCTCGAGCACCGTGAGATCGGGCGCGAACGGCGGCAGCCCGATCATCGCCGCAACGCGTCGACGATAGCTGCGGTCGCGCTGCGAGACGGCAGCGCCGGCGATGCGCGCCGATCCCGACGACGGTGCGCGCATCCCGGCCAGCACGCGCAGGAGGGTCGTCTTCCCCGAACCGTTGCCGCCGCGCACGGCCAGCGCCGTGCCCGCATCCACACGCCGGGTGATCGTGTCGAGAAGGGTGACATCACCGGAGACGACGCGCACCGCATCGAGCTCGATCATGCGAGACCCCCCTCGGGTGCTGCGACGCGGCGACGCCGGGCGGCCGCAGACCGCGGTGGCGTGTGCCTCATATGGTCGCGCACCCGCCCGAGGATGTCGGCGAGGGCATCGACGTCGCCGGGCGTGAGCCGCGCGAAGAGCAGGTCGTCGAGGATGGCGATGTGCCCGGGGAAGACCCTCCCGAGCACCTCGTTGCCCTGCGCGGTGAGAGTCACTGCGACGCTGCGCTCATCGTCGGGCGACGTCGATCGGGCGACGAGCCCCCGCTTCTCGAGCACCTGAGCCTGGTACGTCAGGCCGCTGCGGCTGTAGACGACGCCGTCGGCGAGATCCGTCATCCGCAGCGAGCCGTCCGGCGCATCGCCGAGCGTCGCGAGGAGCTGGAACTGGACATAGCTCAGATCGCCCGCCTCCTTGAGCTGCTGTTCCACGGCGTGACGAAGGAGGCTGCTGACCTCGATCAGACCGAAGTATGCGGCGAGCTGGACGGCGCTCGGACCCGTCGGCGAGGAACCCATAGAGCGAGAGTATCAGTGCTACCGATTCGAAGTAGTTGCTTCGAACTCGAACCACTGCTATGGTCGGCTCCATGCTTCGAATCCGAAGCACATATCTGAGGAGACAATCATGAAGGCAGTACGGTTCCACGAGACGGGCGGCCCCGAGGTGCTGCACTACGAGGACGCGCCGATGCCCGCCCTCGCCAGCGGCCAGGTACGTATCCGCGTCGCCGGCGTCGCGTACAACCCGGCCGACGGCGGGATGCGCGGAGGCTTCCTCCCCATCCCGATCACGCTTCCGCACACGCCCGGGTACGACGTCGCGGGCACCGTCGATGCGCTGGGCGAGGGTGTGGACGATCTGGAGATCGGCGACAGCGTCATCGGGCTGATCCCCATGGAGTCGGATGGCGCGGCCGCCGAGTACGTGGTCGCGCCCGCCGCCGTCCTCGTGAAGGCCCCGCGGACCATCCCCTTGGCGGATGCGGCGGGCCTGCCCTCGGTGGGACTCACCGCATCCCAGGCCCTGTTCAGGGCGGCCGGTCTCGTCGCCGGGCAGCGCGTGCTCATCAACGGCGCCGGCGGCCCGGTCGGCGGCTACGCGGTGCAGCTGGCCCGACGCGCGGGAGCCCACGTGATCGCCACCGCGAGCGGACGCAGCCGCGGCCAGGTCGAGGCCGCCGGTGCCCACGAGATCGTGGACCACACCGTCACCACACTGCGGGATGCCGTGACTGAGCCGGTCGACGTCCTGCTGAATCTCGCACCGATCACGGCGGAGGGCTTCGAGTCGCTCGTGCCTCTGGTGCGCGACGGCGGCGTCGTGGTCTCGACCACCCCGACGGTGCCGACACCCGGCGACGAGGCGCGTGGCGTCCGTGCGGTGACGATCTTCGTAAGCTCCGATGTCGACGAGCTCGCGGGCCTGGTGTCGCTCATCGATCGGGGCGAGCTCCGCGTGGACGTCGCCGAGCGCCTGCCGCTCACGGAACTGCCGCGGGTGCACGAACGCGCCGAGGCCGGTGACGTGCACGGGAAGATCGTGTTCCTGCCGTCGGCGGGCGACTGAGCGCGGATCAGGCGGCGCCGAGAGCACCCGGTACGGTTCAGCTATGGGCTGGGGCAGAGCGTACTTCGCCGCGCAGGCCGTGCTCGGTGCCGCCTGGTGGGTCGCGGTGTTCACGGTGCCGCTGGTGCGAACCCTCACCCTCGGGGTAATCGATCCGGCACTGATGGCGCTTCTCGACATCCCGTTCTTCGTCGGCGCCTCCGCCGTCGCCGCATTCGGCGTCCGGTGGGCGGCCGCGACCGCGACCGGATGGACCCTGCTGGTGACCGTCGGGCTCGCGATCTACGCCACCGTCACCCGTGAGGCCGGAGCAGGTGTCGTGCTCATGAGCGGCGCGGCGGCCGCATCCGTCGTGGCACTCTTCCTCGTGCGCGACGGACGGGTGCCGACGCAGCTGCTCCTGCGCGGCCCGTTCCGGTTCCGTGAGGCGGATGCGGCCGCGCCGGTACGACGCCACGTCCTCACGACCGGGATGCAGTTGGTGCTCTTCTGGGGCGCCGCCCTGGGTGTCGTCCCCCTCGTGATCGCGTGGCTGGAGCGGCGCTGGCAGCTCGCGATGTGGCTCGGCGCCCCGGTCGTCCTGTCCGGTGTCGTCCTCTTCGCCGCCGCGAGCGCACTCGGCATCTGGTCGGCCGCCGTCATGTCGACGAAGGGGCGCGGCACGCCGTTGCCGTCGGACACGGCGACGCGACTGGTGGTTGCGGGCCCCTATCGTTTCATCCGCAATCCGATGGCCGTCGCCGGCATCACGCAGGGAATCGCCGTCGGCATGATGCTGTCGTCCTGGCTCGTGGTCGTCTACGCCGTCTGCGGGTCGCTCGTGTGGAACTACGCGATCCGCCCGCATGAGGAGCGCGACCTCGAGGAGCGCTTCGGCGCCGCGTTCCTCGACTACCGTCGCCGGGTGCGGTGCTGGGTCCCCCGGTGGCGGAGCGCGGACTGCGCGAGCGCGCATCCGTTTGTCGAGTGAGCATCCAATCGGGTGCTCACTCGCCAAACGGGTGCTCACTCAGCGGAGCGCGCCGCCGCCTCAATGACCGCCGGGGCACCTCGAAGCCCCTCGACGACCGCGTCCACGACGGCGTCGAGACCGGCGCCCGATACGGCCACCGTGACACCCGCCTCATCGCGACCGAGAGGTTCGAGGGTCGCGAGCTGCGAGCGCAGCAGACTCGCCGGCATGAAGTGTCCCTCGCGCGCGGCGAGCCGTCGGGTGAGCTCGTCGTCCGACGGCTCGAGCAACACGAAGACGAGATCCGGAGCGGCGTCACGAAGCAGGTCGCGGTAGGAGTGCTTGAGCGCCGAGCAGGCGACGACCACATGCTCCGCCGCGGCCACCGCCTCCCCGACTGCCCGCAGCCAGGGCGCGCGGTCGTCGTCGTCGAGCGCAACACCCGCTGCCATCTTCGCGACGTTCGCCGCCGGATGCAGGTCGTCGGCGTCGAGGAAGACGGCGTCCAGGCGCGACGCGAGCGCCATCGCCGTGGTCGTCTTCCCCGCGCCGGAGACACCCATCACGCAGATCCGTCGCGGCAGAGGCTTCTCGCTCACCAGTCGTGCACGGTGCCGTCGGCGAGGCGGTTGTAGGGCAGGTAGGCCTGCTCGTACGGATACTTGCCCGCCTCGTCGAGGTTCAACTCGACTCCGAGGCCCGGCTTGTCACCGGGGTGCAGGAAGCCGTCCTTCCATGTGAAGGACTGCTCGAACGTCGCGTCGGTCTTCGCGCCGTGCTTCATGTACTCCTGGATGCCGAAGTTGTGGATCGAGAGTCCGAGATGCATGGCGGCGGCCATCCCGACCGGCGAGATGTCGGTCGGCCCGTGCATCCCGGACTTGATCTGGTACTGGGCCGCGTAGTCGAGCACCTTCTTGAGGTGGCTGATGCCCCCGGTGTGCGTGACGGCGGAGCGCACGTAGTCGATGAGCTGCTCGCGGATGATCTGCTGGTAGTCCCACACGGTGTTGAAGATCTCTCCGATCGCCAGCGGGGTCGTCGTGTGCTGGCGCACCAGACGCAGCGCCTCCTGGTTCTCGGCTGGGGACACATCTTCCAGCCAGAACAGGTCGTACGGCTCGAGCGACTTGCCGAGCTTCGCAGCCTGGATCGGGGTCAGGCGGTGATGAGCGTCGTGCAGGAGCGGCAGTTCCGGGCCGAACTCGTTGCGGACGGCTTCGAACACGGTCGGCACGTGACGCAGGTAGCTGCGCGTGTCCCAGTCCTCTTCGTTGGGCAGCGCGCCGCGCTGTGCGGGTTCATGGTCGTATCGCACACCGCTGTTGGCCTCGTACGTCGCGTTCGAGGCGATTCCGTAGATGGATTTGAGTCCGGGAACGCCGGTCTGGACGCGGATCGCGCGATAGCCCTGTTCCTGGTGCGCACGCACCGAGTCGAACAACTCCTCGGTCGTCTTTCCCGAGGCGTGACCGTACGCGAGCAGGCCGTTGCGGGACGCCCCGCCGAGCAGCTGGTACACGGGGAGCCCTGCCTGCTTGCCCTTGATGTCCCACAGCGCCATGTCGACGGCGGCGATGGCCGCCATCGTGACGGGTCCGCGTCGCCAGTACGCCGATCGGTACAGGAACTGCCAGGTGTCCTCGATCCGCGAGGCATCGCGCCCGATCAGCAGCTGCGCCACGTGATCGCGGAGGTAGGCGACGACCGCGAGCTCACGCCCGTTCAACGTCGCGTCCCCGAGACCGGTGATCCCCTCATCCGTCGTCAGCTTCAGCGTGACGAAGTTGCGGTCGGGGCTGGTGACGATGACTTCGGCCTTCTCGATGATCATGCGCCGCTCTCCTTCTTCTCGTGGGTCGTTCCGATGGCCGTCCACCGCTCCCGCAGACTCCGCGCCACCGACTTGGGACGCCGGTCGCGGGTGAACACGCCCTTCTTGTTTCCGTCGACGCGGACCACACCGCTCGTGGTCTGGAAGTCCGCGAAGTTCCAGATCTGCTCTCCGACGACGGCCGGTATGCGATCGAAGACACGGTGGTACATCGCGAGGAACTCGATCTGGTACTCCTCGCTCCACGGGCCGGGATGCGCGGAGTGCAGACCCGCCATCGTGTCCACGCCGTACTCGGTCATGATGATCGGCTTGTCCCATGTGCTCTGCCAGCCGCGCAACTCCGTCTCGAGCGCCCGCTCCGCCGCCACCAGGTCTCCGGTCATCTCGTACCAGCCGTAGTAGCGGTTCAGGCAGACGATGTCGAAGAGGTCGACGATCCTGTCGTTGTCGAAGCGCGCCGCGCCCTGGTTCGCGAACGTCACCGGACGGGTCGGATCGAGCTGCCGTGTCAGCGCGACGAGCGGCTCGAAGTAGCCGCGGGAGCCTTCCTCGCTCGAGGCCGGCTCGTTGGCGATGCACCACATCACGACCGAGGGATGGTTCTTGTCGCGCGCGATCAGCTCCCGGATGGCGGCGGCGTGCGCGGCCTGCGTGCGGTCGTTCATCGCGTCGGGTGAGAACGTCGGCTCAGGCCTGTCGCCGTTGAATCCCGCGACCATGTTGATGTTGAGACCGACCGCTGCGGTCTCGTCGATCACGACGATGCCGTGCCGGTCGGCGTAGTCGAGCCACTCCTCGGCATACGGGTAGTGCGAGGTCCGGAACGAGTTCGCGCCGATCCACCGCATGAGTTGGAAGTCGTGCACCAGGACGGCGGCGTCGTGCCCCTTGCCCCGGATGGGCGAGTCCTCGTGCCTGCCGAACCCGGTGAAGTAGAACGGTGCGCCGTTGATGAGGAACCGCTGCCCCACGACTTCGACGGTGCGCACGCCGATGGGCTGCTCGTAGACGTCGCCGTCCTCACCCAGACGCACCCGCATCCGGTACAGGTAGGCTGCCCCGGGCTGCCAGAGGCGCACGTCGGTGATCGTGAGGCGGCCGCTCGCTCCCACGGACGTCGCCACGACGACATCGTCCTCGTCGAGCAGCTCCACCTGCACCGTCGGCTGCCCGCCGTCGACGCTCACCCTGTAGTCGACGCTCGCATCCGCGCCGTGCACATCGGTGACCGCGGCGATGTCCGCGATGTACTCCCGTGGAGTCGAGATCAGTCGCACGCTGCGTGCGAGGCCGGCGTAGTTGAAGAAGTCGTGACGATAGCGCTGCGTCTCGCGTCCATCCGGTCCCTCGCCGACGACCCCGGGCGGGATGGTGGCCTGGGTGAGCCGGTTGTCGACGGCGATGGTCACAAGCGCCGACGTCCCCGGGGTGACGGCCTGGGTCAACTCCACCTCGAACGGGGTGTAGCCGCCTTCGTGGTGGGCGAGCCTGCGCCCGTCGACGTACACGGTGCCGGCGTGGGTGGCTGCGTCCACCCGCAGCGCGATCCGTCGCCCCTCCCAGCCCGCGGGGACGTCGATGCGCTGCTGGTACCAGACCACACCCACGTGATTGCGGATCTCGGGCTCGAGGAAGATGTCGTTGTAACTGGCGGGCACCGGAGCCACGCGGGTCACGGGCAATGGAGCCTCCCACGGGCGCTCCCCGACCTCGGTGTCGAGCGCAAAGGCCCACAGTCCGTCCAGCGACCTCATGTCGCGGCTCCGACTCGAACGCGGTGTCAGCATGTCGTCTTCCCTTTCGTCGATGTCACAACGTCGCTCATCGAACGACCACCCGGGAGCTCGCAGCCCGCCCGGCAGCGCCTTCTTCGTGCACGGCCTCGGCGAGCGCATCCACGTATGCCTCGTCGCCCGCGAGCTCTGCGTCGAGTCCGGCCAGCGCGGTGCGCACCGCGTCGACGCCGGCTCTGTCATCGCGGGCCGAATCGGCGATCCACGACGCGACCGCGCGGGTGGCCGCATCCGCGGATCTCCCCTCCGCGCGTTCCGCACGGATGAGCGGGATCACGCGCACGCGCAGTTTGCTCTCGGTGTCGAGCGCGATCTGGTCGAGCAGGTGCCGGATCCTGCCGTTCGCGAACCGCGAGCGCAATCGGACGCGGTACTCCTCGGCGCCGAGCTCAGCGGGAAGGTGACGGATGGCGTCATCCCACAGCTGTTCCACCCATCCGCCGACGACCGGGTCGTTCATCGCCGCGTCGACGGTCGCATGACCGCGCGCCCGACCCGCCGTCGCCAGCAACGTGTGCGCACCGTTCAGCATCCAGAGCTTGCGCCGCTCGAACGGCTCCAAGTCGTCGACGATCCTGACGCCGGCGGACTCCCAGTCCGGGCGCGGCGCGCGGAAGGCGTCCGCGATGACCCAGTCGGCGAAGGGTTCGGTCACCACCGGTGCGGCGTCGGCGAATCCGGTGAGCCGGAGCGCGTCCTCACGATCGACCGCCGTCGTGCGCGGCGTGATGCGGTCCACGGATGCGGAGGCGACGCCGATGAGCTTGTCGAACTGCTCGAGCGCCTGCTCGCCGGCCGGCTCCAGCAGCATCCGCAACAGGTCGCGCGTCACACCACCGTTGTCGGGCAGGTTGTCGCAGGCGATGATCGTGAGCCCGCCCGCGTCCGCACGGCGACGCGTCTCGAGTCCGAGCGCGAGTCGTCCGAGAGGCGTGACCGGGTCGACGCGGCCGCGCAGGTGCACGTCGGCGAAGCGGGCGCGCAGGATGTCGCGGTCCCGACGCAGCGCCTCGCTCAACTCCGCGCGGCCGGCTCCGTACCCTGCCTCCGTGATGGTCAGCGTCGCGATCGACACATTCGGGTCGGCCACCAGTCGCGTGAGGGCCGCGACGTCCGCTCCGTCATGCGCCTGCGAGAGAGGATCCATGATCTGCGCACGATCTCCCTCCGCGGCACGCTCGATGAGGGTGTAGAGACCGCCCTGCGCGGCGAGCGCGGCGGCCGCGTCCGGGCGGCGCCCTGAGAACGCGGCGATACCCCAGTCCTGCCCGTCCGACGCCATCGCCGTGAACCATGCCTGGTGGGCACGGTGGAACGCTCCGAGCCCCAGGTGCACGATGCGCACGGGCTTCGACGGGCGGCTGATCGCGCCTCTGCTGAGACGAACGTTCACAGTTTGAAGACCTTCCGGGGCTGCGCGTCGACCTGGTCGTGGATGATCCGGAACGCGGCCTCGGGGCGCACGCGCCCCTGAACGACGAGCCGGGCCAGGAACGCCGCGTCGAGCCGACGCGACATGTCGTGACGTACCGGGATCGACAAGAACGCGCGCGTGTCGTCGATGAAGCCGGAGTTCCGGGTGAAGCCTGCCGTCTCTGTGACCGCCTCCCGGAAACGCATCCCCGCATCCGGTGCGTCGAGGAACCACCACGGTGCGCCGATGAACACCGAGGGGTAGAAGCCCGCCAAGGGAGCGATCTCTCGGGAGTAGGTCGTCTCGTCGACCGCGAAGAGCACGATGTGCATGCCGGGCACGAGACCGACCTCCTGCAGCAGCGGGCGGAGCTCGTCCGTGAACCGCGTCGCGAGCGGGATGTCATGTCCGCGGTCGGCACCGAACCTCTCGTACGCCGCCGTGTGATGGTTGCGGCGCACGCCAGGGTGGATGGTCATGACCAGTCCGTCGCGGGCGCTCATGCGCCCCATCTCGAGCAGCATGTGCCCGCGGAACAGTTGGCTCTCGTACGGCGAGAGGTTCCCCCGCAGCGCCCGGTCGAAGAAGGCCGGGGCGTCGTCGGCGAGATCGGTCGTGAGCAGCTCCGCCACACCGTGGTCCGCCGAGACGGCGCCATGAGCGATGAAGTGCTCACGACGCGCGCGCAGGGCTTCGAGATACGCGGCGAACGTGGTCGCGCCGGCCCGTGCGGTGAGTGCCGTCACGGCTTCCTCGAAGTCCGCACCCTCGGGATCCAGGTAGCGGTCCGGCCGGAAGGTCGGCATGACCCGTCCGCCGAAGGAGGGATCCGCCGCGAGGGCGGCGTGGTCGCCGAGGTCGTCGAGCGGATCGTCGGTCGTCGCGAGTGCCTCGATGCCGAAAGCGTCGAACAGCGCGCGCGGGGCGAACGAGGGATCGGCCAGGCGCTGGGCGATCCGTGCGTACACCGCGTCGCCATTCTCGGACGACAACGATTCCTCGATGCCGAACACCGCGCGCAGCGTCTGCTCGATCCAGTATCCGGATGCGGTTCCCGCGAACGAGGGCCAGTGGTCGACGAACGTGCGCCACCCCTCGATACCGGGGCTGCGCCCGGCATCCAACCCGAGCGACTCGTACGTCACGCCGCCCGCGTGGAGCAGCCTCGTCACATAGTGGTCGGAGGTGATCAGCAGCTGCGTCGGATCCGTCCATGCGTCGTCGCGCCGCAGCATCCCGGCATCCACGTGGCCGTGAGGCGAGATGATCGGAAGCTCGCGCACGGATGCGTAGAGGTCGCGGGCGATGGCGCGCGCGGTCGGGTCGACGGGGAGCAGGCGATCCTCGTTGAAGTCTGTCATTCGGGGTCTCTCGGGGTACAACCGGTTGCCATCCGCGATGTCGGACGCGACCGGAGATGGGGGAACGAGTCAGGCGCGCGCGCCCGTGGAGTCGCGCACGACGAGTTCGGTGGGCAGGAGATCGTGAGGGTCCTCAATGCCCAGGACGGCTCGCACGGCGCGTCTGCCCGCCTCGGCGAGCGGCGAGCGGATCGTCGTCAGCGCGGGCACGGTGAAGTCGCTTCCGAAGATGTCGTCGAAGCCGACCAGGCTCAACTCACCCGGAATCGACACCCCTCGCGCCGTCGCCGCCTGAAGCACACCCAGCATCATGAGGTCGTTGTAGCCCATGATCGCCGTGGCCGCGGACTCCAGCAGGTCGTCGAGGATCGCTGCGCCGCCCTCACGGGTGGGAATCGTGTTGGCGAACTCCACCAGCTCGATGCCGTGCGCATCCGCCGCGCGGGCGATCGCTGCCGCGCGCCGCTCGCTGATCCAGGAAGAGGTCGGGCCCGGGACGTAGCCGATCACCTCGTGTCCGAGGCCCGCGAGATGCGCCACGGCCTCGTCGACGCCGGTGCTCAGATCCGGCAGGACGCTGGCCACCGCCTCGCCGACATCCCGGTTGATCGTGACCAGGCGCTTGGACTTGGCCAGGGCACGGATCGAGGGCGGGTCGAGTCGCGTCGTCGCGAGGATGATGCCGTCCACCGACGGCAGCAGGCGCTGCGCGTCGACGAGCTCACGCTCGCTCGACTCCTCCGACTCGGAGATGATGACGGTGTAGTCGTGGAGAGAGGCCTCTCGCGCCGCGCCGCGGATGATGTCGAACACCACGGGGTTCGTGATGTCAGCCACCAGCAGAGCCAGCGTGTGCGTGCGCCCCGTCGGGAGTGCGCGGGCCAGCGGATTGAGCCGGAAGCCCAGCTCCCGCGCCGCCTCGTGGATGCGCTCCGCGGTCTTGGTGTTCACGCGCGCAGGCTGACTGAACGCCCGCGACACCGTGGAGGGAGCCACGCCCGCGATCTTCGCGATGTCGTAGATCGTCGGCGCACCGGTGCTGCGACCCCCGGGCCGGGGTTCGTCAGCCTCTGTCTGCGCGCTCATCTGGCCACCCCGTTTCTCAGCCTAGGCCAGCGCGCGCTCATGCCGCCTCCGCATCCGCGCGCGCCGCCTGGCGCAGCAGGCGACGCTCGCGCTGCACGTCGGGGTCCGGCGAAGGCGAAGCCAGCAGCAGGCGTCGAGTGTAGGGATGCGACGGCTCCGTGGTGACCTGGGCGGCGGGACCCTGCTCGACGATGTCACCCCGGTACAGAACGGCGACGTCGTGGCTGATGTGGCGAACGACATCCAGGTCATGCGAGACGAAGAGGTAGGACACCCCGGTGTCCTGCTGGATCTCGAGGAAGAGGTCCAGCACCTTCGCCTGCGTCGTCAGATCGAGCGCGCTCACCGGCTCGTCGCAGACGATCAGCTTCGGCTGGAGAGCGAGCGCACGCGCGATGGCGATGCGCTGACGTTGTCCGCCGGAGAACTCCCGCGGCAGGCGACCGACGGCGTCGGCGGGAAGACCGACACGGTCGAGCAGCGCACGCACCCGCGACGCGCTCTCACGACGACCCAGCGCCTGGGTGATCAAAGGCTCGGCCAGGATGTCCCCCACCTGCATAGCCGGATTCAACGAGGAGTACGGATCCTGGAAGACGACCTGGATGTCGCGCGCCAGACGGCGACGCTGACGACGCCCAGCCGCGGAGATCTCGGCCCCTTTGAAGCGGATGGATCCGGCTGTCACGGGCGCGAGTCCCAGGATGGCGCGACCGATCGTCGTCTTTCCCGATCCAGACTCCCCGACGAGACCCAGCGTGCGACCCTCGGCGATCTCGAGCGAGACGCCGTGCAGGATCTCGCTCGCAGGCTTGCGCCATCCCTTTCCCGGGTAGGAGACGACGAGCGAGTCGACCTCCAGCAGTGCACCGCTCATCCGCGGGCCTCCTTCGTCAGCATCTGCAGGGGCTGCTTGCCCTCGAGCATCGAATCCAGCAGTGTGCGGGTGTACTCCTCGCGCGGGGCGCGCAGTACATCGCGCACCGCGCCCGTCTCGATGAGCCGTCCGTTTCGCATGACCGCCACCCGGTCGGCGAGGTCTGAGACCACGCCGAAGTTGTGCGTGACCAGCACGATGGCCACTCCCAGCTTGTCGCGCATCTCGCGGAGGAGTTCGAGCACCTCCGCCTGCACCGTCACATCCAGCGCCGTCGTGGGCTCGTCGGCGATGATGAGGTCCGGCCCGCAGCTCACCGCTCCCGCGATGAGCACGCGCTGAGCCATGCCGCCGGAGATCTCGTGCGGGTACAGGTCGAAGGTGCGGGTGGGATCGGCGATGCCGACCCGCTCCAGCAGATCGAGGACCCGCTTCTTCGCCTCGGACTTTCCGATGCCCAAGAGCTTGACCATCGGTCGGCTCAGCTGGTGGCCGATCGTGTAGGCCGGATCGAGGTTCGACATGGGCTCCTGCGGGATGTAGGAGACCCGTCGTCCGCGCAGCGCGGCGATACGCTGCTGCGAGACCGTGCCGCTGCCGGAGGCGACCGTCTGGACACCGTCGATCACGATCGAGCCGGCCACGATACGCGCGGCGTCCGGCAGCAGGCCGAGGATCGCGAAGGCCGTCTGACTCTTGCCCGAGCCGGATTCACCCACGATGCTCAGCACCTCCCCCCGGTCGACGTGGAGCGTGACGCCTTCGACGACGCGCTTGATCGACCCGGCGGGCGTGGGGTAGCCGATCGCGAGGTCACGCACCTCCAGCAGGTGCGACCCGCTCGGCACCTCGGGTGCCGATGAGGGTGCCGAGGACGGCGTGGGCACCGCGGTGGGCTCCTCCCGGGTTTCCTCGACCGGCAGGACGAGGTTCGTGCCGGCGACCGCATCCGTCACGATGCCCGTCTGGAGCGCGGCTTCGACGGCCTTGCGACTCACCTTGACCTGGGGGGCGTCCTCGAGCGCATCGCGCAGCGCATTGCCCAGCAGCACGAACGCGCCGACCGTGACGCCGATGGCGACGGCGGGCCAGACGATGAGACCAGGGGCGATGTAGATGTTGCGGAACCCCTCGCTGAGCATGGCTCCCCAGGTGACCTCCTGGGGGTTGCCGAGACCGAGGAACTCGACACCGGACTGGATCGCGATCGCAACACCGGCGACCAGGGCGGTCTGGATGATGATCGGCGCACGGACGACCGACATGACGTGACGCCCGATGATGCGCGCGTCGCTCAGTCCGGAGACGCGGGCGGCATCGACATAGAGCTCGTTGCGCACCGACTGCACGGCGGTGCGGGTCAGCCGGTAGTAGCCGGGTGAGATCAGGATGCCGAAGACGACCATCGCCAGCCAGACGGAGGGGCCGAGCGCCGTGCGCACCGAGAGCAGCACGATGATCGCGGGCAGGCTCAGCAGCAGGTTGGCCGTCCAGTTCGACGCGGTGTCGAACCAGCGCCCGTAGTAGCCGGCGAGCAGGCCCGCCGGCAGACCGATCGCGATCGCGACCGCGGCGCAGAGCAGGGCGGACAGGAGGGTGAGCTGAGCTCCCCACAGGAGGCGACTGTAAACGTCGCGGCCGGCGGAGTCGGTGCCGAGCAGGTGGTCGGCACCCGGCTGCGCGAGGGTGTTGCCGACCTCGGCGAAGTTCGGCCCGTACGGTGCCAGCACTCCGGCGAGCGCGGCGATCATGGTGACGGCGACGAGGACGACGAGCGATACGGCGCCGAGCGGATTGGTGAGCACCCGCACGATGACGGGGCGCCGACGGGGGGCATGCGGAGCGAGTGCGATCGCGACCGTGGAGCTCATGAGGTGCGCACCTTCGGGTTGAGCCAGCCGTTGGCGAGGTCGACCAGCAGATTGACGATGATGACGATCACGACGGTGTAGAGCACGACGCCCATGACGATGGGGATGTCGCCGTTGACCGTCGCGTCCACGGCGAGCTGTCCGATGCCGGGGATGGCGAAGATGCGCTCGATGATGACCGCCCCGCCGAGCAGTCCGACGAACTGCAGGCTGAGCACCGTGAGTCCGGCGGGGGCCGCCCCGCGCAGCACGTGTTTGAGCAGGATCTCGCGCTCACCCAGGCCGCGACTGCGGAGGGTACGCACGAAGTCGCGCTCGCGCTGGACGATGACGGCGGATCGGATCTGCTGCGCGCTGGCGGTCACGTAGTTCAGCACGATCGCGACCACCGGGAGGGTGAGAGAAGCGACCCATGCGTCGATGCCGGCGCCAGGGCTGATGCTGCTGACGGCCGGGAAGAGCTTCAGCTGCACCGCGAAGATCGTGACCAGGGCGATGGCCAGCACGAAGCCGGGGATCGCGTCGCCGACGATCGCCCCGACCTGGACGAGCCGATCGACCCAGCCGCGCTTGATCGCTGCCGCGGTTCCCAGGATGGTGGCGAAGACCGCGACGAGCACGATCGAGACGATGACGAGAGTGAGGGTTACCGGTACACGGGTGACGAGGGCGTCGGACACGGTGAGCGTGCCGAACCAGCTGCGCCCGAGGTCACCGGTCAGGGCTCCGGTCGCCCAGTGGAAGAAGCGCACGGGCAGCGGCTGGTCCAAGCCGAGCTGCTGCTCCTTGAGCGCCACCTGCTCGGGCGTCGCCTGGTCGCCCAGGATGTTGCGCGCGATGCTGCTGCCGTTGAAGAACAACAGTGAGTAGGCGAGCGCGCAGATGACGACCAGCAGGATCACGCCTGAGATCAGTCGTCGGATGATGAAGGAGATCATCGAGAAGACTCCAATGTCCGGGGGTGGATGCGGGGGCGCGGGGCCCCCGCATCCGGATGTCAGCCTGCCGGCGTGTAGTTGTAGATCGCCGGCACGGCGGACTGGATCTGCTTCTCGACCGAGACCACGTCCGACTTGTAGACGTAGATCTGATCGATTCGATAGACGGGCGCGAACCACGCCTCATCCGTGACGTACTCGTTGACCTTCTTCGCCAGCTCCGAGGACTCCGCACCGCCGGTCTGCACGGCGTCGATGAGCTGCTGCAGCTCCGGCGTCGTCGTCTTGAACGGGTTGTAGAGCGCGTTCGTCGAGATGAGCTGGTTGATGGCCACCCACGGCTCGCCCTGGAAGTAGTTGAAGTACACCGCCGGGAACTTGCCCGCAGCCAGGTCTGCGAGGAACGTGGAGGTCGAAACGGGCTCCGACTGCACGCGGATGCCGACGTCGGCGAGCTGCTGAGTGAGGGCTGCGAGCGGCGTCTCGAAGCCCGGAATAGCGGGCAACGGCAGGTCGAACCCGTCGGGGTATCCGGCATCCGCAAGGAGCTTCTTCGCCTTGGCCGGGTCGTAGTCGTAGGTGCCGTCCAGGTCGTCGACGTACGCGCCGCTGTCCGGGCCGAACACCTGGTCGGTCGATTTTCCGTAGCCGAGGAGGATCGACTCGAGCAGGGTGTCCCGGTCGAGCGCGTAGTTGATGGCCTGACGGACTCGCTTGTCGGCGAGGGCCGGCACGATGGAGCCGTCGCGGTCCATCAGCACGAGTCCCTGCCAGTCGACGCGGTAGTCCTCGATCTGCGCGAGGTTCGCCGACTTCGCCTGCGCGGCGGTCGGGGCGTCGAGGATCGTCGCGTCCACCTGACCGGAAAGGATCGCGTTCAGTCGCGCGGTCGTTTCCTGGAACGACTTGAGGACGATCTTGTCGTACTTCTGCAGGTCGGGGTTCCAGTAGCCCTCACGTGCCGTGAAGACGAGCTGTGAGCCGGGCACCGACGATGCCGTGTCCATGACATACGGACCGGATCCGACCGGCGTCGAGATGATGCTCTCGGTGCCGATCGATGCGGGGCTGCCCATGAGACCGGCCGCCTGCGACAGGTAGAACTCGAGGGCGGGGTCGGGCTGGCTGAGGTTGAGGGTGACCGTGTCGTCGTCGACGACGTCGACGCTCTCCAGCGCGGCGAGCTGCGATGCCTGCCGACCGTTGCCGGACTTGAAGTTCTCGAGGTTCGCCTTCACCGCCTCCGCGTCGAAGGCCGCGCCATCGCTGAAGGTGACGTCGTCGCGCAGGTCCAGGGTCAGCGCCGTGTTGTCGTCGTTGTACTGCCACGAGGTGGCGAGCATGGGCGTGAGAGTTCCGTCCGGCTCACGCAGCAGCAGGGAGTCGTAGGTCACCTGGAACGGCTGCAGGCCGTGCCCGACGTGCGCCTGCGACGGGTCCCAGGAGGTGGGCTCGGCGATGATGCCGAGGGTGAGCGTGCCGCCATGACCGGAGCCGCCGCTGCTGGCGGGGGTCGAGCCGCCGGCCGAGCAGCCGACGACGGCGACCGCGGCCGTGACGCCCAGGGCGGCGAGCGCGCTCACTCGTGCTGTGAACTTCATTGTCTGTCCCTTCTGGACACCATTGGAGAAGGGCACTCGCGGCGGCTCGTACCGGCCGTCGGGATGTCCGGCGCGGCGGCACGTCGTGTGTGCTGCGCATCACGTTAGACGATGCAATCGGTTGCCGCAACCGGTTGCCATTCGCCGCCCACGGAAGGCGCCATCCCCCGCACTCGGAAAGCAGCAACCGCCTCCCGCGAGCGCGCATCCGTTTGTCGAGTGAGCATCCAATCGGGTGCTCACTCGACAAACGGGTGCTCACTCGGCGGAGCGCACCCACCGCCGCCACTCGGACTGAGGGCTGAATCCCGCGGCGGCCCAGAACGACTGCCCCAGGCCGTTCTGCTCCAGCACCATCGCGTCGAGCCGCCTCGCTCCCAGACGCATCAGCCGGTCCTCGGCGCGACGAAGCAGCTCACCCGCGATCCCGCGGCCTCGCAGCTCAGGGTGAACGGCGAGGCGGTAGAGGTGCGCGCGCCATCCGTCCCAGCCGGAGATCAGCGTGCCGACCACCCGCTCCTGCTGCACGACGATCTCGAGAGCCATCGCGTCCCGGAGCACCAACGCCTCCACCGTCGCGGCGTCGTCGGACGGACGAGCATCGTTCTCTGCCGCATCCGCCCAGAACGCGAGGATGCGGGCGATGTCCTCGACACGGGCCTGACGGAAGACGAGGTCATCGAGGTTCGCGCTCACACGGCGAGCGTAATCCCGTGACCACCGGTCGTTCTCCCGCCCCTACGCGAGCGCGCATCACTCGGCGCAGGTCGCGCGTCAGAACTCGCCGAGCACGCGTGCGATCGCCCAGTGGCTGCGCACCAGCGGATCACGGAACCGCACGCCGTCGCCGACCCGCTCCACCAGCGGCGAGACGGTCACGGCCGTGAGCGCGCTCACGGCGCGATAGACGTCCTGCTGTCCGACACCCGGATAGACGTGCTCGACGAGTCGGGCCAGCCGGCGAATGCTCACCACCTCGTCCGCCGCATCGACCAGAAGATCGAGAGCCTGCGCCGCGAGCAGACGCTCCCTGGGATCGGCGGAACGATCGAAGGTCACGAACTTCGCCATGATCCTCCGCGGCATGGCCGCATGGCGGATCCGAAACGCCGCGCGGGCGTTCGCCGCGGTGAGGCGCGCGACTCCACCCGAGCGCAGGATGCCGGCGTCGAGACACGTGTCCAGCATGAGCTGGTGCGCGACGCCCGGCAGATGGCCGCTGCAGCGAACGAGATCACCGAGCACCGCGGACGCATCGATGCCGAGCACGGCCGCCCCCGCCTCGAGCAGCGCCGTCACCTCCGACCGCGCCATCGGCGGCACCTCGACCTCGGCCAGGCGCGACTCGAGCTCGAGGGAGAGGCGACCGAGCTGCCCCGGCTCATCCACCGCGGCGATCGCGATCTGAGTCAGGCCGGGATGGATGGTGGCCAGATCGCTGACGCCCTTCCAGTGATCGAAGAGCGCACGCCGATCCGGCTCCGAGAAGCGATGCACATCGTCGTACACGATGCACAATCGACTCCGGCCCACAGCACGGGCTGCATCGGCATGCTCGGCGACCTCGCCGACGGTGAGCACGGTCGCCCCGGGGCGACGCACCTCGACCTCCACCGGCTCCCCGACCACATCCAGGCCCTGCTGCAGGACGCTGGTCTTGCCGGCACCCGTCGGCCCGTACACGAGCAGCTGCCGCCCGGGCGTGAGCACGGCCGCCGCGACACGCTCGGTGATGGCGCGGCGATCGACGAGCGCCAGGCGTGCGGGACTGCTGGGGGTGAAGACGTCGAAGACGTCGGGGGCATCGAGCACAACCGACTCCGAGTGGGTGGGAGCAGCGACTGTCGCGTCGCAACTGATCCACTATCTCACTAAGAGCCCCCACTACCGCGAAATCTCCGGGAGGGACCGCACCCAAACCAGAGTGCGCCTCTCATTTCACGCCGTCTCCGGACCAGCGAACGCAGGCGTGACGAAGGCGGGGGCGCGCAGGAGCGCCGACAATGAACGCAGCATGGCGAGCGCCGCCCCGTCATCCATGTCACCACGCAGCCGCTCGAAGACGATCGTGCACATCATCACCATGACGTGCGCGGTGACATCGACCCAGAGCTCGTCCGGGCCCGCTCCGACGCGCCGGCGCAGTTCCCG
Source organism: Microbacterium sp. Clip185 (assembly GCF_028743715.1). NCBI lineage: Bacteria > Bacillati > Actinomycetota > Actinomycetes > Micrococcales > Microbacteriaceae > Microbacterium > Microbacterium sp. Clip185. The sequence continues at coordinate 533,417 of NZ_CP117996.1, read as the reverse complement.
CTCGATGCGATGACGCTCGTCGTCCCAGATCTGCAGCACCTGCCGATGCAACTCGGACACGCTCATGAGGTGGCGGTACACCTGCTGGCCGAAGTCCGAATCCGGGGCCGCCTCCTCCATCCACTGACTGAGCGCCGAGCCCATGACCTCCGACAGCGGCTCATCGTCCGGCCGCTCCTCCAGCAGGTCGCCCACCCGCCTGAGGCCCGGTTCGGCGAGCGAAATGAGGATGCTCTCCTTGGAGGGGAAATGCCGGTACAGCGTCGCACTGCCGATGCCGACGGCGTTCGCGATGGACTCCATCGTCGTCGCCTCGAATCCACGCTCGCTGAACGAGGAGATCGCCGCGGCGACCACCCGCTGACGCGTCTGCGCGGCGTTCTCTTCCCGCTTTCCCATGCGGTCAGGATATGGCCCGCGCGAGGGCGTGGGAGCGATCTCAGTGGTGGAAGCCGGGGCCCGTCGTGCGCTCGCGCGGCAGAGGGGCATCCAGGCGGTCGAGGAACTCCACCTCGGCGCGGATGTCGGAGATGAGGGACGACGCGAGATCGCGGCTGAGGCCCACCTTCACCACGATGCGCTGCAGCACCGTGGTGCTCATGTCGGCGGCCATCGGATAGGCAGGCACGAGCCACCCCTTCATCCGCAGGCGGTCCGCCAGGTCGTACAGGTTCCAGATTTCGGTGTGCCCGGCTTTGAGGGTCCAGGCGAACACCGGGATGGTGTCGCCGCGGCTCACGAGCTCGAAGGGACCCATGCGCTCGATCTCGCCGGAGAGGAACTGCGCGACGTCGAGCGAGTTCTGCTGGACGGCGCGATACCCCTCTCGCCCCAGGCGGAGAAACTGGTAGTACTGCAGCAGCACTTGCGCGCCCGGCCGCGAGAAGTTGAGGGCGAGGGTGGGCATGTCCCCGCCGAGGTAGCTGACATGGAACACGAGACTCTCCGGCAGCACCGACTGGTCCCGCCACACGACCCAGCCGACGCCGGGATACACGAGCCCGTACTTGTGCCCCGAGGTGCTGATCGAGTTGACGCGGGCGACGCGGAAGTCCCAGTTCAGCTCGGGCTGACAGAACGGGGCGATCATGGCGCCGGACGCGCCGTCGACATGGATGCGGACATCGAAGCCGGTGTCGGCCTCGATCTCGTCGAGCTTCGTCGCGATGGCGGCGACAGGGTCGTACAGGCCGGTGAAGGTCTGTCCGAGCACCGCGACGACGCCGATCGTGTTCTCGTCGACGTACTGCTGCAGCCCTTCCCCGTCGAGCACGAGGTGACCCGGGGAGACCGGGACGTACCGCGGTTCGATCTCCCAGTAGTTGCAGAACTTCTCCCACACCACCTGGACAGCGGCGGACATGACGAGATTGGGCCGATCGGTCGATCTCCCCTCGGCCCTGCGACGCTCCTGCCACAGCCGCTTCAGGGCGAGCCCACCCAGCATGCAGGCCTCCGACGAGCCGATCGTCGAGGTGCCGATCGTGTCGGCACCCTCCGGCACGTGCCAGAGGTCGGCGAGCATCCGCCAGCATCGCTCTTCGATCTCGGCGGTCGCCGGGTACTCGTCCTTGTCGATCATGTTCTTGTCGAACGCCTCGCGGTACAGACGTTGCCCGTGGTCGTCCATCCACGTCGTGACGAAGGTGGCGAGGTTCAGGCGCGAGTTGCCGTCGAGAATCGCTTCGTCGTGCACGATCTGGTACGCCGTCTCGGGCAGGCTCGGTCCGGCCGGGAGCCGATAGCGGTCGAACTCGGTCGCCTCCCCCGGGCGCACGAAGACCGGATTGATGCTGAGCCTGCCCTCGCTTGCGGCGGGCGGACGGTGGGGACCTCGACGAGCGTTCATTGCTGCCTCCGGCGTGGGTTCGCGTGCGCCCACACAATCACGACTCGCCCGTGAGAGCGAGAACTCTCAGCCCGCCGAGCCCGCAGCGTGAGACGGCGCGAGCCGATAGAGGACCTCAGGACGCCCGCGCCTGCCGTAGCGGTGGGCGCGGTCGACGAGCCCGAGATCGACCAGGTGCGTCAGATAACGGTGCGCGGTCGCCCGCGAGAGATCGCACGTGTCGGCGACCTCCGCGCCCGAGCGCGCGATGACGGGATCGAGCGCCGCCGCCACCCGATCGAGCGTGGGCTGCGCCAGACCCTTCGGCAAGGCCGGTGCGGCAACCGGCGCCGAGGCGCCGTGCGCCCCTGTGCGGATGCCTCCCGTGATCAGCAGCCTGTCGATCTCCCCCTGACTCAACGGGCGTTCGCGCGCATCCTCGGGCGTCTGCTGACGACGCGTTCGATACTGCTCGAGCTGAGCGCGCAGCGCGGATTCGGTGAAGGGCTTGATCAGATACCCGACCACGTGCGCAGCGAGCGCCTGCCGCACGGTCGTCTGATCCTGCGAGGAGCTGATGACGAGGACGTCGACCCCCGAGTCGCCGATGGTGCGCAGGCGGTGCAGCACCTCGATGCCGCTGATGTCGGGCAGACGCATGTCGAGCAGGATGAGCTCGACCGCGTCGAGCTCGAAGCTCAGCGCCTCCCGCCCGCTCGCCGCGGTGCCGACGACCGTGAAGCCGGTGGTAGCCGCGACGAAGCCGCTGTGGAGCGCGCGGGCTCCCCTGTCGTCGTCGACGACGAGCACACGGATGTTCCCTGTCATGGGTGCCGCGCCATCTCGAACGAGAACCGGGCGCCGCCGAGCGCCGAGGCGCCCACCTCGATCGTGCCTGCGCGGGCGGTGACGAGCCGGCGCACCAGATCGAGTCCGATGCCCCGTCCACTGCCCGAGGCATCCGGCTTCGAGGAGAACCCGAGAGCGAAGATCCGCGTCGCCTGGCGCGGATCCACACCCGGCCCGTCGTCGTCGACAGCTCCGATGAGCAGGTCGCCGCGTTCGCGCAGGATGCAGCGGATGCGGGTCGCTCCCGCCTCCGCGGCATTGCGGCAGAGGTTGGTGAGCACGGTGACGACCTCGTCGTCGATGTCGCGCGCGACGGCGATGTCGAACTCGACCTGTGCTCCGTGGGCGAGCACGTCGGAGCGCACGGCGTGGATGGTGGCATCGCGCAGCGGCATTCCCGCATCCGGCTCGTCGTGCGCCGCGCCCGAGACGGGCACGAGATCCTCGATGTAGGAGAGCGCCTCGTCCGCGTCTCCCCGGGAGACGAGGCCGTGCACGACGTGCAGGCGTGTCGTGAACTCGTGCGACTGCTCGCGCAGCGCCGCGGTCGTCCGCCCCATCTGCTCGTGCGCGAGGGCGAGCTCGTCGAGGCGGCGGAAGCGACGCTCGACCGCCGCCGTGAGCGCGGAGCTGGCGAGCGTCGCCACGATGAGCGCTCCGACCGCCCAGGGCAGCAGTGCGCCCAGCGCCTGCTCGCGTTCGGCGGCGATGTCCGATTCGAGCACCCCCACCGCGACCATACCCACCACGCGATCGCCGTCGACGACCGGCACCTTCGCCCGCAGCGACGGCCCCGACGGTCCCGTCTCGGTGCCGAGGAAGGGCCTGCCCGCGAGCACCGAGGCGTTGGTGGTCGAGACCTGCACCCCGCGTTCGGAGGCGAGCGGATGCGTGATGCGCACCCCCTCGTCATCCGTCACGACGACGTAATACACACCCGCCGCCCGCGCGACCAGCTCGGCGATCGGCTGCAGCGTCTCGGTGGCATCGGCGAGATCCGCCGCATCCGCGAGATCACCCGGCGCGCCGGCGTCGGATACGGATGCGACCGTCTGCCGCACCTCGCTGAGCGCAGCGAGGCTGGTCGCGACCTCCTGCACACGCTCCGCCGTCGCCTCGCGGATGCGGGTCTCCTGCAGCGCCAGCGCGACCGCCGTCGTGACTCCGAGGGCGGCAAGGGTGACGATCGATGGCAGCACGAGCATGGCGAGCCGGACGGCGCGCTGCCGGTGCCCGAACGCCATCGTGCTCGCTTCCTCGCCCGACGGCCTCGTCGCCGCGTGCGCGTTTATGGGAACAAATCGGCGCGATCGGCTCCACCGTCTCGCGCGCTGCCATCCTAGGTCGATCTCGCGGAGACGACGATGTCCGCGCGAATGGAGCAATGATGACCACCCCCTCGGATGAGTCCACCCCCCGGACCAAGACCACCGCCAGGACAGTGATCGGCCGCGTGATCGGCGGCGTCGTGACCGCTGCGGCCGTCGGCATCGCCGCGTTCGGCTCGATCAGCTCGGCTGCCAGCGGTCAGGAGATCAGCGCCTCGATGACCATCGTCGCCCCGGCGGCCGCCGGCGGCGGTTGGGACGGTGTCGCCCGCGAGTTGCAGCAGGCGCAGAAGGCGAACGGCCTGGTCAACAACGTGCAGGTCGTGAACATGCCGGGAGCCGGTGGCACGATCGCCCTCGGCAACGTGTCGGTGCTCAACGGCCAGGCGAACAATCTGCTCGTCGGCGGCACGGGCCTGCTGGCCGCCACCATCCAGTTCAACTCCGCGGCGACCCTCGCCGACGTGACGCCGCTGGCCGTCGTCGTCGAGGAGTACGACGTGATCGTTGTGCCCGCCGACTCCCCCTATGAGAGCCTCGATGATCTCGTCGCCGCGTGGCAGCAGAACCCCAAGGCGCTGCCGTGGACGGGTGGCGGGTCGTTCGACCAGCTCGTCGTCACCGACCTCGCCCTCGCCGCGGGGATCGACCCGGTGGACACGACCTACATCTCCTCCGACGGAGGCGGCGAGGCGATTCAGGCGCTGCTCAACGGCACCGCCAAGGCCGCCGCGGGCGGATACCCCGACAACATCGACCAGATCGAGGCAGGGCGCCTGCGCGCACTCGCCCTCGTCGCGAAAGAACCCGTCGAGGGGATCGACATCCCCACCGCGGCCGAGCAGGGATACGACATCTCTCTGACCAACTGGCGCATGCTCGCCGCGCCCTCGGGGCTCACCGACGGCGAGGTGGATCAGCTCACGCAGCTCATCCTCGACTCGGTCGAGACACCCCAGTGGCAGGACGCCATCGACCGCTACCGCTGGACCGAGCGCGTCATCACCGGAGACGAGCTCACCGGCTTCCTCGACGACGAGGAGTCCCGCATCCGCACGCTCTACGAGGAGATGGGCCTGTGACCTTCCCCGCCAATCCCACCGCAACCTCGGCCGTTCTCGGCGACCGGCTGCGACTCGTGTCGGGCCCCGGCATCGCGGCACTGCTGAAAGGCCTCACGATGCCCGTCATCGTGGCCGCATTCGCGACGTACCTGCTGATCGGCATCCTGACGATGCGGGTCCCCGAGGGCGCCGCGTTCCCGGGTCCGCAGTTCTTCCCGGGGATCGTCACCGCCGGTCTCTACGTGTTCGCCGTTTCCCTGGCCGTCACCGCCGTGCGCGAGGTGCGGTCGATGCCCGACCCGCTCACGGCAGAGCTGTTGGCGGCCGAGACTGCCGACGACGATGCAGCACCGCCGCGACCCGTACGCGTGGACGTCCGCTCGCTGGCGTGGGTGATCGTCTCCTTCTTCGCCTTCGCGCTGCTGCTGGATCTGCTGGGCTGGATCATCGCGGCAACCCTGCTCTTCTGGTGCATCGCACGTGGATTTGGGGCGTCAAAGCCCATCCAGATGCTCGCGGTCGGCGCGACCCTGAGCTCGCTCGCCTACATCGGATTCGACATGCTGCTCGGGATGCCTCTCCCGTCCGGCATCCTCGGGGGGTTCTGACATGGATGCTCTGCAACTTCTGGCACAGGGCTTCGCGGGAGCCTTCACCCCGGAGAACCTGCTGTGGGTGCTCGTCGGCTGCCTTCTGGGCACGGCCGTGGGCGTGCTGCCCGGCCTCGGCTCCTCGATGGCCGTCGCTCTGCTGCTGCCCATCACGTTCTCGCTCGATCCCACCGCCGCGTTCATCATGTTCGCCGGCGTCTACTTCGGCGGCCTGTTCGGCGACTCGACAATGGGCATCCTCATGAACACCCCGGGGCAGGCATCCGCCATCGCCTCCACGTTCGAGGGCCACAAGATGGCGCTGAACGGCCGGGCCGCCCAGGCCCTGGCCACCGCCGCCATCGGTGCCTTCATCGGCGGGTTCATCGCATCGATCGTGGTGGTGTTCCTCGCGCCCGCCCTCGCGGACTTCTCGAGCCGATTCGGCCCCGCGGAGTTCTTCGCCCTGGCCGTCTTCGCGTTCGCCGCCACCTCGTCTGTCGTCACCGACAACGTCATCAAGGGGCTGACCTCCCTGTTCATCGGCCTCGGCATCGCCGTGATCGGCATCGACGGGGTCTCGGGAGCACCCCGTTTCACGATGGAGTCGCCGCAGCTGTTCGACGGCATCTCGCTGGTCACGGTGACGGTCGCCATCCTGGCGCTCGGCGAGGTCATCTTCGTCGCATGCCTCGCGCGTCACGACACCGCGAAGAAGATCATCAAGCCCACCGGTCGGCCGTGGCTGAGCCGGAAGGAGCTCAAGGAGGCGACGCCGGCCTGGCTGCGCGGCACCGCGATCGGTCTGCCGTTCGGCGTCGTGCCGGCCGGCGGATCCGAGATCCCGACGTTCCTCGCCTACGGACTGGAGAAGCGACTGGATGCCCGCCGCAAGAAGCCGCAGTTCGGGCGCGGCGCCATCCGAGGTCTCGCGGCTCCCGAGGCTGCGGGCAACGCGACGACGGGAATGGCGATGGGCGCGCTGCTCGCGCTGGGCCTGCCGATCTCCGCGACGGCCGCGATCATGCTGGCGGCGTTCCGACAGTACGGCCTGCAGCCGGGTCCGCTGCTGTTCGACCGCGCCCCGGAGCTCGTCTGGGCGCTGCTGGCGAGCTTCTTCATCGCGATGGTGGTGCTGCTGATCCTCAACCTGCCGTTCGCGATGCTGTGGGCCAAACTGCTGCTGATCCCCCGCCCCTACCTGTACGCGGGCATCACGGTGTTCTGCGCGCTGGGCATCTACGCCACCTCCGGGTCGACCTTCGACCTGCTCATGCTGCTCGGAATCGGCGTTCTGGGCTTCCTGATGCGGGCGATGGACTTCCCCCTCGCACCGCTCATCATCGGAATGGTGCTGGGCCCGCTGGCCGAGACGAGCCTGCGGGATGCCGCGATGAGCGCGAACGGCGACTTCTCGGTGCTGGTGCACAGCCCCATCACGATCACGCTCTACGTGCTGCTGGCCGCGGTCCTCGTATTCTCGGTGCGCGGGCGCATCGTCGCCCGGCGGCGCGCGGGCCGCGACGTCACCGAGACGGAGAAGGAGTCGGTCGCGCGCTGAGCGCGTCCGTCTCCGATTCCACCGGCTCGAACGCGACTGTCGCCAGCCCCGCGCGCGACGGAAGACCGAGCCGGTGGAGGGCTTCGGCGAGATGGTGCTCGACGGTCTTGACGCTGAGACCGACGGATGCGGCGATCTCGGCGTTGCGGCTTCCCGCCGCGGCCAGGGCGGCGATCTGGCGCTGACGCGGGCTCAATCGCGCCAGATCGAGCCCGCGCCGGGGGCCGAGAAGAGCAGCCGCGCGGCCGCGGGTCGGCGCTCCCGTGATCCGGAGGATGTCCTCGACGTGGCTCTGCACGGTGCGCGGCGAGAGGTAGAGCACCTGCGCGATGGCGGCGTTCGTGTTCCCCTCGGCGAGAAGCACCGCCACCTCGCGCTGCTTCTCGGTCATGACGGCCAGATCTCCGCGCGCGCCCTCGACGCGCGAGGCCAGCTCGCGCCAACGCCGGGCGGCGAGCAGGCGATGACGCTCGTAGCCCACCGCATCCGCCTGCCGTGCGAGATGCAGCAGCAGCTCCAGTGCTGCCGCGGGATCGACCGCAGCCAGGGCGTCTGCGCGAACGAGCTCGCCGCGCAGCACCTCGGTGGCCGCTCCCGCAGCCTCGTCGATGCGGACGGATGCGGCGGCGAGCGCCTCGGCATCCGCCGCCTGCCCCTGCGACAGGGCGAGTGCTCCTCGCGCGCGGGTCAGCGACGACGTCGCCACACGGTGACGGGCCAGAGCGCCGCTGCGCCGCAGGAGGACCCCGGCGCGGTAGGTGTCACCGCGCGACAACGCCGCCTCGACGAGCACCTCCGTGGCGAAGGCACGGTCCCACACCTTGCACCGCGACAGGTCGGCGCCCGCCGCCGACACGAGCAGCGCCGCCGCTCGCTGCAACTGTCCGACGGCGCGGAAGCCCCAGGCGACGTACAACGACGATCCGACGGAGAGGTAGTTCTCGTCTCGGCGCGTGCGGGCGATGACGGCATCCGCGAGCGAGAAGAACCGGTCCCGGTCGCCCGCGACGGCAGCCCCGTAGCTGCCGATCGCCTGGAGCACGACGAGGGGCCGCGGCGGGACGATCGCGGCGCTGCGGAAGAGCCCTGCCGCGATCGCCCTCACCTCATCCCGCCGTCCGTGGAAGGCAGCGCTGCGGGCCGCGAGCAGCTGGAGTGCCACGGCGGCCGCGTCGGCGCGCTCTGCGTCGACCGTCACCGTCTGCCCGGGTGCGAGCCCTGCACCGCGGATCAGCTCATCGGCGACCTCGAAGCCGCCCGAGCTGAGCGCGGCCTCGGCCAGCAGGTATCTCGTCAGCAGCGCCCCTTCGCCCGCCTCGGACAGGCCGTCGGCGACAGCGCCCGCATCCACGCCGAGCCGGTGGCTGTGATCGGTGCCCGCCATGGCGTCGGCGGTCAGCATCGCGGATGCCGCCAGGCGCACGACCGGAGCCGCGCACCCCTCGCTCTCATCCCGTGCACGCCGGGCGTGCGCGGCCGCATCCGGGAAGCGGCAGGCGATCACCGCGGCGATCGTGGCGGCGACCCGGAAGAGCGTGCGGTCGGCGCGGTTCGTCGCCGCGTCCGAGCGCGCGGAGGCACCGGCGAGCTCAGCGGCGGCATCCCCGCCGAAGACGCGCAGCAGGATGCCGGTGACATATCGCCACGCTTCGACGCTGCCCTCGACATCGTCCCCCACGCGATCCGCCCCTCTGCCGGTTCCGGGGGAATCGTGCCACGCGCTCGACCCGCAAGGATACGAACCGGATGCGGAATCCGCCGAAACCCGCAGCTTCGTCGTTACATGCGGTTCGCGATCGTCTCTCCGAGGCTCGTCCACAGCGCGGGGTCGGCACCCGATCCACCCGGGTCGATGTCGACGAGCAGGAGGCCCTCGTTGCCCTTGACGACGAGGATCGTGCCGATGGAGGCGTCGGCCCAACCGCGCGTGACGCCCGGGATCGGCTGCGCGTTCGCGCCCTGGGGATACAGCTCGGCGGGCAGGAACGCGTCGGCGTCGCCGGTGTACTGGGCGATCGCGCTGTGCGTGTCGGCGTAGGCCCACGTGCACTGCTGCAGTCCCTGCTGCCCCTCGGCGGCCACTCCCTCGATCGCGTCGACGCCGAGAGCTGCGGCGATGTCGGCGGAGGGCACGAGCGCGCATGCGTCGCCCGTGCCCGACCCCGCCTCCGGTGTGGACGCCGAACCCGAATCAGCGTCCGCCGTGGCCGAGCTCCCCGCGGGCTCGGTGGTGTTCGTCGCGGCCTGCGAGCAGCCGGTGAGCACCAGGGCTGCAGCCACCAGGACGAGCGGCTTGAGAGATTTCACGCCGCGATCATGACAGTCGGCGACGCTCGTCGATACGGCTCGACGCGTGAATCCGCCGGAACCCTCAGTGGGCCGCATCCGCGCGGGCGCCGCGCTTGGTCAGACGGGAGATTCCGGTGACGACGGCAACGATCACGAGTCCGAGCGCGAGGCCGAAGACGGCGGACATCGCCGTCTCGACGATCCACACCACGACGGGGCCGGCCGCCTCCACGAGGTGGGTGACGGCGTGCACCAGGTGCTCGGGTCCGCTCCAGAGCGTCTCGGCGAGGTTGCCCACGACGAGGTGACCGCCGACCCAGAGCATGGCGACGGTGCCGACGATGCTGATGACCCGGAACACGGCGGGCATCGAGGCGACGACGCGCACACCGAAACGGCGGATGCGGCGCGCGTCGCTCTTCATGAGGCGCAGGCCGATGTCGTCGATCTTCACGAGCAGCGCGACCGCCCCGTAGACCAGCACCGTCATGGCGAGACCGATGACCAGGAGCGCACCGAGCGTCATCCAGATGCCGAAGTCGGGGTCGAGGCTCGAGAGCGCGATGAGCATGATCTCTGTGCTGAGGATGAGGTCGGTGCGCACCGCGCCGAACACGAGCTTCTTCTCGTCGCGCGGGCCGTCATCGTCGGCGTCCTCGTGGTGCGCGCCGAACCACTCGAGTACCTTCTCCGCGCCCTCGAAGCAGAGGAACCCGCCGCCCAGGATCAGCAGAAACGGCAGCACCCAGGGAGCGAACGCGGTCAGCAGCAGCGCGATCGGGATGATGATCACGAACTTGTTGACGAGACTGCCGAGCGCGATCTTCCACACCACCGGCAGCTCCCGCGCGGGCGTGATGCCCTGCACGTACTGCGGGGTCACGGCGGCGTCGTCGATCACGACGCCCGCGGTCTTCGCGCTCGCCTTGATGGCGGCGGTCAGGATGTCATCGACGACGGCGAGCAGGCCGACCGACATATGCACTCTCCCGGATGCGAGGGCCGCAGCCGAACGGCTGCAGGGGCGGATGCCCTCAGCGAGGATATCGGCCCGGGGGCATGCTCACGCCCCCTTGCGCGCCTGGTGGCGCGCAACGCGATTGTTCATGGTGCTCTTCACGCTGCACGCGGTGCGCGATCTCTCCCTCGAGGCGGGCCACCTGGGACTGGTGTTCGGCCTCGGCGCGGTGGGTGCGGTCGTCGGCGCCGCCGTCGCGCCGGCGAGCGTGAAGCACTTCGGCGCCGGACCCGTGCTGGTCGCGTGCGCCGCCGCGGAGTGTATGGCGCTCGCGGCGCTGCCCTTGCTCCCCTCCGAGTGGAGCGCGCCGGCGCTCGTCGCCGCGCTCGTGGCCGTATTCGCCGTCAACGGCGCGGGCACGTCGCTGTCGAGCGTCGTGGCCGTCACGCTGCGTCAGCTGCGCACGCCCGACCACCTTCTCGGCCGCGTCAACGCGACCATGCGCTGGATCTCCTACGGAGTCGTGGCGATCGGCGCAGCGGCGGGCGGCCTGGTCGGCGAGGCCGTCGGCACGCGATGGGGAATGGCGATCGGCTGCGCGGGGGTGCTGCTGACGGCGATCTGGGTCAGCGCGTCTCCGCTTCGCCGCATCCGCGATCCTCGCTCGCTCGCGCGCGGGCTTGAGGCGGAGCCGCCCGCGATGCGCTGACTCAGCGAGGGTCGGCTCTCACCAGATCGTGCCGCCGCCGACGGAGATGCCACCCCAGGTGAGCAGGATGAAGATGATCGCGAACACGACGGGCGCGATGCCCTGGCCACTGCGCGCGAGCCCCTTCAGCAGGCCGATCACCGTAAACACGGCCGCGACGATGGAGAGCCCACCGCCGAGGATCAATCCGATGAACAGTGGGATCGGCATGAGGATGAGGCCGGCGAGACCGAACCAGAATCCCGCCCAGGCGCTCGGGTTGCGGCGACGTTCAACGGTGTAGGACACGTGCCCATTATGCGGGGCGGGGCCTGAACGAAACACAAAAGCCCCGGCGGACCGGGGCTCATGGCGGAGACGGAGGGATTTGAACCCTCGGTCCCCTTACGGGGACTCCACCTTAGCAGGGTGGTGCACTAGGCCTGACTATGCGACGTCTCCAGTGGCGGCTTGCGCCGAACACACCCGTCCATCATAACGGGTCGGTTCGTCCCCGCCGAACAGGTCCCGGATACTCGATAGCGGATGCGGTGCGCACCGCATCCGGAAGGACAAGCGGTGGACCCGAAACACCTCGTCAGTTCGGCGGCGCTCGCGCTGCTCGCCGGTTTCGTCGACGGCTTCGCGTTCGTGATGCTCGGAGGCTTCTTCGTGTCGTTCATGAGCGGCAACACCACGCAGGCCTCCGCGGAGCTGACGGGCGGCGCGTGGGGCGGCGCGGGATACGCGGGTCTGCTCGTCGCGGCCTTCGTCGCCGGCGGCGTGACGGGCACGGCCGTGTCGATCCGCGCCAAAGCGCGCGGGGTGATGACCCTCGTGGCGCTCACACTCCTCGGGGCCGCGACTCTGGCAGGGGTAGGCGCGGTGCTCGCGGCCGGACCGGTGCTGGCGGCCGCGATGGGCGCCACCAACGCGGTGCACTCCCGCAATGGCGCCGCGCCCTTCGGCATCACCTACATGACGGGGCAGCTCATGAAGCTCGCCGAGAACATCGTCGCCGCCTTCCGCGGCGGCGACCGGCGCGCGTGGATGCGGCACCTCGCGCTGTGGCTCGCGATCGCGATCGGAGCGATCGCAGGCGCGGCGGCGGCGCGCCTGGTCGGCCCCGTAGCGCTCTGGCTTCCCGCCCTCGCCGCAGCGGCGACGGCGGCCGTGCTCATTCTCCGCCGGAGCGCACGGCCAGCGACGTCGCCAGAAGGGTGACGCGGAGAATCAGCACATGATCGGGGCTTCACGCCCTATCGGGGGCTCCCCGGCGTCATCCCGCATCGCTTCGACCTCTGAGGTCTAGCTCTGCGGGACCGTGCAGGTCACCTGGCTGGCGTTCTGTCCCGAGATCGACGACGGCAGTTCGACGGCAGCGTTCGGCGGTAGCGCCTCGCCGCCCTCCGTCGCCGCGGGCGCGGGAGCAGTTGCGGCCGGGTCGGGAGCTGCCGTGTCGGGAACCTCGCCCGTCACCTCCACACCGAACCCACCACTGGCTTCGCCCGTGAGCTGCAGCGGACGGTTCTCGCGGAGGGCCGCGAACAGCGCATCCGCGGCGCCGGAGATCGGAACGAGCCCGTCTCCGGAGTAGGCCGCCGGGTACTGCACGAAGACGATGTCCTCGAACGGCACGTCCTTCAGCGCCATCGCGATCTGCGCCATGCGGGTCGGGTTCGCGAGCTGCTTGTCGAGCACGAGCTGCTTCTCGCGCACCTGCGTCATCGCGACGTTCGCGAAGTTCAAGAGCTTGCCGGCGTCACCGAGCACGGCATCGCTCTGCATCTTTCGCACCAGCGACGACATGAACTGCTGCTGGTTCGAGATACGACCGAGGTCCGAACCGTCTCCGATGCCGTGACGGATGCGCAGGAACTGCAGCGCCTGCACGCCCTGCAGCGTGTGCGTCCCGGCTGTCAGCACGAGACCCGTGTGCCGGTCGGAGATGTCGCCCTGCACGCAGACGTCGACGCCGCCGACCGCATCCGAGAGGTTGATGACGCCGGTCCAGCGGATGGCGGCGGCGAACTGGATGTCTTCGCCGGTGAGCTCCTCGACCGTGCGCACCGTGCACGGCAGCCCGCCGTACATGTACGACGCGTTGATCTTCTCGGTGCCGCCGCCCACCGTGTCGCCGTCGGCGTTCTGGCATTCGGCGATCGGCACGTAGGTGTCACGCGGGAAGGAGACGACCGTCACGCGGCGAGGCTCGTCGCTGATGTGCACGAGCATCGTGACGTCGTTGCGCTCACCGCCGTCGTCGTCCATGCCGCACCGCGGGAACAGGGCGACATCCTGTCCTTCGCACGCATCCGTGCCCACGAGAAGCAGGTTCACGCCGCCCTCGATCTCGCCGAGCCCCGGCGGCAGCGCGGGGTCCCCCTCGTTCCCGATCTCGACCGAGTTGCCACCGATGGTCGCGGCCGCATCCCAAACGTGGAAACCCACGACCCCCGCAGCCGAGGCGATGCCGACCAGGGCGGCGACGCCGACGAGAGACAACGCCTGCAGCAGCGGATGCGGGGACCGCAACCGTCCGTGCTGGGCCACGGGCGCGCCGCGAAGGCGCCGCTTCCGCATCAGCGCAGGTTTCCGTTCGAGCAGGTCTCCTCGGCCGCCGTCTGCCCGGCGATCGAGGAGGGCAGAGCCACACTGTCGGTCGGGGTGGTGGGCTGTGCCGGATCTGCCGACTGGGTGGGCGTGGGCGCCGTCGGGTCGGTCGGCGCCTGGGTCGGATCAGCGACGATCGTGCCGTCGCCCTGGCTCGTCGAGCCGGTCAGCACGAGCTGCTGGTTGGCCTCAAGAGCGGCGAACAACGTGTCGGCGGCGTTCTTGTTCGGCACCACGCGGTTCGGGTCGGCAGGGTCAGTGAGCGTGGGGTACTGGACGAAGACGATCTCGTTGAACGGCACTTCCTTGACGGCCAGCGCGATCTGCACGAGCGTCATGGGGTTCGTGAGGCTCTGGCTCGGTGTGACGTTCTCGACACCCACGGTCGCGAGCTTGTAGAGCGTGGCGGGATCGCTGAGCACGCCCTCGCCGACGAGCTTTCGGGCCAGCCGCGACATGTACTGCTGCTGGTTCGAGATGCGGCCGAGGTCGCCGCCGTTGCCGACGCCGTGACGCGTGCGCAGGAACTGCAGGGCGTCCCAGCCCTGGACGTTGCGCGTGCCGGCGGGCCAGTCGATGCCCGTGTACGGGTCGCGGATCCCGTTGGCGATGCAGACATCCACGCCGCCGATCGCGTCGGTGATCTGGATGACACCGCCGAAGGTGACGGATGCCGCGAACGGAATGTTCTGCCCGGTCAGCTCCGAGATGGTCTTCACCGCGCAGCTCAGACCACCGTAGGAGAAGGTCGAGTTCAGCTGCTGCTTGCTCATGGCGGAGGTCGTCGAGCCATCCGGCCGCGTGCAGGACGGGATCGGGATCATGAGGTCGCGGGGGAAGGAGATCACCGTCACGCGACGCGGGTTGTCGGAGATGTGCAGCAGAAGGTTGACGTCGTTGAGGTCGCCCTCGGCGTCGGCGCCCGAGCATCGGTCGCCGAAGAGCGCGGCGTACTCCGGCTCACAGGCATCGGTACCGGCGAGGAAGAGGTTCACTCCGCCCTCGATCGCCCCGATGTCGGGCGGGACGGCGCTCTGGCCCTCGAGCGCGACCGCGTCCTGCGTGAGGTTGGTCGTCAGGCTCCAGACGTTGTACCCGACGATGCCGATGCCCGCGACCAGCACCACCGCGAGCGAGACGGCGACGAGCTTGAAGAACTGTGCGACGGGATGCGGCGAGCGCAAACGGCCGTGGCGCGCCACCGTCTGGCGGCGCCCGCTTCGGGTCGGGCTCACGCGGATCCTCTCGTACGCACTAGCTGCAGGCGCGGCGCGATCCACACGCCCTGCCCCCATAGATCAGAGCCCATCCTAGGAGTGGCGACCTGAGAACGACGTGCGGATCGCCTGGGCGCGCTCAGCGCGGTGCCCGCGGCAGGGTGAGCCGCACGCTCGTGCCGCGACCGAACTGCGAGCGGAGAGAGACCTCTCCGCCGTGCCGGTGCACGACCACACGCACCAGCGAGAGACCCAGTCCCGTGCCCTCGACGCCCCGCGCATCCTGTGCCCGCCAGAGCTCCTCCCACACGAACGGGAGGTCCTCGGCGCGGATCCCCCAGCCGGTGTCGGCGACCTCGATCACGACGGTGTCCGTCTCCTCCGTGCCGCGGACTTCGATGCGCGCACCCTCGCCGGAGTACTTCGCCGCATTGAGGAGCAGATTGCGCACGGCCACGGCCAGCAGATCCGGGTCGCCGGTGACGGGCGGCAGCGGCCAGGGGACGGTGGGCAGCACGGTCTCGACGCTCCGGCGTGCACCGCGCGCGGCGAGCTCGTCGCGCAACGCCGCCGCTTCCTCCTCCACGATGACCGCCAGATCGACGCGGGACGCTTCGATGGGCCGCGTCTCCAGCGAGGACAGGGCTCGCAGCTGCGTGACGACGCCGCTCAGCCGGGTGGCCTGCGCCGACGCGATCACGAGGTTCTCCGGCGGTGTCTGTTCGCCGGCGGCGAGCGCCGAACGGATGGCGGTCACCGGATTCTTGAGTTCGTGATCGAGGCGGCGCAAGAACCGCCGGTGCGCATCGCGTTCGGCGACCGCACCCTCGGCGCGGGCCGCGACGATGGCCGCATCGCGCCTCCTGGCCGTCATGGGCCGCACGACCAGCACGAGGATCAGCACGACCGACGCGAGGGCTCCGGATACGACGATCACGGTGGCCAGCGG
Organism: Microbacterium sp. Clip185; assembly: GCF_028743715.1. Taxonomy (NCBI): domain Bacteria; kingdom Bacillati; phylum Actinomycetota; class Actinomycetes; order Micrococcales; family Microbacteriaceae; genus Microbacterium; species Microbacterium sp. Clip185. The sequence goes on along the minus strand of NZ_CP117996.1, from coordinate 517,483 downwards.
CATCCGCAGCACGAGAGAGCCGTTGCCGCCGGCGAGCACGAGCACGACGGCGATGAGCACCGCGACCGCGAGCGGCGCGGTCACGAGCGCCAGCCGTACGGCCTTCATGACGCGCTCACCGGTGCGCAGAAGCGGTACCCCGCCCCGGGCAGCGTCTCGATCCAGCGCGGCTGCTGGGCGTCGTCGCCCAGTGCGCGGCGCAGTTCTGCGATCCGGTGATCGACGGCGCGCGTCGTGACCGCGAACTCGAAGCCCCACAGGGTCTCGAGCAGGTGCTCCCGCGTGTGCACCTCGTCCGGGTGCGACATCAGGTACTCGAGCAGGGTGAGCGCCTTCGGCGTCAGCTCGAGCGTCGCCCCGTCGCGCAGTACACGACGGGCCACGCGGTCGAGTCGGAGTCCCGCGCTCACCAGCTGCGAGGAAGCGGTCAGCGGCTTGCCGCCGCCGGCCGTGCGGCGCAGGACCGCACGGATGCGGGCGACGAGCTCCGGTGGATCGAAGGGTTTGCCGAGATAGTCGTCGGCGCCTTCCTCCAGCGCGGCGGTGCGCTCGAAGGACGCATCCACCTTGGTCAGCATGATGACCGGGGTCCACGCGTCCGCACGGCGCAGGCTCCGCACGAGCTCGCGGCCGTCCATGCGGGGCATGAGCACGTCGGAGACGACGATGTGGGGAGCGAAGGCGGCGTGCGCGTCGAGCGCGCTCTGCCCGTCGGCCTCCACTCGCACGTCGAATCCGCTGCGCTCGAGAAACGGCGCGAGAGTCGAGGTGATCGCCTCCTCGTCGTCCACGAGCAGCACGCGGGTGCGCGGCTCGTCGCTCACGAGGCGTTCACCGCCCAGATGCCGATGCCCAGCGCCGCGAGGATCAGGAGGGCGATCGCCGCGATCGTGAGGTAGCCGATCACGAGTCCCGCGATCGCGAAACCCGCTCCCCCGGCATGGGTGCGGCGGATGCGGGCGAGCGCGACGTGGCCGAAGATCACCGCGAGCAGGTTGAACCCCAGCAGCGCGAGCACGAACGAGGTGATGGCGAGCCCGTCGGTGGGGCGGGTGACGTAGACGTACTGCTGCTGCGGCTGAGACATGGTGGTCATCCTCCGGTCGTGGCGCGCGCGGTGTTCGCGGCTCCGGTGTCGGTCACGTCGGCGGCACCGCTCTCCCACCGCACGTCGTTGCCGCTGCCGCCCAAACGGACGACGTCGATGGATGCGGCCTGCACCTGGTTCGCGGCCCCGGTGATCTCGAGCGTGCCGATGCGGTCGGCGAGCACGACGACGCCGCTCGCCGTGACCGTCACGAGGGCGCACTCCCCCGGGATCGACACCGTCGCACCCGCCTGCGAGACGACGACGTCCCCCGCGGCGCACGAGGTCTGCTGCGCCACATCGGCGTAGCGCTCGCGCAGGTCGTCGGACGCGGAGGCAGGAGGCACCGATGCGCCGGGCGACTGCCCCTGCTCGCGCTCCGCCGGAGCCGACGCAGCCGGCGCCGGTGTCGATGAGGGAGCGGGCTGGGCGGCGGGAGCTCCCGGGGCCTCATAGGCGACGGAGCATCCGGTCAGCAGAACGGCCAGGGCGGCGAGCGTGAGCGGCAGCGTCTTCTTCATCGTCTCGTCCGCTCAGAAGGCCGGGATGAAGATCTCGACGCGGCGGTTGAGCTGGCGCCCGGCGGGGTTGTCGACGCCGTCGATCTCGTTCGCGGCGACGGGTGCGCTCTCGCCGTATCCGACGGCGCTGAGCGAAGCGGTGACACCGCGGTCTTTCAGTGCGGCGACGACGGATGCGGCACGGCGCTCTGACAGCTCCTGGTTGTAGCTGTCGGAGCCGATCGCGTCGGTGTGGCCGCCGATCTCGGCCGTCGGAACGTCGAGCTCGGTCATCGCGGCCGCCAGCTCATCGAGCACGCCCGCCGCATCCGCCCGGATCTCGGAGCGGTCGAAGTCGAAGAGCACGCCGTCGCTGAGGGTGATGGTGGTGCCGCAGGAGGTGATGGGTGCGAGTGTGCCGAGCGGCGGGAAGGCACCGACCGGCGCGACGGCGGGCAGCGGATCCACCTCGACCGGCTCGCCATTGACGGCACCGGTGCCGTCGCCGTAGTTGCGGATGTCGAGTCCCTTCGCGACGTAGGAGCCGGAGCCGTCGCCGTAATTGTGGATCTCGACGTCGGCGTCGCGGTACATCGCGGAGCCGTCGCCGTAGTTCCAATGCTCGACGCCGTTGCCGGTGCGCGAGGCGGAGCCGTCGCCGTAGACCCAGGTGGCGCCGTCGGGGGTGGTCACCGAGCCGGAGCCGTCGCCGTAGTTCCAGATCTCGATGCCGTCGGCGATGTAGGAGCCCGAACCGTCGCCGTAGACGTTCGCGGTCACGCCGTTGACGGTGAAGCTCCCCGAGCCGTCGCCGTAGTTGTGCACCGTGCCGTCGGGTCCGGTGAAGGTTCCCGAACCGTCGCCGTACAGCAGCACCGACCCCTGCGCGCTCGCGCGTTCCGTCACGTCGCCGCAGGCGGCGGGACGTACCTCGATGCCGGGTCGCGGCTCGATCTGACGGTCCAGCTGAATCGCGAAGCCGCCCAGCGAGCTGTCGAGCAGCGACAGATCGGGCATCGTGAACAGCGGGACCGGCGGCACTTCGCCGGCCGCGTATCCCGCGACGACCGGCACAGTCGGTATCGAGGACGCGTTGGGCGTGCTCGCGGCGGCCGGGGCGGATGCAGCCGGGCGGGGCTCGGCGGCGCATCCGGCGACCAGGACGCCGACAGCCGCGACGAGGGCCAGGATGCGGGGGACGGTGCTGCTCATGCACTGACCGTATCGAGAGGGCGCGGCCCGCCGGTCGCAGGAGGGTCGCACCTGTGTATCAATCCCGCGACACGGCCGCGATCATCCCCGCGGATGATGCGGATGATGCTCGAGGCCGACGACATGGCCGCATCCGCCGACGATGCTCGAAGACATGCACGCTCCCTCATCTTCTCGCCCTGTTCTCGTCGCGCGCGATCTCGTGAAGCGCTATGGCACGCTCACAGCCCTGGCGGGCGTCGATGTGACGATCGCCGCGGGCGAGGCCGTGGCCGTCATGGGTGCATCGGGGTCGGGGAAGACGACCCTGTTGCACTGCCTCGCCGCGGTCATCGCCCCGGACGGCGGGTCCGTCCGCCTCGGTCAGGACAATCCGGTCGAGTTGGTCGGAATGGACGAGAAGGGACGCTCCGCCATCCGTCGCAGCCAGCTCGGTTTCGTGTTCCAGGAGCACCTGCTGCTGCCGGAGCTCACCGCTCTGGAGAACGCGGCCCTCCCCCTGCTGGTGCAGGGCGTGCCGCGGCGTGACGCGGAGCAGCACGCCGCCGGGTGGCTGCACGCCCTGGGACTGGCCGGCATGGAGGACCGCCGCATCGGTCAGCTCTCGGGCGGCCAGGCCCAGCGGGTGGCGATCGCCCGCGCGCAGGTGACGGGTGCACCGCTCGTCTTCGCCGACGAACCCACGGGAGCTCTCGACTCGGCCACCTCGGCTGAGGTGATGTCGGCGCTCCTGCATGCCACGGTCGGTCAGGGCCGCAGCCTCGTCGTCGTCACCCACGACCCCGACGTCGCGGCCCGCTGCCATCGCGTCGTCCGGATGCGGGACGGCCACATCCTCGACGCCGCGTCGGTGTCGGAGGTGCAGCGATGAGCGCGGTCGCCACGCAGGGCGCGGTGCGGCGCACGCTCACACTGTCCCGCCTACTCGCTCGGCCGTCGCGCCAGTCCCGCGCGGCCATCGTGCTGCCTGTCGTCGCGTTCGCCGCCACGACCACACTGCTGCTGATCGTCGCCGGCGGCACACGCATGTTCCTCACCGACGACCGCGGGGGCGAGTTCACCGGGATGTACGGCATCCTCGCGGTGCTCGCGCTCGTGCTGCTGGCCGTTCCCCTCGCGACCCTCGGCGCCGCCGCGGCACGACTGTCGAGCCGGAGGCGCGACGACCGCCTCGCGACCCTGCGCCTGCTGGGCGCCACCTCCGGCGAGGTCGCGGCGATGACGGTACTCGAAGCCGCCGCGACGGCCGCCGTCGGCGCCGCACTGGGGGCGATCGTCTACGCTGCCGTCCTGCCGCTCGTGGGCCTGCTGCCGTTCTTCGGCGGTCCCATCGGCGCGGCCGCTGTGTGGGCCGGCTTCGACGTCCTCGCCCTCGTGCTCGTGGGGGTCGTGGCCCTCGCGACCGTGAGTGCCACCCTCGGGCTCCGCCGGGTCGCGCTCACACCGCTCGGCGTGCGCCGGCGTTCGGATCCGGCACCCCGTCGGCGTACCGCGGTGGTCGTGGGCGTGATCGGCGTCGCCGCCGTCACCCTCATCGTCCTGAACCTCTCGGCCATCGGGCAGCTGGTCGGCCCCGCCATCTCGGTCGCGCTGCTGCTGGCCCTGTTCGCCGGGTCGCTCGGCCTGCTGAATCTCATCGGCACCCCGATCGTCGCCGCGCGCGGACGTGCGATGGCACGCCGCGCCGGGGATGCGGCGCACCTGATCGCGGGGCGCGAACTCGCCGCCCACGCATCCGTCGCCTGGCGACGCGTCTCCGCGATCGCGATGGTCTCGTTCATCGCGGTCGTCGGCGGGGCGGGGATGAGCCTGGTCGCGCTGGCCGGCGACGACACGGCCGGCAGCGGTACCGTGTTCGCCGACATCCGTTCGGGCGTGCTCGTCACGCTCGCGTCGGCCTTCCTACTGCTGGCGTGTTCGGTCGGGGTGACACAGGCCGCATCCGTCCTCGAGGATCGCGAGCTGATCGTGGGTCTCGACCGTCTCGGTGTCCCCGCGGCCGACCTCGCCCGCGCCCGGCGCATCACGGTGTTGCTCCCGCTGCGCTGGGCAGCGCTCGGCGGAGCGATCGCGGGCATCGCGCTGAGCCTGCCGGTCATCGGCATCACCCTCGTACTGGCGCCGACGTCGCTGGTGATCATCGCCGGGACCTTCGCCGTGGGCGTCGCGCTCGTGCTGGCCTCGCTCGCCTCGACCGAGCCCCTCGTGCGATCGATCCGGCGGGCGGTCGCCTGAGCGATCCACAGGTGTCGAAATCTTTCGATACGCGCGCATGGGTTCTGCTAAGTTCCGTGGGAGCGCTCCCTGAGAGCGCTCCCAGAGCGAAGGAGCTTGAATGCGCGCGACGACGCGGCACGTGAGACGCAACCTTGCCGTCTTGATGATCGGGGCACTGGCGACCGCCGGCGCCGTGTCTCTCCCCACCGCCGCCCATGCGGCGCCCACGGAGTACGTACAGAACGGCACGTTCACGACGGGCCATGAGCCCTGGTGGTCCGCCGGGGTCGATGCGTTCCGCACCGACGGCGGGGTGTTCTGCGCGGACGTTCCCGCCACGGCCAACCCGTGGGACGTCCTCGTGGGGCAGAGCGACATGCCGCTGACCGCGGGCGTCGACTACGTCGTCACCGCCGACGTGCGCGCGAGCGATCCCGCTACGCTCGTGACCCAGGTGGCCCCGAAGGTCGCCGACGCATCGTTCAGCACCTACACCAGCCAGACCGCCTCGCTCACAGACGCGTGGCAGACGCTCAGCTACACCTTCACCGCCCGCGACTTCGGTCAAGGCACCGTCTCCGACCTGCAGTTCCGCCTCGGCGCGAACAGCACCCCCACCACCTTCTGCGTCGACAACGTCTCTCTCATCGAGGAGGACTCCGTGCCGCCCGTCGATCCGGATCCTGTAGACCCGGATCCCGTCGAGCCCGAGGTGGGTACGGACCAGTTGCTGCCGAACCCCACGTTCGACAGCGGAACGAGCCCGTGGTGGACGGCCGGCCCCGTCGCGCTGTCGAACCCCGACAGCAACCTCTGCGCCACGGTCGACGAGGCCACGGCCAACCTGTGGGACGTCCTCGTCGGACACAACGACATCCCCCTGCCGGGCGAGACCGCCTTCCGACTCAGCTTCACCGCATCCGCCTCGACACCGGTGACGGCCTCGACCAAGGTCGGCACCTACTCGGGCGCATCGACCGAGGACTTCCTCGAGCGCACCTTCTCCGTCGGAGCCTCGCCGCAGACCTACGCGTACACGTTCGAGACGACACCCGCCGACACCTTCCACCTCTCGCAGGTGCAGTTCCGCGTCGGCGGCGTGCCTGCGGGCACGGTCATCTGCTTCGACGACGTGATGCTCACGGGCACGAAGTACACCTACCAGGCCGACACCGGCCCGGCGGTGAAGGTCAACCAGGTCGGTTACCTTCCGCGCGGACCGAAGCGTGCGACGGTCGTGACGGATGCGGTCGAGCCGCTCACCTGGACACTGGAGGACGCGAACGGCGCCGCCGTGGCGACGGGCACGACGACGCCCGCCGGGTTCGATGCGAGCGCCGGGGTCGACGTGCACACGATCGACTTCTCCGACGTCACCACGGCCGGTGACGGGATGCGGCTGCGCGTCGGCGCGGAGCTCAGCCACCCGTTCCGCATCGCCGCCGACGTGTTCCAGTCGCTGCGCACCGACTCGCTGCGCTTCTTCTACACGAACCGATCCGGCATCGCGATCGACGGCGACATCGCGGGGGCCGAGTACGCACGACCCGCGGGGCACCTGAACGAGGGCGCGAACCAGGGCGACAGCAATGTCGGCTGCCTCGAGCCGCAGACGTGGTCCGACGGGTGGACCTGCTCCGACCGTCACGACGTCACGGGCGGTTGGTACGACGCCGGCGACCACGGCAAGTACGTGGTCAACGGCGGCATCGCCGTGGCCCAGCTGCTGTCGACGTACGAGCGTTCGCTTCCCGCGGGCACCCAGGCGGCTCTCGGCGACTCGACTCTGGCCGTGCCCGAGCGCGGCAACGGCACCCCCGACATCCTCGATGAGTCGCGTTGGGAGCTGGAGTTCCTGCTGAAGATGCAGGTGCCCGCGGGCGATCCGCTGGCGGGCATGGCCTGGCACAAGGTCACCGACCGCGACTGGACGGGCCTGCCGCTCATGCCGCACGACGACCCGCAGGAGCGACTGCTGCACCGCCCGTCGACGGCCGCCACGCTGAACCTCGCCGCCACGGCCGCGCAGGCATCCCGCCTGTTCGAGCCCTATGACGCGGCTTTCGCGACGCGCCTGCTCGAGGCGGCGCAGACCGCGTACGACGCAGCCCTTGCGCACCCGGACCTGCTCGCCCCCGAGGAGGACGGCGTGGGCGGCGGCACGTACGCCGACGACACCGTCACCGACGAGTTCTACTGGGCGGCGGCGGAGCTCTACCTCACGACCGGCAGCGACCGCTACCGCGACGAGGTCGAGAACAACCCGCTGCACACCGCCGACATCTTCACGGCGGGCGGCTTCTACTGGGGTGAGGTCGCCGCCCTCGGGCGCATGCAGCTCGCGCGGTTCGGCACGGACCTCCCCGACATCGACCGCATCCGTCAGTCCGTCGTGGATGCGGCCGAGAAGCTCATCGCCGACCAGAAGGCGCAGCCGTTCGGTCAGCCCTACGCGCCGAAGGAGGGCCGCTACGACTGGGGCTCGAACTCGGCAGTGCTGAACAACCAGGTGGTGCTGGCGACGGCGTTCGATCTGACACAGCGCCCGCGCTACGCGGATGCCGTCATCGAGGCGTACGACTACCTGTTCGGCCGCAACGTGTTGGGCCAGTCTTACGTCACCGGCTACGGCACGAACGACTCGCGCAACCAGCACAGCCGGTGGTACGCGAACGCCCTCGACCCGCAGCTGCCGCATCCGCCCATCGGCACGGTGGCAGGCGGACCGAACTCGTCGATCCAGGACCCGGTCGCGAGTGCGTGGCTCGCGGGCTGCGCACCGCAGGCCTGCTACGTCGACGACATCGGCGCGTGGTCGGTGAACGAGATCACCGTCAACTGGAACTCCGCGCTCGCCTGGGTGGCGTCCTTCGTCGCCGACCTCGGTGACGGCTTCGTCGCGGTGACCCCGGTCGCGGTCGACGACACCGCATCCGGTGCTCCGGGCGAGCCGATCAGCGTCGAGCCGCTCGCGAACGACCGCGCCGGCGACGCCGACATCCCGTTGGATGCGGCGACTCTGACGCTGCTGGATGCGGCCGGCGACGCGTCCGCCCGGGCGGCCTCGGCTCCCGTGACGTCCGTGACGGTCACGGGCCAGGGTCGGTACAACCTCGACGGTGAGCGCATCGTCTTCACCCCCGAGGCCGGCTTCGTCGGCACCGCGACCCCGGTCACGTACCGCGTGGCCGATACGCGCGGCACCGAGGTGACGGCCACGTTCACGCCCACGGTGATCGCACCCACTCCCACCGATCCCCCGACCACGGAGCCGGCCCCGCCCGCCGCGCCCGCGGAGCGCGGATCGCTGCCGCAGACCGGTGTCGACACGTCGCCGCTGTGGGCGATCGGTGCTGCAGCACTCGCACTGCTGGGCGCGGGGGCCTACCTCGTGCGGCGTCGCCGCCGCGCAGCCTGAGCGCATGACGAGGCCCCGACGGGATCACCCGTCGGGGCCTCGTCATGCGTGGTCGCGCACCGCCGTCTGCTCAAACTCCTGCAGACACGCGTTTCTCATCCATTCGCGTTCCTGCTGAGCAGGAATTGCAGGAGTTCGGTCCCGTTGTCGACCAGCGCTGCGAAGCGCCCACTGCCCATCTCGACCGAGAAGGTAGCGCCTGGAGCCTGATCCCCCGCCCAGCGATCTACGCCGCGGTTCATTCGAGGCCCGCCTCGCGCCGGATCATCTCCTCGGGCGTCCCGGGAACGCAGACTGATGTGCCGGAGACGCTATAGAGGCCGGGCTCCGTGTGGAACGCGATGGATGCGGCGGCGGCGCCTTCGGCGTAGACGGACACGGTCGGCTCGGACACGACCCGCACGTTCATGCCCAGCGAGGCCCAATAGTCCGCCACCCTCTGGGCGTTCGATGTATGTTCAGCCAGCGGCTCGCGGGTATAGAACCACGATGCCCTCACGCCGTCCCCGCCGTCCACCGAGCACGAGCCCCAGGAGGGCTTTCCGAGATCCGACCAGCCTTCAGGATCCACGAGGGTGGCCGTTTTCGTGACCAGATTCACCAGGTCATCTTGCGCCCGTTCCGGAGAAGCCTGATCGCCGGTGGCCGGCACGCACGCGGAGACCATCAACCCTGCACATACGGCCATCGCGGCGAAGACGACAGACCTCGGCCTCTGCACTATAAGCGTCACCGACGTTCACCCTGCTGCTCGTCGATCAGATCGACCGCGTCGCCGGGCACACACTGCGACGTTCCTGACAGCCCATAGAGACCCGGTTCCGTGTGGAACGCCAACCCGTCAACGGGACCGCCCGTCGCATACACCGAGTACGCGGGTTCTGAAACGATACGCACCGCCATGCCTAACGACTCCCAGTAATCCGCGACCTTTTTGGCGTTGGATTCATGATCAGTCAACGGCTCGCGGGCGTATGCCCAAGCGACATTCGCGCCTTCGTCAGAATCAAGGGAACAAGGTCCCCAGACAGGCGGGCTGATCTCGTCCCAGCCATCCGCGGCGAGAAGTGTCGCTGTGTCTTGGACGACGGCGATGAGTGCCTGACGAGACGCCTCGGGCGTGATCTCCTCTTGCGGCCCGTTCGCGCACGCGCTGAGCGCCGACACGGCCAGGGCAGCGGCGGTGACGACAACCCGTCGACGCGCCCTACGTGTGTCCGCGGATGCGGCGTACTCGGGCATAGGAAAAGGCTAGGCGCGCCGACCCACATCCTCTTACTGCTTGTGGAAAAGCACCCGGGGTTCAACCCGCGAGGGGCGGCCGGGTGCTTCTCGCTTAAGGGAATCAGTGTGCGGCGTCGTAGGCCTCGAGAACAGCTGCGGGAACTCGTCCGCGTGCGCTCACTTCGTGGCCGTTCGCCGCGGCCCATTCGCGCACGGCGCCGAGGTCGCGCGTGTCCTTCTTCGCACTGCGGCCGCGCGACGTGGTGCGCGACGCACTACCGATTGAGCGGCCTGCCTTGATGAACGGCTCGAACGCCTCACGGAGCTTCTCGGCGTTCTTCTCGGAAAGGTCGATTTCGTACGAGCGCCCCTCGAGAGAGAAATGGATCGTCTTTCCCTCCTCGAGAACTTCGCCGTCGAGGTCGTCGATGAGTCGGGTGAAATGCTGTTTGGCCATAGCCACGGAGTATGACACATCAAGCTTTTGCATTTCCGCGACTTGCGCACCGAAAGGAAAGCTGCAGCATAACCGGGCGAGAACCAGGGATTCGACCGGAATTGATTCGACCCTCCGCTGGCTACACGACCTGCGAGTGAGGGGATAGCGCCGTGCCGGTGAGGCGGAACAGCGTCGGGGCAACAGGTTTACCCTCCCCTGCTGCGAAGCCATGCTGCGTGATGCGTGCGAGGTCACCGACGCTTTCGTGGTCATCGGCGCTGCATGCCCAGACAACGGTGCGCGTGGGCACACCGACAATGATGTCTCCAGAGATACCGAGTGCCGAACGCCATCGATCGGGGTCGAGAAGCAACGAAGCGCTGAGATCCAGTTCGTCAGGGACCGTGAGCACGAACCGCCCCGCTGCGCCTTGGATGTGAATATCACCCCGATTCCGCAGATTCGCCAGGGCCACGGACTTCAGAAGGTCAATTCCTCCGAACGCACGGACACTGTCTTTGCTGACGACTTCCCATGAGGGACCGGGATCAACCGCGTACGTGACATACAGCCCATCAGTGACGGCGGTGGCAGCCGGGTACTCCCCCGCAGGGAAGTCAGGGATCTGAGCAAACAGCTCCTCGTTGGCATCCATCCAGGCCTGTCCCGACATCATCGGAACGACCAGGTCACGCCGGACAGCGGAGACGACGGAACCCGACGTCTTGGTGCTCTTCAACCGTGAAAACCAGCCCATGACTACCCCATCGTCCGTTGCATTGATCCTCGCCGGCAACAAGCCCTGAAGCCGCGCCAACAATACCCCTGGCCGCTGCGCGACGGGCGGAGCCTCGGGCGGCGTGGGCCCAACTCCGTTCGAACCCGCTCAACTCGTCATAACGATGAAAGCGGGCCCCTGCGGGGCCCGCTTTCATCGTTGCGGAGGGTGTGGGATTCTCCCCACCGCCCCCTCCACGCGCCGCTGCGCGACGCGCGGAGCCTCGGGCGGCGTGGGCCCAACTCCGTTCGAACCCGCTCAACTCGTCATAACGATGAAAGCGGGCCCCTGCGGGGCCCGCTTTCATCGTTGCGGAGGGTGTGGGATTCGAACCCACGGGACATTGCTGCCCACCGGTTTTCAAGACCGGGTCCTTCGGCCGCTCGGACAACCCTCCCGACGCGCAGATCGCACGCGCCGAACGGGCCGAGTCTAGTCGACGCGTCGGCGACTCAGAGGCGGCGCAGCACCTCGGCGACGCCACCGTCGAGCACGGATGCGGTCACCTCGCCCGCCGCGTCCTGCACCTCCTGCGGCCCCTGCCCCATCGCGACCGCGCGGCCACCGTGCTGCTTCGCCCACGCGAACATGCCGACGTCATTGCGGCCGTCGCCCATGACGAGCACGTTCGCGGGCGCCACATCGAGCCAGTCGCGCACCAGCGCGAGCGCGGTGCCCTTGTCGACGCCCTTCGGAGCGATGTCGAGCCACGCCGTCCACCCCACGGCGTACGAGACCTGATTGAGCCCCACGCGATCGACGAGCTCGACGAAGTCGCCCTCATCGTGCTCCGGCGAGACCACGACGACGCGGGTCACCGGCTGGCGCGCGAGATCCTCGAACGCCACCTTCGACGCGCGGTCGAGGTTCCAGTCGTCCATGTAGTCGGTGTACTCCCGGCGCCCGTCGGGCAGCTCGACGAGGTAGTGCGCGTCGGGAAGGTGCTCGCGCAGCAGCGTCAGCACCTCGGCCGCGTCGAAGGTCTCGACGTGCCTGCGCTCGTAGACGAGGGATGCGGGATCCGCCGCACCCACGCGCGCCATGATCACCGCGCCGTTGGAGCACACCGCGTAGTCGGGCGCGATCTGCAGCAGCTCCTGGATGCCGCGGGTCGCTTCCCAGCTGCGCCCGGTCGCGAGCATCACCTCGTGACCGGCGCGTCGCGCATCCGCCACGGCGTCGACGATGCCCGGGCTCGGCGACTCATCTTCCAGCAGCACCGTGCCGTCGATGTCGAGCACGATCAGCATGCGGCCCGCATCCGCGGTCGCGATCTCCTCGACGAGCGCGGCGGCCTCAGCCGGCGTCTCGATCTCGATCTCTCCGGTCTCCGGCAGCCGCGCACCACTCACGCGATCGGCTCCAGAACCTCGAGACCGCCGAGGAACGGGCGCAGCACCTCAGGCACGGTGACCGACCCGTCAGCGCGCTGATGCGTCTCGAGAATGGCCACGATCCAGCGCGTCGTGGCCAGCGTGCCGTTCAGCGTCGCGACCGGCTGCGTCTTGCCCTCTTCGGGGCGGTACCGGATCGACAGGCGACGGGCCTGGTACGTCGTGCAGTTGCTCGTGCTGGTGAGCTCGCGATACGCATCCTGCGTCGGAACCCACGCCTCGATGTCGTACTTGCGCGCTGCCGAGGAACCGAGGTCACCCGCTGCGACATCGATGACGCGGTACGACAGGCCGAGATCCTGCATCATCCGCTCCTGCATCTCGACGAGGCGCAGATGCTCGGCCTCGGCCTCGGCCGGGTCGACGTAGACGAACATCTCGAGCTTGTTGAACTGGTGCACACGGATGATGCCGCGGGTGTCCTTGCCGTACGAGCCCGCCTCGCTGCGGTAACAGGTGGACCAGCCCGCGTAGCGCTTCGGGCCGCGACCGAGGTCGAGGATCTCGTCCATGTGGTACCCGGCGAGGGGCACCTCGCTCGTTCCGACGAGGTAGAGGTCCTCGTCGTCGAGGTGGTAGACCTCAGCGGCGTGCTTGCCGAGGAATCCGGTGCCGCGCATGACCTCGGGGCGCACGAGAGTCGGCGGGATGATCGGCGTGAACCCGGCCTGCAGCGCGCGATCGAGCGCGAGGTTCATCAGGGCGATCTCGAGGCGCGCGCCGACGCCGGTGAGGAAGTAGAAGCGGCTGCCGGAGACCTTCGTGCCGCGCTCCATGTCGATCGCCCCGAGCATCTCCCCGATCTCGAGGTGGTCGCGCGGGGTGAAGTCGAACGTCGGGATCTCGCCGTGCGTGCGCAGGGTCACGAAGTCGTCCTCGCCACCGACCGGCACACCGTCGATGACGATGTTCTCGATCTTCGCGAGAGCGTCCGCGGCTGCCTCCTCCGCCTCGGTCACGGCGGCCTGCGCGGCCTTGACCTGCGCGCTCAGCTCTTTCGCCTCGGCGACGAGCGCGGCCTTCTCCTCCTTGGGAGCAGCGGCCACCCGCTTACCGTGCGCGTTCTGCGCGGCACGCAGCTCTTCGAACGCGGTGATGGCCGAACGCCGCTCGCGATCGGCGGCGAGCGCCGCATCCACCGTCTCCGCGGACTCGCCGCGGGCTTCCTGGGAGCGCTTGACGAGCTCGGGGTTGTCGCGAAGGAGGGCCAGATCGATCACCCGTGAAGTCTAGACGCGGTGTGTGCGCCTCGGATTCCGCCCGCCATGTCCCACTTCCCGCAAGGCATGTCCCACTTCCCGCAGAAATCGACCCCGAAAACTGCCGCAAGTGGGACATGCAGAGTCAACCGGCCCCGAAAAGTGCCGCAAGTGGGACATGCAGAGCGCGAGCGGGCGGATGCGGAGACAACCGCAGAAGCGGCGCCATCCCGGCATCCGCCGGCGCCGCCGCGGCCCTACTCTGTGACCATGACCTCGGATGCTGCCGCCGCACGGCGCGCGGCGCTGGTCTACAACCCTGTGAAGGTCGACGCCCGCCGCTTGCGCGCCCAGGTCGTGCACGCCGCCGAGCAAGCGGGATGGGGCGCGCCCCTGTTCTTCGAGACGACCCCCGACGATCTCGGCCAGGGCCAGACGCGCACGGCGCTCGCGCAGGGAGCGGACGCCGTGCTGGTCGCCGGCGGCGATGGCACGGTGCGCGCGGTCGCCGAGGCCCTCGCCCACACGGGCGTTCCGCTGACGATCGTGCCCAGCGGCACGGGGAACCTCCTCGCCCGCAACCTTCGGCTCCCGCTCGACGACGCCGACCGCGTGATCGCCACCGCGTTCACCGGTGACACCGTGATGATCGACGTCGGCTTCGCAGAGCTGCACCGCGTCGACGGCGCGCGCGAGACCCACGCGTACGTCGTGATGGGCGGTATCGGGCTGGATGCGGCGATGATCGCCAACACCCGTCCGTCGCTGAAGAAGAGCGTCGGCTGGGTCGCCTACGTCGACGGAGCAGCCCGTTCGCTCGTCGGGGCCGCGCCGTTTCGCATCGTCTACCAGGTCGGCGACCAGCGCCTGCACTCCGCCCGCGTGCAGAGCGTGCTCTACGCGAACTGCGGGTCGCTGCCGGCGGGGCTCTCCCTCATCCCCGAGGCTTCGGTGACCGACGGGACCATGGACGTCGTGCTGTTCCAGCCCAAGGCGTGGTGGGGATGGCTGTTCGTCTGGCGCCGGGTCGCGTGGGACAACAGCGTGCTGCGCCGGTTCCGCGCCGGCCGCCGGGTGCTGCAGTTGCGCACCCGCGACAACGCCGTGCGCTACATGCGCGGGCGGACGATGGAGGTCGCGGCGGCCGAGCCGCATCCGGTGCAGCTCGACGGCGACGAGTTCGGCGAGGCGGTGCGGATCGTGAGCCGCATCGACGCCGGCGCGCTGCGCGTGACGGTGCCCACCGGGCACGACCTCAGCCGGCTCTGACTGTCAACCCTTCGGCTCCGATTCCGGGCCGTTCGCGAGGATGAGCGGGTGAGCAGCCCCACCCTCGTCTGGTTCCGCGACGATCTGCGCCTGGCCGACAATCCGGCCCTGCGCGCGGCGATCGACCGCGGCGAACCCGTCGTCGGGGTGTACGTGCTCGATGAGGAGTCGCCGGGTGTCCGCACCCTCGGCGGCGCCGCTCGCTGGTGGCTGCACCACTCGCTCGCGTCGCTCGGCGAGCGGCTGCGGGAGCGAGGCGGCAGCCTGGTGCTGCGCCGCGGCGCTGCCGCATCCGTGCTCCGGGAGTTGGTGTCGGATGCGGGCGCCGGCGCGGTCTTCTGGAACCGCCGCTACGGCGGGCCCGAACGCGAGATCGATGCCGGCCTCAAGCAGAGCCTGCGTGGTGACGGCCTCGAGGTGCGCTCGTTCCAGGCGTCGCTGCTGTTCGAGCCGTGGACCGTGCGCACCGGCTCCGACACGCACTTCTCCGTGTTCACGCCCTTCTGGCGCGCCTGTCTGCATCTGCCGGCACCGCGGGCGCCGCTGCCGGAGCCGCGGGAGATCGACGGGGTGGGCAGGCCGCCCGCATCCGACGCGCTGGACGACTGGGAGCTGCTTCCGACGCATCCCGACTGGGCGGGGGGCCTGCGGGAGACGTGGGAGCCGGGCGAGCCCGCCGCGCGATCCCGGCTCCGAGAGTTTCTGAAGGACGATCTCGCGGGCTACGACACCGCGCGCGACGAGCCCGCCGCGGGCGTCACGTCCCTGCTGTCGCCGCGACTGCGCTGGGGCGAGCTGAGTCCTTTCACCGTCTGGCACGACACGTTGGCGACCGGCGCGGATGCGGGGCGCTTCCTCTCCGAGGTCGGCTGGCGCGAGTTCGCCTGGCACACCCTGTTCCACTTCCCCGATCTGGCCCGCAAGAACCTGCGCGGGTCGTTCGACGCGTTCCCCTGGCCTCGGCTGCAGCGCTCGCACCTCGAGGCGTGGCAACGGGGGCGCACGGGCGTGCCGCTCGTGGACGCAGGGATGCGGGAGCTCTGGCATTCCGGGACCATGCACAACCGCGTGCGCATGGTGACCGCCTCATACCTGATCAAGAACCTCATGATCGACTGGCGTCACGGCGAGCAGTGGTTCTGGGACACCCTCGTCGACGCGGATGCGGCCTCGAATCCCTTCAACTGGCAGTGGGTCGCCGGCTCGGGCGCCGACGCAGCACCGTACTTCCGGATTTTCAACCCCCTCACCCAGGCGGAGAAGTTCGACAAGGATGGGTTGTACGTCTCGCAGTGGGCTCCGGATTCCGCATCCCTGGAACCACTCGTCGACTTGGGGGCATCGCGCAGGCGCGCGCTGGACGCGTACGAGAACGTCAAAGCTGCCGCGCACTGAGCGCCCTGGAAGGACCCGACATGCCCCGCATCGCACGCCGCGTGAGCTTCCCTGTCCTGGCCGCAGCCGCCCTGTGCCTGGCGGGATGCTCGGCGGCCGCCGATGTGTCCCCCGTCGAGGTCGGTGACGCCCCGGCTGAGGCGACCGTGCCCGGCACGGCATTGTCGATCGGCGACACCGCGTGGGTGAAGGTCCCGGGAGCGAGCGGCGAGGAGGAACTCGTCGGCGCGACGGTGCTGTCGATGGACCCGATCGACGCCGACCGCATCGAAGGCTTCGCGCAGACGGCGGAGGTGGCCAGCCGGCATCCGTTCGCGATCGTCGTCCAGTACACGTGGACACCGGTCAGCGAGTACGACAGCACGCCGCGAACCGTGCCGCTCATCCCGTTGGAGTCCGACGGATCGTTCGCAGGGTGGCTCGCGAACGACGTCGGCAACGTCGCGATGGGCGACGCCGACGCGTGCGGGCTCACGCTGCCCGAGCCGAAGGACGGGACCGCACTGGAGTGCTGGGTCGCCCTGACGACCGGCGCCGATCTGGGTGGCGTCGAGTTCAACGGCACCAGCCGAACGGCGACCTTCCCCGACGAGGATCACCCCTACGCCGAGCAGCCCGTGACCTGGAAGCCGTAACCGCCGCTGCGATCCGGCGCACCGCGGAATGCGGCGGCCCGCATAGGCCGTGAACACCACTACTCTCGCGTGCGACGGCGCGGTGCGAGCGCGAGCGCAAGCGCGCTGCCGAAGACAGCGGCGAGCAGCATCCACGTCGAGCGCTGCCGCTGAGCGTCGGCGCAGACGTCATGCACGTTCGATACGACGGAGCTCATCTGGTCGGCCGTGGGCGACCGGCCATCGTCCAGGTAGCCAACGGCGACGAGCCACTCCTCAGCGATCTCGTTCTGCTGCGGCGTGAGATTCGATACCAGGCTCACGCCCTCGAGCGGAGCGAGCACCGCTCGGCACTCGATCGAGCCCACCCAGTTGGACAGCGCGGCGGATGTCGGAGCGAACCCCAACCACGCCACGCCCGCCACCGTCACCACGGCCACGGCCGCGCTCAACCAACGCATCGCTCCCCCTCGCATGAGTCCCACCATATTCAGCATCGCCGGGTCGCCGGGGAATGCTCCCACGGCCGCTTCGGTTGCTCTCTTGGATGAGCATCACCGTTTCCGTCCTCGACCTCGTTCCCGTGCACACCGGCCAGACCAGCGCGCAGGCCGTCGCCGCATCCCTCGACCTCGCGCAGAGCGCGGACGAGCTGGGCATCGGCCGCTACTGGTTCGCGGAGCACCACAACATGCCCGCGGTCGCCTCGACGAGCCCGCCCGTACTCATCGCCGCCGCTGCCGCACGAACGAAGCGGATGCGGGTCGGCTCGGGAGGCGTGATGCTCCCCAACCACTCGCCCCTCATCGTCGCCGAGCAGTTCGCGGCGCTCGAGGCTCTCGCGCCGGGCCGCATCGACCTCGGCATCGGGCGTGCGCCGGGCAGCGACCCTGTCATCACCCAGCTGCTGCGCCGCAGCGGCACCACGAGCGATGTGGAGCAGTTCCCGCAGCACATCTCCGACATCCTCTCGCTCACGAGCGACGCGGGCGCCACGGTGCGCTTCACCTCCGGCGACACCTACAGCGTGCACGCGACGCCGGCCGCGACGACTCTCCCCGAGGTGTGGCTGCTCGGCTCGAGCGACTACTCCGCGCAGTTGGCCGCGGCATCCGGCCTGCCCTACGTCTTCGCGAACCACTTCGCCGGCGACGGCCTCGAGCGCGCGCTGACTCTGTACCGCGACCAGTACCAGCCCTCCGAGGCACACCCGAGCCCGCGCACCTTCGTCACCGCGAACGCGGTCGTCGCTCCGACGGAGACCGAAGCGTGGGAGCGTGCGCTGCCGCAGTTGCGCATGATGTCCCGCATCCGTTCCGGCCGCCCGCTGGTGCCGATGGAGACCGTCGAGCAGGCGCGGGATGCGGAAGCGCACGACAACCTCGCCGCGCACATCATCGACAACGCCCGGCGCACCTGGTTCGTCGGGGCGCCCGAGCAGACCGCCGATGCGCTCCGCGCGTTCTCGGCCCGCTATGGCGTGGACGAGATCATGGTCTCGCCCGTGGCCGGCGCTTACGACGCGGAGCCGATGGACACCGCGGGCGGGCGCGTCCAGACGCTCGAGCTGCTCACGCCGCTGCTCGCCGCCTGAGCCCGCCGGGTCAGGCTTCGGCCGGTCGGACCGCTTCCCCTGTCACAGATCGACGTCCGCGGCGCGATCTGTGACAGGTGAGCCTCGCGAGGCGGGGAGGTCAGGCCTCGGGTTCTCCGCTGACCAACGCGCGCAGCCAGTCGCGGGCCTCGACGAACACGTCGTCGGAGTACCGCTCGGGGTAGCGGTTGATGGCGCGGTCGGCCCGCGGGTACGAGCCGAGGAAGATCACCTTCGGGCTGAAACGGCGCAGCCCCATGAGGGCGTCGGCCACACGCTCGTCGAGGACGTGCCCGTCGGCGTCGATCACGAATCGATACCGGCCGAGGGCATCGCCGATCGGACGGGATGCGAGCAGCGACAGGTTGATCCCGCGCGTCGCGAACTGCTCCAGCATCTCCATGAGCGCACCGGGGTACTCCTCCGGCAGCTCCACGATGAGCGAGGTCTTGTCGGCTCCGGTGGGTGCCGGCGGCGCCACCGTGCGGGCCACGAGCACGAAGCGGGTGACGGCGTCCTTCTTGTCGCCGACGCCCTCCGCGAGCAGGTCGAGCTCGTGGTGCTCGAGGATGCCGGGAGGGGCGATGGCCGCATCCGCATCGCTGGTCCCGTCGAGCAGTCCCAGGGCGGCGGCGACGTTGCTGGATGCGGGCAGGTGGGCGTGCGCGGGAAGCTCTCGGCTGAGCCACTGCAGGCACTGCGCGTAGGCGACGGGGTGCGCGGCGACCAGCGAGACGTCCTCGAGGCGCTGTCCGGGCCGGCCGACGAGCACGAAGTTGACCGGCACGAGGTACTCGCCGATGATGCGCAGCCCCGGCATCGTGGCCAGCGCGTCCTGCGCCGTGGAGACCCCGCCGTCGACCGAGTTCTCGATGGCGATCATCGCCGCATCCGATCGACCCTCGACGACGTCCGCGAGCGCCTCGCCGACGTTGCGCACCGAACGCCAGATCTGACCGCGCGCCTCGGGGACCTGAGCGAGGGCCGCCTCCGTAAAGGTTCCGGCCGGACCCAGATAGCTGTAGGTACGACGGTCGACGGATGCGGTGCTCACGGGCACTCAGCCTAGACCGCACCCGACGGCCTCCGGTGAACAGCCGAAATGAGGCCGCTGTGGGCGCGGAGAGTGACGACACCCTGCCGGCACGGCAGACTAGGGGCATGAGCCGTGCCGGACAGCCTGCTGAGCCCTCTGATCTGATCGACATCGACGAGCTGATCGCCGCCTACTACGACCTGAAGCCCGACGCCTCGGTACCCGCGCAGCGGGTCGTGTTCGGAACGAGCGGACACCGCGGGTCGAGCCTGTCGACCAGCTTCAACGAGAACCACATCCTCGCCACCACCCAGGCGATCGTCGACTACCGCGCGGGTCAGGGCATCACCGGTCCGCTCTTTCTCGGCCGCGACACCCACGGCCTGTCGCTGCCGGCCGAGCGAACCGCCATCGAGGTGCTCGTCGCCAACGGCGTGGACGTGCGCGTCGACGCCCGCGACTCGTGGGTTCCCACCCCCGCCCTCAGCCACGCGATCCTCACCTACAACCGCGATCGCGCCGCCGACGACACGGGGCGTGCGGACGGCATCGTCGTGACGCCCTCCCACAACCCGCCGCGCGACGGCGGTTTCAAGTACAACCCGCCCCACGGTGGTCCCGCCGACACCGATGCGACCTCGTGGATCGCCGATCGCGCCAACGAGCTCATCGCGGCCGGGCTCGAGGGCGTGAAGCGCACCCCCTACGCCGACATCGACGGCGACACCCTCGCGCAGTACGACTTCCGCGAGGCGTACGTGCGCGACCTCGACGCCATCATCGACATCGAGGCGATCAAGAGGGCCGGCATCCGCATCGGCGCCGACCCGCTCGGCGGCGCATCCGTGGACTACTGGGCGCTGATCGCCGAGCACTACGGCCTCGACCTCACGGTCGTGAACCCCGACGTCGACCCGACGTGGAAGTTCATGACCCTCGACTGGGACGAGAAGATCCGCATGGATCCGTCCTCGCCCAACGCCATGGCAGCTCTCGTCGCCCGGCGTGACGAGTACGACATCCTCACCGGAAACGATGCGGATGCGGATCGCCACGGCATCGTCACCCCCGACGCGGGGCTCATGAACCCGAACCACTACCTGGCGGTCGCGATCGACTACCTGTTCTCGCACCGCCCCGGCTGGCCCGCGGAGGCGGCCGTCGGCAAGACCCTCGTGTCGTCGATGATCATCGACCGGGTCGTCGAGGCGCTCGGGCGCACGCTCTACGAGGTCCCGGTCGGCTTCAAGTGGTTCGTCCCGGGTCTGCTCGACGGATCGGTCGCCTTCGGCGGCGAGGAGTCCGCCGGCGCATCCTTCCTCCGCCAGGACGGCACCGTCTGGACCACTGACAAAGACGGCATCCTGCTGTGCCTGCTCGCCGCAGAGATCCTCGCCGTGACCGGCAAGACGCCCTCGCAGCGCTACGCGGAGCTCGAAGACACCTACGGCGCATCCGTGTACCAGCGCGTCGATGCCCCGGCCACGCCCGAGCAGAAGGCAGCGCTCTCGAAGCTGTCGCCGGATGCGGTCACCGCCACCGAGCTCGCCGGCGAACCCATTACGGCGAAGCTCTCGCACGCCCCCGGCAACGGCGCGGCGATCGGCGGCCTCAAGGTGGTGACGGCGGATGCGTGGTTCGCCGCGCGTCCGTCCGGCACCGAGGACGTCTACAAGCTCTATGCGGAGTCGCTGCGCGGCGAAGCCCACCTGCACGACGTGCAGGACGAGGCCCGTGCCGTGGTGTCCGAGGCTCTCTCCGGCGCCTGACCCGCGTCCGCATCCCTTCTCCGCGAGACTGCATCTCCTTCACGAGATCACTGTGTTTACCCGTGATCTCGTGCGGAAGATGCAGTCTCGCGGTCTTTGGACGGGCAACGGGGTGCGCGCGAAAGGGGGGCGGAGCCGGTGTGCGGCTCCGCCCCCCTTTCCGTGTGGTTACTCCGCGGGTGAGCGGCGGCGTGTGGAGACGCCAACCAGCAGCGAGCCCAGCAGCAGCGCCCCGAGGGCGAACGGCAGGGTCGGGCCGAGGTCGAGACCGGTCAGTGCCAGCGGACCGGATGCGGTACGCACCTCGAGCGGCACCCAGCCGATGACGGCGCCGGACGCATCCGTCACGACCAACCGGTGCTGACCCGCGGGCGCATCCGCCGGGATCGAGACCGTGATCGCGCCCGCCGTCGAGACGACCTTGGTCCCGAGATGCATCGGCGTGGAGAACAGCCACGCGTCGACCGACGAGCCTGCACGGGACGCACCGACGCCGATCGTGACCGATGACCCGGCGGTCACCGCGCTGGGCGCCGTGATGCCGCCGCGCGTCGCATCGGTGAGCGCGGACTCGGCCGGCGCCTGCGGCCCACCTGTCCCGGGCACACCGGGGTTACCGGGCTGACCGGGGTTGCCAGGCTCACCAGGCTCACCAGGGTTGCCGGGGTTGCCGGGGTTGCCCGGGTTGCCCGGGTTGCCGGGGTTGCCGGGGTTGCCCGGAGCGGCGACGACCACGACGGCGGCCGAGGTAGCCGTGCCGGAGGCGAAGCCGTCGGCGGATGCCGTGACGACCGCACGCAGCTCGTGGCCGAGGTCAGCCTCGGTCGCGGTGTAGGTGGCCGCGGTCGCCGACTCGATCGGCTGATCGTCGCGGGTCCAGGCGTAGGTGAGGGCGGCGTCGACAGGGTCGCTGTCCTCGACCTGGGCGGTCAGGGTCGCGCCCACCTCGGCGGCGCCCGAGAGCGACACGGCCCCCGCGACGACGTGACGCGTCACCGTGATCGTGACCGTGCGCGAGGTGCCGTCGACGGCCGTGACCGTGATGGATCCCGCGCCGCCCGCATCCGCGGGCTGCACGATCTCGACCGTCGCCTCGTCGTCGACCGCCACCGCCCCGATCCTCGGCCAGGCAGCCCCGTTCGTGTCGATCGTGTACGCGTCGCGAGCGGGATCGAACCCGTCGAGCAGCGCGCTGTCGACCGTGACGCGTGCAAGGTCGGCGACGCTGGATGCGGACGCCGCGAGCGCGTTGATCTCTACCTCGGAGACGATCATGTGCGTGTTCTCGCGGGCCTGCATGACGATCCGCACCTCGTCGGCGACGATCCCGCCCAGCGGAACCTCGACGACGGGCGCACCGGAGTCCGGCACCGGAACGGCGATGTCCTCGCCGGCGATCCAGCTGCCGCCGGAGGTGCGGTGCTCCACGCGCAGCGACTGTGCCCAGCTCGCCGTGCCGTCGCGATAGAAGTACACCTTCACGTTCGACACCTGCTGCGTCGCGCTCAGCGCGTACGTCAGGGTGTCCTGCGTGTTCTTCGCACCGGAGCGCCAGTTCGACCAGCCCTTGTCGGTCGTGATCCCGTTCTTCGTGCGGTCGACGCTGTAGCTCGGGCTCTCGGTGAACGTCGCCGACGCCTGACTCTCGCCGGCGACGTTGCGCGTACCCGGCGTCGTCACGATGACGCTCAGGCGCGCCTCGATCGCGGCGCCGTCCGGCAGGGTGATCGCTCCGGGAACCGTGACCGTGCCCGGCTGCGCGAAGTCGGCATCGTCGAGCGAGCTGAAGTCCCAGGTCACCGCAGCGTCGTACGCCGTCCCGCCCAGGTGCACCTCGGCGGGCACCGTCGCGGGCGCCGCCGCCTTGAAGCGCTCCAACGTTGCACCGGCGTACGTCGTGATCGAGACAGGGCGCGTGGCGGTGTAGGCCCCGATCTCGACCGTCGCGGCGGCCTCGAAGTCCGCTCCGAACACATCCGTCCCCGTGCCCGGCACCTGCACGGTTCCGGCAGCGGAGAAGTCCGCGCCGGTCAGGTCCCACGTGACGGCGGCGGTGCGCTGCACGCCGCCCCGGTAGTTCAGCGTGACCGTGGCCGGAAGCTCGGGTTCCTCACCGACGGCGGTCGAGGCCGCGACGGGCGTGACGCTCGTCACCCGCGTCGACGCGAGCGTCCACCGCTGGTTGCCGCCGTTGTTCGAGGTCCAGGTTCCCACCGTCGTGCCGTCGGCCGTACCCTGCCCGTTCACATCGAGCACGCGCTCAGCGGACGCGCTCAGCAGCGAGTACGTGCGCCCATCGGTCGTGGAGGGGATCCACTGCAGCGCCGGATCGGATGCGGCGGCGGCCGCATCCGCCGAGACCAGCGTCGTGCTCGTGCCGTTCACGGCGAGGAAGCGCCCATCGCCCGCCTCGAGGGCGATGCGGTGTCGGTTCGTACCCTCGCCCGAGAGAGAGTGCACGGTCCATACCTGCGCGGGTGCCGCATCCGCGGTCGTCGCGCCGGTGCGGATCGCGAGACCGTTGGGGTCGGCCGCGAGAGCCTTGCCGCTCTGCACCCCGAGGAGCTGATAGGTCTCACCGTCTTCGAAGACGGCCGCATCCGCCGCGACGCCCGAGACACCTGACACGACGAGCGTCGTGACCGACTTCGCCGGCAGCGTCACCGTCGCCGACTTGGATGCTGCGTCGACGGGAACGGCGGCACCCTCCACCAGCGCATGGTCGGTGACGTCATCGGCCGACGACTCGGTCGTCACGATGGGGGTGACCGTGGCGCCGGGGGCGATATCGGCGAAGCGGGACAGGTCGACCTGCACCGTGCGCTCGGACGCCTCGGAGTTGATGTGCACCAGCGTCACGCCGTCGCCCTCGGCCGTGAGGGCCGCGGTGGTCTGCGTGTCGTCGGTGGGGATGAGGCGGTCGCCCGGCTCGATGTAGTGCGTGAAGTTGCGCACCGTGTTGAACTTCGAGTTGGTCAGCACCTGGCAGGAGGGGTCTGCGTCGCCGTCGGCGATGCGCCTCTCCGAGTTGCCGTCGGCGTTGCAGTCGAAGTCGATGAAGACGCTGCCCCAGTTGAGCTTCTCGACCTTCTCCATGTTGTAGAGATCCTCGACCGGCTGCCAGAACACCCAGGCGGTGGGCTCGAGCTCGCGCAGGTCGTCGACGATGCGCGTCGCCATTCCGATGCCGTTCTCGATGTTGGTCTGGTTGAACCCGCTGCCGCCGTTCCAGTCGCCCTCGACCTCGCTCATCCACAGCGGCTTGTCGGAGGCCTTGGCGATGTCGCGGACGATCAGTCGGTCAGCCGTGCCGTAGGTGTGCACGTTGAGCTGGTCGACGAGCCCCTTGGACTCGTCGCTCCAGCCGTTCCAGTTCTGCACGAACTTCGACGGGTTGGTTTCATCCATCGCCGAGATGCTCACGTCGGTCGTCGTGCCGGGCTCTGCCAGGCGCGCGGCGAGAGCCTTGATCATCTGGTCCTGACGCGTCGGACCGATGTGGGCGCCCTCCTGACGACTGGCGCTGGTGGGCCACGTCGCGCCGTTCGGGATGCGGGTCTGCCAGTAGTCGGTGTTGGGCTCGTTGAACGGGTCCAACGTGTCGAAGGTGATGCCGTGGGCCTTCTCGAGCTCTTCCACGACGTTCACGAGATAGCTCGAGAATGCCGCCATGTCCTCGGGGGCGAGCTGCTCGCTCGTCGCGTTGTTGATACCGCCCGACACGTACCCGCTCTGCGTGAGGAAGTAGGGCGGCGAGTTGCTGAAGGCCTCCCAGTGGGTGATCTTGTCCTTGAGCGCGTCCAGCCACCAGCGCTGACCGGCATCCGCGTCCCAGTTGTAATGGTCGGGATTCTCGCCGTCCCAGGCGGCCGCGTAGCGGTCGCGGTCGGCGTAGTTCGAGGTGATCTCGCCGTCGTCGTCGCTCTCCCCGAGCTCGGGGTTCCACCATCCGGGGACCGCTCCGCCCGGACGCAGGTACGACGGAACGTCCGTCGCGTTGCCGCCGCCGATGTTGTACCGCGCGATGTTGAGGTTCAGTCCGTCTTCACCGAACACGGCGTCGAACAGCTTCTGCCGCACCTCGGTGGGGTACTCGCCGGTCGCGTTGGCGAACCAGACGAGACTCGTGCCCCAGCCTTCGAACGGGTCCGATGCGACGGCGGGATTCGGGGTGATGCGCACGCTGCTCGCGGCCTGGGCCTGCGGCGGGGACACCGCGGCTCCCGCGACGAGAGCGCCGGCGCTGAGGGTTCCGACGCACAGCAGCGACAGGAATCTGAGGGACTTCATCGTCGATCCTTCCGGCCGCGTCGTCGCAGCCCTGGGGGGATGGTGTTTCGTGTTGACGTAAACATGTTGACGTCAACACGAAACATAGCGGATTCCCAGTCGCCGGCACAACGTCTGCGTCACGCCGTCGCATCGGCGCGCATCCGCCACTCGCCACTCTCCGCGAGACTGCATCTCCGTCACGAGATCACGGTCATTACCCGTGATCTCGTGCTCGAAATGCAGTCTCGCGGAGGGATGGGGGTTCCGGCGCACGCGGCGGGACGGGCGACCCGCTACGGCCAGGCGCTGGGCGCGCGCGTCAGCGGATGCGGGGGCCGGAGCTCTGGCGCACGACGAGCTCGGTCGGCACGAGCGTGCGGTCGTTGGCACCCTCGCCCTCGATCTCGGCGAGCAGGGCCCGGATGGCGCCCGAGCCGACGCGGTCGAAGTGCTGGCGCACGGTGGTGAGCGGCGGCCAGTAGTTGGCCGAGTCGGGCATGTCGTCGAAGCCCACGACGCTGACCTCGTCGGGCACGGCACGACCGGCCTCGTGCAGGGCGCGCACGAGCCCGAGCGCCATCTGGTCGTTGGAGACGAAGACCGCGGTGACCGATTCGTCCTGCGCGAGCCGTGTGCCGATCTCGTACCCCGAATCGGCCGTCCAATCGCCGACCTCGACCTCGGGCACGGGTGCACCGCGGCGCTCGAGCGTCTCGCGCCACGCGTCACGCCGACGCTCGGCCGCGTACGACTCCAGCGGACCCGACACGTGCCACACGGTCTCGTGCCCGAGATCCAGCAGGTGCTCGGTGGCCAGGCGGGCCCCCTGCGCCTGGTCGTTGTCGACGACGGGGTAGGCGTAGGCGGCGTGCGAGTCGACGACCACGACGGGCAAACCCGTGGGCAGGGCGATCTCCGACTCGTCGAGGCGATGCGACTCGATGAGGATGACGACGCCGTCGACGGCATGCTCGCGCAGGCGCACGAAGGCGCCGGAGACATCGGACTGCGACGCCGTCTCGACGGTGATGAGCGTCAGCGAGTAGCCGGCGGATGCGGCGACGGAAGCGACCGCATCCAGCGTCCGGGTATTGCCGTAGCTCGAGAGCGAGAACATGATCACACCGATCGAGCGGAACTTGCCCGAGCGCAGCGCCCGCGCGGCGCTGTTGGGCCGGTAGCCCAGTTCGTCCATGGCGGCGAGGACGCGGGCACGGGTGTCGGGATCGACGTTGGCGCGCCCGTTCGCGACCCGCGAGACGGTCTGGCCGGAGACGCCGGCGAGGGCCGCCACATCCGCCATCGAGGTTTCGCGACGGCGCGCACGAGGTTCGCCCGGTGTTGCTGCCGTGACGTGGCTCATGCCCGGATCCTCCTCGATGTTGACGTTGACATGTTAGCGAGAGCGGAGTTATGTTTACGTCAACATACCGCGGAACCCGAATTCTGCGGAGCATTGCGTTCACAGAAGAGGCATCGGACGATGACGACCACAGCGGCTCCCCCACCCGCGCTGCGCACACCCAAGCGGCGGCGCTTCGCGGTCGACCAGAAGGGCTGGCTGTTCGTCGCCCCCTTCGCGATCGTGTTCGCACTCGTGTTCCTGGCGCCGCTTGCCTACTCGCTGTACCTCAGCTTCTTCCGCGAGCAGATCGTGGGCGGCAACGCGTTCGTCGGACTCGACAACTACTTCACCGCGTTCACCGACACCAAGCTGTGGGACGGCTTCCTGCGCGTGCTGCTGTTCCTGATCATCCAGGTGCCGATCATGCTCGTGCTGGCACTCGCCGCCGCTCTCGCGATCGACAGCGCACGCCTGCACGCCTCCGGCTTCTACCGGATCGTGATCTTCCTGCCCTACGCGGTGCCGGCCGTCGTCGCGGTGCTCATGTGGGGCTACATTTACGGCGACCAGTTCGGTCTCGCCGGCAACATCAACGACCTGTTCGGCGCCCAGGTGATCACACCCTTCGTGCCCGAATGGATGATGGTCTCGATCGGCAACATCGTGACCTGGCAGTTCGTCGGCTACAACATGCTGATCTTCTACTCGTCGCTCAAGACCATTCCGGGCGAGCTGTACGAGGCCGCATCCCTCGACGGCGCCGGCACCTGGCGCACGATCTTCTCGATCAAGCTGCCGGCGCTGCGCGGCTCGATCGTCATCGCCACGATCTTCTCGATCATCGGCAGCTTCCAGCTCTTCAACGAGCCGAACATCCTCAAGCCGCTGGCCCCCAACACGATCACGACGTTCTACACGCCCAACATGTACGCGTACAACCTGTCGTTCGCCGGCCAGCAGTACAACTACGCCGCCACCGTCGCGATCATCATGGGCCTCATCACCGCGATCGTCGCCTACGTCGTGCAGCTGCGCGGATCCCGTCAGGAGATGCGATGACCGCTCCCGCCTTCGCCCGCACGTCGCCGTTCATGCGGCGCAAGTCGCTCATCCTCACCATCGTGATGAGCCTGTTCATCCTCTACACGCTGCTGCCGCTGTTCTGGCTGCTGATCAACGCGACGAAGGAGCAGGGCGACCTGTTCACCACCTTCGGCCTGTGGTTCGGCAACGGGTTCCACCTGTGGGACAACATCGTGGAGACCTTCACCTACCGTGACGGGATCTTCCTGCGGTGGCTCGGCAACACCCTGCTCTACGTCGTCGTCGGCGCCGGCGGCGCGACGCTGCTCGCGACCCTCGCCGGATACGGCCTGGCGAAGTACAACTTCCGGGGCCGCAAGGCGGTCTTCGCGGTCGTCATCGGCGCGGTGGCCGTGCCCGGCACCGCCCTCGCCGTCCCCACCTTCCTGATGTTCAGCCAGATGGGTCTGACGAACACCCCGTGGTCGATCATCATCCCCTCGCTCATCAGCCCGTTCGGCCTCTACCTCATGTGGGTATTCGCCAGCGACGCCGTGCCGACCGAGCTGCTGGAGGCGGCACGCGTGGACGGGGCGGGCGAGTTCCGCACCTTCTTCACGATCTCGGTGAAGCTGCTCACCCCCGGCATCGTCACGGTCGTGCTCTTCACGGTCGTCGCCACCTGGAACAACTACTTCCTGCCGCTGATCATGCTGAGCGACCCGGCCTGGTACCCGCTCACGGTCGGTCTGAACCAGTGGAACGCGCAGGCCACCGGTGCCGCCGCCGAGCCGATCTACAACCTCGTGATCACGGGCTCGCTCCTGTCGATCATCCCCATCGTCGTCGCCTTCCTCATGCTGCAGCGGTTCTGGCAGTCGGGGCTGAGCGCCGGAAGCGTCAAGCAGTGACGAGGGGCACTGTCTGACACCCGATTCCCCCTCACCACCGGCGCGTCCTGCTCCGGCATCCACAACAACGAAGTGAAGGAAAGTCCCATGTCACACATGCGCAAGGGTTCGGTGCTGCGTCGCGCCGCATCCGTCGTGGCCATGACCACCATCGCGGGCATCGCGCTGGCTGCCTGCGCCGGCGGCGGCGGTGCAGCCTCCGGCGGCGGAAGCGCCGACGACCTCGACAAGGCTCTCGAAGCCGGCGGCGAGATCACGTACTGGTCGTGGACGCCCTCCGCCGAGGACCAGGCGGCCGCGTTCATGAAGAAGTACCCGAACGTCAAGGTGAACGTCGTCAACGCCGGCACCAACAAGGACGAGTACACCAAACTGCAGAACGCGATCAAGGCCGGCTCGGGCGCCCCCGACGTCGTGCAGATCGAGTACTACGCCATGCCGCAGTTCGCTCTCACCGACGGCCTGCTCGACCTGTCGTCGTACGGCTTCGGCGACCTCGAGAAGGACTACACCGCCTCGACGTGGGGCTCGGTCGACTTCGACGGCAAGATCTACGGCCTGCCGCAGGACTCCGGCCCCATGGCGCTGTTCTACAACAAGGCCGTGTTCGACCAGTACGGCCTGACCGTTCCCACCACCTGGGACGAGTACATCGAGACCGCGAAGAAGCTCACCGCGGCCGACCCGACCAAGAAGATCACGAACGACACCGGCGACGCCGGCTTCGCGACCTCGATGATCTGGCAGGCCGGCGGCCAGCCGTTCAAGGTCGACGGCACCAACGTGAAGATCGACCTCTCCGACAAGGGCTCGAAGCTGTGGGCCGACACCTGGAACCAGCTCGTCGACCAGAACCTGCTCTCGGACGCCTCCAGCTGGAGCGACGAGTGGTTCAAGGGCCTCGGTGACGGTTCCATCGCCACGCTGATCATCGGCGCCTGGATGCCCGGCAACCTCGAGTCCTCGGTGCCCAGCGCCGCGGGCAACTGGCGCGTCGCGCCCATGCCGACCTACGACGGCACCCCCGTGTCGGCCGAGAACGGCGGCGGCGGCCAGTCGGTCACCAAGCAGAGCAAGAACCCGGCGCTGGCCGCTGCCTTCCTGAAGTGGCTGAACAACGACCAGGAGAGCATCGACATCTTCGCGAAGTCGGGCGGTTTCCCCTCCACCACGGCCGACCTGCAGTCGGACGCCTTCCTGAACGCCAAGAGCGACTACTTCGGCGGACAGCAGATCAACCAGGTGCTCGTGCAGGCCGCATCCGACGTCCGTAAGGGATGGCAGTACCTGCCCTTCCAGGTGTACGCGAACAGCATCTTCAGCGACACCGTCGGCCAGTCCTACGCCAACAAGAGCGACC
Source organism: Microbacterium sp. Clip185 (assembly GCF_028743715.1). Taxonomy (NCBI): domain Bacteria; kingdom Bacillati; phylum Actinomycetota; class Actinomycetes; order Micrococcales; family Microbacteriaceae; genus Microbacterium; species Microbacterium sp. Clip185. The sequence goes on along the minus strand of NZ_CP117996.1, from coordinate 487,427 downwards.
TCAACGAGGGCCTCATGACCTGGCAGGACCAGCTCGTCAGCTACGGCAACGAGCAGGGCTTCAGCGTCAACAAGTAATCACCGACGAGGGGTGGGTCGCATCGCTTGCCGATCCGACCCACCCCTCGCCGCATCCCGACCCGAAAGCGATCATGACCTCCGCCACCCGCATCGCCGTCGCGACGAACGCCGACGGCCCCGCCGTCCCCCGCCGCGTCTTCGGCACCTTCGTCGAGCACATGGGCCGCTGCGTGTACGACGGCATCCACGAGAGCGCGCACCCGAGCGCCGACGCGAACGGCTTCCGCGCCGACGTGCTCGAGCTCGTGCGCGAGCTCGGTGCGACGGTCGTGCGCTATCCGGGCGGCAACTTCGTCTCGGGCTACCGCTGGGAGGACGGCGTCGGACCGCGCGAAGAGCGTCCCGTGCGCCTGGATGCGGCCTGGCACTCCACCGAGACCAACCAGGTCGGCCTGCACGAGTTCGCCGACTGGGCCGAGTCCGCGGGCCTCGAGCTCATGGAGGCGGTCAACCTCGGCACGCGCGGCGTCGCCGAGGCGGCCGAGCTGCTCGAGTACACGAACCACCCCGGCGGCACCGCACTCAGCGAGCGTCGCCGCCAGAACGGCCGCGACGAGCCGTTCGACATCCGCCTGTGGTGCCTCGGCAACGAGATGGACGGGCCCTGGCAGATCGGCCATAAGACCGCGGACGAATACGGTCGCCTCGCCGCAGAGTCGGCCCGCCTCATGCGCTTCATCGACCCCGACATCGAACTGGTCGCCGCCGGCAGCTCCAACCATGAGATGCCGACCTTCGGCGAGTGGGAGCGCACCGTGCTGCGCCACACCGCCGAGCTCATCGACCACATCTCCGTGCACGCCTACTACGAGGAGACGCCGGGCGACCCCGCCAGCTTCCTCGCCTCGGGCGTAGCTCTCAGCCGCTACCTCGACGACGTCGCGGCGATCATCGACGAGGTGCGCGCCGAGACCGGCTCCACCCGCGCGATCGGCATCAGCGTCGACGAATGGAATGTCTGGAACCAGACACGCTGGAACGAGGTCGACAAGCCGCGCGTGTTCACCGGCGACTGGCCCGTCGCGCCGCGCCTCATCGAAGACGACTACACCGTCACGGATGCGGTCGTCGTCGGCTCCCTGCTCATCACCCTGCTGCGCCACGCCGACCGCGTCTCCATGGCGAACCTCGCGCAGCTGGTCAACGTCATCGCCCCCATCCGCACCGAGCCCGGCGGTCCCGCCTGGCGGCAGACGACCTTCTTCCCCTTCCAGCTGACGGCCGCCGCCGCCCACGGCACCGTGGTCGTCCCGACCGTAGAGAGCGCGTCGATCGAGACCACCAAGCACGGCGCCGTCGCAGCTGTGGATGCGGTCGCCACCGTCGACGGCGACGAGATCGTCGTCTTCGCCGCACACCGCGACCTCGACGAGGCAAGCGAGGTCGTGATCGATCTCGACCGCGAGATCGCCGCCGCCGACGCGCTCGTGGTCACCGTTCCCGAGGGCGGCGACCGCCACACCGTCAACTCCGCCCAGGCGCAGCCCGTCGCCCCCGCATCCCTCGCCACGGTCGTCGACGGCACCCGCGTGCACCTCACCCTTCCCCCGCTGTCCTGGGCGCGCATCACGCTGCGCGCGGCCCGCTGAACGAAACGAAAGAAACCGTGAGCACCTTCACCGTCGGCGAGACCGACTTCCTGCTGGACGGCGAGCCGCACCGCATCCTCTCCGGCGCGCTGCACTACTTCCGCATCCACCCCGATCACTGGGCCGACCGCATCCGCAAGGCCCGCCTCATGGGCCTGAACACGATCGAGACCTACGTCGCCTGGAACGCCCACGAGCCCGTGCGCGGCCAGTGGGATGCGACGGGCTGGAACGACCTCGGACGCTTCCTCGACCTCGTCGCCGCCGAGGGCATGCACGCCATCGTGCGCCCCGGCCCCTACATCTGCGCCGAGTGGCACAACGGCGGACTGCCCGTCTGGCTCACCCGGACGCCGGGCATCGGACTGCGCCGCTCGGAGCCGCAGTACATCGAGGCCGTCAGCGAGTACCTGCGGCGCGTGTACGAGATCGTCGTGCCGCGTCAGATCGACCGCGGCGGCAACGTCGTGCTCGTGCAGATCGAGAACGAGTACGGCGCCTACGGCTCCGACAAGGAGTACCTGAAAATCCTCACCGACCTCACGCGCGAAGCCGGGATCACGGTGCCGCTGACCACCGTCGACCAGCCAGAACCGTGGATGCTGGACAACGGCAGCCTGCCGGAACTGCACCTCACCGGCTCGTTCGGCTCGCGCGCCGCCGAGCGCCTCGCGACCCTGCGCGAGCACCAGCCGACCGGCCCCCTCATGTGCTCCGAGTTCTGGGACGGCTGGTTCGACTGGTGGGGCGGGGTGCACCACACGACCAGCGCCGCCGCATCCGCCGCCGAGCTCGACGCCCTGCTGGCCGCCGGCGCGTCCGTGAACATCTACATGCTGCACGGCGGCACCAACTTCGGCACCACGAACGGCGCCAACGACAAGGGTCGCTACGCACCGATCGTCACGTCCTACGACTACGACGCCCCGCTGGACGAGTCCGGCTACGCGACCGAGAAGTTCCATGCGTTCCGCGAGGTGCTCGCCAAGTACACCGATGTCCCGCCCGAGTCGGTGCCCTCGCGTCCCGCAGCCCCCGAGCTGTCCGTCGCGCTCACCGCGGCCGGCGACTGGCTCCCCGCATCCGCCGGACCCGCGAGCGTCGAGCCCTGCACGTTCGAGGACCTCGGTCAGCTCGGACCCCTCGTCCGCTACGACGCTCCGCTGCCCGCGGCGGCCTTCGGAGACGACGACTCCGCGGTCCTCGCGTTCGCCGAGGTTCGTGACCTCGCATGGGTGTCGGTCGACGGCGTCACGGTCGGACGGCTCTCGCGGGCACTGCACGAGCGCACCCTGACGATCCCTCGCGGCGCACACCTCACGGTGCTCGTGGAGGACCAGGGCCGCGTCAACTACGACCACCGCCTCGGCGAGACCAAGGGCCTCATCGCCCCCGTCACCCTCGGCGGCAGCGCATTGACCGGATGGACGGGGACCGTCGTCGACGTGGAGCGCATCGCCGCGAGCATCAGCGCGGCCGCATCCGGATCCATCGCCGGGCGCACGGCGCTGCGCGGCACCTTCCCGCTCGAGAGCCCCGCCGACCTGTACCTGGACACCGCATCCTGGGGCAAGGGCTTCGCGTTCGTGAACGGCTTCTTCCTCGGGCGCTACTGGGTCAACGGCCCGCAGCGCACGCTCTACGTGCCCGCGCCGGCGACCCGCGCGGGCGAGAACGAGATCGTGGTGCTCGAGCTCGAGCAGGTGGCGAAGGCCGTGGCCTCGTTCGTCGCCGAGCCCGACCTCGGCCACCGTGAAGAGTGAGCGCCCGACTCGGGCAGGATGGATGACATGACCTGGCTTGTGACCGGCGGCGCCGGATACATCGGCGCGCACGTGGTGCGCGCCCTCACGGCGGCGGGCCTCGCCCCCATCGTGCTCGACGACCTCTCCAGCGGTCACGCCGCATTCGTACCCGAGGGCGTCCCGTTCGTCCGAGGCTCGATCCTGCAGCGCGACCTCGTCGAACAGACCCTGCGCCAGTATGAGGTGACCGGCGTCATCCACGTCGCCGGGTACAAGTACGCCGGCGTCTCGGTGAAGCGCCCGCTGCACACGTACGAGCAGAACGTCGAGGGCACGCGCGTCGTGCTCGCCGCGATGGCGGCGGCAGGCGTCGACAAGCTCGTGTTCTCCTCCAGTGCCGCCGTCTACGGCACCCCTGACGTGCCGCTGGTCGTCGAGGATCTGCCCAAGCGCCCGGCCTCGCCGTACGGCGAGTCGAAGCTGATCGGCGAGTGGCTCATCCGCGACCAGGCCGTCGCGACGGCCGACGAGGATGCGCCGCTGCGGCACACCTCGCTGCGGTACTTCAATGTCGTCGGCTCGGGTGACCCCGAGGTCTACGACACCAGCCCGCACAACCTGTTTCCCATCGTGTTCGAGAAGCTGATCGCGGGCGAGACCCCGCAGATCAACGGCGACGACTACGACACGGAGGACGGCACCAACGTGCGCGACTACGTGCACGTCGCCGACATCGCCGCCGCTCACGCCGTCGCCGCCCGCCGGCTCGCCGCGGGCGAGCCGCTCGAGGCCGCGTACAACCTCGGGTCGCAGAACGGCCTCTCGGTACGCCAGATCATGGACGCGATGGCCCGCGTGACCGGCATCGACTTCACGCCCGTCGTCGGCCCGCGCCGCGCCGGCGACCCCGACCGCATCGTCGCCACGGGCGAGCTCGCCGCGCGCGACCTCGAGTGGGCGAACCGGTACTCGGTCGACGAGATGGTGCGCTCGGGCTGGGAGGCCCGCCGCCGGGCCTGACCACCGCACGTCGAGCGGGCGTCCGCCGCCGCATCCCTCCGGATCGCGGCCGCGGACGCCCGTTTCAGGTTTCCGGGCGGTGCGGTTCCGGGTCGTTGCTGTTCCGTGCGGGTGCCGGTTCCGTGCGGGTGCCGGTTCCGTGCGGGTGCCGGTTCCGTGCGGGTGCCGGTTCCGTGCGGGTGCTGACGGAGCTGCGCGCCCGAACTCCTGCACAACCGGCGCGCAGCCCCCGCATCCGCCCCCGACGGGCGATTCTGCAGGAGTTCGGGCACGGATGCGGCCGCCACCACCCGACCCGCGCCAGGATCAGCTCCGACCGCGCCGCCCCGACACCCCAGCCAGCACAACTCAGCCAGCACCGGCCCGCTCGGGCGGGGCAACCCCGGCACCGGCACGTTCCGGCCGAACTGTGCACCCGAACTCCTGCACAACCAGCGTGCAGCCCCCGCATCCGCCCCCGACGGGCGATTCTGCAGGAGTTCGGGCACGGATGCGGTCGCCACCACCCCGCGCGTCAGGCGGAGTCGCGCCAGACCACGGGCGCGTCAAGCAGGATGCCGGTGCGCACGCTCTGGTCGCCGTCGAGCTGTGCGAGCACGGCGGCGGCGGCGGCGGCGCCGAGTCCCTCGGCGGGCTGGTGCACGGTGGACAGCTGGGGCGACGTGCGCGTCGCCCACGCACTGTCGTCGAAGCCCACCACCCCGACGTCCTCGGGGACCCTCCGCCCTGCCGCACGGAGCGCCTGCATGGCACCGGCTGCGACGGCATCGGATGCGGCGAACACGCCGTCGAGGTCGGGGGCGCGCTCGAGCAGGCGAGCCATGCCGGCAGCACCGTCGGCGAAGGCGTACAGGTCGACGGGTTCCACCAGCGCGGGATCGAACGCGTCGCCCAGCGCCGCGCGGAACCCGGCGAGGCGGTCGCTGCCCGAGTCCCGGTCCAGGGCCGCGGCGATCATGCCGATGCGCCGGCGACCCGTCTCGCGGAGTCGGGTGACGACGGCCTCGGCGGCGCCGCGGTTGTCGATGCCGACCCAGGCGCCGCTGATCCCGGGCGGGTGGCCGACGAAGGCGACGGGGAGCCGGAGCCGCTCGACGACGTCGGAGATGGGGTCCTGGTGACGGGCCGAGACGATGACGGCACCGTCGACGAAGCCGCCGGAGAGGTACCGGGCGACCCGGTCGGTGTCGCGTGCGGTGTCCACGACGACGCACACCATCTGGTAGTCCGCCTGCGAGAGCGTCGTGTTGGCACCCAGCATGATGCCGCCGATGTTGGGGTCCTCGAGGAACAGCGAGTGCGGCTCGTGCACGATGAACCCGACCGCCTGCGTGCGCTGGCGCACGAGGTTGCGCGCCGCCGTGTTGGGCACGTACCCGACCTCGCTGATGGCGCGGTGGATGGCCTCGCGCGCCTGCTCCGACACATACCCGCCGTTGAGCACGCGGCTGACCGTGCCCCGGGACACCCCGGCAGCGCGCGCCACGTCGTGCACCGTGGAGCGGCGGGGTCCGGATGGGGATGCGGCCATGGGCGCCAGCCTATCGGCGCTGCTGCGCTTGACGGATGCGGCGAACCGTGACAATCTGTGCACGTTCACAGATTCTCGCCCGAGATTCTTCGCACGCGAATGTGTGCACGTTCACAGCCACGCAAAGGAGCGCCACGGGATGCCCGACGCCGCCCATCTCGCCACCCTCGCCGCAGACGGAATCGTCTTCGGCAGCGACTACAACCCCGAGCAGTGGGACCGGTCGGTGTGGGAAGAGGACGTCCGCCTGATGAACGAGGCCGGCGTCAGCCTCGTGGCCATCAACGTCTTCGGCTGGTCGGACATCAACCCCGCTCCGGGCGAGTGGGACTTCACCGCTCTCGATGACATCATCGAGCTGTTGCACACCCACGGCATCCGGGTGAACCTCGGCACCGGCACCGCCTCCCCGCCGCCGTGGCTCAGCCGCATCCACCCCGAGGTCCTGCCCGTGTCGGAGGACGGCGTGCGCGCCTGGCCGGGCGGACGTCAGGCCTACTGCCCCAGCTCCCCCGTCTTCCGTTCCTACGCCGCCGAAGTCGTCACCAGGGTCGCCGAGCGCTACGGGAGCCACCCGGCGGTCGTCCTGTGGCACGTGTCGAACGAGCTCGGCTGCCACAACGCGCTCTGCTACTGCGATGCGAGCGCCGACGCCTTCCGCGGCTGGCTGCAGCGCCGCTACGAGACGATCGAGGCGCTCAACGACGCCTGGGGCACGGCGTTCTGGAGCCAGCGCTGCGGCACCTGGGACGACGTCCTGCCCCCGCGCCGCGCCCTGTCGCTGCGCAACCCCGGCCAGATGCTCGACTTCCACCGTTTCAGCTCCGACGAGCAGCTCGGTCTCTATCGCGCGGAGGCCGCCATCATCCGCGCGTCGAGCGCGGTGCCGGTGACCACGAATTTCATGGTGACCGCCCACATCCGCAACCTCGACTACTGGTCGTGGGCGGGCGAGATGGACGTCATCGCCAACGACCACTACCTCGACAACCGCCTCCCGCTCCCCCGCGCCGAACTATCGTTCGCGGCCGATCTGACCCGCGGACTCGCCCAGGGCGCGCCGTGGCTGCTCATGGAGACCTCCACCGGTGCGGTCAACTGGCAGCCGTACAACCTCGCGAAGAGCGACGGCGAGCTGCTGCGCAACGTCATCGCGCACGTCGCGCGCGGCGCCGACGGCATCTGCTTCTTCCAGTGGCGGGCCTCCGCGCAGGGTGCGGAGAAGTACCACTCCGCCCTGGTTCCCCACGCCGGCACCGAGACCGAGGCCTGGCAGCGCGTGCGCGAGCTCGGCCGCACGCTCCGCGCGCTCGCGCCCGTCGTGGGCACGCGGGTTCACGCACAGGCCGCCCTCCTCTTCAGCTGGGAGAGCTGGTGGGCCGCGGAGGGCGAGGGGCGCCCGAGCGAGGCGCTCGCCTACCTCGAGCAGGTGCACGCCGCGCACGCCGCGCTGACGGCGGCGGGTCTCACGGTCGACGTCGTGCGTCCTGGCGCCCCTCTCGACGGCTACGACCTCGTCGTCGTCCCCGCTCTCCACCTCGTGCGGGATGCGGATGCGGCGGTCATCGCCGACCGTGCCGCGTCCGGCGCCGCGGTGCTCATCACCTTCTTCAGCGGCACCGTCGACGAGCGCGACGCGGTGCGCCTGGGCGGCTACCCCGGCGCGTTCCGCGACCTGCTCGGAGTCACCGCGGAGGAGTTCGCCCCGCTCGAGCCCGGGCACACGGTGCGCCTCGACTCGGGCGCCGTCGGGAGCGTGTGGACCGAGCGGATGCGGGCGACGGATGCGGAGGTCGTCGACACGTTCGTCGACGGCCCGGCGAGCGGGATGCCCGCCCTCACCCGTCGCACCGTGGGCACGGGCTCCGCGTGGTACCTCGCAACCCAGCCGGACGCGTCCTCCTACGCCGGGATCGTCTCGCGGATGGCGGCGGAGGCCGGGCTCGAGCCCGACGCCTCGCGCATCCCCGGCGTCGAGGTCGTGCGCCGGCGAGGCGAGCAGGGCTCGTATCTGTTCGTCATCAACCACTCAGACAACGAGGTCGCCGTCGATGCCCGCGGCCGCGATCTGCTCACCGACCAGCCGGTCGACGGCACCGCGGTCGTGGCCGCCGGCGCCGTCCGGATCATCGAGGAGTCCCTGTGACCATCACCCACGCGCCCGCGCGGCGCCGGACGCGGGTGCCGCACAAGGCGGCGATCGCGTTCCTGCTGGTGCCGTTCGGCATCCTGTTCACCCTGTTCTACGTCGCCCCGATCCTGTTCGCGATCGTGCAGTCGACCCTCGTCGTGCGCCGCGAGGGCACCTTCGGCAAGGCCGAGCAGGTCTTCGGGGGGTTCGCGCAGTACGTGCTCGTCTTCCAGAACGAGGCGTTCTGGAGCTCGGTCGGGCGGATGCTGCTGTTCGGCGTCGTGCAGGTGCCCGTCATGCTCGGTCTCGCACTGCTGTTCGCGCTGCTGCTGGACTCGCCGCTGGTCAAGGGCAAGCGCTTCTTCCGCCTCGCGTTCTTCGTGCCGTACGCGGTGCCCGGCGTCATCGCCGCGATCATGTGGGGCTCGCTCTTCTCGCCGAACCTGTCGCCGTTCACCGCCCTGACGAAGAACGTCGACTTCCTCGGCGCGGATCTCGTGCTGTGGTCGATCGCGAACGTCGTGACCTGGGTCTACGTCGGCTACAACATGCTGATCATCTACTCGTCGCTGCTGTCCATCCCGACGGAGATCTACGAGGCAGCGCGCCTGGACGGGGCCGGGCAGTTCCGCATCGCCTGGTCGATCAAGATCCCCCTCGTGCGGCCGGCGATCGTGATGACCGCGATCTTCTCGATCATCGGCACGCTGCAGCTGCTGGCGGAGCCGCAGGTGTTCCGCTCCTTCAGCTCTGCGGTCACCAGCACCTACACCCCGAACATGACGGTCTACGCGACCGCATCCATCCCCAACCCGAACCTCGCGGCCGCGTTCTCGGTCGTGCTGGCCGTGACCACGTTCGTGCTCTCGTTCGGATTCATGAAGTACATGCAGCGGAAGGGCAACGCATGAGCGCCACCGTCGCCACCCGCCGGAACACCGGCGCCACCCGTCGCGTGCGCGAACCCCTGGTCTCGCGCGGCTCGGCGATGCTCATCATGGCCGTGTTCACGGTCTACTTCCTGCTGCCGCTGTGGTGGCTGCTGGTCGCCTCCAGCAAGGACACCGGCGACATCCTCACGACCAACCCGCTCTGGTTCGCGGACTTCCGCCTGTTCGCGAACATCGGCGACCTGTTCGCCTACCGCGACGGCATCTACCTGCGCTGGCTCGGCAACTCGCTGCTGTACGCCGGCCTCGGCGGTGCGATCGCGACGCTGCTGGCGGCCATGGCGGGGTACGCCCTTGCGAAGTACCGCTTCCCGGGGCGGGAGTTCCTCTTCAACGTCGTGCTCGGCGGCGTGCTCGTTCCTGCCACGGCGCTCGCTCTGCCGCTGTTCCTGATCTTCAGCCAGGTGCAGCTGACGAACACGTTCTGGGCGGTCTTCCTCCCCTCGCTCGTGAGCCCGTTCGGCGTTTACCTCGCGCGCATCTTCGCCGCATCCTCCGTGCCGGACGAGCTGCTGGAGGCTGCGCGCCTGGACGGCTCGGGCGAGATCCGCACCTTCTTCACCGTGAGCATGCGGCTGATGACGCCGGCGCTCGTGACGATGTTCCTCTTCCAGTTCGTCGCCATCTGGAACAACTTCTTCCTGCCGCTGATCATGCTGCGAAGCGAAGAGCTCTTCCCCGTGGTCTACGGCCTGTTCGGTTGGAACAACCAGCTGAATCAGCTGCCCGAACTGCGCGGACTCGTCCTCATCGGCGCTCTGCTGTCGGTGATCCCCCTGATCGTGACGTTCCTGCTGCTGCAGCGCTTCTGGCGCGGCGGCCTCGGAGCGGGCGCCATCAAGTGACCCCAGACTCCGGGCGGAAGGAACCGCCCGGCCCTCGTCCGACGGAAAGGCCCGAAGGACGCACCACCAAGAAAGGGATGGAAATGCAGCACCCCAGAAAGAAGGCGGTCGCAGCCCTCGCGCTGTCGGCGTTCCTGCTCGCCGGCTGTGCCGCGGGCGGCGACCAGGGCAGCGACGCCGCTGCAACCGACTGCGCACCGGCCGACGGTCAGGTCACGCTCGAGTTCACCTCGTGGATCCCCGGCATCGAGGATGTCGTGAAGATCTGGAACGACGAGAACCCCGACATCCAGGTCAAGGTGCAGACCGGCCCCAACGGCAACAGCGGCACCTACCAGAACTTCTTCAACCAGATCGCGGCCGGCAACGCCCCCGACCTCGGCCAGATCGAGTACGACGCGCTCCCCAACTTCCTCGTGCAGGACGGTGTCGAGAACATCGCGAACTGCGGCGACGTGAGCTCCGCCAAGGATCAGTTCGTGGGCTGGGCGTGGAGCCAGGTCGCCCTCGACGGCGGCGTCTACGGCATCCCGCAGGACATCGGTCCGATGGGGCTGTTCTACCGCTCCGACCTGTTCGCAGCCAACAACATCCCCGTGCCGACGACCTGGGACGAGTACAAGGAGGCCGCGAAGAAGATCCGCGCTCTCGGCGGCTACATCACCAACTTCTCGCAGTCCGACATCAACCAGTTCGCGGGCTTCGTCTGGCAGGCCGGCGGACAGTGGTTCGACAACGGCTCCGACGGGTGGAAGGTCTCGCTGACCGACGACGCCTCGACCAAGGTCGCCGACTACTGGCAGGACCTCATCTCCGAGGACCTCGTCAGCACGTACCCGGCTTGGACCGACGAGTGGAACAACGCCTACAACTCGAGCCAGGTCTGGACCTGGAACTCGGCCGTCTGGGGCGCCAACTCGATCTCCAGCGGCGCACCCGACACGTCCGGCAAGTGGTCGGTCGCGCAGATGCCGCAGTGGAAGGCCGGCGACGCCGTCTCCGGCAACTGGGGCGGTTCGTCGATCGCCGTGCTCAAGGGCAGCAAGCACCCGTACGAGGCGTCGAAGTTCGCCCTGTGGCTGAACACCTCTGACGAGGCGCTGACCGCGCTGAACAAGGCCGCCAACATCTACCCCGCGACCACCGAGGGCCTGAAGCTCCCGTCGCTGGCCGAGGGCGTCGATTTCTACGGCGGACAGAAGATCTACGACGTGTTCGCTCAGGCGGCCACCGAGGTCACCCCCGACTTCGTGTGGGGCCCGACGATGACGCAGACCTACGCCGACGTCTCCGACGGCTTCAAGGCTGCCGTCTCGGGTTCGGGAACGCTCGCCGACGCTCTGCAGAAGGGTCAGGACTCGACGATCAAGACACTCGAGTCGCAGTCCATCCCGGTCCAGAAGTAGCACCGACAGTGATGCCCCGGGATGCCGCCGCGTCCCGGGGCGTCACGCGTTTGCGGAACGCGTCAGGCGCTGTCGCGGACGACGAGTGTGGCACCGATCGAGTGCGCGGATGCGGCCTCGTCCGTCTCGATCATGCGCACGAGCACCTCGACGGCACGAGAGCCCAGCGCGTCGAAGTCCTGCCGCACTGTTGTCAACGGCGGACGGTATTCGCTCGCGTCCACGATGTCGTCGAAGCCCACGACCGCGACGTCCTCGGGAACACGTCGGCCCGCGTCGGCAAGGGCGCGCAGCAGACCGAGGGCCATCTGGTCGTTCGCGACGAAGACGGCGGACGCGGCGGCGAACGCCGTGCCGCGCTCGTAACCCGAGCGGGAGGTCCAGTCGCCGCGCTCCGGCTCGGGCTCATCGACGCCCGCTTCGGCGAGGGCCTCGCGCCAGCCGCGCTCGCGTTCGGACGCCGCGAAGGAGGTCACCGGACCCGCCAGGTGATGCACCGTGCGATGGCCGGCATCCAGCAGGTGCCGCGTCGCGAGCCTCGCGCCGCCCGCGTGATCGGTCTGCACGATCGTGAAGCGGTCGTCGGGTGGCGAGTCGACCACGACGAGACGGAGCCCCGCGGGCGGCTCGGCTCCGCGGGCGAGTCGCGTCGCCTCGTTCAGGACGACGGCTCCGTCGACCCCCTGATCGCGCAGCTGCGAGAAGGCCTCCGCGATGTCGCGGGTGCCTGCGACCGTGACGATCGCGAGCGCGTAGTCGCGTACGGCTGCGGCCTCCGCGATCGCCTGCAGCATGCGCGAGTTGCCGACCGAGGCGAGAGTGGACACGACGAGACCGATCGTGCGGGTCTGCCCGGTGCGCAGCGCACGTGCGGCGCGGTGCATCCGGTAGCCCAGCGCGCTCATCGCAGCCTCGACCCTGGCGCGCGTGGCCGGGTCGACGCGCGGGCTCTGATTCACCACACGCGACACGGTCTGGGCGGAGACGCCCGCATGCGCGGCGACATCCGCCATCGATACCCGAACCATCGCGCCCCCGTCGTCATGTTGACGATATCACGCCTGAAATGTAGCGTGTTATCGTGAACACACCTCAGCAGGATGTCGCACTCCTCGGTGCGGGCGTCGTGAAGCGACCCACGTGCCTCGCCGACGGCCGCGAGCTCATCTACTACGACGACCCCGACACGACCCTCCCGCCCGAGCGCAGCATCGACGCCCGCGAGCTGGCACCGCGTCCGGAAACCGCGACGATGCGTCTGGACGTGCTGACCGGCGACTGGATCTCCATCGCCGCCAACCGGCAGAACCGCGCGTTCCTGCCTCCGGCCGAGCTCGATCCGCTCGCCCCGCAGACGCCGACGAACCCTTCCGAGATCCCATCGCGCTACGACGTGGCTGTCTTCGAGAACAAGTCGCCCTCGTTCGGCCCGGCCCTCGCCGCGGCGACCGATGATGCCCCGGCGGCCGTCGACCCGCCGCGCAGCCTCGCCGACCTCGCCGAGTACGGACTCGGCCGCACCCGCACGTCCGTCGGACGCACCGAGGTGGTGTGCTTCAGCCCCGAGCACGCGGGCTCCTTCGGTACCCAGACCGTCACGCGCGCACGCACCGTGATCGAGGCCTGGGCGGATCGCACCGCAGCACTCTCGGCACTGCCCGGCATCCAGCAGGTCTTCCCGTTCGAGAACCGCGGGCAGGAGATCGGTGTGACCCTGCCGCATCCGCACGGGCAGATCTACGCGTACCCGTACGTCACCCCGCGCACACAGCGACTGCTGGCCGCGCTCGAGCGCACCGGCGACGACCTTTTCGACCGCATCCTCGAGATGGAGTCGCAGAGCGAGCGCGTGATCCTCACCGGCGAGCACTGGACCGCCTTCGTGCCGTTCGCCGCGCGGTGGCCTCTCGAGGTGCACCTCGTGCCGCACCGCCACGTCGCCGACTTCGCCGAGACGAACGACGCCGAGCGCGACGAACTCGCACCGCTGTACCTGCGGCTGCTGCGCGGCGTCGACGCGCTCTACGACACCCCGACGCCCTACATCGCGGCGTGGCACCAGGCTCCGGTCCACACCGGACGCGCGGGTGCTCGCCTGCACCTCGAACTGACCTCGCCGCGCCGCGCGGCCGACAAGCTGAAGTATCTCGCCGGAAGCGAGGCGGCGATGGGCGCCTGGATCGGCGACGTTCCGCCCGAGACCGCCGCCGCACGCCTGCGCGAGGCCGTAGAAGGAGTATCACTGTGACCCAGACGGATGCGGCCGCCGCCGCCCGCGACCTGTTCGTCGAGCTGACCGGCCGCGAGCCCCTCGGGCACTGGTCGGCCCCCGGACGGGTGAACCTGATCGGCGAGCACACCGACTACAACGACGGCTTCGTGCTGCCGTTCGCGATCGAGCACCGCACGCACGTGCAGCTGGGCCTGCGCGAGGACGGCCGCATCCGCGTCGTGTCGACGTTCGACCCGGTGCCGGTCGAGGTCGCGCTCGACCAGCTCGATGCGCTGTTCCCCGAGGGCCGCGACGACGTCCCCGAGTGGTCCACGTACCCGCTCGGCGTCGCGTGGGCGCTCCTGGCTGCTTCGGGGCGGGATGCGGCGAGCGTCACCGGCGTCGACATCGCGATCGCGTCCGACGTTCCGGTGGGGGCGGGGCTTTCGTCCTCCGCCGCGATCGAGGGCGCGACCGCATCCGCTCTCAATGACGTGTGGGAGCTGGGCCTGGACCGCGTCGCACTCGCGAAGGTCGGCCGCGTCGCGGAGAACGAGGCGGTGGGCGCGCCCACCGGCATCATGGATCAGATGGCCTCGATGCTCGGCGAGCGGGATGCGGCGATCTTCCTCGATTGCCGCACGCTGGACACCACGATCGTCGACCTCGGCTTCGCGGCCGCGGGTCTCGAGCTGCTGGTCATGGACACGAACGTGAAGCACTCGCACTCGACCGGCGGCTACCGCGAGCGCCGCGCGTCGTGCGAGCTCGGCGCGTCGATCATGGGCGTTCCGGCGCTTCGCGACGTGCGCGTCGAAGATCTCGCCGACGCAGAGGCGAAGACCGACGATGTCACCTTCCGGCGGATGCGGCACGTGGTGACCGAGGATCAGCGCGTGCTCGACACCGTCAGGACGCTCCGCGAACACGGCCCGCGCGCCATCGGCGAGCTGCTGCTCGCCTCGCACGCCTCCATGCGCGACGACTTCGAGATCTCGGTTCCCGAGCTCGACACCGCGGTGGAGGCCGCCATGGCCGCGGGGGCGATCGGCGCGCGTATGACCGGCGGCGGCTTCGGCGGCGCGGCCATCGCGCTCGTCGATGCGGACCGGACCGATACGGTGTCGGATGCGGTGCGCCGCGCGTTCGCCGATGCCGGGTTCACGGCCCCCACGATCTTCACCGTGACCCCGTCGGCCGGCGCGCACCGCGACGCCTGAGAGCGGCGACCACCCCACCCGCGCGAAGGAGCTGCGATGCACCGCGATGACAACGCCACGGCGCACCTGCGTGCGGCGGGGGTGAGCCTGCTGATCGAGCTCACCCAGCCGGTCCCCCGCATCCTGCACTGGGGAGCAGACCTGGGCGCGGACATCGGTCTCGACGACGGCATGCGTCTCACGGGCGCGGCCGCCGTCCTGAACAATGCTCCGGATGCGGCGCGCGCGTTCACGATCTGGCCGACCGAGCGCGACGGCTGGTCGGGCACCTCGGCACAGGAGGGCCACGCTGCCGGCGCGGCCACGACGCCTCGCCCGCGCCTCATCGACACGCACGTTTCGCACGCCGATGCGGGGGGCGGTCTGGTCCGCATCCTGATGCGCGATGAGGTGACGGGCCTCGACAGCGAGGCGGTGTACGCCCTCGATCGCTTCGGCGTGCTGAGCGTCGCCCTCTCCGTCACGCGTCCGGGCGACGAGGGCACCGACTCGCTCTACGACCTGGCGGCGCTACGCGCCCTCATGCCGGTTCCCGCGCGGGCGAGCGAGGTGCTGGACTTCTCCGGCAAGTGGGTGCGCGAGCGCGCTCCGCAGCGTGGGCTCCTCCGCGACGGCAGCCATGTGCGGCGTGCCAGGCGCGGCAAGCCGGGGCACGACTCACCGTTCCTGCTCGCACTGGGAACGCCCGGGTTCGGTTTCGGGCACGGCGAGCTCTGGAGCGCGCACCTCGCGTTCTCGGGCGATGCCGAGTACCTCGCGGAGCGGCTGCCGGAGAGCGCGGGAGCGCTGCGTTCGGTCATCGGCGTCGGCGAGTTCCTGCGCGCCGGCGAGATCCGTCTCGCCCCCGGCGAGCGCTATGACGCACCGCTCGCGATCTTCACCTGGTCGGATGCGGGCCTCGACGGCATCTCCGACCGCCTGCACCGGCGCCTGCGCGCGCGTGCCACGCATCCCTCCTCGCCCCGGCCGCTGACGCTCAACACCTGGGAGGCGGTCTACTTCGACCACGATCTGACGCGTCTGTCCGCGCTCGTCGCGCGCGCCGCCGAGGTCGGCGTCGAACGCCTCGTGCTCGACGACGGCTGGTTCCGCCACCGCCGATCCGACCGCGCCGGCCTCGGCGACTGGTACGTCGACGAGGGCGTCTGGCCCGACGGACTCGGCCCTCTGGTGGAACAGGTACGCGCCGCCGGCATGCAGTTCGGCCTCTGGTTCGAGCCGGAGATGATCAGCCCGGACTCGGACCTGGCGCGCAAGCATCCGGAGTGGATCCTCGCCCCCGCCGAGGGCCTGGGCGGCACATCGCGCCACCAGCAGGTTCTCGACATCGCCCGGCCCGAGGCGTGGGAGTACCTGCTGGAGCGCATCAGCTCACTGGTCGCGACGTACGACATCGACTACCTCAAGTGGGATCACAACCGCGACCTGCTCGAGGCCGTCGCGCACCGCGCCGACGGCGACCGCCCCGCGGTCCACGCGCAGACCCTCGCGCTGTATCGGCTGCTCGATGAGCTGCGGCGCCGGCATCCCGCGCTCGAGATCGAGACGTGCTCTGCCGGAGGCGGGCGCGTGGATCTCGGCATCCTGGAGCGCACCGACCGGGTCTGGGCATCGGACTGCAACGATCCCGTCGAGCGGTCGCAGATCGAACGCTGGACGCGCCTGATTGTTCCGCCCGAGCTGATCGGCTCGCACCTGGGCGACGCCGAAGCGCACACGACCTCACGCGTCACCGATCTGTCGTTCCGGTTCCTCACGGCGCTCACCGCGCACGCCGGGATCGAAGCGGACCTCACCCGCCAGGACGACGCACAGCTGGCAGCGACGCGCGCCTGGGCCGACCTCTATCGCGAACTGCGCCCTCTCGTGCACACCGGTCGCATCGTCAACGCGGACCTCATGGACGATGCGACGCAGCTCACCGGGATCGTCGCGCAGGACGGATCGCGCGCGCTCTTCACCTGGGCTCGGCTGGCGAGCTCCGCCGACGGTCAAGTCGGCCGCGTCCCGTTCCCCGGGCTCGATGCGTCAGCGCGGTACGGCATCCGCATCCGCACCGAGGTCGGGATGGCGAAGCGTCGCGACGTCGCGCCGCCGGAGTGGATCAGCCGCGCACTGGAGGAAGAGATCGTGCTGGCGGGCGCCGTCCTGGCGACCGCAGGCGTTCCGCTGCCAACGCTCGATCCGCAGCAGGCGATGCTCTTCGACGTGCGCCGCCTCGACTGACCCGGGCAGCGGTGGGGATGCGGTGAGCGGAGGACGCCTCGAGGGATGCACGCCCTCCGCTCACCGGATCCCCTCCGTTCACCGCATCCTGAACCTCAGGCGTTGCCGGCTGCGATCAGCTCGTCGACCTGCTGCTCGCTCACGGGCGCGTTCGGGAACGCCGCCAGGCGGCCGATCGGGAACGACGCCATCATTTTGATCATCCCCGCGTCGTCACCGAACATCGAGGTGATGGCCGGGCCGATGATCGCCGCCGTCGCGGGGTTGTCCAGCAGCTCGCCGATCGACGACTCGCGCGACAGCGGCGGACGCACCTCGTCGCCTGCCAGCTGCAGCGCGACGGACGAGCGGATGTCGCGGCTCGATGAGGCCACGTCGAAGACGTACTCGCCGGGCTCCACGACCCAGCCGTCGACCCGAATGTCCCAGTATGCGAGGTCGCTCCGACGCACAATCAGCTCGGCCGTGCGCGTCTCGCCCGGCTCCAGTGCGACCGACAGGAACGACTTCAGCTCCCGCGGCGCCCGCTGCACCGCCGAGCCTGGCAGCGAGGAGTAGACCTGCACGATCTCGCGGCCGGCGACGTCACCCGTGTTGGTGACGTCGACCCGAACGCGCACGTCGCCGGTCTCGGTGATCTCGGCCGCAGCATCCCCGTAGGAGAAGCTCGTGTAGGAGAGGCCGTGGCCGAACGGGAAGGCGACATCCTTCCCGCTCGCGTCGAACCCGCGGTAGCCGACGAGGAGACCCTCGCCGTAGCGCACGTGGCCGAACTCACCCGGGAAGCTGCCGTAGGAGGGGGTGTCCTCCAGGCGCAGCGGAATCGTCTCGGTGAGCTTGGCCGACGGGTTCACGTCGCCGAAGAGTACGTCGGCCGTGGCCGAGCCGCCGGCCTGTCCGAGCAGCCATCCCTCCAGGATCGCCGGCACGCGCTCGGCGAAGGGCAGCGCGACGACGCCGCCGTTGGAGAGCACGACGACCACGTTCGGATTCGCCTTCACGACCTCGTCGACGAGGGCGAGCTGCGCGGCCGGCAGATCGATGTGCGTGCGGTCGAAGCCCTCCGACTCCTCCGCGGCGGGAAGGCCCAGGAACAGCACGACACGTTCGGCGGATGCGGCCGCGGCGACCGCCTCGGTGCGCAGCGCGTCCGCATCCCCGCTGCCGTCGAAGGTGAAGCCGGCGGCGTAGGCGACCTCGCCGTCGGCCGCCTCGCGGATCGCGTCGAGGGCCGCATCCACCCGCGTCGGGTTGATCAGCGAGGAGCCCGCGCCCTGGAAGCGCGGCTCGACGGCGAACGCGCCGATGACGGCGATGCGCTGCGAGCGATCGAGCGGGAGGATGTCGCCGTCGTTCTTCAGCAGCACGATCGAGCGGCCCGCGGCCTCGCGGGCGAGGGCGTGGTGGGCGTCGACGTCCAGCGCGCCGGATGCGGCCGGTCGCGCAGCGGCCTTGCGCACGAGATCGAGCACGCGGCCGGCAGCGAGATCCACGGCGGCCTCGTCCAGCGAGCCGTCCTTCACTGCGGCGACGAGCTGTGCGTCGGTGCGGCCGCCGCTCGAGGGCATCTCGAGATCGAGCCCGGCGACGACACCGGCGACCCGATCGTTGACCGCGCCCCAGTCGGAGACGACGAGCCCTTCGAAGCCCCACTCGCCGCGGAGCACGGAGGTGAGCAGCCACGGATCCTCGGACGCGTAGACGCCGTTGATGCGGTTGTACGAGCACATGACCGTCCACGGCTGCGCATCTTCGACCACGCGCTGGAAGCCGCGCAGATAGATCTCGCGCAAGGGCCGGGGGTCGACGTCGCTCGAGACGCGCAGCCGGTCGGTCTCCTGGTTGTTCGCGGCGAAGTGCTTGAGCGATGCTCCCACACCCCGCGACTGGATGCCGCGCACGAGGCCCGCGCCCATGACGCCCGAGACGATCGGGTCCTCGGAGAAGTACTCGAAGTTGCGGCCGCAAAGCGGGGAGCGCTTGATGTTGACGCCGGGGCCGAGGATCACGGCGACGTTCTCCAGAGCTGACTCCGTGCCCAGGGCGACGCCCACCCGCTCGGCGAGCTCGGGGTCGAACGACGAGCCCAGACCCACGGCGGGCGGGAAGCACGTGGCGGGGACGCTCTGCGCGAGGCCGAGGTGGTCGCTCGCGGCCGACTGCTTGCGCAGTCCGTGGGGACCGTCGGTCATCATGATCGAGGGCACCCCGACCCGCTCGATCGGCTTGGTCGTCCAGAAATCGCGGCCGCTCGTGAGCGAGGCCTTCTCCTCGAGCGTCAGCTCGGCGGGGGACACATCCGTCATGGTGCTCCTTCGTGATCGCGGCGCTGCTCCGCGCCGACGCGAAAAGCTTATGTCGCTCGGTTTTCGTCGCACAAGCGGTTTCCGGCATATCCTCGGGAACATGACGCAACGGGGGTCCTACGCCAAGGGCGTCGCCCGGCGTGAGCAGATCCTCGAGGCGGCGCTCGCGGTGATCGCGCGCGAGGGCTACCGCGCCGCATCCGTCCGCGAGATCGCTGATGCCGTAGGGCTCAGCCAGGCGGGGCTGCTGCACTACTTCGACAGCAAGGAGCACCTGTTCGTCGAGATCCTCCGCAAGCGCGACGAGCTCGACCTGCGCGCCTACCACCCGGAGGGCGCCGAAGACCTGCCCGCGGCCTACGAGCGGATGATCGCGCACAACGCCCAGGTGCCCGGGCTCGTGCACCTGTTCGCGCGGATGTCGGTGGAGGCGAGCGATCCCGCACACCCGGCGCACGCGTACTTCGCCGAGCGCACGTCCGGATTCCTCGACGGCCTCCGCGGCTGGTTCCAGGAGGCAGCGGATGCCGGCCGGATGACGCCCGAGGTGTCGCCGGCCACCGCCAGCCGACTCGTGCAGGCCGCGTGGGACGGCGCGCAGCTGCAGTGGCTGCTGGATCCGTCGGTCGACATGGCCGCGATCGTCCGTGCGGCGTTTCAGAGCGCCCTGACCGGAAGGCAGATGCAACGGCGATGACCGATCCTCTCGTCACCGTCTCGACCGGCGCCCTTCGCGGCGTCCGCCGGCCGGGCTCCCTCGCCTTCCTCGGCATCCCCTTCGCGGCCGCCCCGGTCGGCGCGAACCGCTTCGCGGCGCCTCAGCCCGTGGCACCGTGGGACGGCGTGCGCGACGCGACCTCCTACGGCCCGACCCCGCAGCGCGGCGACACCGGCATCACCCTCATCCCCGAGCCGTCCGTGCCGGGCGAGGCGACGCTCAACGTGAACGTCTTCACCCCCGACACGGATGCGGCGGACGGCTTCCCCGTCCTCGTGTGGATTCACGGCGGCGGCTACATCTCCGGCTCGCCCGCGAGCCCCTGGTACGACGGTGACACGTTCGCCCGCCAGGGGATCGTCGTCGTGACCCTCTCGTACCGGCTCGGCTTCGACGGCTTCGGGGCGATCGAGGGCGCGGTGAGCAATCGCGGCGTGCGGGACTGGATGGCTGCCCTCGAGTGGGTGCAGCAGAACATCGCCGCGTTCGGCGGCGACCCCGCCCGGGTGACGATCGGCGGACAGTCCGCCGGCGGCGGGGCGGTGCTGACGCTGCTCGGGATGCCGGCGGCGCAGCACCTTTTCGCGGCAGCCTGGTCGATCTCCGGCGCCCTGGGAGATGTTCCGCTCGACGAGGCGCGCGCCCGCGCCGCCCGCCTGGCCGTCGCGGCCGGAGTGAGCGCCGATCTCGACGGTTTCGCCTCGGTTCCCGAGGAGAGGCTGCACGCCCTGCAGAGCACGATCGAGCTCGCCCCGCACCGCGGACGGCTCGCACCGCTGCGGGAGATGATCGCCGAGCGCGCGTGGGGCCCCGCCGTCGACGGCGAGCTGCTCCGCACCGACACCCCGACCTCGATCGCCTCGGGCGTCGGCGCCGACAAGCCGCTGCTGATCGGCTCCACGGCCGACGAGTTCACGATGGTGACCGACTCCTTCGCCCCGAAGCTCCGCCTCGTCCCGGCCTGGCTGGCACTTGCGATCCTGGGGCTCGACCGCCGCCGGCGGCGCGCCTACCTGCGGGACAACCCCGGCCCGCGCGCGAAGGGGACCGCCGCCGTGCTCGGGCGCTATGTGACCGACCGCGTCTTCGGCGCGCTCGTGCCGCGCGTGGCGGATGCCCGCCGGTCGGCTGCCCCGACGTGGGCGTACCGGTTCACGTGGCCCTCGCCGACGATCGGCTGGGCCTGCCACTGCCTCGACGTGCCGTTCTGGTTCGGGCGGCTCGAGGCGGACGGCGTGGCCCGGATCGCGGGAGCCAACCCGCCCGCATCCCTCGCCGAACGGATGCACGCGACGGCGGTGGCCTTCATCCGCGAGCATCGGGCGCCCTGGACGCCGTGGCGCGAGGCCCCCGGCATCACGCAGGTCTTCGACGTCGACTCCCCCGTCGTCGAAGACGGCTACGCCGGCACGGCCGCGCTGCTCTGACGCTCCCCTTCTTTTCCCGCGAGAATGCATCTCGAGCACGAGATCACGGTGTTTACCCGTGATCTCGTGGCGCGGATGCAGTCTCGCGGGTCCCGAGCGCGGGCTCAGGCCTCGCGGGACAGGGGTGGGATGAGGACGGCGCGCGGCATCCGCTGACGCATGACGGCGACCGCATCCGCGTTGTCATCCACGAGCACCGCATGCCGGCCGAGGGGAGCGGCGACCGCGCCGGTCGTGCCGCTGCCCGCGAAGAGGTCGAGCACGGCATCGCCGGGACGGCTCGATGCCTGCACGATCCGACGCAGGACGCCCTCGGGCTTCTGCGTCGGGTACCCGGTCTTCTCGCTGCCGGAGGTCGGCACGATCGTGTGCCACCACACGTCGGTGGGCAGCTTGCCGCGCGCCGCTTTCTCCGCCGTGACGAGCCCCGGCGCCATGTACGGCTCGCGGTCCACCGCGTCGGCGTCGAAGAAGTACCGGGCCGGGTCCTTCACGTACACGAGGATCGTCTCGTGCTTCGTCGGCCACCGGCGGCGGCTCTTGGCGCCGTAGTCGTAGGCCCACACGATCTCGTTCAAGAACCGCTCGCGACCGAAGAGGGCGTCGAGCATGACCTTCGCGTAGTGCACCTCGCGGTAGTCGAGATGCAGGTACAACGTGCCGTCGTCGGCGAGCAGACGCCAGGCCTCGAGCAACCGGGGCTCGAGGAACCCCCAGTAGTCGTCGAACCGGTCGTCGTACGCGCGCAGGTCGCCCCGAAGGCGCGCGTACTCCTGCCCGCGGAAGCCAGGACGCGAGACCGCATCCGGGGTGGACGCGGTCGCCGTCTCGATCGCGCGGATGCGGGAGCGCCCCGTGTTGAACGGCGGATCGAGGTAGACGAGCGTGAAGGCTCCGGAGGGGAGCTCCTTCGCGATGGCCAGGTTGTCGCCGTGGTGGATGGCGACGGTTCCGCGGGTGGGTTCGGTCACGGCACGCGCTGCAGCCACGCATCCGTCGCGAACTTGCTCTGAACGAGCGCCTCCGCTTCGGCGTATTCCTCTTCGGTGATATGCCCGGTGGTCGCGCCGTACATGGTGGAGAAGGTGCTGATGAACCGTTCGATGATCTGCTCTCGCGGCAGCCCCGTCTGGCGCCGCAGCGGGTCGACGCGCTTCGCGGCTGACACCGTGCCCTTGTCGCTCAGCTTCTCGCGGCCGATGCGCAGCACCTCGGTCATGACCTCGCCATCGAGGTCATAGCTCAGGGTCGCGTGGTGCAGCACGCCGCCGTTGGCGAGGCGCTTCTGCGCGGCACCGCCGATCTTGCCCTGCGGGGAGGAGATGTCGTTGAGCGGCTGGTACGTGGCCTCCACCCCGAGCGAGCGCAGCGCCTGCAGCGCCCAGTCGTCGAGGAACGCGTACGAGTCGGCGAACGTCATGCCGGCCACGAGGGATGCCGGCACGTACAGCGAGTACGTGATGATCGCGTTGGCGCCCATCATCATCGCGCCGCCGCCCGAGATCCGGCGCACGACGTCGTAGCCGTGGCGCGCCGCACCCTCCGGGTCGACCTCGTTGCGCAGCGACTGGAACGAGCCGATGACCACGGCGGACTCGTTCCACTCCCAGAGCCGGAGCGTGGGGTTGCGGCGACCGTCGCCGACGCGGGCGGTGAGCACCTCGTCGAGCGCGAGGTTCATCCGCGGCGAGACGGGCGCGTCGTGCACGACCTCCCAGGAGAAGTCCTTCCATCCGGGAGCGGTGACCAGCGCCCGTCGAACGACCGTGCCGACCGCCTCGGGCGAGAAGCCGAGCAGCTGCGCGCCGTCCGGAAGCGCCTGGCGCACCGCGGCGGCGATCGCGGCCGCATCCGTCTCGACCGAGAGTCCCTCGATCGCCCGGTTGATGTCGATCAGCGCCTCGTCCGGCTCGAGGAAGAAGTCGCCGGCGAGGTGCACGTCGGCGATGCGCCCCTCCCGCACCTCGAGATCGACGACAACGAGCTTGCCCCCGGGGACCTTGTACTCACCGTGCATGCTCTCAGCCTAGGTCGCCCGCTCCCCCGCGTCGCCGCCGCCGTCCCCTCGCGGGAGGAAGGGCGGCTCAGACGCGGGAGGGGATGCGGGCGTCGAGCCAGGCCAGGAGGTCGGCGCGCACGTCGGCCTGCATCACCTCGTTGAAGATCTCGTGGCGCGCGCCCGGGTAGACGAGGGTCGTGACGTCGGTGAGCCCGGATCGTTCGCGGTACTCGGCGGCGAGCTTGTGGACGCTGCGGGGGCCGCCCACGGTGTCCTCACGCCCGACCATGAGCAGGATCGGGATGTCGCGGCCCAGGCTCCGGCGCGGACGGCCGAACAACCGCGCGGCGTCGACGGGGCCGAAGAGCTTCAGCAGCGGTGTGCTCGTGGTGAGGGGATCGTCGATGAAGGCGCGTCCGACCGAGAGGTCGCTCGCGAGCCAGGCGGTGCCCGTGGCATCCTCGCGCCGCCAGGGCGCGTTGAGGTTGCCGGCGTTCAGTGTGCCGGGCAGGCGCAGCGCCGACCCGGACAGCACGACGGCGTCGTACGCCTCCGGATGCCGGTTCACCAGGATCTGCGCGAGGAAGGACCCCCAGGAGTGACCCAGCAGCACGAGCGGCAGGTCGGGGTTCTGGTCGCGGATGCGGCGGGTGAGCTGCCAGATGGCATCCACCGCCGCCCGGTGCCCGCCGCGGCCGAGCCGGCCGAGCCGCGCGGGATCCCCCCACTGCTTGAGGCCTGTGCGCCCGTGCCCGCGGTGGTCGTCCGCGTACACCGTGAAGCCCGCGGCGGTGAGGGCGGAGATGAGCACGGGATAACGGCCCGCGTGCTCACCGACGCCGTGGAGCAGTTGGATGACACCGCGCGCGGTGCCCTGGGCGGGATGGACGTCATAGACGATCGCGACGCCGAGCGCGTCGGTGAACTCCGGCATGCTCTCGATGTTATGGGTCGCGCGCGGCTCGGACGGGTGTAGTCTCTCGTCGAGAAAGCTAGAAAAGCGAGACAAATCATGGACGCTCCGTCATCCCGTCGCTGGGCGGGCCTGGTCTTCATCAGCGTCGCCGTGTCGCTGATCATCGTCGACTCGACGATCGTGAACGTCGCGGTGCCCTCGATCGTCGACGAACTCGGCGTCTCCTCGACCGAGGTGCAGTGGATCCAGGAGGCGTACACGCTCGTCTTCGCCGCGTTCCTCCTGCTGTTCGGGTCGATCGCCGACCGCATCGGCAGGCGACGGCTCATGCTCATCGGCGTCGTCCTGTTCGCGCTCGCCTCCATCGGCGCAGCGCTCGCCCCCGACGGACGCCTGCTGATCCTCGCCCGACTCGTGCAGGGCGTCGGCGGCGCGATGATCCTGCCGACGACCCTCTCCCTCATCAACGCGACCTTCCGCGGCAAGGAGCGCGGCATCGCGTTCGCCGTGTGGGGCTCGACGATCGGCGGCATGGCGGCCGTCGGACCACTGCTGGGCGGCTGGCTCACCACGGCGTTCTCGTGGCGCTGGGCCTTCGGCATCAATCTGCCTCTCGCGGTCATCATCGTGATCGGCGTACTGCTGACCGTCCCGGAGTCGCGGGAGTCGGCCCGGCGCGGCATCGACGGGGTGGGCGCCCTCCTGTCCGTCATCCTCTTCGGCTCGCTCGTGTTCGGACTCATCGAAGGGCGCACCTACGGCTGGTGGCAGAACACCGACACCACCTTCTCGCTCGGCTCGTTCACCTGGCCGTTCTCGATCTCGCCCGTGCCCGTGGCCTTCGCGATCGCCGTCGTCGCACTCGTCGCCTTCATCTCGTGGAGCGTGCACCGGGTGCACCGCGGACGCGCGGCGCTGCTCGATCTCTCCCTGTTCCGCATCGGAACCTTCCGCGACGGCAACCTCGTCGCGCTCACGGTCGCCCTGGGCGAGTTCGGCATCATCCTGTCACTCCCGCTGTGGCTGCAGTTCGTGCTCGGCTTCGACGCGCTGCAGACCGGCCTGGTGCTCCTGGCTCTCGCGATCGGCTCCTTCGTCGCGAGCGGATTCGCCGGCGCCGCATCCGGACACATCACCCCCCTCACGATCGTGCGAGTAGGGCTGCTCGCCGAGATCATCGGCGTCGTCTGGGTCGGCCTCGTCGTCGCCCCGGATGCGGCGTGGGGCTGGCTGCTGCCGGCGCTCTTCGTCTACGGCTTCGGCGTCGGACTCGCGACCGCACAGCTCACGGGCGTCATCCTGCAGGACGTGCCGGTCGAGCTCTCCGGGCAGGGTTCGGGCACGCAGTCCACCTCCCGCCAGGTCGGCGCGGCCCTCGGCGTCGCGATCCTCGGAACCGTGCTGTTCACCTCGACCGGCGGCCTGCTGGCGAGCTCGCTCGACGGTGCGGGAGTGCCGGCATCCCAGCGCGACGAGATCGTGTCGAGCGTTGTCGACTCCGCGGGCGGGGCCATCGCGGGCCTGGCCGCGAACCCGCAGACGGCCGAGATCGCGACCGCCGCCGAGACGGCCTTCTCCGACGGGACCCGCTACGCCGCGTTCACCGCGGCGGGATTCATCGCCGTGGGTCTGGTGGCGACCCTCACCCTCGGCGTGCGGCGTCCAGAAGAGGTCGAGAAGGGGTAGCCATCTCGATCCTTAGCAAGACTAATGAGCTATGCTAAGGATCGAGATGACCGACGAATCCCCCCGCGCCGCCGAAGCGGCAGAGCTGCGCATGTCCGTCTTCCGTCTCGCCCGGCGCCTGCGCGCCCAGCGCGCGGTCGACACGATGAGCGACGGGCAGTTCTCGGTTCTCATGGCACTCAAGGTCAACGGCACCCGCACGCTCGGCGAGCTCGCCGCGCGCGAGCGGGTGACCGCGCCGTCCATGAACCGCACGGTCAACTGCCTCGAGGAGTCGGGCTACCTCGAGCGCCGCAGCGACGACACCGACCGACGCAAGGTCAACATCGTGCTCACGGATGCGGGCCGCGCCGTCGTCGAAGAGACCGTGCGTCGCCGCAACGCCTGGCTCGAGGAGGCGCTCGACGAGCTCGACGCCGATGAGCGCGCGACGCTGCACGCCGCATCCGAGATCCTGCGGAAGGTGGCCGAGCGATGAGCGCGATGTTCCGCTCGATGCGGCTGTTCAACTACCGCGTCTGGTTCCTGGGTGCGCTGGTGTCGAACATCGGCGGGTGGATGCAGGCGACCGCCCAGGACTGGGTCGTGCTGACGCAGCTCACCGACAACGACGCCACGGCCATGGGCGTCACGATGGCGCTGCAGTTCGGCCCGCCTCTCGTGCTCGTGAGCGTCACCGGCTGGGCAGCCGACCGCTTCGATCGCCGACGGATGCTGCTGGTCACCCAGTCGACGCTGATGCTGCTGGCGGTGGCCGTGGGCATCCTCCTGCTGACGAACGTCATGACACTGCCGCTCATGTGGTGCTTCGCGGCGGCGTTCGGCGTCGCGAACGCGTTCGACGCACCCGCGCGTCAGGCGTTCGTGACCGACATCGTGTCGCGCGACGACGCCTCCAATGCCGTCGCCCTCAACTCCGCATCCTTCAACGCCGCGCGCCTGCTCGGACCGGCGATCGGCGGCGTGCTGATCGTGCTCGTGGGCACCGGCTGGGTCTTCATGGTCAACGCTGGCACGTTCCTCGCGATGCTCGTCGCACTCATGCTCGTGCGCGTACGCGAGCTGGTCCCGCGCACGAGGGCGCCGGGCGGTGCGCGCCTCGCCGACGGCTTCCGCTACGTCGCGGGACGACCGGATCTCAAGGTCATCTTCGCGATGGTGTTCCTGATCGCCGCGTTCGGCATGAACTTCCCGATCTTCGCCTCGACCATGGCGGTGCAGTTCGGGCAGCAGGCCGACGGGTACGGACTGCTGAGTTCCGTCCTCGCGATCGGCTCGCTCGCGGGCGCACTGCTCGCCGCGCGGCGCGATCGCGCCCGGATGCGGGTCGTGATCGCAGCTCTCGGTGCCTTCGGCGTCTTCTCGCTCATCTCCGCAGCGATGCCGACCTACCCGCTCTACGCCGTGAGCCTCGTGTTCGTCGGCTTCAGCACCGTGACGATCCTGACCACGGCGAACGGCTACGTGCAGACCACGACGGACCCGGCGCTGCGCGGCCGCGTGCTGGCGCTGTACATGGCGGTCATCATGGGCGCCACGCCGATCGGCGCGCCGATCGCCGGCTGGGTCGCCGATGCCTGGGGCCCGCGCACGGCGATCGACGTCGGCGCCGTCGCGGGGCTCATCGGCTGCGCGATCGGCGTCACCTGGCTCCTCGCATCCGGTCGCGTGCACCGGGATCCTGAGGCGCGTCTGCGCTTCGAGATCGACGAGACCCGACCCGTGCGCGTCGTCGCCCCCGAGGAGTTCAGCGATGAGGTCGCCGCGGCGACCGCCCCGGTCACCCTCCCGGATGCGGCCGCTCGCCGCCGCATCCGCCACAGCCCGACCCGCACCGCCCGCGCCCCGCGCCCCTGACGCGCGTCGACCGCGGCGCCGACGTTGCGTCGGAGTTCCGGGGCCAAGTCGGAGGTTTCGGGCCGCATCCTCCGACATCCGGCCGATCCTCCGACCGCGGCCACGGCAAGGCGCGCGAGCGGCTCAGGCCTCGCGGGTGATCGTGACCTTCACGTGCAGGTTGCTCTTGAACGGGCCGGCGTACACGCCGCGCAGCGGGGGCACGTCGTTGTAGTCGCGGCCGCGACCCACGAGCACGTGGCGGTCGCCGATCTCGATGTTGTTCGTCGGGTCGAAGCCGGTCCACTCGCCGGCGAACCATTCGACCCAGGCGTGGGACTCCCCCGTCACCGCGACGCCGACCTCGGCCTGCGGACGCGGATGCAGGTACCCCGACACGTAGCGCGCCGGGATACCGACGGAGCGCAGCGCCCCGATCGCGATGTGCGCCATGTCCTGACACACACCCTTGCGCGCCTCCCACGCGTCGATCGCCGTGGAGTGCACGCCCGTGACGCCGTGCATGTACTCGACCGCATCCCCGATCGCGACACAGATCTCGTGCGCCGCGCGGCCCGGGTCGTCGTGACGTGACGCGTAGGATGCCGCGAGCTCCGCGACCTCGGGATGCGGGCGCGTGCGGTGCGTCTGCGTCAGCTGCTCGACCGTCTCGAGCGACCGCGCTGCCTCGACGGCGAGCCGGTCCCAGGTGATGCCGGTGTGCTCGATGGGTCTCGGACGCACCTCGACGAGGGAGCGCGCGGTGATCGTCAGCGCCTGGTGAGGCGAGAGCACGTCGAACGCGCTCACCCGCGTGCCGAAGTAGTCGACGTAGGTGTTGACCGCGGTCGACGGCTCGATCTCGAGCGCCGCACTGAGCACGAACTGGCTCTCGGTGGTGCCGGGCAGCATCCGCGCCTCGTTGTAGGAGGCCGAGACGTCGCCGCCGTACCGGAAGCCCGTCTCGTGCTCGATCCGCAGCCGCTTCATGAGGTCTCTCCGATCCAGCTGGGCTCGGCCTGCGTCGGGAAGAAGCGCTGGCGGATGGCGTCGGACGCTTCGCGCGTCACCGTCTGCACCCGCAGCATATGGGCGGGAAGCTCGCTCAGGATGTCACCGATCGGCAGGTACTCGAGATCGTTGCGGATGCGGCCGAGCGCCCGCAGCACCTGGTTGGACTGCCCCACGCGGTCCTCGCGCGGGTCGATGGCCGAGATGCACTCCTCGGCCCGCGAGATCGAGTAGATGATCGAGCGCGGGAAGAGGCGGTCGAGCAGCAGGAACTCCGCGGCGTTTCGCGCACTCGGCATCCCGCGGTACGTGCGCAGGTACGCCTCGTACGCGCCGCAGGAGCGCAGGATGGTGGTCCACGACGGACCCGACGCCTCGGTCAGCGATCGGGTGGCAAGGAGCCTCGCCGTCATGTCGGCGCGCTCGATCGATCGTCCCAGGGTGAAGAACTGCCAAGCCTCGTCGCGGCTCGTCGAGGAATCGACGACACCGACGGCGAGGGCGGCGCGCTCGCGCACCCACTGGAAGAACTCGTGCACCTTGTCGGTCTGCAGTCGCCGCGGCATCCGTGCGTTGGTCGTGTTGAGGCACTCCCACAGCTCGGTCGAGACGATCTCGCGCGCGCGGCGGGCGTTCTCCCGCGCCGAGGTCAGCGAGTAGAGGATGCTCGAGGGGTTCATGCGGTCGACGGCGAGGCGTGCGAGCACGTGCTCGCGCGTCACCGTCTCGACGCCGTCGGGCGGCGAGGATCCCATGACGGCCAGCAGCGAGCGGCACGCGGTGTCCTCGTCGATCCACGGGTCCTCCAGCAGCAGCTGCAGGTGCACGTCGAGGATGCGGGCGGTGCCGTCGCTGCGCTCGATGTAGCGCCCGATCCAGAACAGGCTCTCGGCGATCCGGCTCAGCAGCATTCCACACCCCCCTCCATGTCCCGATTGCCGCAACGCATGTCCCGGTTGCCGCAGTTTTCGGGGTCGAATTCTGCGGCAAGTGGGACATGCCCTGGGGCGGATGCGGCGGCGCGGGTCTGCTGCTGCTGCTCCTGCTGCTCGACGTTCGAGCGCGGGCGGTCCTGCGGCGAGTGATCGACCTCGTCGGGAGTGACCTCGAGCGCCGCATCCGTGATGATCGGAATGGCCTGCGTGATCGTCGAGGCCTGGTCGGCCACGAGCCCCGCCAGCCCCTGACCCTGTCCGTACTCGACGTGACCGGGGGCCGCGCCGCCGACGACCCAGGTGTCCTTGGATCCGCCGCCCTGGCTCGAGTTGACGACGAGCTGGCCCTCCGGAAGCGCGACGCGCGTGAGCCCGCCGGGCAGCACCCAGATGTCGTCGCCGTCGTTCACGGCGAACGGTCGCAGGTCCGCGTGGCGCGGCCGCATCCCGTCCTCGACGAGGGTGGGGATGGTGGAGAGCATGACGACCGGCTGCGCGATCCACCCGCGCGGGTCGGCCAGCAGGGTCTTGCGGAGCGTGTCGAGCTCGGCGCGCGAGGCGTCGGGGCCGACGACGAGGCCCTTGCCGCCGGAGCCGTCGACGGGTTTGACGACGAGCTCGTCGAGCCGATCGAGCACCTCTTCGAGCGCCGCCGGGTCCTCGAGCCGCCACGTGTCGACGATCGGCAGGATGGGCTCCTCCGACAGGTAGTAGCGGATGAGGTCGGGCGTGTACGTGTAGAGCAGCTTGTCATCGGCGACACCGTTGCCCACCGCGTTCGCGATCGTGACGTTGCCCATGCGCGCGGCGAGCATGAGCCCGGGAGCGCCCAGCATCGAATCGGCGCGGAACTGCAGCGGGTCGAGGAAGTCGTCGTCGACACGGCGGTAGATGACGTCGACGCGCTTGGGCCCGCGGGTGGTGCGCATGAAGACGCGTCCGCCCATGCACAGCAGATCGCGCCCCTCGACGAGCTCCACGCCCATGAGTCGCGCGAGCAGTGTGTGCTCGAAGTACGCCGAGTTGTACACGCCGGGCGTCAGCACGACGACGTTGGGGTCGTCGATCCCGGGCGGCGCGGAGGCGCGCAGGGCGGCGAGCAGCTTGTTGGGGTAGTCGCCCACGGGACGCACCCGCATCGAGAGGAACAGCTCCGGCAGGGTCTGCGCCATGACCCGTCGGTTGGAGATGACGTAGCTGACGCCCGAGGGCACGCGCACGTTGTCCTCGAGCACCCGCATCTTGCCGTGCTCGTCGCGGATGAGGTCGATGCCGGACACCTGGATGCGGACGCCGTTCGCCGAGTGGATGCCGGCGGCCTGGCGGTAGAAGTACTGGCTCGACGCGATCAGGCGCGCCGGGATCACCCCGTCGCGCACGCAGTTCTGGCGGCCGTAGGCGTCGTCGAGGAACGCCTCGAGGGCGCGGACGCGCTGCTTGACGCCGGCCTCGATCTCGCTCCACTCCGCGTAGTCGATGATGCGGGGCACCGCATCCAGCGGGAACGGCCGCTCCTCACCCGCGAAGTCGAAGGTGACGCCCTGCGCGAGGTAGCTGGAGGCGAGCGACTCCGTGCGTCCGCGCAGCTCCTCCTGCGTCATCCGCGCCAGCGCCTGGTAGAGCTCGCGGTAGGCGCTGCGCGACTCCGCCGCCGCCCCGGGGTGCGCGGGATGACCGAACATCTCGTCGAACGCGGGCAGCCCCTGCGGGGTCTTGCGCGGCGCGAGAGTGGAGCCGTAGCCGTCGAACAAGTCGCCCATGCGATGAGCCTAATCGGGCGCGTATTGCCAGGATGTTTCTCCGCCACCCGCGTCGTGGATACGGGCCCGCCGCCGCGCGTGGGGCGCCGCCCCGCCCCACGCGCGCACCATCCGGCATCCGTGTCTCACTTATTCACGCCGCGCACCCCCGAAACCTGCACAACTGAGACACGCACCGCCGCCACCCGCATCCGTGTCTCACTTACTCACGCCACACGTACCAATAACCTGCACAACTGAGACACGCACAGCACCAACCGCCACACACCGCGCGCACCGCACCACACCGCACCCCCGCCAGTCCGAGCCGCCCTGTCACGGGCGGGTACGGGCGGCGCACAGCGCGCTGACGATGAGGCAGGCGAGCATGCCCGCCGCCATCGGAACGGCGGTGTGGGAGCCGAGGATGCCGCCCACGGGCGCCGCGAGGGCGGCGACGGCGTACTGCGTCGAGCCCATCAGCGCTGCTCCCGCGCCCGCCGCGAACCGGGCCCGCGACAGGGCGAGCGCGCTCGCACCGGCCAGCACCGCGGACACCGCCGCACCGCTCACGAGAACCGGCACCAGGAAGGTCGCGAGCGTGAACGGCCCCCACAGCGCGAACACCAGCAGCGCGGTCGTGGCCACGAGCGCGGTGCCCTGAGCGGCGGCCATCATCCGCCGCACGCCGAAGCGCCCGACCAGCACGGCGTTGATCGTGCTGCCGGCGAGGACGGACCCCGCGTACAACGCGTAGACGAGCGCGAAGCCCCAGGGTCCGGTGTGCAGGATCTCCTGTGCGACGAAGGAGGATGCGGCGGAGTGCACCGCGAGCGCCGCGAAGCCGAACGCCATCGACAGGGCGGGCAGGACGTAGCCGCGATCGCGCAGCAGGCGCCCGTAGTTGGCAGCCATGGCGCCGAGGCGGAGGGTCTGGCGCCGCCCGCGTTCCAGGCTCTCGGGGACGAAGACGGCCGCCGCGGCCAGCGCCAGCGCGGCGAACGCGGCGAGCACGACGAAGCCCGCCCGCCATCCGCCGAGCTGCAGCGCGGCCGCGCCGAGGATGGGCGCGGCGAAGGGGCCCGCCGCGATCACGGACATGAGGATGCTGTACGCACGGGCTGCGGCGACACCGGTCGCAAGATCGGCCACCACCGCTCGTGCCACCACGACCACGGCGGCCGCCCCCAGCCCCTGCGCCACGCGCGTCGCGACCAGCAGCTCGATCGAGCCTGCGGCAGCGGATGCGGCCGCGGATGCGGCGAGCAGCCCCAGCCCCCACAACAGCGCGGGGCGACGGCCCGTCGCATCCGAGAGCGGTCCGATCAGAAGCTGTCCGCCCGCGACGCCGATCAGGAACCCGGTGTAGACCATCTGGCCGCCCGCGGTGGTCGTGTCGAGTTCGTCCACAATCACGCCGAGGCCCGGCAGGAAGAGGCTGGCTGCGAGCGGGTTGGCGGTCATGAGCAGACCGAGCACGAGGACGAGACCCGCGGTCAGCGGCCGCGACGCCGTCATCGGAGCACCGCTTGCACGAGACTCCAGTGTACGCATTGCGTGCATTCGATCGCAATGCGTACACTGGTGAGCGTCGATGACGACTGGAAGGACGACGGATGTCCGCGTTGCGCAGCAATCTCCCTCCCACCTCCGCGCTCGGGGTCGCCCGGCGCGCGCAGTGGCGCTCCCTCGGCATTCCCGCGGCGGAGCTCGACCGCCCCAAGATCGCGATCGTGAACACCTCGTCCGACCTCGCGGCCTGCTTCGCTCATCTCGACGACATCGTCACGGTGCTCAAGAAAGAACTCCGCGCGCAGGGCCTGCTGCCGTTCGAGATCCGCACCGCCGCCCCCTCCGACTTCGTCACGAGCGCGGGGCGCGCGGGGCGTTACATCCTGCCCAGCCGCGACCTGATCGTGAACGACATCGAGGCGGCGGTCGAGGGTGCGCTGCTCGACGGCATGATCTGTCTCAGCTCCTGCGACAAGACGACGCCGGCGCACCTCATGGCGGCTGGGCGCCTGAACGTACCGACGGTGATCGTGCCGTGCGGCTATCAGCACTCGGGCCTGGCCGAGGGGCGAGAGGCGGACGTCGAAGAGGTCTTCCTGCTCGCCGCGCAAGCGGCCGTCACGGGGGCGCCCACAGACGACCTCATCGACCTCGCGGACGACGCCATTCTGGGTCCCGGCGTCTGCTCCGGGATGGCGACCGCGAACTCCATGCACGTCGTCGCGGAGGCGCTCGGCATGACGGTCCCCCGCGCCGCCCCCGTCCGCGCGAACGGCGCGCGGATGTGGGACAGCGTGCGCCGCTCGGCTGTCGCGATGGCCGATCTGATCGCCCGCGACATCCGGCCGCGCTCCATCATCACCGCCGAGGCGGTCCAGGATGCGGTGCGCGCGATGCTCGCCGTCGGCGGGTCGATGAACACCATCAAGCACCTGCAGGCGATCGCGATCGAGGCCGGCGTCGACGTCGACGTCTGGGGCTTGTTCCGCACGCTCGGCCGGCAGACGCCGTTGCTGGCGTCCGTGCGCCCCAACGGGCCCGCCCTCATCGAGGAGTTCGACGATGCCGGAGGCGGCGCCACGCTGCTGCGCGCGTTACTGCCGCTGCTGCACGGCGAGCGGCCCACCGTCGCCGGCACGACCGTGGCAGAGAACGCGGCGGCCGCCCCCGCCCCGGACGGGGTCATCATCCGCTCGCTCGAGGACCCGTTCGGCACGGATCCTGCGATCTCCGTGCTGCGCGGCTCGCTCGCACCGGGCGGCGCTGTGGCGAAGCGCCCCGTCCCGGATCCCGGTCCGCACCGCTTCCGCGGACCGGCGCGCGTGTTCGCGAACCGGGAGGAGGCGATCGGGGCGATCGGCGACGGTCGGCTCCAGCGCGGCGACGTGGCCGTGATCCGGGGCATCGGAGTGCGGGGCGCCCCGGGTATGGGGCTGACCTCCGCGTTCATCTTCGCCCTGCACGCGCGGGGATTGGCCGACGAGGTCGCGCTCGTGACCGACGGGCAGTTCAGCGGGCTGGTCAACCAGGGAATCTCGATCGGCGAGGTCTCCCCCGAGGCCGCGGACGACGGGCCGCTCGGACGGGTCCAGGACGGCGATGTGATCGACATCGACCTGTCAGAAGGACGCGTCGACCTGCTCGTCGACGCCGCCGAGCTCGCCGCTCGCGAACCGTACCGCCCTCCCGTGGACCGCGATTCCGGAGGCGGCATGCTCGACCAGTACGAGCACCTCGTTCAGCCCCTGGGATGCGGCGCCGTGCTGTGCGCCCGACCGGGGCTCTGCGACCGAGACGACACCGAGACCCCGAGCCTGGAGGACGCATGACCGATTCGACGATCACCCTGCCCGCCGCCCGCATCCCCGTCATCGGGGAATACGACGTCGTCGTGGTCGGAGGCGGACCCGCGGGTCTGTTCGCCGCCACGGCCGCCGCGCGCGCCGGACGCTCCGTGGTGTTGCTGGAGCGCTACGGATTCCTCGGCGGCGCGGGGACCATGGGCGGCTTGAGCACCTTCTGCGGTCTGCACGCCCGCGTGCACGGAGTCGACATGCGCGTCATCCGCGGCATCACCGACGACCTGCTCGATCGTCTCATCGCTCTCGACGGCCTCAACGACCCGCACCTGAGCGTCGACGACCGCATCATGGCGCAGGCGTTCGACATCTCGGCCTACAAGATCGCCGCCGACGATCTGCTCGTCTCGGCCGGCGCCGAGGTGCTGTTCCACACGAGCGCCGTCGACACGGTGCTCGCCGACGACGGCACGATCGACGCGGTCGTCATCGAGTCGAAGTCGGGCCGGCAGGCCGTACGCGGATCCGTCTTCATCGACGGCTCCGGCGACGCCGACATCGCGGCCTTCGCGGGTGCGCCGTTCGAGCGGTCGGAGCACCTGCTGTACCCCTCGCTGATGTTCCGCATCAACGGGGTCGACCACGAGAAGGCGGGCCCGGCGTGGCGCACCATCCGTCGCCTCATGGAGGATGCGGAGGCAGCCGGCACGCACCGCTTCCCCCGCAAGAAGCCCATCGTGCGACCGCAGCGCAACCCGCTCGAGTGGCGCTCGAACCTCACGCAGCTCAGCAACGACGACGGCTCTGCCGTCGACGGCACCGACGTGCGGCAGCTCTCGCACGGCGAGCTGCAGGGGCGGCGTCAGGTGCGCGACACGTTCGCCTTCATCCGCGAGCGCACGCCCGGCTTCGAGGAGTCGTATGTCGTGGACATCGCCCCGCAGATCGGCATCCGCGAGACGCGCCGCATCCGCGGTCGCTACATGCTCACCGAGCAGGACGTGCTCGGCTGCGCCGACTTCCCCGACGCGATCGGTGTGAACGGCTGGCCGGTCGAGGCGCATGTCGCGGGAGACGTCGAGTTCCGCTTCGCGCCCGCCGACAGCAGAGGCTTCAACCAGCTGCCGTACCGGATGCTGGTCCCGCAGGTCGTCCCGAACCTGCTGGTCGTGGGGCGCTGTGCGTCGATGACGCAGGGCGGGCAGTCCTCCGGGCGCGTCACCGGCCCCTGCTTCGCGATGGGCCAGGCGGCCGGTACCGCGGCCGCGCTCGCGCTGGGCGCGGGTGTCGCCGTGGGCGACGTGGACGTGACGGCGCTCCAGGCGCGCCTGATCGCCGACGGCGCCTACCTCGGGACCGAGGAGCCGACGGCCGAGATGGTGGCGCCGACGCCCGTCTCGGCGCGCTGAGACAGCGTCAGCCGGCCGCGGGCGGCGTGCGGTACGCGCCGGGATTCGCCGCACGATAGGCGTCGGCGATGCGCCCGGCCGCGTCGCGCAGCGCGGGGACGATCTCTTCGCGCAGCGCCGCCTCCCGCGAGCGCAGCGTGGTGGACGACACCGTGAGTCCCGCCACGGCTCGCCCCGCGACGACGATCGGTACGGCGGCCGCGATCATCCCGGGGTGCAGCTCCTCGATCGACACGTCGTAGCCGTCGACGCGTACCTGCCGCAGGCGCTCGCGCAGTGCATCGGTCTCGACGATCGTGAGCGGGGTGTACACCTCACGCGGGCGCTCCAGGTAGGCATCGAGCTCCGCCTCGGGCAGATCCGCCAGCAGCACGCGCCCCACCGCCGTCGCGTGCGCCGGCAGGCGCGTGCCCACCCGCACCGCATCCGGCAGCGGGCGCCGTTCCTCGACGCGTGCGACGTGGATCACGTCGGGCAGGTCCAGCTCCCCGATGCTGCAGGTCTCGCCCGTCTGCGCGACGATCTCCGCCATGATCGGCTGGGCGATCTCGGGCAGCGACGAGGCGGCGAAGTAGCCCGCGCCGAGCTCGAGGATGCGGGCGGTCAGCGCCCAGCGGCCGTTCTGGTTTCGCACGTAGCCGATGTGCTCGAAGGTGAGCAGGATGCGGCGCACGACGGGCCTCGGCAGCTGCACGCGCGCCGCCAGCTCGCTCACGCTCGAGGTCGCGTCGTGTCCGCCGAAGGCGCGCAGCACCGCGACGGCGCGCTCCACGCTCTGGATGCGGTCGCGCGATCTGTCCTCCTGCGTCACCTGGCTACCTTCCCACGACGCGCGCCGACGCCGCGCCCGTGGCGAGGGCGCGGCGTCGGGGATGTGCGGATCAGAGGTTCTCGCGCAGGCCGTAGACCGACTCGTGCCACGGGATGAAGAACCGCTTCGCCTCGTTGACGATCAGATACAGCACGAGACCGATCAGCGAGAGCAGCAGGATCAGCGCGAAGGTGCGCGCCGCATCCAGCGAGTTCATTGCTCGCACGACCATCGCGCCGAGTCCGACGCTGCCGCCGAGGTACTCGCCGACGATGGCGCCGATCGTGGCGAGGACGATCGCGACCTCCATCCCGGCGAACAGGTACGGCTGCAGGCTGCGCATCTCGAGCTGCGTGAACGTCTGCGCCCTGGAGGCGTTGAGGCTGCGCATCACCTCGCGCTG
This sequence comes from Microbacterium sp. Clip185, assembly GCF_028743715.1. NCBI lineage: Bacteria > Bacillati > Actinomycetota > Actinomycetes > Micrococcales > Microbacteriaceae > Microbacterium > Microbacterium sp. Clip185. The sequence goes on along the minus strand of NZ_CP117996.1, from coordinate 449,965 downwards.
TCCCCGCTCGACGGACCGCACGCCCAGCAGCACGTTGAGCATGACGGGGAAGAACGCCAGCAGCGCGGCGAGGACGATCTTGGAGGTGATCCCGAAGCCGAACCAGATCACGAAGAGGGGCACGAAGGCGACCTTCGGGGCCACCTGGGCGATGACGATGAGCGGGCGGATGCTGACCTCGAGCCACGGGAGCTTGCCGAGCACGACGCCCACGACGACACCGAGGACGACGGCCACGGCGAAGCCGACGAGGATCTCGGTGACGGTGACGCCCGCCTCCGCCCACGTCTTGCCGTCGGCCACGAGTGCGACGAACGCCTCGCCGACCGCCGCGGGCGGCGGGAAGACGAACGGGTTCACCTCGAAGACGCTGACGTAGAGCTGCCAGAGGCCGATGATCACGACCACGAGGGCCGGGGTCACGATCCACGGCAGGATCTTCATGGTCCGGGCGCGGGCGCGCCGGCGTTCGAGGGTGACGACCGAGGTGGTGGTCGGCTGGTCCGGGGGTGCTTGCACGGTGGTCATGCGCTCATTCCTCCTCGTCGAGGTCGTGGCGAAGGCTGCGCACGATGTCGTTGAATCCGGGCGTCGTCTGCAACTCGATGTCGCGCGGCTTGGCGTCCGGAACGGTCAGGATCTGTCGGATGCGGCCCGGCCGCGGCGTCATGTGCACGACCCGATCCGCGAGGAACACCGCCTCGGGGATGTCGTGCGTCACGAAGACGACCGTGGAGTTGGTCTGCAGGACGATGCGCTGCAGCTCCAGGTTCATCCGCTCGCGCGTCAGCGCGTCCAGCGCCCCGAACGGCTCGTCCATGAGCAGCAGGTCGGGCTCGGTGCTCAGCGAGCGCGCGATCGCGGCGCGCTGACGCATCCCGCCCGACAGCTCACGCGGATACGAACGCTCGAAGCCCTTCAGCCCCACGAGGTCGGCGAGCTCGGCCGCACGCACTCGGCGCTCCGTCTTGCCCACACCGCGCAGCTTCAACGGCAGCGCGATGTTGTCGAGCACGGAGAACCAGGGGAACAGGTTGCTCTCCTGGAACACGAACCCGAGCCGGGTCACGGCGGACGGCTCGACCCGGCCGTCACGCCACAGGTGGCGCCCGTCGACCTCGATCGAACCCGCGGTCGGCGCGAGCAGGCCTCCGATCATGCGCAGAAGCGTCGTCTTGCCGCATCCCGAGCGCCCGATCAGGGCGACGAACTCGCCGCGCTGGATGTCGAGGTCGACACCCGACACGGCGTGGGTCACGCCCGCCCGGGTCTGGAAGTCGCGCCCGACGCCCCGGATGCGCAGGCGGGGCTGCGTCGCGGTCTGAGTCAGCGGCGGATCAGCCGTGACGACGGTGTCGTTGCTCATGATCGTTCCTTCCCGTGCTCAGTCGGCGGGCACGTAGTCGTTCGTGATCCAGTCGCCCGGGTTCTGGCCACCCTCGAGCATCCCCGCCTTGACGTAGGTGTCGTAGGTCGCCTGCCAGGCGTCCAGGTCGTTCTCCAGCAGCGGCACGCCGCCGTCGGCGTCGATCCAGGTCTGGGTCGTGTACACCTCGAGCGCCGCCGCTGCGATCTTGTCGTCGGCGAGCGCCGGGAAGTTCCAGTCGCCGCTGTCGCGCAGCGTCTTCAGCACGTTGGCGAAGTCGTTCGGCGCATCGTCGATCATGTCCTGCACGGCCTCGCGGATGGCGGCCATGAACGCCTCGATCTGCGCGACCTTCTTCTCGTCCTTGAGGTTCGACTCGGTCGTGATCCAGGTCTGGATGTCGGGAGCGTCGCCGAGTCCGGCGTCGTCGACGACGGCATCCGGGTTCTGCTGGCCGATGGCGAGGGAGGTGTCGAGGCTGACGATGTAGCCGTCGAGCTGTCCCTGACGCACGACCTCCAGGGTCGCCGCCGTGACGGGCACCGCCTGGCGGGTCACGGTGTCCTCCGCGATGCCCGCGTCGTCCAGCGTCAGGTTCAGGAGCTTCTCGCTCGTCCCGCCGATCGAGCCCATGCCGATGACCTTGCCCTCCATGTCGGCGGGGGTCGTGATCGGGTCGTCCTCGACCGAGATCATGCGCAGGTTCGACTTGTACGCCATCGTGCCCACGGCGCGGATCGGCTGTCCGTCGACCATCGGCGGGAACACGTCGACCGTGCTCGCACGGGTCAAGGTGGTGGCGCCGCCGAGCAGCGACTGGATCGCGGCGGACGTGCCCTGCACCGGCTGGAGCGTCACGTCGAGTCCGTGCTTCTCGAAGTAGCCGCCCGAGTACGCGAACATCTCCGGGCCGAAGCTGAACGACTCCAGGGGCAGGAACGTGACCACCGTCATGGAGCCGAGATCCCCGCCGGCACCGGGCGTGGAGCCCGACTCCTCCGCGGCACCTCCGCCGCATCCCGTGAGCGCGAGCGCGCCCACCGCGAGCGACGCTGCGACCAGCGACAGACGGCGGGTCTTCGGACGACGAACTGCTGTGATCATGTCTGACTCCTGTGTCGGGATGATCCGCTCACGCCATTGCGAGCGACACGACGAGTCTGCGAACCAGTACGCCGGGGTCCAACCACCTTTTCACTCACCGGAATGCACCGCCACCCCGTCGGTCCGGATCACGACGATCCGACCGGTGTCGCCGTCGACCTCCACGAGGTCGCCCGTGCGGATCGTGTCCACAGGCGCAGGGGCAGCCTGCACGACCGTGGGCACCCGCGTCACGATGGCGCCGAGCACCGCCTTCGTCGTGATCACGTCGAAGACGAGGGCTGCGGGTGCGGTGCCCATGAGCCGCGTGCTCTGGAAGAACCCCGACCAGCCCGACGAGCCCTTGGCGCCGGGGAAGACGAGCACCCGACCCGTGAAGCACTGCCCGAACAGCTCGTGCCGCGGTTCGATCACCGTGCCGGTCGCGACGTCGATACCCCCGAAGCCGGAGATCGGCTCCCGCGTGACGAGCGCCGGCGCGCGCACGCGTCCGGGCACGATACCCCGCCCCACCAGCTCGATCACGTGAGCTCCCCCCGCCAGCGGCCCGTGACGGCCGCATCCACGCACTCCCACGTCGTGCCGAACCACGCCTCGATGCCGAGGATCGCGGGCAGGTAGTGGGCCTGCTTGGCAGAGTCCGTCGCCATCACGCGGGTGCCGGGCGGCGCTGCGCGCGACATGGCGGGGCACGACTCGGTCAGCACCCGCCCTCCGGCGCGGGTGATCGTGCGCGTCCAGCCCTGGCGCAAGGCGTCGGCGGCGAGCGCACGCGGCAGCATGATCCACAGCTGCACGTCGTCGGCCAACCGACGCCCCTCGAGGAGCCCCGCGATCTCCTGCACCTGTGCGAGCGAGGCATGCGGGCAGCCGAGCAGCACGAAGTCGACCTCCGTGCTCTCGCCCTGCGCGTTGAGCGTCTCGTAGGTCGCCCGCCGCTCCCGCGAGCCGTACGTCACCGCCTCCGGGATCCGGGATCTCCCGAACGCCGCCTCCAGGGTCGGCGCCTCCGGCGTGACACCGGGCAGGTGGTACAGCTCCACACCGCCCGAGGTCGCGGTGGCCGCACCGAAGTGCTTGAGGTCCGCATCCGATGCCGGCGCGAGCGAGCCGACGACCGCCGGTCTCGCCTCCTGGACGAGCTCGCCCACGAAGTAGCCGAGCAGCCCCCACTCTCGGAATCCCTCCACGGGCGTCTCGGCCCGCACGAGGTGGGTGGCGAGACGGTTCGCGGGCAGATGGTTGCCCCAGTACGGGATGCGGCCGGTCAGCGACGCGGCGCCGGTGGATGCCGCTCCCTCGCAGTTGGTGCGCGCCCCCAGGACGGAGTTCGCGTAGACGACGGCGGAGGACTCCATCCAGGCGCAGTGCTCGCCGAGGACGGGAAGGTTCCCCACCTGGTAGGGCGTGCAGGTGCCCAGCACCCGCACGCCCCGCTCGGTGAAGTACGACTCCGCATCCTCCTGCAGCCGGATGCTGTCGGCCGGGTAGCGGGTGAGCCCTTCGGCGTCTGCGCCGAAACCGTGCTGCAGCTGACAGGTGGGCACGCGCATCGAGGGGATCTCGAGCTCCCGGTCGCTGTCGAGGTTCATGACGGCGAACGCCTTGGCCCAGCCGCCCTCGGCCACCAGCTTCGCCTTGGCGGGCGAGGGCTGGGTCATGGTGCCGGCGACGTTGCGGGTGGCGACCAGACGCTCCGCCTGGAGCGCGTCGCCGTAGCGGATCAGCAGGTCCATCGCGACCGCGACGGCGTCGCCCTCGACGCCGTCGCGCATGCGCTTCTCCTCATCGGTGAGGTGCATGATCGCGGCCCGCTCAGTGCGCGGCGCCCTCGGGCAGCACGACGTGATCCAGTTCGTACGCGGTCGGCGCGAGCGCCTGGCCCATGATCGCCTCCATGACGCTCAGCGGCACGAGGCAATCCGCACAGGCGCCCTCTCCCGCCGCGATGCGCACGACGATCCGATCGTCACCGGAGGGCTCCCAGCTGAGCAGGTACCCGTCGGCGCCCATCATCTCCCCGAAGGGGGCGAGGGCCTCGTCGACCGAGGTCGCGGCGCTCATCGCTCGCCGCCGATCCGGCTCTGCGAGAAGGGGATCTCGCGCGGCGGGTTCAGGGTGAAGATCTCCACGACCGCCGAGACGCCCGCGTTGTCGGCGCCGGCGACCATGATCTGCACCGAGCTGGGGCTGTGCAGAGATGCGACCGCCTCGGGTTCGTCGCCGGCGCTCGCCGTGTCGGGCATCGAGTCGGGGTGGGTGCTCGGCAACCGCCAGCGCGTCTTGTGCGACAGCGCGTCCTTGCCGACGGCGGCGAGCTCCGCGCGGGTGCGACGGGCGTTCTCGAACACGAAGGTGCGCAGATCGTCCTTGCTCCAGCCGGCACGGGCGAACACCTGCGCATGCTCGGGCGTGAGCACGAGCAGCGCGCTCGTGTACTCGTGGATGAGCGCACCCGTGCGGGCGATCGTGTCGATCAGGTCCCGCGCCAGCTGCTCGGGCTCCTGCGTGTGCCGCGCCTCGATGTGCACGACCGAGCGGATGACGAACGCTGTCACGACGTCGTCGCCAGGGGCGAAGCCGTGCTCGACGTGCAGCGGCTCCCACGGGCTCTGCTCCTCGTTCTCGGCGATGCACGCCGAGTACTTCGCGGGAGTCCCCTGCGTCGCCTGGTCGAGCTTGTGCGGATGCAGGCCGAACACGTTGATGCATCCGAGTCGGATCGCGCGCCCGATCGTGGCGTTGGCGCGGAAGCCCGATCCGAAGACGTTGCCGCGTCCGTTGAGCCCGATCCGCTCGCGGACGGGCCCGTTGACGACGAGCATGGGCGCCGTGCCGGTCGTCGACTGCCAGATCCCGCGAGCCGGATGCGGCTCCTTCGCGATGGCCTCCCACGCCGCGATCACGGTCGGGAAGTAGTCCGCCCGACATCCGGCCATGGCCGCGTTGATCGCCGCCAGCCGCACCGTCATCGAGCGGTTGAGGTGCGAGATCGTGAACAGCACCTCGTCCGCGCCCCGATCCGTGGCGGCGAGGAACTCCTCGAGGAGCGTCTCGGTGACCGGCACCACGGGCAGGCCGTCGGTCCAGTCGTTCTCGTAGTAGTACTCGACCAGCTCGCGCACGCGGTCGGCGTCGACCGTGGGCGTCTCGTCCGTCAGAAGCGTCATCGTCATCCCTCCTCCACGCCCAGGATCCGCAGGACCTCGGGCATGACCGCGGCCGCGCGCTCGCGCACCTCGGTCTCCGTCAGACTCGCCATCGGATGCGCGACGGCGGTGAACTCGAACCCCGGGAAGCCTTGCACCGAGGCCATGGCGCGACCAGACATGAAGAACGAGTCCGAGGTGATCGACACCGTCGGCACTCCCGCGCGTTCGAACATGATCCCGTCGGCGACGGTCGCCGCCGAGCAGCTGCCGCAGTCGCCGACCGCGGTGATCACGATGTCGTTCTCCGCCGCGATGCGCTCCAGCAGCGGTTCGGACAGGGGGGTCCCGAAGTAGTCCTTGGTGTACAGCGTGGCCTCGCCCGCGGCATGCTCGCGCTGGAGGATCGCGGCGATCTCCTCCAGCAGCATCGTGGCGTTCGGCTTCGTGTTGTCCAGCAGCCCGACCCGGAGTCCTCGCAGGCTCACCGGACGAGCGGCGAGCGTGCCGTCGTCGGCGCCCGCGCTCATCCCGGTCGGATCCAGCAGCGCTTCCTGCGGTGCCATCTCGCTCTCCCTTCGTCGCGCCAGTTGCGCGGCGGTCAGGATGACACGCGCGCTCGCCTCGCTCGGAGGCTGGTTTTCACTCCACGGAAGGGTGCGTGCTCGTCCGGAGGGCAGCGGACAGGATGCTGGGAGACCACAGGAACGAGGACGATCCGTGTTGACTCCCATCCCCGCGACGATGCGGGCAGCGGTGCTGGCGGACGAGCGCGCCGCGATGCGGATGATGACGATCGCCGTCCCGGAACCCGGGCCCGACGAGGTGCTGCTCGAGGTGATCGCGTGCGGCGTCTGCCACACCGACCTGCACGTGATCAAGGGCGAGGTCGCCTTCCCGCGCCCCGCGGTCATGGGGCACGAGGTGAGCGGGCGGATCGTGGCCATCGGCGCCGGCAGCGACACGTCGTTCGAGATCGGCGACACCGTCGTGGCCGGGTTCATCATGCCCTGCCGCACCTGCAGGGCGTGCCTGCGCGGCCGCGACGACCTGTGCGAGCAGTTCTTCCGGCGCAATCGACTGGAGGGGACCCTGTTCGACAGCCGCAGCAGACTTCGGATGCCGGACGGGTCGTTCCTCGCGATGTACTCGATGGGCGGGCTCGCCGAGTACTGCGTCGTCCCGATCTCGGCGCTCGCAGTCCTCTCCCCCGGCCTCGATCCCGAGACCTCCTGCATCCTCGGCTGCGCGGGGCTCACCTCCTACGGCGCCGTCTTCCGCGCCGGCGAGGTGGCCGAAGGGACGACCGTCGCGATCATCGGCGTCGGGGGGATCGGCTCGAGCCTCATCCCGCTGTGCCTCGCCGCCGGCGCGCGCGAGGTCATCGCGGTCGACATCGCGGCGGACAAACTGCGCAGCGCCCGCGAGCTCGGCGCGACCGCCACCGTCGATGCGTCGTCGGAGGACCCGGTCGAGGCCGTGCGCGCCCGCTCGGGCGGCGTCGACGTGGTGTTCGAGGCACTGGGACGCGCCGAGACCCTGGAGCAGGGGCTCGGCATGCTCGGCGACGGCGCGCGGCTCGTCGCGATCGGCATCGCCGCCGCCGGAACCCGGGCGCAGGTGGAGATCACCCCCCTCGTGCGTCGCGGCCAGCAGATCGTCGGCTCGTTCGGCGCCCGCACCCGCGAGGACCTTCCCGCCGTCGTCCGCCTCGCGGCCGACGGCGCCTTCGACACCGACCGACTCGTGACCCGCCGTTTCGACCTCGAGGACGCGGACGCCGCCTACGCGGCACTCGCGCGGGGCGAGATCACCGGTCGGGCCATCATCATCCCCCGACGCATCAGAGAAGAGGAGACCCGATGACGACCGACGCCATTGCGATCGAAGAACTCCCCGCCGCCCGCGGAAGAGAGCTGGGCCCGTCCTCCTGGTACCCGATCACGCAGGACGACATCGACGTCTACGCGGATCTGACCGGCGACGACAACCCGCTGCACGTCGACGAGGCCGCCGCGGCCGCATCGCCGTTCGGCGGACGCATCGCGCACGGCATGCTGACCCTCAGCATGGTCGTGCTCCCCCTGCGGGAGATCTACCGCGTGAGCGGCGCGAGCGCCGGCATCGTCTACGGCTTCGACCGCATCCGCTTCCCGGCCCCGACGCCGTCGGGCGGACGCATCCGCCTCACCGGTCGGATCGCCGAGGTCGAGGACCGCGGCGACGCGCTGCAGGTCACGCTCGCGCTCACCTTCGAGGTCGAGGGGTCTGCGAAACCGGGAGTCGTCGCCGAACTGATCCTGAGGCACTTCCGGTGAGCAGCATCCGACTCGACGGCCGGGTCGCGATCGTCACGGGAGCGGGGCGCAGCCTCGGCCGGGCCTACGCGCTCGCCCTCGCGGCCGCGGGAGCCGCGGTCGTCGTCAACGACGTGGATGCGGCATCGGCCGACGCCGTGGTCGAGGAGATCCGCGCCGCGGGCGGGGCCGCCACGGCAGCCGTGGCCGCAGTCGGTACGACGGCAGCCGCCGAGCAGCTCGTCCGTGCCGCCGTGGACGCCTTCGGCCGGCTCGACATCCTCGTCGCCAATGCCGGGGTGCTGCGCGACCGGGTGCTGTGGAAGATGAGCGACGAGGAGTTCGACCTCGTCGTCGAGACGCACCTGCGCGGCACCTTCACGTGCGGCCGAGCCGCCGCATCCTTCCTGCGCGAGCAGGGCGAGGGCGGGCGCATCATCCTCATCGGGTCCCCGGCCGGCCAGTTCGGCAGCTTCGGCCAGACGAACTACGCGGCCGTGAAGGCGGGGATCGTCGCGATGGCGCGCACCTGGTCGCTCGAGCTCGCCCGTGCCGAGATCACCGTCAACGCCGTCGTGCCGACGGCGCTCTCCCCCATGACAGCGACGATCCCCGCCTACGCGCAGGCGTGGGAGGACCACCTCGCGGGCCTCCCGGTTCCGCCGGAGCTCCGCCGCGAGAAGGCGCTGGGCACCCCCGACGACGTGGCGCCGCTGGTGGTGTGGCTCGCCTCCGATCGGGCGGCCGAGGTGACGGGACAGGCCATCGGAATCGGCGGTGACCGGCTCACTCTCTACGCCCACCCGCAGGTGCTCGACACCGACCACCGTGACGGCGGGTGGAGCGCGGAGGAGATCGACGCCGCCTGGACCGATCGCTTCGCCGCGCAGGCGCAGCCCTCGGGGCCGCCGTCGCGAAAGGAGAACGCGTGAGTGGCATCCACTACAGCGATCTGTGGGCGCGGATCGCCCGGGCCGATCCCGACCGCACCGCCATCGTCACCCCGACACGGCGCCTCAGCTACGCGCGCTTCGCCGCGGAGGCCGGTGCTCTCGCCCGGCACCTGCGCGAGAACGGCGTCGGACTCGGCGATGCCGCCGCACTGCTGCTGTACAACCGGGCCGAGTACCTCACCTTCTTCTGGGCGTGCCTCGCCGTCGGAGCCTCGCCCGTCGCGATCAACTACCGCTACCGGGCGGGCGAGGTGCGCGCCCTGCTGGAGGACTGCGACGCGAAGGTGCTCATCGCACCGACCTCTCTCGCGACCGTCGCCGCCGAGGCCGTGGCGGGACTCGACCCCGCCGTGTCGTTGATCGCCGTCGCAGACGGTGACGCCGCCGCATCCATCCCCGGCGCCGAGGACTACGACACGATCGTCGCGGCGGGAGGCGAGATCCCCCTGGCCGCACCCCGCGGCGCGGACCTGCGGCTCTACACGGGCGGCACGACCGGCGCCCCCAAGGCCGTCGTGTGGGAGATGGACACCCTGCTGCAGGCACGCCGCCAGTCGACGTGGGGCGTCATCGGGATCGAGCCGCCGGACGACCTCGACGAGGCGACGCGCATCGCGACCGACCCCGCCACCCCGCGCGTGGTGACGCTGCCTCTGCCGCCCATGCTGCACGGCACCGCGCAGTCCACGACGATGGGCACCCTGGCCCTCGGCGGCACGATCGTGCTGCTCGAAGATGCCCACCTGGACGTCTCCGACGCCCTCGCTCTCGTGCATCAGCACGGCGTGACCCGTCTCGTCGTCGCCGGGGACGCGGTCGCGCTGCCCTTCGTCGAGGCCGTCGAGTCCGACGGGCGGGGCCTCGGCCGCATCGACTCGATCATGAGCTCGGGGATGCGCTTCAGCGACGAGGTCAAGCGCCGATTGCACGCGCAGGGCGACGTCATGATCGTCGATCTTCTCGCCTCCAGCGAGGGCGGTCCGTTCGCGTTCGGCATCACCCGAACGGCCGAGGATCTGCCCGCCAAGCTCATGCTGACTCCGGGCACCGTGCTCTTGGACGAGGATCTGACCGAGATCCCGCCGGTTGCAGGGGCGCGCGGCATCCTCGCCTTCCGCGGGGTCCTCCCCCGCGGCTACTACGGCGACCCCGAGAAAACCGCGCGCACCTTCCCGACCATCGGCGAGCACCGCTATGTGATGCCCGGCGACTGGGCTCTGGCGCGCGGCGACGGCTCGATCGAGCTCCTCGGCCGACTCAGCGCCGTGGTCAACACGGGCGGCGAGAAGGTCTTCCCCGCCGAGGTGGAGGAGCAGCTGCTGACGCACCCCGACATCGACGACGCCGTCGTGTTCGGCCTGCCGCATCCGCGGTTCGGTGAGGTGGTCTCGGCCATGATCGTTCCCGTCGCCGGGGCCGTGGTCGACCTCGACGCCCTCGCGGCGTACCTCGACGAGCGCCTCGCCGGATACAAGAAGCCCCGTCAGGTCTTCGTGCGCCCGACGCTCGCGCGCAGCCAGACCGGCAAGATCGAACTCGCGCGCGTCAAGGCCGACGCCGCCGCCGAACAGGCAGAACGGATGCAGGGAGCACGATGACCATCGATCTGAACGCCGTCTCCGCGATCGACGTGCACGTCCACGTGCAGATCGACGACAGCGGACGCACCGCGTCGCCGCCCGCCCTGACCGCCGCCATGGCGGCGTACTTCGGCAGCAGCGAGCCGCCTCGCACGGTGGATGCGACGGCGCACTACTACCGCGAGCGCAAGATGGCTGCGGTCGTGTTCACCGTCGACGCGACGACCAACCTGGGCCACGCGCCGAACAGCATCGACGATCTTGCCGCGGGCGCGCACCGCAACGCCGACGTACTGATCCCGTTCGGCAGCGTCGACCCGCTCCAGGGCGAGGCGGCGGTCGAGGAGGCCCGCCGCCAGGTCGGCGAGCTGGGCGTGCGCGGCTTCAAGTTCCACCCCTCGGTGCAGGGCTTCGACCCGTCCGCGGACGAGTTCGATCCGCTCTGGTCGACGATCGAGGAGCTCGGCGTGCCGATCATCGTGCACACCGGGCAGACCGGCGCCGGCGCCGGCACCCCCGGCGGATGGGGGTTCCGACTGTCGCTGTCGAACCCGATGCTCCTGGACGACGTCGCTGCCCGGCACCCTGATCTGCAGGTGATCATGGCCCACCCGAGCGTGCCCTGGCAGGACGAGGCGCTCTCGATCGCCACCCACAAGCTCAACACGTGGATCGATCTGTCCGGCTGGTCGCCGAAGTACTTCTCGCCCGCGCTCGTGCGGGCGGCGCGCACGTATCTGAAGCACAAGATGCTCTTCGGCTCCGACATGCCCGCCCTCACCCCCGACCGGTGGCTGAACGACGTGCAGACGCTCGATCTCCCCGCGGACGTGCACGAGATGATCGTCAAGCAGAACGCGGCACGGCTGCTGGGACTGTCGTGACGGCGGCACCCACCGACGTCTTCGGCTACGCCGGGCGGCTCACGGACGCCGAAGCAGCCAAGCTCACCGCGTTGCGGGAGCTGCTGGAGCGCAGCGCCCGACCGCACCTGGCCACCTGGTGGGAGGACGCGCACTGCCCCGCTCACCTCCGCCAGGAGATCGCGGCGCTGCATCTCGAGGACGATCCCGCGATCCTCGGCGCAGACGGCGAGCCGCGGCCGCTGTACGTGGGCTTCCGCCACCTCGAGCTCGCCCGCTTCGACATGTCGATCGGCACCCTCTACGGCGGGCAGGTCGGCATGTTCCGCACGCTCGTACGCCGGGGCGGCTCCCCCGAGCAGGTCGAACGGTGGGATCCCCGCATCCGTTCGTTCGCTCTCACCGGATGCTTCGCGCTCACCGAGCCCGACCACGGCTCCGACGTGGCCGGTGGGCTCGAGACCACGGCGACCCGCGAGGGCGACACGTGGCGCATCCATGGGCACAAGCGGTGGATCGGCAACGCGGCGCTGTCGGAGGTGATCGTCGTGGTCGCCCGCGACACCGCCGACGATCGGGTGAAGGCGTTCCTCGTGCCGCGGGAGGCCGGGGGCGTGACGGTGCGCGACGTGACGGGCAAGATCGCGCTGCGGATGGTGCGCAACGGCGACATCGAGCTGCGCGACGTGCGTGTGCCCGAGCGCGACCGACTGCAGCGCATCGACTCGTTCGCCGATCTCGCCGCGATCCTCGCCGACCTGCGGTTCGTCGTCGCGTGGAATGCGGCAGGGCTCCAGATCGGGGCGTACGAGGCGGCGCTGGCGTACGCGATGCGCCGGCGGCAGTTCGGGCGGCCGATCGCCGGCTTCCAGCTCGTGCAGGAGAAGCTGTCGCGGATGCTGGGCAACGCGACCGCGACACTCGCGCTGGCCGTCGCCATCACCGACGCCCGCCACAACGGCGGCGCGGACGAGATGCAGGCGGCGCTCGTGAAGGGCTGGGCCGCCGACCACGCCCGCGAGACGGTCGCCCTTGCTCGGGAGATCTGCGGCGCCGAGGGCATCCGCGTCGACAACGACGTCGCCCGCTTCTTCGCCGACGCCGAGGCGCTCTACACGTTCGAGGGGACGCGGGAGATGAATGCCCTAATCGTGGGGCGCGCCGTCACCGGTCTCAGTGCTTTCACGCGCTGAGGGTCAGGTCTCCGGGCGGGCGTATCCGGCGGCGGCGAGCTGACGGGAGATGGAGGTCGCCGTCAGACGCACGAGGTGGATCATGTTCTTGCCGTCCACATCCTGCTCGGTCAGAGCCAGCGAACAGGCGGCGACGACGGAGCCGTCTGCGGCGTAGACGGGGGCGGCCACGCTGATGTGCACGTTGTCCACCTGCCGGTCGCTGACGGCGTAGCCGCTGCGGCGGATGTCGGCGAGCAGGCGCTCGAGCAGGACCGGGTCGGTGTAGGTGCGCGAGGTGAATGCGGTGAGCGGGCGCGAGAGGACCTCCTCCCGCACCTCCTCAGGAGCGTGCGCGAGGAGCACGAGGCCGATCGCGGTCGCGTGCAGGGGATACCTGTTTCCGACGCGGGGCCTCGGGGCCTGGCGCCGGGGGCTCTGCAGCAGCTCGATCGAGACGAGCTCCAGCCCCTCGCGGATCGCGAGGTGCGCCGCGTAGCCCGTCGTCTCGTATAGGTCGAGCAGGTAGGGCCGGGCGAGCCGCTGCAGCCCGACCGACCGCGGCGCGAGCGACGCCGTCTCCCAGAGCCGCAACCCGATGTTGTAGCGCCCGTCGCCGTCGCGCTCCAGCGCGCCCCACTCGGTGAGACGCTTCACGATGCGGTGACAGGTCGCGATCGGTAGCCCGGTACGGCGGGAGATGTCGGAGAGGGACTGCCGCACGCGCCCGCCCTGGAAGGTGCCGAGGATGGCGAAGGCCCGGTCGATCAGAGAGCGCGCGCCGTCGTCGGACGTACCCTCCAGCGCCATCGCCATGCCCCCATCATCGCGGATGCGTCCCGCCCTGGCTATGGTCCGTTTCCACTGCGTGGAACCCGCGCCCGCGCGTCCCATCGTGCCCCGGCGCATCCGTGTCTCACTCATGCACGCCCAACGCCCCCGAATCCTGCACAACCGAGACACGCAGCGCCGCGCGCACCCCACACCCGCATCCGTGTCTCACTTATGCACGCCCAGCGCCCCCGAATCCTGCACAACCGAGACACGCAGGGCCGCGCGCACATCCGTGTCTCACCCGTGCACGATTCACGCCCCTCCAACGTGCACAAGTGAGACACGCAGGGGTGCACAGCGCACCCTGTGCATGAACTCACGGGCGCGTGCGAGCACAGGTCGCGCGCCCCAGGGGATCGCGCGTCCCCGTGCCCGCGCGTCAGGCGGTGAGGACGAGCTTCAGCTGCTCGATCGCCCAGTCCAGCTCCGTCGCGCGCACCACGAGCGGCGGTGCGATGCGGATGGTCTGACCGTGGGTGTCCTTCACGAGCACGCCGCGCCCGAGCAGTCGCTCGGCGACCTCGCGCGCGGTGCCCTGCGCGGGGTCGATGTCCACGCCGGCCCAGAGTCCCGCGACGCGCACCGCCGTCACGCCGTGACCGACGAGGTCGTTCAGCCGCATCTCGAGGTGCTCGCCGAGGGCCTTCGCGCGCTGCTGGAACTCACCCGTGGCGAGCATCTCGACCACGCGGTGGCCCACCGCCGCGGCCAGCGGGTTGCCGCCGAAGGTCGAGCCGTGCTCGCCCGGACGGATGACACCCAGCACGGCCGCGTCGGCCGCGACGGCGGACACGGGAAGGATGCCGCCGCCGAGCGCCTTGCCGAGCACGTACATGTCGGGCACGACACCCTCGCGCTCGCACGCGAACGTGTAGCCGGTGCGCCCGAGACCGGACTGGATCTCGTCGGCGATGAACAGCACCCCGCGGCGGGTGCAGATCTCGCGCACGGCGGCGAGGTAACCCGCGGGGGGCACGATGACACCGGCCTCGCCCTGGATCGGCTCGATCAGCACGGCGGCGGTGTGGTCGGTGATGGCCGCCTCGAGCGCGGCCGCGTCGCCGAAAGGCACCGCGACGAAACCGGGGGTGAACGGCCCGAAGTCTCCGCGCGCCTCGGGGTCGTCGCTGAAGCCGACGATGGTCGTCGTTCGCCCGTGGAAGTTGCCGCCCGCGACGACGATCTCGGCAGCTCCCGCAGGCACGCCCTTCACCCGGTACGCCCACGCGCGGGCGACCTTGATGGCGGTCTCGACCGCCTCGGCTCCCGTGTTCATGGGCAGCACGAGGTCCTTGCCGCAGAGCTCCGCAAGCGCCGCCGCGAAGACCCCGAGCTGGTCGTTGTGGTACGCCCGGCTGGTGAGAGTGAGGCGCGTCAGCTGCTCCTGCGCGACCGCCACGATCGCCGGATGCAGGTGCCCGAAGTTGAGGGCCGAGTACGCCGACAGCAGGTCGAGGTACCGCTTGCCCTCGACGTCGGTGACCCACGAGCCCTCGCCGCGCGAGATGACGACCGGCAGCGGGTGGTAGTTGTGGGCGAGGTGCGCGTCCTCGGCCGTGATGATGTCGCTCGTGGTGGTGTCGAGCACGGACATGTCGGTCTCCTTCACCGAGGTCACCGGCGCAGTTCGAGCGTGCAGCACTTGATGCCGCCGCCGCCCAGCAGCAGTTCGGACAGATCGATCAGCACGGGGTTGTAGCCGCGTTCGCGCAGCTGCGTCTCGAAGCCCTTCGCGCGGGGCGAGATGAACACGTTGTAGCCGTCGCTGGCGGAGTTGAGCCCGAAGACGTCGCCGTCCGCATCCGAGACGCGGATGGCGTCGGGGTAGCGCTCGGCGAGGACCTTCTGGCTCTGCTCGTCGAACGCGCCGGGGAGGTAGGCGATGTTGGCCTTCTCGACGCCGCCCGGGCCTTCGACCGGATCGAGTACCGCGATCGCGGTGTCGAGGTGGTAGAAGCGCGGGTCCACGAGCGTCAGCGAGACGACCTCGCGCCCGAACACCTCTCCGACCTCGCGGTGACTGTCGCCGGTGGAGCGGAAGCCGGTGCCGGCGAGGATCGTGTTGCCGACCAGCAGGAAGTCACCCTCGCCCTCGTTGACCTCCTCGGGGCGGGCGACGCGGAACCCGTTGGCGTCGAACCAGTCCATGAAGGGCTCGGCCTCGTCGGCGCGCTCGGCGAAGCGGAACTTCGGGCCGTACGCGATACCGTCGATGACGAAGCCGCCGTTGGCCGTGTAGACCATGTCGGGAAGGCCGGGCACGCCATCGATGAGGCGCACCTCGTGGCCGAGCGCGACGTAGGCGTCGTGCAGCGTCTGCCACTGCGCAACGGCCTTGGCCGTGTCGGTCGGGTCGGCGGGCCGCATCCACGGATTGATGGAGTAGCTGACCGTGAAGTGCTCGGGACGGCACATCAGGTAGCTGCGGCGCTGGGCGATACGGGATGAGGGCACGGATGCGGTGGACATTCAGCTCCTTCGACACACGGCGGACGCTGTCCTGGGGCCCGGCGGAGCTGTCAGAGAGCCGGCGACACGGGCACGCCGGATGACATTCTCGCACGATGATCCGGATCACGACCGGAAGCGCGTTCCCGGATGCGGTCGTGCCAGTCTGGAGAGCACACCCCCTGTCGAAGGAGACCCATGAAGCAGCGCACCCTCGGCCCGTTCTCCGTCTCGGCCATCGGACTCGGAGCCATGCCTCTGTCGATGAACAACGACAACGAGCTCCCCGACCGCGCCTCCGCGATCGCGACCGTGCACGCGGCTCTCGATGCCGGCGTGACACTCATCGATACGGCCGACATCTACGCCCCGAGCTGGGACGCGATGGGGCACAACGAAGAGCTCGTGGCGGAGGCCCTCGCGTCCTGGGGCGGCGACAGATCGTCGATCGTGGTGACGACCAAGGGCGGCATCACCCGCACCGAGGAGAAGGACTTCGGCCGCGACGGGTCGCTGCCCTACCTCCGCGGCGCGGTCGAGTCATCGCTGCGACGACTCGGAACTGACGTCATCGACCTGTACCAGTACCACCGCCCCGACCGCTGGATCGTCTACGGCGAGATCATGCAGAACCTCAAGACGCTGCACGACGAGGGCAAGGTGCGAGCCCTCGGCATCTCGAACGCGAGCATCGAGGAGATCCAGATCGCTCAGGAGGTGCTCGGCGACGCGCTCGTGAGCGTGCAGAACGAGTTCTCGCCGCGCCACCCCGGCAGCTACAAGGAGCTGACCTACTGCGCGGATGCGGGGCTCGCGTTCCTCCCCTGGAGCCCGCTCGGCGGCACCGGTGGCGGCGGACGCTCGGTCGGCGAGCGCTTCCGCGTGTTCGCCGAGGTCGGCGAGGCGCACGGCGTCAGCCCGCAGCAGGTGGTGCTCGCCTGGGAGCTCGCCCTCGCAGCCACCGTGATCCCGATCCCGGGCGCGCGGCGTGCCGCATCCATCACCGACAGCGCCAAGGCGGCCGATCTGGAGCTCACCGCGGAGGAGATCGAGCGGCTGTCGTTCTCGGTGGGCATCGACGCCTGAGCACCCGGCGGCGAGGGGAGGAGCGCGGCGAGCGGAGGAGGTGCCTGCCGCGCTGTCTCCCCTCGCCGCCTCTTCTCCGCCCCCCAGGGCGGGAAGCGTCAGCCGAGGGCGAGCGCGCTCCACGAGACCGGCGGCAGTGAAACCGTCAGCACACCGTCGGCGATTGCGGCGGTGTCGTTCGCGCGAGGCGCGACGCGCTCGGGGTCCTCGAGCGTGTTCTTCGCGTACACGTCCGTGTCCGACAGTGTGTGCGTCTCGAGGAGCGAGACCTCGCCCAGCGCGGAGACGTCCACGGTGACCTCGATCGCCTCGGTCGTCGAGCGGTTGACCAGGAACACGGCGCTGCGCCCACTGTCCGCATCGTGCGTCGCCACGGCATCGACGAGCGGAACCTCGCCGTACGCCTCGGTCAGGTACGTGGGTGCGTCGAGCTTCAGGCGCAGCGCTTCGCCCCGCGCGAGCCGAGAGGTGATCGAGAACGGGTAGAACGTGCTCTGGCGCCAGGCGATACCGCCGGGCTCGGTCATGATCGGGGCGATCACGTTCACGAGCTGCGCGAGCGAGGCGCTCGCGACACGGTCGGCGTGCTTGAGGAGCGAGATCATCAGGTTGCCGAAGACGACCGCATCCGCCACCGAGTAGATGTCCTCGAGCAGGCGGGGGGCGATCGGCCAGTTGTCAATGCCGGTGATCTTGTCGACGCCGTGGAAGCGGTCGATGTACCAGACGTTCCATTCGTCGAACGAGATGTCGATGCGCTTGCTCGAGCCGCGCACTGCTCCCACGTGGTCCGCCGTGGCGACGACTGTCTCGATGAAACCGTCCATGTCGACCGCGGATGCGAGGAAGCTGCCGAGATCTCCGCCGCGCTCCTCGTAGTACGCATGGCATGAGATGAGATCGACGTCGTCGTAGGTGTGCGTGAGCACGACGCGCTCCCACTCGCCGAAGGTCGGCATGTGGGCACTGGACGAGCCGCACACCACGAGCCGGATATCCGGATCGAGCTGGCGCATCCCCTTCGCGGTCTGCGACGCGATCTTGCCGTAGTCGTCGGCCGAGCGGTGGCCGAGCTGCCAGGGTCCGTCCATCTCGTTGCCGAGGCACCACATCCGCACGTCGAAGGGCTCCGCGCGCCCGTTGGCGATCCGCCGCTCGCTGAGCGCCGTGCCCGAGCGGATGTTGGAGTACTCGAGCAGATCGAGCGCTTCGAGCGTGCCGCGGGTACCGAGATTGACCGCCATCATCAGGTCGCTGCCGACCTTCTCCAACCACGAGGAGAACTCGTGCAGCCCGACCTCGTTGGTCTCCGTGGAATGCCAGGCCAGGTCGAGCCGGCGCGGACGCTGTTCGCGGGGACCGACCGAGTCCTCCCAGCGGAAGCCGGAGACGAAGTTGCCCCCGGGATAGCGGATGGTGTCGACGCCGAGCTCCTTCACCAGTTCGATGACGTCCTGGCGGAACCCGTCCGCATCCGCGGTGGGATGGCCGGGTTCGTAGATGCCGTCGTAGACGTGCCGGCCGAGATGCTCGACGAACCCGCCGAAGATCTGGCGGCGGATCGACCCGATCGCGAACGCGGGGTCGAGGGTGAGACGTGCAGAGGGCATGGATGTGCTTTCTGTCGAGGAGGTCGGGGTCGGTTCGCTGTGGGATGCGGTCACTTGACGCTGCCCAGCGTCAAGCCGCCCTGCCAGTAGCGCTGCAGCAACAGGAACGACAGCAGCAACGGCAGCACCGAGATGAAGGCGCCGGAGGTGATGAGGTTCCACACCTGCTCGCCGCCCGCGCCGGCGTTCGAGAGCGCGAGCCAGCGGTTGAGGCCGACCGTCACCGGCAGGGTGTCGGGGTTGGTGAGCATCGCCAGCGGCAGGAAGAAGTTGTTCCACGTGCCGACGATCGACAGCAGGAGCACCGTCACGATCGCGGGGCGCAGGAGTGGCAGCACGATGCGCGTGAAGGTACGCCACTCTCCCGCTCCGTCGATACGCGCTGCCTCCAACAGCTCGTCGGGCACGGTGTCCTGGGTGTACACCCGCATGAGGTAGACGCCGAAGGGATTCAGCAGCGAGGGCAGGATGACGGCCCAGCCGGTGTTCACCAGTCCGTACTGGCTGAGCAGCATGAACTGCGGGATGACGAGCGCCGTGAGCGGCACCATGACCGAGCCGAGGATCATGCCGAAGACGAACCCGCGGCCGCGGAAGCGGTACTTGGCGAAGCCGTACCCTGCGAGCACCGCGACCACCGTCGCACCGAGACCCGACACGAACGCATACAGGAACGAGTTGCCGAGCCACCGCCAGTAGATGCCGCCCTGGTGCTCGAACAGACCCGCCAGGTTCGTGAAGAACTGCGCGGGATCGTCGAACCAGAAGGCGGGGCTGGAGAAGAGGCCGCCGGTGCTCTTGGTCGAGGCGACGAACAGCCACCAGATCGGGATCACGAAGTACAGGGCGAGGATCAGCAGCAGCACGTGCGAGCCGATGCGTCGTCCGCCCTGCATCCGGATGCGGTGGCGCCGGGCGTCGCGGCGCGCGGCGCGGTCGAGCCGCGGGGCCCCCGCCGTCACGACGGCGCGGGTGTGGTCTGTCACAGCAGTGGGGATGGCCATCACTTCAGTCCGCTCTGCTTGCGCGTCAGGAACAGGAACCCGAACGATCCGATGAACACGACGATCGCGAGGGAGAACGCGATGGTCGAGGCGTAGTTGAACTGGCTGTAGCTGAAGGCCAGCGCGTAGGCGTACATGTTGGGCGTGTACTCCGCGGGGAGCGCCCCGGAGGCGATCGATCTCAGCACCGTCGGTTCGGTGAAGAACTGCAGGGTGCCGATCAGCGCGAACGTGATCACCATGACCATCGAGGACGAGATCATCGGCACCTTGATGCGCGTCGCGATCTGCCAGCCGTTCGCGCCGTCGATGCGCGCCGCCTCGTAGATGGCCGGGTCGATCGAGCGCAGGGCGGCGTAGATGACGATCATGTAGTAGCCGGACCACTGCCAGGTGACGACGTTCACGAGGCTCCCGAAGATCGTGTCGCTCGCGAGGAAGTTCGGCGCATCCAGTCCGAACAATCCGAAGATCGTCCCTGCCGGCCCGAAGCGGGGGCTGTAGAGGAAGCTCCACATCAGCGCGCCGATCACCACGGGGATCGCGTACGGGGCGAAGATCAGCAGTCTCGAGAGCTTGGAGAGCCAGGTCGCGAGGTTGTCGAGCACGAGGGCCGCCACCAGGGCGACCAGCAGCTGCGCCGGGATCATGACGATCGCGTACAGCGCCACCCGCCCCAGCCCTCCGAGGAAGAGCGGATCGGTGAACGCCTTCAGGTAGTTGTCGATGCCGACGAACTTCGTGCCCGTGGCCAGCGTCGAGCTGAACAGGCTCATCCCGAACGCGTAGATCAGCGGGAACACGAGGAAGGCGGCGAAGACGACGAGGAACGGGGCGATGAAGAGCCAGCCGACCCGTTGGCGGCGGATGTGGCCGCTCGCGCGTCGAGGCGCGGCGATGGCGTGCGTGGACATGAGAGCTCCCTGCGGGCGTGGACGAACGGGCGGATGCGGTGGGCCGGCACGCGGCCGGCCCACCGGTCGATCAGCCGAGCGTGAAGCCCTGCTCCTTGGCGTACTGCTCGAGCGTCGTCTGGAGATCGTCGAGCGCGGGAGCGGCATCCTTGGACTTGTCCACGACGACCGCGGTCACCTGCTGCTGCAGCTGGTCGTAGGCGTAGTTCTGGAACGGGCTGAAGGTGAAGCCGCTGTAGCCGGCCGCAGCGGGGAGGAAGACCTCCTTGTTGATCTGCTGGCCGCCGAAGAACGGGTACTCGAGGTCGCGGAAGTAGTCGGACTCGAGGATCGGCTTCCACAGCGGGAACAGCGCCGCCTTCTCGATGCCGATCTTCCAGGCCTCCTCCGTGCCGAAGATCTCCTTGGCCACGGTGGCTGCCGCCTCCTTGTCCTTGGCCTGGCTGGTCACCGCGAAGGTCGAGCCGCCCCAGTTGACCTGCACCGGCTGGGCCGTGTCCCACTGCGGGATGGGAGCGGCGCGCCACTGGGCGTTCTCGTCGGTGCCTTCCAGACCCTGGAGGTATCCGGGCCCCCACGCGGCGGCGACGTAGATCGCGTACGACCCGTCCACCAGCTTGGTGTTGTAGTCGGCGGTGAAGGCCTCATCGACGGCGACGAGTCCCTTCGTGGCGAGGTCCTGCCAGTACGAGAGCACCTTCTTGGAGCCGGCATCGTTGACGTCGATCGAGATGTCCTGCGGCGATGCGCTGTCGTACTCGAACGGCGTGGACCCGGCCTGGGCGAACAGCGCCTGCGTGAAGGCGCGGCCGTTGGGCGGGAAGTTGGCCAGCACGCCGGGGGCGCCGGCATCCTTCAGCTTCTGCGCGGCGTCCGCGAACTCCGCCCACGTCGTCGGCGCCGCGATGCCGTACTTGTCGAGGATGTCCTTGCGGTAGAGCATGCCCATCGGGCCACCGTCGACCGGGATCGCGTACACGGCGTCTCCGCTGGAGACGTCCTTCCACGCGCCGTCCGTGTAGTTCGCCTTGACGTCGGATGCGCCGTACTGCGAGAGGTCGACGAGCGCGTCGCGGATGGAGAAGCTCGAGAGCACCTCCGCCTCCAGCATGATGACGTCGGGAGCGCCCGAACCCGACTCGATCGAGGTCGAGAACTTCGTGTACTCGTCGTTGCCCTGGCCGGCATTGGTCCAGCAGATCTGGACGTCGTCGTGGTTCTCGTTGAACAGATCGACGACATCCTCGAAGGACGGGTACCAGGCCCACACCGAGACCTGGGTGGCGTCGGGCTTGAGGATCTTGTTCGTGCACGATGCCTCGGCGGAGCCGGATGCCGCGCATCCGGTGAGTGCCGCGGCGGCCACGGCGACGACGCCGAGGCCAGCGATGAGTCTGTTCTTCATGGGCTGTGTGCTTCCTCTCGCGGTGCGGACATCTGTGTCTCGCGTCAGTGGATGCGGTCAGCCCGGCATCTTCCCGTGCCACGCTGCACCCGCTTTACAACGTTGTAAGTAAACGTTGTAAATGTATGGTGCCGCGCGAAGGACGACGGTGTCAAGAGGTCAATCGCGCGGCGCGTCGCCCGGCGCCGACTCGCGGCGCACGAGACGGAAGTCGGCCAGCAGTCGTCGCGCCGGGCCCTGCTCACCAGGCACCTCGATGCGCGCCAGCAGCGTCTCGACCGCCGTACGGGCGATCCAGTCCTGCCCGGGATCGATCGTCGCCAGCGAGGGGATGGAGTACTGCGCCTCGTCGAGGTCGTCGAAGCCCACGACCCACACGTCGTCGGGAACCCGCAGCCCCGACTCCTGCAGGGCGCGCATGGCACCGAGCGCAAGGGTGTCGTTCAGCCCGAACACGGCGTCGAACGCGACGCCGCGATCGAGGAGCTCTCTCATGGTCTCCGCGCCGTTCGCGCGGTGCCACATCGTCGTGTACCCGACCAGATCGTCGTCGTAGTCGATGCCGGCCGCATCCAGAGCCGCACGGTAGCCCGCCAGCCGCAGCCCTGCCGAGCCGATGACCTCACCCGCGTGCGCACCGACCACCGCGATCCTGCGCCGCCCCTGCTCGAGCAGATACTCCGTCGCGGCACGCGCAGCCTCGACGTTCTGCATCGTGACGTGATCGCTCGGCCCGTCGAAGATGCGCTCGCCCAGCAGGACGAGCGGATACGAGACGTCGAGATGCGCCACATCCTCCTGCCCCATCCCCAACGGGCTGAAGATGAGCCCGTCGGTGAGCCCGCGCCGAGGCGAGCGCAAGAGCTCGATCTCACGCTCCCGGTCGCCGCCGGTCTGCTCGACCAGCACCCCCACCCCACGACTCTCCGCTTCCTGGATGATCGTCGCCGCAAGCTCGGCGAAGTAACTCAGCCCCAGATCGGGAACCGCGAGCGCGAACGCCCCCGTACGCCCGCTGCGCAGGTTGCGGGCGGTGAGGTTCGGCGTATAGCCGAGTTCGGCGATCGCCAGCTCCACGCGCTCACGAGTGGCAGGGCGCACGTTCGGGTGATGGTTGATCACGTTCGAGACGGTCTTGATGGAGACCCCGGCGAGACGCGCGACGTCGTGCAGTGTCGGTGTCATCGGTCCCCCATCCGCTCACTGTACAACGTTGTACTGGCGCGATTCCGCCCCTCGCTCATCGCGGTGCCCCGCCACTGGCGCCCCGTGGACACACGATAGGTCTATGATCAGACGTCCGATAGTTGCGGATAGTCAACTTTTTCCGCCGCATCCCCACCGGAGGCCTCATGTCCGACGCCACGCGCACCGACCAGCCCGTGATGACGCACCGCGCCATCCTGCTGGTGATCTTCGGCCTCATGGCCGGCATGTTCCTCTCCGCCCTCGACCAGACCATCGTCGGCACGGCGATCCGCACGATCGGCGACGACCTGCACGGGCTGAGCCTGCAGGCGTGGGTGACGACCGCCTACCTGATCGTCTCGACGATCGCCACGCCCATCTACGGCAAGCTCTCCGACATCTTCGGCCGTCGCCCGCTGTTCCTCTTCGCGATCATCGTGTTCATCGTCGGCTCCGTGCTCGCGAGCTTCTCGACCGACATGGTGCAGCTCGCCGCGTTCCGCGCCGTGCAGGGACTCGGCGCCGGCGGCCTCATGTCGATGCCGCTCGCGATCATGGGCGACATCCTCGCGCCGCGCGAGCGGGCCAAGTACCAGGGCTACTTCCTCGCCGTGTTCGGCATCTCGAGCGTCATCGGTCCACTCGTCGGCGGCCTCTTCTCCGGCGCGAACCAGATCCTGTGGATCGCGGGATGGCGCTGGGTGTTCCTGATCAACGTGCCGATCGGGATCATCGCCCTGTTCATCGTCGTGCGCTTCCTTCACATCCCGCACCACCCGCGCGAGTCGGTACGCATCGACTGGTGGGGCGCGGCGCTCGTCGTGGTCGCCCTCGTCCCGCTGCTGCTAGTGGCCGAGCAGGGCCGCGAATGGGGCTGGGACTCTCCCATCGCCATCGCCTGCTACGTCGTGGGCGCCCTGGGCGCGGTCGCGTTCGTGTTCGTCGAGCGCGCCATGAAGACGGATGCGCTCATCCCGCTGAGCCTGTTCCACTCGTCGACGTTCTCGATGGCGACCGTCATCGGCGTGCTCGTCGGCTTCGGCATGTTCGGCGCGATGCTGACGCTGCCGCTGTACCTGCAGCTCGTGCTGGGTGCGACGCCCACCGAGAGCGGCTTCCAGATGCTGCCGATGATCCTCGGCCTCATGATCGCCTCGATCGCGAGCGGACAGATCATCGCACGCACCGGCCGGTACCGCATGTTCCCGATCCTCGGCACGCTGTTCCTCTCCGGCGGCTACGTGCTGCTCACGTTCCTTCGCGTCGACAGCTCGTACTGGTTCCTCGCCGGCGCCATGCTGCTGCTCGGCCTCGGCCTCGGCCAGCTCATGCAGACGCTGACGATCGCCAGCCAGAACTCCGTCGGCCTGCGCGACATGGGTGTGGCCACGAGCGCATCGACCTTCTTCCGCCAGATCGGTGGAACGCTCGGCACGGCGGTGCTGCTCTCGCTCCTGTTCACCCTGGTGCCCTCGAACATCCAGAACTCGTTCGCCGATGAGGGGACCGTAACGAACGCGCTGGAGGCGGCGCTCGACCCCGCGGTCACCCAGGCCCCCGAGAACGCGGCGATCATGAAGACGATCTACGACCCGATCGTGGCGAACTTGCAGCAGGCGGCGAGTGCCGCATCCGTCGACCTGTCGAACGATGCGGCGCGTGAGGCGTTCGTCGCCCAGGCCGTGCCGCAGGTGCAGGAGGCTCTCGCCACCAAGAGCGACGACCAGAGCTTCGACGGCTCGGTCATGAACGACACGTCGTTCCTGAACGGCGCCGACCCGCGCCTGACCGCGCCGATCCTCGTGGGGTTCAACGACTCGGCGACGGTGGTCTACCGCGTGGCGCTGGGCGTCGTGCTGCTCGCCTTCGTGCTGACGCTGTTCTTCCGCACCCCGCCGCTGCGGGCGAAGTCCGCGCTGCAGGAGGCGGCGGATGAGGCGGCCGCCGCATCCGAGTCCGACGACCCGTCCGTGCTCGCTCAGGCCGCGGCGGCGGATGCGGGTGCACTGGTGGCGCCCGACACCGGCCCCGTGCCCACCGCGGACCGCCCGCTCACCCGGCGAGACCTCCGCACCTGAGCCCCGTCGGTGCCGCCCCGCCCCCGCGGGACCGACGACCGCGGCCTCGGCTGCAGGGCATGTCCCACTTCCCGCAGAGCATGTCCCACTTGCTGCAGGAATCGGGGCTGATTTCTGCAGCAAGTGGGACATGGATGCGGGAACCGGCCGGAGCAATGACAGGCCGTCCGGCCCGAGCGACCCTCAGATGACGGCTTCGCTCCACGCATCGGGGTTACCGAACCGGTGCGCGGTGATCGCGATGGCCTGTTCGTGCAGGAACGGCAGCAGTTCCAGGCGTCCGGCGGTGGTCACCGGGTTCGCGTAGACGGCGAGATCCGGGTCTCCCGCGATCGCCTCGGCGAGCGTGCGGTGCAGGATCTCGGTCTCGGATGCGGGCCCCACCAGCCGCGCCCGGGCGACGCGCGGCTTCACGTTGACGCCGGTCTCGTCCGCCTCGGCACGGGTGAGGCGCTCGATCCACTGCGCATCCGTCTCGACGTGCACCGTGAGACCCGCTTCACCCAGCGCGCGGCGCACGGCAGGTGGAAGCCCCGTCGCCGCGCTGAGGGATGCGGCCGAGCCCGCGCGCAGGGCGGCGAGCGCCACACGCAGCACCTCCTGCACCTCGGCACCCGCGGTCGCGCGCACGGCCACGTCGACCGACCGGTAGCGGAAGAGGTTGCGCTCGACGCCGAGCCCCGTCACATCCTTGATGCGGCCGAACTCCCGATCCCACTCCACGGCATCCGACAGCGCGGCACGGCGTAGCCACTCGAACCGTTCGTAGTCCAGCGACGGCTGGGCTGCTTCGATGATGGCGGTCATGCGCGAGTCGAGCCCGCGCAGGTGCAACGTCGTCGATCCGCCGGCGGCGGTGGGTCGCCAGCTGCCGAGGCCGATCAGGTAGTTCGGACCGCCGGCCTTCGTGCCCGCGCCCACCGATGAGCGCTTCCAGCCGCCGAACGGCTGGCGCTGCACGATCGCGCCCGTGATGCCTCGGTTGACGTACAGGTTGCCCGCCTCGACACGGTCGAGCCACAGCGCGAGGTCATCGGGGTTCTGGGTGTGCAGGCCCGCCGTCAGGCCGTAGGCGACCGCGTTCTGCAGCTCGATGGCTTCGGCCAACGACGACGCGTGCATCACGCCGAGCACCGGCCCGAAGAACTCCTCGAGGTGGAAGCGAGACCCGGGCGCGACGCCGGTACGGATGCCGGGACGCCACAGCCGGCCCGCCAGTTCCGGTGCGCCGTCGATCTGCTCGGGCTCCACGAGCCACTTCTCGCCGTCGTCGAGCGTGGTCAGCGCCCACGCCAGCTTGCCCTGCGGCGGCTCGATCACCGGCCCCACCTCGGCGGCGGCATCGGCGGGCGACGCGACCACGAGAGAACGCGTGGCATCGACGAGCTGGCGCGCGAAGCGAGCCGAGCGCCCGACCGAGCCGACGAGGATCGCGAGGGATGCGGCGGAGCACTTCTGTCCGGCATGCCCGAACGCGCTCTTGACGAGGTCGGATGCGGCGAGGTCGAGATCGGCCGACGGCATGACGATGATGGCGTTCTTGCCGCTCGTCTCGGCCAGCAGCGGCAGGTCGGGGCGCCAGGAGCGGAACAGCTGCGCGGTCTCCCAGGACCCGGTGAGGATCACGCGGTCCACGGCAGGGTGGGAGATGAGCTGCTGCCCCAGTTCGCCCTCGTCGATGTCGACGAGGGCGAGCAGGTCGCGGGGCACGCCCGCATCCCACAGCGCCTCGGCGACGACGGCCGCCGAGCGGCGCGCCTGCGGGGCGGGCTTGAACACGACACCGGATCCGGCCGCGAGGGCTGCGAGCACACCTCCGGCGGGGATCGCGAGCGGGAAGTTCCACGGCGGCGCGACGACCGTCAGCCGCGCCGGGACGAAGACGGCGCCGGCGACCCGGTCCAGCTCGCGCGCGGTGGCCGCGTAGTAGTTGGCGAAGTCCACCGCCTCGCTCACCTCGACGTCGGCCTCGGCGAGCACCTTGCCGGTCTCGGATGCGGCGACCTCGATGAGCACGTCACGGCGCGCGTCGAGCGATCGCGCCGCCGCCTGCAGCACCACGGCGCGGTCGGCCGCGGGCAGGGCGCCCCAGCCGGCGGCCGCGTCGCGCACCCTCGCGATCGTGCGCTCGAGCGTGTCGGCGTCGCCGATGCGAGCGCCGCCGATGGTCGCATCGCCGGCGGTCGAGGTCTCGATCCGTTCGATGATGCGCTGCGCCCACTCGCGGTTGGCGGGAAGCGCCGGATCGGTGTCGGCGGCGGGGCGGAAGCCCGGGGCGCCGTGCGCGCCGGCGTTCGACTCCCGCGGCGAGAAGACCGCCGTCTCGACGAACTCGGCGCCGCCGAACAGCACCGAGTGCGCGTCGGGCTCGGTGCGGTCGGCCGCGATACCGAGCACGGCCTGGGTGAGTCCCGCGATCTCCTGCGTGGGTGCGGGCTCGCGCAGGATGGCGGGCTCTGCCGCATCCGGTGCGCTCTGCAGGCGGTTCTGCCCGCGCCGGGGGCCGGTGCGCAGCCCCGCATCCGTCGATCGCTCGATCGAAGCGAGGAAGCGATCCCGCTCGCGCGCGAACAGTTCGGGATCGGTGTCGAGATCGAACGCGGCCGAGAGGAAGTTCTCGCTGGAGGCGTTCTCCTCGAGGCGGCGTACGAGGTAGCTGATCGCCACGTCGAACTCGTCGGGACGCACGACCGGCACGTACAGCAGCACGGCGCCCACGTCGCGCGAGACCGCGGCGACCTGACCCGCCGCCATGCCCAGGAGCATCTCGAACTCGATGCGCTCGCGCACCCCGCGCTCTCCGGCGAGGAGCCACGCGTACGCCACGTCGAAGAGGTTGTGACCGGCGACACCCACACGCACGGCGGCGGCGTGGTCGGCATCCAGCGCCCAGTCGAGGCAGCGCACATAGTTGGCGTCGGTGTCGAGTTTCGTGTCGTAGGGCGCCTGCGGCCACCCGTGCATGATGGCGTCGACGCGCTCCATCGCGAGGTTCGCGCCCTTCACCAGGCGCACTTTGATGCCGGAGCCCCCGCCCGCGACGCGCTGCCGAGCCCATGCGGTCAGCTCCTGCAGAGCCGGAAGCGCATCGGGCAGGTACGCCTGCAGCACGATGCCCGCCTCGAGCCGCGTGAGCCGCTCGTCCTCGAGGATGCGGGTGAACACCGCGATCGTCAGGTCGAGGTCGCGGTACTCCTCCATGTCGAGGTTGATGAACGTGCCGTCGGCGGCGGCGCTCAGGTACAGCGGCAGCAGACGCTCGACGACGCGTTCGACGACCTCGTCGAACGCCCAGAGCGAGATGTGTCCGGCGATGGCCGAGACCTTGACCGAGACGTAGTCGACGTCGGGTCGGCGAATGAGCTCGTGGATGCCGTCGAGGCGGCGCCGCGCCTCGTTCTCGCCCAGCACGGCCTCGCCCAGCAGGTTGAGGTTCAGCTTCGCGCCGCCCTCACGCAGCTTGGCGATCGCCGCACCGAGCTTCTCGGGGCGCGCATCGACGATGAGGTGGCCCACCATGTCGCGGAGGGCGCGGCGGGCGATCGGCACGACGGGCGTCGGCACCGCGGGGGCGACCGCACCGCCGACCCGTACGGCGGAGCGCAGGTACCAGGGCAGGAAGTCCGGCACGAGCGGGGCGATGCGGCTGAGGTTCGCCGCCGCGGCCGACAGGCTCTCGGGGCGCATGACGCCGTCGACGAACCCGATCGTGAACGGCAGTCCGTTGGGGTCGCGCAGCACCCCGGCGAGGCGTTCCGCCGCGGGGTCGGCGTGAGCATCTGCGGCTTCGGTGACCCAACGGCGCGCGAGGGTGACCGCGTCGTCGGCGAGGGATGCGGGACGCGGCGCTCGTGGCGGCCCCGCCTCGGTGCTGGAGGACATGCGCTCAGCCTACGTCGGGGCCCGGCGGCCCCACGGGCGTGACACGAGCCCGCCGGCGGCGCCGGTTCAGTGCCAGATGCTGGGGGCGGGACGGCGCGTCGAGGGGAGCGCCACATCCTCGGACCAGCGCAGCATCCACTCCTCGGGAGCGGGCACGGTGGCGGGGTCCTGCCCGAGCGCCTCGAACAGCTCGGCGAGGCCGACCGTGCCGCCCGAGCGGCGCACGAAACGCCCGCGCGCGATGAGCTGGGCGTAGATCTCGCCGTCGACGACGGCCCGATGCTCGAGGTAGACGGCGCGATCATCGGCGGCGATCACGCGCGACTCCACGTCGAAGCGCTGCCACAGGTGCAGCGACTTGCGGTAGCTGATGGTCGCGTTGGCGACGACCGGGTACCAGCCGCGCTCGCGCATGAGGTCCCAGAGTCCCGTGCGCATGAGCAGGTCGAAGCGTCCGAGGTCGAACAGCGAGAGATACCGGCCGTTGTTCATGTGTCCCACGACGTCGAGGTCGGTGGGAAGGGTCGTCAGCCGGATGCGTCCGACGCCGAGCGAGTCCATCGCACCTTCGCGACGGTAACGGCGGCGGGACGAGGCAAGCAGAAGCAGGGTGCGCCAGATCACGTTCACGACGACAGATCGTAGGAGAAGGCAGGCGGATGCGGGATTCGATTGTGCGATCCCGACAGCGGCGGCCGCCGCATCCGGGTCGTCGCTGGTGGCCCGCAATGACCCGGCGGAGCCGATTTCCGCCGTTCGTGCCGCCCGCGTAGAGTCTGGCCATGGAAGCCGACCTCACCACCGATGTGATCGTCCGCCCGGTACGCGACGTGGACGCCGAAGCCCTCGGTCGCGTGCACGCCACGTGCTGGCACGAGACCTACGACCACCTGATCAGCAAGGCCGCACTGGAGCGCGTCTCGCCCCGCCGCCTGGCCGAGCTCTGGACCCATTGGGCCGAGCAGGGCCCCGACTACCGCATGTCCGCCGCTCTCGTGGAGGGCGAGATCGTGGGCTTCGTGGGCTCCGGCCCCGCCCGCGACGAGGACGCCCCGCGCGAGCGCGAGCTGTACTTCATCTACCTGCTGGACGCGTGGCACGGCACCGGCATCGGCCAGAAGCTCTTCGACGCCGCGGTCGAGGAGGGCGAGGGGCTGTACCTGTGGGTCGCCGAGGACAACCCCCGCGCTCACCGCTTCTACACGCGCAACGGCTTCACCCTCGACGGCGCGACGCACACCGAGCCGTTCCTCGGCGAGACGCTGACCGAGGTGCGCTTCACCCGCTGACCCGGCCTCCCTTTTCCGCGAGACTGCATTTCTCGCACGAGATCACGGTATTCACCCGTGATCTCGTGGCGAAAGTGCAGTCTCGCGGTCGTTGGAGGGGTGGGCGCGGCGACCGGATGCGGGTCAGCGGGCGCTGACGGTGCCGAAGAGGCGCGCGATAGGGGCCAGCACGAGGGGGCGCGCGGCGATCCACCCGCCGGCCATCACGATGACGGATGCGGCGAAGATCCAGAATCCGGCCCAGTTGTCCGCGTATGCGGTGGGATCCGCCGACCCCTGCGCGGCATACATGTGGTTGAGGTTGCGCAGCGCACCCGTTGCGAACACGAGGGCGACGTGCACGACGATGAACGCGACGAAGTAGAGCATCACCGGGAAGTGCACCTTGCGCGCCCATTCGATCGGGTAGATGCGATTCAGAGTCTCCGCCTTGCGCGGCCAGAGCCCGCTCATCCGCACGCCCGTCAGGATCGCGAGCGGCGCGGCGACGAACACCGTCGTGAAGTAGGCGAGCTGCTGCAGGCTGTTGTAGTTCACCCAGCCGTTCTCGGTCGGCCAGTCCAGCGACGCGTACTGCAGCATCGCGGACAGCGCGTTGGGCAGCACCTCCCAGCTGGTCGGGACGATCCGCATCCACTGCCCCGTCACGAAAAGCAGCACGAGGAACACGAGCCCGTTCACAAGCCACAAGAGGTCGAGCGACTGGTGGAACCAGATCGTCAGGCTGGTCTTGCGCTTGCTGTTCCACCGCGGCGTCCAGAACGCCGCCGGCCGCTTCTCGCGCCGCACCTGCAGACCCGACCGGATGATCAGCAGCATGAAGAACGCATTGAGGAAGTGCTGCCACCCCAGCCACGCGGGGAGTCCCACGGGGGCGCTCTCGGGGAGGTGGTACTCGCCCGGATAGGTGGCGAGGAAGTCGCGGAGCGGATCGAGCGAGACGAGCCACCGCGTCGCGAACACGATCATCGCGAGGGCGAACAACACCCCCGCGCCGGCGATGAATCCCGCACCCGCCCACTGCAGCGCGGTGAACGGCCCGTAGCGGCGCGGCTCCGGCCGCGGCGCGGGGCGCTCGAGGGCGGCGCGTCCGGGGAAGACCGTCGGGGTGAACGGCAGCGGTTCCCGCATCCGTTCCACGTCCGCATTCCCCTGTTCGAGGGACTCCGGATGCGGCTCCGCGCCCGAACTCGGCGCAGGTGGCGTCCCTTGAACACTGGGCGCGGGTGCGGAGTTCGCCGCGGCAGCGGGGTTCGCGGCGGGCGTGGCGGCAGCGGGGGTTGTGCCGTCCGTGGCGGGTGCCGCGGCGGCGGCCGGCCGCATCCGTCCCGCCGGGGGCCACGGCTCGCCGCCCGCGACGCGCGGCAGTCCCCGACGCACGGGTCGCGCATCCGGTTCGAGGGACTCTTGATGCGCCGGCGCGGCTTCGGGGACAGCATCGTGCGTCCCTTCGACGGGCGGTGCGGGAGCAGAGGGCGCTTCGTCCGGGGCGATCGGCGCCATCGACACCGACTCCGGCGCCGGTGTCGATGCGGCGCCCGCCACGGACGAACCGACGGATGCGGGAGGCCAGGGCTCGCCGCCGGCCACCCTCGGCAACCCCCGGCGCCGCTTCACCCGCGCGGACGCGGACCGCGCGGCCTCGACACCGACACCCACCGCAGGTTCGAGGGACCCTTGATGCTCCTCCGGGGCGGAAAACACCGCATCGCGCGTCCCTTGAACATCCGCGACGCCGGCACCAACAGGGGCGTCATCGATACCAATGGTGGGCTCGGGACCGCCGGCACGAGCGGGAACCTCACCACCCGTGGCGGCAACGGCCGGGACGAAGGATGCGGGGGGCCACGGCTCCCCGCCGGCGACGCGCGGGAGCCCCCGGCGCACGCGACGCGGGAGATCGGCCACCCTCAGCCTCGCTTCGCCGCGAGGGCGTCGATGAGCTGCGGCACCACCTGGAACACGTCGCCCACGACGCCGAAGTCCGCGATCTGGAAGATCGGCGCGTCGGCGTCCTTGTTGACGGCCACGATGGTCTTCGCGGTCTGCATGCCGGCCTTGTGCTGGATCGCACCGGAGATCCCCAGCGCGACGTACAGCTGGGGCGACACCGAGACACCGGTCTGACCGACCTGGTGCTCGTAGGCGATGAAGCCCGCATCCACCGCCGCGCGGGAGGCGCCGACGGCGGCGCCGAGCGTGTCGGCGAGCTGCTCCACGAGGGCGAACTTCTCGGCCGAGCCGAGTCCGCGCCCGCCCGACACGACGCGCGCGGCTCCTCGCAGTTCTGGCCGCGACGAGGACTTCTCCATCACCTCGGTCGACACGACGGATGCGGCCGGCGCACCGGATGCGGTCACGGCGAGCTCCGTCACGACCGGCTCCGCGGCCCCCGCGCGATCCTCGACCGCTCCCTGCCGCACCGTGGCCACGAGCGGTCCGAAGGTCGCCGCCGCGTCGACGGAGTACGCGCCGCCGTACACGGAGTGGTGCGCGATCACGCCCTCGTCGTCGCGATCGAGGCCGACGATGTCGACGGCAAGAGCCGCGCCCAAGCGCGCGGCGAGCCTGGCCGCGACGTCGCGCCCGTCGAGCGAGTGCGACACGAGCACGGCCTCGGGACTCACGTGCGCCACCGCAGCGGCGAGCGCGTCGACCTCGGCTACGCCGAGACCCTCGCCGGCCGGCGCGACGAGCACACGAGGCGCGCCCCATTGACCGGCGGTCGCGGCGAGCTCCGCGTCACCCACGACGAGGGCGACGGGTGTCCCCACGCGGGACGCGGCCCCGATGAGCGCGGCCCCGGATGCGGCGAGCCCCCCGCCGGGTGAGGTCTCGAGCAGCACCAGGATGGCGTCGTCGGCGAAGTCGGTCATCGTCGTCACCTCTCAGACCAGGCGGTTCTGGATCAGGAACTCGGCGAGGCGGTTGCCGCCGTCGCCGTCGTCGACGATCACCTGTCCCGCCGCACGCGCGGCGCGGGGAGCGATGGCGATCATGATCGAGCGGGCGGTGTCGGGATCGTCGGCATCGATCCCGAGGTCGGCGAGCGACAGCGTCTCGATGGGCTTCTTCTTCGCCGCCATGACGCCCTTGAAGCCCGCCATCCGCGCCTCGGGCATCGCCTCCGTGATCGAGATCACCGCGGGCAGTTCGGCACGGATGCGGCGCACGGCGCCGTCGCCGGGACGGTCGCCCTCGACGGCGTCCTCGGCGAGCTCGACGCGGGCGAGACCGGTCGCCGAGGCCACGTGGAGCCGTTCGGCGATCATGGCGGGGATCACACCGCCCACACCGTCGGTGGACTGGTTGCCCGCGATGACGAGGTCGAATCCGGTACGTGAGATGGCGGCGGCGAGCACCTGGGCGGTGAGTCCCAGATCGGCACCGCGGAGCGCTTCGTCGACGATCTGAACGGCGGAGGCCGCACCGAGAGCGAGCGCCTTGCGCAGCGTGGGCGTCGCCTCTTCGGCGGCCATCATCATGGCCACGACCTCGGTTCCCGGGTGCGCGTCGGCGTAGGAGAGGGCGACTTCGAGGGCGCGCTCCCCGATCTCATCGATGACGCGGTCACTGGCGGCGCGGTCGGCGAGGCCGGTCTCGAGATCCAGGACGCGGTCACCGTAGGTGTCGGGGACTTCTTTGACCAGCACGACGATTCTCATGGGGCGGTGCTCCTTCGACAGGACGAGTCTAGACGACACTCGGTGTCAGCGATGGCGGAACTCAGGCGCACGCTTCTCACGGAAGGCGGCCATCCCCTCCTTCTGGTCGTCGAGTGCGAAGAGCGTGGCGAAGCTCTGCTTCTCGAACCGCAGGCCCTCTGCCAGCGTCGTCTCCTGGGCGGCACGCAGGGCCTCCTTCGCGGCGTAGACGACGGGCAGCGACTTCGCGGCGACGGCCTCGGCGACCTCCATCGCCGCATCCCTCAGGTCAGCCGCGGGGACGACGCGCGAGACGAGTCCCGCACGCTCGGCCTCCTCGGCCCCCATGCGCCGGCCCGTCAGTACGAGCTCGGCCGCCTTGTACGCACCCACGGCGCGGGTGAGCCGCTGGGTGCCACCGAGGCCCGGGATCACGCCCAGCGAGATCTCGGGCTGACCGAACTGGGCGGTGTCCGCGGCCAGGATGATGTCGCAGATCATGGCGAGCTCGCACCCGCCGCCGAGGGCGAATCCGGCGACCGCGGCGATCAGCGGCGTGCGGGCGCGCGCCACGTCCTCGAGCGCTGCGAACGGGTTGTCCACGAGCATGTCGCGCGTCGACTTGTCGGCCATCTGCTTGATGTCGGCGCCCGCCGCGAACGCGCGCTCGCTGCCCGTGAGCACGATCGCCCCGACGCCCTCGTCGGCGTCGAAGGCGGCGACGGCTGCGGCGAGCTCACCCACCAGGGTCGAGTTGAGGGCGTTGAGGGCGTCGGGGCGGTTCAGGGTGATCCACCCGACGCGACCGTGCTGCTCGATCAGGATCGTCTCGTAGGCGCTCATCTGCCCATCGTGGCATGCGCACACCCGAGCGCGGCAGGGTCGATCCCGGAGGAATCCGTCTCAGACCCGTTCGACGATCAGCGCGTTCGCCATGCCGCCGCCCTCGCACATCACCTGCAGCCCCAGGCTTCCGCCCGTGTGCTCCAAGTGCGCGACGAGGGTTCCCAGCAGACGCGTCCCCGAAGACCCGAGCGCGTGCCCGAGCGCGATGGCACCGCCCCAGGGGTTCAGACGCGCCGGGTCGGCGCCGAGGTCGTCAAGCCACGCGAGCGGTACCGGGGCGAACGCCTCGTTCACCTCGTACGCGTCGATGTCGTCGATCGTCAGCCCCGCGCGATCCAGAATGCGACGCGTCGCCGGGATCGGCGCGGTGAGCATCATGAGCGGGTCGTCGCCCACGACGGCGAACGAACGCAGCACGGCGCGCGGCCGCATCCCGAGCTCCGCCGCGCGTTCTGCGCTCATGAGCAGCACCGCGGACGCTCCGTCGGTCAGCGGCGACGACGATCCGGCGGTGACGCGCCACTGAAGCTCGGGGAAGCGGGACCCTGCGTCATCGGTGCGAAACGCCGGCGCCAACCCCGCAAGCGCCTCCGCCGTCGTGGCCGCGCGGATCGTCTCATCGACCTCGACGAGACCTGCGGGCGTCTCGACGGGCACGACCTGCGAGGCGAAGAGCCCTGCCGCAGCGGCCGCCGCGGCGCGGCGATGCGACTCGGCCGCGTACGCGTCCAGCGCCTCACGCGACAACCCCCACTTCGCAGCGATCAGCTCTGCGGCGATGCCCTGCGACACGAGTCCGTCGGGGTAGCGCTCACCGAGCAGCGGCGAGACGGGGGATCCGGATGCGGCCGCCGAGCCGAGGGGCACGCGGCTCATCGACTCGACGCCGCCGGCGATGACGATGTCGGCCGCGCCCGCCATGATCGCGTGCGCCGCCGAGTGGACGGCCTGCTGACCCGAGCCGCATTGGCGGTCGAAGGTGGCGGCAGGCACCGTCTCGGCGAACCCGGCGGCGAGCACGGCCTGACGCGCGATGTTCGTGGACTGCTCGCCGACCTGGCTGACGCAGCCGAGCAGCACGTCGTCGACGAGCGCATCGTCGAGCTCGTTGCGCTCGACGACGGCGCGCAGCACACCGGCGGCGAGATCCACGGGGTGCACGCCGCTGAGCGCACCGCCGGGCTTGCCGCGCCCCGAGGGCGTGCGAACCGCATCGACCAGCACCGCCTCGCGCACGGATTCAGCCCTTCTCTTCGGGCCGCTCGCTGACCTGCTCAGCAGCCTCGTCGGGGACGTAGCCGGGAACGTGACGTTCGTCGGGACCGACGTACACCGAGAGCGGACGGATGAGGGCGTTGCGGCTGTACTGCTCCATGATGTGGGCCGTCCAGCCGACCAC
This sequence comes from Microbacterium sp. Clip185, assembly GCF_028743715.1. Lineage (NCBI taxonomy): Bacteria > Bacillati > Actinomycetota > Actinomycetes > Micrococcales > Microbacteriaceae > Microbacterium > Microbacterium sp. Clip185. Next base: position 413,854 of record NZ_CP117996.1, on the reverse strand, counting down.
CCGCGCGGCGACGAACAGCGGGGTGAAGGTCACCGTGTCGAAACCGATGAGGTTGTAGGCGGGCCCCGACGGGTAGTCGAGGTTGGGGTAGATGCCCTTGCGCGCCACGAACTCGCTCTCGAGCGCGTCGTAGAGCCGTGCCACATCCGGCCGGTCGTAGTGGGCGACGAGCCCGTCGAGCGCTGCCTTCATGGTGGGCACACGAGAGTCGCCGCGCTTGTAGACGCGGTGGCCGAAGCCCATGATCTTGCGCTTGTTCGCGAGCGCGTCGTCGAGCCAGGCGGTGACGTTCTCCGCTTCGCCGATCTCGTCGAAGATGTGCAGCACCGCCTCGTTCGCACCGCCGTGCAAGGGGCCCTTCAGCGCACCGACCGCGCCGACGACCGCGGAGTGCAGGTCGCTGAGCGTCGAGGCGATGACCCGCGCGGTGAAGGTGGACGCGTTGAACGAGTGCTCGGCGTACAGGATCATCGATCGGTTGAAGGCGTCGACGACGACCGCATCCGCCTCTTCCCCGAAGGTCATCCACAGGAAGTTCGCCGCGTAGTCCAGATCGTCGCGCGGCGGGATCGGAAGCTGTCCTCGGCGGCGTCGCTGACCGTAGGCGACGATCGCCGGCAGTGCGGCGAACAGCCGGAGGCTGCGCGCGAGGTTCTCGTCGGGGGTGCCGACCGCATCCAACACCGAACCGACACCGGCGAGATCCGCCGCTCCCAGCACACTGAGGGCGGTACGCACCTCGTCCATCGGGTGCGCGTCAAGCGGTACGAGCTCGATCGCCGCCTGCACGGCGGCCGTGAGCGCCCGGTGCTCACGCTCGGCGAGCCGGAGCTCGGTGAGCTGTTCGCCGCTCGGCAGCTCGCCGTGCCACAACAGGTAGGCGACCGCCTCCACGGGCTGCGTGGCGGCGAGCTCCTGCACGGGGTATCCGCGATACAGCAGTGAGTTCGACTCGGGGTTGACCTTGGAGATGGCGGTCTCGTCCGCGACGACCCCCGCCAGTCCCTTCCGGATCTGGTCCTGCTCGGTCATGTCACTCCTTCGTGCTCGGCCGCGCGTCACGGACGCGTGTAGGTGAAGATGCTGTCGTCGAAGCTGTTGTACTGCTCGTAGTCGATCAGGTCGTAGAGCTCAGCGCGATGCTGCATCTCGCCGACCTTGTCGCGCAGGTGTCCCTTGTCCGCGAGATCGTCCAGTGCCCGCTCGGCGGCGCCCATCGCGATGCGCAGCAGCGAGACCGGCCAGATCACGATGTTCACGCCCACGTCGCGCAGTTGGTCGGCCGAGAAGAGCTCGCTCTTGCCGAACTCCGTCATGTTGGCAAGGATCGGCACGTCGACGGCGCGGCGCATCGCCTCGAACTCGTCGAGGGTCGCCAGGGCCTCCGGGAAGATCGCGTCCGCCCCCGCATCCACGAGCGCCTTCGCGCGGTCGATCGCCGCATCCAGTCCCTCGATCGCGCGGATGTCGGTGCGTGCCATGACGAGGAAGTCGGGGTCGCGGCGCGCATCCACGGCGGCACGGATGCGGCGCAGCGCCGTCTGCTCGTCGACCACGGCCTTGCCGTCGAGGTGCCCGCAGCGCTTCGGGTTGATCTGATCCTCGATGTGGGCGCCGGCGACGCCGGCGTCCTCGAGCATCTGGATCGTGCGCGCGACGTTCATGGGCTCGCCGAAGCCGGTGTCGGCGTCGATGAGCGCCGGAAGCTCGGTCGTGCGGGCGATCTGGGCCCCGCGTCCGGCGACCTCGGTCAGGGTCGTCAGACCGATGTCGGGAAGACCGAGATCGGCCGACAGCACGGCGCCCGAGATGTAGACGCCCTCGAAGCCCTTGCGTTCGATCAGTCGCGCGGACAGCGGATTGAAGGCGCCCGGCAGCCGCATCAGCTCTCCCGAGGCGAGTCCGGCGCGGAAGGCGCGGCGCTTGTCGGATGCGGAGGCGCTCGACCCGAGCATCAGAACAGCCCCTTGGGCGCCGGCTGCGAGAGCAGCAGGCCCGGCTTCGCGACGATCGAGAGCTGGCGCACCTCGTCGGCGGTCAGCTCCGGCAGGCGCTGGACGAGCTCGAGGAAACGCTCGATCTCCGCCTCCTCCAGCACAGGCTGCGCCAGCAGCCGGAACTTGCGCACGTAGTCTTCGCGCACGAACGGGCGGGCGCCGAGCGGATGCGCGTCGGCCACGGCAATCTCGTCCTCGCTGACCGATCCGTCGGTGAGGGTGATGACCACGCGCCCGCCGAACGCCTTCTCGTTCGGGTCCTCGGAGTGGTAGCGGCGGGTCCACTCCGCATCCTCGGCCGTGGTGACCTTGTGCCACAGTTCGACGGTGTCCGCGCGCGCCGCGCGCTCGGACGCGTAGGAGTCCACGTGGTGCCACGTTCCGTCCTGCAGCGCGACCGCGAAGATGTACGGGATCGAGTGGTCGAGCGTCTCGCGGGATGCGGTCGGGTCGTACTTCTGCGGGTCGTTCGCCCCGGAGCCGATCACGTAGTGCGTGTGGTGGCTGGTGTGCAGCACGATCGACGCGATGTTCGCGGGATCGCGCAGCTCGGGCCGCTCGGTGCCGAGCTTGCGGGCCAGATCGATCCACGCCTGTGCCTGATACTCCGCGGAGTGCTCCTTCGTGTACGAGTCCAGGATCGCCCGCTTGGACTCCCCCGCAGCCGGCAGCGGCACGTCGTAGGAGGCATCCTTACCGTCGAGCAGCCAGGCGACGACGCCGTCCTCGCCCTCGTAGATGGGCGACGGTGACGTCTCGCCGCGCATCGCACGGTCGACGGCTTCGACCGCCATCTTGCCGGCGAACGCGGGTGCGTGCGCCTTCCAGGTGGAGATCTCGCCCTTGCGGGACTGCCGGGTCGCGGTCGTCGTGTGCAGCGCCTGCCCGACGGCCTGGTAGATCGTCTCGGCGTCGAGCCCCAGCAGGGTGCCGATCCCGGCTGCCGCCGAAGGGCCGAGGTGGGCGACATGGTCGATCTTGTGCTTGTGCAGGCTGATCGCGCGCACGAGGTCGATCTGGATCTCGTAACCGGTCGCGATGCCTCGCACGAGCGCGGCGCCGTCGGCGCCGACATGCTGCGCGACGGCGAGGATCGGCGGGATGTTGTCACCGGGGTGCGAGTAGTCCGCGGCGAGGAAGGTGTCGTGGTAGTCGAGCTCGCGGACGGCGACGCCGTTCGCCCACGCGGCCCACTCGGGCGAGGTGCGGCGCTCGAGCGCGCACCCGAACACCGTCGCACCGGCGCCGCCGACGGAGACGGCGTGATCCAGTGCCTGCTGGCGCGCAGCGACGACGGGTCGGCGGGTGAGGGATGCGGCGGCGACGGCCGCGTTGTCGATGAGCCGGTTGACGATCATGTCGACGACGTCCGCATCGACCGCCACGGGGTCGGTGGCGACCTCCGCGATGTGCCAGGCCAGCTGACCCTCGCGGGCGAGCTTCTCTTCGCTCGTGTGGACACGGAGGTGGTGCGTGATCATGCTGCTCCCGGTGTGGATCGTGCGACGCGGGGGGCGTCGGATGCGTCGGCGAGCGACGCGAGGATGGCGGTCAGGGCGTGATGCAGGTGCACGTGAGTGGCGTGCGCTGCGAGTTCGGCGTCGCCGTCGGCGATGGCGTGCGCGATCAACCGGTGCTCGGCGGCGGATGCGGCGAGGCGTGCGGGGTTGTCGCGCGCGAGGCGGCGCACGCGGACGAGGTGGGTGCGCACGGTCCGCAGCGCGGCGATGAGGTAGTCGTTGCCGACGGCGGCGTCCAGCGCCTGGTCGAACTGCGCGATCGTGGCGTAGTAGGCGTCCGCATCCGCCTGCGGGTCCTCCGCCGCCCAGCGCTCGGCGAGCGCGGCGAATGCCTCCCCCGGCGCGCCGCTTGCCACGCGTTCCGCCGCGATGCGGGCCGCCGACTCCTCGAGGGCGCGGCGCACGGCGAAGAGCGCGCGGATGTCGTCGGCGTCGATGTCGGTGACGACGGTGACCCGCGGCGAGGCCTGAGCCACGAGGCCGTCGGCGGCGAGGCGTCCGATGGCCTCTCGCAGCGGGGTGCGGCTCACGCCGAGCCGGCGCGCCTGCTCCACCTCGCCCAGCACGGTTCCCGGCGCCAGCTCACCGGACTGGATCTGCTCGAGGAGAGTGCGGTACGCACGGTCACTCGCACGCATCCTGCCTCCTCTGGCACGTCGATGAACTCGCACAGTGTATGCACAACAGCCATCATGATGCCACCCGCAGAGACGATGAGCGCTTAGGGTATACACAATGCGTCCCCGGCGTTCAGCCCACCAGGTGCGGAGCGAGAGCATCTAGCACGGGGCGCTGCGCGGCGACCAACAGGTCCCGCGCGTCGTCGACCTGCACCCATTCGGCACGGTCGACCTCGGGGAACGACTCCATACGCCCCGAACGGGGCGGCCATTCGAGCGAGAACTCGCCGAACCGCATCCCGACCAGGGCGAAACCGTCGGCGTCGAGCGCGAACACCCGGAGGCGCTTGCCCGACGAGTAGCGGAACTCGCCGAGCTCCACCCGCTCCCCGGCGGGCGGCGTAAGCCCCAGCTCCTCCTGAAACTCGCGTTCCGCGGCGGCGAGCGGATCTTCGGATGCGGGGTCGTACTCCCCCTTCGGGATCGACCACGCTCCCGCCTGCTTGCGCTGCCAGAACGGCCCGCCCATGTGCGCGATCAGCACCTCGGCGGTGTCGGGCCGGAAGAGAAGGAGCCCCGCGCTGTACGCGGTCATGGCCGCATCCCGTCGCTTCTTCGCCGCACCCGTCCACGCTAGCGGGGTCTCAGACGGCGAGGGTCGCTTGGGCGCTATCGCCGCCGCTCGAAGGCGGCGCGGAGGCTCCGCAGCAACAGGAGGAGCCCACCGAGCCCGACCACCGCACCGAGGAACGGGAACAGCGGAACCTGTGCGGTCAGGTGCGGCCCCGCGTCCGAGACGCCCAGCAGGACCGCGGAGATCACGAGGGCGATGCCGACCAGCGTGGTGGTGAAGCGCGAGAACAGCTGCTCGACGAAGCCACGGCCGGTCGCGTCGTCGAAGCTGCGCAGTCGCACCGAGAACGTCCCGTCCTCGAGTTGCTGGCTGAGGGTGGAGAGCGTTCGCGGCAGCCGTCGCAGCTGCTCGCCCACGATCGCCGCCTGCGTCTGCGCCGTGAGCGCGAAGCCCTTCGGCGAGGTCAACGCGCGCGTGAAGGCGGGTGCCTGCGACAGCGCCCGGCCGACCATGTCGTAATCGTGACGAAGCCGCCGCAACGACCCCTCGAGAGAGGCCAGTGTGCGAAACACCAGCAGGAGCGAGGGCGGCAGGGCGAGCCGATGATGGCGCATGACGTCCACGAGGGCCGCGAAGACGTTCTGGTCGACGCCCGCGTTGTGCATGCGGGTCAGGATCACGCCGATGTCGTGCTGCAGCGCGACCTGGTCGAATGTGTCGGTGTCGGGCGGGGTCACGAGCATGAGCACGATGTCGGTGGCGGCGACGTCGTCCTCGTTCGCGATCGCGACGAGCAGCGGCAGCAGCAGGCGGCGCATGCTCTTCTCGAGCACGCCGACGGAGCCGAAGTCGATGAGGGTCACGGTGCCGTCCGACGCGAGCATGAGGTTGCCGGGATGCAGGTCGGCGTGGAACACGCCCCGCACCGCGATCTGCTCGAAGACCGCGTCGACGACCCCGTCGGCGATCCTCGTCGCCGCATCCGGGTCCAGCGTCGACGCGTCGACGTGGCCGAACGGGATGCCCTCGGCGCGCTCCTGCACGAGCATCTGCGCGGTCGTGTACTCGGCGTACACCTTCGGCACCGCGAGCGGGGTGAGCTTTGAGCGGGCCGCCGCCCCGCGCAGCATCTCGGTGTTCGCCGCCTCGATGCGGTAGTCCAGTTCCTCCCGCAGCGACCTCGCGAACTCCGCGGCCAGCGCCGTCACGCCGTAGTCGCGGGCCCACGTCGTGTGACGTTCCGCATCCGCCGCCAGACGTTCGACGATGTCGAGGTCGGTCGCGACCTGGGCTCGCGCGCTCGGGCGCTGGATCTTGATGACGACGTCCTGTCCGTCCTGCAGCGTCGCCGCATGCACCTGGGCGACGGATGCGGCCGCCAGCGGCGTCTCGTCGACGCGCGCGAAGACCTCGCCGATGGGCCGGCTGAGCTGTGTCTCGATCGCGTGGCGCGCCTCGCTCCAGGGGATCGGAACTGTCTCCATCTGCAGCGTCGACAGGGCTGTTGTGAACTCCGGCGGCAGCACGTCATCGCGGGCCGAGAGCACCTGGCCGATCTTGATGAAGGTGACCCCCGCATCGTTCAACGCCGCGACGATCGCCGCCGGCAGCTCCTCGCGATCGGGGCGGTGCCGGCCGCGGTACACCCCGAGCCCGTGCCGCGAGGCGATCGCGATGATCTCGGCGTAGCGTCGGGCGCGGTCGCGGCGGCGGAACATCTCCCGCACCACGGCGACGGGGTTGCGCAGGGGGCGGGTCGGCCAGAGGAACTCGAGCGCGACGATCGCGATGACGTCGATCGCGAAGAGCCACCCGATGGTCAGCAGCAGGAACAGCGCCCCGATCGCGTCGTTGACCGTGAGCACGTCGCCGTCGACGACATCCGCCTGCTGCAGCGCCCACAGCGCCAACGGGGCGCCGGCGACGACCACGAGCACCCCTGTCACGAAGGGCCGGATCCAGCCGATCGGCATCCCCAGGAGCCGGCGTGCGACCCACGCCGCGACGGCCGCGAACACGACGACGAACAGAATCACCCACACGATCTGCGGCATCGCACCCTCCCCTGTGCGACGACGCTACCGCGTCAGGGGCGGCGCAGGGGGGCTATCGGCGGCGGATCAGTCGACGGGGGTCGCCGCGGCGACCGCCTGGTCCTCTTCGGTCGCGACCAGCTGACCGCACGCGCCGTCGATCTCCTTGCCGCGGGTGTCGCGCAGGGTCGTCGGGATGCCGGCATCGTTCAGACGCCGCACGAACTCGTTCTGCACGGGACGCTCGGACGAGGTCCACACCGACCCGGGCGTCGGGTTCAGCGGAATCGGGTTGACGTGCACCCAGCCTCGACCGCGCGCGTTGAGCTTCTCGGCCAGCAGATCGGCGCGCCACGCGTGATCGTTCATGTCCTTGATCAGCGCGTACTCGATCGACACGCGCCGGCCGGTCTTCTCGAAGTATCCGCGCGCGGCGTCGAGCACCTCGTCGACCTTCCAGCGCGAGTTGACGGGGATGAGCTCGTCGCGCAGCTGGTCGTCGGGCGCGTGCAACGAGAGGGCGAAGGTCACCGGGATGTCCTCGTCCGCGAGCTTGCGGATGGCGGGAGCGAGCCCCACGGTGGAGACCGTGATGCCGCGTGCGCTCATGCCGAGACCGTGCTTCTTGTCGGTCATCACGCGCACCGCGTGCATGACGCGGGCGTAGTTCGCCAGCGGCTCCCCCATGCCCATGAACACGATGTTGGTGACGCGCTCGTCCGGGTGCTCGGCGGGCCCGAGGCCACCATCGCGGATCAGCCGGTTGGCGCGGACGATCTGCTCGATGATCTCCGCGGCGCTCATGTTGCGGGTCAGGCCCGCTTGACCGGTCGCACAGAACGGGCAGTTCATCCCGCATCCGGCCTGCGACGAGACGCACAGCGTGATGCGGCCCGGATAGCGCATGAGCACGGACTCGACGAGGGCGCCGTCGTGCAGCTTCCAGAGGAACTTGATCGTGTCGCCGCGGTCGGTCTCAAGCCGGCGCACCTCGGTCAGAAGCGGCGGCAGCAGGCCCGCCACGAGCTCCTCGCGACCGGATGCGGGCAGGTCGGTCATGAGCGCGGGGTCGCTCGTGTAGTGCGTGAAGTAGTGCTTCTCGAGCTGCGCGGCGCGGAACTTCGGGAACCCGAGCTCGACGAGCTTCTCGGCGCGCTGATCGTGCGTGAGGTCGGCGAGGTGCACCGGCGGCTTGCCGCGCTTGGGGCTGGCGAATTGCAGGAGCGGCCGGCCGCTCTCGTCCTTCTGCTGCGACCAGCCCTCAGTGCGCGGTCGCACCTGTCGCACGGCGGATGCGGCATCGCGCGGCACAGTCGTGCGGATGGGGGGCTGGTCGGTCATACCCTCCAGGCTACCGGTGCGCGGCTGCCAAGGCCCTGGGCACGGCGACCCGACAGAGCCCGCTGACAGAGCCCGCCGAACGAGCACTCGATCATCCAATGAGCATCCGATCGAATGCTCACTCGACGAACGGATGCTCGCTCGGCGATCGGCATCACGCCGGACCAGGAGTTCGCGGTCCCATTAAGATGCACGCATGCCCTCACCCGAAGGGCGCGATGGCGCGCGCGAGAACCACGTCGTCGCGCACAAGGTCCTCAACAACAACGTCGTCATCTCGATCGACGAGCACGGTCGCGAGCGCGTGCTCATGGGGCGCGGCCTCGGGTTCCAGCTGAAGCCCGAGGACCGGCTGGATCCGGCGAAGGTCGAGAAGACGTTCGTCCTCGACTCCGGCGCCGAGGGCGAGCGGGAGCGCCAGCTGCTCACGGATGTGCCCTACCCGGTCATCGAAGCGGTCACCGGCGCCGTCGACCTGGCCGAGCGCGAACTCGGCCACCACCTCGGTCGACGGCTCGTGATCCCGGTCATCGACCACATCCAGTACGTGCTGGAGCGCCTCGATCAGGGCGTGCGCATCCCCGCGACCCACATGCCCGAGTTGCGGGTGCTGCATCCGCACGAGTTCCGCGCGGCCGAACACATGGCCGCCCACATCGCCACCGCGCTGGAACGTGAGCTTCCGCCCGAGGAGGCCGTCTTCCTCACGATGCACCTGCTGAACGCGACCCGCGACGAGCCCAACGGCACGGCGGCCCTCCTGTTCCGGCGCGTGCAGCACGTGGCGACCACGGTGGAGACGGGTCTGGGCGTCACCCTCGACGTCGAGAGCCCCGACTACGCGCGCTTCATCCTGCACGTGCAGTTCCTGCTGCAGCGGCTGGTCTCCAAGACCATGCTGCGATCGAACGACACCTCGTTCTTCGAGTTCGCCAAACACAGCTACCCGCGCTCCTACGCGATCGCCGAGCAGGTGAAGGCCTACGTGCGCGCGGCGACCGGCTCCGACCTCACCGACGAGGAGCTGCTGTATCTCATCGTGCACGTCGAGCGACTGGCTTCGCAGGTCGGCGCGAAGGCCGAACCGGGCGACGGTGGCGGCGGCATCGAAGAGGTGCTACGGTAACTCGCGCAGGGCGGAGAAGCCCTGCGACGCGACGGATTGTTACTGCGGCAGCAGGCAAAACCTGAACTCACATCGTCTTGACCGACGGTGAACGAGTTCAGGTTTTTTTGTTGCCCGGAAACGGCCCGACCCGGCGCGTCACCCACGCGAGTGCCGCGCTGATGCGGCGGAAAGAGGGAGTCCGAGATGGACTACTCGAAGACAGCAGCCGGCGTCCTGAAGGGCGTCGGCGGCGAGGAGAACATCACCTCGCTGGTCCACTGCGCCACCCGACTGCGCTTCGTCCTCAAGGACGAGGGCAAGGCGGATGCGGCCTCGATCAAGGCCGTTCCCGGCGTCGTCACCGTGGCCCAGGCCGGCGGCCAGTACCAGGTCGTCATCGGCAACGAGGTGCCCGAGGTGTACGCGGAGATCGGCAAGATCTCCAAGTTCGGCGGCTCGGGCGGGTCGTCCTCCCCGGCGCAGGATGCCCCGAAGGGCAACCTGTTCAACCGCTTCATCGCGATGATCTCCGCGATCTTCACCCCCGCGCTCTGGGCCCTCGCCGGCACCGGACTGCTGAAGGCGTTCCTGGCCGCGGCCGTGACGTTCGGCTGGATCGACACGACCACGTCGACCTACGTCGTGCTGAACGCGCTGTCCGACGCGTTCATCAACTTCCTGCCGCTCGCGCTCGCGATCACGGCCGCGCGTTACTTCAAGGCGTCCGAGTTCACCTCGCTCGCCATCGCCGGCGCACTCCTGTATCCGAGCATCACGGCGCTCGTCGGAGCTCCGGATCTCACCTTCTTCGGCATCCCGTTCACGATGGTCAACTACGTCTCGAGCGTCATCCCGATCATCATCGTGGTCTGGCTGCAGAGCCACGCCGAGCGCTTCCTCTACGCGAAGCTCCCGGCCGCGGTCCGCCGGTTCGTCACCCCCATGATCGTGGTGCTCATCGCGGTGCCCCTCGTCTTCGTCGTCATCGGCCCGATCTCCGCCATCATCAGCGGCTGGGTCGGCTCGGGCATCGGCTGGGTCTTCGAGACCGTGCCGTGGCTGGGTGGCGCCGTCATGGGCGGCCTGTGGCAGGTGTTCGTGATCTTCGGTCTGCACTGGGGCCTCGTGCCGCTGTTCCAGCTCGAACTGCAGAACAACGGTCAGCTGTTCCTCGTGGCCCCCGTCTTCGCGGCCGTCCTCGCGCAGGCAGCCGCGGTGGCCGGCGTGTGGCTGCGCGCTCGCAACAAGAACCTGAAGTCGCTCGCCGCCCCGGCGACGCTCTCGGGCTTCCTCGCCGGCATCACCGAGCCCGCCATCTACGGTGTGAACCTGCCCCTCAAGCGCCCGTTCGCCTTCGGTATCGTCGGCGGCGCGATCGGCGGCGCGATCATCTCGCTCGGCGGCGTCTTCTCGACCGCGTTCGTGGTGCCGTCGGGCCTGGCGATCCCCGCCCTGCTCGGCAACGGCAACATGGTCTTCCTCGCCCTCGGCCTCGGTGCCGCCATCATCGTTCCCTTCCTGCTCACGGTGATCGTGGGCTTCAAGGAGCCGGCCGAGGACGCCGTCGCCCCCGCGGAGAGCACCGACCTCGAGGTCTTCAGCCCGGTGGACGGCACCGTGGTCCCGCTGTCCGAGACGCCGGATGCGGCCTTCGCCGACGGTTCGCTCGGCCAGGGCGTCGCCATCATCCCTCGCAGCGGCGCGCTCTACGCCCCGTTCGATGCGACCGTGGTCGCCGCGTTCCCGACCGGTCACGCCATCGGCCTGCGTCACGCGGACGGCGCGGAGGTGCTGATCCACATCGGTATCGACACCGTCAAGCTCGCGGGCGAGCACTTCAGCCTCAAGGTCACCAGCGGACAGCAGGTGAGCAAGGGCGACCTGCTCGTCGAGTTCGACCTCGAGGCGATCGCCGCGGCCGGTTACGACCTGACGACCCCCGTCATCGTCACCAACGCCGACCTGTACCCGGCTGTCGGCTCGCCCGCATCCGGTCCGATCGCACACGGTGAGCCGCTGTTCTTCGCCGTCGCCGTCGAGCAGGTCGTCGCCGCCAAGTGACACCCCGTGCGGGCGGGGGCCGAGGCTCCCGCCCGCACGCCGCATCCGAGATACGAAACGGAAGAGAACCATGAGCACCACCACCCCGTTCCCCCAGGGCTTCCTCTGGGGCGGCGCCACCGCCGCCAACCAGGTCGAGGGCGCCTACGATCAGGGCGGCAAGGGCCTGTCGGTCCAGGACGTCATGCCCCGCGGCATCGTCGGCCCGCGCACGGCCGAGCCCACGGCCGACAACCTCAAGCTCGAGGCCGTCGACTTCTACCACCGCTACGCGGAGGACATCGCCCTGTTCGCCAAGATGGGCTTCGGGGTCTACCGTTTCTCGATCGCCTGGAGCCGCATCTTCCCGAAGGGCGACGAGACCGAGCCGAACGAGGAAGGCCTCGCGTTCTACGACCGCGTGCTCGACGAGCTCGAGAAGCACGGCATCGAGCCGCTCGTGACGATCTCGCACTACGAGACGCCGCTGCACCTGGCCGAGACCTACGACGGCTGGACCGACCGCCGCCTCATCGGCTTCTACGAGAACTACGCCCGCACGCTGTTCGAGCGCTACGGCTCGCGTGTGAAGTACTGGCTGACCTTCAACGAGATCAACTCGCTGCTGCACGCCCCGTTCATGTCGGGCGGCATCAACACCCCGAAGGAGCAGCTGAGCGACGCGCAGCTGTACCAGGCCATGCACCACGAGCTGGTCGCATCCGCTCGCGCCACGCGCATCGCCCGCGAGGTCGCCCCGAACGCGCAGATCGGCTGCATGGTGCTGTCGATGCCCGTGTACCCGCTGACGCCGTCGCCCGCCGATGCCCTCGCCGTCATGGACTTCGACCACTCCAACCTCGTCTACGGCGACGTGCACACGCGCGGTGCGTACCCCGGCTACTTCCTGCGCACTCTCCGCGAGAAGGGCATCGAGCTCGAGATCACCGATCAGGACCGCGAGGACCTGACGAACACGGTCGACTTCGTCTCGTTCAGCTACTACATGTCGGTCGCTCAGACTGCCGACCCCGCCAAGAAGGTCACCGGTGAGGGCAACATCATGGGCGGCGTGCCCAATCCCACGCTCGAGGCGAGCGAGTGGGGCTGGCAGATCGATCCGGTGGGTCTGCGTCTCGTGCTCAACCAGTTCTGGGACCGCTGGCAGAAGCCGCTGTTCATCGTCGAGAACGGCCTGGGCGCCAGGGACGAGCTGGTGGAGGTCGACGGCGTCAAGACCGTCATCGACGACTACCGCATCGCCTACCTCAACGATCACCTCGTGCAGGTCGGCGAAGCCATCACCGACGGCGTGAACGTGCTGGGCTACACCTCGTGGGGCTGCATCGACATCGTCAGCGCCTCCACCGCCCAGCTGAGCAAGCGGTACGGATTCATCTACGTCGACCGCAACGACGACGGCACCGGCACGCTCGAGCGCTTCGAGAAGAAGTCGTTCGGCTGGTACGCCGAGGTCATCCGTACGAACGGCGCCAGCCTCACCCGCTGAGACCACGCCGCGCGTGTGCCCACGACCGTTCCCCGCGGAACGTCTCGTGGGCACACGCCTGTGCCGTCCTGCCCGACTCACCCCGACGCGCCTCCCAGGCGGGAGCGGGGAGAATGGATCATCGTGACCCCTCCCCGCATCGCATTCCTCGACGTCGACGGCACGATCCTCGATCACGGCACCACGATCGCGCCCTCCACGGTGGCGGCGATCCGCACCGCCCGCGAGCGCGGCGCGCTCGTGTACCTCAGCACGGGCCGCTCGGCCGGCGACATCCATCCCGCCGTGCGGGAGATCGGCTTCGACGGGGCGATCACCAACGGCGGTGCGTACGCCGTTGCAGGCGAGGAGGAGATCGTCGCCGATCCCATGCCGGCGGATGCGGTCGACCGGTTGGAGCGATTCTTCGACTCGCACGGCATCCACTATTTCCTCCAGACGGACGAGGCCGTGTATGCCTCGGCCGAGGTGCAGGCCGCGGTCGTCGCGATGCTCTCGTCGTTGCGCGCTCAGCTCGCCGGCGACGAGCCGCAGACGGCGCCGCAGGGTCGACCCCGCTTCCGCGATCTGGCCACTGTGGACCGCACCCGCGTCGCCAAGGCGGTCTTCCTCAGCGACTCGACGGATGCGGTCTCGCGCGCGCAGTCCGAACTCGGCGATCGCTTCCACGTCGTGCCGGGCAGCATCCCGCTTCCGGGTGGCACCAACGGCGAGATCGGCATGCAGGGCGTCACGAAGGGCTCGGCGATCACCGCCGTGCTCGACCACCTCGGAATCGATGCCGCCGACGCGATCGGCATCGGCGACAGCTGGAACGACGTGGAGATGTTCCAGGTGTGCGGCACCGGCATCGCTATGGGCAACGCGGCGCAGGAGCTGAAGGACCTGGCCGACGAGGTCACGACCGCGGTGCTCGACGACGGCGTGCACAACGCCTTCGTCCGCCACGGCCTCATCTGACCCCGGGGGCTCCCTCTCCTCCGTGCCCGAGTTGCGTCGCAGTTGCGCAGATGCGCCACTTCTGCGCAGATGCAGCTGTCATTGACTGGCGCATCTGCGCAGAAGTGTGGCGGCACGCGCGCGGCGACCGGTCGCCCCCCGGACGGATGAGGCACGCCACTGCATCCTGTCCCGGCCCGCATCCTGCCCCGGCCGAACTCACGGGTCGGGGTGACGGGTGCGGCGCGCGTTGCGAGGATGGGTTCATGCGACGCGCACGGATCCACATCCTGGGAGCGAGCGGCAGCGGCACCACGACGCTCGGCGCGGCCCTCGCCTCGGCATGGAGCGTGCCGCACGCGGACGCCGACGACTACTTCTGGCTACCCACCGACCCGCCGTTCACCGAGAAGCGCGCGGATGCCGATCGGGTGGCGCTCATGCGAGCGATCTTCGTGCCGCGTCCGGCATGGGTGCTCTCCGGATCGATGATGGGCTGGGGCGACGGCATCGCCGCGGAGTGCGATGCCGTCGTGTTCGTCACGCTGGATCCCACGGAGCGGATGCGGCGGCTCGAGGCCCGCGAGCGGCGCCGGCGGGAGGGCCGCCCCCTCGATGACCCGGCCTGGGAAGTGTTCCGGGACTGGGCGCAGAGCTACGACGATCCGACGTTCGACGGGCGGAGCCGAGCGACCCACGAAGCGTGGCTCGCCGCGCTCGGCAAACCGGTCCTCCGGCTCGACGGCGTGCACCCGACGGCGGACCTGCTCGATGCCGTCCTCCGTTGGGATCCTGCGTAGCCGGCATCCGCCGAGCCTCCCGGCGCGAGACTGCATTTCGAGCACGAATTCACGGGTAATGACAGTGATCTCGTGATCGAAATGCAGTCTCGCGGGTTGGAGGAAGGATTCCGCGCTACGGCGCCGCGGCGGCGGGAGGGCCGGATGCGGGCGGTGCGGGCGCGGTGACGATCGCCGCACGCTCGTGCCACGTCTTCGCGGTGACCCGATCGAGCGACACCTGCCGGCGGAGGGCATCGGCCTTCTCGTAGATCGAAGGGTCGCCGAAGCTCGTCAGCACCTTCACGAGCACCGGCAGCAGCTCGATCATGAAGAACAGCGCCGCGATGAGCCAGTGCGCCCAGGCAAGAGTGGGCTCGCGCTCGGACAGCCGTTCCAGCGCGCTGATCTGGCTGAGCAGCCCGACCGCCTGCGCGTTGCCTCCGGCGATGGATGCGGCGCGCTCGTTGTACGCGGCGAGCGCTGCGTCGTACTGCGCCTGCGCGGCGGGCAGCTGGTCCTCGGCCTGCTTCTTGTTCTGGTCGGCGGATGCGGCGGCCGCATCCGTCCCGGCCGCGTTGGCCGCGGTGAGGGCCGCCTGCGCCTGGCTGAGCTGCGTGGCGAGGGCGTCGTACGCGGACTGCGCCTGCGTGAGCTGCGCCCGGGCGGCGTCCGAGCTCGTCCCCGATCCTTGCACGCCGGTGCAGCCGGGGACGGTGCCCGCTCCCTCGCCGGTGAGCTCGCACTGGTACAGCGCGCGGGCCTGATCGATCACGCCCTGCTGCGCGGCGAGCTGCTGGGTGAGCTGGTCGACGTTCGCCTGCGCCGCCACGGACTCGGCCGAGGTCGAGGAGGTTCCCGCGACGATGCCGGTCGCCGCCTGGTTCTGGAGGGCTGCGAGCGAGGCGGATGCGGCATCCAGCGCCTGCTTCTCGGGACCGTTGGCGACCGCATCCTGGTCGGACTGCGCCTGCACGACGTTGGTCGAGTTGACCTCTCGCGCGATGTCGTTGTGGAACACCTGCAGCACGAGCGGCTCGGCGACCACGATGCCGATGAGTGCGGCCATGATGACGCGCGGGAACGCGAGACCGAGCAGGCGCCACACGTTGCGGGTCGAGCGCATCGTGGAGGTGAGGAAGCGATCGAGGTTGAAGATGATGAGAGCCCAGATGATCGCGAGCGGCACAGCGGCCCAGACGGCGATCTGCACACCGGTGACGAGTGCGAACCCCATCGAGAGAGCGGAGACGAGCGCGGTGCCGACCAGCACGAAGAACATCTGCACGAAGCGCGGCGTCTCGCTCGGAACGTCATCGAGCACCTCGCCTTCGGCGCCGCCCAGCACCGCGAGGGTGCGCGAGAGCGGCTGACGAGGACGGCGGCGAGGGCTCCGTCGCTCGCGCACCACGGGAGGCGCGGGGTCAGGAACGGAGGCCTCAGCCTCGGGCTCGTCGATCGGGTCGATCACCTCGGTCGGACCGGTCGCGACGTCGTCGGAGGGGCGGACGTCGCTCAGGTACAACGCCTCCTCTTCGGGCTGCGACTCGAGGTCGATGCGGCCGTCGGAGCCGAAGCGGCCGGGTCGATGCGCGGAGAATGACACTGCGCAAGGGTAGGAGGCCCTGCCTGTGTGACAGGTGCGAGCCGCCCGAGCGCGCTCAGTCGAGGAAGATGTCGGGGAACATCGCCGAGTCGGGGGTGCCGGGCACGGCGGCGTAGCCGGAGAGGTCGGTGACGCCCGCATCGGCGAGCACGTCTTCGACGATGAGCGTCTGGCCCGTGTACTGACGTGCGGGCCGCGTGATCACCTCGTACGCCGCATCCGCATAGATCTCGGGCGTGCGACTGACGGCCATCATCCGCTCGCCACCCAGCGAGAACTGCACGGCGGCGGTCGCGATCGTCGTCCGCGGCCACAGCGTGTTGGCGGCGATGCCCGCATCCGCGAACTCCGCGGCCATGCCGAGGGTCGCCATCGTCATCCCGTACTTCGCGAGCGTGTAGCCGGTGTGGGCTCCGAGCCAGCGGGGCGAGAGGTTCAGCGGCGGCGACAGCGACAGGATGTGCGGGTTCTCCGCATCCTTCAGCATCGGCACCGCGGCGCGGGAGAGCAGGAACGTGCCGCGCACGTTGACATCCTGCATGAGGTCGTACTTCTTCGTCGTGAGCTCGAGAGAGCCTGACAGATCGATGACCGACGCGTTGTTGAGGACGATGTCGATGCCGCCGAACTCGCCGTGGGCGGTCAGCACCGCCTGCGTGATGTCGTCCTCGTTGCGCACGTCGCCGACGAGAGGCAGCGCATGCCCGCCTGCCTCCTCGATCGCCGCCGCGGCGGTGTGCACGGTGCCCTCGAGTTTCGGATGCGGGGTGTCGGTCTTGGCGAGCAGGGCGATGTTCGCGCCGTCGCGGGCCGCGCGCAGCGCGATCGCGAGGCCGATGCCGCGGCTGCCGCCCGACATGAGGATGGTCTTGCCGGCGAGCGGCTTCTGCTCGGTCATGGGTCTCCTTGGTGCGTCGGATTCACCCGCGGCGGGCGGATGCGGCGGCGAACGCCTGGATGCGGGCCTTCGCCTCGGGGGTGTCGAAGGCGGCGCCGATCGTGCGCGCCTCGTCGTCGAGGTTCTCGGCGAAGGAGCGGTCGGCGCCGGAGCGGACGAGCCGCTTGGCCTGGCCGAACGCGCCCGTCGCACCGTCGAGCCAGAAGCGGGCGATCTCGAGAGCACGGGATGCGGGGTCGGCGACCACCTCCGCGACCAGTCCCCATTCGAGCGCCTCGACCGCCGAGAGCGTGCGGTCCTGGAGGAGCAGCTGCAGCGCGCGGCGCGGGCCGACGGCGGCGGCCAGCAGGGTCGAGACGCCGAGATCGGGCGTGAGGCCGATGTTCGCGTACCGGCTGACGAACTTCGCCCCCTCGGTCGCGACGATGTAGTCCGCCGTGAGCATGAGCCCCAGTCCGCCGCCGGCGACCGCCCCCTGAACGGCGGCGACGACGGGCACGTGGGACTCGGTGAAGGCACGGATGCCCTCGTGGATCACGTGGGCTGCGGCTGTGACATCGCTGCCCGCGGCGCCGGAGGTCGCCATGGAGATCACGTCGCCGCCGGCGCAGAAGGCGGGGCCGGCCGCATCCAGGAGCACGGCGCCGACCGCGGGATCGGCGGTGACCTGCCGGGCGACGTCCCGCCAGCGCTCGCCCATGGCGAAGTCCATCGCGTTCAGGCGATCGGGACGATTCAGCGTCACGCGGGCGATACCGTCGGCGATCTCCACCCGAATCGAGTCGGCGCTCATCGCGGAGCCATCCGAATCGCGCCGTCGAGACGGATCGTCTCGCCGTTGAGGTAGCCGTTGCGCACGATCTCGGCCACGAGACCCGCATACTCGTCGGGCCGTCCGAGGCGGGCGGGGTAGGGCACCTGCTGACCGAGCGAGTCCTGCGCCGGCTGCGGCAGACCCGCGAGCATCGGCGTCTCCATGATGCCCGGCGCGATCGTGACGACCCGGATCGCGTGGCGGGCGAGTTCGCGGGCGATCGGCAGGGTCATGGCGTGCACGCCGCCCTTGGACGCGGAGTACGCCGGCTGCCCGATCTGCCCGTCGAACGCGGCGACCGACGCCGTGTTCACGATGACGCCCCGATCACCGCCCGCGGTCGGTTCGGTGCGGGCGATCGCGGCCGACGACTGGGCGATGACGTTGTAGGTGCCGACGAGGTTCACGCGCACGAGCTTCTCGAAGTCGGCGAGAGGCGTCGGGACGCCCTCTCGATCGAGAACCTTGGCCGGCGGCGCGATGCCCGCGCAGTTGACGACCACGCGAAGGGGCGCGACGGCGGATGCGGCGGCGACCGCATCCGCGATCTGCTCGGGACTCGTGACATCGGCCGCAGCGAACGTGCCGCCCAGCTCGGCCGCGCGTTCCGCGCCCGCCGAGGACGGCAGGTCGACGAGGACGACGTGCGCCCCCTCGGCGGCGAGTCGCTGAGCCGTGGCCCAGCCGAGTCCGCTCGCGCCGCCCGTGATCAGCGCGGATGCGCCCGCGACATCCATACGTTCTCCTTCGTACGTCGGTATCGGGTTCCACCTTACGCGGCACCCGGTCCCATCGTCACGCCCCTCAGCGGGCACCCGGAGCGCCGCCCCGGGTCAGAGGGCGAAGACGAGGGTCCAGGTGCCGGCGAGCACCGCCGCGGTCACGGATGCGGCGGCGATCACCGCGGCGAGGGCGAGCAGCACCGCGTCGCGCCAGCCCAGCCGCGACGGCCGGGCCCACGTGCGCGGTGCGTCGGACCCGAAGCCGCGGGCCTCCATGGCCGTCGCGAGCTTCGTGCCGCGGCGGATGGAGAGCACGAAGAGGGCGAACGCCTGACCGAGGAAGCGGCGGATGCGGCCGCGATCGGCCACCCCTCGTGCACGCCGGGCCAGGGCGAGCTCACGCCAGTCGTCGACCAGCAGGCCCACCAGGCGCAGGCCGGCGAGTGCACCGAGCACGAAGCGGGCGGGAAGACGCAGCAGCTGGGCGAGACCGTCGGCGAGGTCGGTGGGGTCGGTCGTGATGAACAGGACGACGGACGGCAGTGCGATCGCCAGCACACGCAGCACGATGGCGGCCGCGAGGGAGAGCGAGCCCTCACTGACGCGCACGAGCCCCCACTCGAAGAACACCGCGCCGGAAGGCCGGCCGTACAGCACGGTGGCGGCACCGCCGATGAGCGCGGCGACCGCGATCGGCCACACGCGCAGCCACACCTCGCGCGCCCGCAGCCGCGAGAACGCCAGCAGCACGAGGGTGGCCGCGAGTGTGACGGCTGCCGAGACCGGGTCGATCGAGAGCAGCAGGGTGACCGAGACGACGAGGGTCGCGGCGAGTTTGGCGACCGGGTTGATCCGGCCCAGCGGGCTCGCCGAGGCGTCGATCGCGAACAGGCTCATGAGGCCCGCCCCAGCCGCAGCTCGTCGTCGGCGAGCTGCGCGACGAGGGAGGGATCGTGCGAGACGAAGCCGATCGCGGTGCCGTCGGCACGCAGCTCGTCGATCAGCTCCGCGAGCTCCCGCCAGGTGCGCGCGTCCTGGCCGTAGGTCGGCTCGTCGAGCAGGATGACGCGGGGCGCGGTCGCGAGCACGGCCGCAACCGTCAACCGACGCTTCTCCCCGCCGGAGAGCGTGAAGGGGTTCACCTCAGCGAGGCGTCCCAGGCGCAGGCGTTCGAGCAGCGGATCGATCCGCGCGGCCACCTCCGCTTCGGACAGCCCCAGCGCGCGAGGACCGACGGCGAGCTCGTCGCGCACGCGCGCGGTGAGCAGCTGGTGCTCGGGTTCCTGGAAGACGGTGCCGATGCGGGTGAGCAACTGCGCGGCGCGCCATCGGGACGGATCGGGTCCTATGCCGGCGGCCAACGCATCCGCCGCTCGCACCTGACCGCCGATCGGCGGCAGCAGCCCCGCCAGGGTGAGCGCGAGCGTGGACTTGCCGGCGCCGTTGGCTCCCGTGATCGCGAGCGCCCGACCCGCGCTCAGCTGCACGTCGATCCCGGATGCGGCGGCGAGCGCCTCACGACGGGCCGCCCGCCGGCGTCCGACGGCGAGGCCCGTGCCGACCACGAGCGACGATGCCGCGCCGGTGCGCGGACGCGGGCTGATCTGCACCGGCACCCCGGGCACCCACACGCCGGCATCGGTCAGGGCATCCGAGGCCGCGGCGAAGACGTCGGCGGGGACACCGTCCGCAAGTACCCCGCCGTCGGGAGCGAGCACGACGACACGGTCGACGAGCTCGGCCCACAGGTCGACACGGTGCTCGACGACCACGAGCGTCGCCCCGGTGCGGGCGGCGACGGCGGCGACCGCATCCCGCACCTGCACCGCGCCGTCGGGATCGAGATTGGCCGTGGGCTCGTCGAGCAGCAGGAGCTTCGGACGCATGGCCAGTGCACCGGCGAGCGCGAGCCGCTGCTTCTGCCCGCCCGACAGTGCAGACGTGGGGTGGTCGAGCGGCACCGACAGACCCACCGCCTCCAGGGCTTCACCGACCCGCGACCAGATCTCGTCGGCGGGAACCCCCAGGTTCTCGCAGCCGAACGCGACGTCGTCGCCGACGCGGGCGAGGATCACCTGCGCGTCGG
The DNA here is from genome assembly GCF_028743715.1 of Microbacterium sp. Clip185. Taxonomy (NCBI): domain Bacteria; kingdom Bacillati; phylum Actinomycetota; class Actinomycetes; order Micrococcales; family Microbacteriaceae; genus Microbacterium; species Microbacterium sp. Clip185. The sequence continues at coordinate 393,267 of NZ_CP117996.1, read as the reverse complement.
GATCCTGCAGCACCATGCCGGCGACACCGCGGACGGATGCGGGGAGCTGGCCGTCGACGGTCAGCTCCCCCGTGGCCTCGCCGTCCTCGTCGCCGCCCAGCACCCCGGCGAAGGCGCGCAGCAGCGTCGACTTGCCCGCACCGCTCGCTCCCAGCAGCAGCACCCGCTCACCGGGCTCGATCGTGAGGTCGATGTCGGCGACGGCCCAGCGCCTGCGGCCCGCGTGCCGCCACCCCCACCCGCGGGCGACGACCCGCGCGCCGTGCGTCACGCCGCGTCGGCGGCTTCGACGATGCGCGCCTGACGTCCGGAGGCGAACCGGTCGAGAGCCCCCGTCGCGGCGAGCGCCCGGGCGATGAGCCACGAGACGAGGCCCGCGATGAGGACGCCCGAGACGATCGCCGAGACGAAGTAGATCGCACGGGGACCGATGTCGTACGCGGCGATAGAGGAGAAGTTGGTGTCGAGCAGCGCCACGGCCAGCCCCGTGAGCGCACCCGAGACGAGAGCGACCCAGAGCCGGTAGTTGGCGTAGGCGAACAGCGCGAAGCCGAGCTCGGCGCCCACGCCCTGCACGACACCCCAGATGAAGGTCGTGAAGCCCCACTGCGTGCCGAGCGCCATGGAGACGACGGCGGCGACGATCTCGCCGTACAGCGCGGCACCCGGCTTGCGGATGATGAGCCCCGTGAGCACACCCGCGAACAGCCAGCCCCCGGCGAGCACACCCTCGAGCCCCGGCAGGAACGCGAGCGCCGTGCTCAGCGGCGTCCAGGCCTGGCCCCAGACCCAGAAGATGACACCCGCCGCGACACCGATCACGCTGGCGACGACGATGTCGACCACTCGCCACCGCCACCGGGAGGCGAGGGATGAACGAGCGGATGTGGACGTGGACGTGTGCATTGATGCTCCTTCCTGCGCCGGCATGATCCGGATCAGGTTCGACGGTCGAAGCGTGGATCCGCTTCCTCTCAGCCCGGCTCACCGGACTCCCGTGGTTGACGTGCCGAGTATAGACCCGCAGCTCGCGCTACCGTAGGCGGGTGACCGTGACTGGCCCGACCCCGCCCACTCGGCGTTCGCTGCGCCGCGGCGGCCGCGACGAGCCGCACGTCGACGAGGCGCCGCTGCCGCCCGACGACCTCGAGATCGAGGTGCCTTCCGTGCCGGCGGATGCCGCATCCACGCCCGCGCTCATCGCCGCCGCGAGCTTCGACGACACGACCGATGGCGCCACCCCGTCCCCAGCGCAGGATGCGGCCGCATCCGTGCCGGTCGTCGTGCCGCCGGCGACCACGGCGCTGAGCTGGGTCGATGAGACGACCGTCACCCACGCGTCCCGTGCGGTCCCCCAGCTCGAGGCCGCCGGCGCGGCGTCGTTCACCCCCGTCGCCGCGGACCTGCTCGCCCGCGCACCCCGCCGCACCCCATGGCGTCCCGGCGTCCTCGTTCCGATCGCGCTGATCGTCGCCGTGATCGCGGCGTACTGCGGCACGACGCTGCTGTGGCCGCTGCACGCCGTCGCCCCCACGGTGCAGGCGTCCGCGGTCGAGGCCACTCCCTCGGCGGCGGCTGTCGGGGCATGGCCCGGCGCGGGCAGTGCCGCCGTCGTCGTCGACGGCGTCGGCTCGCCCATCGCGTCGAGCGCCGACGCGCGTTCGATCGCCAGCATCACCAAGGTCGTGACGGCGATGGTCGTGCTCGACCAGCTGCCCCTCGCCCCAGGCGAACAGGGCCAGGAGTTCGCGTTCAGCGCGGCCGATGAGAGCAGCTACTGGTCGTATCGCCGCAACGGCGAGTCGGCTCTCAACGTTCCGGTGGGCGGAACGTTGACCGAGTACCAGATGCTGCAGGGCATGCTCATGGGTTCCGCGAACAACTACGCCGATCGCCTCGCCGACACCATCTGGCCCAACAACGCGGTGTACGCGCGAGCAGCCAACGACTGGCTCGCCGCCCACGGCGTCTCGGGCATCACGATCGCGGGCCCCGCCGGCATCGAGGCGGAGAACGCGGCCACCCCCGAGGCGCTGCTCGAGGTCGCCAAGCGCGCGCTGGCCGACCCCGTCATCGCCGAGATCGTGCGTACACCCTCCGTCGAGCTTCCCGGCGCCGGTCTCGTCGAGAACACGAACAAACTGCTCGCGGACCCCGGCGTCGTCGGCCTCAAGACCGGTACCCTCGACTCCTACAACCTGCTCGCCGCGAAGGATGTCACAATCGGCGACACCACTGTGCGCATCTACGCCGCGACGCTCGGACAGCCCGACGTCGAGACGCGGGATGCGGCCACGCGCGCACTGTTCGCCCAGGTCGAGCAGGAGCTGCAGCTCAAGCCTTCCGTCGCGGCCGGCACGACCGTCGGTCAGGTCGAGACGAAGTGGGGCGCGACGGTCCCGATCGTGACCGCGGCCGACGCCGACGTGGTGCTGTGGAACGGCTCCGCCGCGACCGTGGCGACCTCGTTCGATCTCGGCGACGCGAGCGAGCAGGGCGACGTCGTCGGCTCGCTCGTCGCGACCGGCCCGAAGGACCAGTCGACGGTGGACGTCGTTCTCGACGGCGAACTGGACGGACCGAGCCCCTGGTGGCGTCTGACCCACCCGCTCGAGCTGTTCGGCCTCGTCTGAACGATCCGGCCGAGGGGGCTCAGACGCGGAAGTCGGGGGAGCCGAGCACGCGCTCGACCGTGATCTCCAGCGCGACGCGGTCGGGGTTCGGGCGGGGCTCGCGGTAGCGGCGGGTGTAGAGCTCGACCGCATGGGCCACCGAATCCGTATCCTCGACGACGCGCGCCGGACCCTCGAAGCTGAGCCAGCGGCGACCGTCGACGGTGTTGACGCTCGCCCGGCCCGTGCGCTCGACGTTGAGGAACTTCTGCGTGCCGCGGGAGCCGATCACCCGCACGATGCCGTCCTCGTAGGTGATGCCGACCGGCACCGAGTGGATGCGGCCCTGCCGGTCCAGCGTGGACAGCGTGGCGAGGTGGTACTCGGACAGGAACGCGCGCGCGGCATCGGTGATCACCGCATCAGCCTGCCAGAGCCGGATAGGCGTCGGCTCAGAACCGCCAGATGAGCGGCACGTACAGCACGGCTGCGGCGAGGAACAGCAGGGCGAGCGGGAGCCCGAGGCGCCAGTAGTCGCCGAAGCGGTATCCGCCGGGGGCCAGGACCATGAGGTTGGCCGGGGTCGCGACGGGCGTCAGGAAGGATGCGGCGCCCGCGACGGTCAGCGCCATGAGGAAGGTGATGGGGCTGACCCCGAGGTTCACCGCGATCGCCGTGGCGACGGGCGCGACGATCAGTACCGTCGCGACGTTCGAGATGAACTGGCCGAGAACGACGGTGACCACGCAGACGGCGAGCAGGGCGAGATGCGGATCGGCCGAGCCCACGACGCGGAGGACGCCGTCGGCCACGACCTCCGCCGCGCCCGTCTGCAAGAAGGCTGCCGAGAGCGGGATCATGCCGGCGATGAGCACGAGCGTCGTCCACGAGATGTCCTGATACAGGGCGGGAAGCGTGACGACGCGGGTGAGCACGAGGGCACCGGCCGCCACCAGGCCCGCCACCGCGGGCGGCGTGAGTCCGGTCGCCAGAAGGACAACCATGATGCCGGTGATGACGAGTGTGCGCCGGGCCCCGCGCCGCATCCCGGTGCGCACGGTCCGCACGGCGCCCGTGCGCACGGTCTCGGGCACCAGCGACAGCGTCTCCGCCTCACGAGGACCGGGCACGGGGTCCGGGAGGGCATCCGGTCGGGCGGGCAGCAGACGGTCGCCGAACAGGATGATGACCGCAAGGGCGCCGCCCAGCAGCGGCAGGCCGACGAGCGCGAACTCCGCGAAGCCGAATCCGCGACCGGTCTCCGCCTCGGCGAGCTCCGAGACCACGACGTTCACGGGCGTCCCGGTGAGCGTGAGCAGCGACGCCGCGGATGCGAGGAAGGCCAGCGGGATCATGACCTTCGACGCGGGGATGCGGGCGCGCCGGGCGATCACTGCGGCGACGGGCACCAGGGCGGCCACAGCGCCGTTGATGCTGAGAAAGGCGGTCAGCACCGCGACGAGGGCACCGAGCGCGGCGATGACCGGGCTACGGCGATGACCGGCGCGCGCGACGATCAGGCCCCCGAGCCAGCGAGTGATGCCGCTGCGCTCGAGCGCGCTGGCCACGACGAACAGGCTGGCGATGAACAGCACCGTGGGATCGCCGAAGCCGGCGAGTGCTTCGGGAAGGGTGAGCACACCCGTTGCCCAGAGGGCGAGCGCGACGCCGATCGCCACGACCTCCAGGGGCACGCGGCCGGAGAGGAACGCGAGCACCGCCAGCCCCAGGATGAGGAACGTGGCGGCGATGGGGTCCATACCTCCACGCTAGCGGCGGGCCGTTCGCCGCATCCGGTGCGAGACCGTGCGATCAGACGAAGCGCACCGTGGCGTCGAGCCGCGTGCGCACGTCGAAGACCTCGTTGCCGCCGATGTCGCGCGCCCCCGTCACGCCGCGGCGCAGCACGGTGGCCAGCGCCGAGCGGCCGGCGACCACGACGGGTGTGCCGCGTACGCTGCCGAGCTCGGTGATCTGCTGGGCGAGGTCGTTGTCGGGCAGCACGACGATGGCGCCGCTGAAACGCACCCGCGCGGCACGGGCGACGACCCGCATCCGCGAGAGCAGGTCGCTGACGGGAGCGCCGACGACGGCGGGGCCGATGATCTCGCCGCGGCGGAAGCCGACGGGGCCGCCGAAGTCCTCCGACAGCACGCCGTACAGGCCGCTCGGACCGAGCACGATGTGATCGAGTTTCTCGTCGAGATCTCCGCTGCGACCGGATGCGGCGACGTCGTGCCAGACGCTGTAGCCCATGCCGAGGTCGGCAACAATGCGCGCGGTCGCCTCCTCGGCGAGCGCGTCGGCAAGGAGGCGACGGATCTCGCGCGGCGCCGAGCGCACCAGCTGCGCGTCGTAGGGGTCGGGCACTTCGGTGCCGCGTCCCACCCATTCACGGATGAGGGTGAGGTAGCGCTCGCGTCGCCATCCGCCGGGCTGGCCGGCCGACCGTGCGCGCGGACGCGTGTCCTGCCGCGCACGCGGCGGCGTCCACGCGCCCTCCGCCTCGGGTGCGGCACTCACCGCGCCCCGGCCGCGGTCGTACGCCGCTCGCGCCTCCGGCGTGCCCACGAGCTCCCACGCGCGCTGCACCTCGACGAAGCGCACGGCGTCGCCGCCGGTGTCGGGATGCGTCTCGCGCAACCGCACCCGGAAGGCACGGCGCAGCGTCTCGTCATCGGCATCGGCCGCGACCTGGAGGATGTCGTACGCGGATGCGGAGAGGGGACTGTCGAACACGCCGCCTCGCTTTCACCTGCCGCACGGCAGCGTCCAGGCTACCGGCCCGTGCCTGTTCGGGCGCCGTGAGCTCAGCGGCGTTCGTTGCGTCGCGCGTACGCCGCGGCCTTGCGGCTGGACAGCGCGAGCAGCACCAGGATGTCCAAGCCGAGGTTCAGCAGGGTGCCGCTGATGCGGATGTCCTGCCCCTGCACCCACCAGGTGAAGAAGGCGAAGCTGATCGACAGCACCGAGAAGACGAGCACGGTGACCCGCGAGCGGTTTCCGCCGCGCAGAACGAAGATCGCCATGACGGTGTCGAACAGCAGGACGGCTCCGCCCACGGCCCACACGAACCCGAGTCCGAGGGCCCGCTCCTCTTCGCTCAGGGGCACGCCGTCGATCACGAGCGACGCGTCGTGCACGATGTGACGCCACTCGAGGCTGATCGACAGCAGCCAGAACACGCCCGCGAGCACACGCAGCAGCACGAGGAGCCCGCCGGCGACGGTCGCAGCGGGCCGGGGCATGTCCGGGTCGTAGGCCAGCGGGCGCGCGAGACGCACCGGCGACTCGAACGCCGCGCGTTTGCGCGGGACTCTCTCGCTCACGCCGCCACCCCCCGCACGTCCACGATCGGCAGATCGCCGTCGGTGCGGATGCTGTCGCCGCCGCCGTTGCGGGCGTGATAGCCGGTGGAGAAGTCTGCGATGACGTCCACGCTCACCCGCGGCTCGGCCGCGGTCACCGTCTGCACGATGTGGTCGCGCTCGATATCGGTGTCGGCGTCGATGCGGTGGGTCACCTGGAGGGTGAACAGCGACAGTCCGACGGCGGTGTCGAAAGTGCCGGCGGCGAGCCAGTCCACCCGACGCCCGCCCGGCAGCAGCCAGTCGTCGGGGCAGCGCCAGAAGCGCACGTGATGCCGCTGCGCGGGATTGCCGTCCACCTCCTGCTGGTAGGCGAAGTCCTGCTGGCGCGAGAACAGGAACAGCGGGCTGACGGGCGCCTCGTCGTAGCTGCGCCTGGTCACAGTCGACGTGATGATGCGCCAGGACGATGCGAGGGTCACCGGGTCGGCCTTCGTCCAGCCCGCGCGGCGCAGCACGTCCTCGATCTGCTCGGCGCTGCCCATGAACGCGAGGTTCACCGGATCGCCGAGCAGTCCGTCGCTCGTGCGCGTGCGGCCGATGAAGTAGTCGGGCACGTAGATCATCGTCAGGATGCGGTGCAGCCGCGGCAGGACGAGGTACGCCAGCAGCGCCCAGAACGCGACCGCGAGCGGGATGCCCCACCATCCGACACGGAACGTCTCGGTGAAGCTCAGATACGCGAGCCAGATGGAGGCGAGGCCGGCGAAGACGAAGAAGAAGCCGTCGAGCGCGACGCCGATCGAGTATGCCCGGCGCTTGCCCTTCTCCCCCGCAGCCACGATCAGCCCCAGAGCGCCCGCGGAGGTCGGAAGGCGAAGGCCTGGTCGACGATTTCGGGATCGAGCTCGTCGAGCGAGGCGGGTTGCCAGCGCGGGGAGCGGTCCTTGTCCACCAGCTGTGCACGGATGCCCTCGACGAGGTCGGGCTGCGTGAGGGCGAACCACATCACGAGCCCGTACTCCTGCTCCAGCACCTCGCGCAGCGACCGCTTGCGCCGCGCGCGGCGCACGGCCTCGAGCGTCACGGTCAGCGCGGTCGGCGAGAGCGAGGAGATCAGCTCGGCGGCGGCGGCCGCATCCGGTTCGGGGTGCGCGCGCAGCCGTGTGAGGATCTCGCTCACCGAGTCGGCGGCGAACGCGTCGTCGATCCAGGGCCTCGCCTTCTCGAGACGAGAGGTCTCCGGCGTCTCGTCGAACAGCAGCACGAGTTCGGCCGGACCCTGCGGGTCCGCGCGGGTCTCGAGCGCGTCGCGGAAGGCCTCGATGCGGTCAGCGGGAACGAGGTGGTCGGCGAAGCCTGCGTAGATCGCATCAGCCGCATCCATCGTGCCGCCGGTGAGCGCGAGGTACTCGCCGATGCGCCCGGGGGCGTGGGCGAGCAACCAGGTGCCGCCGACGTCGGGGGTGAAACCGATGCGGGTCTCGGGCATCGCCACCTGCGAACGCTCGGTGACCACGCGGTGTCCGGCGTGCGAGGCGAGTCCCACGCCGCCGCCCATCGTGATCCCGTCTGCGATCGTGACGACCGGCTTCGGGTACTCGGCGAGGCGGGCGTTCAGCGCGTACTCCGCGAGGAAGAAGTCGGCGGTGCGCTCCGCGTCGGAGCTCATCGCCTGCTCGCGTAGGAGACGCACATCGCCGCCCGCGCAGAAGCCACGCTCGCCCGCGCCGTCGAGCAGCACGACCTCGACATCGGCGTCTCGCTCCCACGCATCCAGTGCGGCAGCGAGCCGGCCCACCATGTCGATGTCGACCGCGTTGAGCGCGCGCGGACGGTTGAGCGTCAACCGCCCCACCCCCTGATCCGACCGCACCAGCACCGTCGCATCCGCACCGCTCATGCCCGCCACGTTAGCGCCGCCGGCGCGCCCTGACAGGGATCAATGAGAGTCGATCCCCGTTTTTCCGCGTGTTTCCGCCAGAATGGAGAAACGTTCTGACCTTGACGGAGGTTCCCATGCCCGACGGCCAGATCCTGGAGTTCTCCGAGGTCACCAAGAGATTCGGCGCGATCGACGCCGTGTCCCGGTTGAGCGCGCGCATCGAGCCCGGCCTCGTGACCGGATTCCTCGGCCCGAACGGCGCCGGCAAGACCACCTCGCTGCGCATGCTGCTGGGGCTGGTTCGGCCCACCTCCGGCACGACGACGATCGGGGGCTCGCACTACAGCGAGCTGCGTCACCCGCTGCGCACAGTCGGCGCGGCGCTCGAAGCCTCGAGCTTCCACCCGGGCCGCAGCGGCGCCAACCACCTCAAGGTCTACGCGCAGGCGGCGGGGCTGCCGACCAGCCGCATCGACGAGACGCTCGCTCTCGTCGGCCTCTCGGATGCGGCCGGGCGCAAGGTCGGCGGCTACTCCCTCGGCATGCGGCAGCGGCTGGGGCTCGCCACGGCGCTGCTCGGCGACCCGGGCATCCTGGTGCTCGACGAGCCGTCCAACGGACTCGATCCCGAGGGCATCAAGTGGATGCGGATGCTGCTGCGCGCGTTCGCCGACGAGGGCCGCACGGTGCTCGTCTCCTCGCACCTGCTCCTGGAGATCCAGCAGACCGCGGATCGCCTGCTCATCCTCGCCCGGGGAAAGCTCGTGTTCGACGGCGGCATCGAAGATCTCGCCGATCCCAACGAGTACGCGACGGTCGTCGATGCCCCCGATCGCGCCGCCCTCGAGGCCGCGCTGACCGCCGCGGGGCACTCTTTCGAGGTGTTGCGCTCGGGGCTCACGGTACGCGGAGCGGAGCCCGTGGAGGTCGGCGCACTCGCCGCCGCATCCGGCATCGCCCTGTCGGGCCTGCAGCGCCGCGGCCCTGAGCTCGAGGAGATCTTCCTCGCGCTGGTCGACGGCACCCGGGTGCACCGACCGGTGGGCGAGGCCGGCGCGATCCCTGCGGTCGACGAAGACGCGCCGCTCGCGCCCGAGAACGATCCCGCCCCGGAGACGTCGGAGATCACCGAGGCGCCCGACGTGGAGGTGCCGCTGGACACGCCCGTCCCCGAGGGCGCCGCCGAGGCCGCCCGCGAGGATGCTGCCGAGGGTGCACCGACCGACGAGCCCGCAGCGGCGGATGAGCCCGGGGCGACGACGCCCGCATCGACGGCGGACGAGGAGCATGTCACCGTCCCCGACGAGGTCGCGTCACCCTCGAGCGAGGAGCATGCCGGTGCCCCCGCATCCGACGGCGAGACGGTGCACGAGGGTGAGCCCGCCCCGACCGAGGCCATCCAGATCAGCGAGCCGATGGATGAGGCCGAGCCGCATCCCGAAGCCGACGACCGCGAGGAAGGGGGCCGGGCATGAGCCTCGTGAACGTCACCCGCTCCGAGCTGACCAAGCAGTTCACCACCTCGATCTGGTGGATCCTCGGCATCGTCCTCGCCGGATACGTCGGGTTCACGGCGGCGGGCTTGACCGTGGTGTTCGCGCTGGCCGCGAGCGGCGCGCTGCCCTCGAGCGGCGGCGGCCTCACGGCGACGGGCGTGCCGGGTGATGTCAGCGCCCTGATCTACAGCCTCGCCGCATCCGTCGGTTATGTGTTCCCGCTGCTGATCGGCACACTTCTGGTCACCGGCGAGTTCCGCCACAACACGCTCACCCCGACGTTCCTCACCACTCCGAAGCGAGGACGGGTGCTCACGGCGAAGGTCCTGGCCGGGGCCGTCATGGGCCTGGTCTACGCCGCCCTCGCGCTGATCGTCACCGTCGGTCCCGCCGCCGGCATCCTGGCCGGATTCGGACAGCACACGGGCCTCGACTCGTCCGACACGTGGGCGATGCTGGGCCGCATCGTGATCTCTTTCGTGCTGTGGGTCGTGGTCGGCATCGGTGTGGGTCTCGTGGTGCGCAACCAGGTCGCGGCCGTCGTGATCGTGCTCGCCTTCACGCAGTTCGTCGAGCCCCTGCTGCGCTTCGGCGGCGCCTTCGTCTCCGGCCTGAGCGACGCTGCCCGGTTCCTTCCGGGCGCCGCGAGTGACACCCTCGTCGGCGCGAGCCTGTTCTCGGCCAGCGCGGGAGGGGATGCGGGCCAGCCGCTGGAGTGGTGGGTCGGCGGCCTCGTGCTGCTCGCCTATGGTCTGCTGTTCACCGTGCTCGGCTACCTCTCGAGCTGGCGCCGCGACGTCGGCTGACCCTCGCCCGCGGGGACCCGCACGACCTCGCCGAGTGAGTATTCATTCATCGAGTGAGCACCCCATTCAGTGCTCATTCGGCGAACGGATGCTCGCTCGGCGGATGCGGAGGGATGCGGGAGGCTCCCGGGAGGCTCCCGGGGATGCGGGCTCAGCTGGAGGCGAGCTCGACGATGTCGGTCGGGTCGTCGCCCGCGTCGACGCGGAGCGCACGCACGAGGGCCTCGCCGTGACGAGTACCGAGCACGAGCCGCTGGAACTCGGTGTCGCCCTCGAGGTCGATCACCACGCCGGGACGCTTCTTGCGGATGACGGCGAAGTCCTTGCCGCCCGCGTACCGCCAGGTGCCGATGGCGAGGGTCGCTGGGATGAACGTGCCCGGGGAACGGACCCCGCGCAACCACGTCCAGGGGTCGTCCGTCAGCTGCACCCGCGAGATCGCGGCACGATCGAGCGTCACATTCCGCTTGCGGAATGCCAGCGCCTTCTCGGCGCCCGACAGCACGATCTCGAGGTGTCCCGAGTCGAGCATGAGCGTCACCATGGTCCAAGTCTGCCAGCGACCCCTCGACCGCGGCAGCGAATTTGCTCACAGACGGACAACGATCCGCCAGCTTCGTGCGACCCCGACCCCGCACGGCGGTGGAAGACTGTATCGGTGCCCACGCCTCGAACCGACCTCCGGTCAGATGTGGGGCCCGAGAAGGCTCCCGTGCTCGTCGCCCACGTGATCGATCGCGCGCGCGCCGGAGAGCGACTGCGCGTCGACGAGGTTCTGGCCCTCGTGACCGCGGACGACGCCGACCGGGACCTGTTGTTCGCGGCCGCATCCGCTCTGCGCGACGAGGGCCTCGCTCTCGCCGGGCGCCCCGGCGTCATCACCTACTCGCGCAAAGTGTTCGTGCCGCTCACGACCTTGTGCCGCGACCGCTGCCACTACTGCATCTTCGTCGACACCCCGGGCCAGCTCCTGAAGAAGAACAAGCCCGCGTACATGTCGCCGGAGCAGGTGCTGCAGGTCGTGCGCCAGGGCGCGGCGCTGGGGTGCAAAGAGGTGCTGCTGACGCTCGGCGACCGCCCCGAGGAGCGCTGGCCCGAGGCGCGTGCCTGGCTCGACGAGCACGGATACGCATCGACCCTCGACTACGTCGCCGCGATCGCCCGTCTCGTCACCGCGGAGACCGGCCTGCTCGCGCACCTGAACCCGGGCGTCATGCACGCCCACGAGCTCGCGGAGCTCCGCCCGGTCGCGCCGTCGATGGGCATGATGCTCGAGACCACCTCTCGCGCTCTCTTCGAGACGCCGGGGCAGCCCCACTTCGGCTCGCCCGACAAGGATCCCGCGCTCCGACTGCAGGTGATCGAGGATGCGGGGGCTGCCCGTATCCCGTTCACGACCGGCATTCTCGTCGGCATCGGCGAGACCCCGCTGGATCGCGCGGAGTCGCTCATCGCGCTGCGCGACGCGCAGGAGCGGCACGGCCACATCCAGGAAGTGATCGTGCAGAACTTCCGCGCGAAGCCGCGCACCGCGATGCAGGACGCCCCGGATGCGGACCTGCTCGAGTACGCGACGGTCGTCGCTGCGGCGCGGGTCGTGATGGGCGCGCGGATGCGGATCCAGGTACCGCCGAACCTGTCGGATCCGGCCGAGTTCGCCCTGCTCGTCGGCGCCGGGATCGACGACTGGGGCGGGGTGTCGCCGCTGACCGCGGACCACGTGAACCCGGAGCGCCCGTGGCCGCACGTCGACGATCTGGCGGCGGCGACCGCATCCCTCGGATACGAACTGCGCGAGCGCCTGACCGCCCACCCCGAGTACCTCGCCGATCCGGAGACCTGGCTCGACCCGGCGATGCACGCACCGACCGCCGCCCTCGCCGACCCCGCGACCCACCTCGCCCGCACCTCCCCTGTTCAAGGGACCCGAAATGTGGCCTCCGCGGGCTCCGGGGCGCAAGAAGAGTCCCTCGAACAGGGAAGCGGCGCGTCCGGGGCCGGCGCCCCCTCCGATGTTCAAGGGACCCGAAACGCGACGCCGGACGCCCCGGAGCCGCAAGAAGAGTCCCTCGAACAGGGAGTGGCCGCCGCATCCCGTGTTCGAGGGACCCGAAATGCGACGCCGGACGCCCCGGAGACGCAAAACGAGTCCCTCGAACACGGAACGAGCACGAGCACGGGCACGGGCACGGGCACGGGCACGGGCGGCACCGTGCGGGGGCTGGCGGAGCGTGCGGCGGCCGACCCGCTCGCGCTCGACGACACCGAATGGCAGCGGCTGCTCTTGGCAACGGGTACCGACCTCGACGACCTCGCCCGCATCGCCGACGACGTGCGCCGGTACACGGTCGGCGAGGCGATAACCATCGCCGTGAACCGCAATCTCACCTCGACCGGCTTCCGTGCTGCGGGCGCGCAGGCGCCCGAGCAGTTCGACCTCGCGGATGCGGCAGCGATCGCCGCCGACGCGTGGGACCTCGGCGCGACAGAGCTCTGCATCCAGGGCCTCATCCCCACAGGCGAGGCGCCGACCGCGTACCTCGACATCGTCCGGGCCGCGCGCGCCGGAGCACCCGGCATCCACCTGCATGCCTACCGTCCGCAGGATGTGCGGGACCTCGCCGCCCGCAACGGCCTCACGCTCGACGAGGCTCTCGCCGCGATGCGGGATGCGGGCGTCGACACCGTTCCCGGCACCGGGATCAAGGTGCTCTCGGAGCGGGTCCGCGGCCTCATCGCCCCCGGCGACGTCGAGATCGACCGCTGGATCGAGACGATCAGGGCCGCGCACCGCGCCGGATTCCGTTCGACGAGCGTGCTGTTCTACGGGCATATCGAGACCGCGGCGGAGCGCATCGCGCACCTGGGCGCTCTCCGCCGCATCCAGTCCGAGACGCGCGGGTTCACGGAGTTCGTGCCGATCCCCCTCCCCGGCCCAGCGGGTGGGGTCGGCCTGGTCGCCGGACGATCGGCGCTCGATGAGCACCGCGCAATGGCAGCGGTTTCGCGCCTGTTCCTCTCGAGCAGCATCCCGCACATCCAGATCCCGTGGACCAGGCACGGCCTCGAAACGAGCGCCGTGCTGTTGCAGTCCGGCGGCGACGACCTCGGCGGCACGCTGCTCGACGGCCGCGTGCGCCCCGAGGCCGGCATCGAGTCGGGCAACGAGCTTCCATTGACGGATGCGGCGCGGATCGCCCGCCGACTCTTCCGCCCGCTGCGCCAGCGCACCACGGCGTACGGCGAGCCGTCGGACGAGCGCAAGGCGGCGGTGCGATGACGCGCGAGGTCGACGTCGCGATCGTCGGCGCGGGTTTCGGCGGGCTCGCGATGGCGTCGGCGCTGCGGCGGGCGGGACGGGAGTCGTTCGCCGTGCTCGACCGGGGCAACTCGGTCGGCGGCACCTGGCGCGACAACACGTATCCGGGCGTCGCGTGCGATGTGCCCTCTCACCTGTACGGGCTCGAGAACCACCCGTGGCCGGACTGGTCGGGGCTCTTCGCCCGCGGGGACGAGATCCACCGCTACCTGCAGCACATCGCGGAGGCGGAACAGCTCGGCGAGCGCCTGCTGCTGGAGACGCCGCTGCAGTCGGCGGCGTGGGACAGCGAGGGCTGGGTCGTCGAGACCGGACGCGGCGAGGATGTGCGCGCCCGCCGCCTCGTGCTCGCATGCGGACGGCTGACGGAGCCGTCGATCCCCGACATCCCGGGGCTCGAGACCTTCGAGGGCCCCCTGTTCCACTCCGCGCGGTGGGACCACACCGCACCTCTCGCCGGCCGGCGCATCGCCGTGGTCGGAACGGGCGCGTCCGCCGTGCAGCTGGTTCCCGCGCTCGTCGCGCAGGGCGCCGAGGTCGTGCTGTTTCAGCGCACACCGGCCTGGATCGTGCCGCGCGGCGACGTGGACTACACGGCCGCCGACCGGCGCCGGTTCGCCCAGCATCCGGACGAGCTGGCACGGTTGCGCGACGAGTTGTACCGCGAGGGCGAGGAACGCTTCGCCTCACGCTCGGGCGATGCGGATGCGGCGCGCGCCGCCCGCGCGGTCGCGCTCGCCCACCTGGAAGCCCAGGTGGCGGACCCGGCGCTTCGCCGCGCGTTGACCCCGGATTACGCGTTCGGTTGCAAGCGCGTGCTGCTGTCGGATGAGTTCTACCCTGCCGTCGCCTCGGATGCGGTCGCGTTCGAGCCGTCGGCGCTCGCGCGCGTGGACGACGGCGAGCTGGTGGCCGCGTCCGGCGCCCGCTACCTCGCCGACATGCTCGTGCTGGCGACCGGGTTCGCCGCATCCGAGCAGCCGTACGCGCAACTCGTGACGGGCGAGCAGGGTGAGACGCTCGCGGAGCACTGGAGCGAAGGGATGACCTCGTACGCGTCCACCGTGGTCGCGGGCTTCCCCAACCTGTTCGTGCTCAACGGCCCCAACGCGTCGCTCGGGCACAACTCGTCGCTGCTGATGCTGGAAGCGCAGGCGGAGTACGTGACGCGCTGCCTCGACCGCGCCGGCGACGGCGTTCTGCGGCTGCGTCCGGATGCGGAGAAGGCCTACACCGCCCGCATCGATGCGGCGGCCGCATCCCGCCCCTGGCTCACCGGGGGTTGCGACAACTGGTACGTCGACGCCCGGTCGGGCAGGCTCACTCTGCTGTGGCCCGACACCGTCGACGCGTTCCGCGCCATGCTGAGTTCCACCGACGGGTCGGAGTTCCTGCCGGCCCCGCTGCACCGCGATGCGTCGCGGGCGAGAGGAGAGTCATGACCGTTCCCCTGCGTCTGGGCTACAAGGCCTCGGCCGAGCAGTTCTCCCCCGATCGACTCGCCGACTTCGCCGTGCTGGCGGAGGAGGTCGGGTTCGACTCGGTCTTCATCTCCGACCACTTCCAGCCGTGGATGCACGAGGGCGGCCACGCCCCGGCGGCGCTGCCCTGGCTCGGGGCCGTGGGAGCGCGGACCTCGCGGGTGCTGCTGGGCACGAGCGTGCTCACGCCCACCTTCCGCTACCACCCGGCCGTCGTCGCGCAGGCGTTCGCGACGCTCGGGGTGATGTTCCCCGGTCGTGTGATCCTGGGCGTCGGCACGGGTGAGGCTCTCAACGAGGTGACCCTGGGTCTCGACTGGCCCGAGCCGCCCGAGCGCTTCCAGCGTCTCAAGGAGGCCATCACTCTCATCGAGAAGCTGTGGGCCGGCGAGCGCGTCACCTTCGAGGGCACCTTCTGGAGCGTGAGCGACGCGACGGTCTACGACCGCCCGACGGCCCCGGTGCCGATCTACATCGGCGCGGCGGGGCCTGCGGCCACGCGTCTGGCCGGCCGCATCGCCGACGGCTTCATCACGACGAGCGGCAAGGACCCGAAGCTCTACACCGACACGCTCCTGCCCGCCCTCGCCGAGGGCATCGAGAAGGCGGGGCGCTCCAGCGACGACGTCGACACCCTCATCGAGGTCAAGGTCTCGTACGCCGCCGACCGCGAGACGGCGCTCGAGAAGACGCGCTTCTGGGCTCCGCTCGCGCTGAGCGCCGAGGAGAAGATGGGCATCCACGATCCGATCGAGATGCAGCGTCGGGCGGCCGAACTGCCCATCGAGCGCGCCGCATCCCGCTTCATCGTCTCGACCGATCCCGACGAGCACGTCGAGCAGATCGCCCGCTATGTCGACCTCGGCTTCCGGCACCTGGTGTTCCACGATCCGGGTGAGGATCAGGAGCAGTTCCTACGCACCTACGGCGAGGAGATCCTTCCGCGTCTGCGCGCGCGCTTCGCGTGAACCGCGACTGGACGGTGGTCGTGCCGCTGAAGGCGGCGGCATCCGGCAAGTCGCGGCTGGGGGCGAGCGCCGATCTCGTGCGGGCCATCGGGCTCGACACGGTGGCGGCGGCCGCCGCGGTGGCGCGGGTGGTCGTCGTGACGGCGGATCCACGGACGGCAGCGGATGCGGCCGCGATCAGCGGCGTGACCGTGGTGACCGAAGAGGAACCGCGCGGCCTGAACGCGGCGATCGCGCTCGGCATGCCCGCGGCCGATGTGCCTCGCGCGGCGCTCCTCGGCGACCTGCCTGCGCTGCGCCCCGATGACTTGCGCAGAGCGCTGGATGCGGCCGCATCCGTCGACCGTGCCGTGGTCGCCGACGCTGAGGGAACCGGCTCGACCCTCGTCACCGCGCGGGCGGGGGTGGCGTGGGAGAGCGCGTTCGGGGAGGGCTCGCTGGCCCGCCACCTGGCGCTCGGATGCGTGCGTCTGGATGTGTCGGAGCAGTCGACGCTGCGTCGGGATGTGGACACGATGGCGCAGCTCGCCGAGGCAGCCGCGTTGGGGCTCGGACCCCGCTCCGTTCGGTTCTCCACAGGTAGCGCCCTTTCGCAGGGAGGCCACCCCCGAGAGGCGTAACGTGCCAAAGGTGAGCGACGATTTCATGCGGGATGCGGACGCGTCGATCGCCCGTGTCGAGCAGCAGATCGCGGCCGCCCAGGAGCAGGCGAGGCGCGGTCAGCAGTTCCAGCGCGACGTCGCGGATGTGCGCGCCACGGCCAGCTCGCCCCGGCGTGAGCTTCGCGTGACGGTCGACGCCTCGGGCCGCTTGCTCGATGCGGACCTGTCGGATGCGGCGATGGAGCTCTCCCCACAGACCCTGTCCCGCTTACTCGTCGACACTGCCCGCGCCGCACAGCGCCAGGCGGGTGAGCAGGCGGTGCGCATCGCCGCGGAGTTGTTCGGCGAGCAGGCCGGCGCGACCGAACGGCTGCGCGCCGAGATCGCAGACGCCCTGCCGCAGGGCGGCGGCACGAATGTGCGGTGGTCGTGATGGCGGATCACATCGCGCTCGACGGCGATCTGATCGCCGCACAGGCGTCGCGGGTCGAGCTCGTGGCGTCCGACGTTTCGGTCGCGCGGGATGCGGCCGGCTCCACGAATATGGGCGGCGGCGCCTTCGGGGTGCTGTGCGCGTTCCTCGTTCCGCCGGCACAGATCGCGGCGGCGATGGCGCAGCAGGCGATCGGCTCGGCGGAGCAGATGCTGCGCCGGTCGGCGACCGAGCTGCGCGGCGTCGGCAGCGACATGGCCTCGTTCGAGGATGACGTGGTGCAGGGCATCCACACGCTCGGTCAGGGACTCGGATGAGCACCGCGAACGTGCTGGTGGCGGCGCCCATCGACACGGCGACACCGTTCAGCGGCGCGGGGCTGCTCGATTCGGGCAGCCAGCTCGTCGCCGCGGTGGACTCCGGGTCCTGGGTCGAGGGGGGACTTGCGGGCGTCGGCTTCGCGATCGACGTGGCCGCGACGGCGATCGACCCGCTCGGGTCGTTGATCGGGGCGGGTCTCGGCTGGATCATCGATCATCTCGAACCGCTGAAGGGCTGGCTCAACGACTTCGCGGGCAACGCGGGCGAAGTCGCCGCGTTCGCGCAGACCTGGTCGAACATCCAGACCCAGCTGGAGACCTCGGCGCAGGAGCTCGCCCATGTCGTGGGCCAGGTCGACGACATGGCGGGCGAGGCGATGGAGGCCTACCGCCGATTCCAGCAGGATGCGGCCAAGCACCTTTCGGGCGCCGCATCCTGGGCCGGTGCCATGTCGACGGGTCTTCAGATGGCGTCGACGATCGTGCAGGTCGTGCACGATCTGGTGCGCGATGTCTTGTCGCAGCTCGCCGGCGCGATCATCTCGTGGGTCGCCGAGCTCGTGGTGACGGTGGGCCTTGCCACCCCCGTCGTCATCGGCCAGGTGACGACCCGCGTCAGCCAGCTCGCGACCACGGTCGGTGAGACGGTCACGAAGGTGCTGCGCTCGTGCAAGAACCTCGGCAAGCTCCTCGACGACCTCAAGGGCCTGTTGCAGCGGGCTGGCGATTTGTTCAGCAGCGTGCTGAAGGGCGGCGGCTCGGGTCCGTCGGTGCGCGTTCCGGACGGCCCCACCATCCGTGCCCGCGTCGGCGAACCGCTCTCCCCCGCCGACCTGAAGAGCATGATCGACGAGGGCTATCACACGTCGATCTTCAGCGACAAGGTCGTGCAGCACTACGACCACTCGGCGGCGACGCTCGGCCGGTCGGGCTCGGATGTGTGGGCGATGCCCACAGAGGATGCGGCCAAGATCCACACGCCCGCGCAGGCGGCGCGCGAGACCGGCATGGCGCCGATGGCGCAGGACGCGTACCTCAACGGCGGCGACATCTACGCCGTGCACTTCCCGGTCGACCCCAGTGAGCTGCGCCGTCCGACGGTTGCGGATTCGGGCGGGTGGGAACACTTCTATCCCGACCCCACGAACACGAGCACCACCTACGGCCACACCGCCGTCAACACGGGCACGGGGGCCTACCTGGTGAACTCCACGCGTGAGACGCTGATCGCCGGCGGCGACGCGATGCGCAGCAATGCGGTGCTGACGAAGCTGGAGAATGGAGCGTGGGTGCTCGTGAGACGGTATTGAGCACCGCGACGGAGCTCGGGTGCCCCGTGTGCCGCGAGGGCGCGTACAGCGGCGGGCAGCCGCGGTTTGTGACGTCGACCTCGCCGGTCGACCTGCTCTATCGTTGCGAGGTGTGCCGCACGTGGTGGTTCGACAACAGTCGGGGGCTGCGTCCGATGACAGACGAGGAGGCGCGCGAGCGCTTCCCGAACGAGGTGGGCAATGACTGAACCGACCGTCGTCGATCTGGCGATCCTGCAGGCGCGCGAGCAGCGTTTGACGATGCAGACCGTGCTGTGGACGTTCGCCGCATCCACCGTCTACGTGCCCAGCGGCGGCGACCCCGGCGAGGATTTCCGCGGCTTCCAACCGGTGTACTACCCGGGCGCCTCCGAGCGTGTGCTGGCCGTGTTCACCGACCCCGACCTCGCGAGCGAGCTCGACGCCCTCGCGCCGTGGATGGTGACGTTCACCGGGGCCGACCTCATCCGCCGCATGCCGGCAGGCGAAGGGCTCGTTGTGAACGCGGGCTCGAGCGTCGGCTTCGAGCTTCCCGCCGCGGGCCTCGCCGCCTTCCGCCAGGAGTTGGACGCCGCACGGGGTCTCGCCCAGTCCTGACTCGGATGCGGCCCGGGCCGCTACGGGTTCGTTGAGCGTGACCGGTTGCTCCGCCGCACCAGAACCACCGTAACGACCACACCCACCACGATCAGCACCACGCCAACTCCGATCCCGATGATCACGGGCAGGAAAGCACCGATCCCGTCCGGCGAGGGCTGATCTGTTGCTGGCGGCGACGCCAACGCGGCAGTCGCCTCATCGATCTGCTCCTGCGTCGGACCAACACCCTTGTTCAGCAGCGGGTTGACGTCTTCGTACTGTGTCGGATCCTTGCTCAGTGTGTGACGCAGCGAAGCGACGCCGTACCCGTACCCGCCGGTGTCGCTGTACTGCACCTCATGATCCTCAGCACCCGTATTGCGGACCAACGACTGAATCAACTGATTGCCCGTCGCATCGGGGTACTTCTGCTTCGCCGCAGCGAGAATCCCCGCCACCAACGGCGTCGCCAACGACGTTCCCGTCGCACGACCCGACACATCCCACGAACCCGGGTCGGAGCCGTCGCCGATCGTCGCGATGTTGACACCCGGAGCCACGACCGTCGTCCCCGCCACGGCGTTCTCGACCCCGAGTGCAGCAATAGGTAGCTTCTGGTCCGAGTCGACTGCGCTCACACCGATGACAGAGTTCAGCGCTGCCGGGAAGGCGCCCTCCTTGAACACATCATTCGGGTTACCCGCAACCACCGGCACCTTCCTGGCCACGGCCTCCGCGAGAACACGGTCATCGGGGATATTGCCATCACCGGTGACCATCGACACCGAGACGATATCCGCGCCGTCGTCGAGCGCGCGCTTCACCATCCACATGATCGGCGTGATCTTCGATTCCGCGACCTCAGGCAGCGGGTCACAGTCCGCGGTCGCGCCCACACCGTAGAACGTCACGGATGCATCCGGAACGATGCCCTTCGTCCCCGCAACCCCGGTTCCGTTGCCGATCAGCATCGCCGTGACGGTAGAGCCGTGTTGTGCCCCGGCGCTCGCCACCGACGTCGACGGGTCCTTGCCGACACACGCAGACCCCTCAGCCACCGTCAGATCCGCGCCCTGGAAGTCCGGCAGGTCCGGGTTGATCTGCGTGTCGACAACGGCGATCTTCACGCCCTTCCCGGTCCACCCCTCCGCGTGGACATCGGCAACGCCGTAAGCCGAATACCACCACTGCCCGTCATCCGCAGCGGACGCGGGAACCGCACCGAACAGCACCCCCACAAGCCCCACCACAACCACCGCACCAGCACGCACCCAACGCGTCCGCGACACCACCATCACGCCCCCACCCGCCGACGACTGCGCCGCACCAGAACCACCGTCACCACCACACCCACCACAATCAGCACGAGCACGCCCACACCGACCCCGATGATCACGGGCAGGAAAGCACCGATCCCGTCCGGCGAGGGCTGATCCATTGCTGGCGGCGACGCCAACGCGGCAGCCGCCTCATCGATGTCCTCCTGCGTCGGACCAACACCCTTGTTCAGCAGCGGGTTGACGTCTTCGTACTCCGTCGGATCCTTGCTCAGCGTGTGACGCAGCGAAGCGACGCCGTACCCGTACCCACCGGTGTCGCTGTACTGCACCTCATGATCCTCAGCACCTGTATTGCGGACCAACGACTGAATCAACTGGTTACCGGTCGCATCGGGGTACTTCTGCTTCGCTGCCGCGAGGATCCCCGCCACCAACGGCGTCGCCAACGACGTTCCCGTCGCACGACCCGACACATCCCACGAACCCGGATCCGAACCATCACCGATCGTCGCGATGTCCACACCCGGAGCCACCACTGTCGTATCACCGATCTGGTTCTCGACCCCCAACGCCGCGATCGGAAGCTTCTGATCCGAATCAACGGCGCTGACGCCGATGACCGAGTTCAATCCGGCTGGGTACAGGCCTTCTTTGAATCCGTCGTTAGGGTTGCCCGCGACCACGGGGACCTTCTTCTCCGCAGCCTCCGCAAGGACCCCATAGCTGGCAAGGCCGCTCTGTCCTTCGACCATGGACACTGAGACGATGTCAGCGCCGTCGTCTACCGCCCTTTTGACCATCCACATGATCGGTGTCAGCTTCGACTCGGCGACCTCAGGGAGCGGGTCACAGTCCGCGGCCGAGCCCACGCCGTAGAACGTCACCGAAGCGTCAGGAACGATGCCCTTCGTCTGCGCGACGCCCGTCCCGTTGCCGATCAGCATCGCGGTCACCGTCGACCCGTGTTGCGCACCGGCGCTCGCCACCGACGAGGTCGGGTCCTTCCCCACACACGCCGACCCCTCAGCCACCGTCAGATCGGCACCCTGAAAGTCCGGCAGATCCGGATTGATCTGCGTGTCGACGACCGCGATCTTCACGCCCGCACCGGTCCACCCCTCCGCGTGCACATCCGCGACACCGTATGCGTCGTACCACCACTGCCCGTCATCCGCAGCGGAGGCGGGAGCCGCGCCCACCAGAACCCCCACGAGCCCCACCGCGACCACCGCACCAGCACGCACCCAACGCGATCTCGCCACCACCATCACGCCCCCACCCGCCGACGACTCCGCCGAACCAGCACCACGGTCACGACCACACCCACCACAATCAGTGCGAGCACGCCCACGCCGACCCCGATGATCACGGGCAGGAGCGCCGCGATGCCATCGGCGTCGGTGCCGCCGGACTGGCCATCGGACTCCGCAGATGCAAGGGTTTGCTCGGCCGCCGTCACCTGCTCGGGAGAAGGCCGCGGGCTCGTCTTGTTCAGGAGGGGATTCACATCCTCGTACCCGCGCGGGTCCTTGCTGAGCACGTGACGCAACGATGCGGTCCCATACCCGAAACCATCGCTGTCGTTGTACTGGAGTTCGTGGTCTTCGTTGCCTGTGTTGCGAGTGAGCGACTGCAGGAGCTGGTTCCCCGTGGCTGCCGGGTACTTCTGCTTCGCCGCCGCCAGAATGCCGGCGACCTGCGGTGCCGCCAGCGAGGTACCAGTCGCTCGACCCGCTACGTCCCAGGATGCCGAACCATCACCTATCGTCGAGATGTCGACGCCCGGTGCGACGACGGTCGTCTCGCCGATCTGGTTCTCCACCCCGAGCGCTCCGAGCGGGAGTTTTCCTTCTTGATCGACGGCGCTGACGGCGACGACGCCCGCAAAGCCCGCCGGAAGCGCGCCCTCCTTGAAGGCGTCGTTCGGATTTCCCGCCACGAAGGGGATCTTCTTCGCGACGAGTTCAGCGATCGTCTCCACGTCCGCAACAGTGCTGACTCCGACGACCGTCGACGTGGTGATGATGTCGGCTCCATCGTCGATGGCGCGCTGAATCATCCACCCCATCGGCTCATGACCGGAATCCTTCACCTCGGCCGTCGGCTCACAATCCCCCGTCGCACCCAGACCGTAGAACGTCACCGACGCATCCGGAACGATGCCCTTCGTGCCAGCAACCCCCGTTCCGTTGCCGATGAGCATCGCCGTCACCGTCGACCCGTGCTCCGACTCTGCGTTCGCGTCCGTCGTTGACGGCTCGGCGCCCTCGCACGCCGCACCTGGAGCGACGGTCAGGTCTGCGCCCGCGAAATCCGGCAACTCAGGATTGATCTGACTATCGATCACCGCGATCTTCACGCCCGCACCGGTCCACCCCTCCGCATGAACGTCCGCGACACCGTAAATGTCGTACCACCACTGCCCGCCATCCGCAGCGGACGCGGGAACCGCGCCCACCAGGACCCCCACAAGCCCCACCGCGACCACCGCACTGGCACGCACCCAACGCATCCGCGACACCACCATCACGACCCCACCCGCCGACGACTGCGCCGCACCAGAACAACCGTCACCACCACACCCGCCACGAACAGCACCACCACACCCACACCGACCCCGACGATCACCGGCAGGAAAGCACCGATCCCGTCCGGCGAGGGCTGATCCGTTGCTGGCGGCGACGCCAACGCCGCAGCCGCCTCATCGATGTCCTCCTGCGTTGGCCCGACGTCCTTGTTCAGGAGCGGGTTGACGTCTTCGTACTGCGTCGGATCCTTGCTCAACACGTGACCCAGCGACGCCACACCGTACCCGAAACCGTCGGTGTCGCTGTACTGGAGCTCGTGATCCTCGGCACCCGTGTTGTGCGTCAACGACTGAATCAGTTGGTTGCCTGTCGCATCGGGATACTTCTGCTTGGCCGCTGCGAGAATCCCCGCAACCAGCGGCGTCGCCAACGACGTTCCCGTCGCACGCCCCGACACATCCCACGACCCCGGGTCGGAACCATCGCCGATCGTCGCAATGTTCACACCAGGAGCCACCACCGTCGTGTTCGTGACAACGTTCTCTACTCCCAGCGCGGCAATCGGAAGCTTCTGATCGGAGTCAACCGCACTCACCCCAACGACAGAGTTCAGTCCTGCGGGGAGGCCGCCCTCCTTAAACACATCGTTCGGGTTGCCCGCGACCACAGGGACCTTCTTCGCCGCAGCCTCCGCGAGAACTCGGTCGTCCGGAGTCGTGCCTTCACCTGTGACCATCGAGACTGAAACGATGTCCGCGCCGTCGTCTACCGCTCGTTTGACCATCCACATGATGGGTGTCAGCTTCGATTCCGCAACCTCCGGCAGCGGGTCACAGTCCGCGGTCGCCCCCACACCGTAGAACGTCACGGATGCATCCGGAACGATGCCCTTCGTCTGCGCGACGCCCGTCCCGTTGCCGATCAGCATCGCCGTGACGGTAGAGCCGTGTTGTGCCCCGGCACTCGCAACCGACGTCGACGGATCCTTGCCGACACACGCCGACCCCTCAGCCACCGTCAGATCCGCACCCTGAAAGTCCGGCAGATCCGGATTGATCTGCGTGTCGACGACAGCGATCTTCACGCCCTTGCCGGTCCACCCCTCCGCGTGGACATCGGCCACGCCGTAAGCCGAATACCACCACTGCCCGTCATCCGCAGCGGACGCGGGAACCGCACCGAACAGCACCCCCACAAGCCCCACCGCGACCACCGCACCAGCACGCACCCAACGCGATCTCGACACCACCATCACGCCCCCACCCGCCGACGACTCCGCCGCACCAGCACAACCGTCACCACCACACCCACCACAATCAGTGCGACCACGCCCACACCGACCCCGATGACGACCGGCAGGAACGCCGCGACGCCACCAGGCCCCGGCTGCTCCGATGTCGGCGTCGACGCCAACGCCGCAGCCGCCTCGTCAATCTGCCCCTGGGTAGGCCCGACGCCCTTGGACATCAGGGGGTTGATGTCTTCGTACTGCGTGGGGTCCTTGCTGAGCGTGTGCCCGAGCGATGCCACACCGTATCCGTAACCGCCGGTGTCGCTGTACTGCACCTCGTGATCCTCGACACCTGTATTGCGGACCAACGACTGAATCAACTGATTGCCCGTCGCATCGGGGTACTTCTGCTTCGCCGCCGCGAGAATCCCCGCCACCAACGGCGTCGCCAACGACGTTCCCGTCGCACGACCCGACACATCCCACGACCCGGGGTCAGAACCATCGCCGATCGTCGCGATGTTGACACCTGGGGCGACCACCGTGGTGTTCGTCACGGCGTTCTCGACACCCAGCGCCGCGATCGGAAGCTTCTGATCCGAATCAACGGCACTCACGCCCACGACGGTGTTCAAGTTCGCCGGGTAACCGCCCTCCTTGAACACATCGTTGGGGTTTCCTGCGACCACGGGCACCTTCTTAGCTGCGGCCTCCGCGAGGACGAGATCGTCCGGAATGCCGCCGTCGTCGGTCACCATGGACACAGACACGATGTCGGCACCGTCCTCCACGGCACGCTTCACCATCCACATGATCGGCGTGATCTTCGATTCTGCGATCTCCGGCAGAGGCTCACAGCCCACCGTCGCGCCGACTCCGTAAAACGTCACGGATGCATCCGGGACGATCCCCTTCGTCCCCGCGACACCAGTGCCATTGCCGATAAGCATGGCCGCCACCGTCGAGCCGTGCTGTGCTCCCGAACTGGGCTCCGTAGACGAGGGCTCCGTACCGGAACACGCCGCCCCGTCAGCCACCGTCAGATCGGCGCCCTGGAAATCAGGGAGATTCGGGTTGATCTGCGTATCGACCACGGCGATCTTCACGCCTTTGCCCGTCCATCCCTCCGCGTGGACATCGGAAACACCGTATGCCTGGTACCACCACTGCCCGTCATCCGCAGCGGATGCGGGAGCCGCACCCACCAGAACCCCCACGAGCCCCGCCGCGACCACCGCACCAGCACGCACCCAACGCCTCCGCGACACCACCATCACGCCCCCACCCGCCGACGACTCCGCCGAACCAGCACCACGGTCACGACCACACCCACCACGATCAAAACCAGGAGCCCCACGCCAACCCCGATGAAGACAGGGAGCAACGGCGACCCGCCGGTTGATTCCGCGGGCGGGGTCGTCACGGCTGAAGCGAGCACCTTCTCTGCGTCGGCGATCTGCTCAACTGACGGGTCTTGTGAGCTCTTCTCCAAGAGTGGGTTCGTGTCGGTGTACTGCAGGGGGTCCGCCGACAAGACGCGCGTCAGGGAGGCCGTCCCGTACCCGAATCCATCACTGTCGTTGTACTGGAGCGGGTGTTCCTCGGCTCCTGTGTTGTGCACGAGCGACTGAATCAGCTGATTGCCCGTCGCGTCGGGGTACTTCTGCATCCCGACGGCCAGGATGCCCGCGACCAACGGCGTCGCCAGCGAGGTCCCAGTACCGATTCCCGCGACGTCCCATGAACCGGTGGTGTCACCGATCGTCGATATGTCCACACCGGGGGCAACCACCGTCGTCTGAGGAATCGCGTTCTGGACTCCCAGAGCCCCCAAGGGGAGATTCGAACTGCTGTCAATCGCGCTCACAGCGACTACGCCGTTGAAGGAAGCGGGGAGGATGCCTTGCTTGAATGCGTCGTTGGGGTTACCCGCCACGAGCGGAACCTTGTTCGCGACCGCTTGGGCGACCGTTTCGCTGTCGAGCCTCGTAACCTCACCGACGACGACGGTAGTCATGATGACGTCGGCGCCGTCGTCGAGGGCGCGCTGGATCATCCACATCAACGGCGAGTGCCCAGAAGCCTCAACGTCGGGCGTCGGCGTGCAATCCGCCAGAGCACCCACCCCGTAAAAAGTCACAGAAGACTCAGGCGCAATACCCTTCGTTCCCGCCACACCCGTGCCGTTACCGATCAGCATCGCCGTCACCGTCGACCCATGCTCCGACTCAGCATTCGCCTCAGTCGTCGACGGCTCCGCACCCTCACACGCCGCACCGGGTGCGACAGTCAGGTCTGCTCCCGCGAAATCCGGCAACTCCGGATTGATCTGGCTGTCCACGACCGCGATCTTCACGCCCTTACCGGTCCAACCAGCATCATGCGCATCCTGAACGTGGTAACCCTCATACCACCACTGCCCGCCATCCGCAGCGGACGCGGGAGCCGTGGTGCTCGTCGCGGCGACCACAAGCAGCGCGGTCATGACGTACCCGCGAAGCGTTCGCGTTCGCAAGTCTTCTCCCCCCGGAAGCGGTCTCGGGGAGCGAACGCGCGCGTTCACTCCCCGAGACCAAGATCGAGCCGCGTCTCGCGGGCTCGCGCTGTCGTCAGCGCTGGAACAGCTTCGCCGAGTTGCGGTCGGTCGTGACGTAGTCCTCAGCGATCGACTCGGTCGCCGACGCGATGCGGGCGAGCACCGTCTTCATGTGCTCGAACTCCATTGACCACGCGCGCTGCGCGTTGTCATAGGCCACGCGGGCCGCACCGTCCCAGTTACCGCGAAGGCGGTTCGCCTCCTGCTCGAGAGCACGCAAGGCGCCCTCGATGCGCTGCGACTCGCGGCGCAACTCGCCTGCGGATGCGGTCAGTGCCGCCGGCGTGATGCTCAGATCGCCCATCTCACGCACCTCCCATCATCGCGCCCAGACCACCGATGGTGGACTGGTGCTGTTCCTCCAGAGCGCTCTGCGAACGCTCTGTCGAACGCAACGCCTCCTCCAGGTGGACCAGCGTCTGGTTGATCTTCTGCGCGCCCGCCGTCCAGGTCTGCATCATCTGCGCGTAGGACTGCGAAGCCTCCCCCTGCCAGATCGATTGGATCTGGTCGAGTTCCGCGATCACGCGTCGGGTGCTGTCGGCGATGTCAAGGTAGGTCGCAGAGACCGCCTCGGCACCGCGCAGCAGCGCTCCCTCTTCTGCGGAGATCTTCTCGCTCATGTGTCAGTCCCTTCCCCCTGCGCCCGCGCCCTCGGAGCGAGGGCCGAACTCTGCATCGTCTTCGATCGACGGCGCGATCGGACCACCGAGACCGCGACCCTTCTTGTCGCTACGGCCTCCGCCGCCAGCGCCCGCACCGGCCCCACCGCCGCCCATCATGCCCGTGGCACCGCGCGAGCCGCCCGCGGCTTCACCCGCAGCCCCTGCACCAGCACCGACGCCACCGGCACCGCCCTTGCCGAGCAGTCCACCACCCGCGCCGCCTCCGGCGTTGGCGGTGAGACCACCGCCAAGGCCGCCGGCACCGCCGCGCGCGGCAAGACCAGCGCCGCCGAGACCACCGGCACCGCGAAGCCCACCGAGACCACCGGCCGCGGCCGCCTTACCCAGACCGCCGAGTGCGGCAGCGCCACCGGCGCCCGCCATGAATCCACTGGAGAGACCACCGGATCCCATCCCGCCCGAACCGCTGCCTCCGAGTCCTCCGGACCCCCCACCGGGCATCGTGCCGAGCCCACCGCCGGGGTAGTTGCCCACGCCTCCGTCGACCGGGCCGTCCGGGTGCACGATGACACCGGGAGCCGGCAGAGCGTTGTAGATCGGCGGGCGCGCCGTGCCGTTGGGGCCGCTCCCGTCGGGGTCGTTCGGCACGAAACGCGGGTCGCCACCGTCCGGACCCGGCATGATCACACCGCCCTGGCCCGGCGGGACCCCGATCGGGGTGTTGTAATCCGGATAGTTCTGGAAGCTCGGCTTTGACGGCCCACCCGTGTCGATGTTCGTGTCGCGCAGTTCGTCGGGGATGTTCGGGATGCTGCCGTAGACGTTCTCCATCGGCGGCAGTTCCGGGAACGCGCCGGAGTCCTGATCAAGCGCATTACTCACCGCCTCGACGGCTGACTTCGCCTGCGCCTCTCGCTGCGAGCCGAGGAACCAGTTGGCGGCTGCGATCGCTCCTTCACCGGCGATCACCGAGAAGCCCGGGAAGACGATCGTCGCGCCGGCAGCGGCGTTGCGGATCGTCTGCTGCGCGTCTGCGCTCAAAGATCCTGAGTCGAGCGCCTCGAGGTGGCGCTGCGCTTCCTCCCTGCGGGCGTTCGCAGCGTTGATCGCCGTGGGGAGGTCCTGCTCGACATAGCGACGGAGATCCTCGATGTCCGCCTTGGCCTTCTGCATCTGATCGATGGCTTCGCGCTCGGTTTCCCCGGTGAACCCGGTCTCACTGGCCACGCGGTTCATCAACGTAGTCAGCGACGTCAACGCTGGCCCCACCGCCGAGAGATTCGGCATCTCCCATGCCGGGCCCTCCGCGAGATTGCGGAGACGCTGCTCCCATTCGCTCATGACTGCCCCTTTCGCTGGGTGCGATTACTTCTTCGAACGAGCACGACGGTCACGATGACCCCCGCGATGACTAAAACTCCTACTCCCACTCCGATCCCGATGATCACGGGCAGGAAAGCACCGATCCCGTCCGGCGAGGGCTGACCCGCTGCCGGTGGCGACGCCAACGCCGCAGCTGCCTCATCGATGTCCTCCTGCGTTGGCCCGACGTCCTTGTTGAGCAGCGGGTTGACGTCTTCGTACTGTGTCGGGTCCTTGCTGAGAGTGTGACGCAGCGACGCCACACCGTACCCGTAACCGTCGGTGTCGCTGTACTGGAGCTCGTGATCATCGGCACCCGTGTTGTGCGTCAACGACTGAATCAGTTGGTTGCCTGTCGCATCGGGGTACTTCTGTTTCGCCGCTGCGAGAATCCCTGCCACCAGCGGCGTCGCCAACGACGTTCCCGTTGCACGCCCCGACACGTCCCATGATCCCGGATCCGAGCCATCACCTATCGTCGCAATGTTCACACCAGGAGCCACCACCGTCGTGTTCGTGACAACGTTCTCTACTCCCAGCGCGGCAATCGGAAGCTTCTGATCGGAGTCAACCGCACTCACCCCAACGACAGAGTTCATCGCCGCGGGATTGCCACCCTCCTTGAACACATCATTCGGGTTGCCCGCGACCACAGGAACCCTCTTCGCCGCAGCCTCCGCAAGAACCTCACTGCCCGGGACGCTAACTTCACCCTCAACCATCGACACGGAAATGATGTCGGCACCATCCTCTAGCGCGCGCTTGATCATCCACATGATGGGTGTCAGCTTCGATTCCGCAACCTCCGGCAGCGGGTCACAGTCCGCGGTCGCGCCGACGCCGTAGAACGTCACCGACGCATCCGGTACGATCCCCTTCGTCCCCGCAACACCCGTGCCGTTGCCGATCAGCATCGCGGTCACCGTCGACCCGTGCTGAGCCCCAGCACTCGCAACCGACGTCGACGGATCCTTCCCGACACACGCCGACCCCTCAGCCACCGTCAGATCGGCACCCTGAAAGTCCGGCAGATCCGGATTGATCTGTGTGTCGACGACAGCGATCTTCACGCCCTTGCCGGTCCACCCCTCCGCGTGGACATCGGCCACGCCGTAGGCCGAGTACCACCACTGCCCGTCGTCTTGGGCCCCGGCGGCCGAGCCGGAAGCTCCGAAAGCCAAGAGCCCGACCGAAGATATGGCAAGAAGACTGAGGAGTAATGGGCGAGTCGGGCCGCGCCGCCCAGCAGGCATCACCACGGTTTGGGAGTCGCGCCGGAGGTCTGCGGGGCGGCGACTCCCCCGGGAGTCGCCGGGGGCGTAGCGCTGGTGATCGAAGCGTCGATAAATGCCGTCGCACGGCGCGCAGCGAGCGAGTTGTCGCCGTCGGTGTTCTGTAAGGCGTCGGCTGCCTTTTGAAGCGCTTGTGCGTTGTGCTCTATGTAGAGCCTGATCACCTCGGTTTTAGCGGCCACCTTGGAAGCAACGGTCTTCAAGTTGAGGAGATATGTCTGCTGCGCATCCTCCTGGTTGGCTCCCTCCACCTGGGCAACCTGTGCGCGCTCAGGGATCGCGGACGCCTGCTCCTGGAGACGGACGATGTTCTGCGCGAGTTGCGCGAGGTCCAACGCGATCTGACTGATGGAGCTCATGGTGTTCCCCCGGTAAGTCTGTATGTGAAAGTCGGATGCGGGCCGGCGCGGTGATCACCGGCCGACCCGCAACACGAGGTGTGTCAGAGCGCGAAGCGCCCGGCAGCCGAACGGTCGGTCGAGACGTAGCCCTGCGAGATCTCTTCGGTCTTCGCCGCGATCTGCTCGAGGAGCGTGTTGAGGGCGATCAGCGACTGGTTCCACTTGCGCTGAGCGTCGTCGTAGGCGTTCTGCGCCTCACCGTTCCAGGAAGCACGAAGCTTGCCGACCTCGGACTCGAGGGTCTCGAGCTGCGACTTGATCCCGTTGGCGCCGCCGCGGATCTGCTGCGAGAGCGCGATGACCTGCTCGGGACGGACGGACATGGACTGCATTGAGGTTTCCTTTCCGAAAGCCTGCGCCGAAGCGTCAGGCGCCCATCATCGAGTTGAGACCGGAGATCGTCTGCTGGTGCGACTCTTCCGAGGCGGCCTGGTCGCGCTCCGTGCCCGACAGGGCCTCCTCGAGCGTCACCAGCACCTCGTTGAGCTTGGTGGTCTCCTGGTTCCACCGCGCCATGAGCTGCGTGTAAGCGCCGGCTGCGGCGCCCGTCCAGAATCCGGAGACCTGCTCGATCTCGGAACGGACCTTCTTGACCTGCTGGTCAACACCGGCCTTGGCCGTGTTGACTGCCTGGGCGCCGCGCTTGAGAGCACCCTCTTCAGCGGAGATCACATCTGCCACGACTTCCCCCTCATCCCTCATCATCGGCGTTCCCGCCAGCCGGCCGCTCTTCCTGATGTGAAGGGCGTAGGAAACCGACCGATCTAAAGCTAGGGAGGTTTCGGAGGGGTGAGCAAGCTCTCCACAGGGCATTGCCATGAGACTTCTCTCACGTTATAACCCACCTTCTCCTCATCGTCCAGCAGCCACGACCGCCGCACGTCGGCCAATAGAATGGCCGCGCGCGAGGACAGCGCATTCGCCCGAGCTGGAGGGGGAGCCCGCACCGTGGCCCAGACGATCAGCGCGCCGCGCGCGCTACTCCGCATCTCTGTGCAGAGCGAGGGGCGCCGGCTCGACATCGGCGTTCCGGCGCACGTGCCGCTGATCGAGTTCATGCCCGGTTTCGCGCGCAGCCTCGGCGTGCTCGACCCCACGATGACCTACGCGGGCTACGCGCTGCAGAAGGCCGACGGCACTGTGCTGGATGCGGCGCAGGGCGCCGCTCCCCAGGGCGTGTCCGACGGCGACGTGCTCACCCTGGCTCGTGGCGGTCTCATCGCCCAGCCACGTGTCTACGACGACATCGTCGAAGCGGTCATCGACGCCACCGGCCAGCAGAACCGACCGTGGACCGCGCGAGACAACGCCCGCACCGCCCTGGCCGTCAGCCTCACCCTCCTCGGCCTGTGCGCACTGCTGCTGCTCGCGGCCGGCCCCTCGCTGGGGCTCGGCGCGCTCATCGCCGGCGGCGGAGCCGTCATCCTTGCGACCGTCGCCGCCGTGGTCGCTCGACTCGGGCAGCTCGAAGCGGGCCAGGGGCTCGGCATCGCCGCATCCGTCTTCGCCGCTCTCTCGGGATACCTCGCCGTGCCCGCATCACTGGATCTGTGGGGCTGGCCGCTCGCCGCCGCCGGGCTCGGCATGCTCGTCGTGGGAGGGGCCACGCTCGCACTCATGCCCGACCGCGCCGAGGTGCAGCTCGTCCCCGTGGCTCTGGGCGGAGTGGTCGGCATCGCAGCGGCCATCACGGCACTGCTCCCGGAAGGGACGGTCGCCCCCTACGCACTCATGATCGGAATCGTCGGCACGCTTTCCGGCACGCTGCCCTGGCTGGTGCTCAGCTCGACGAGACTCCGCGTCATCTCACCCCAGAGCGACGCCGACATGTTCGCCGACCCGCAGCCGATCGACGCCGCCGACGTGCGGGCGCGCACGGCGCGGGGCCAGCGCACCCTCGTCGCCCTCCGCGTCGCGCTCGGTATCGCCGTGCTCGCCGCGACCCCGCTCGTGGCGTCCGACGGCGTTGTGGGCGCGATCCTGTGCACGCTCGCGTTCCTCGGAATGATGTTCCCGTCGCGCCAGACCTACGCCCGCTCGGGAGTGCTGGCGATCATGGCCGTGGGCACCGCCGGCCTCGCCGTCTCCGGCCTGACGATCTCGTTGACTCAGCCCGACCTGCGCGCCGCGCTGCTCATCGCGCTGGGGGTGGCCGCAGCGATCGTGGTGACCGTCACGCTGCTCTCGCCGAAGGCCCGCACCCGCCTCGCACGGCTGTCCGACACGGTCGAACTCGTGCTGCTCGCGCTGCTGCTGCCCTTGGGTGTCATCGCGGCTGGGCTGGCCTGATCCATGGCGACCAAGAACGACCTCATCGAGGCGCAGACATTCTCGCGCCGACGTCTGCTTACCGCCTTCGTCAGCGGCGCTCCCGGAGGCAAGGAACTCGAGCCCACCGCACCGCTTCGCGCGGTCATCGCCGCCATCGCGCTCACCGTCGGCGTCATCCTCGTCGGGGTGTTCTACGGTCTCATCCGGCCGGGGCTGCCGAACGGCTGGGACAACGGCAAGCTCGTCATCGTCAAAGACACCGGCTCCCGCTTCATCACCCAGGACGGCGTCCTGTACCCGGTCATCAACACTGCCAGCGCCCGCCTCCTGCTCCCCTCCAGCGACTTCCAGGTGATCGACACCGATCAGCAGAACCTCGAAGGGGTGCGCCTCGGGCCGACCCTCGGAATCGTCGGTGCGCCCGATGAGATTCCCACGCCGGAAGGGCTGACCAACAGCGGATGGGGCGCCTGCGTCACCGACGATGCGGCCCTCGACGTGCGCATCGGCGGCGCGACACCGCAGGAGGCGACGGGGCGCGCGGTCGTCGTCGATGCCGCCGGTTCGCGTTACGTCATCTCCGACGGGCTGCGCTTCGCGGTCTCTGCGAACGACGGCGATGCTGTCCTGCGCGCCGCCGGCATCGCAACACTCAACCCGGTGAAGGTACCGGTCGACTGGCTGAACCTGTTCACACCGGGCGCGGACCTCGCCCCCCTACGCGTGTCGAACGCGGGAGCCGCCGTACAAGGCACGTCGCTGCGCGTCGGTGACGTCGTGCACGCCGCGGGCGAGCCCGAAGACAGGCGCTCTCTCGTGCAATCCGACGGCACCCTCGCCGAACTGACGCCGCTCGCCTGGCAGCTCTACCAGCTCGGCGGCCAGACCTCGCAGGTTCGCGAGGTCACGCAGGCCGAGACGGGCAGCCTTCCCTCCGCCGACAAGCGCGCCGGCGGAGCGGACTGGCCCACGCAGAGCTTCACCGCCATCGACACCGACGACCGCCCCTGCGCCGCACTCGTCGGCGACAACACCGAGACCCGCACCGTGCTCGCCACTCAGCCGCGCTCAGACAACGTCACCGCGCAGGTGCGTGTCACCGCCGGCGCGGGAGCACTGGTGCGCTCAGGGGGCCGCGGCGATCAGAACACCGCCCTGGTGACACTGGTCGACGCCACGGGAACCTCTTACGCGCTGCCCGGCGCCACGGAGGAGACCATCGCCCGACTCGGCTTCACTCCCGACGACATCGGCACCGCCGCAGACGTGTGGATCGACCTGCTGCGCACCGGTCCCGCATTGACCGAGGATGCGGCCGGCCTGTCGACAGACGGATCCCGTCCGCTCCCCACCCCCACGGCGGGAGGCTGATCGCGTGCATTCCGCACACGCGACGAGTCCGCGACCGCTCCGACGCGCCGCCGCGGCGGTGTCCGCGGCGGCCCTCGCGGGCCTGCTGCTGGGCACCGTCCCTGTGGATGCGCCCGCCGCATCCGCGCAGTCCTCGCAGGGCTGCAACGCCGCGACACGCATCGGAGCAGCACCCCCGGCGCTGTCGATGCTGCAGAGCGATCTGGCG
The DNA here is from genome assembly GCF_028743715.1 of Microbacterium sp. Clip185. NCBI lineage: Bacteria > Bacillati > Actinomycetota > Actinomycetes > Micrococcales > Microbacteriaceae > Microbacterium > Microbacterium sp. Clip185. Next base: position 358,982 of record NZ_CP117996.1, on the reverse strand, counting down.
TGGACGATCACCCGGGGCGCGGGCGTCACCGTCGCGGTCGTGGATTCCGGCGTCCTCGCGATCAACCCTCATCTCGTCGACGCGTTCGCGGGCGGGGTGAACCTCGTCGGCGACGGCGGGGCGCCCGACGGGTCGACCGACGTGTACGGCCACGGTACGGCCATCGCCGGACAGATCGCGGCGCGCAAGCTCGACGCCTCTGGTGTCGAAGGCCTCGCTCCGGAAGCGAAGATCCTCTCGGTGCGGGTCTTCGCCAGCGACGACAAGCAGACGGCCGAGGCGGGCTTCGGCCCGCAGATCGGCAAGCTGGCGGCCGGCATCCGCTGGGCGGCCGACGCCGGGGCGCAGATCATCAACGTGTCGATGAGCACGACCGACGACGTGCCCGAAGTGGCGGATGCGGTCGCCTACGCGACCTCTCGCGGCAGTCTCGTGATCGGCAGCTCGGGCAACCGCAACAGCGTCCTCTCGCTCGTGCAGACGGAGGCGGACGTTCCGCGCTATCCGGCGAACTATCCCGGCGTCTTGGGCGTTTCGGCCACAGATCTGCAGGGCGTCGTCACCGACGACAGCATCCACGGCTCGCACGTGGCCATCGCCGCCCCCGGGCAGAGCATCATCACGACCTCGCAGTTCGGCGGTGACTGCGTGTACTCCGACGACGCCCCGGCCACCAGCTACTCCGCCGGATATGTGTCGGCGGCAGCAGCGCTCGTGGCGGCCGCGCATCCCGACGAGACCCCCGCCGAGTGGGCCTACCGCCTCACCGCGACGGCCGTGCGCAGCGACCCTGACACCCGTGACGACCGGGCGGGCTGGGGAGTCGTGCAGCCGTACGACGCCATCGTGATGCAGCCGGGACCGGGACTTCGCGGACCCGCGAGTCCGTTCCCCGACAGCGAGTCCGCCGCGCCGGAGCAACCTGCCGCCGACCCCGTCGTCGTGGTGCACAAGCCCGCACCCGACGAGGAGGCCATCCTCTTCGGGACCACGGCTGCGGTCGGGGCTCTCATCGCGATCGGAGGCGCCGGAGCGCTCGGAGTGTTCGTCTCGCGTCGCCGACAGGCGGCGACGTCCGCGCAGCCTGTGCGGCGCGGAGGCGGGCTCTACCGCGACGACGAACCGCGCGACTGAGAATCAGCTCGCGCGGCGGATCTGCACCACGGCGTCGCCGAGCACGAAGCGATCAGTCACCGGGGCGGATCCGCCCGCCGCGACGGCCTGCTCGGCGCCGGAGGCGTCCAGCAGGCTGACGCCGTTCGTAGACCCGAGGTCGGTGATCGTCCACGCCGCGCCGTCCCATACGAGACGTGCGTGCTCCTTCGAGACTGTGCGGGCCTCATCCGTGACCGCGACGTACTGCACGCCGCTCTCGGTCGCACGCGGGTTGCGTCCGAGCACGAGGGCTGCGGCGGCGACAGCGACGACCTCGCCCGACGGGAGCGCGAGCGACCATCCGGTGGGCACCGGCGTCTCCTCCGCGCCGCGTCGGGCGCGTCGGGTGAGAGGCGCGGGCTCCGGCTCGACCGCTCCCGAGCGCAGGACAGGTGCGGGCTGGGCGGGGGCGGGCGACGGCGCGCTCTGCGGCTGGGCCACCGGAGTCGGCGGCGCAGCGGGTGCGGGCGGCATGACCGGCGCTGCCGCGGGAGCGACGGCAGGCGCGGGGACCGCCGACGGCGCTGCCGCGGGGGGCACCGCTGCAGTCGGAGCCGCGGGGACTCCCGGGGTCACGCCGCGTCGCTTGGGGCCGTATCCACTCGGCGCGGGCGCCGAGGGCGCGGCAGCGGGGGGAACCGCACCGGGCCCCATCGGGGCGGGAGCGACCGGCGGCACGGGGGGCGCGACGACCGCATCCGGGATCGCAGGCGGGCGCTGTGCCGGTGGGGCGACGGCGAACACGGGGGCGGGACGCCCGGGCGCCACCGCCGGCTGCTGCGGCGCGGCCGGAGCACGACCGCCGGAGAGGACCGCAGCCCACACGGGCGGCAGCAGCACACCCAGCACCGTGGTTCCCGCACCGCGGCCCGCCTCGCTGTTGATGCGGTGCACGGCCATGATCTTGAGGATGAGGGCGTAGACGTTCACGAAGGGCACGAGCAGCAGCGCGGCCTTCACGGGATCGACGTTGCCGAGCCGGAAGAGCTCCGCCTCGTTCATGATCGGCACCCAGGCCCGCCAGGGCTCGGTCTCGCGCTCCTGGAGCACCCGCGAGAGTCCGATGGCGTACCAGACGTGCCAGCCGGCGGCGAAGATGCCGACGACCACGGCGGCGACGATCATGACGGTCAGCACGACCGAGCTGTCATCCACGGATTCTCCGTCTCCCCTCGGGCCGCACGCTCGAGGGCCCTCGTTCCACGCTACCGGCCCGCATCCGACGGTCGTAGCCCCTTGCCTTCCATCAGCGGAGCCACTTCGAACTCGTAGCCGGCCGCGACGAGCGCCGCGGCCCCGCGGTCGAGAGCGTCGGCCGTGTAGGGCACCGCGACCATGCTTCCGTGCGCGAGGCGGTCGATCGTGATCACGACGCGGGTGCGACCCGCATCCGTCTGGGCCGTCATCGTCGCGCGCGCCTCGAAGCCCCACGACCGCATCCCCGGGATGAGCTCGACGCCGACCACGTTGGAGGCGATGAAACGCAGCGCGGAGCCGGCCTTCAACCGGCGCATCGACGGCGTGGAGTCGATCACACGGTACTTCGCGTCGACCAGCCCTCGGGCAAACGCGTCGAGCGCGACGGATGCGGGCGCCGTCGTTCGCACGATCCACGTCGGCTTGATGAAGGGGCCGCCCTCTATCGGGAAGCGACCCGCCGCGTCCGTCTCCATGCGTCCTCCGACGCTGATCGACCTCAGGCGCCGCGCAGGCGCTCCGCCAGATAGGCGTGCAGCTTCTCGAGCGGCACGCGCTCCTGCGTCATGGTGTCGCGATCGCGCACAGTGACGGCGTCGTCTTCGAGCGAATCGAAGTCGACCGTGACGCAGAACGGTGTACCGATCTCGTCCTGACGGCGATAGCGGCGACCGATGGCTCCGGCGTCGTCGAAGTCGACGTTCCAGCGGCCGCGCAGCTCGTCCGCCACACGCCGAGCCAGCGGCGAGAGGTTCTCGTTGCGGCTCAGCGGCAGCACCGCGACCTTGACGGGCGCGAGACGCGGGTCGAGCTTGAGCACCGTGCGGGTGTCGACGCCACCCTTCGCGTTCGGCACCTCTTCCTCGCGGTAGGCGTCGACGAGGAACGCCATCATCGCGCGCGTCAGACCGAACGAGGGCTCGATGACGTACGGCGTGTACGTGGTATTCGAGGCCTGGTCGAAGTAGGCGAGCTTGGTGCCCGACGCCTCGGCGTGGCTCGACAGGTCGTAGTCGGTGCGGTTGGCGACGCCCATGAGCTCGCCCCACTCCTTGCCCTGGAACCCGAAGCGGTACTCGACGTCGATCGTGCCGGCGGAGTAGTGCGCGCGGTCCTCTTCGGGCACATCGAGCCGACGCATGTTGTCGGCGTCGATGCCCAGATCGATGAACCAGTTCCAGCAGGCCTCGACCCAGTGCTCGAACCACTCGTTCGCCTCTGCCGGCGGCGTGAAGTACTCGATCTCCATCTGTTCGAACTCGCGCGTGCGGAAGATGAAGTTTCCGGGGGTGATCTCGTTGCGGAACGCCTTGCCCACCTGGCCGACGCCGAACGGCGGCTTCTTACGGCTCGCGGTCAGCACGTTCGAGAAGTTGATGAAGATGCCCTGCGCGGTCTCGGGGCGAAGGAAGTACAGGCCCGACTCGTCGTCGACGACGCCGAGGTAGGTCTTCACGAGGCCGGAGAAGGCCTTGGGCTCGGTGTACTGCCCCTTCGTGCCGCAGTTCGGGCACGGAATGTCGGCCAGCCCGTTCTCCGCCGGGCGACCCTTGCGCGCCTCGAAGTCCTCGATGAGGTTGTCGGCGCGGAACCGCTTGTGACAGTGCAGGCACTCCACCAGCGGGTCGGTGAAGGTCGCGACGTGGCCGGATGCCTCCCACACACGCTTGGGCAGGATGATCGACGAGTCCAGACCCACCATGTCGCCGCGGCCGCGGACGAAGGTCTGCCACCACTCGCGGCGGATGTTCTCCTTGAGCTCCGTGCCGAGGGGGCCGTAGTCCCAGGCGGAACGCGATCCGCCGTAGATCTCCCCCGCCTGGAAGACGAACCCGCGATGGCGGGCGAGGGCGATGACTTTGTCGAGACGGGACTGCTCGGCCACGGTGGCTCCAATGGTCGCTGTGCGAAGGGCGCGCGGGCGCATCGGAGATGCGGCGCGGGATCATCCGATTCTATCCGCGCCAGTGCGGCGCTCCGCCGCGCGTTCTACGGGGGTTAGCCGGCGGGCGCGGCGGCGCACGCGGCGGCGATCCGAGCCGCCACGACGCCCTCGGGGTCGGCCAGCGGCGTGACCGCGACACCGATGGCCGCGCCCAGCGCGAATCCGATCGTCGCTGTGGGGTCTTCGCTCGCGCCGCTCGCCGACGGCGAGGGAGTGGGCAACGGCGCCGCATCCGCTCCGGCGGGCGCGCTCGCGTCCGCCTCGCAACGGATCTGCGGCAGCGAGACCACGATCTCAGCGCTCTGCCCCGCCGCGACCTCGATGCTTCCCGACCCGACCTTGCGTCCGATGCCGGCGAATCCCGGAGCGTCGATGCGGATGCGGGAGAGCGCGAGATTCTCGTCGGTGGTGTTCTCCACCCACAGTCGCACTTCGTCGGCGCTCTGGGCAGGCGTCGCGGGCAGGAGGGTCGCCGTGATGCCGGACGGAAGCGCCGTCGCGCTGGGCGCCGGGCGCGGCTGGGCGCCGCATCCGGCCAACGCGAGAGCCGCGATCAGCAGTGCCGCCGCCGTTGCTCCAGTACGCGCCGCCCCACGGCGCGCGGGCCTCGCAGACGCGGCATCTCCCCCATTCGGCATACCTGCACTGTAACCGGGGGGCGCCTATGGCTTCCCTGAGGGTTCAGCTCTTCGCGGCGGCTTTCGCGGCCCGCTTGGTCTCGCGGACCTTCGTGAGGGATTCGGGACTCGTGATGTCGGCGACCGAACGGAACGAGCCGTCCTCGCCGTACGGAGCGGATGCCTCCCGCCACCCGGTGCCGGAGAAACCGCGCTGCTTTCCCAGCAGCGCGAGGAAGATCTTCGCCTTCTGCTCGCCGAAGCCCGGCAGCGCCTTGAGCCGCTTGAGCACCTCCCGACCGTCGGGGTCGCCGTCGGTCCAGATGGCCGCCGCATCGCCGTGCCAGCGGTCGGCGATCTCGGCGCTGAGCTTCTGCACCCGCTCCGCCATCGATCCCGGAAAACGGTGCACGGCCGGGGTCTGCCCGAACGATGCGGCGAAGGCCTCGGGGTCGTACGCCGCGAGCGAGGCCGGGTCGAGGGTCCCGACCCGGTCGAGGATCTTGAGCGGCCCGGCGAAGGCAGTCTCCATCGCGACCTGCTGATCCAGCAGCATCCCGATCAACAGGGCGAACGGGTCGCGCGTCAGCAGCGCATCGGCGTTCTCGTCGGCGGTGATGTGCAGGTCGGCGCTCATGCGTCTCCTTCGTGGTCGCGGACAGGGAGAGGCGTGCGGAAGCGATCCGGGCGGTTCTTCTGCGCCCGGCGCCTGTTCTGCGCGAGCGGCCGCAGCGCACCTTCGAAGTAGGCGATCGCCGCCAGGGCGTCCACGTGCCCATGCGTGATGTTGCGCCCCACCACGGGGAGCGGATAGCGCGGGTTCTCGTAGACCGCGGCGATGCGCAGGATGGCGGCGTGATCGTCGTCGCTCATGGCGAGAGCGCGCTCGGCGAGTTCGTCCTCGCCGAAGTCCCACAGGCACCCGGCGATCAGCGTGATCGGCGCACTCACCCTGAAGTTCGCCCGGCCCTTCATCGCTTCCAGCACGTCAGGTGCCCAGCGCGGGCCGGTGGGCTGCTCGACGCTCATGCCTCCATGGTGCCACCCGCCCGACGGGGGCGGCAGGGGCGTCCGCGGTGGGGCGGCGCGGGCGTGTCAGCCGGCGAGCTCGGATGCGGCGGCGTCGCCGTCGTCCTCGGAGGCGGCATCCTCCGGCGCGAGGCCGTAGAGCACCTCCAGCGCGGCGAACACCTCGTCGGCACGACCCTGCTCGGCGAGCGCGTGCGCGCGGGTCGTGGGGGTGTGCAGCAGGCGGCCCACGAGATGACGCAGCGCCTGCTCGGTGCGCTCGTCGTCGCCGCGACGGCGCCCGCGGGCGATCTCCGCCTCGAGGAGTTCGAACATGTGCGTGCGCAGCGCGACGACGGCCGGCGCGACCGTGCGGCGTTCGCCGACGACCGTGAAGCGCTGGGCCGCGTCGGCCACGAGGGCGCGTGCCGCATCCGTCGCCTGCAGCTCTTCGAGCGGCGCGTGCACGCGGATGGTCTCGAGATCGAGCAGGTCGGTGCCACTGACGGTCGCGACGTCGGGGTCGACGTTGCGCGGCAGGCCCAGGTCGATCACGAGACGGCGGTGCCGGTCGTGACCGGGAGCCGTGCGCGCCACGGACGCCTCGTCGCCGAAGGTCGCGGCGCTGAGCACGGGGTGCTCGACGCTGGTGCACGTGATGATGAGGTCCGACAGTTTGGCGGCCGTGGCGAAGCCCGCGGCATCCGCGACGGCGAGGCCGTGCTTGCGGGCGAAGCGCTCGCCCCGACCCGACGGCGAGTGCACCGTGATGTCGGTGACGCCGCGCTCGCGCAGGGCAGCAAGGGTGGCGGCCGCGTACGCGCCGGTACCCACGAGCAGCACCCGCAGCGTGGCCCAATCGGCGAACCGCGCGGATGCGAGGTCCAGAGACAGCCGCACGAGCGAACGGCCGGCGCGGCCGAGCGCGGTGCTGTTCTTGACGCCGCGCTGCGTTTCGGACGCGCGCTGGAACAGGCGCTCGAGTTCGGGAGAGGTCGTTCCGTCGCCGCGGGCCTCGGTGAGCGCCCGACGCACCTGACCGGCGATCTCACCTTCGCCGACGACGACCGATTCGAGACCCGATGCGACGGCGAACAGATGCTGAGCCACGCGGGGGCCGGAGATGACCTCGTAGGAGCCGGAGAACTCCTCGGCCGAGACGCCCGTGGCGGACTCGATCGCCGACAGTGCCGCCTCGAGGCCCACGGCCTCGGCAGCCGTGACGGGCTCGTCCATGTCGACGTACGCCTCGAAGCGGTTGCAGGTCGCCACGACGACAGCACCCTGCACGCACTCGTCGTGCTCGGCGATCAAGGGGGCGACGCGGGTGGTGTGGATGCTGAGTCGCTCGAGGAGCTCGAAGGACGCGGTCTTGTGACTCGCGCTGACACACAACAGCACGCATCGATTGTACGCCGCGTCGAAATCACCGGCCGCGGGAGGTTGCGCACGAACGTGCACCTGCTCGACATGTGGCCCTCACCCACCGGATGCGAGGATGTCGGAGTGAGCTCCACCGGACCCGCTTCCTCCCCCCTCATCCGCGCCCTGAAGGGCGAGCGCACCGACCGCCTCCCGGTCTGGTTCATGCGTCAGGCGGGGCGGTCGCTGCCGGAGTACCGCGATCTGCGCGTGGGGACCCGCATGCTCGACGCTTGCCTGACCCCCGACCTCGCGGCCGAGATCACCCTGCAGCCCGTGCGCCGCCACGGCGTGGATGCGGGCATCTTCTTCAGCGACATCGTCGTGCCGCTGCGCCTCGCGGGCATCGCCGTGGAGATCGAGCCCGGACGCGGGCCCGTCTTCCCCGACCCGGTGCGCACCGCCTCCGACGTCGCCCGCATCGTGGACATCGATCCGCAGGCGGTCGCCGCCGCCGCGGAACCGGTACGCGAGGCCGTGCGCATCGTCGTGGACGAGCTCGGCGATACTCCGCTCATCGGCTTCGCGGGCGCGCCCTTCACGCTCGCTGCGTATCTCGTCGAGGGCGGACCATCGAAGGAGCACCTGCGCGCTCGGGCGCTCATGCACGCCGACCCGGAGTCATGGCACGCGCTGGCCGGCTGGCTCGCGGAGGTGTCGCGCACGTTCCTCGCCGCGCAGACGGATGCGGGAGCTTCCGCCGTGCAGCTGTTCGATTCCTGGGCGGGCTCCCTGTCGGTCGCCGACTACCGCACCTACGTCGCCCCCCACTCGCGGGCGGCGCTGGCCGGAACGGACGCCCCCCGCATCCACTTCGGCGTCGGCACCGGGCACCTGCTGACCGACATGCGCTTGGACGGCACGACGGATGCGGTGGGCGTGGACTGGCGCACACCGCTCGACGAGGCGGCCGCGACCCTCGGCCAGGACGTCACCCTGCAGGGCAACATCGACCCCGCACTGCTGCAGGCGCCGTGGCAGATCGTCGAGGAACACGTGCGCGACGTCATCGCGCGCGGGCGTGCCGCGCGTGCCCACATCCTCAACCTCGGGCACGGCGTGCCGCCCGAGACCGACCCCGACGTGCTGACGCGCATCGTCGAGCTGGCGCACGAGGAGCTGGCGTGAGCGCGGCCGATCTCGACGATCTCGCCGCGCGGGCGGAGGCCACACGCGTCGTCGTGGTCGGCGGCGGCGTGGCCGGTCTCGTCGCAGCCCTCGACTTCGCCAAACTGGGCTTCCGCGTGACGGTACTCGAAGCATCCGCGCAGCCCGGCGGCGTGCTGCGCAGCGCAGAGGTCGCGGGACTCTCGGTGGATGTGGGAGCGGAGAGCTACGCGACGCGCGGCGGCACGGTACGAGCTCTGATCGACGAGCTCGGCATCGGCGACGAGGTGGTGACCCCTGCCGCCGGCGGCGCCTGGGTCGCGGGCCTTCCCGGCGGGCGCGCCGCGCCCCTGCCGCGCGGCGGCGTGCTCGGCATCCCGGAGAATCCGTTCGATCCGAGTGTGCGTCGCGTCATCGGATGGTCGGGCGCCTGGCGCGCCTACCTGGATCGTCTGCGCCCCCCGCTGACGATCGGTCACGACCGCAGCCTCGGCCACCTCGTGCGCAGCCGCATGGGCCAGGCCGTGCTCGACCGCCTCGTCGCTCCCGTCACGAGCGGCGTCTACTCGGCGCGCCCCGACGACATCGACGTGGACCTCGCGGCCCCCGGCCTGAACGCCGCACTCACCCGCGCGGGTTCGCTCAGCGGCGCTGTGGGCGAGCTTCGCGGACGCAGCACCGGCACGCCCGGAAGCGCGGTCGCCGGGCTCCGCGGCGGCATGACGCGCCTCGTGCGGGCGCTCGTCACCCGCCTCGAGGAGCTGGGGGTCGAACTGCGCACGGATGCCGCCGTGACGTTGCTCGAGCGCGACGGCGATCTGTGGTCGCTCACGGTCGGTGAGGAGCAGATCGAGGCCGACCTCGTGGTCGTCGCGACGACCGAGGACGAGGCACGCCGCCTGCTCGCGCCGGTCGTTCCGGCGCTGGAGCCGATGACGACCGCGCCGCCCGTGGTCGAGATCGTGACCCTCGTCGTTCACGAGCCGAGCCTGAACACCCCACCGCGGGGAACCGGGGTGCTCACGGTGCCCGGCTCGCACCGCGCGAAGGCGCTGACGCACGCGAGCGCGAAGTGGGAGTGGATCGCGGATGCGGCCGACCCCGATGTGCACGTCCTCCGCGTCTCGTTTGGCGCCCAGGGCGAAGACCCGGCGACCGCCCCACTCGGCGACGACGCGGCCGCCTCCCTCGCGCTCGAAGAGGCGTCCGCCCTCCTCGGCATCCGCCTCGACCCGGCGTCGGTCCGTGGCTCGCATCGTGCCCGCTGGGTGCAGTCGCAGCCCGCATCCGTGATCGGGCGTGCGGAGCACACCGCCGTCGCACGCGGCGCGATCCGGGCCGTGCCGGGCCTGGGCGCCGTCGGTGCGTGGCTGTCGGGAACCGGGCTCGCCCAGGTCGTCCCCGACGCTCGCGAAGAGACCGATCGGCTGCGCCGTTCGGCCCTGTGGGGGTCGCAGCGTTCTCAGGAGTGATCGCACATGTCAACCGGATACCCCGAACGGCATACGGCGCTACGCTGGGCGCACACTCGCTTGATCCACCCCGAACGTGAGGAGACCCCATGAGGGGCAAGGCTGGACTCGTCATCGGACTGGCAGCGGGCTACGTGCTCGGAACGCGCGCAGGCCGTGAGCGCTACGAACAGATCAAGACGCAGGCGCAGAAGGTGTGGAACCTGGCGCCCGTGCAGAAGCAGGTCGGCAAGCTGCAGGATCTGGGCAAGTCGGCCCTCCTCGCAGTGCCGAGCGCCCTTTTCAGCGGTGCGGTGAAGATCACGAAGGCCGTCACGACCGACGGCACCCCCGGCCAGCGTCTGGATGCGGCGCTCGATGCCGGCGCTGACGCGGCCGAGGATGTGGCGGACGCCGCAGAGACCACGGCGGCGGCCGCGAAGAAGTCCACGTCCGCAACGACCACGAAGCGTCCCGCCGCCAAGCGCAGCACGGGCGGTTCCTCGTCGGGCGGGAAGTGACATGACCACCCCCCGCGGCTTCCGTGACAAGTCGGAGAAGAGCCTGCTGACCCTGGTCGGTGAGGTCCCCGAGCTCGTCCGCAACCTCGTGACGGCGGAGATCGACTCCGCGAAGAAGTGGCTCGGCAAGGCGGCCAAGAACGCCGGCATCGGCGGCGGCCTCATGCTCGGCGCCCTGATCATCCTGTTCTGGTCGATCCCGGCGCTCGGCGCGTTCATCATCATCGGGCTCTCGTCCTGGTGGCAGCCGTGGGTCGCCGCCCTCGTTCTGTTCGGCGCGATGCTCGTCATCGCGATCGTCCTGGCGCTGCTCGGGTACCTGCGCTTCCGCAGGATCGGCAAGGACAACCCCGCATCCCACATCGCCGAAGACGTGCGCGTCGTGAAGGAGGCAGGCGAATGACCGCTCCGGTTCCCGTTCCCCGCACCGGTGTCCCCCTGGGAATCACCGATCCCGTCGAGAAGGCGCGCGCGGAGCTCAAGGCGACCCTGGCCGCGATCGAGGAGAAGGCCAACGTCCCGCGCCGCGTGGGTACGGCGGCCGAGCGCCGCATCGCCCAGTTCCGCCGCTTCGCTCGCGAAGAACCGGCGGCGGCGACGCTGGCCGTCATCGGCACGGCGGCGGCCGTCGGCGTCATCGTGTGGGGCGCCATCCGCGCCTACGTGCGCTGATCCCGCCGTCCGCGTCGACGCATCGCGGATAGCACCGGCGCTCGCCGTTTGGCGTCTGACGACGACGGGGTGAGACTGGAGGTCATGAGCTCCGCACCCGAGTCGACGTCCACGCAGTTCACCCTCTGGGCGGTCTTCCGCCGCGACCCCGCGAAGCCCGTCACCGCGACCGACGACACGGAGCTCGCCGCTCTCGTCGAGCTGATCGAGGCCGGCGGCGTCACCATCCGCGGGTTCTACGACGTCAGCGGGCTGCGCGCCGACGCCGACCTCATGGTGTGGATGCACGGTCCCGTCGCCGAAGACCTGCAGCGAGACCTGCGACGCCTGCGCCGCACCGATCTGCTGCAGGACCTGCTTCCGGTGTGGAACGCGATGGGTGTGCACCGCGACGCCGAGTTCAACCGCTCCCACATCCCCGGGTTCCTCCGCGGCGAGCATGCCCGCGAATGGCTCACGGTCTATCCCTTCGTGCGCAGCTACGAGTGGTACCTGCTGCCGGAGGAGGAGCGTCGCGCGATGCTCGCCGACCACGGCCGCAAGGGCGCCGCCTACACGAACGTCGTCGCGAACACCGTGGCCTCCTTCGCCCTGGGCGACTACGAGTGGCTGCTGCCCATGGAGGCGGACGAGCTGAGCGACCTGGTCGACATGATGCGGGCCCTGCGGTACACCGAGGCGCGCCGCCATGTGCGCGAGGAGGTCCCCTTCTTCACCGGCCGGCTCATCCCCACCTCGGCCATCGCCGAGGTGCTGTCGTGACCCACGAATGCCATCGCCGGAGCCGGGCGTGAGCGCACCGCTGCGCCTGGGTACTCGGCGCAGCGCTCTCGCGACCGCGCAGTCGCAGCAGATCGCCGATCTGCTGGCGACGGTGTCCGGCCGCGACGTCGTGCTCGTTCCCATCACCTCCGAGGGCGACGTCTCGCGTGCCTCGCTGTCTCAGCTGGGCGGACGCGGCGTGTTCGCCACGCGTCTGCGCGAGGCCCTGCTGGCCGACGAGTGCGACCTGCTCGTGCATTCCCTCAAGGACCTTCCCACCGCCGAGGCACCCGGGCTCGTGATCGCCGCGACCCCTCGGCGCGAAGACGCCCGCGACGTCGTGATCACCCGCGACGGCACCCCCATCGCCGAGATGGCCGCGGGCAGCGTCATCGGCACCGGTTCGCCGCGCCGTATCGCCCAGCTGCGCCGACGCAACCCCGGTCTCGTGGCCCATGACCTCCGCGGCAACGTCGACTCGCGACTCTCGCGTGTGCGCGACGGCGAGCTGGATGCCGTCATCCTCGCCGCGGCAGGACTCTCGCGCCTCGGCGGCGCCGCGAACGAGCTCTTCTCCGAGCCTCTGGAGCTCGCACAGTGGCCCACTGCTCCGGGACAGGGATCGCTGGCCGTCGAAGCACGCCAGGACGCACCCGCCGACCTGCTCGCGGCGATCGGGCGACTCGACGACACCGCGACCCGCGTCGCGGTGACCCTCGAGCGGGCAGTGCTGGCAGGGCTGGATGCGGGCTGCTCGGCGCCGGTCGGCGTGCACGCAGTGCTCGAAGGCGATCACCTGCGGGTGCGGGCCGCGGTCTACGCCGCCGACGGCAGCCGCGCGATCGAAGCTGAGAGAAACCTGTGCGTGAGGGACGGGTATGCTGGGCCGACGGGCAGCGGCGATGGTGCGAGAGCTGCCGGCGATGACGACCCGATCGCAGGTGCACGCGAAACCGGGAGCGACGTCGCACGCGAGCTGCTCGAGCGTGGAGCAGCCGAGGTCTCACCATGAAAGCCGAAGCCATGCACGAAGAGCCCCGACGGCACGAAGCCGCCAAGCCCCTGACGGGCTGGCGCGTGCTCGTGCCCCGCGGCGGCCCCTGGGGCGACGGGGTGGCAGCCACCTTGCGCTCGCAGGGTGCTGTGCCCGTCGTCGCACCCCTCATCAACTTCGCTCCCACCAACGACGAGCAGACGCTCGAGGCGGCCCTCGCCGACCTTGCCGCCGGCCGGTTCGACTGGGTCACCATGACCAGCGCGACCACGGTCGATGTGCTCTTCGCCTACCGTGCGGTCATTCCCCCCTCCACCAAGGTCGCCGCCGTCGGCGAGACGACCGCCGCCGCACTGCAGGCCGCCGGCTACCGCGTCGATCTGGTTCCCGACCGCGACAACTCCGCTGCCGGCATGGCCGAGCAGATGATCGCGCTCGAGCCCGAACCCCGCCGCATCCTGACGCTGCGCAGCGAGATCGCCAAGCCCGTGCTGACCCGCAAGCTCACCGAGGCCGGGCACGATGTGCGCAGCGTCGTCGCCTACCGCACGGTCGGCGTGCCCGTCACCGAACGCATCGCCCACGACGTGGCATCGGGCCGCATCAACGCGATCCTCGTCACGAGCGGCTCGGTCGCCGAGCAGGTGCAGCTGCAGTTCCCCGACATCCCCGAATCGACCGTCATCGCCGCGATCGGTCCGCAGACCGCGAACGATGCACGCCGTGCGGGCCTCGGTGTCTCCGTCGTGGCCGACCGGCAGACCGTCGACGCGCTGATCGAAGCCGTGTCGCACTTCGCACTTCCGCACGCTGCCGACGAGTTCCAGCCGTGAGCTTTCCCACCCATCGCCTGCGCAGACTCCGCCAGTCCCCCGCCGTCCGGCGACTGGTCCGCGAGACGCATCTGGCACCCTCGCAGCTCGTGCTGCCGATGTTCGTGCGCGAAGGCCTGAGCGAACCCCAGCCCATCGGCTCCATGCCGGGTGTCGTGCAGCACTCGCTCGACTCGCTGCGTCGCGCGACGGCGGATGCGGCGGCGGCCGGCGTCGGCGGAGTGATGCTGTTCGGCGTACCGACGGTTCGCGACGCCGTGGGCTCGGGAGCGGACGACCCGGACGGCATCCTCAATGTGGCCACCGCGGCGCTGGTCGCGGAGGTCGGCGACGCTCTCGTCGTGCAGACCGATCTGTGCCTCGACGAGTTCACCGATCACGGGCACTGCGGCGTCCTGACTCCGCAGGGCACCGTCGACAACGACGCGACCCTCGAACGTTACGCCGCGATGGCCGTCGCGCAGGCGTCCGCCGGCAGCCAGCTGCTGGGGCTCTCGGGGATGATGGACGGCCAGGTCGCGCACGTGCGCGCCGCCCTCGACGCCGAAGGTTTCACCGACACCATCCTCCTCGCCTACGCGGCCAAGTACGCGGGCGCCTTCTACGGCCCGTTCCGCGAGGCCGTCGACTCGCAGCTGAAGGGCGACCGCCGCACCTATCAGCTCGATCCCGCGAATGGCCGCGAGGGCGTGCGCGAGGCCGTCGTGGACGTCGCCGAGGGTGCTGACATCGTCATGGTCAAGCCCGCCATGCCCTACCTCGACGTGCTCGCCGACGTGCGCGCATCCGTCGAGGTCCCGGTCTGGGCGTATCAGGTGTCGGGCGAGTACGCGATGATCGAGGCCGCAGCGGCGCACGGCTGGATCGACCGCCGCGGCGCCATCACCGAGTCCCTTCTCGGGATCCGCCGCGCGGGCGCCGACGCCATCCTCACCTACTGGGCGCTCGAGGCGGCCGGCTGGCTGCGCGAGAGCCTCTGACACCGCATCCGATCACGCCGCGTCTGCGATGCGGGGTGCGGCGAGATCCTCGGAAGGACGACTCATGACCGACCGCAACGACGAACTGTTCGCGCACGCCCGCGAGGTCATCCCCGGCGGCGTGAACTCCCCCGTCCGCGCCTACGGCTCGGTGGGCGGAGCGCCGCGCTTCCTCGCGTCCGCCTCGGGTCCGTACGTGACGGATGCGGCCGGCCGCCGCTACGTCGACCTCGTCGCGTCGTGGGGGCCGGCGCTGCTCGGCCACGCGCACCCCGAGGTCGTGGCGGCCGTGCAGGATGCGGCCGCGCGCGGGCTCTCCTTCGGCGCGCCGACCGAGGCCGAGGTCGAGCTGGCCGCCCTGATCGCCGAGCGCGTGCGCGTGGGCGACGCCGCGCCGATCGACCGTGTGCGCCTGGTCTCCACCGGCACCGAGGCGACGATGACCGCCATCCGGCTCGCCCGCGGCTACACGGGCCGCGACCTGCTGGTGAAGTTCTCCGGCCACTATCACGGCCACTCCGACGGCCTGCTCGCGGCGGCGGGCTCGGGTGTCGCGACCCTCGCCCTCCCCGGATCTGCCGGTGTGCCCGCGCCGATCGCGGCGCAGACGCTCGTGATCGACTACAACGACCTGACGCAGGTGCGCGAGGTCTTCGCGGTGCACGGTGACCGGATCGCGGCCGTCATCGTGGAGGCCGCCGCGGCGAACATGGGCGTGGTCCCTCCCGCGCCGGGCTTCAACGCCGCGCTCGCCGACATCGCTCATCGGCACGGCGCCCTGCTCATCCTCGACGAGGTGCTGACCGGCTTCCGCGTGCACCCGGCGGGATTCTGGGGGCTGCAGCAGGAGGCAGGCGAGCACTACGTCCCCGACATCTTCACATTCGGCAAGGTCGTGGGCGGCGGGATGCCGCTGGCCGCCCTCGGCGGTCGCGCCGAGGTGATGGACACCCTCGCGCCGGTGGGCCCGGTGTACCAGGCGGGCACCCTGTCAGGAAACCCGCTGTCGGTCGCCGCCGGCCTGGCGACGCTGCGCCTGGCCACCCCCGAGGTGTACGCGCGGGTCGACGCCGCCGCATCCACCGTCGCGGCGGCCCTGTCGGGCGCGCTCGAACAGGCCGGTGTGACCCATGCCGTGCCGCGGGCGGGTTCGCTGTTCGGCGTGGCCTTCCTCCCGGAGGCGCCGTTGTCGTACGCGGCCGCGCAGACGCAGGAGGCGTGGCGCTATCCCGCGTTCTTCCACGCGATGCTGGATGCGGGCGTCTCGCTGCCGCCGAGCGTGTACGAGGCCTGGTTCCTGACCGCCGCGCACGACGACGACGCTCTTGCCGCCGTGCTTTCGGCGCTCCCCGCGGCCGCGCGCGCGGCCGCGGAAGCCACCGCTCAGGGCTGAGCGGGCGTCGACACGATCGCGGTCGGCGGTGCGCATGCCCTTCAAGTGACCGCATCCACAAGTGCCTCACGACAGTTGCTGAATCTGGGTAGGCTCCGAGGGAAAATTCGCGTCCAGGGAAAGGCTCTGCGTGGAGACTGCCGCACAGATCATCACGGCCATCACGGCGCAACTGGCGCAGGCTGCCCAGTTGTCGGCGGTAGCGGAGGAAGTCGGGGCGGAGATCGCCCGACTGCAGGGCGTCGGATCGAGTGAGGAGGGGGAAGTGACGGTCACAGTCGACCATCACGGCATCCCTCTCGACATCACCGTGCACGACGAAGCGCTCGCCTACGACGGTGCGCAGGTGTCGGCGATGGTGCTCGACGCGACGCAACGTGCCATCCAGGACGTTCAGGAGAAGGCGGAGCCGCTCCGGCTCGCGCTGCTGCAGCCGCACACCGCGACGCCGATGCGCGAGGATCTCGGCGACCGGATCCAGGAACTCTACGACCGGATCGAGGAATACGAACGCGGAACGGCATCCGGGCAGGATGCAGCCGCCGATGATGCGAAGGGGGACCAACCATGAGCAAACTGGAGGTTCAAGCAGAAGCTCTAGAAGCCCATGCCTCGAAGATCGATGAGGCCGGCGCGCGCATCGGGGAAGTGTCGTCCACGGCACTCACCGCCGTCGCGCTGCAGCCCGCAGCGTTCGGACTGCTGTGCTCCTTCCTCGTTCCGATGGTCGCCCTGCAGCAGAGCGCCACACTCGCCGGGATGGCGGCACTCTCAGGTGCGGTGAAGGCGGAGTCCGCAGCGGTCAAAGCTACGGCGATCGGATACCGCGCAGCGGACTCCGAGCTGGCGGACAAGATCCGCCAACTGATCGGATCGGTGGCCTGATGGCGGATCTGTGGGTCGCTCCGTCCCATGAGGGCGTGACCGGCGAAGCCATCCTGGAAGCCATCCCGGTCGCCGGCAACTTCGCCTCGGCAGCGGAGAGCCTAGGCAATGGCGACATCGGTTCCGCAATCATCGATACAGCGGGCACCGCCCTTGACGTCGTCGATATGGTTGTCAATCCCATCGCGACACTGATCTCCTCGTGCGCGTCTTTCATGCTCGACTACATCTCGCCGCTTCATGAGACTCTCGAGTTCATCACCGGAAGCCCTGAGATGGTGCGCGCTCTGGGCGAGACCTGGGACAACCTCGGCACTGCGCTCCAGGAGGTCGCTACCGAACGCGACGCGGCTATCGCTGCCCTCGGCGCCGGGTGGGCGGGCGTCGCGTCGGAGGCTTACGCACGGGTGGCGCAGGGTCTCTCGCAGATTACCGCGACTGTAGGCGGCGCATGCCACGGGGTCGCCAACGGTATGCGGATGGCGGCGATGGTCGTCGAGATCGTTTACGAGATCGTGAAATCGATCATCTCCGACCTCGTCGGACAGATCATCCAATCTGCGATCATCGCCATTGCCACGGTCGGCCTCGGGGCCCCCGCGGTGGTGGCGCAATGCTCCCCGAAGATCGCAAAGGCCATCGACATGGTCATGAAGTGGGTCGAGAAGATCCAGAAGTTCATGACGAAGATCAGTAAGGCCGTGGAAGAGCTCACGCAGTTCCAGGACATCTTGAAGGTCGATCTGAAGAAGGTGGACGCTGTGCTGTTCCGCAACACGGACACCATCAGGGTGCCGGTTGTCGATCTCGTGAACATCTTCGACGCCGTGCGCACCAGCTACGACAATAACTACGCGGAGGCCAAGTGAGCATGGCAGAAGCTCGAGACTTCGCCGGCGTTCCTGAGGACATCCAGCGCCTCGTCGCCGCACACACGGCCAAGTACGGCGCCGCCCTCGAGCGCGGGCAGGCCGCCGAGCGTGTCCAACACGAGTTCGCAGAGCGCGGCGGCGCCTCCGCTACGTCTCTTCGTGCAGAGGTCACCGTCAGAGTGACCGCATCCGGGCTGCTCGAGGACATTCATATCCAGCAGGCCGGGCTTGATCTGGGGTCGGCAGCGCTGTCCCGCCTGCTCACCTCGACGCTGCGTCAGGCCCTGATCAACCTCGAAGACAGCGCCGCACAGAGCGTCGAGGACGCAGATGGCGGCGTGATAGGCGGCGCCATGCTGGCGGAGTTGCGAACCGCGCTGGCTGCACCGATCGCCTCGCTGGATGCGGATGCCTCCGACATACGCGAACGCTGAGGCTGCGAGTCAGAACGAGCGGGCGAGTGTGCGCTCCTGCTCGGCGAAGGCGCCGCCGGCCTCCTCCATCACACGCGCGTACGCGTCGAGTTGACGCTGCATGGCGCGCATCTGGGCCTCCCAGTGCACCCGCATCCCGACGTAGGCCTGATAGGCACGTCCCTGCCATGCGGAATCGAGGTGCGCGAGCTGCGCATCCATCTCGTCGAGCACCCCGCGGATCTCCGCCGACGACTGCTGAATCGCCTGCACCGACTGTGCGACGCGGTCGAAGTCGATGGTGATGTGATCAGACATTCGCGACCCCCTGGTCATGACGGACGATACGACTCCGAGTAATCATCGCAAACGGCGTCCGCCTGCGCAGGGGGCTGGACATCACTGTGGATCGAGCGTCGACGCGACCGTCGGAATACCGTGATTGGTGGGGCTGCCCAGAATCCTCGTCTTGCCGATGCTGAACCCGATGATGCCGTCGCCGGGCGGGTCGTCGTCCCACACATCGTGCGACTCCCCGTGCTTGAGGTAGACCGTGTCCTCGGCCGTGGGTGTGTCACGCCAGTCCACCTTGTTCAACCCATACCCCTTCCAATCCCGGGCGATGAGGCGCTGGTCAAGCCGTAAGCGAGCTCCGTCTCCCTGCTCCTGGGGGAAGACTCCGGTGCCGGCGACCAGCGCGTCGGCACGCCCCCAGCACCCCTCCGGCACGTGCTGCAGAAGCGTAGCCAGCAGGGCGAGGCGTGCATCCACGGTGGCCACGTCGAGAGTATCGGCGCCGTAGCAGAGGATGAATCCCGCACGGATCACGATCGGGCACCGCTCGGGGGCCGCCTCGAGAGCCGCCACGAAGCCGGGAGTCGACAGGTCGTGCGCGAACGCGGGGATGAATCCCTCGACGCTCCACCGTTGGCTCGGCCACGTTGGGCTCTGGGGAGGAATCCAGGGGAGGCGGATGCCATAGTCCTTGCCGCGCCGAAGCGTGCCGTCTCCGAACCGGATCTCGGGGAGAGCCGCGGGCAGCTGCATCCAGACGAGGTTCACCTCGCGCAGTTCACCCCACGCGTTGCCGCCGCTGCCCATCGTGTGCTCGTAGCCGACGAGACGCGCGGCATGGGCCTGATAGCCGTGCGCTTGCCCGCTGACCACCTCGCTCATCCCCGTGGGCCAGATATCCGACGAACGCCGGGCGCGCATCGCGGCTTCCGTGATCTCGATCGCCGGGGGCGGCGCGGCGTCCTGCCAGGTCCACCCGCGTGCTTCGAAGACCGGTCGTGTCGCCTGCCGAGTGGCAGCCTCCGCCTCGAGGAGCTTCTGTCCGAACAGCATGCGCCCAGGGTATTACCGCGCCGTCAGCTCTGGGTGAGGGTCGACTTGACGGTGGGGATGCCGCGGTCGATCGGTCCGCCCGCCAACACTGTGCGGTCGAAGCGGACGGTGAACCCGGTGGGGGCGACGTTCGGGGGCTCTTCGTCCCATACCTCGCGTACCTCGCCCAGTTTCATAACCACCGAGCTCTTCGCCGTCGGGGTGTCCCGCCAATCGACCTTGCTCAAGCCGTAGCCCTTCCAGTCGCGGGCCACGAGCCGATCATCGAGACGCAGCGCGGCCCCATCCTGCATGACGATCGGAAAAACACCCGTGCCCGCCACAAGCGCATCGGCCCGGCCCCACGCCGCGGCGGGAACCGCGTCAACGAGGCTCGCGAGCAGAGCGATTCGAGCGTCGACGGAAGCGACGTCGAGCGTTTCGGCACCGTAGGTGAGGATGACCCCGGCACGGATGACGATTGGGGAGCGCTCGGGCGCCGCTTCGAGCGCCGCGACGAACGCGGGCGTGAGCAGATCCTGCGCGAACGCGGGAATGAAACCCTCCACACTCCAGCGTGTGCTCGGCCACACCGGCCCGAGGGGCGGAATCGGCGGCAGCTTGATGCCGTAATCGTTAGGGCGGCGCGGCGTCAGCTTGATGCCGTAGTCGTTACGGCGGCGCAGCGTCTGATCACCGAAGCGGATCTCCGGCAACGACGCGGGCAGCCGCATCCAGACCAGGTTCGTCTCATACCGATCGCCCCACGCATTGCCCAGGTTGCCGCGATTCTGCACGTAGCCGACCAGGCGCGCGGCCGTGATCTCGCGACCATTCACCTGCCCGGTCACCACTTCACTCATCCCCGTGGGCCAGATCTCGTCCGACGTGGTGGCGCGGAAAGCGGCCTCCGCAATCTCGATCGACGGCGGCGGCGCCGCGTCCTCCCACTGCCACCCGCGAGACTCGAACACCGGCCTGGTGGCCCGTCGTGCGGCGGCATCAGCTTCGCGGCGCCTGGAACCGAACGGCAGCATGCGCTCAGCGTAACCGCGCGCCTCCATGAGCACGCCGGGTTCTGGAAGACTTGTCGGCTGGGTCAGGATTCGGCGGAGCCGCTCGATGCGAGCGTGCTCGCGACCGTCGCGACGCGCGGCCGCGGCGCGGCACCGATCATCGCGCCCCCTCCGATGCGGAACCCGAGCGAAGGCCCGGACGGCGCGGCCGGCGTCTCGCCCGCTGGCCAGACGTCTACCGCATCCCTGTGGCGCAGCACCACGGAGCTCTCGGCCGTCGGGGAGTCTTCCCACGGGATGCGCTGCAGGCCGTAACCCTGCCAGTCGCGCGCGACGAGGCGCTCATCGAGGCGCAGCGCGGCACCGTCCGCAGCCTCCACGGGGAAGACCCCCGTTCCGGCGACGAGAGCGTCGGCGCGGTTCCACGCCCCCGCAGGCACGCGTTCGATCAGTCCCGCCAGCAGCTCCACCCGACTCGCGATCTCCTGCGCGTCGGACGCCTCGGCGCCGTAGGCGATCGCGTAGCCCGCGCGGATGACGAGCGTGCAGCGAGGCGGAGCCGTGGCCAGGAGTGCGACCACGTCGGGGGTCAGCAGATCCGTCGCGAAGGAAGGGATGAAGCCCTGCACGATCCAGCGCCCGCCCGTGTCGATCGGGATGGGCGGCAGACGCAGGCCGAGATCGTCACACGCGGGAAGCGTCGCATCCTCGAGACGGATCTCGGGCAGGACCCCCGGCAGCGTCATCCACACGGCATTGGCCGTCGCGAGCCGGCCGTAAGGAGTGCCGCTGTTGGTCGTCCCGTAGGCGTAGCCCACGAGCCTCCCGGCCCGGAAGGTGTGCGAGCGCAACGCGCCCGACACGCTCTCGCTGATGCCGACCGTCCATATGCGGCCGTACGGCCGGGTCATGCGCAGGACCGCCTCCTGCACTTCGATCGGGGGCGGCGGAGCGGCGTCCTCCCACTGCCAGCCGTTCGCCAGCACCTGCGGCCGCATCTGTCGGCGGAGTTCGGCCTCGGCCTCGCGCTTCTTCTTCCCGAAAAGCATGCGGGTAGCGTAACTCCGCCGCGCGACGCCCCGCGGAGCGCATCACACGCTCTGGGAGACTTGTCGGATGACACAGAGCGAGCAACCCCGTGTCGTCGTCATCGCCGGCGGCGTGGGCGGATCCACGTTCAGCGAAGGGATGCGGGCGGAGCTCTCCCGTCGCGGCGCAGACCCCGCGACGATCATCGTCAACACCGGCGACGACCTGTGGCTGTCGGGCGTGCGCCTGCAGCCGGACATCGACTCCGTGCTCTACCGCCTCGCAGGCCAGAACGACATGGTGCGCGGCTGGGGACGCGCGGGCGACACCGAGCGGGTCAACGAGGAACTCCAGTCGTGGGGAGCGGGCTGGCCCTGGTTCACGCTGGGCGATCTGGATCTTGGCACCCACCTCGCGCGCACCGGCTGGCTGCGCGAGGGCGCTACGGTGTCCGAAGTCGTCGCGCGCCTATCCGAGCGATGGCCGCTCGGAGTCCGCCTGCTGCCGATGACCGACGCCGAGGTGGACACGCACGTGCTCCTCGAGGACGGCAGCCGCCTCCACTTCCAGGAGTGGTGGACGCGCCACCGCGCCACCCTCGCACCGCGCGCTTTCGAGAACCCGGGAATGGATGCGGCCGCACCCGCCCCCGGCGTGGTCGAGGCCATCGCGCAGGCCGACGTCGTCGTGCTGGCACCGTCAAACCCGGTGGTGTCGGTCGGTCCCGTGCTCGCCGTCCCCGGCATCCGCGAGGCGCTGGCCGCGACCTCGGCCCGAGTCGTCGGCGTCTCGCCCATCATCGGTGGGCGCGTCGTACGCGGCATGGCGGATGTGTGCCTCACCGCGATCGGCGTCGAGACCTCCGCCGCCGCAGTGGCCGCCCACTACGGCAGCCGCACCGCGGGCGGGGTGCTGAATGCGTGGCTCCTGGCGGAGGAGGATGCCGACGCCGCCGCATCCGTGGACGCTCTCGGGATCCGGTCGGTCGTCGCGCCGCTGTGGATGCGGGACGTGGAGGCGACGCGCGCCATCGCCGAGGCGGCACTGGACGCCTGATCGAGGCGGACGCAGAATCGTAGCGGTTCTGTGGACAATCCGCGCGCGGGCATCGGGCAATGGCGCCGGACGATACGCTGTCGAGACGTGAGAAGTGGGGGGCGGCACGACGATGGCAGGCGCACACCGGGCGCCGTGGCGATACACCGCGGCTGGAGGGCAGCAGTGACCACGCCCGCCGACACCGAGGAACGCCGCCGGATCGCCATCGTCGACGGAGCCGCGCGCCACGATCTGCTCATCCCGCCCGCGGCGAGCATCGCCGATGCGCTCGCCACGCTCGGCATCCGGCAGGAGGTCGGACGCGACGTGCTGCTCGAGGTCGATGGACGGGAAGTGAGTCCTCTGCTGCGGGTGGACGACCTCAGCGACGGCACCGTTCTCGCGCTCGTCGATCTCTCGCAGAAGGTCAAGCAGGATCGCCGACGCCGCCGCGACCCCTCTCGCGGTGAGGCCCCTGGCGCCTGGTGGGTGCTCGGCGGCATCGCGCTCGTGCTCGCGGTGTTCTCACTCATCGCCCCCGACGCTGTCCGGGAATCGCTGCGCTTCCCGCTGGCGCTCGCCATGGGTGCGTTCGCCGTCACGGCGGGCATGGCGCTCGCGGTCCGTGCGACGGGGGTCGCCAACGGCACGGACGCCGCACTCGTCGCCGTCCTCACACTGGCCTTCGCCGCGGGCGCCGGCATGGTGCCCGCGTTCCCCGCCGCCACCTCGACGCTGCAGGTGTTCGTCGGTCTGCTCTCGGCAGCGGTCCTGGCGGGCATGCTCGCGCTCGTGGGACGCCCCGCGGGACTGCACGCGCGCCTGTCGGCCGCCACGACTCTGCTGCTCGTGTTGGCGGGGGTGTGGGGCTTCTCGCTCATCCTCTCGCTGCCGCTTGCCGCACCCGCCGCCGTCACGCTCGGCCTCGCGCCCGTGGCGCTGCGCATCCTGCTCGCAACCCTCGTCGACGTTCCACCGGGCATCTTCATCGACTACGAGCGATACCAGACGACCCGCTGGAGTGTGCGCCAGCAGCTTCCGGAGGAGATCCACTCCATCGGTGCCGCCGACGCCCGTGACCTCGTCGCGCGCTCCACCGGGCGACTCGTCGCCGGCACATTCGTGCTGACGGTCGCCGTCGCCCTGAGCGCCCCCTTCGCTCTGCCGGACATGGACGACTTCGATCCGCTCGTGCTCTCGGCCCGCATCGCCCTCGCGATCACGGTCGTGCTCGCCCTCCTGCTCGGAGCGCGCCGCTTCTCGGTCCCGTTGCTGAGGTGGCTGCCTCGGCTCGCCGCGGGAGCCGTGGCGGTCGTCATGGTGCTCACCGCGACCCGCGGAGCGAATCCTGCGCTGCTCACCGTTCTGGCGGGCATCTTCCTCGCCATCGGCGCCATCGCCGCCCTGGTCATCATCCCCACGAGCCGCGGTGCGCAGTCGCTGCGCTGGTCGCGGTTCGGGGACGTCATCGAATGGATTGCGATCGCGTTGTCACTGCCTGCCGGCCTGCTCGCCGCCGATACCGTCGATATCCTGCGTGGAATGATGGGCGCATGAGCCTCCCGCCGCAGTTCACGGGCGAGCCCGCCGGGGTCGGAGCGCGACTCGCCGCCTTCACGATCGACGTCGCGATCGTGGTCGCACTGAGCGTCACTGTCGCCCTCGTGAGCGGGTCCGCCGTGTTCGGGCTACTCGTGGGAGCAGAGGCCGTCCTTGCACTGTGGGTGCTGCAGGCGCGTACCGGATCCGGTCCGGGAAAGGCCCTGCTCGGACTGCGCGTCGCGCGCGTGGATGCCCCGTACTCGCCCGGCGCAGGGCGGAGCTTCGTACGCGGTCTGCTGGTCGGCATCGGCTCCCTCGTGTTCGGCGCGGGAGCGTGGGTCGTCGAAGGATCCGCCACCGCCGACCGCTCGGGGCTGCGCCGCTCCTGGGCCGACCGCGCCGCGCAGACCGTCGTGGTCGCGGTACCCCGCCGCCCCGCAGCGGAGCGTCGCAGCAGACGGCACTCCGGTGACGAGATCGTCGCCGTGCCGTCCCCGACCGTGATCGCACGCCCCTGGTCGCCGGCACCCGTCGAGTCCGGCAAGGCCCGTGGACCGATCGCCGCGCCCGCACCCGTCGAGCCGCCGGCAGCGCCCGTCGCCGCCGGCGTCGCCCCCGATGCCCAGGCTCCCGCCGCTGCGGTTGTAGGATGGGCGGGACCCACTGCCGCGGCACCCGTCCTCGACCAGCCCGAGTCGGGCGAGCGCCCCACCGGAGAGCTGCTGCTCATCTTCGACACCGGTCAGCGCGCGCGCCTGCCCCTGCCCATGGCCGTCAACCTCGGCCGCAGCCCCGAGCAGACCGAGCAGACCGATCTGCTGGTGACGGTGGCAGACCCGGACTCGAGCGTCTCCAAGACCCACCTCCGCCTCGAGTTCGATCACGCGGGCCTCTGGGTCACCGACACGGGTTCGACCAACGGGACAGAGCTGCTCGACGATGACGGCCAGGTGGTGCCTCTCGCGCCCCACGCGCGCACCTTCGTCGACGACGACACCCGCATCCGGATCGGGAATCGCATCTTCACCGTCAGCCGACTGATCGGAGCCGCTTCGTGAGCAAGGGACCACGCCTGGCCCCGCCGTCCGTGCCGAGTGGTCGCATCGTCGTGCAGCCACCGCCGGAGCTCGTTCCGAACGAGGGCGGCAGCAGCATGCTCACCTCGCTGCTGCCGATGCTCGGCAGCGTGGGCGCGATCGTCATGGTGACGATCTCCAACCACGGACCGACCGGCTTCATCACCGGCGGCATGTTCCTGCTGTCTTCGCTCGGATTCGTCGCCGTCAACGGCTGGCGCCAGCGCGCGCAGCGCAACGCCCAAGTGCTCGGCAATCGCCGCGAGTACCTCGCCTACCTCAGCGACCTGCGCGAGACCGTGCGCACGGCCGCCCGCAAGCAGCGGCGCCACGGCGCGTGGGTGACGCCCTCACCGTCGGCACTGCCCTTCATCGCGGAGGAGCGCACCCGCGTCTGGGAACGCCAGCCCGGCGACGAGAACTTCCTGCTCACCCGCATCGGCGCGTGCGACCAGCCGCTGTGCATCTCGCTCGAGGCTCCCGAGCTTCCCCCTCTCGCCCAGCTCGACCCGGTCGCCGCATCCGCCGCCCACCGCTTCATGCTCACCCACGAGATCCAGCCCGATCTGCCGCTGGGCGTCACCCTGACCGACTACGCGCGGATCGAGATCGTCGGCCCCGACGAGGACTCCGTCCGCGCGCTCGCCCGCGCCATGGTGGTGGGTGCTGCGACCCTGCAGGATCCCGAGGACGTCGTGGTCGCGATCCTCGCCGGCCCGGACCAGCTGCCCGCGTGGGAGTGGGCCAAGTGGCTGCCGCACGCGCTGTCGGCGCGCTCGAGCGACAAGTTGGGCCCCGCACGCATGATCGCCTCCTCGCTGGATGACCTCGAGGATCTCCTGCCCGCCGGACTCCGCGAGCGCGCACGCTTCGCCCGCGGCGGCGGCGCAACCCCGCACGTGATCCTCGTCGTCGACGGCGTGCAGTTGCCTATGGGCGACCCCGTCGTCGGCGGCGACGGGATGCTGGGCGTCACCGTCGTGGAGCTTCCCGGCCGCTGGGGCGAACTCGAGAACCCCGATGTCCTCCGCATCGTGATGCCGGAGGCCGCCGCATCCGATCGCCACGCCGAGCTCATCGACGTCGTGTCGGGCTCGCGCACCTTCACCCCCGACACGACCTCGATCGCCGTCGCCGAGGCCACCGCACGCCGCCTGATGCCGCTGTACTCCAACCCGGCGGCCCTCGCCGAGACGCCCGGCGCCCAGCAGGGCCAGCGCGAGCTCGTCGAGCTGCTCGGCATGCCCGACGTGCGCGAGATCGACTTCGACCGCACCTGGTCGGGGCGCCTCGAACGCGACCGCCTGCGCGTGCCGATCGGTCAGGACACGACGGGTGCCCCGCTCGTGCTCGACCTCAAGGAAGCCGCCCAGCAGGGTATGGGTCCGCACGGTGTGATGATCGGCGCCACGGGTTCCGGCAAGTCCGAGGTGCTGCGCACCCTCGTGCTCGCCCTCGCGCTGACCCACTCGCCCGAGCAGCTGAACTTCGTGCTCGTCGACTTCAAGGGTGGCGCGACCTTCGCCGGTATGGCGGGGATGCCCCACGTCTCGGCGATCATCACCAACCTCGGCAGCGAACTCGCCCTCGTCGACCGCTTCCAGGACGCGCTGCAGGGCGAGATCGTGCGCCGCCAGGAGCTGCTGCGCGCCGCCGGCAACTTCGCCAACGTGTCGGACTACGAGAAGGCGCGCCGCGGCGGCCGCACCGACCTCGCGCCGCTTCCGGCCCTGCTGATCGTGGCCGACGAGTTCAGCGAGCTGCTCGCCGCGAAGCCGGAGTTCGTGGAGAGCTTCATCAACATCGGCCGCGTCGGCCGTTCGCTCCAGGTGCACCTGCTGCTGGCCTCGCAGCGTCTGGAGGAGGGCAAGCTGCGCGGCCTCGACACCTACCTGTCGTACCGCATCGGTCTGCGCACGTTCTCCGCCGCCGAGTCGCGCACGATCATCGGCACCCCCGACGCCTACACCCTGCCGCAGGAGCCCGGTGTGGGCTATCTCAAGGCCGACACCGACAACCTGGTGCAGTTCCGCGCGGCCTACGTGTCGGGAACGCCGAAGACGAAGCTCACCGGCGGACGCTCGAGCGAGTCGGCGGACAGCTCCGGCGAGGCCGCGCGCATCGAGGTCTTCACGGCCGCGCCTCAGCCGCTCGAGCTGGTCGAGGAGCCGGTCGACGACTCGCGCGACATCGTGTCGCAGCCGGTCGAGGAGCGCTCCACCTTCCAGATCGCGGTCGAGCGGATGAAGGGACGCGGCCCCGCCGCCCACCAGGTCTGGCTGCCGCCGCTGGAAGAGCCCTCGTCGCTCGACGAGCTCATGCCCGATCTCGTCGTCGACCCGCGGATGGGGTTGCACTCGCCGGCTTGGCGAGCGGCCGGAGCCCTCACGGTTCCGCTCGGAATCGTCGACGTGCCGCTCGAGCAGCGCCGCGAGAACCTCGTGGTCTCGCTCGGTGGCGCGGCCGGTCACGTGGCGATCGTCGGAAGCCCGCTGAGCGGCAAGTCGACGCTGGCCCGCACGCTCGTGTCGGCACTCGCCCTGACGGCGACTCCGCTCGAACTCCAGTTCTACGTGCTCGACTTCGGCGGCGGCACCTTCACGGGTCTGCAGCGCCACCCGCACGTCGCGGGCGTCGCCACCCGCACCGAGGCGGAGGCCATCCGCCGCACGGTCGCCGAGGTGGAGTCCATCATCGACGACCGCGAGCGCTACTTCCGCCAGAACGGCATCGACTCGATCGACACCTACCGCCTGCGCCGCAGCCAGGGCGTCGTCGACGACGGTTACGGCGACGTGTTCCTCGTCGTCGACGGCTGGGCGACGCTGCGGGCCGACTACGAGGCGCTCGAGACGCGCGTGCAGACCATCGCGGCGCGCGGCCTCAGCTTCGGCGTGCACGTGATCGTGACCGCCAACCGCTGGCTCGAGATCCGTGCGAGCCTCAAGGACCTCATCCAGACCCGCCTCGAGCTGCGTCTGGGAGACCCGACGGACTCCGAAATCGACCGCAAGCAGGCGGCCAACGTTCCGGCCGGTCAGCCCGGTCGAGGCCTGAGCGCCAAGCGCCTGCAGATGCTCGCCGCGCTGCCGCGCATCGACGGCTCCTCGGATGTGGCCGCCCTCGTCGACGGCGTCGACGACATGGTCGCCCGGGTCGGCGCCGCCTGGCAGGGCCCGGCGGGTCCGAAGCTACGGCTGCTGCCGGAGATGATCACGCTCGACGAGGTGCGCGCGCAGACCACACCCGACGACCCCCGCATCCTGCTCGGTGTCGACGAAGCCCAGCTGGCGCCGTTCGGTATCGACTCGCGCAAGGAACCCCACCTGTTCCTGTACGGCGACTCGGGAATGGGCAAGTCGTCGTTCCTGCGGGGCATCGCCCAGGAGATCATGCGCAAGTACGGTCCGACCGAGGCGAAGATCTTCGCGGTCGACTACCGTCGCTCGCTGCTGGGCGAGATTCCGCAGGAGTACCTGGGGGCATACCTCACCTCGCACGAGCCGGCGACGAGCGGTCTCGCCGAGCTGGCGCAGTTCTTCTCGAGCCGCATCCCCGGGCCCGATGTGACCCCCGAGCAGCTGCGCGAGCGCAGCTGGTGGAAGGGCGCCGAGGGCTTCGTGCTGGTCGACGACTACGACCTCGTCGCGACGAGTCAGGGCAACCCCCTCGCCGTGCTGCAGCCGCTGCTCGCGCAGGCGGGCGACCTGGGCCTGCACGTGGTCCTCACCCGCCGCACCGGTGGCGCCAGCCGCGCGGCCTACGACCCCATCATCCAGCGCTTCACCGATCTGGGTGTCACGGGCATCCTGCTGGGTGGAAACCCCGAGGAGGGCCCGCTGATCGGCCGTGTGAAGGCCGCTCCCGCCGCGCCGGGTCGCGCCCAGATCGTGAGCCGTGAGCATGGTCTGCTCTCCGCCCAGCTCGCCTTCTCCCCCTCGAACCACTGACGTCATCGTTCCCGCGAGACTGCATTTCGAGCACGAGATCACGGTCATTACCCGTGATCTCGTGACAAAGATGCAGTCTCGCGGTGAATGAGACGGGGCGGGCCCGGGGTCAGGATGCGGGGAGCAGCTCGCGGATGAGGCGCACAGCGGGCGAGTCGGTCATGCTCGTGCGCCACACGAGAGCGACCGGACGCGTCGGCTCGGGATCGCGCACCGGCACCGCGACCACGGAGTCCGGCAGCTGTCCGCGCCCCAGCTTCGGAACGAGCGCCACGGCGAGCCCGTGCGCCACGAGCTCGATCTGCGAGGCGAACTCGAGGCACCAGAAGTCGATGCGCGGCGGATGCGGCTCGCCCCGGAACATGTGGCAGAACCACTCGTAGCAGATGGTTCCGTCGGGCGTGCTGGACCACACGTGATCGCGGACGTCGGCGGGGCTGACCGCATCCCTCGACGCGAGAGGGTCGTCGCGGTGGACGAGCAGATCCGCCGTGTCGCGGAGGAACTCGACGCTGCGCACGCTCGGCGGCAGCGTGAGCGTGACGCCCTCCCAGTGGTGCACGATCGCGAGGTCTAGCGTGCCGGCAGTGACCGCCGCGACCGCATCCCATGGGTCGATCTCGGTGACGGTCAGGCGCAGATCGGGCGCTTCGACGGCCGCCCGCGTGACGAGCCCGGGCACGACGCCGCGCACGGCGGTCGAGAAGACGCCGAGACGCAACGTGCCCGTGGGCCGGGCGCCCGCGTCGTGCAGCCGTGAGCGCAGCTGCTCCACCTGGGTGCGCAACTGCGCCCCCTCTTCCACGAGGCGGCGGCCCGCAGCGGTGAGCACCACACCGCGACCCTGCCGATCGATGAGGCGGGCGCCGAGGTCGCGCTCGAGACGCTTGATCTGCTGCGACACCGCCGACGGCGTGTAGTCGAGCTCGGCCGCGGCGGCATGGACGGTGCCGGTGCGTGCGAGGGCGAGCAGCGCGTCGACGGCGGCGAGATCGATCATGACCAGAACGTATCACCAGGCTGCACGGATCCATGCAGAACCGTGCGCTGGTGCTGCACGAACTCGCTCGGTCACGATGGGCGGGTGCCCCTTCGTTCCTCACTCCTCGCCACCCTCGTCGCCGTCATCTGGGGCGTGAACTTCGTCGTCATCGATGCGGGCCTGGACGGCATGCCGCCCGCGCTCTTCGTCGCCCTGCGCTTCATCGCCGTCCTCTTCCCCGCCATCTTCTTCATCCCGCGGCCCCAGGGCCGGATGCGGGACATCCTGCTCATCGGACTGTTCATGAGCCTCGGTCAGTTCGGGCTGCTGTACACGGCCCTCGCGATGGGGATGCCGCCGGGCCTCGCCTCCCTCGTGCTGCAGGCCCAGGTGGCCTTCACGATCGTGTTCGCCGCCCTGGCCCTGCGCGAGACTCCGCGCCGGACGCAGGTCGTGGGCGTGGTCGTCGGGGCCGCCGGCCTCGGGATCGTCGCCGCAGGACGGGACGCCGCAACACCCGCTCTCGCCCTCGTGGTGACGCTCGCGGCGGCTGCTTCGTGGGCGATCGGCAACGTCATCGCACGCCGGCTCGGCGGCGCAGGGCGGGGCGGCGCGCTCGCGGGACTGTCGATGACCGCCTGGTCGGCGCTCGTCGTCCCCGTACCGATGGTGCTCCTCGCCGTCGCGCTCGACGGAGCGGATGCGGTCGGCGCCGCGCTCACGCACCTGACCACGGCGCAGCTGCTGTCGACCGCCTATACCGCGTGGCTGGCGAGCCTCGTCGGCTACGGCATCTGGAACACCCTGCTGGCCCGGCACACCGCATCCGCCGTCGTCCCGTTCACGATGCTGGTACCGCCCGTCGGCATCGCGGCGGCATGGCTCGCGCTGGGCGAGACACCCGCGCCCGCCGAGCTCGTCGGCGGTGCCGTCCTGCTGATCGGTGTCGGCATCGCGGTGCTCCGCCCGCGTGGTCAGAAGGTGAGCGGGGTGTCCGCCGGCGTACGCGGTCGGAGCGCCGCCGGCGCCGGCCAGCCGAGTTCGTAGGTGCGAAGGGGCGCGTCGATCGCGCCGAAGTCCTCGCTCTTGACGACGATGCGCTCCGGCGTCACCTCCACGAGACGCACCGCCACCGGGGCCGCGCCCTCGCGCTCCAGCATCCACTTGTCGGCGAGCCAGCCGAGGCCGCGCGCCTCGAGCGCCTCTTCGGCGTCGAGCCACTCCAGGGGCGCGGTCATGTCGTGGCCGAGAAGATCGACGGCGACCCAGCCGGATCCCTCCGGCCGGATCCACCCGAGCAGCTCGCCGTCGTCGCGGCGGTGCGGGGTCCAGTCCGGGTTCATCCCGCCACCCTACGACCCCGCATCCGCCCTCCGCACCGCCCTCGCGCTCCGCCCACCTGCCCGCGAGACTGCATTTCGAGCACGAGATCACGGGTAATGACAGTGATCTCGTGATGGAAATGCAGTCTCGCGGAGGAAGTAGGGGAGGGTGGGGAGAGGAGACGCGGGCCGTGGGGTCGGGGCTGACAGCGCGGTGACAGCGGTGGGGGCGGCGTGACAGCGGCATGACGGCGGGTGCGGCGCACTCTGGGAGCACGCCAGCAGAAAGGCTCCCCATGACCACCACACCCCCTCCCGCCGTCCGGGCCGAAGGCCTCGTCAAGGTGTTCGGCGACAACCGCGCGGTCGACGGCGTCGACCTGCTCGTTCCCACCGGCACCGTCTACGGCGTGCTCGGCCCCAACGGCGCCGGCAAGACCACCACCATCAACATGCTCGCAACCCTCATGCGTCCGGATGCGGGCAGAGCCGAGATCTTCGGTCACGACGTGACCACCCAGCCGCAGGTCGTGCGCCAGCTCATCGGCGTCACTGGTCAGTTCGCCTCCGTCGATGAGACCCTCTCGGCCACCGAGAACCTCATGATCTTCGCGCGGCTGCTGGGGCTCAGCCGTGCCGAGGCACGCGCGAAGTCGACCGAGCTGCTCGAGCGCTTCGGGCTCACCGAGGCCGCACGACGTCCCCTGAAGAAGTTCTCCGGCGGGATGCGGCGGCGCCTCGATCTCGCCGCGTCCCTCATCGCGCAGCCGCCGCTCATCTTCCTCGACGAGCCGACGACGGGCCTCGATCCCCGCACCCGCGGGCAGATGTGGGACACGATCCGCGAGCTGGTCGCCGGTGGCTCCACCGTGCTGCTGACCACGCAGTACCTCGACGAGGCCGACCAGCTGGCCGACCGCATCGCGGTGATCGATCACGGCCGCGTCGTCGCCGAGGGCACCTCGGACGAGCTCAAGGCATCCGTGGGCACCGCCAGCCTGCAGCTTCGCGTCTCGGAGACGGCCGACACCGCATCCGCTCTCGAGATCGTCGAGACCGTGCTCGGGGTGCGCGCGACACTCTCCCCCGAGGCCTCGCGCATCACGGCCCCCATGGCGGATGCGGACCGCGTCACCGACCTGCTCCTGGCTCTTCGCACCGGCGGCGTGCGCCTGGCCGAGATGAGCGTGCAGAAACCCACCCTCGACGAGGTGTTCCTCACCATCACCGGTCACGACACCGGAGCGGACACCGCCGACGAGACCGAGACGAAAGAGATGGTGACCGCATGACCACCCTCGCCCCCCACCGCATCGTGCCCGCGACCGAGCGAGCACTGAAGAACCGCACGAGCCTGTCGCAGACGGTGAGCAACACCCTCACGATGGCGTACCGCGGTCTCGTGAAGATCCGGCGCACGCCGGAGCAGCTCGTCGATGTGACGCTGCAGCCGATCATCTTCACCCTGATGTTCGCGTACATCTTCGGCGGCGCGATCTCCGGCGACGTGCAGAACTACCTGCCGCTGCTGATCCCCGGCATCCTCGTGCAGACGGTCGTCACCACCTCCGTCGTCACCGGCACGCAGCTGCGCGAAGACATGGACAAGGGCGTGTTCGACCGCTTCCGCTCCCTGCCCATCGCCCGCATCGCACCCCTTTCGGGCGCACTGCTGGCCGACACCCTGCGCTACACGATCGCCACCACCCTCACCTTCGGGATGGGCTTCGTCATGGGCTATCGTCCCGGCGGCGGCGTGCTCGCCGTGATCGGCGCGGGCCTGCTGGTGATCGTGTCGTCGTGGGCGATGAGCTGGATCTTCGCGTTCTTCGGTGTGATCGCCCGCACGGCGGCCAGTGTGCAGGGCATCTCGATGCTGGCGCTGTTCCCGCTGACCTTCCTCTCGAACGCCTTCGTCCCGGTCGACACGCTGCCCGACGTGCTGCGCTGGTTCGCGGAGAT
This sequence comes from Microbacterium sp. Clip185, assembly GCF_028743715.1. Classification (NCBI taxonomy): domain Bacteria; kingdom Bacillati; phylum Actinomycetota; class Actinomycetes; order Micrococcales; family Microbacteriaceae; genus Microbacterium; species Microbacterium sp. Clip185. The sequence continues at coordinate 325,512 of NZ_CP117996.1, read as the reverse complement.
CAACCCGATCTCCCACCTCATCACCGCCGTGCGAGACCTCGCGAACTCGGGCGTCGTCGGCAGCGACCTGTTCGTCTCGCTCGCAGGAGCCGCCGTCATCGTGGTGATCTTCGCTCCGTTGACCGTGCGCGCCTACATGCGCAAGGCCTGACTCAGAGCAGCGCCGCCAGGTCGGCGAGATCTGCGGGGCCGGATGCGGAAGCGTCCGGCCCCGCATCCGTTCCGATCTTGGCCCGTACGCGCTGCACGACGGGATCCGTCTCGTCGGCTCGGCCCCGCAGCGCCGCCGCGAGAGCCAGAGCGTGCCGCGCGTCGTCCGGGCGATCGGTCGCGGCGAACAGCTCCGCCGCGGCGAGCGCCGCATCCGCCATGATCGGCTGGTCGCCCGATCCGATCGCGAGCTCAATGCCGACGCGCACTTCGTCGCGCGCCTCATCGAAACGGTCCGCAAGCACGAGCGCCTGGGCATGACGCGCGTGCATCCAGGCGTGGATCTGCGGCGGAATCCCCGGCAACGTCCCGTCGCGCAGTGCGAGCGGCAGGGTGTCCAGGATGCTCAGGGCGGCCTGCCCGTCGCCCATGATCACCTCGAAGGTGACCACGGTGATGGCCGCCTGGAGCATGGCGCGGTCGGAGCCGTCTCGGCGGGCCGCCTCCTGCATCCCCACCAGGCGCGCCCGCGCCTCATCGACGCGACCGAGCCGCACCAGCAGCACGATCGCGAAGGCCTGCTGCTGCAGCTGGTCGGATGCCGAGGTGAGGCCCTCGAGTGCACGGCTGGCCGCATCCGTGATCTCCAGCGCCTCCTCGAGTCGGCCGTGCAGCATGAGCCACTCCGAGCGCATCTGACTGGCCAGGGCGATGCCCCACGTGTCGCCCACCTCGCGCAGCAGACGCAGCGCCTGCTCGCTCTGACGGTCGAGCCGTTCGATGTCGCCGCCGTTCTGGGCGATCGCCGCCTCGATCGCGGCGACGACACCGCGGGACCAGGTCGGCGCCCCCACGAGATCGGCAGGGTCCAGCCGGAAGTTGGGCAGCCAGGGCGTGCCGGTGCGACCGTCGCCGATCGCGCGGGCCTGAGCCTTGAGCAGGACGGGCAGGATCAGCGTCAGCTCCGACGGATGCGCCGCAGCGGCCTGCGCGATCCGATCGGCGTCTTCGGCGGTGAACCCGCCAGAGACGTGCGCGTCGGCCGAGGCGAAGATCAGTCGCACGCCGGTGATGACCACGCCCGCCTCGGAATCGAGCGTGGCGGCCTCGCCGACGAGTTCGAGGGCGGTGCGCAGTGCTTCGAGCCGCTCGCGCATGATCCACACCCAGATCTGGGCGCGCACGAGCTCGACCGCCGTCTCGCTCATCTGCGCCCGCGCACCGCTCCAGCGGGTGGCGGCGGCCAGGTTCTCCTCGTTGGCATCGAACCACGCGATCGCGGAACGCACCGCGGGCGTGCGCAGCTCCGCGTCGCGCTCGAGGGCCCGCCCGGCGAGCACCCGCGCCTGCGCATCGCGCGCCCGCTCCTCAGACCCGCGGCGGCGCAGCTGTTCGATGCCGTACTCGCGCACCGTCTCGAGCACGCGGAACCGCCCGCGCGCCCGCTGCACGAGCGAGCGGTCGACGAGCTCGTCGAACACGCTCGCGGGCAGGGCGAAGACCGCGGCGACCGCGCCCGCATCCGCCGCGTCGATGCCGTCCGGGAACACGGCCAGTGCCAGCAGTCCCTCACGCTCCGGCTCGCCGAGCAGGTCCCAGCTCCAGTCGATGACCGAGCGCAGCGTCTGATGGCGGGCCGCCGCCGAACGAGGGCCGCGATCGAACAGCGCGAACCGGTCGGAGAGGCCGGACTCCAGCTCGTCGATACCGAGCGTGCGCGCCTTCGCGCCGGCCAGCTCCAGAGCGAGCGGAAGCCCGTCGAGATGCCGGGCGATGCGCGCGACGGCCGGAAGCTCCTCGGGGGTCGGTTGCGTGCCGCGCGCGGCGAGGATGCGGGCCACGAGGAGAGCGGTGGCATCCGCATCCGGCAACGGACCGAGCTCGACGAACGCCTCACCGGGCAGCCCCAGCGGCTCGCGGCTCGTCACCAGCACCCTGACGCCTGGCGTCGTGAGCACGGTCCCCGCGACCTCGGCCGTCTCCTGCAGCACGTGCTCGGCGTTGTCGAGCACCAGCAGCACGGAGCGACCCGCGAGGGCGGCGAGCACACTGTCCGCCGCGGAGAGCTCGCCCGCGGGGTTGTCGGTGAGCCGGATGCTGCGCCCGAGGGCCGTGACCACCGTGCTCCAGACCTCGCCCGGCTGGGCCGGTGCGAGCTCGACGAAGACGGCGGGCGGCAGCCGGCGGGCCGTCTCGAGGGCGAGGGTCGTCTTGCCGGCGCCGCCTGGCCCGAGCAGAGTGACGAGTCGGAACGTCTGCAGCTGCGACGAGATGAGGGCGAGCTCCGCCGAACGCCCCACGAGCGGCGTGAGGGCTGCGGGGATGGCCGAGACCGGATCCGGCGGCACCTGTCGCGGCGGCGCGTCGCTGGAGAGCCGCTCCGCGTGCGCGCGGTCTTCGAGAAGGTCCCGCAGCACCCAGTCGAAGCCGTCGGGGAGCCAGGGCTCACCGCGCCACAGGGCGAGCGCCTCGCGGGCAAGGGGCGCGGGGTCTGCGCCCGCGCGTGCCGCCTGCACGAGGTCGGCGAAGCGCACGAGATCGACGTCGTCGCGGGCGACGTCGAGCGTGTAACCGCCGGGCTCTGCACGGAGGACCCCGTCCGGCAGTGTCCGCCGCATCCGCGACACGAGGGACTGCAGCGAGGCGCGCGGGTCCTCCGGGGCGTCGTCGGGCCATACGTCCTCGGCGAGAGCGCGGTAGCTGACGGTCGTTCCCGCATCCAGCGCGAGCCTCAGCAGCAGCGCACGCTGGCGTGATCCGCGCACCTCGATGGGCGTACCCGCCGCATCCTCGGCCGCGAAACCGCCGAAGAACCGCAGCCGCATGCTCTCACTGTAGAACGCGCCCGCATCCGACCCCGTCCCGCCTCTCGACCGCGAGCGGGAAGGAAGAGGGGTGGGACCCGGAAAGAGACGGCCGTCGGGGCTCAGGCGCGGGTGGTGACGTGCTCGGCGAACAGGCCGGGCCAGGCCATCACCCCGTAGGGACTGCGTGCCACGATCAGGCGACTGTCGTCGATGAGCTCGCGCAGCGTTCGCGCGGTCTTGAGCGGATGCGTGCGGTCGCCGGTCCAGGCGAGGATGAGGGTCGGCACCTCGATGCGGGCGATGCGCTTCTTGGGCGGAAGATCCGTGGCGGCGGCTCCCCGCAGCACGGTCGGCAGCAGCTCGGCAGGCACGGTGGGGCGCGTCTCGGGTGCGTCCGCGAGGGCCGGTGGAACGGGGGCCGTGTTGCCGATCTCGAGGAGAGCGGCGAGGCCCCCGCGCTCGACGAGTTGGGCGTTCGCCCGATACACGTCGCCCTGGGCCCGGCGCCGCTTGTAGGCGGTCGGGGGCGTGACGAGGGTGAGCGTCGAGAACCGGCGCCGGTCGGCGGCCGCCGCGTGCAGCAGAGTTCCCGTTCCCATCGACGGACCGACGCCGTGCACCTTCTCACCGGGTGCGACGGCGTCCAGCAGCATGAGCAGGTCTTCGGCGAGCGCGTCCCAGCCGTAGTCCGACTCTCGGTCGGTGCCGCTCGATCGGCCGTGTCCGCGCGCGTCGTAGCGCAGGATGCGGTGGCCGCGCAGCGCACGACCGAGGTCGAGGCCCAGTTGCGCGTCGCGACTGCGGCTCGAGGTCAGCCCGTGCAGCTGCACGACGAGGGGCCCCTCGTCGCCGGTGATGTCGTAGTCGAGGCTCGCGCCCCGCACACGTAGCGCCGGCATCCGCGTCTCCGTTCCCACCCGTCCACTGCGCGCAATCTGCGCCCCTTAGACTACGGCGCCATGCGCCTGACCAATGTCGCCCACCTCCGGCTCCCGGCCGGGCGGCTGCACAGCTACGACGTCGTCATCGAAGCGACGGATCAGGAGCTGCCCGTCTCGTTCGATCAGGGCCGCCACGTGGGCGAAGGCGACCGGCCGGGGTCGTGGATGGCGATGTCGTTCCGCATCCCGGGCGCCGAGCGCGAAGCCCTGGGCCGCGCGTGGGATGCGGTCGTCGCCCGCCACGGAACCCTGCGCACCGTCTTCCGCGCGGGTGAGCGCGTGCGGCTGTTCGCGGGTGAGCAGACCCCCGGCGTGTGGCGCGCACATTCCGCCGCCACCGACCTCGCGGCGGCACTGCGGGAGGCGTTCGACGCCGGTTGCCGCCCGCATGCAGCGGGTTCCTTCCTCCTGTGTCTCGTGGAACCGGATGCGGGCGAGCCGGTCGTCGTCATCGGCAGCGACCACGCGCACGTCGACATGTGGTCGCTGCTCGTGCTGGGTCGCGACCTGGATCGGGCGCTGCGCCGCGTGCAGGCGGGCGACGAGCCGGACCTAGGGTCGGCGCATCCGTTCGCCGAGCACACCGCGTTGCTGGAGGCGATGGGCGAATCTCCCGCCGACGTGCGCGACGAGTGGGAGCGCCTGCTCGCGGCCGGCGAGCAGGCCATGCCGCGCTTCCCGCTCCCCCTCGGCGACATGAGCCGAGTGCACGACGAGGTCGTGGAGATGCGCGACGTGCTCGATCCCGCGCAGGTGGTGGAGCTGACCCGGGTCGCCCAGGAGCAAGGCGTTCGGGCGACGGCGGTCGCGCTGGCGGCGGTCACGCGCGCCACCCGTCGCGTCGCCGACGCGCCGCTTCGTGCCGTCTTCCCCGTGCACAGCCGGAACGATCCGCGGTGGATGGATGCGGTGGGCTGGTTCATCACGAACTCGGTCATCGAGTGCGAGGACGGCGACCCGGCAGCCTGCGCCGCCGATGTCCGCCGCGCGCTGCAGCTCGGCTCGCATCCGCTGGCTCCGGTGTTCGCGCCCCGCGGCGGGATGCCCCGAACGCCGGGCATGTTCGCGCTGTCGTGGTTGGACACACGACGCCTGCCCGTCTCGGTCGACGACCCGCAAGCATCGTGGATCTCCGCGGTGATCCGCACGAACGGCGTCATGGTCTGGTTCGTGATCAACGACACGGGTCTGCACCTGCGCTGCCGCTACCCCGACACCTCCGAGGCGCGTGCCTCCCTCACGCTCTGGCTGGATGCGGTGGAGAGCGAGCTCCGGGCAGCGGCGACCGCATCCGTACCCGTCGCGGGCTGAAAGCCCCGCAGGCAACCTCCCGCGCCGACTGAGGCCGCGGGGATACGGTGGCGGTTATGACTGCGCCCGAGAGCACCACGCGCGACACCCGCTTCTTCGGACAGCCCTGGGCACTCGCCCACGTCTTCGGCGTGGAGATGTGGGAACGCTTCAGCTTCTACGGGATGCAGGGGATCCTGCTGATCTACCTGTACTACTCCGCCACCGAAGGAGGGTTGGGTCTCGACAAGGCGGTCGCGACCGGGATCGTCGGCGCCTACGGCGGCGCCGTGTACCTCTCGACGATCCTCGGCGCGTGGATCGCCGACCGCCTGCTCGGCTCCGAACGCGTGCTCTTCTTCAGCGCCATCGTGATCATGGCAGGTCACATCGCGCTGGCCCTCCTGCCCGGTTTCGTGGGCGTCGGCATCGGTCTCGCGCTCGTAGCCCTCGGCTCCGGCGGACTGAAGGCCAACGCCACATCCGTCGTCGGCACGCTGTACACCGACGACGATCCCCGCCGCGACGGCGGGTTCTCACTGTTCTACCTGGGCATCAATCTCGGCGCCTTCTTCGGGGCGCTGCTGACAGGGCTCTTGCAGTCGCTGGCCGGATTCCACTGGGGCTTCGGTCTGGCGGCGGTGGGAATGGCCATCGGTCTCGTGCAGTACTCGTTCGGCCGCCGCCAGTTGCCCGCCGAGGCGCGGGCCGTGCCGAACCCGCTGCCGCGCGAGCGTCGCGCCCTGTGGATCGGCATCGCCGTGGCCGGCGTGGTCGTGATCGCGGCGAGCGTGCTGCTGGGCATCGTGCGGGCCGACAACCTGGCACTCGTCGTCATCGTCGTGACGATCGTCGCCGCGATCGCCTACTTCGCCGTCATCCTGGGCTCGCGGCGGATCGACGCGACCGAACGCTCACGGGTCTACGCGTTCATTCCGCTCTTCATCGTGAGCGTCGGATTCTGGTCGCTGTACCAGCAGCAGTTCACGGTGCTGACGATCTACTCCGACGAACGACTCAACCGCGACCTGTTCGGCTGGGAGATGCCCGTCTCGTGGGTGCAGTCGATCAACCCGGTGTTCATCATCCTGCTCTCGGGCGTCTTCGCCGCCCTGTGGACGAAGCTCGGCCGACGGCAGCCGTCGACGCCGGTCAAGTTCGCGATCGGGGCGATCGTCATGGGCGTCGCATTCTGGCTTTTCCTCATCTGGGCCGACGGCGGACAGAACGCCACACCGCTGCTGGGTGTCATCGGCATCCTGTTCGTCTTCACCGTCGCCGAGCTGTTCATCTCACCGATCGGGCTGTCGGTGTCGACGAAGCTCGGGCCCACGATCTTCCACACGCAGATGGTCGCGCTGTTCTTCCTCTCGGTCGCGCTCGGCACCGCGATCGCCGGCGCGCTGGGCGAGTTCTACGACCCCGAGAACGAGGTCGGCTACTTCTCGATCCTCGGACTCATCGCGATCGCACTCGGCGTCGCGCTGCTGCTCGCGGTGAAGCCCGTGCTGCGACTCATGAAAGGTGTGCGCTGAGCGCTCAAACGCGGCGCAGCTCGTCGCTCGCCCGATCGGCGGCGGCCACGAGCGCCGGCAGGTAGTGCTGCACGAGGTGCTCGACGCTGTCGCGGGTCGCGGATGACGAGACGTTGATCGCGGCCACCACTCGATCGCTGCGGTCGCGCACTCCGACGGCGATGGAGCGCAGCCCGGCCTCGAGCTCACCGTCCACGACGGCCCAGCCCTGCTCTGCGACCCGGTCGAGCTCGGCGGCCAGGCGCGCCGCATCCGTCACGGTCCGATCGGTGAGCGGATGCAGGTCCGCCAGCGCCTCGGCTCGAGCGGATGCCGGCAACGCCGCCAGCAGCACGCGCCCCATGCTCGTGGCGTACGCCGGGAAGCGGGTGCCGATCGTGATGCGCACGCTCATGATGCGCCGGGCCGGCACGCGGGCGATGTAGACGATGTCGGCGCCGTCGAGCACCGCCGCCGACACGCTCTCTCCGACCTCGCGCGAGAGCAGTTCGAGGTGCGGTTGGAGCACTTCGGGCAGCGACAGCGACGACAGGTAGCTGAAGCCGAGCTCGAGCACCCGCGGCGTGAGGGCGAACAGGCGTCCGTCGCTGCGCACGTAGCCGAGACTCACGAGGGTGTGCAGGAAGCGGCGGGCGGCCGCGCGCGTGACCTCGGCGCGGCGCGCGACATCGCTCAGGGTGAGCTCTGCGTGCTCCGCATCGAACGCGCGGATGACGGCGAGGCCCCGGGCGAGCGACTGCACGAACTCGCCGGATGCGTCACCCTGCTCGCTCATCCGCTCACCATATCGGCGCCGGTCACCTCTCGAGGACGACAGCGAGCCCCTGCCCCACTCCGATGCAGATCGCGGCGACCGCGATGCCCCCGCCGCGGCGCGCGAGCTCGTGTGCGGCGTGGCCGATGATGCGACCCCCCGACGCGCCGAGGGGATGACCGATGGCCAGCGCGCCGCCGTGGATGTTCACCCGCTCCGGGTCCAGGTCGGGCCATCCGGCGAGGCAGGCGAGGCTCTGCGAGGCGAACGCCTCGTTCAGCTCGACGACGTCGACGTCGCCCCACGTGTAGCCGGCGCGGGCGAGCGCCTTGTTCGCCGCCTCGATGGGGGCGATCGGGAACACGTCGGGGTCGACGCCGTGGGCCGCACGGGCGGCGATGCGCGCCAGCGGCTCACCGGGCAGCACGCCCTCCGCCGCGACGAGCACGGCGGAGGCGCCGTCGTTGATGGGCGAGGAGTTGCCCGCCGTGACAGAGCCATCACCGTCAGCGGCGAACAACGCCCGCAGGCCCGCGAGCTTCTCGACCGACGTGTCGGGCCGGATGCTCTCGTCGCGGGCGAGCTCGGCGCCGGGAACCTGCACGATCTCACCGTCGTAGACACCGGCAGCCCAGGCCTCGGCGGCGAGGCGATGCGAGCGCGCGGCGAACGCATCCTGCGCCTCGCGAGAGATGCCCCACTCGCGGGCGATCTTCTCCGCCGACTCGCCGTTGCTGATCGTCCAGGGCTTCGGCAGCGCGGGGTTGGTCATGCGCCAGCCGATCGCCGTGTTCCACAGCGTCTGGTTGCCGACGGCGGGCCAGGGTTTGGCCGACTTCTCGACGACGAAGGGCGCGCGGCTCATCGATTCGACGCCGCCCGCCAGGATGATATCGGCGTCGCCGGACTCGATCGCGCGCGAAGCCTGGATGACGGCCTCCACCGACGAGGCGCACAGGCGATTGACGGTCGCACCGGTGACGGTCGTCGGGAGTCCTGCCAGAAGCGCGCCGAATCGGGCGACGTTGCGGTTGTCCTCGCCGGCCTGATTCGCGTCACCGAAGATCACGTCGTCGATGCGCGCCGGGTCCAGCCCCGCGCGCTCGACGGTCGCGCGCATGACGAGGGCGGCGAGATCGTCCGGCCGGATGCCGGAGAGCGCGCCCCCGGCTCGACCGAACGGCGTGCGGACGGCGTCGTAGACGAAGCTCGCGGTCATTTCTCCTCCTGGGGCGCGGATGCGGCCGCATCCGTCGCATCGATGAGCGCAAGACCGGTGAGCTCGCGCAGCTGCTCGATCGTGTTGTCGCCGAAGGCCTCGATGACGGCGAAGCCCGCATCCGTGATCTCGAAGACCGCGTGATCCGTGTAGACGCGCGAGACGCAGCCCACGCCGGTCAGCGGGTACGTGCACGCGGCGACGAGCTTCGGCTCGCCCGCGCGGGTGAGCAGATCCGTCATGACGTAGACCGACTTGGCTCCGATGGCGAGATCCATCGCCCCTCCCACGGCGGGGATCGCACCGGGCTCGCCCGTCGACCAGTTGGCCAGGTCGCCGTTCTGCGCGACCTGGAAGGCGCCGAGCACGCACACGTCAAGATGCCCGCCGCGCATCATCGCGAAGGAGTCCGCGTGGTGGAAGTACGCGGCCCCCGCGACGGCCGTGACGGCCTGTTTGCCGGCGTTGATGAGGTCGGGATCGATGCGATCGGATGCGGGGGCCGCCCCCATCCCCAACAGGCCGTTCTCGGTGTGCAGCACGATCTCGCGGTCGGCGGGCAGATGATCGGCGACAAGCGTCGGCGCTCCAATGCCGAGGTTCACGACCGCGCCGTCGGGGATGTCGGCCGCGATGCGGCGGGCGAGGTCTGCGCGGGAGACACGGGTGGTCATCGCTGCTCCTCCTTCTCGAGCGGGCGGCCCTCCAGGTCGGTGCCGCCGACGAACACGCCGTCCTTCAACCAGCGCCGCTCGCCGACCGCGACCACACGATCCACGTACAGCCCCGGGGTCACGACCGTCTCGGGATCGATCGATCCCAGCGGCACGATCTCGTCGACCTGCACGATGGTCGTCGTCGCCGCGGCCGCCATGATGGGGCCGAAGTTGCGGGCGGTCTCGCGGTACACGAGGTTGCCCCAGCGATCCGCGGCGCGCGCCGAGATCAGCGCGTAGTCGGCGCGGATGGGGTGCTCGAGCACATACGTGCGCCCGTCGATCTCACGGTGCTCCTTGCCCTCGGCGAGCGCGGTGCCCACGCCGGTCGGGGAGAAGAACGCGCCGATCCCGGCGCCGGCGGCGCGGATGCGTTCGGCGAGGTTGCCCTGCGGGACGAGCTCGAGCTCGATGCGTCCGGAGCGATAGAGCTCGTCGAAGACCCAGGAGTCCGACTGGCGCGGGAACGAGCACACGATACGACGCACACGACCGGTGGCGAGCAGGGCGGCGAGACCCGTGTCGCCGTTGCCGGCGTTGTTGTTCACGATCGTGAGGTCGCTCGCGCCGTTCGAGATGAGGGCGTCGATGAGTTCGACGGGCTGACCTGCGCGGCCGAACCCGCCGATCATGACGGTGGAGCCGTCCTCGATGCCTGCGACCGCCGACGCGACGTCGGCGACAGTCTTGTCGATCACACATCCTCCTTCGGAAGTGCTCGCTCCCTCTCGGGATGTTCGCTCTGCGAACGTAAGTACGTCTAGCGAACATTGTATGCCCGCTCCCCCATGCTCGTCACCCCCTCACCCGTGCTCAAGGGACCCGAAGTGCGCCCCCGTCGCCGGGAACACCACATCTCGGGTCCCTTGAACACGACACCCTCTTGTTCGAGGGACGCGAGTCGTTGCGATTCGGGCGGAATCGCCGCATTTCGAGTCCCTTGAACATGTGGGTCGATCCGGGGAGATCAGGGTTGGCTATTGCGCATAGCTGGAAGGCTATGTAATGTTTCGGACATGACCCCCTCATCCTCCTCCGCCACCTCGACGCAGCACCTTCGCGTCGAGGGCGGCGAGATCGGCTTCGACGTCGCGGGCAAGGGCCCGCTCCTGCTGCTCGTGCCCGGAATGGGCGAGTTGCGCTCCTCGTACCGGCACCTCGCACCGCTGCTCGTCGCGGCGGGCTACCGCGTCGCCACCGCCGACCTCCGCGGACACGGCGACAGCTCCGCCGGTTTCGACGCCTACGGCGACGTGCCCACCGCATCCGACATCGCCGCCCTCATCCGGCATCTCGGCGCCCCCGCGGTGATCGTCGGCAACTCGATGGCGGCCGGAGCCGCCGTGATCGTCGCCGCCGAGCACCCCGAGCTCGTCTCGGGGCTGGTGCTGGTCGGACCCTTCGTGCGCACCCCGCCGAACCAGAGCGCGATGGCGGCACTGATGTTCCGGATGCTGATGGCGCGCCCCTGGGCCGTCGCCGCGTGGAACGCGTACCTGCCCACCCTGTACTCGGGCCAGAAGCCCGCCGACTTCGAGGCCTACCGTGCCACGATGATCCGGGCGCTCCGACGCCCCGGCTATGCCCGGGCCTTCCGCCTCACCACACGCACCGACCACCTCGACGCCGAGCGGAGCCTCGCACGTGTCACCGCGCCCGCGCTGGTCGTGATGGGCGACGCCGACCCCGACTTCGCCGATCCCGCGGCCGAGGCCACATGGATCGCCGAGACGCTGCACGGCACGGCCGTCATGGTCGAGGATGCGGGTCACTACCCGCAGTCCCAGCGGCCTGAGCGCACGGCCGACGCCATCCTCGCCTTCCTGCGAGAAGGGGTCGACCGTGCCTAGGGCGGGGCTCACGCCCGCGCTCGTCATCGAGCGCGCCGCCGCGCTGCTCGACGCTCCGCATGCGGGGCCGCTGAGCTTCGCCGCGCTCGCCGACGACCTCGGTGTGCGCGCGCCGTCGCTCTACAAGCACGTCGACGGGCTCGCCGGACTGGAGCGGGGCATCATGCTGCGCGCCAAGACCGAGCTCGGTGACACGCTCGCTCGCGCGGCCGTGGGACGATCCCGTGGCGACGCCATCCGGGCGATCGGGCACGCCTACCGAGGTTGGGCCCTCGCCCACCCCGGCCAGTACCCGCTGACGATCGCCGCCCCGGTGGCGGGCGACGAAGAGGACGAGCGCGCATCCGCATCCGTGCTCTCCGTGGTCGCGGGCGTGCTTGTCGGGTACGGCCTCGAGGGCGACGACGCGGTCGATGCGATCCGGTTCCTGCGCGCCTCGCTGCACGGTTTCCTCTCCCTTGAGACCTCGCACGCGTTCGAACTCCCCGTCGACATCGAGCGCAGTTTCGCTAGGGCCATCGACACCGTCGCCGACTCATTCGAGACCTGGCGTCGCGACTGAACGCCTGTCCGAGAGACGCGAAACGCGGCCGCTCGCACAAAAACGCGACGTTTCGAGCCCCTCGAACATGAGTGGGATGCGCGCGACGACCACAGCAGACCAGCCCGGTGACATTTGTCACTTCAGACGATGACGCGGCGACACTGCTGTGATCGCCGCCCGACTGATGTGCTGAAGGGGCGATGCCACCCGCGTCGCGCAGGAGACACGCACCTCAGGACACCATGAAGAAACGCACCAAGATCACGCTCACCGTCGCCGCCGCCCTCGTCCTCGCACCGGCGGTCGCCGTCGGTGCGATGGCGACCGTGAACGCCGTCGCCACGAACTCCGAAGCCTCGGAGATCACCCCCTACGGGCAGCGTGTCAGCGTCGACGGCCGTGAGATGAACGTCGTCGTCAGCGGCGATCACGAGCAGACGATCGTGCTGCTTCCCGGGCTCGGGACGGCAGCCCCCGGTCTCGATTTCGCCCCGCTCATCGACCGGCTCGACGACGACTACCGCGTGATCGCCGTCGAGCCGTTCGGCACGGGGCTCAGCGACGGCACCGACGTCCCCCGCACCTCCGAGAACATCTCCCGTGAGGTGCACGAGGCTCTGCAGCAGCTCGGGGCGGATCGGTACGTGCTCATGGGGCACTCGATCGCCGGGATCTACGCGCTCACCTACACCTCGCTGTTCCCCGACGAAGTCACCGCGTTCGTGGGCATCGACAACAGCGTGCCGGACCAGCCGGGATCGGACGAGCCGATCCCCACCGACGCGATGGTGCTGCTCAACGACCTCGGCATCACCCGGGCACTGCAGGCGATCTCGCCCGATCCCTACGAGGGACTTCCCTACGACGAGCAGACGAAGCAGCAGATGCGCATGCTCGCTACCCGCAACACGACGGCTTCGACCATGGTCGATGAGATGCAGCACGCGAGCCGGAACTTCGCGGATGCGAGCGGCGCGCGATTCCCCGCTTCCCTCCCTGTGCTGCTGTTCGTCCGGGAGAACGACACGGATGTGGCGGACTGGGTGTCGCTGCACGAAAGCCAGGCGGCGTCGGTCGACCGCGGCGAGGCCGTCGTCATGACCGGGGACCACTACCTGCACCACACGCTCTCGGCACAGATCGCCGCCGCGACGAAGCGATTCCTCGACGGCTGACGAACCGCGGGCGGTGGGGGATCGCACTCCCCCACCGCCCGCGTCGGACGCCGTTCGGATCAGGCGTCGATCTCGCTCCTGTCGGCGGAGCGCCGACGTAGGCGCACGGCCACCACGACGAGAACGAGGGACAGCAGCAGCGGGAGGACGACCCGAACCGTCATCGCCAGGCCGCCCCACTCCTGCACGTCGCCCTGCACGGCCGTGCCGCCCACGACGTTCCACGTGACCAGCAGCGCCGAGACGAACGCTCCGACGTAGATGGTTCCGGTCTTGTGGAAGAAGTACGTCGACAGCGCACCGACGACCGCCAGCACGACGATGAACGGGTAGCCGATGATCGTCAGCAGCGACTCACCCGGCAGCGCCAGCTCACCGCTGACGAAGAGCGGGACGTAGTTGATGATCTCCAGCACGACGAAGCCGGCCGGCAGCACGATCGCAGAGGCGATCATCTCCGACCGCATGGTGGACGGGCGCCCCCTCCAGCGGAGCGTGCGGTGAAGCGTGAAGGTGAGCATCAGGAAGAACGCCGTGAACGGCAGCAGGTACAGCACGAACAACGCGAAGCGCGTCGCCGTCAGCGGCTGCAGCTGCAGGACGTAGAAGCGGAAGTCGCTCTTGAACAGCCAGTCCGAGATCACCACGAGCAGGTACGCCGCACCCACACTGAGCAGCGAGAGCACCGCGGCCCGACCGATCAGCGCGCCGCGCCGAAGCCCCGGCGCGCCCTCGACCTCCGCCGCGCGCACGGATGCGAGCGGGTTGCGGCGCCGCTGCACCCACGCGGTGACCGCGTAGATCGCGAGGCCGATGAGTCCGTTCAACAGCGCCCAGACGACGATGCCGGTCGAATAGGACTGCCCGAACACGGGACCTGCCGGGATCCACGCGGCACCCCAGGTGTTGAACCAGAAGAACGTGAGCGCGGGGATGCCGGTCGTGAGGATCGCCGAGACGATCCACGGCCAACCCCAGCGGCTTCCCGCGGCCGACGGAACGGGCCGACGGATCGCCGAGAAGAATCCGGTAGCCAGCAGAAGTCCGCCCGTGGCGAAGATCACGAGCACGCCGCCGATCATCGCGACAAGGGTGCCGAGCTCCTTGATCCACCACGTCTGGCCGGCCGCGTCGTGACCGCCCTCGAGCGTCTTGTCGAACCACGCCACGATCTCCTGCGTCACGGCCGGATCGTGCGTCACCCCGGGGTGGTTGTTGGCGGGTCGCAGGAGTTCGCGCGCGGTGCCGTCATCGATCGAGCCGTACAGCTGCCCCGGCACGACCGGCTCGTCGGTTCCGAACATCGTCATGAGCTTGGGGCTCGACGTCAGATCCCGCGTGTTCGGGGAGGCCCACATCGTTCCGGAGAACTCCTCCCACTCGGCGAAGACCACGAGGGTGTTGCGCGGGAAGTCGGGCGTCCCCTCGGGGCCGAAGAAGCCGGTGGCCGAATCCAACAGGGCCATCGACGCGTATCCCTCGGGGAAGGCGGCCGCCGCGTTCATCACGGTCGATCCGCCCAGCGAGTGTCCTTCAAGGCCGATGTTGTCGGGGTCGACGATGTCCAGACCCCGGAGGTAGGCGAGGCCCGCGGGACCGTTGAAGCCGTTGCCGAAGGCGGGCGCGTCCGAACGACCGTGCCCCGCCTGGTCGAGCGCGAGCACGACGTAGCCGCGGCGGCTCAGTTCGACCGCATTCGCCGTCTGCATCTCGCGCGAGTTCACGTAGCCGTGCACCGCGAGCACCGCGGGCGCCGGCGTTTCAGGGGTGGCCGTGGCGGGCACGTACAGCAGCCCGGAGACGCTCGTGCCCGCGGTGCCGGTGAACGTGACATCACGCACCTGGACGGAACCCGCCGACGTCTGGACGAGGGCGGCCGTGGCGCCGCCGGCGAGCACGAGCGCGACCGCGATCGCGAACAGCGACCACAGCCTCACGAGGGTTCGAGGAGAGGACATCGAAACCAACTTCCTTGTTGTGTGCGAGGAGCGCGGCCGGGCTCATTCGGGCCTGGCCTGCCTCGGAGTGTAGGGATGCGGCGACACCGAGAACGGGTTGAGGTGCCGTTCTGCACCGATGTGCATGCGCGCACATCATTCTGATTCACATTCGTCTCATTTGCTGCACATTGGTTCTCCTCAGGCAACTTGTGCGCCATGTGGGCAACAGCTCGATGGCTCGCGATGCGCACGCCGGATCGGCCGGGGAGCCGGCCGACAGCGACGCCGGCCACCGGCCGCACGTCAGCTCATGGGCTTCAGCTCGAAGGCGTCAGACCACCGAGGGCGCGCAGGAGCTCCCCGATCCGGTGGTCGCTCTCGACCGGATGGCGCAACGGCAGGTTCTCGACGCACTCGTAGCGGTTGCGTCGCCCTTCCTTGATGCGGCGCAGATACCCGTCGTCGACGAGGTCGGTGAGGATGCCGTGCGCGGTGCGCTCGGTGATGCCGACGGCGTCCGCGATCTCCCGCACTCGGGCACCGGGGTCGCGGGAGACGTAGATCAGCACATGGGCGTGATTCGTGAGGAACGTCCACTGGCCCATCGGCTCAGCATAGCGGAGCAGGGCAACAGGTTATGGATTACCTGTTTTGCTACTCCTGCACTTTGACACCTGCATTTCATTACCGGTATTGTCCTGCACATGTCCCCGCTCGCCTCGCTCACGGCCGCCGCGCTGGTCGCCGCCGTCGTGGTCGCCTTCCTCCCCACCTCGCCCCGACGCACGCCCGGCTCGCTCACCCCCTGGGCGGTGGCCCTCGCCGCCGTCGCCGCTGCCGTCGGCACGGTCGACGCCATCGTCGAGCGTCACGATGTCGCCGGCGCAGCGCTCATGCTGCTCGTCACCGCACTGACGGCCGTCGTGCAGCTCTACGCGGCACGCAACCTGCGCGGCGACCCCCGCGCCCGCGCGTTCTTCGCCCTCTCCGCACTCGCGGCCGCGGGCACTGTCGCCAGCATCGCGGCTCAGGACGTGCTGCTGCTCGTGTCCGGCTGGACGCTCGCGACCGTCAGCACGATCGCTCTGATCCGCACCGGCGGCACGCATCCGCAGACGCGCCTCGCGGCACGGCGTGCGGGGTGGGCGCTGCTCGTCGGCGACGGCGCGCTGTGGGCGGCGGTGATCCTGGCCGTCTCGACGACAGGCTCATCCGCGTTCACCGCTCTGGGTCGACTGAGCGGTTCCACGGCAGTGGTCGTGGGCGTTCTCGTGGCCGTCGCGGCGGTCGCGCGCGCCGGTTCGTTCCCCTTCCACGGTTGGCTGCCCGCCACCGCCGCCACGAGCACACCGGTCTCGGCGCTGCTGCACGCGGGATTCGTCAACGGCGGCGCTCTGCTGCTCCTCCGGTTCCAGCCGGTGCCGTCGTCACTCGGTCCCTGGGTGCTCGGCCTCGCCGGCGGTGCGACGATGCTCGTCGCCACCGTGGCGATGCTCACCCGCCCCGATGTCAAAGGACGACTCGTTCAGTCCACGGCCGCGCAGATGGGCTTCATGCTCGTGGCCTGCGCGATGGGCGCCTTCGGCGTCGCGCTCTTCCACGTGATGGGTCACGCGCTCTTCAAGGCGAGTTTGTTCCTCGGCGCCGGATCCGCGCTCGAGCGCGAGCTCGCCCAGCGCACCACGGTTCCCACGAAGCGGTCCCGGAGTGGTGCCGTCGCCGGCGCCGTGGTCGTGCTCGTGGCTGCTGCGGGGACCGCCGTGGCGACCGGCGCGCTCGGCCACCCCGCATCCGTCCTGCTGCTCTTCGTGGTCGCGACCGCGGTCGTCGCAGGAGCCGCCGTCGGCGCCGGCGCGGTCGCCGCCGGGGTACGCGCCGCGTGGATCGCCGCGGTCGCCCTCGCGGCGATCGGTTACCTCGCGATCGTGTTCCCCGCCGCTGAGACGCTCGCCGCCGAGGCGACGGGCGGCACCCTGCCGATCGCCTTCGCGGCGGCGCTCTTCGTCAGCGCCTGCATCCTCGGGGTCATCGCCCGGGGAACGGGTCCCGTCGCCGACCGCGTGTTCGCCTTCGCGTTCTCGTGGGGACGACCGCCCCTGCCCGCACGCCGCGCCGCTGCATCCACGTCCGCACCCTTCGGCCCCCTCGAGTACGGGAGACTCTGATGACCACCACCGCACCACCGCAACGGCACGCCACGATCCGGGGTTGGGTCTCAGCCTCCGGACGGGCGATCGCCCCGAACTTCCCCCTCGAAACCTTCATCGCCCGCAACCCCCTGGCGAGCTACGAGGACCTCGACCACGAAGAGGCGATGCGCCGGATCGCCCAGGATCACGGCGTGCTGCTGACCTTCGGGGAGCAGCGTTTCCGGGAGCTCTACGCGCAGGGACGCATCTCGCACGACGACCTGGTCGCCGCGCTCCGGTTCACCGTGCGCGAGGCGCGCGTCACGGACCCTGTAGTCGTCGACGACCTGCTCACCACCGTGGGCGAGGTTCTCCTGCAGGATCTGCTCGTCTCACCGCCGCTCCGGGATGCGGGGGCGACCCTCGTCACTCCCGCCGGCGTGCTCTCACCGCGAGTGCAGGCACGGGTCGACGACCTCACCGCCCGGTGGCTCGCCGCGGCGCTCGGCTCCCCCTCGTGGTCGGCGCCGGTGCGCGGCGAGGGGATGTGGAACTCCTGGCGGCGCCTGGCGGCGCTCGACCCGACGCTGCCCCGTCGCGCACGCTCCGGCATCCGCCGCACGCCCGCAGACCCCGCGGGAGCCATCGACGAGGCGCTGACGCGCTGGGGCCTGGAGGGTGAGCGGGCGCAGGAGTTCATCCGCGCACATGTTCTCGCCCAGCCCGGCTGGTCGGCCCTCGTACGCCAGAGCGCCGCGACCTCGGGATCGGTCGATCTCACCTCCCTCGTCGCGATCCGCGCCACGCTGGAACGTCTCCTGCTGCCCGCCGACGCGGACCTTCCCGCCCTCGCATCCGCAGCGGCACCGGACAAGGCGCGCCTGGATGCGGTCGCCGCCGCACTCTCCGCCGATGCGTCCCACCCGCGCGTACGCACGACCCTCGGCCGCATCCTGTCGCTCACGGACGAATTCACCCGACTCGCGGTCTGGCAGGAGGCCTACGAGCGGGGCACCGCGCGGCAGCTCACCCCGCCCGCAGCCCCGGTGCTGCGCGACCTCGCGCCGACTCGGCGTCCGCTCGCGCAGGCGGTCTTCTGCATCGACACGCGCTCGGAGAGCTTCCGCCGGCATCTGGAGGCAGCGGGAGAGGTGGAGACCCTGGGCTTTGCGGGATTCTTCGCGGTGCCGATCGCCTTCCGCCCCGCCGACGGATCCCCCGAGGTCGCGTCGTGCCCCGTGCTGCTGACGCCGCGCGTGGCGATCACCGAATCATCCATCGAACGGGGCGAGATCGACCGGTGGCGGCGACAGCGCACCGCGGCCGCCGAGCGGGGGCATGCGGCACATGCGCTGAAGGAGTCTCCCGTCGCGCCGTACGCGTTCGCCGAGGCGTCGGGATGGTTCCTCGGTGCCGTCATGCTGGCGCGCACGATCGCACCGACGACGTGGCACCGTGTGCGTCGCGCGATCGAGCGGGCGAAGCCCGCCACGCACGTCGATGCGGATGTCGTCTTCAGCCTCGACGAGCGCGTGCTCTACGCCGAGACGGCACTGCGGATGATGGGACTCGTCGACGGATTCGCCCCCATCGTGCTGCTGGCCGGCCACGGCGCGTCCGTCACGAACAACCCCTTCGCGTCGAGCCTGCAGTGCGGTGCATGCGGCGGGCACGAGGGCGAGCCGAACGCCCGCGCCGCGGCCATGATTTTCAACGACCCGGCGACGCGAGCAGGACTCGCAGCGCGCGGAATCCGCATCCCCGAGGACACGCTGTTCGTCGCCGCGCAGATGGACACCGTGACCGACCAGGTGACCCTCTTGGAGCCGTGGACCGTTCCGGCGACACACGAGAAGGCGCTGCTCGAGCTGGCCGGTCACCTCGAGACGGCGCGGGCGGCGAATGCCGTCGACCGCACCGTCGCGCTCCCTGGCGCCCCGAGCGATCCGGAGGGCGCCGCAGCGCTCGAGGACACGATGCGTCGGGCGACGGACTGGGCCGAGGCGTATCCGGAGTGGGGGCTCGTGGGCAACGCGGCGTTCATCGTCGGTCCGCGCTCGATCACGGCAGGCATGGATCTCGGTCGCCGCGCGTTCCTGCACAGCTACGATGCGCAGGCCGACCCCGACGGGGCGGGGCTGGAGACGATCCTGACCGCGCCGATGATCGTGGCCCAGTGGATCAACGCCCAGTACGGCGTCTCGACGACGGCGCCCGACCGCTTCGGGGCGGGGCCGAAGCCCCTGCACAACGTCGTCGGAACCGTCGGGGTGCTCTCCGGCTACGGCGGCGACCTGCGGATCGGCCTGCCCTGGCAGTCGGTCGGGGTGGGCGTCGACCCCCGGCACGAACCGGTGCGGCTGCAGGTCTTCGTGCAGGCCCCGCTGTCGCGGGTCAACGAGATCGTGCAGTCCTCCGACGTGGTGCGCACTCTCGTGATGAACCGCTGGATCACGCTCCGCGCGCGCGAGCACGACACCGCCCGCTGGATGCGCTTCGGCGCGTACGGATGGGAGAGCGAGCCCGAATCCCCCCTCGAAGAACGTCTCGGTGCACCCGCCGAACACGCAGAAGACCGTCAGTAAGAAGGAGAACCGTTCATGAGCCTTTCCGCTTTGACCCCGATGACCAAGATCGAGGTGGTCGTCGCGAGCGACGACGTCGCCGAGGTCGCCGAACTCATGCAGGCACTGGGCGCCCGCGGGTACACCGCGATCACCGGCGTCGCGGGACTCGGCCACCACGGCATGCGCGGCGGGCGCCTGCTCTTCAACGACCACGACGCGCTCACCCTGCTCGTCACGGTCGTCGCCGAGGAGCGCGCCGACGCCATCATCGCGGGCATCCGGCCGCTGCTCGATCGCACCTCGGGCGTGATGTTCGTCTCTCAGACGGCCGTCAGCCGCCCCGACTACTTCGCGTGATGGCCGCGGCCCGCTTCGCGAACTCGCCCTACGCCGGGATGACCGTCGCGATCGGCACGCTGCACGGGAAGGAGTCGGCGTTCGCTCCCGCCTTCCGCCGCTGGCTGGATGCGGAGGTACGCCCCACCGTCGATCTCGACACCGACGCCCTCGGCACGTTCACCCGAGACGTGCCGAGGGCGCTCAGCCCCGCGGATGCGGCGACGGCCAAGGCGACCGCGGCGGCGGCCGAGCTCGGCACCGGGCTCGGACTCGCCACCGAGGCGTCCTATTCGATGACGTTCGGGGGCTTCGGGCCGGTCGCGCACGAGGAGCTCGCAGTGTTCGTCGACCTCGAACGCGGCATCCGGGTGCCGCATCCACTCCGCTCATACGCGCGCGTCGCACCCGCGCAGGTCGTCGCCGACGCCGCGGAGGCCCGCCGATACCTCGCGCGCATCCGCTTCCCCCTCCAGGGCGTCGTGGTGCGGGCACAGGGACAGATCCACAAGGGCCTCCAGCAGGAAGCGGATGTACTCGCGTTCCTGCGCCACGGCTCGATCGGGCTCGAACCCGACCTCCGGGCGCACATGAACCCCGATCGGCGCCGGACGCTCCGGCGCCTGGGCTGGGTGATGGCGGCGCGCCTTCGGACACCGTGCCCCGTCTGCGACTGCCCGGGATTCGGGCCCGTCGACGTGGTGCGCGGGCTCCGCTGCGCCGGATGCGGGTCTCGCACCTCGCGCGTGCGAGCGGATGTGGACGGCTGTGCCGCGTGCCCCGAGCGCCGTGAACGCCCGCGGGCCGTGACGAGCGCCGACCCCGCGTCGTGCGAGGTCTGCAACCCGTGAGGATGGAGACGGGGTGCACGACCTGAGACGATCGATGCATGGACGCTCCGCAACCGATCGATCTCGAGACGTGGCCGCGCCGCCAGCACTTCGAGCACTACCTCCGCACCGTTCCGTGCACGTATGCGATCACCGTCGAGGTCGACGCGACGGAGTTCGCCGCCGCCGTCCGACGGGCCGGACGGCGCACCTACATCTCGCAGATCTGGGCGCTCGCCCAGCTCGTCAACCGCCACGACGAGTTCCGGATGACGCTCGACGCCGCCGACGCTCCGGCGGTGTGGGGGCGAACGCATCCCTCGTTCACGATCTTCAACGCCGAACGCGAGACCTTCGCGAGCGTCTGGACGCCCTTCGACCCGGACTACGCCGCCTTCCATGACGCGGCCGCGCAGGTCATCGCGGAGCACGCCGGGACCACGGAGTTCTTCCCGCAGGGAGCCCCGCCGCCCAACAGCTTCGACGTCTCGAGCCTGCCGTGGACCTCGTTCACCGGATTCACCCTCAACATCGACGGCGGCTCCGGGCACCTGGCCCCGATCTTCACGCTCGGCCGGTACGTCGAGCGTGAAGATCGCCTGCTGCTTCCTCTCGCTGTCCAGATCCACCATGCCGTCGCCGACGGGTTCCACACGGCGCGGCTCGTCGCCGAGTTCCGCGAGTTCCTCGCCCACCCCGACTGGGTGACCGACTGAAAGCCCGCACGACCGGCAGAATGGGCACATCATGGTGCCGCGCGAGGAGTCGAATGACCCGCAGGGGCCTGACCTCGTCTACGGGTGGCTGAACCCCGCATCCGCAGAGAGCGACGCGCGGGACAACGACGACGTCATCGTCGTATCCGGGGTGACGGGCGAGACGCCCTCGGTACGGGCGAGCTTCGCCCTCGGCGCGTTGGAAGCCGCCCTCGTCGCGGGCGGAGCCGTCGAGGTGGAGCCCTGGGAGAGCTCGCGCCAGTGGCAGGGCGTCGTGGTGGGCTACCTCGTCTCGGGATCGATGAGCGTCTCGCAGGAGGAGCGGACGGTCACCCTCGGCCCCGGCGACGTCGTGCTCTACACGGGCGCCCACGGCTACCGCATCAGCACGCCGGGGGCGCACGAGTACCTTCTCGTGCGCATCCCGACCTCCGTCCTCGCGCTCCGCCACGGCGAACTCACGACCCTGCTCGCCACCGACCTCTCCGCGCTCGGCTCGACGCCTCTGCTCCGCGCGGCGATGTCGACGCTGGCGTCACCCGAGTTCCGCCCATCCCCCGCCGCCACCGGCCATGTCGCCGACGCGCTCGTCGCCGCCGTGCACGCGGTGCTCGCCGACGGTCGCGAGCCCGGCACCGCGACCGTGCTCTCGCTGTTCCACTCGCTCGTGCTGTGGATCGAGGAGCACCTGCAGGATGCCGAACTCGACGCGGCACGCATCGCGCGCGCGCACGAGCTGTCGCCGCGCGCGGTGCGGCGGGTCTTCGCCGCGAACGGCGTGACGGTGTCGAGTCTCGTGCGCGAGCGCCGACTGGAGCGCATCCGCGACGAACTCGTCGACCCGGCCCACGCCCGCGAGAGCATCGGCACGATCGCCGCGCGGTGGGGCTTTCCCGACCCCGCCACCGTCTCGAGCGCCTTCACCCGGCGATACGGCACCTCGCCTCGGCGGTATCGGGCAGACCTGCAGCGTCAGGGACAGCCCGGCGCCGCCGACTGATCACTCCTCCGCGAAGACGTCTTTGACGATGCGGAACGCGGTGTTCGCCGCCGGCACGCCGCAGTAGATCGCCGACTGCAGCACGACTTCGACGATCTCGTCGCGGCTCAGTCCGTTGCGTTGGGCGGCGCGCACGTGCATCGCGAACTCCTCGTGATGACCGAGAGCGATGAGCGCCGTCAGCACCGCGATCGAGCGGTCGCGTCGGGCAAGACCCGGCCGCGACCAGATGTCACCCCAGGCGTAACGCGTGATCAGGTCCTGGAAGTCCGCGGTCTCGGGGACGGTGCCGGCGACGGCACGATCGACGTGGGCGTCGCCGAGCACCTCGCGGCGCACCCGCATCCCGTCGTCGTAGTGCTGCTCGTCGGTGCGTCCCTCACCGCTCGGCCGGCTCATCGCGCGACCTCGCGGAAGAACTCCCGCAGCACGGCCGCGGTCTGCTCCGGCTCCTCGGCCGGTGGCAGGTGCGCGGCGGACTCGATCACGGCGACGCGCCCGTCACGGACGCCCTCGGCGATCTCGACGCTCTTCGACTCGGGCGCCACCTGATCGTCTCGCCCGAAGACCGCGAGAACCGGAGTCGCGATCTCACCCAACCGCGGACGCACGTCGTAGGCGGCGAGTGCCTCGCAGCACCGGGCGTACCCCTCGTCGTCGGCATCCTGCAGCGCGTGCAGCAGCCGTCCGCTGAGCTCCGGCCGACGCTCGATCGATCCCGGCGCGAACCAGCGCTGCGCCGAGCCGATGATCACCGACGACGTCGACTGCGCACGCACCTGGGCGGCGCGTTCTCGCCAGCTCGCCGCATCGCCCAGCTGAGCACCCGAGGCGATGATCGCCGCGCCGCGTACGAGGCCCGCATGGCGCAGGAGCAGTTCGAGCCCGGTCGCGCCGCCGAGGGAGACCCCGGCGTAGAGGACGCGTTCGCCGCCGAGCGAGCGGACCGCATCCGCGACGGCATCGGCGATCTCGCCGACGCTGAACGGCGCCGTCGGCGCGGGGGCGGCGCCGTGGCCGGGGAGATCCCAGCTCACCACGCGGTAGTCGTCCGCGAGGAGCGGGACGACGTCCTCCCAGAGGATGGTGGACGTACCCAGCGACGGGCCGAGCACGACGAGCGGGGCACCGGCAGGACCGGTGACCTCGGTGAGTGCGATCGCGGGTTGCGTCATTCAGGCTCCTCCGTCGGCGCTTCGATGCTCTCGCGAGCGGCATCCGCGGGCGCATCGGCGACGGCCCGGTCGACCAGCACGCCCGCGAGACCGGTGTAGGCGGCAGGATCCAGCAGAGCGTCGACATCGTCGGCAGGATGCGGGGCGCCCGGCACCCGGTCGAGCGCCGCCTCGAGCGCCTCGCGGACGAGCGCGCGGAGGTCGCCCCCCGCGGTTGCGGCCCCGACGATGCGGCGCACGTCGTCTGACCCGATGACGGGCGTGAGCACGATGGACAGCCGCTCCGACACCAGCAGCCCGTCGGTGACTGCGAGCGAGCGGGCCACGGCGGCCTCGTCCACCCGCAGCCCGGTCACGAGCGCGCGGGTCGTCTCGGCCGCGCCGAGCGCGAGGCGCAGCAGCTCCCGCAGCGTCGGCCATTCCGCGTGCCACGCACCGTCGGGGCGTTCGTCCGCGGCGAGCGCGGCCGCGAGGTGCAGGGTCGCGCCCAGCTGCGGCGCACGCAGCGCCGCCGAACGCACGAGCACGGCACCGGTGGGGTTGCGCTTCTGGGGCATCGCGCTCGATCCGCCGCCGACACCCTCGGCGAGCTCGCCGATTTCGGTGCGCGAGCCGGTTGCGACATCCGTGGCGAGCTTGCCCAGCGCGTCGATCGCCTGCACGAGGGCGTCGCCGAGCTCTGTGACGGGCCAGCGCGAGACGTGCCACGGCGCGTCGGGGGCGGCGAGCGCGAGTTCTGCGGCGTAGGCCGACGGAAGAGCGGATGCCGCATCCGTCCCGCCGATCTCGACGAAGGAGGCGAGGGTGCCGCCCGCGCCGGCCAGTTGAGCGGGGAGCTGTCCGACGGCGTCACCGAGGCGGACGCGCGCGCGGGTGACACCGCGCAGCCACCCCGCCGCGCGGGCGCCGACCGTCGTAGGCACGGCATGCTGCGTGAGCGTGCGGGCAGCGGCGACCATGCCGCGGTGGACGACGGCGAACCCGGAGAGCTGCGCCTCGACCTGCCGCAGCACACCCAGCAGGTGCAGCCCCGCACGCCGCGACAGGAGCATGAGAGCCGAATCGAGGATGTCCTGGCTCGTCGCACCACGGTGCAGCCAGGGCCGCACCTGCATCGACGCACGATCGTCGAGCCGGGCGATGAGCGGGATGACGGGATTTCCGCCGGCGACAGCGGCGCCCGCCAGCCGGGCCGCATCGAGCCAGTCGGCATCGACGAGCGTTCCGGCCCCGTGCCATCCGAACTCCTCGGATGCGGCCGCGGCGACCGCATCCGGCGCGACACCGACCGCCGCCCACGCCCGCACGAGAGCGACCTCGGCGGTCACGAGGGCGTCAGCCACAGCGTCGTCGGCCACGAGAGCGTCGTGCCACACCGTCACCGGGGACAGCAGCCCCACATCCTGGAAGGGCGCCCCGGGTTCGTCAGAAGGCAAGGAAAACGGTCTCCTTCTCGCCCTGCAGGTGGATGTCGTGGGTGAGATCACCCTCGGGCGTGCGCGTCGCGATGAGCGTAGCGCGCTCGTGGGGCTCGAGCGAGGCGAGCAGCGGGTCCGCTGCGAGCAGCTCCTCATCGTCGGGCAGGTAGATCCGGGTGTGCAGCTTGTTCGGCAGCCCCCGTGCGAACACGACCGCGGCGAAGAACGGCGCCTTGCCGTCGATCGGACCGGGATTGCGCGTCCAGAAGTCGTACGCACCCTCATCCGTCGTGAAGCTGCGACCGAAGCCGGTGAAGGTGTGGTCGTCGCGGCGCCGAGAGCCGCGTGCGCGGGAGATCGTGCCGTCGGTGTCGGCGCCCCAGATCTCGATCACGGCGTCGGGGATCGGCGCCCCCGCACCGTCGTAGATCGTGCCGGACAGCACGATCGCGCCGCTGGAGTGCGGGAAGACGACCTCGTGCATCTTGGGGTACTCGAGACCGAAGGCGAAGAAGGGACCGACCGTCTGACCGGAGGTCGCGGGAAGGCGCGTGGATTCGGACATCTCAGTGCTCTCCCTCGGGCTCGAACCAGGTGGCATCCGGACCGTCGACGACGATGTCCCAGCGGTAGCCCATCGAGAACTCAGGCACCGTGAGGTCGTGGTCGTAGGCGGCGATCAGGCGGTCACGATCGCGCTGATCGCGGATGGTGTTGTAGATCGGGTCGAGCGCGAACAGCGGGTCGCCGGGGAAGTACATCTGCGTGATCAGACGCTGCGTGAATCCGCTGCCGAAGAGCGAGAAGTGGATGTGGGCGGGGCGCCAGGCGTTGATGTGGTTCTTCCACGGGTACGGGCCGGGCTTGATGGTGGTGAAGGTGAAGCCGCCGTCGTCGCCCGTGATCGTGCGACCGGCGCCGGTGAAGTTCGGGTCCAGCGGGGCCGGATGCTGGTCGCGCTGGTGGATGTAGCGACCGGCCGCGTTGGCCTGCCAGATCTCGACGAGCTGGTTGGGAAGCGGCCGGCCCCAGCTGTCGAGGAGGCGCCCGGTCACCGTGATGCGCTCACCCTGCGGCTCGCCGCGGTGCTGGAGCGTCAGGTCGGACTCGATCTGGGCGACATCCCGCTGCCCGTACGCGGGCGAGAACAGCTCGATCGTCTCGGGATCGACGAGTCGCGGGTTCTTGGTGGGGTGGCGCAGCAGGCTCGAGCGGTACGGCGCGAAGTCGTAGAGCGTCGTGGGCACGTCCTCGCCGGCGGCCACACGCCGGGCGGCGTCGGCGTGCGCGTCGGCGATCTCCTGGTTGATCTTCGACTGCGTGGGCATGTCGGCCGAGGCCAACAGCGACTCGGGAGCCGCAGCCTGGGGCGGAGGGGTGGACATGGAACCGTCTCCTTCGACGTCACACGGGTGGGACATCCAGCGTCACCCGACGCGTCCGGCGCTCTCTCTTCGATTCTCACTCAGTGAGAATTGGCGCCACGGAGAGTCTTCGTCAGATCCTTCGCTGCCTGCACGACGAGCGGGGCGAGGCGCCTCTCGTCGGCGCCGTCGAGGTGGGTGACGACGCCGATCGCTGTGGCCGGCAGCCCCGAGATCGTGCCGAGAGCGGCGGCAACGGAGATGTTGCCGAGCGTCATCTCCTCGCGGGTCACGGCGTATCCGCGGCGCCTGGTGAGGGCGATGTCTGCGCGCAGCACCGCGGGGTCGGTGATCGAGTGCCGCGTCTCGGGCACGAGGGGGGCTGCGAGGTACGCGTCCAGCCAACCCTCGTCGCACGTCGCGAGCAGTGCACGACCCACGCCCGTCGTGTGCAGCGGGTGGCGCCCGCCGGCCCGGCCGAGGGTCGGCACCGAGGCTCGGCCGGTGATGCGGCCCGCGAACAGCACGACCGCCTCCGGCGGGGTCGGGGCGTCCAGCACCGCCAGGTGGACGTTCTCCCCCGTCGCCTCGTACAACCGCACGAGGTGGGGCAGCGACTGCTCGCGCAGCCGCAGGGCGAGAGGCGAGAGCTCGC
This sequence comes from Microbacterium sp. Clip185, assembly GCF_028743715.1. Lineage (NCBI taxonomy): Bacteria > Bacillati > Actinomycetota > Actinomycetes > Micrococcales > Microbacteriaceae > Microbacterium > Microbacterium sp. Clip185. The sequence continues at coordinate 298,401 of NZ_CP117996.1, read as the reverse complement.
CGAGCTCCCACATCCTGGCGCCGACGGCGTACGTGTGCGCCGACGTGCGTTCGACGAGGCCCTCCTCGATGAGCTGCGCGAGGAGGCGATGCACCGTGGACAGCGGCAGGGCAGCACGATCGGCGAGCTCGGCGGCGGTGAGTTCGGGAGCATCTTCGTCGAACGCCCGCATGAGCGCCATCGCCCGACGCAGCACGCCATCCGCCATGCCCTCACCCTAGCCGCGGGGGTTCGCGTCCCCGCATGTCCCACTTGCCGCAGCGCATGTCCCACTTGCCGCAGCGCATGTCCCACTTGCCGCAAGAATCGACCCCCAAACCTGCAGAAAGTGGGACATGCCAATGGGCGACCTGCAGAAAGTGGGACATGCCCAGTGGCGGGGGCCTGCAGAAAGTGGGACACGGATGCGGGCAGACGCATGAGATGGTGGCGGCATGGCCAACTCGCCGAGCGGCGACTCGATGACGGCACGCATCGTGCGCGTGCTCGAGACGTTCACGGCCGACCGCACGGTGCAGACCGCGGCGCAGATCGGGCGCCGCGCGGGGCTTCCCGCATCCACCGCTCACCGCATCGTCGACGACCTCGTCGGCGAGGGCCTGCTCGAGCGTGACGAGGAGCGGCGCATCCGCATCGGCATGCACCTGTGGGAGCTCGCCCTGCGCGGATCGACGGCGCTGCGACTGCGACAGGCGGCGCTTCCCGCGATGTCGGCGGTGCAGGAGGTCGTCCGCGAACACACCCAGCTCGCCGTGCTCGAGGCCGATGAGGCCCTGTTCGTCGAGCGGCTCTCACACCCGGATGCGGGCGCGAACATCACCCGCATCGCGGGCCGACTCCCCCTGCACGCATCGTCCGCCGGACTCGTGCTGCTGGCGCACGCCCCCGCCGCGCTTCGCGAGCGAGTGCTCGCAGCACCGCTGCGACGCATGTCGCGCGAGACCGTGACGGATGCGTCGGAGCTGCGTCACATCCTCACCCGCATCCGCCGCGACGGATACGTGATCGCGCCCGGTTCGATCGAGACGGTGTCGACGGGGGTCGCCGTGCCGGTGCGCGAGGAGGGCGAGGTGATCGCTGCCCTCTCGGTCGTGCTGCCGCGAGAGGCCGACGCGGAGCTCGCCCTCTCGCCCCTGCGGAAGGCCGCCGCCGAGATCGAGGCGGGGCTGCGCGCCACGCGGGCCTGAGCGCGCCGTGCCCGGGGGCGGGGCACCGCATCCGCACCGCATCCGCCACACTTCTCCGCATCCGCCACAGTTCACTCCTGGCGCATATGCGCAAAGGTGTGGCAATTGCGCATATGCGCCGCAACTCGGGCAGATACACCGCGACGAGATGCAATCCCATTCAACGGGAGGTTCTGTGCTGGATGCGGGAGCCCGGGGCACACTGTTTCAGCACCCCACAGGCAGCCGTCGAAGGAGACGTCATGACCGCCATCCGCACCCGTGTCGCGATCGTCGGCGCCGGTCCCGCAGGGCTCCTCCTGTCCCACCTGCTCGCCGACGCAGGCATCGAGTCGGTCGTCGTCGACTCCCGCACGCGTGAACAGATCGAGACCACCATCCGCGCCGGCATCCTCGAGCAGGGAACCGTCGACCTCCTCGTCGACAGCGGCGCATCAACGCGCGTGCTCACCGACGGCAACCGGCACGACGGCATCGAGCTGCGCTTCGCCGGCGAGGGTCATCGCATCGACTTCCCCTCCCTCACCGGCCGCAGCGTCTGGCTCTACCCGCAGCACGAAGTTCTCAAGGACCTCGTCGCGACGCGCCTCGCAGCCGGGCAGGACGTGCGTTTCGGAGTGCGCGTCGAAGCGGTGGAGCACGCCGCATCCGATCGGCCGCGCGTCATCGGCGAGGATGCGGACGGGCGCCGCGTCGAGATCGAGGCCGAGTTCGTCGTCGGCGCGGACGGCTCGCGCTCGGTCGTGCGCCAGACGCTCGGCGGATCGGCGGCCGGGTCGTTCCGCGAGTACCCGTTCGCGTGGTTCGGCATCCTGTGCGAGGCCCCGCCGAGCTCCGAGGAGCTCATCTACAGCAACTCGGATGCGGGCTTCGCCCTCATCAGCCAACGCAGCAGCACGGTGCAGCGCATGTACTTCCAGTGCGACCCCGAGGCGGATCCGAACGCGCTGAGCGAGGCGCAGATCTGGGACGAGCTGCAGGCACGCGTCCCTGGGACGACCCTCCACGAGGGACCCATCTTCCAGCGCGACGTGCTGCGCTTCCGCAGCTTCGTGGCCGGCGAACTCCGCCGCGGCCGCGTCGCGCTCATCGGCGATGCGGCGCACACCGTGCCGCCGACGGGCGCGAAGGGCATGAACCTGGCCGTCGCCGACGTGGTGCTGCTCGATATCGCACTACGCGCGCTACTGCTCGAGGCAGACGAAGGGCCGATCGACGCGTTCGCCGAAACAGCGCTGCGGCGGATCTGGAAGGCACAGCACTTCTCGTGGTGGATGACCAGCATGCTCCACCGCACCCCCGACGCATCCGACTTCGACCGCCAGCGACAGCTCGGGGAACTCCGCTCGGTCATCGACTCGGATGCCGGCCGCACCTACCTCGCCGAGGCGTACACCGGCTGGCCGTTCGAGACCCGCCTCAGCTGACCCGCCCAGCGGAGCCCTGACCGGCGCCGCGCGGGGTACCGCGACATCTGCACGACCAGCCCGACCCGCGCCGCCCCAACAGCCCCACCGGACACCATCCGCACCACGCGTCGTGCAGATGTCGCACCGCCCCGCACGCATCCGCCGCACGAAACCGGGAGCGGTGGCCGCGGGCCGGCAGGGTAGAGTCCGGTGCTCGTGAGCATTCAGACCCCCGGCGGGCGCCCGCATCGACGCGGTCGGGCGTTGCTGCTGCTCATCGCCGTGGCGCTGGTCGCGGCCAACATGCGCGCCACCATCACGGGTGTCGGCCCGCTGCTCGAGGAGATCGCGGACGACCTCGGCACGACGGCAGCAGCCCTTGGCTCGCTCGCCGCGGTACCCCTCCTGGCCTGGGCGATCGTCTCGCCGTTGACCCACGGACTGTCACGCCGGTTCGGGATGTCGCGCGTGCTGCTCGTCGCCCTCATCGCGCTCGGGGCGGGAACGGCCTGGCGGTCGCTGCCGGGCACCGAGGTCAACCTGTGGCTGGGGACGGGCCTGATCGGCGCGTCTCTCGCCGTCGCCAACGTGATCATGCCCGCGGTGATCAAGCGCGATTTCCCGGGGCGCGTGCCGGTGATGATGGGCATGTACACGGCGCTGCTCGGCGGCGTGGGAGCCATCGCCTCGGCTGTCGTCGTGCCGATCTCGCACGCCGTGGGCGATCCGGATGCCGGGTGGCGCGTGGCCTTGGCCGCGACCGCCGCGCTCCTCCCGCTCACGATCGCCCTGTGGGCATGGGCGCAGCACGGTCGAGGGCCGACAACGGCGGCACCCGCGCCGGGCACCTCGCGCAGCACGGGCATCTGGCGCGACCGCCTCGCGTGGCAGATCGCGGCGTACATGGGAGCGCAGTCGGCGTCGTTCTACATGCTCGTGACGTGGATGGCACCGCTCGCCGCATCGACAGGCAAGTCTCCCGTCGCCGCAGGCGTCGATGTCGCGCTGTACCAGATCCTCGGCGTGGTCGGTTCGTTCGCCGTCGCCTTCGCGCTGCAGGGGCGCCTGCGCCGCGCGGTCCCTGCTGCCCTCCCACTGCTCGCGATCGCCGCCGCGATCGGCATGATCCTCGCACCGCAGCTCCTGACCGCGTGGGCCCTCATCTCGGGGCTGTCGGCGGGAGCGTCGCTGAGCATGTCGCTGACCCTGATGGCGCAGCGCGCGAGGGACGCCGCCGCATCCTCGGCGCTCTCCGGAATGTCGCAGTCGGTAGGATACCTGCTCGCCGCCGCCGGGCCGATCTCCTTCGGCGCCCTCCATGCGCTCGACGGCGGCTGGACCGCGCCCCTGCTGCTCTACATCGCCGTGGTCGTCGGGCAGTGTGTGGTCGGGGTCTCGGTGGGCCGCGACCGTTACGTGCTCGATGGCCGGTGAGCGGATGTCGGCGGTACCTGCGACGCTGACGTCATGCGTGCGCAGCTGATCGCCGACCACGAGATCCCCGAGCGCGCCCCGCTGAACGTGCAGCCCGGTGAGCGGGTGGCGGTCGGCGAGCGCGACACCGAGTGGCCCGCGTTCGTGTTCGTCACGGCGGCGAACGGATGCGGGTGGGTGCCGGCTCGGCACATCGAGATCGACGGCGCGGCGGGAATCGTGCGCACCGGCTACGACACCACCGAACTGCCCGCGCGCACGGGTGATGTGGTGGAGATCCTCACCGAAGACACCGAGAGCGGCTGGTCGTGGTGCCGCAACGCCGCGGGTCGCGAAGGCTGGGTGCCGGACCGCGTGCTGACACGCGGCTAGACGCATCCCGCCTCACGGAAAGGCGATGCGGCGGAGGAGGTCGGCGAGCTGCGCCCGCTCGGCGGCAGAGAGGTTGCCGTGCAGGTCGCGCTCGGCGGCCTCGGCGGCGGCGAGCGCACGCTCGTGGAGGGCCAGACCTTCGGCTGTGGCGACCACGACGTTGGCGCGTCGGTCGGCGGGGTCGGGCCGCCGTTCGATCAGGCCCCGGCGCTGCAGGTCGTCGACGAGGGCGACGACCTGGCTGGGATCGAGGCGCAGGAACTCGGCGAGTTCACGCTGCGAGGGGCCCGCCGCGGTGTCGCAGGCCAGCGCCAGCACCGAGTACGACCGCACTTTCAGTCCGACGGCGGCCAGAGCCGCGTTCCCCGCGGCGAGCGAGAGGGCGTTGGCGCGGGCCAGCAAGAAGCTGACGTCGTCGGTGAGCCGGGCGCGCGCGTCGGCCTGCGCTGCAGCATCCTCGCTCTTCGGCATAGACAGATCCTAACAAAAGGTGCGGGAAACAATAATTGACAATTTCAACTAGTCCGGTTTCAATGAGAGCACGAACGAAGGAGTCCCCCATGTCCCTCGACGGCAAAGTCGCCATCGTCACCGGATCCGGCCGCGGCCTCGGTCTCGCCTACGCCCAGGAGCTCGCCCGTCAGGGCGCGCGCGTCGTCGTGAACGACGTGGATGCGGCCACCGCCGCCGAGGCGGTCGCATCGATCGAGCGCGAGGGAGGGCAGGCGGTCGCCGTCGTCGCCCCCGTGGGCTCCTCCGAGACCGCGAAAGAGCTCGTCCGCACCGCGGTCGACACCTACGGCCGGCTCGACATCCTCGTCACCAACGCCGGCGTCCTGCGCGACACGGTGCTCTGGAAGATGAGCGACGAGGCCTTCGACACCGTCATCGACGTGCACCTGCGCGGCACCTTCACCTGCGTTCGCGAGGCCGCGACCTACATGCGCGAGAACGAGATCGCCGGTCGCATCATCTGCATCGGCTCACCGACCGGGCAGCGCGGCAACTTCGGACAGACCAACTACGCCGCCGCGAAGGCGGGCATCGTCGGCATGGTGCGCACCTGGGCGCTCGAGCTCAAGAAGGCCGGCATCACCGCCAACGCGGTGATCCCCGTGGCCGCCACCGCCATGACGGCGACCCTGCCGTATTTCGCCGCGGCGGTCGAGGCGGACGCGGCGGGCGAGCCCATGCCCGCGTTCTACCGCCACGATCTCGGCTTCGGCACCTCCGACGACGTCTCCGGCCTCATCGCCTTCCTCGCCTCGGATGCGGCGGCGAACATCTCCGGCCAGGCGATCGGCGTCGGCGGCGACCGCATCCAACTCTGGTCGCACCCCGAGCCCGTCGTCACCGCCTACCGCGACGGCGGGTGGAGCGCCGAGGCCCTGGAGTCGGAGTTCGCCGACCTGGTCGGCGACAACCTGCAGTCGGTCGGCGAGCGCTTCCCCGCGCTTCCCGAAGAGCTGCAGCGCCCCCGCCCCTGAGACTCGAGGGGCCCGGCCCGCTCGGGCCCCTCGCACCACGCATCCCCGACGACGAGGAACGCCGATGACCACGCGCTACGAACCCGCGATCGACCTGTCCGCCATCACGGCGATCGACGTCCATGTGCACATCGAGGTCGACGCGCACGGCCACTCCTCGCTTCCCGAAGACCTCGCCGAGGCAGCATCCGCCTACTTCAGCGCCGACGCGGGCCACCCCGACCTGGACTCGGTCGCGGCATACTACCGCGAGCGCTCCATGGCCGCGGTGGTGTTCACCGTGGACGCGCAGACCGAGCTCGGGCACCCGGCGCTCTCCAGCGAGGAGATCGCCGAGGGCGCGGCGCGCAACAACGACGTACTGATCCCGTTCGGCTCCGTCGACCCGCGTCAGGGGCAGGCCGCGATCGATCGCGCGCGGCACCTGATCGAGGACTACGGCGTGCGCGGCTTCAAGTTCCACCCCACGGTGCAGGGCTTCGACCCGAGCGATGAGCAGTACTTCCCGCTGTACGAGACGCTGCAGGCGGCGGGCGTCGTGGCGCTCTTCCACACCGGGCAGACAGGGATCGGCGCGGGGATGCGGGGCGGTCGCGGCTTCCGCCTCGCCCTGTCGAACCCGATGCTGCTCGACACGGTGGCAGCCCGCTTCCCCGACCTGCAGATCATCATGGCCCACCCCTCGGTGCCGTGGCAGGACGAGGCGATCTCGGTCGCGACCCACAAGCACAACACCTGGATCGACCTGTCGGGCTGGAGCCCGAAGTACTTCCCGCCGCAGCTCGTGCGCGCGGCGAACTCGTTCCTCAAGAGCCGCATCCTGTTCGGTTCGGACTTTCCGCTGCTCACTCCCGACCGATGGCTGCGCGACGTCGAGCAGATCGAGATGAAGCCCGAGGTCATGCCCGGTATCCTCAAGGCCAACGCCGCGCGTCTGCTCGGGCTGGGGTAGACCATGCTTCCGAGACTGCGCAGCGAAGCGCCTTTCGGTCACGATCCGCTCGGGTTCGCCGACGCGACGCTCAGCGAGGGCGCCCGGGCGGCCCTGGCGCGACTCGACGACACCCTGCGTGCCGAGGTCGCGCCCCTGCTTCCGGCCGCGTGGGAGACGGCGACGCTGCCTTCCGCGATCATCGACGCCCTCGCCCCTCTCGATCTCATGCAGCCCGTCGGCGTGGAGCCTGCGGAGGCCGCATCCTCCGTCTTCTCCGGATACCGGGCCTTCGTCCTCGCCCGCACCGACGTCTCGGTCGCCACGGCGTACAACGCGCAGTCGGGCCTGTTCCGCACCGCCGTGCGCCGCGGGGGCTCCCCCGAACAGGTGGCGGCACTCGACGACGCGATCCGCAGCTTCGCACTGCGGGGCGTCTTCGCGTTGACCGAACCCGACCACGGCTCCGACATCGCCGGCGGACTCGCCACGACCGCGACCCGCGACGGCGACGGATGGGTGATCGACGGCGCGAAACGGTGGATCGGCGGCGCCGACACCGCCGACGTGCTCGTCGTGTTCGCGCGCGCGACGGACGACGGCGAGGTCAAGGCGTTCCTGGTGCCGCGGGACGCACCGGGCGTCACCCTCACCCGCATCGAGGGCAAGGTGTCGCTGCGACCCATGCAGAACTTCGACATCCGCCTCGAGGGTGTGCGGGTAGACGAGAGCGCCCGCCTTCAGCGGGTCGACACCTGGCGCAACGTGGCCGAGATCCTGCGGTCGCTGCGCTCGGATGTGGCCTGGATCGCGACGGGTCTGCAGGCCGGCGCCCTCGACGCGGCGGTCGCGTACGTGCGCGAGCGCGAGCAGTTCGGGTCACCGCTGGGCGGCTTCCAGCTCGTGCAGGAGAAGCTGGCCCGCATCCTCGGCAACCTCACCGCATCCCTCGGCATCGTCACGCGCCTGTCCGCACGGCAGGATGCGGGCGTGCTGCGCGACGAGGACTCGGCGCTGGCGAAGATGCAGACCGCCCGTCTCGCCCGCGAGAGCGTCGCTCTCGCCCGCGAGGTGCAGGGCGGCAACGGCATCCTCCTCGAGCACGGCGCCGCACGGTTCTTCGCCGACGCCGAGGCCGTCTACTCCTACGAGGGCACCCACGAGATGACCGCCCTGATCGTCGGGCGGGGGCTCACCGGCTCCTCCGCCTTCGTCTGAACATCCACCGAAAGGAACCCACCATGACCACGACCGCCGCTTACGCCGACGCCGCATCCCTCGCGGGCACCGACCTCGGCTTCACCGACTGGCTCGAGGTGACCCAGGACCGGGTGAACCTCTTCGCGGACGCCACCGACGACCACCAGTGGATCCACGTCGATCCGGAGCGCGCGAAGGAGGGCCCCTTCGGCGGCCCGATCGCGCACGGCTTCCTGTCGCTGTCGCTGACCGTGAAGTTCTGGTCCGAGCTCTTCGACCTCGATGGCGTCACCACCAAGGTGAACTATGGCCTCGACAAGGTGCGCTTCGTCTCTCCCGTCGCCGTCGGCGCCCGCATCCGCGGCGGAGCCGTCATCGCCGAGGTCACCGAAGTGCCCGGCGGCTATCAGTTCGCCGTCGATCAGACGATCGAGATCGAGGGCGCCACCAAGCCCGCCGCCGTCGCTCGCGGGCTGTATCGCTTCTACGCCTGACCCCTCCCCCGGGGCTCCGCTCCGAACCCACCACCACGAGGATGCAACGATGCATGATCACGGATTGGGATCCTGGATCACCAAGAGACGACTGAAGAACCCCGGCAAGCCGGCGATCATCGTCGACGGCGGCGAGACGCTGTCGTACGCCGAGCTCGCCGACGCCGTCGATCGCACGGCCGCCGTGCTGCGCGCACGCGGCATCGGCAAGGCGGATGCGGTGGCCTACCTCGGCGAGAACAGCCCGGCATTCCTGCAGGTGCTCTTCGCGTGCGCCCGGCTCGGGGCGGTGTTCGTGCCGGTCAACACACGCCTCGCGGCTCCCGAGATCCAGCACGTGCTGACGGACTCGGGTGCGCGCGTGCTCATCCACGACCCGGAGTTCGCGGAGCGCATCATCCCGGGGATCGAGGCCGCATCCATCGGCGAGGTCATCCTCACCGGGGAGGGCATCTCGCACCACCCCGGTCTGTCCGCGCTCGTGCGCGACGCCGACGGCGCCTCGGTCGGCACCACTGAAGTCACGCACGAGGACCCGGCTGCGATCGTGTACACCTCGGGCACGACGGGTCGCGCCAAAGGCGCGGTGCTCACGCACGGCAACCTCACCTGGGTCGCACTGAACTGCATCATCGACTACGACGTGGTCTCGACCGACATCGCGCTCATGATCTCGCCGCTGTTCCACGTGGCCTCCCTCGGCATGGGCGCACTGCCGGTCATCCTCAAGGGCGCCACCCTCGTGCTGGAGAAGGGGTTCGATGCCGGTCGGGCGCTGACGCTGATCGAACGTCACCGCGTCACGATGCTCAGCGGTGTGCCGACGACCTATCAGTTGATGGCCGATCATCCGGACTGGCCCACGACCGACCTGTCGAGCCTGCAGAAGCTGACGTGCGGCGGCTCGGCTGTGCCGACCCGCATCCTCAACGCCTTCGAAGCGCGCGGACTGTCGTTCTCGCAGGGCTACGGAATGACCGAGACCTCCCCGGGTGCCACATCCTTGGCACCGGCGATGACCCGCGCGAAGCAGGGCAGCGTCGGCCTGCCACACTTCTTCACCGAGGTGCGCGTGACCGACGACACCGGCGCCGTGGTGCCTGCGGGCACGGTGGGAGAGATCGAGATCGCGGGACCCAACGTGTTCCCCGGATACCACGGGCTCCCCGGCGAGACCGCCGCCGCCTTCCGCGAGGGCGGCTGGTTCCGCTCCGGCGACCTCGGCTATCTGGACGAGGACGGCTACCTGTTCATCTCCGACCGACTGAAGGACATGATCATCTCCGGCGGCGAGAACATCTATCCCGCCGAGGTCGAGAACCTCATCAACGACATCCGCGGGATCTCCGGAGTCGCCGTCATCGGGGTGCCCGACGAGCGGTGGGGCGAGGTCCCTTGGGCCGTGGTGACCGTCAAAGAGGGGGCCGAGGTGACGACAGAGTCCGTCCGCACCCAGCTCGACGGCGTACTCGCCCGGTACAAGCTCCCCAAGAACGTCGTCGTCGTCGAGGATCTGCCCCGCACCGCATCCGGCAAGGTCCGCAAGGCCGCGCTGCGCGAGCTGTTCGGCCGGAAGCACTGATCGTGTCGCTGCTGTCGCGTCCCGCCGTCGCACGATTCGTCGCGCGTCGGCTGCAGAAGGCGATGCCGCGCATGATGGCGGCGCAGGCGGGCGGAGTAGACCCGCGCGAACGTCTGCCCGAGTTCACCGCCGAGCGGCGCGAGCTCATCATCCCCGCCGATCCGCCCGCGCCGGCCGTGATCTATCGCGCGGCGGATGCGGCCGCCGCCCCGGGCGTGCACGTGAACTTCCACGGCGGCGGCTACATCCTCGGCCAGCTGCACGGCGACGATGCCCTCTGCCGTGCGATCGCCAGCCGCGCGGGCGTCGTGGTGATCGACGTCGACTACGCCGTCGCTCCGCAGCATCCGTTCCCCGCCGCGGTGCACCAGGCGATGCGGGTCGTGCAGTGGGTCATCGACAATGCCGACGCGCAGGGGTGGGACGCCACGCGGCTCACGGTCGGCGGACAGAGCGCGGGCGGAGCGATCGCCGCCGCGGTCGCGCGGCAGGCACTGGATGCGGGCGGTCCCCGCATCCGCCTGCAGGTGCTGCACTACCCGCCGCTGGATCTCACGGTCCCCGCGGCCGAGAAGCACTCGCCGCTCGCGAAGCCCCTCCTGCGTCCCTGGATGTCGGAGGTCTTCGACGGCTCCTACGTTCCCGATCCGGCCACCCGCGCCGATCCCCTCGTCTCGCCGGCGGCCGCGTCGGACACCGCCGATCTCACGGGCATCGCCCCGACGGTCGTCATCGCCGCATCCGACGACATCCTGCGCGACGAGGACGAGCGCTACGCCCGGCGCCTCGAGCGCGTCGGCGCCCTGGCGGAGTTCTGGCAGGTCGAGGGCGCCGACCACGGCTACGACGGTGGCAATGACACGCTCGCGAGGGAGAACTACCTGCGCATCGCCGAGCACATCCGCGCCGCGCAGGGCTGACGGCTCGCCCGCATCCGGGGACCGTCGACACGCTAGGCTCCCGAGGGGGCCGCCCGGCGGCCGACGGGGGAAGAGACGGATGCGGAGATCACGCGGAATCTGGCTGGTCTCCGCCACGGCGGGAGCCCTCTGGCTGGCGGTGGTCGGGCTCGCAGCGGCAGTGTCGCTCACACCGCTGCAGCGGGTGCAACAGGCGGTCCTGCCGACGCCGAGCCCCTATGCCTGGTCCTGGCCCGCCCCGTGGTCGCTGCTCTCCCCTCTCGTTGCGGCCCTCGCCGTCGCGGCCTGTGTCGCAGCCGTCCTGCACGTCGTACGCCGACGCGGGTCATTCGCCGCGACCTGGCTCGCGGTCGTCGCGGCAGGGGCGATCACCGGGATGACGATCGATGCGCAGCTCGTCTTCGGCACGCTCTTCACGCACGGCTGGGCGCTCTGGGCTGTGGACCTCGGCAGCCGCGCCGCGATCGGTGCGTACTGGGGGCTGCTCTACGGCTGGCTGCCGGCGCTGCTCGCCTCGCGAATGTCGCGACGCGAGGCGGCCGGTGAGAGCTCCGGTGGAGCGATGCGGCTCCGCGGCGCTCTGGCCGTGGGAGCTGCGGTCGCGGCCCTCATCCTGCTCGTCGCGACGCAGGCGCTGGGCGACGAGGCGTCGCAAGCCCAGGTGCGGGCCGATCAGGCCGCCGCGGAACCGGCTCCCGCGGACGGTTCGATTCCGCCCGACCCACAGGCGGAGGGCGACCCGGTTCCGGAGCGCGCCGCGGGCGCCGGCGTGACGAGCGCAGACGGCTGCACCCCGGATCGCGCCATGATCCTGAAGGGAGAGCCCGACGCGGCGACCGGGCATCGAGGTCTGCGGCTCGAACTCATGAACTTCTCCGACGCTCCCTGCACGATCGAGGGGTACCCCGACATCGCCTTCGGCGACCAGAACGGCCACCTGCTCGACACCACGATCGAGCACGGTGGTTCCTTCATGGCGACCGATCCAGGCCCCGCATCCGTCGTCATTCCGGCGGGTGCTTCTGCTGTCGCCTACCTCGGCTGGGATGCCCAGTCCACCCACGGCGCCCTCATCGCACGCACGCTGTGGGCGGCAGTCGTCGAGGGCGAGACGCGCGGCTCCTGGCCGGTGGAACTCGACGTGGTCGCGGGCACCGCTGTTTCCGTGACCGCATGGCAGGCGCCGGGCACCACGCCCTGACCGCTCGGACTCAGCGCTGCTCTCGCTCGGGCTCCTGGTCGATCGCGTCTGCGAGCGGGTCGACGGGCAAGGCGGGCCCGATCTGCGACGTGGGCTTCGCGTCGCGGTGCGGGGGCCTCGGTGCGCTGCGCCCGAGGTAGGCATCACTATAGGGATCGGATGCGTAGAGCGTCTCGCTCTCGATGCTCCTGCTGCGGCGGGGCCGGAACGAGAGGAGCGACACCGCGCCCAGAGCAAGGACCGCGGCGATGATCACCGCCCAGAGCGGGATCCGCCACGCGAAGGCGATGGATGCCCAGTACAGGCCGAAGCCACCGAGAACGATTGCGACGATGAGCGCCCGCCGCCAGCGATAGAGCGCCATGCTCCACGGTAGCCCCGGGATTCCCTGTGCGCCAGGGCCTGCGCTCACCCCTCGCGTCGGCGCAGAAGCACGAGCACGGTGGAGGCTCCGGCCGGATCGTCGACATAGACCTGCGCGGTGTACTCCCCCGCGCCCGGCAACTCGATCTCGGCGAGCTCGCCGGAGAGGAAGCTCCCGAATCGCACCGACGGCGTCGGCGTCGGCGTCGGCGTCGGCAACGACAGGGTGCTCTCGAACACCTTCTCGCCCTCCGGGGCGAACTCGTCGATCAGCACGCGGACCGTCACATTCCCGTCGAGGTCCTCTCGCGTCGCGACCAGGATCGCCGAGTCGGTTGCGACGGCGGACTCCTCGCCCGTCACCCACTCGGGAAACTCCGCGCCCTCCGAGGCCGACAGCACGACCTGCGCGTTCAGCGGCGTCACCGTGATCTCGGACTCGCTCATCTCTCCCCCTCCTGGGATGGCCAGGCTACTGCGCCCCGGACACGACTCAGCCGCATCCGCCACCGCTGGCAGCACCCCGCCCCATGCGGCAGGTTCTGGCTGAGTTGTGCCGGCCCGCTGCGCCCACACCCCACATCCAGGCTCCAACTCCTGCAGAACCGGCCGGTGGCAGCCCGCCCCCGCACGAGCGGTCGGATTCTGCAGGAGTTCGGGCAGCTACGGGCGTGACACGAGGCGACGCGGAGGAGCGGGCCTTCCGGCTGAGACGTACCCGAAGCCGGCCCTCAGAACGGTGGGATCAGGAACAGATCATGAACGCTGATGCGGTGCTTCACGTCACGCATCTCCCGCGGTCCGAGCCAGTTCAACGGCAACCTGAACAACGGACGGAACAGGACCCTTTGAAGAAGGACGACGTTGTTGAAGGCCAACCACCCCAAGAACGCGCCCGGGCGTATCGGACGCCGGAACGTGAAGGGCACGACGACAAGCCAGACGACGAACCCCACGGGGACCAGCACCCACAGAGTGAGGCTGTGCACAAGGACAACGAGGATCATCGCGATCTTCGAGTTTTCCGACCACACGAGAAGCCCCTCTGGTTCGACAGCCGGTCGGCCGCCGGTGCCGCAATGGTGTCACCTTCCCGCATCCGCCGGAGCTCTCCGTGCCCGAACTCCTGCAGAATCGGCAGCCGGCGCCCGGGAACCCACCGACGAGCAGGTTCTGCAGGAGTTCGGGCGCGACTCAGCCAGAACCGACACCACCGGCAGCAAACGGCCCCGCTCCGGCCGGACCCGGCTGAGCTGTGCCGGCCCGCTGTACCCAACCCCCGCATCCGGGCCCCAACTCCTGCAAAACCGGCAGCCGGCACCCGGGAACCCACCGACGAGCAGGTTCTGCAGGAGTTCGGGCGCGACTCAGCCAGAACCGACACCACCGGCAGCAAACGGCCCCGCTCCGGCCGGACCCGGCTGAACTGTGCCGCAGACCCGAGAGCCGAGACCCGAGGCCCGAGGCCGGGGATCAGTCCCCGGGAAGCGCGGCCGCCAGGGCCTCCGCGGCCGCCGCCGACCAGGCCGCACGGCGCGCGCGGTAGATCTCCGTCGTGCGCTGGGCGGGCCAGTCCTCGCCGAGGTAGTCGAACGGCAGGCGCGGGTCGCTGCGCAGCAGCTCCAGCCAGTCGGCGACCAGCATCGTCAGCGCGGCCAGCGGCGGGGCCTCGATCGTCTCGGCCGTGTTCCACTCCATGGCGAAGCGCTCGTGCGCGGCCCGGATGCGGGCGAGGTCCCACGCGGTGCGCGCCGCATCCGCCACCGGGAACGCGGCGAGGTCCCGCGCGCGGAACGCGATTACCGCGCCGGCCGGCAGTTCATCCTTGAGGCCGCCGAGGGCGGCGACCAGGTCGACCTCTCCCGGCGCGATCCACAGGCCGTCGCGCACGGCGGCGAACCCCTCCCACGCGAGCGCCGCGCGCAGGCGGTGGCGAAGCGTGCGCTGATCCTCGGGCACCGTGAAGGTCACCAGAGTCCAGCCGCTGCCGACCGGATCGAACGGATGCGGGGAGTGCACGCGCTCGGAAGCCTCCTCCAGCACCGCGCGGCCTTGATCGGTGAGGGCGAACTCGATCCCCCGACCGACCCGCGCACGAGAGAGCAGCCCGGTGACGGCCATCCGGTCCAGGGCCGCCCTCGTGGTGGGAGCGGCCACCCCCGCGCTCTCGAGCACGTCGAGATAGAAGCTCGCGCGCACGGGGCGGGAGATCCCCCGTTCGAGGAGTTCGCCCAGCAGCGCGAGCAGCAGACGCTGCGGCGCGCGCTGGGTCGTTTCGACCTCCCGCGAGAGGGATTGCACCGATGTCACCGACATATCATGCGGCCGGACGGACGGCCTCGCCGCGCTTGGCGCGCTGGATCTGCTCGTACACGTGCGTGCGCAGCTCGGTGAAGCGGGGCAGCGCACGCGTCGTGATCTGGTCGCGCTCGGGCGCGAGGTCGATCACCAGATCCTCCTGCACCCATGTCGGCGACTTGGAGAGCACGACGACACGCTCGCCGAGGTAGACCGACTCGTCGATGTCGTGCGTCACGAACAGGATCGACATGCCGCGCTCGAGGTGCAGGCGCCGCACGAGGTCTTCGAGGTCCGCGCGCGTCTGCGCGTCGACCGCCGCGAAGGGCTCGTCCATGATGAGCACTTCGGGCTGATAGGCGACGGCGCGCGCGATCGCGACGCGCTGCTGCATGCCGCCCGAGAGCTGCCAGGGGTAGCTGTCGGCGGCGTGGTCGAGTCCGACGGCGAGCAGCGCGTCGTCGATGAGAGAGTTGCGCTCGCTCTTCGACAGCTTCTTGTGCTTCAGCGGCAGCTCGACGTTGCCGCGCACCGTGAGCCACGGATACAGGCTGCGCCCGTACTCCTGGAACACGAGCGCCATGTTCGGGGGCGGTGCGGTGACCTGCTTGCCGTCGAGCACCACGCTTCCCGCGGTGGGGCGCAGCAGCCCCGAGATGCACTTGAGCAGCGTCGTCTTGCCGCATCCGGACGGACCGACGATGCACACCAGCTCGCCGCGGCGCATCGAGAAGTCGATGTCGCCGATCGCCTCGACGACACCCGTCGAGGACTCGTAGACCTTCTTCAGGTGCTCGACCTGCAGGAGCGTCTCAGGCACGCTCGACCTCCTTGATTCCGTGGTACCAGCGCAGGACCCTGCGCTCGACGATGGTGAAGATGACCGACAGGATGACGCCGACCAAGCCGAGCAGCACGATGCCGCTCCACATTTCCGCGATGAGGTAGTTGCGCTGGAAGTAGGCGATCTGGAACCCGAGGCCCGACGAGGAGAAGAACATCTCGGAGATCACCATCATGATCAGCGCGACGGACAGCGTCTGACGCACACCGGCCATGATGCGTGGGCTCGCCGCGGGCAGCACGAGCGAGAACAGGCGCTGCGCGGGAGTCAGCGAGAACGACTTGGCCGTCTCGGTCATGACCGAGTCCGTGCCGCGCACCCCGTCGACGGTGTTCAGCAGGACCGGCCACAACGATCCGAAGACGATGACGACGATCTTCATGTTGTCGGTCACGCCTAGCAGGGCCACGAAGACCGGGATCAGCACGGGCGGCGGAATCGCGCGGAAGAACTCCAGCAGCGGCTCGGCGAGCTCGCGCAGCCACCGCGTGAGTCCGATGAGCGTTCCGAGGGCGACGCCGACGGCGATCGCGAGCAGGATGGCGATCGCCAGTCGAGTCAGGCTCGGCACGACGTCGGTGAGGAACGCGGGGCCCACCCAGGTCTTCACGAAGGCCTCGGCGATGCGTCCCGGCGGGGGGAAGAACTTGCCCGGAGCGATCGTGCCCCACACGCCCCAGATGATGAGCAGGACGATCGGCAGCGCGAGCGCGTAGGCGGTGCTGGCGGTGACACGAGCCCACACCCGCGGCGCGCGCGGGGGCGTGCGAACGGTGCTGGTGTAGAGGGTCACAGGACCTCCTCCCCTCGCACCGACTGGTGCCAGGCGAGCGCTCGGCGCTCCAGCACGCGGAAGACGAGATTGATGATGAGGCCGAGCAGACCGGTGACGATCACGACCGCGTAGACGGTCGCGATGTTGCCGTTGCTGGCGGCGACGATGATGACGTTGCCGAGGCCGGGGTTGGTGATCGTCATCTCGGCGGTGATGGCCAGGATGAGGGCGACGGATGCGGCGAGTCGGAGCCCGGTGAAGATGTAGGGCAGCGCGGTCGGCAGCACGAGCGAGCGCAGTTGCGCGCCCCGGGTGAGACCGTAGCTGCGCGCGGTGTCGCGGGCGACCGTGTCGATGTCGGCGACGCCGTAGAGCACCTGCACGAACACCTGCCAGAAGCAGGCGTAGACGATGATCACCAGCGCCGCCGGGATCTGGATGCCGTAGGTCAGGATCGCGAGCGGGATGAGGGCGACGGAGGGGATGGGGCGCAGGAACTCGACGGTGGTGTTGGTTGCGCGACGCAGCACCGGCACGAGACCGATGAGCCCGCCGAGCAGGATGCCGAGCACCGAGGCGATCGCGAGACCGATCGCCCATGCGGTCAGGGTGCGCCCGACGTTGCGCCAGAACTCGAGGTCGCCCGCCATCGTGCCGAGGCGCGTGAAGGTGTCGGCGGCCGAGGGCAGTTGCGACGGATTGATGAGTCCGGCAGCGGAGATGAGCTGCCAGGTGCCGAGGAACACGACGACACCGAGCAGTCCGAGCAGCGGTGCGCGGAACGAACGTCGACGTCGACGACGCGGCACGACGACCGTCGACGTGTGCACCGGCGCAGGCGGAGCGAGGGTCATGGGGGGCCTTCCAGAGGGGATGCGGGGGATGCGGCGCGTGCCGCATCCCCCGCTCGGGATCACTGCGGCTGGATCAGCTTCGTGAAGTCGGGCTCCGCGTCGATGTACTTGTACTGCACGGCGAGGGCGGCGAGCTTCTCGATGCCGGCGTCGTCGAGGTCGGAGGTGAAGTTGGGCAGCGTGATGCTGGCGGCCGCGGCCTCCGGGATCTCGAGCTTCTTGACGATCGCGGCGCGCACGGCATCCTCGTTGTCGGTCGCGTACTGCTGCGCCTCGGCCATCGCCGCGGCGTAGTCGGCGACGAGCTGCGGATCGGCGTCGATCTTCTCTTGAGTGGTGAAGTTCGTGAGCACCGTCAGGCCCGGGATGGTGGCCTGGTACGGCGAGACGACGTCGACGCCACCGCCGGAGACGATGAGGCCTCGGAAGGGATCGGGCACCCAGCCGGCGTCAATGTTGCCCGCCTCGAGCTGGGCCTTCACGTCGGGGAAGGCGACCTCGACGAACTGGATGGTGGACGAGTCGCCGCCGGCGTCGTCGACCGCCTTGCGGATGGTGAGGTCGCCGGCGGCGCCGATGCTGTTGACCGAGACGCGCTTGCCTGCGAGGTCGGCGGGGCTCGTGATGCCGGAGTTGCCGAGGGCGACGACGGAGTTGACGTCCTCGCCGTCGGCAAGGCTCGACGCGTAGTTGCTGAAGATCACGACGCCGAGATCCTGCAGGGCGGCGCGGATCGGGCCCATGGGCTGGCCGATCGCGAAGTCGATGTCGCCGCTGAGCAGCGCGGGGATGGCCTGCGCACCGCCCTGTGCGGGGACGACCTCGACGTCGAGGCCGTGGTCCTCGAAGATGCCCGCGTCGATGGCTGCCCAGAGGGCCCCCGTCTCGGCGATGGGGAGAGCTGCGACGCGCACCTGGCGCATCTCGCCGCTGCCGGCGGTGGAGTCGCCCGAGGGGGATGTGGCGGGCGCGGCGGAATCGGTGCAACCGGACAGGGTCAGGGCGGCCACGGCTGCAAGAGCGACGGCGGCAAGGGTCTTCTTCATCGAAGTGCCTCTCAGTGACGGGTAAGCAGGACGCCAACGCGAAGCATCCGTCACGCGGAGTCACCACCTCGAGCCCCCGACGCGTCGGCACCGCAGCGTGCTGACCCCCTCATGGTGCGGGGTTCGACCGGTGAAAGTCAAGAGATTCGTGACGCCCGTTTGCTTTTCGTTGAATCCGTGTCGGGCGTCACGCGTCGGCGATCTGCGACCGCACCCCCGCCTCGATCGCGTCGAGCAGTCCGTGCAGCCCGTGCTCGAACGCGGCATCGAGCCGCTCATCGGGATCGGCCCAGGCGCGGCTGGCAGCGAAGAGGGCGCCGTCCTGACTCGCGATCCGCCAGACCTCGGCAGGCGCCGCCCGCTCGAGGGCCACCCCCAGCGCGAAGCTGTCGAGCACCTCGAGATGCACCGCGACCTGCACCGGCGCGAAGCCGGCGCGCTGCAGCGCGGAAGCGAGCCGCTCGTAGAGATCGAGGACACTCTGCGACGTGATGGGAGCTCCCACCAGCGCCGACACGAGGCGTGGGTGCCGCGCGTATCCGGCGTGCATGGCACGGAGGATGGCCTCGACCTCCTCGCGCCACCCGCGATGCACGTCCGGAGCCGGAGGCGGATCGTCGCGCACCATGCGGTCGCGGATCACGTCGATCAGGTGGTCGATCCCGTCGACGTGGTAGTACAGCGAGGCCGCGGCGACACCCAGACGCTTCGCCAGGGCGCGCATCGAGAACGGCTCGCCGCTGTCGAACAGCTCGAGCGCCTCGTCGACGATCCGCTCGCTCGACAGCAGCGCGGTCCTCGGTCTTCCCACACGCACCCCCGAAACAGAACAGTTACACAGCGTACTTGTCGGGGACTCAATCGATCGACATACTGCCTAACACTGTTAGATAAATGACCTCTGGAGGAGTCATGTCAATGAGGACGAACACCCCCTCCGCACCCGCGGAGACCACCGGCACCGTCGGCGCCCTGAAGAAGAACTCGCTGGGAGCGGGAGGAATCACCTTCCTCGTCGTCTCGGCCGCAGCCCCTCTGACCGTGATCGCCGGCACCGTGCCCCTCGCGATCCTGATCGCCGGGCCGGCGGCCCCCACCGCCTATCTGCTGGTCGGCGTCGCGCTGGTGGTGTTCGCGGTCGGGTTCATGGCGATGACCCGGCACGTGACCAAGACCGGCGGCTTCTACACCTACATCGCGGAATCGCTCGGACGTCATTTGGGCCTGGGCGCCGGCATCCTCGCGCTCGTGTCGTACAACGCGATGCAGATCGGGATCTACGGCTTGTTCGCCGTCAATGCGAAGGCGATGGTGGCGACGGTGTTCGGCATCGATCTGCCCTGGCCGCTGTTCGCCTTCGCCGCGATCGCCGGCGTCTGGGCCATGGGCTTCACCGGGATCGACGTCGGAGCGAAGGTGCTCGGCGTGCTGCTGGTGGCGGAGACGCTCGCGCTGATCGTGCTCGGAGTCGCCATCCTGGCCACCGGGCAGCTGCCCGAAGGATTCGGCACGGGCGCCTTCGCTGCGGCCAACGTGTTCACTCCGCAGTTCGCCGTCGTGCTCGGCCTCGCGTTCGGCGCGTTCATCGGCTTCGAGTCGACCGTGCTGTACCGCGCCGAGGCGCGCACCCCGAACCGCACTATCCCGCGCGCCACCTATGTCGCCGTCATCGCGATGACGCTCTTCTACTTCGCACTGACGTGGCTTCTCGTGCAGGCCCACGGGGAGAACCTGGTTCAGGCGTTCATCGGCGAGAACGGCGTCGAGAACTTCCTGTTCGCCACAGCGGGCAGCCGCCTGGGCGACGCAGCGACCGTGGTGTTCCTGCTGCTGATCGTGACGAGCGTGTACGCCGCGCTGCTGGCCTTCCACAACTCCATCAACCGCTACACGTACGCCCTCGCGCGCGACGGCGTCCTGCCTCCGGTGCTGGGCCGCACGCGCGCCGTCGCGGGGACGCCGTGGGTGGCGGGAGTGGCTCAGACCGCGCTGGCCGTGGTGGTGGTCGGCGGGTTCGCGATCGCCGGCGCGGACCCGTACCGTCAGCTGCTCATCTGGGTGAACACGCCGGGCGTGATCGGGATCGTGGTGCTGCAGATTCTCGCCGCCGCGTCGGTGGTGGTGTTCTTCCTGCGCCGGCGCGACATCGCCAGAGCCTGGTACGTGCTGCCGGCGGGGGTGCTCGGCGGAGTGCTGATGCTCGTGTTCCTCGTACTCATCGTCGTCAACATCGGCGTGCTGACCGGCGCCGACGCGGCCACGAACGCGGTCATCATCTCTGTGACCGGCCTCGCCCTCGTGTTCGGCATCGTCCTGGCGGCGATTCTCCGGCGCGCCCGGCCCGCGGCGTATGCCGGGATCGGAGGAACGCAGCAGTGACCGCGCCACTCGTGGTCATCGCCGACGCTCTGCACGGGCACGACGCGCAGGCCCTCGCCGTTGCAGACGGCCGCATCGTCGCTATCGGCGACCGGGCGGATGCGCGCGCGTGGACAGGCGTCGGGACCGAGACGCTGCGGGTGCCCGGAACGGTACTGCCCGGACTGGTCGACGCGCATGCGCATCCGATCCTCGCGGCGCGGGTGTCACGGGGGCGGGATCTACGCGGTGTGCGCACGCTGGACCAGCTGCGGGAAACCATCGCCCACGAACGGCTCCGGGCCGCGGGCGGATGGGTTCTCGGCTGGGGGCTCGAGCACGCGGTGTGGGAGGGCCGGACCCCGAATGTCGACGCGGTCGCCGATGCCGCGGGAGACGCCCCGATGCTGCTGCGTATGTTCGACGCGCACTCGGCCCTGGCCAGCCGCGCCGCGCTCGAGCTCGCCGGCGTGCGAGAGGAGCGCACGTTCGCATCCGGTTCGTGCGTCGAAGCGGATGCGACCGGCAGGCCAACCGGCTTCCTGCGCGAACACGAGGCGATCGGTCTCATCGAGCGGATCGTGCCGTCGGAGCCGGATGCGGTCGTCGCCGCACGACTCGCCGACCAGCTGGCGGACATGGCCGCGTCGGGTCTCACCGGCGCGCACGTCATGGACTTCGAGGGCGATCCCACAGCGCTGTACGACGCGGTCGAGGATGCGGGCCGGATGTCCCTGCGCCTTCGGATCCATCCGTGGGTCGATCCCGAGATGGCCCCCGGCGACTGGGAGAGGCTCGTGTCCGAGACCGGCACGGGGGGCCGGCTCTGGCGTCGCCACGGGGTCAAGTTCTTCCTCGACGGCACGGTGGACAACGGCACTGCATGGCTGTGCGCACCGGACTGCCACGGGGAGTCGCTGCGCAGCACCTGGTCGTCTCCCGCGCACTACGCGGCGGCGATCGCGCACTTCGCCGGGCACGGTGTCCCGACCGCCACGCACGCCATCGGCGACGCCGCGGTGCGGCACGCCGCCGCATCCATCGCCGCAGCGCGCGCCGCGTACCCCGGCTCCGTCCATCGGATCGAACACCTCGAGCTGACCGGCGACGACATCGTTGCGGAGGTCGCCGCCAGCGGCGCGGTCGCCAGTATGCAGCCGACACACGTCACCCGCTTCGTGCACGCCGACGGCAGCGACAACTGGAGCGAACGCCTCGGAGTGCGCCGGGCGCAGCAGGGGTGGCGCACGCGATCGCTCGTGGAGCTCGGGGTGACGCTGGCGCTCGGTTCGGACTGGCCCATCGCGCCCTTCGATCCCCGCGAGATCCTGGCGGAGGCGCAGACCCGCAGCCACGGCGGGCGTCCACCGGTGCAGCCCGCCGAGGCGCTGACGGCGACTCAGGCCCTGGCCGGGTACACCGCCGGCGCCGCCGCGGCAGCGGGCGTCTCGAGCGAGGAAGGCAGGATCTCGGTGGGTATGCGCGCGGATCTGAGCGTGCTGTCCGCAGATCCGTCCACCTGCTCCGCGGCGGAGGTGTCGTCGCTCGCCGTGCACGCGACGATCGTCGACGGCCTCGTACGCCACCGCGGGATCTGACGCCGCCGGTGCACCTCACCCCCGGCCGGCGCTCCCCACGGAGACGGGGATCGGCGCGGAACCCCCGCGGGCGGCCGCGCGCGTGCGAGCCCGGGCGGCGATCGTCGGGACGATCCCCCGCGGCACCAGCAGAAGGAAGACCACGAGGATGAGACCGTAGCCGGCGTACTGCAGAACGGGACCCACCACCGGAGGAAGTCCCGGTGTCGCGCTGACCGCGCTGAGCAGTTGCAGCCAGACGCTCACGGCGACGGCGCCGACCACGCCACCCCACAATGACCCGAGTCCGCCGACGACCGCCATGATGACGTACCCGAACGAGAGCAGTGGCGGGTAGGTGTCCTGGCTCACGTACGGGGTGAAGAAGGCCCCGACGGCGCCGGCGAACCCAGCGAACGACCCCGCGACGACGAAGACCGCCACCTTGGTGCGGGCGACCGCGACGCCGCTCGCCGAGGCCGCGCTCTCGCTGCCGGCGAGAGCGCGCATCCCGCGTCCGAAGCGCGACCGTACAAGGTTGTGCGCCACGATCATGGCCACCGTGACCGCGGCGATGGCGAGGTAGGCGTACGCGAGCTGGCCCTGCACCTGGATCGGACCGATGGCGAGCGCCGGGATGCCGAAGATCCCGATACCGCCGCCGAACAGGGGAACCGTCGCCATGACCGTCTGCAGGATCAGCAGGACGGCGAGGGTCCCGAACGCGAGGTAGTGGCCACGCAGACGCAGCAGCGGCCAGCCGACCACCGCCGCCAGCACACCGGCCACGACCGGCGCCAGCAGCAGCGCCACGATCGAGGGCACGCCGAACTGAGTCGTGAGGACGGCGACCGTGAGCCCGCCCGCCGCGACGAACGCGCCCTGGCCGAGCGAGGTCTGGCCGGCGTATCCCATGAACAGCGAAAGGCCCACCACGACGAGTGCCGCGAGCGCGGTCTGCACGAAGAACGTGAGATCGCCGAGAAGCGGCGGAATCGCGCAGGCGACGGCCAGGACGACGACGGGAGGCAGGATGCGGGCGAGGCGCCCTCGGGTGTCGGTCATTTCGCCTCCTCGGCGTTCAGGCTGCGGGCGCGCACGATCATGATCAGGAGCATCATGACCAGCGCGATCTGGGTCTGGTACGACCCATTCGCGTATCCGGCGACGAGCTGGCCGACGATCCCGAGGATCGCCGCCCCCAGGAACGTCAGCCACGGGCTGCGGAGGCCGCCGAAGATCGCGGCCGCTAACCCGCTGAGCACGAGCGGGAGATCCGACGAGACCGACACTGCGGTCGTCGGCGCGATGAGCGCGCCCGCGAGACCGCCGAGCGCGCCGGCGATCGCGAAGGCGACCAGCCCCATCGCGCGAGTGTCGATTCCCACCAGGCGCGCCGCGCGGGGATTGGATGCGGCCGCAGTGAGCCCGCGACCGAGATCGGTGCGCGCGAAGAAGAGTCCCAGCGCGACGAACGTCAGCACCGCGACGACCAGCACCAGCACCCGCTGCGACTCGACGGCGACACCCAGCAGATCGACGGTACCCGGCAGGCCCGGCGGCGACACCGGATCCTGCCCCCACAGCAGGATGATCACCGCGGCGCCGACCATCGACATCCCGAGCGTGATGAGCAGCGAGATCATCGGCGGGGTGCGGCGGCGACCGACCGCCGCGACCCCGACGATCAGCCCGATCGCCGCGCACACGACGATCACGATCGGGACCGAAAGGTAGGGCGGGAGCACGCTCGACAGCGACCAGGAGAGAAGGGCGCCGAACACCGCGAAGGTACCCTGCGCGAAGTTGAGGACATGGGTCACGCGGTACACCACCACGATGCCGCTGCCGATGAGCGCGAAGGCCCCGGCCAGCGCGAGTCCCGACACGATGTAGACGAGCAGATCGTTCACGGCGTCTCCTTTCCCGGGGTCTCGAACCCGCCGAAGTATGCCTCCCGCACCGCGGGAGCCTCTCGGAGCCGGGCACTCGGACCTTCGAGCGCGACTCGTCCGGTCTCGATCACGTAGGCCCGTGAGCACAGATCGAACGCGTGGCCGATCTCCTGCTCGATGAGCAGCACGGCGGTCCCCCGTGTGCGATTGAGTTCGGTCAGGTGTGTCATGAGCTGTCCGACGATGATCGGGGCCAGCCCCAGGGACAGCTCGTCGATGACCAGGAGGTCCGGCTGAGCCATGAGCGCACGACCCATGGCGACCATCTGCTGCTGCCCCCCGGACAGCGTCGATGCGCGCTGGCGTCGCATCCGCTGCAGATCGGGCAGGAGCTCGTAGACGTGCGCGGGGTCCTTGTCGCGGCGGCGCCATGCGCCGAGGCGCAGGTTGTCCTCGACGCTCATGTCGCCGAACATCTGACGCCCTTCGGGAACCTGGGCGACGGATCCGCTCGTGCGCACCTTCCCGGATGCGGGGCGAACGAGCCCGGAGACCGCGTTCACGATCGACGTCTTGCCGGCGCCGTTCGGTCCGACGAGAGCAACCATCTCGCCGTCGTCCACGTGTAGCGAGACGCCGTCGACGGCGGTCGCGCCGCCGTAGCGGACCACGAGATCCTCGACATCGAGCATCATGCCGCCGCCTCCGTCCCCAGGTACGCGGCGATGACCGCAGGGTCCCGGCGGATCTCGTCGGGTGTCCCCTCCGCGATCACGCGGCCCAGCTCCAGGACCGTGATGCGCTCGGCGAGAGAGGTGACCATCGCCACGTCGTGCTCGACGAGCAGAACGGTGATCCCCTCGTCATGCAGGCTTCGGATGAGAGCGGCGAGTTCGCGACGCTCGCCGGCGCGCAGCCCGGATGCGGGTTCGTCCAGCAGCAGCAGCCGCGGCTGGGCGGTGAGCGCGCGCGCCACCTGCATGCGCCGCTGCTGCCCCAGCGGGAGCTGGTCCGCTGCACGGTCGGCCCAGTCCGCCAGGCCCACGCGCTCGAGGTTCGTGAGCGCGCTGCGGAAGATCTCGCTCTCCTCTCGCCGGTGGCGCGGCAGCCGCAGGACGGCGGCGGCCGCACCGGCACGGGTGCGCGCATGGGCGCCGACGGCGACGTTCTCCCAAACCGTCATCTCCGGGAAGAGCCGGGCCCCTTGGAAGACGATGGCGATGCCGAGTCGCGCGCGCTGATGCGGGGCGAGCCGGTCGATCCTCTGACCGTCGAGGAGGATGCGGCCGCGCTGCGGTCGCAGGTGTCCGCTCACGAGCGAGAACAGAGTGGACTTGCCGGCCCCGTTCGGCCCGATCACGCCACGCAACTCCCCATCGGCAACGCTCATCGACACCCCGTCGGTCGCGAAGACCCCGCCGAAGGATCGGGACAGATCATGCAGTTCGAGCATGTGCATCCTCCTCGACGGCAGCCGTCAGTGGGGCAGATCGGTGGCGAAACGCTTCGTCGCGTACGCCGTCGGTACCCACGCGCCCGCCTTCGCCGTCATGATCGCCAGCGCATCGGAGGTCAGGCCCATGTGGTCGTCGGCGCTGTAGCGGTAGTGACAGTTCGAGGTCAGCAGATCGGTTTTCTCGAGGGCGTCGCGAATGGCCTGCCGGTCGCTGGATCCCGCCCGTTTCACGGCGTCGGCCAGAAGCTCGATCGCGGATGACCCGCCGAAGGCAAACTCGGGCGGGTAGACGCCTTTGTTCGCCGCGAGCCAGGGATCCGCGACTGCCATGACGAGCGTCTTGTAGTCGCTGTCCGGCAGCGAGGTCCCCGCCATCGCGGCCGTCGTCGCGGCGATGACGCCCTCCGCGGCTTCTCCTGCGGGGTCGAGGTAGAGGTTCGATGCCTGGGCGCCCGTGAAGTAGGTCTGCACGCCCTTGCCGGCGATCTGCTTCGTTATGATCACCGGCGCCGGGCCCGCGCCCCACACGACGAATGCGTCCGGCTTCGCCTGCACGACCTTGTTCACGAGCGGACTGAAATCGGTCGCGGCCGCGTCGTACGGCTCGTCGAGCACGACGTCGATACCAGCATCCTTCGCGAGCGCCACGGTCGCCTTCTCACCCGTCTGCCCGAAGACGTCGGCGCCGACATACGTGATGGCGAGGGTCTTGACGCCCTCCGACTTCCAATAGTCGACGAGCGCCCCTGCATACACCGACGGGGTAGGCGGCGAGGTGAACGCGTAGGGGTTGCTGCCGTCGGCGAAGGCGTCGACCGGACTCAGCGCGATGGTCGGGATCTTCTGAGTGCGTGCCACATCGCCCACGGCGGTGGCCGCGGAGACGAACGAGCTCGCGAGCATCGCGGAGTAGCTGGAATCCGCGGCGAGCTGACTGAACTGCTTGACCGACTCGGTCACGTCGGTCTTGTCGTCGACGACCGTCAGCTGCAGCTCACGCCCGTTCACCCCGCCTTTGCCGTTGATGTCCTCGACGAGGCGCTCAGCTGCTTCCTTGTCCCCGAGCCCCAGGGCGGAGTACGGGCCGGTCAGGGGCACGACCATCCCGATCTTGATGGGTCCCTCTGTGCCGGCGGATCCGGCGGGTGCGGATGTGGCGGAGCAGGCGGTGAGTGTGAGTGCGGCCGCGGCGAGGGCGGCGGCGCGCAGCAGGGTCTTGCGCATGGGAACTCCCGGTTCGTCATTGAACGGTGCGTCGCCCACCGACGGCGGCGGGCGCGGCAAGTCTGTCGCCGTCGCTGCGTGTCCCGTCTATCCGTGAGATCACGTAATCCACGGTGGGGAGCAGGCCCGCCGAGCCCGCTCCATTCAGGGGGATGCATAATCGGTGCAGACGAAGGGGTCTGGATGATCGCCGAACCGCGCAGCGAGTTCGTGGGCCGCAGGGCCGAGCTCGACACGATCGGCACGCTGCTGCGCACCAGCCGCCTGGTGACGCTCACCGGCGTGGGCGGGGTCGGCAAGACGAGGCTGGCCTCGCGCGCCGCCAACGAGTTCGCCGCCGCTGCCGGGGTGACCACCTGGTTCGTCGGATTCGACAGCCTGCAGGATGCGCGCCGCGTGCCCCTCGCTGTCGCTCGCGCCCTGCCGCTCGGTGAACACTCGGCCCGAGATCCGCTCGACTTCCTGGCCGACGTCCTCGCCGAGACACCGTCGCTGGTCGTGCTCGACAACTGCGAGCACCTCATCGACGCGGTGGCGGCGTTCGCCGACGAGCTCCTGGATGCGGTCCCGAACCTGACCATCCTCGCCACGAGCCGGCGCCGGCTGGACGTCGACGGCGAGCAGGTCTTCGCCGTTCCCCCGCTGTCACTCACCGACGACGCGTCCCGCCCCTCCGACGCCCTCGCCCTGCTGCTGGCGCGCGCACGTGCCGCCGACGCGTCCTTCACGCTGTCGGAGCAGGAGCGGTCCGTCGCCGAGGAGTTGTGCCGCTCACTGGACGGCCTCCCGCTCGCGATCGAGCTGGCGGCGACCCGGCTGCGGTCGTTGCCGCTGTCCGAGCTCAACGGCCGTCTGTCGTCGCGCTTCACGCTGCTGCGGGCCGCATCCCGCTCGGCCGTCGCGCGCCAGCGAACCCTCGGCGCGGTCGTCGACTGGAGCTACGAGCTGTGCACCCCCGAGCAGCGTCGGGTGTGGGAGGCCCTGAGCGTGTTCCGGGGGCCTTTCGACCTCGCGGCCGCAGCGTCGGCGGCCCAGCTCACCGAGGCGGAGATCGTCGACGTCGTCGACGATCTCGTCACGCAGTCGGTCGTCGAAGCCGACCGCGACAGCAGCCGTTTCCGCATGCTCGAGACCATCCGCGCCTACGGTCGCCAACGGGCGGAGGAAGACGGGACGTGGCCGCTGCTGCTGCACCGCCACCTCGCGCACTACCGCCGCCTCGCCGAGGCCGCCGACGCGCGCTGGTACGGACCCGATCAATCGCACATCATCGCGACCCAGCGCGCCGATCGGGCGGAGCTGCACGCGGCGCTCAGCACCGCGACGACGGTCGACGCCGACACGGCACTGTCTCTGTTCGCCTCCCTCCGCTATCACTGGGGCGTGGGCGGTTTCCTGCCCGAGGGGCGCGCGTGGGCGACGCGTGTGCTGGCGCTGCCCGGTGCCGGCGCGGTGCCACGGATGCGGGGCTCGATCACGGCGGCGTGGCTGTGTCTGCTGCAGGGCGATCTGGACGAGGCCGACGTCCACCTCCGGGACGCCGAGACGCTGCTCGCGTCCGTTCCCGCGCCCGAGCGCGCCGTGTTCACGGTGGAGGTGCAGCGGTGGCGGGGCACGCACGCCCTGTTCTCGGGCGATCCTGCGGCGGCCGTGATCGGCTTCGAACGCTCGATCGACGGCGCCCTCGCCGCGGGCCTGCCCGACGAGGCACTGCTGGCCGAGTTCCAGCTCACGACCGCCCGAAGCCACCTCGGCGAGCGCGGAGCGGGGGCATCGGCCCAGGCCGCCGTGCGACACAGCGAGGCCACCGGCGAGATGTGGATGCGCTCGCTCGCACTGTGGTCTCTGGCGCTGGCGGCCTTCTGCGACGGCGAGCTCGATCTCGCGGAGGCGCAGGCGCGTCAGTCGTTGCGGGCGGAGGACGGCATCGATGATCCGGTCGGGGACTGCCTCGTGCTCGAGTTGTTGAGCTGGATCGACGCGGCACGCTCACCCACCGAGCGCTCCGCCGTCCTGCTCGGGGCGGCCCGCAGTCGCTGGCGCCGCGTCGGTTCCGACATCGCGGTGCACGGCCCGCAGATGGCGGCCCACCACGAGCGATGCGTGGCGCAGGTGCGCGCCCGCCTCGGCGACCGCGCGTTCGAGCGCGCCGCCGCCGTCGGCGAGCGCCTGACCCCCGCCGAGGCGGTGTCGTTCGCGGCATCCGCCCGCGGCGCTGCCGGCGGGCTCAGCGAGCGCGAGCGGGAGGTCGCCGCAGGCATCCACGAAGGACTGAGCAATCGCGAGATCGCCGACCGGCTCGTGCTGTCGGTGCGCACCGTCGACACCCACGTGCAGCGCATCCTCGGCAAGCTCGGCTTCGGCTCCCGCGCGCAGATCGCGGCGTGGTTCGAGTCGACTCGCGCGGCGGTGAGCGGCGAGGTTACGTAGTCCTACGGATACCGCGGCTCCGGGCGCCGATCGAGACTGAGCGTCAGACATCGTCGTCACGGAGCCGTCACCCGACGCCGGTTCCCCGGATCAAGGAAGACCGGAATCATGAGCCACAACCCGCATGTGCTCCTCGTCCACGGCGCGTGGGTCGGAGGGTGGGAGTTCGCCCCCGTCGTGCCCTCGCTGCAGGCACTCGGCTGGACGGTCGAGACCCTCGAGCTGCCCTCCACAGGGTCGACCGGGTCCCTCGCCGCCGATGCCGCGGCGCTGCGCGACCGCCTCGATCACGCCGAGACGCCCGTCCTGCTGGTCGGCCACTCGTACGGCGGCGTCCCGGTGACGGAAGCCGGCGATCATCCGGCCGTCGCGGGGCTCGTCTATGTCGCCGCGTTCGCGCTGGATGCGGGAGAGAGCGTTCGAGGATCCGTCGGCGGTGAGTTCCCATCCGGATGGCACGTCGCGGGCGGGCAGGTGACCCTCGGCGCCACCCGCGAGGAGCGCATCGCGATGGTCTCCGCCGACTTCCCGCCGGGAACACCTCCGGAAGCGGGCGAGCAGCTCGCCGACATGTTCCGTCCGCAGTCGCTCGCCTCGTTGACCGACACCGTGGCCGCGGTCGCCTGGCGTACCAAGCCGAGCTGGTACCTGCTCACGGAGAAGGACGTGCTCGTGCCGCCGGCGTTCCAGCAGGCGCTGGCCGAGCGCGCCGGCTCAGAGATCATCCGCCTCGCCACCGGGCACGCACCGTTCCAGGAAGACCCACAGGGCTTCGTCGACGCGCTGTCACGCGTCGCCGCACGCGCACTGGTCTGACCCCACCCACCGAAGGAGCACCTCATGACCCTCACCGATCCCGCATCTACCACGACGGATGCGCAACCGCGCTCGCGCGGGCAGCTGTTCATCGGCGGCGTCTGGCGCGACGCCTCCGACGGCGCCGTCATGGACGTCGTCTCCCCCGCCACCGGCCGCAAGGTGGGCGAGGTCGCGCGAGCGACCACCTCCGACGTCGACGCCGCGGTCGCCGCAGCCCGCGACGCTTTCGACTCCGGCGTCTGGTCTCGCCTGTCGAGTCGGGAGCGCGCACGCATCCTGCAGCGCGCGTACACGCTCATGCGTGAGCGGACGGAGGAGCTCGCCCAGGCGGAGAGCCTGGATGTCGGCAAGCCCATCACGTTCGCGCGGATCATCGACGTCAACAACGCCGCGGAGCTCTACGAGTTCTACGCGAGCCTCGGCCACCATCTGGACGGCGACGTCCGCGAGACGACCGGCAACACGCACGCCTACGTGAAGCGCGAGCCGATCGGAGTGGTCGCGGCCATCACGCCGTTCAACTTCCCCCTCATCCTCTCGAGCTCCAAGATCGCCCCCGCGCTCATCGCCGGCAACACGATCGTCCACAAGCCGGCGAGCGACACCCCGCTCTCGGCCCTCATCATCGCCGACATCCTGCAGGAGGCGGGCGTGCCCGACGGCGTCTTCAACGTCATCACGGGCCCCGGCGCAGCTCTGGGCGATCAGCTGGTCGGCCACCCGGACGTCGACAAGGTCGCCTTCACCGGGTCGACCGAGATCGGCGCCCACGCCGCGGCGATCGCCGGGCGCACGCTGAAGCCGTTCACCGCCGAGCTCGGCGGCAACGCCGCCAACATCCTGTTCGCCGACGCGGATCTCAACACCGCGATCAACACGGTGATCTCGGCTTTCGTGTTCAACTCCGGCCAGTTCTGCATGGCGGGCCCGAGGCTGCTCGTGGAGCGCCCGCTCTACGACACGGTGCTGGGCATTCTCGCCGAGGCTCTCCCCCACGTGCCCTTCGGCGACCCCACGGACGAGGGGACCGTCATCGGCCCGCTCGCCAGCGCGAACCAGCTCGAGAAGGTCGCTGCGATGGTGGACCGCGCCCGCGCGGCCGGAGCGCGCATCGTCACGGGCGGCGAGCGCGCCGATCTCGGCGGCGGCTTCTACTACCGCCCGACCGTGATCGCCGACGTGCCGAACGACGCCGAGGTCGTGGCCGAGGAGGTCTTCGGTCCCGTCCTCACCGTGCAGCCCTTCGACACGGAGGAGGAGGCGATCGCCCTCGCGAACTCGACGCCGTACGGCCTGGCATCCGGCATCCAGACCGCAGACCTCGCCAAGGCGCACCGCGTGGCCGCGCGCCTGGATGCGGGTATCACCTGGGTCAACGGCTGGGCGCTGCTCGATCCCTCGGTGCCGTTCGGCGGCGTCAAGGCCTCCGGATGGGGGCGCGAGAACGGACCCGAGGCGATGACCTCGTACCAGCGCACCCATTCCATCGTCTTCAACCTCGAGACGGGAGCGTCGGCGTGACCGCGGGCCGCGCGGCCGTCCTGCAGGACGGCGCCTTGCGCGTCGAGGATGTGGAGTACGGGGCTCCGGGCCACGGCGAGGTGCTCGTACGGCTCGTCGCGACGGGACTGTGTCACACGGATCTCGGCGTGATCGCCGGCGGCATCCCGTTCCCGACCCCCGGCATCATCGGGCACGAGGGCGCGGGCATCGTCGAACAGGTCGGGGCGGGCGTCGACTCCGTGGCACCCGGCGACAAGGTGCTGTTGAGCTTCACCTCGTGCGGTGCGTGCAGCGGATGCGCGGGCGGCCATCCCGCCTACTGCGAGACCTGGCAGGTGCGCAACCTCTTCGGCATGATGCGCGACGACGACTCGGGCACCATCACGCACGAAGGCCTCCCCGTGGCCGGCCACTTCTTCGGGCAGTCCTCGTTCGGCACCTATGCGATCGCCGACGAGCGCTCCCTCGTCGCGGTGGATGCGGACGCCGACCTCACGGCGCTCGCACCGCTCGGGTGCGGCATCCTGACCGGCTTCGGCTCGATGTGGAACGTGCTGGATCCGAGCCCCGCCGACACAGTGGCGGTCTACGGCTCCGGCGCGGTCGGGCTGTCGGCGATCATGGCCGCCGCGCACCGCGACCCCGCCGCGCTCGTCGCGATCGATCTCGTCGACGAACGGCTGACGCTCGCACGACGGCTCGGCGCGACCCACACGATCAACGCGGGCACAGAGGACGTCGCGGCCCGCCTCGCCGAGATCACCGGCGGGCACGGTGTCGACCTGAGCTTCGACACGACCGCGAGCCCCCGCGTGGCACGCGGCGCCCTGGATGCGGCCGCCATCCGCGGCACGGTGCTCGTGTGCGGCGCACCCCCTCCCGGCACGGAGATCCCGGTGGACATCCAGGGCATCCTGACCGGCAAGGTGCTGCGCGGCGTGACGATGGGGGACACGCTGCCGCAGCAGCTCATCCCGGAGCTCGCCCGGCTGCACGCCGAGGGTCGGTTGCCGCTGGAGCTGTTGGAGAAGACGTACACGCTCGACGAGATCGAGCAGGCGGTGGCCGACATGCACCACGGCGTGACCGTCAAGCCGGTCATCGTCTACTGAGCGCGACGAGCGGATGCGGGCGGCCCCGGCGACGAGGTCCGCCCGCATCCGACCACCATGACGAGCATTCGGGAGCGACGCAACGCGTTCATCGGCAGGGACGCCGACGTGCGCGCCGTCCTCGGTCTGCTCGAGAGCCGACGCCTCGTCACCGTGACCGGCGTGGGCGGAGTGGGCAAGACCCGCCTGGCGATGCATGTCGCAAACGTCTTCGCGCATGCGCGCTCCCGCAAGGCGTGGGCGGTGAGCCTGGCGGAGGTCCGTGAACCTGAGCAGGTGGCTCTGGCGCTCATGCGTACACTCGGCCTCGCAGACCGTCCAGACGCCTCGCCGCGCGACATCGTCGTCACCGCCCTCGCACAGCAAGAATCGCTCGTCCTGCTCGACAACTGCGAGCACCTCCTCGACACGGTCTGCGATCTCGTCGACGACCTGCTCGACTCTCTGCCGAACGTCTCGATCCTCACCACCTCGCGGCGTGCGCTGTCTCTCGACGGCGAGGGCGTCTATCCGCTCGCCCCGCTGGGCACAATGACGGCGGACGGCGGCGTTTCCGACGCCGTCACGCTGCTGATCGAACGTGCCAAGGACTCCGACGCGCGCTTCGATGCGCAGCGGCAGGATCTGTCGGCTGCGCTGGCATTGTGCCGCACGCTCGACGGGCTACCGTTGGCGATCGAACTGGCGGCGGCACGACTTCGGTCTCTGAGTATCGCCGAGCTCGCGGATCGTATCGAGTCGCGCTTCACGCTCCCACCGGGCGATCGGAGGGTCGACCTGCGACAGCGCACACTGCGCGCTGTCGTCGACTGGAGTTACGACCTGTGCACCCCGGACGAGCGTCGGGTGTGGGCGGCCCTCTCGGTCTTCTCCGGCACGTTCAGCACGGCGGCGGCGATCGCCGTCAGCGTCGACGCGGATCTGGATGAGGTGGCCGCGTGGTCCGCCTTCGAGGGACTCGTCGCACAGTCACTCGTGGAACAGCGAGAGCCCGGGCGCCATCGACTTCTCGAGACGATACGGGAATACGGTCGGGACCGCGCTCGCGAGAGCGGCACGTGGGACGACACGCGGCGGCGTCACCTCGCGCACTTCTGCGAGCTCGTCCGGACTCATCGCACGACGTTCCACGGCCCCGGGCAAGCCGCAGCGCTCGCACGACTGCGCCAGGAGTGGGGGGAGCTGCAGGCAGGGTTGACGTTCGCGGTGGCAGACGACTCGGCGGTGGAAGAGGGCGCCCGTCTCGTTTCCGACCTCCGGTACCACTGGGCTGTCGGCGGCTTCCTTCGCGAGGGACGCAAATGGGTCGGCAGTGCCCTGGCGCGAGGCCCCTCGCCGCTCCTGCGGGCGGAGCTTCACACCCTGGGCGGGTGGCTGGCACTCGTGCAAGGCGATCTGGACACAGCGGCGGCGCACCTGGATGCGGCTCAGTCGCTGCTGGCGGGGAGCGCGGACCGGGAAGCGGCGGTTGTCGCCATGGAGGTGAGTCGATGGCTCGGCTCGCACGCGCTGTTCCGCGGCGATCTCGACCAGGCCCGCGAATTGTTCACCCGGTCGATCGGCGATGCCCGCGCCTTGGGCGACGAGGCGGCGACACTCATGTCCGCCTTCCAGCTCACGGTCGCCGAAGCCCATGCGCACGCCCGCGATGCCGCCCTGCCTGCCGACGAAGCACGGCGACTCGCCGAGGCCCTCGACGAGTCGTGGATGCGCTCGCACGCCCTGTGGTCCTTGTCCGTCGCGGCGCTGAGTTCCGAGCGCCCCGACGACGCCGCCGCTCTCGTGCGCGAAGCACTCGCTATCGAGCGGAGCTTCCACGACGACCTGGGCACCTGTTTGATGCTGGAGACGTGGGCGGCGATCGCATGTCGGCAGGCACACCACGAGAGTGCCGCCGTCGTGTGGGCGGCTCTCGCCGACGGCTGGCGCCGCGTGGGTTCCGATATCGCCGCCTTCGGCCCCCACCTCGCCGCGCAGCACGACGCGGCGATCGACCGGACGCGCACCGCACTGGACCGCACCCGCTTCGCAGCCGCCTGGGAGCGCGGCCGACGACTCGATCTCGTCGAGGCCGTCGTTTTCGCACTCGACACCGCCGATGCAGCCTCCCCGCTGAGCATCCGCGAGCGCGAGGTCGCCGACGGCATCCATCGAGGTCTCAGCAACCGGGAGATCGCCGCCGAACTCGTCATCTCCGTGCGCACGGTCGAGACGCACGTGCAACACATCTTCACGAAGCTCTCCGTCTCCTCGCGCACACGGATCGCCGCGTGGGTCGAACGCGGATCCGCGGGGCGGAATCCGTGATCACCCGGATGTGCGCTCAGGCTCGCTGATCCGAGACTGGCCCGACGACGGTGGCGTCGGAGGGAGAGCTCTCATGAGGATCACAGTGGATTACGACCGGTGCGACGGCTTCGGGTTCTGCGAGCAGGCAGCACCCGAGCTGCTCCGACTCGACGACGATGGCGTCGTCCAGGTACTCGTTGACACGGTCGACGAGCCTCGGCGCGCCGTAGCGGATGCCGCGGTCCGCAGCTGTCCCGTCGCGGCCCTCCGCCTGCAGGCATGAGCGCGGCGGGCCTTGTCGTCCTCGGCGCATCGATCGCCGGCGCGACGGCGGCTCAGGCGGCGCGCGACGTCGGGTGGGAAGGTGCCATAACCCTCGTCGATCCCGAGCCGAGCGCCTACTTGCGCCCACCGCTGTCGAAGGGCGTGCTGACGGGGGCCGAGTCCCTGGACGACATCGGAGTGCCCGACCCTCCGGATGTTCGGATGCGGCGCGGACGACGCGTCGCCGCGCTGCACAGCGACGCGCGAAGGGTGGAGCTCGACGACGGCGAATGTGTCCCGTTCGACGCGCTCGTGGTGGCGACCGGTGCACGCGCCCGCGCGTTCGGCGTTTCCGGCGAGCACACCGTGCGCGACCGCGAAGACGTTCATCGCCTTTCCTCGGCATTGAGAACAGCTGAACAGGTGGCCGTCGTCGGGGGAGGGCTGCTGGCCGCAGAGGTGGCCTCGTCGATCGCGATGCTCGGTCACGCGGTCCTGCTCGCCGCGCGGCGCCCGCCACTGCGAGAGGCGCTCGGCCTCTTCCTCTCGGACGCGATCTGTCGCGCCGCCGAGGAACACGGGGCTCGGCTGGTCGTCCACCCGGGTCTGGGGGTGTTCGAGCACGAAGGCGCGGCTGTGGTGACGGCGGGCGGCGACACGTTCCGCCCGTCACTGCTCGTCTCTGCGATCGGAGACGAGCCGAACACGCGTTGGTGCGTCCAGGACGGTGCTCCGCTCAACGTCGATGCCTCTCTGCGCGCGAGCGAGCGGATGTGGGGAGCCGGAGACGCCGTGGTGGTCGGCGGGGGACCGCGCACGCCCCACTGGCAGGCAGCGATCGAGCAGGGACGCACCGCCGGACGGAACGCGGGCCGCTGGCTTCTGGGGCTCGAACCCGACGAGGTCCATGTCCCCGAGCGTTACCTGTGGACGGAGGCCTTCGGACTGAAGCTCAAGATCGCCGGTGCGTCACCGGGCGACGAGTCTCCGTCCGTCGTCGCCGGCGATTGGAATGAACGCTCCGCAGTGCTCCATTGGAGAGGACGAGAGGCCGGCAGTGCCGTCTCGGTGAACCACCGGATGCCCGTCCCCCGCCTTCGCGCGCTCGCCCGCACCGAATCACCCACCACCGACGCATCGAAGGAGATGCCATGACCACGACCACCACCCGACCCGAGAGCGACGTCGACCTGTTCACCGACGAGGTGCTCAGCGATCCGTACTCGACGCTCGACCGCCTGCGCGAACAGGCGCCGGCGGTCTACCTCTCCCGGCTCGATATGTGGCTCATCTGCCGCTACGAGCCGGCGCGCCGGGTGCTCGGCGACTGGGAGAGCTTCTCCTCCGCGCAGGGCGTGGGCATGACGGAGCAGTTCAATCACGCGTGGTCCGCCGCGCTGATCTGCCAGGACCCACCGACGCAGACGGAGCAGCGCGCGATCTTCACCGAGAACCTCTCGACGCGCGCGCTTCGACCTCTGCAGGCGACGATCGACGTGCGCGCCGAAGAACTCGTCGACGAGCTCGTCTCGCGGGGCCGCTTCGACGCGGTGGCCGACCTCGCTCATGACCTCCCGATCAACGTGATCATGGATCTGATCGGCTGGCCCCCCTCGCGCCGCGAACGCCTCATTCCGATGGCGACGGCATGGTTCGAAACCATCGGACCCGACAACGAACGCAACCGCTCGTCGTGGCCGGTGGTGGGCGAACTCTTCGAATACCTCAATCAGGCGATCGATCAGGACGATCTCACGCCCGGGAGCTTCGGACGCCACCTCCTCGATGTGCATCGGGCCGGGCACCTCCCCCGCGAAGCCGCCGTGGGACTGCTGGCGGGATACGTCGTCGCCGCTTTCGACACCACGATCAATGCGATCGCCAGCGCCGTCTGGCTGTTCGCCCGCGAGCCGGAGCAGTGGGATGCACTGCGGGCCGCACCGTCGCTCGTCGCCAGCGCCTTCAACGAGGTCATCCGTGTCGAAAGCCCGATCCAGTACTTCACCCGGGTCGCGACCCGGGAAGTGGATGTGGACGGCGTCACCATCCCCGAGGGTGCGCGTGTTCTGATCAGCTACGGCGGAGCAAACCGCGACGCGCGACACTTCGCCGAGCCGGCGCGCTTCGACATCGCACGCAACGCGGTCGACCATCTGGCCTTCAGCTTCGGCAACCACGCGTGCGCGGGTCAGAACCTGGCCAGGCTCGAGGGTCATGCCGTGCTGCGCGCTCTGATCCCCCGCGTGGCCCGCTTCGAGTTCGACGGCACACCCGAACGCGCGCTCAACAACGCCGGACGCGGGTTCGCGCACCTCCCGGTTCGCGTCACCCCCGCTTGACAAACGGATGCGGGCGGCCCCCGCGAAGGGGCCGCCCGCATCCGTGTGCGTCAGAGCGGGTACTGTCCCGGTTCGCGGCGCATCGTGATCCAGCGGGTTTCGGTGAAGGCGTCGATGTTCGCCTGTGCACCGCCGTGGCGGGAGCCGGTACCGGAGGCGCCGACGCCGCCGAAGGGCGCGTTGGCCTCGTCGTT
The DNA here is from genome assembly GCF_028743715.1 of Microbacterium sp. Clip185. NCBI lineage: Bacteria > Bacillati > Actinomycetota > Actinomycetes > Micrococcales > Microbacteriaceae > Microbacterium > Microbacterium sp. Clip185. The sequence continues at coordinate 260,544 of NZ_CP117996.1, read as the reverse complement.
GACCGTCTGGTCGTTGATGTGCACGATGCCGGTCGGGATGCGCTTCGCCAGGTCGTACGCCTTCATCGCGTCGCGGCTCACGATGCCCAGCGACAGCCCGTACTCGGTCGCAGCGGCGAGCTCGACGGCCTCGTCGTCGGTCGCGAACGAGACCACCGAGGCGACGGGGCCGAAGACCTCGTCGCAGTACGCGGCCGCATCCTTCGGGGGGTTCGCCAACACGGTCGGGCGGTAGAACAGCCGGTCGTACGTGCCGCCGGCCGCGAGCCGGGCGCCGGAGGCGACGGCGTCCTGCACGAGCGCGTGCACGCGGTCGCGTTGCGTCTCGTCGATGAGCGGACCCAGATGCACCTGTCCGGCGGCCGGGTCGCCGACGACCATCGAGTCGGCCTTCGCGGCGAGCTTGGCGACGTACTCGTCGAAGAGCGACTCGTGCACGATGTGGCGGCCGACCGTCATGCAGATCTGCCCCTGGTGCAGGAAGGCGCCCCATGTGGCCAGGTTGACCGCCTGGTCGACGTCGGCGTCCTCGCGCACGAGGAAGGCGGAGTTGCCGCCGAGCTCGAGATGCGCGCGGGTGAGGTGGCGCCCGGCGAGCTCGCCCACGGCGCGGCCCGCGCGGGTCGACCCCGTGAAGGCCACGACCCGCACGTGCGGATCCGCGACCATCGCCTCGCCGACATCGGCACCGCCGGGGACCAGCTGCAGGATGCCCCTGGGCAGGCCCGCCTCTTCGAAGATGCGCACCATTGAGACACCGCCGGTCACGACCGTGCGGGGATCGGGCTTGAGCAGCACGGCGTTGCCGAGCGCCAGGGCCGGCGCAACGGCGCGGATGCCGAGGATGAGCGGCACGTTGAAGGGCGAGATGACGCCCACGACGCCCACGGGGATCTGCTGGGCGAGCGAGAGGCGCGGCTCCTCGCTGGAGAGGATGGTGCCCAGCGGCGCCGAGGGCAGAGACGACGCCTCGTAGCACTCGGCCGCGGTGACGTGCAGGGCGAAACCTGCGAGCGGCGGGATGGCTCCGACCTCGCGGATGTTCCACCCCATGATCTCTTCCGCGTGCTGCTCCCATAGCTGCGCGGCCTTGCGCAGCACGGCCGCGCGAGCCGGATGCGGCGTGGCCGCCCACTCCTGCTGCGCGCGTGCGGCGGATGCGGCGGCGCGCGCGACATCCGCGGCATCCGCCATCCCGACCTGTACGAGCGTCTCGCCGGTGGCCGGCTCGATGGAGGCGATGGATCCTCCCCCGCCTTCGACCCACTCACCGTCGATGTAGATGCGTCCCTCGAAAACGTGGGGATCGATCAGGGTGGCGGTGTCCTGCGTTGCGGTCGACATCGTCGTCACCTTTCCGGGCTTCTCTGCCCTATACGTATGAATACATCCTGAGCGACGCGGGGCCCGCGCGCAATGGGAGTCGGATGCGCGATTCAGCCTGTCGCGCGGGCCAGACGATGGGACCTGCGGCCGGGGATGCTCTCCGCCCACCCACGGCGGATGACGCCGATCGCGTCTCGGGCGAGAGCAAGGCCGTCGGCGTAGGGCGTGCGCCAGATCGAGAGCGCGTCGGCGGCGCCGCCGGCGAGCGGTCGCGAGAACGCCTCCACCCCCCACCGGCCGCGATAGCCCGCATCCAGCGCTTCCCGCACGAGCGTGGGAACATCCACCGCGCCGCTCTCCAGCGGACCTCGACCGGACTGGCCGAGCTCAAGGTAGCGCAGGCGCGGCATCGCGGTGCGGATGGCCTGCACGGCATCCGCTTCCTCGATCGCCATGTGGAAGCTGTCCAGGTGCACGCCGAGGTGGGCGGATCCGCTCGCGGCGACGTAGTCCATCGCCTGGGCGGCCGTGTTGATCGCGGCCTCCTCGTAGCGATTCAGCACCTCGAAGGTCATCTGGATGCCGCGTTCGGCCGCCTCGTCGGCGACCTGCCCCACCGCACGGGCGCTCTCGAGGAGAAGTGCCGGGTCGACCCGTTCGGACGGCCGCCCGAAGAGCCCGTACGGCACCCCGTTCAGCTGGTCTGCGCCCAGCCGCTCTGCGAACCGCACACTCTCGCGCAGCAGCTCGACCCCCGCCCGACGCACGTCGGCGTCGGGCGAGGAGACGTCCGCGTCCGGGGCCTGGCCGCACATGGCGATCGGTAGCATCCCGGTGCGCACGAACGCATCCGCGAGAGCGTCGGCATCGGTCGAGGCGGCATCCAACGGCGGAAGCACGGCGCGACGGTAGCCCATCTCCCGCAGGTCGTGCAGCACCGGCACCAGCTGCGCCGGCGCCAGCTCGGGCGTGATCGCCGAGAGGTGGCACGCGAGATCCAGGTCCATGACGTGCCTCAGAACACCGGCAGATCGAGCCGCTGCTTGAACACCGAGTAGCCGTCGTCGACGCTCACCACGGTGCCGTTGATCGCGTTCGCCTCATCCGAGGCGAGGAACGCAACCACGTCCGCGATCTCCTCCGGGGCCGTGAGGGTGTTGCGCAGCTGCTCGGCGGCGAAGGTCGCCCGCAGCTCGTCGCTGAACTGATTGATGATGGGCGTGCCCACCCGCCCCGGGGTGATCGCGACGGCCCGGATGCCGTACTCGGCGAGTTCGTAGGCCGCGGAACGGGTGAAAGAGATAACGGCGGCCTTCGCGGCGCTGTAGGAGAACGAGAGCTCCGCCGCCTGCTGGCCGTAGATCGACGAGGTGCTGATGATGACGCCGCCCGTCCCCTGCTTCCGGAACTGCCGGCCGGCCGCGAGGATGCCGTAGTAGACGCCGTCCTGGTCGACCCGGATCATGGGCGCGTAGTCCACCTCGGGGTCGTGCTCGAGCAGCGGCTTGCCGCCCGCGATGCCCGCGTTGTTGAAGATCACGTCGAGCGAGCCGAACACCTCGACGGTGCGGGCGACGGCGGCCTCCACATCCTCGAAGCGGGACACATTGGTGCGCACGGCCGCGACCGAGTCCGTGAAGCCGAGGCCCTCGAGCTCCGTCACCACCTGGTCGGCGCGGGCCAGGTCGACGTCGGCGATCATGACCTTCGCGCCCTCGCGGAGGAACTTCTCGACGGTCGCGCGGCCGATGCCGCTGCTGCCGCCGGTGATCAGAGCGGTCTTCGATTGCAGTCGCATGTGCGACCTCCATCCATGTCTGGGGTGGGGCGGGGTGCACGCAGCACCCCGCCCCGAAGGGTCAACCGAGCTTGTCGGAGGGGGTGATGCTGTCCGCGTTGTCGACGGTGACGAGGGTCGTCGCTACCGCGTCGAAGCGGGAGGAGGGCAGCGTGCCGTCCTTGCGGTAGGCCTCGATATCGCCCACGACCGTGTCGAGGATGCTGGGCCAGGGCTGCTCGATGGTCGCGAGGAAGGGTCCGCCGGCCTTGATCGCGGCGATCGCCTCGCTCGTGGCGTCGACGCCGGTGACCTTTGCCTTCGAGCCCGCCTCGCTGACGGCCTGGGCGGCGCCGAGCGCCGCGTCGTCCCAACCGACCCAGACGCCGTCGAGGCCTCCGGGGTTGGCGGACAGGTAGTCCGCAACGAGCGACAACGCCTCAGTGCGTCCCGTCGCGGGAGAGGCGACCTTCTGGATGTCGCCGCCGGCGATGTTCGCGCCCGCCGCGGTCAGCGCCTTCTCGGCGAGGCTGGCGCGCAGCCGGATGCCGGGGTGCGGGTCGTGCCCGATCACCATGATGTTCTTGCCCTTCAGGCCCCCGAGCGCCTCATCCAACGCCCCGACGGTCTGATCGACGATGCCCTGCTGATCTGCGGTGACGTTGATCGCGAACGCATCGTTCTCCTCGGTCGCGGAGTCGATCGCGAAGATCGGGATGTTCGCGTCCTTGGCGGCGGTGACGATCGAGCCGATCGAAGCGACGTCGGTGTAGCCGTCGAAGATCGCGTCGGCGCCCTGCCCGATGGCGCTCTCGACCGCGGGGTTCATCTTCTGGAAGTCGAAGTCGCCCTGGATCACCGTGAGGTCCCAGCCGAGTTCGTCGGCCTTGTCCTGCACTGCCTTGACCCACCAGGCACCCACCGGCGTCTGGTTGCCGGAGGTGAAGGCGATGACCTTGAAGGTGTCGTCACCGCCGCCCCCTGAGCCGCCCGACGAGCATCCGGTCAGGACGAGGGCCGCTGCGACGGCCACGGCCGCGAGGGCCTTGAATGAAGTGCGCACGTGTTACTCCTTTGTGTTCGTGGCGTAGTGGTGGTGCACGGTCGTTGGGTCGACCGCTTCGGGAAAGCGGATGCGGAGCGTCAGCGCTCGCGGTGCCGCAGCGACGACAGCGTCACCGCGGCGATGATGATGAGGCCCGTGACGACCTGCTGCACGTAGGCGTTGACGCCCAGGATGTTCAGACCGTTGCTCATGACGCCGATGATCGCGACGCCGACCATGGTGCCGCCGAGGTTCGCGGCTCCCGAGCGGACGACCGTCATGCCGAGGAAGACGGCGGCGACGGAGAACATCATGTTGTCGCTGCCCTGCACCGCGCTCGCACTGCCGAGGCGCGCCGCCAGCAGCACTCCGCCGAGCGCCGAGATCGCCCCGGCGGCCGTGAACGCGATGAGCCGGGCCCGACGGACGTTGATGCCGGACAGGCGCGAGACCTCGACATTGCCGCCGGTCGCGTACCAGCGCCGACCCATCGTGGTGAAGCGCAGCACGAACCACAGCAGCAGCGAGATGACGATGGCGATGTACACCGGGATCGGGATCTCGAACAGCTTCCCCTGCCCCATGGCGTTGAACTCCGGCGGCAGGTTGAACAGCGTCGTCCCCGCTGTGACGAGGTAAGCCAGACCCACCACGGATGTCATCGTCGCGAGCGTCGCCACGAAGGCGGAGAGGTTCACGTAGGCGATCAGCAACCCGTTGACGAGTCCGACGAGCAGACCGACCAGGATGGCGACGGCGACCGCGACGGTCACGGGGACGCCGTTGATCATCATGGATGCCGCAACCGCACCGGCGAGCGCCGAGGTGGCACCCACCGACAGATCGAAGTCGCCGACGACCATGACGATCGTCTGTGCCCCGGCGATGATCGCGAGGATCGAGACCTGGTACAGGATGTTCTTCACGTTGGTGAAGGTCAGGAACACATCGGGACGCATCGCGAAGAAGAAGATGACGAGCACGATGAGGGCGACGACGGTGCCGCCGTGGAGGAAGATGCGCCCGAACGACTCGGCGCGCGCGGTCACGATGCTGCGCGTGGTGAGCGTGGGATCCGTGGTGGTGGCCATGTCACTCTGACTTTCCGTAGCAGTAGGAGAGGAGCAGTTCGTCGTCGGCCTCCGCCGCGGCGACCTGTCCGGAGATGCGCCCCTCGTGCATGATGACGACGCGGTCGCTCATGCCGATGAGCTCGGGGAGTTCGGAGCTGACGGCGATCACGGCGGTGCCGGTCGCCGCCAGGCGGCGGATGAGGCGGTAGATCTCGGCCTTGGTGCCGACATCGATGCCGCGGGTGGGCTCGTCCATGAGCAGGACGGCGGGCTGACGCTCGAGCATCTTGGCGAGCACGACCTTCTGCTGATTTCCGCCCGACAGCTCGCCGACGCTCTGGCGGGGGCTGCGGGCCTTGATCTGCAGGTCCGACATCCCGCGCCGGGCGATGTCGGCGATGCGCGCCTGCGAGACGACGCCGACCGAGCTCACCGAGGAGAGGTTCGCGATCGTGATGTTGTCCTGGATCGACGCGCCCAGGATCACGCCCTGGCTGCGACGCTCCTCCGGGACGAGCGCGATGCCCGCGGCGAGCGCACGCCCCACTCCCGGCGAGCGCGGCAGGGTCTTGCCCCCCACCGTGATCGTGCCGGCCTGGTGCTTCTGCGCCCCGGCGAGGATGCGCAGCAGCTCGCTGCGCCCGGCGCCGGCGAGCCCGCCGATGCCGAGGACCTCGCCGGCACGCACCTCGAACGACACGTCCTGCACGCGACGACCGGTCAGACCCTCGACGCGCAGCACGACGTCTCCGCCGCCCGAGCCCCGTTCGGGATAGAGCTGACCCGCCTCACGGCCGACCATGAGGGAGATGACCTCGTCGATGTGCGAGTCGGCCACATCCTTCGTGATGATGGTCTCGCCGTTGCGCATGATCGTCAGCCGGTCGCAGAGCTCGAAGACCTCCTCGAGGCGGTGCGAGACGTAGACGATGGCGACACCCCGCTCGCGCAGGGATCGCAGCACCGCGAAGAGGTCGGTGATCTCGGTGTCCGTGAGCGACGCGGTCGGTTCGTCCAGGATGAGCACCCGCGCGTCGGTCGCGAGGGCGCGGGCGAACGCCACCATGGTCTGCTGCACGGGAGAGAGGTCGCCGGCGAGCTTACTCAGCGGGATGCGCTGATTGATGCTGTCCAGCTGCTCCTTCGCCCGCCGCCGCAGCTCGCGCCAGTTGACGACGCCCCCGCGGCGCGGCGTCTGCTCGCCCAACAGGATGTTCTCGGCCACCGTCAGCGACGGAATGATCGACAGCTCCTGGTAGAGCGCGACGATCCCCTCGCCGCGGGCGGTGCGCACGCTCTGGAACTCGACCTCCTGGCCCGAGCGCAGGATGGTGCCGCCGTCGGGGGCGTACAGCCCCGTCACCACCTTGATCAGCGTGGACTTGCCCGCACCGTTCTCGCCGAGCAGGGCGTGGATCTCGCCGGGGAGCACGGACAGCCGGGCACCCTTCAGGGCGTGCACCCCATCGAAGCGCTTGACGATGTCGCGGGCCTCGAGCGCGGGGGCGGTCTCCACCGGCGCCGCCTCCCGTTCCAATGCGGTGGTCATGACAATCCTCCGAGCCGGGCCTCGTCGTTGCAGGCGATGATCACCTTCGGATAGCGCCCGGTGAGGTGCGTCTCGAAGGCCTCCGCGGCCTGCTCGAGGGGGAAGACGGCCTGGGTGAACTCGGCCAGGTCGAGGTGCGGCAACAGATTGAGCGCACGGGGGAACGCATACGGCGAGACGAAGACGCCCGTGAGCGTGAGCTCCTTCAGATACAGGTAATCCGAGATGTTCAGCGGCAGCTCGTAGTCGCTCGGGTACATCGCGCCGTAGATCACCGTGCCGCCCTTGGCGGCCAGGTCGAGCAGTCCACGGGTCGCCCGTGTCGATCCCGAGGCGTCGATGACGACGTCATAGCCGCGACCCTCGGTCAATTCGTCGGCGATCGCGGCCTGATTCTCGCTCGTGGGGTCGATCGTGTACTGCGCGCCGTGACGTCTGGCCATCCCCCGCCGGTCGGCGATGGGCTCGATCATCGTGAGCGCGGTCGCGCCGTAGCGTGCCATGACCTGCACCGTGAGCTGCCCGATCGGCCCTCCTCCGCAGACGGCCACACGGTCACCGACGCGGATGCGGGTCTTGTCGGCGATGCGCACGGCCACGGAGGTCGGCTCCAGCAGGCATCCCTCGAGCAGGCTCACGCTGTCGGGCAGGCGGTAGACCTGGGACTCATGCCAGGTGACCGTCTCGGCCATGCCGGGGCGGTTGTAGTCCTGGATGTGCTCGCAGAACTGCTGGCGTCCGTCCTGACACGGGCGGCACGATCCGCAGAAGCGGAGGAAGTTGCCGGCGACCCGGTCGCCGACGCGCAGGCCGCCCCGCCCGGCGCGCTCGCCCAGCGCCTCGATGACGCCGGAGACCTCGTGCCCGAGTCCGATCGGCACATCCGTGCCGAAGAAACCCTCGGCCAGGTGCGGGTCGGACCCGCAGATGGCGGCGTAGGCGACACGGATGCGGACATCCTCGGGGCCCAGCTCGGGCTGCGGCATGTCGACGACGCCGATGCGACCGCGGGCGGCCTCGTCAGGATCGCGCAGGTTGCCGATGCGCGTGACGGCGACGGTACGCATGGTCCGGCTCACCCCTCGGCCGCGATCACGCGACGCAGCGCCGCGGTCGTCGCCGACAGCCCGTAGCCGTGCTTGTCGCGCAACTGCTCGTCCTCACCGAAGCCGGCGTAGACCTGCGGGATCCCGAGTCGCTCGAACGCCGTCAGACGGATGCCGCGGTCGGCCACGACGTCAGCGACACGGGTGGCGAGGCCGCCGTAGGCCAGGTGATCCTCGAGCACCACGAAGCGCCCGCCGGTCTCGGCCGCGCAGCGCACGATGAGCTCCTCATCGATCGGCTTCAGCGTGAACATGTCGACCACGCGTACGGAGCGACCGTCTGCAGCCAGCTCGTCCGCCGCATCCAGCGCCTGGGCGACGGTCGTGCCGTGCGTGAAGATCGTCGCGTCGGTGCCCTCGCGTGCCACGATGCCCTTACCGATGCGCACCTCGTGCTGGCCGGGCTCGTAGAGAACCTTGTCCTTCTTGCCGACGGCGAGACGGATGTAGATGGGTCCCTGCATCGTCATGGACTGCCGGATGATCTCGCCGACCATGAGCGGGTCGCCGATCGAGGTGACCGTCATGTTCGTCAGGGCGCACATGAGCGCGAGGTCCTCGACCGCGTAGTGCGTCGATCCGCCGTTGCCGACGAGTCCGCCGTGCGTGCCGATGATCTTGACCGGGAGGTTGGGGTAGCAGACGTCGGTGCGCACCTGCTCGAGCGCGCGCATGCTGAGGAAGGGCAGCATGCCCGAGACGACGGGAATGTTGCCGTCGTAGGCCAGGCCGGCGGCGATGCCGACGCACGCCTGCTCGGCGAGACCGACGTCGATGAACCGATCGGGGAAGGTGTCGCGGAACTCGACGAGGGTCGCCCCGATGTCCGGGGTCAGCACCCACAGGTTCTCGTACTCGGCGCCGAGCTCTGCGAGCGTCGAGCCGATGACCGATCGCGCTCCGAGGAACTCTCCGAAAGTGAAGGTCACGGGCATCAGACGGACTCCTTCTCACGCGAGGCGGTGAGCGCCGCGAGGGCGCGTTCGAGGTCGGCGGCGCCGAGCGATCCGGCGTGCCAGGCGAGGTTGTGCTCCATGAAGTCGACGCCCTTGCCCTTGATGGTCTCGGCGATGATGACGGTGGGCGTCTCGGTGTCGGGCTCGGGCAGCGCGTCGAGCGCCTCCACCAGCTGCGCCATGTCGTGACCGTCGATGTGCACGACATTCCAGCCGAAGGCGCGCCACTTGTCCGGGTAGGGCTCGAAGGCGACGCGCTCCTCGGCGAAGCTCGTCATGAGCTGGCGGTTGCGGTCGACGAAGGCGACGAGGTTGCCGAGGCGGTTGCTGCGAGCGGCCATGACCGCCTCCCAGACCGACCCTTCGCCGGTCTCGCCGTCGCCGAGGAGGGTGAACACGCGGTGGGCGTCGCCGCGGTGGCGGGCACTGAGCGCCATGCCCACGGCGAGGGGAAGGCCGTGTCCGAGCGAGCCGGTCGACGCCTCGACGCCGGGCAGCTGCACCTTGCACGGGTGCATGCCGTAGGCGCTGTCGAGCTGACCGTAGGTGTCGACGATGCCCTCGTAGGAGAAGAAGCCGCGCATCGCCATCGCGATGTACATGCACACGGCGGCGTGGCCCTTGCTGAGCACGAAGCGATCGCGCTCGGGGTTGGCGATGTCGGTCGGGTCGACATTCATGCCGTAGTGGAAGAGAGCGGTGAAGATGTCCGCCGAGGACAGGTCTCCGCCGATGTGGACGGCGCCCTCGTAGGTGCCGCACAGGTGCAGGAGCTTGCGCCGCAGTTCGAACGCCAGATCCTCCAGTTCGGCCACGTTCGGACGCTCGTCCGTCTGCAGGGGGGAACTGCTCATCATGCCTCCTCGTCGATGGCAGAGAGACGTCGAATGTGCGGGAAATCGCGTCTTCATCGACGTCGTTTCGGGTGCCGCCATCCGACTCTGGAGGGCGACCCGGTGAACGTAGCACGATCTCATTTACATGTAAACAGGAATGGACGTAAACTCGTGCCGCGGGGGTGGCGACGGTCGCGATCCCGCACATATCCGAGACACAGAGAGGTGCAGGGATGTCGAGTTCGATCGCCCAGACGTCCGCCGGAGTGCGGACAGGGCTCTACATCGGAGGCGCGGAGCGCTTCACCGATGACGTTCTACAGATCGCCGATCCGGGCAAGCCCGGAGTCATCGTCGGCGAGGCTGCGGCAGCCTCGCCCGCAGATGTCGCGGATGCGGTCGCCGCCGCATCCGCTGCCTTCGGGTCGTGGAGCGCACTGTCGGCGGCCGAGCGCGCAGAGGCGATGGCCGCCGCCATCGCCGGCATCGCCGACGAGCGCGACACGGACGCCGCCGTCCTGTCGCAGGAGAACGGCAAGATCCGCTTCGAGGGATGGGTGGATGCTCTCGTCTTCGAGATCCGATGGAACCTCGCCCTCATGCTCAAGGACGAGGTCGAGAAGGGACACACCCTCCCCGTGATCCCCGGCGCGATCCCGGTCACGACCGAGGTGGCGTACCAGCCGCTCGGTGTCGTGACGATCATCGTGCCCTTCAACTGGCCGATCGCCATCCTCGGCGCAGCCCTGCCTCACGCGCTGCTCGCGGGCAACACCGCGATCGTGAAGCCGCCGCCCTCCGCGCCGTTGGCGACGACCCGCGTGGTGCAGCGCATCGCCGAGAAGCTGCCGCCGGGCGTGCTCAACGTGGTCACGGGCCGCGACGAGAACATGGCTGAGCTCATCCAGAGCCCCGACGTCGCGAAGGTCTGCTTCACGGGCAGCGTCAACGGCGGCAAGCGCATCATGCAGATGGCCGCGCAGACCCTCACCCGCGTCACGCTCGAGCTCGGTGGCAACGACGCGGCCGTGTTCCTCGAGGACGCAATTCTCGACGACACGCACCTCGACCGTCTCTACGCCGCGATCTACGACACCACGGGGCAGATCTGCATGAACGCCAAGCGCGTCTTCGTGCACCGGTCGCGTCTCGATGAGGTGGTGGCGGGACTCGAAGCACGCCTCGAGAAGGTCGTTATCGGGTACGGGCTCGACGAAGGCACGACCATGGGGCCGCTGCATCAGCCGGCGCAGAAAGCGTTCGTCCAGGAGATCATCCAGGAGGCGAAGGATGCCGGCGCCGACGTGCGCGAATACGGCACCTTGCCGGGGGGCGAACTGGCAGGCGGCAACTTCCTGCGTCCGGCGATCGTCGTCGACCCCGACCCGTCGCTGCGCGTGGTGACGCAGGAGCAGTTCGGCCCCGTCATCCCGATCATCCCGTTCGACTCCGAGGAGGAAGCGGTCGCCCTCGCGAACGACACCTGGGGCGGCCTGTGCGGCTCGGTGTGGACCGCGTCGCCCGAGTCCGCGCAGCGCGTGGGATCGCAGCTGGTCTGCGGCTACGTGTGGGTCAACGACCACGGCGCCACACGCCTCGACCTGCGCGCGCCCTTCGGCGGCATGAAGCAGTCCGGATTCGGTCGCGAGCAGGGCATCGAGGGCGTGCGCGCCTTCCAGGACACCCGGTCGATCGCCACGATCGACCCGGAAGCCCTGGCGGCGATGGCGCACTGATCACCACGACGCGGGCCGGGGCCGTCTCCCGGCCCGCGTCGTGCAGCGGCGGACGCCGCATCCGACTCCCGGAGAGGAATTCCATGGCGACAGATCGCACTCGACACGCACACGGCGTGAAGCCCCCCGCCGAGGCGGTCGTCGAGCCGCTGGCCGACCACATCGATCCGGACGCCTTCACGCCGAGGCTGCTGGCCCTGCTCTCCAACGCGCTGGTCTGGCGCGAGTCCCACGAGCTGCGCCGCCAGTTCGATCTGGGCACCAATGAGTGGCGCGTCATCTCCGCACTGGCCATGAACCCGGGCTTCTCCGCCTCGGAGATCTCGGAGTTCCTGGTGGTCAACAAGGCGATCGTCTCCAAGAGCGTGACGACCCTCGTCGAGCGAGGTCTCGTCGTGCTCGCGGAGGGCGCCCGCGGGTCGCGGCCGATGTACCTGACGGCGGCAGGAGCCGCCATGCACGACGACATGCTGCCGATCTCCCTCCGCGGGCAGGAGATCATCCTGGCCCACATGACGCCGGGCGAGGTCACCCGACTCAATGCCCTGCTGCGCAAGATGCTCGAGGAGATGCGGGTGCTGCAGAGCCTCGACAACGAGTCCTGGCTGGCGGATGCGGGCGGCTCCCGCAAAGCGTGAGCCGCTGCGCGTTCAGCTGGAGCAACCCTGCTCGCCGAGCCACGCGCGCGCATCCGCGTCGGCCCGGGCAGAGCTCTGATCCGGCGCGATGGGGCCCTCTTCGTAGTTCCGGCCGGTGCGGTCGACATACAGGCTCTCGGTGAGCACGATCGTCGCACCGTCGAACAGCGTGTGGCTCACGTTCGCGGAGGTGTAGCCCGCGCTGTCGGCCCCGAACGTACGGGCGCCCTCCACGCCGCGGAAGGATGCGAGCACGGCCTCCCCGCTGGACGCGGTCCACTCGTCCTGGAGAACGGCGATGGGCTTACCGGCGAGCTTCTCGTGCGCCCCGACGTCGACCATGACGTTGCCGGCGATCGCGGCACCGCGCGATTCGATCGTGACGGCCGTCGCATTGCCGCCCCGATCGACGAAGGACAGCGCCACGCCATCGGGAAGCAGCGCGGCGATCCCCGAGAGCATCGGGTACATGTTGCCCCCACGGTTGCCGCGCAGATCGATCACCCAGCCGCAGGTGTCCGCCGCGGCCCGATCAATGCCGTCTGCGACGGTCGTGGCGTAACTCTGGAGATCCTCCGCCCGCGAGGAGACCATCTCGGGCAGCACGATCGTCGTGATTCCCGCGTCGGTGTCGACCGTCGGCTGGGCCGACGACTCAGCAGCGGCGGACCCCGTCCCCGCCGGGACGAAGCTCGAGTGCCGACCGCCGGCGATCTGCGTGCCCTCCTGCAGGAGCGGATACAGCTCGGCGTATTCGGTAGCCGACCTCGCCGCATCCAGGATGGCGGCCCGCTTCGCCGGCCACTCCGGGTCATTCGCGTGGTAGCCGCCGTCGAGACGTTCGACGGCGAGCTGCGCGTACTTCTCGACAGACGGAGGCACGAGGTAGAACCCGAAGCGCGGTCCGTAGACGTCGGCGGCGAAGACCCCCACCGCGGCGACGCCGGCGAGGGCGCCCAGAACGACGGTCATCACCACGATTCGTCGGCGACGGCGCCTCGGGCGGGCGGAACGGGCGGTTACGGGCACACGTGACGTCGACACATTCCCATCGTCGTCGCCCGCGATCCTCGAGCACATCGTCGCGGCGATGTACCCGGCCCGACGGGCATCATCCTGAAGATGGACGATGAGCCGTGAAATACCTCTTGTCATTACCTATCGACATAGGTACTCTCGCTGACGAGGCGCAACGAAGCCCTCCCGACAGCGGAAGGACCACGACTCGTGGCACGTAACACCCCCGCACCCGACCCGGCCGCATCCCTCGCGCTCCTCGACGGCTTCTCGCTCGAGATGACCGGCAAGGACGTCCCCGGACTCGAGGAAGCCCGCGACGTCATCCCCGCCGGCACCAAGATCAACGTCACCTTCCTCGGCAACGAAGACCTCGACATGCGCGTCGCCGCCGCCAAGGCCGTGAAGGATGCGGGATTCGTCCCCGTCCCGCACGTCTCCGCCCGTCGGCTCGCCTCCGCCGCACAGCTCGAGGAGTTCCTCGACCGCCTGCAGCAGGTGGGTGCCACCGAGCACGTCTTCGCCGTCGGCGGCGACCCGGCCGAACCCGAGGGCCCGTACCCCGACTCGCTGAGCGTCATCCGCTCCGGCATCCTGCAGAAGTACGGCGTGCGCGAGGTCTCGATCGCCGGCTACCCCGAGGGACACCCCGACATCCCCACCGACGTCCTGTGGCGCCACCTCGAGGACAAGTCGGCGGCGCTCACCGATGCGGGTCTCGGCCAGGTCATCCTCACGCAGTTCGCGTTCGACACCGACCCCGTCATCGACTGGATCGACGGCGTGCGCGGCCGCGGGATCACCTCGGAGATCCGCATCGGCACCCCCGGCCCCGCCGGCATCAAGCGCCTGATCACCTTCGCCCGCCGCTTCGGCGTCGGCGCGAACGCGATGATCGTGAAGAAGTACGGGTTCTCGCTCACCAACCTCATGGGAACGGCGGGTCCCGACCGGTTCATCGGCGACCTCGGCGCGCTCGTCGCGCAGAAGGACTCCCGCGGACCTGTCAAAATTCACTTCTACACGTTCGGCGGTCTGCGGGCGACATCCGACTGGGCCCGCGAATACATCGCCGCGCAGTCCTGAGGAGATCCCCGCATGTCCCTGCACAAAGACGCCCTGCGCGACCACGCCTGCCTGATCGTGCACGGCCCCGACCAGCCCGGGCTCGTCGCCGCCGTCACCGCGCTCATCACGCGCAACAAGGCGAACATCGTCACGCTCGACCAGTACTCGGACAACCCCGAGGGCGGCGCATTCTTCCAGCGCGTCGTCTTCCACCGCCCCGACCTCGCGGCGGCGATCGGCGACATCGAGGCAGACCTCGCGCAGACGCTGGAGCCCTACGGGATGCAGTGGCGCCTGACCGACCAGTCGGTTCCGAAGCGGATGGCGATCCTCGCCTCCACGAGCGACCACTGCCTGCTCGAGCTGCTGTGGCGCCACCGCCGGGGCGAGCTCAACGTCACGATCCCCATGGTGATCTCCAACCACACGAACACGGCGGAAGACGTGCGTTCGTTCGGCATCCCCTTCTTCCACGTGCCCTCGCAGGGCCCGGACAAGTCGGAGGCCGAGCGAGAGATCGTGAAGCTGCTCGCGGGCAACGTCGACTTCGTCGTGCTGGCGCGCTACATGCAGATCCTCACCGACGACTTCCTCGAGGGCGTCGGCGTGCCGGTGATCAACATCCACCACTCCTTCCTTCCCGCCTTCATCGGCGCAGGCCCCTACAAGAAGGCCAAGGAACGCGGCGTCAAACTCATCGGCGCCACCAGCCACTACGTCACCAAGGACCTCGACGAGGGCCCGATCATCGAGCAGGACGTCGCCCGCGTCGACCACTCGATGACCGCCGCCGACCTCCAGGCCCGCGGTGCCTACGTCGAGCGGGCCGTACTCTCGCGCGCCGTGCAGTGGCACGCCGAAGACCGTGTCATCCGGCACGGCAACCACACCATCGTCTTCACCTGACTCCGACGCCTCACCCGAGGCGCCGGTCCCGAACAGAGAGGTTCATCGTGGCCAGCAACCTGCAGGAACTCATCGACCAGACCAACCCGGTCGAGATGCTGCGCAACTCGCAGATCGGCTCCTACATCTACCCGGTCGTCCCCGCCGACTTCCAGAACTGGATCAAGGAGCAGCAGGCCTGGCGCAACACGGCCGTGCTCTACGACCAGTCCCACCACATGGACAACGTGTTCCTGAAGGGCTCCGACGCGATCAAGCTCATCAGCGACACCGCGATCAACTCGGTCGCGAACTTCGCGGTCAACAAGGCGAAGCAGTACGTGCCCACCACCGCGAGCGGCCACGTGATCGGCGACGGCATCCTGTTCCGCGAGGCCGAGGACGAGTACGTGTACGTCGGCCGCGCGCCCGCATCCAACTGGCTGATGTACCACGGTGAGACCGGCGGCTACCAGAACCTCGACGTGCAGGTCGACCGCCGTTCGCCCTCGCGTCCGTACGGCCACGCCGTCACGCGCCGCTACTACCGCTTCCAGATCCAGGGCCCCAAGGCGTGGGACGTCATCGAGAAGCTCAACGGCGGCCCGCTGGAGAAGCTCGGCTTCTTCAACATGTCGACCATGACGATCGCCGGCAAGACCGTGCGCACCCTCCGTCACGGCATGGCCGGCGCTCCCGGTCTCGAGATCTGGGGCCCCTACGAAGACCACGACGCCATCCGCGACGCGATCGTCGAAGCCGGCGTCGAGTTCGGTCTCGTGCCCGTCGGATCGCGCGCCTACCCGTCGAACACGCTCGAGTCGGGCTGGATCCCCTCGCCGCTTCCCGCGATCTACTCGGGTGAGGCCGAGCGCGGCTACCGCGAGTGGCTCGGCGTCGACAGCTACGAGGCCACCGGAACCCTCGCGGGCTCCTTCGTCTCGGACAACATCGAGGACTATTACCTCACCCCCTGGGAGCTCGGCTACGGCTCGTTCGTGAAGTTCGACCACGACTTCATCGGCCGCGACGCGCTCGAGAAGATCGACCCCTCGACGCAGCGCAAGAAGGTCACCCTCGCGTGGAACGCCGAGGACCTCGCGAAGGTCTGGGGCTCGCTGCTGAACGTCGACGGCCCCAACTACAAGTTCTTCGACCTCCCGCTGGCCAACTACGGCTCGGCCAACTACGACTCCGTCGTGGATGCGGACGGCACGGTCGTCGGCTTCTCGATGTTCACCGGCTACAGCGCCAACGAGCGTCGCGGCCTCTCGCTCGGCACGGTCGACCCCGACGTGCCCGAGGGCACCGAGCTGAAGGTCGTGTGGGGAGAGCCGAACGGCGGCACCTCCAAGGCGTCCGTCGAGCCGCACGAGCAGACCGAGGTGCGCGTGGTCGTCAGCCCCGTGCCCTACTCCACGGTCGCCCGTCAGACCTACCAGGGCGGCTGGCGCACCGGCTACAAGGGCTGAGCATTCGACGCGACGCGGGGCCCGGTCCGGCCGGGCCCCGCGTCGGCGTTTATGGATAGCCTCAGAGCCACACCTCGGAAGGAGAACGGCGGATGAGCCTGCGTTACGCGCTCCTCGCCCTCGTGCGGGTGGGACCGCAGTCCGGCTACGACCTGCAGAAGCAGTTCGCAGTCTCGGTCGGGCACGTCTGGCACGCCCCGGACTCTCAGATCTACCCCGAGCTGCGCAAGATGGAGGCCGAGGGTCTCGTGCGCGGCGAGGAGCAGGCACGCGGCGAGCGCGGCACCCGGCGGATGTACCACATCACCCCCGAAGGGGATGCGGCCTTCCTCGCGTGGATGGCAGCTCCGCTCGACTACCAGCGCGTGCGCGACCCTGCTCACCTCCGGGCCGCCTACCTCGAAGCCGGCACGCCCGCCGACTCCCGCGCGTTCCTGCGCGCGCACATCGCGCAGTGGGAGAGCGAGCTGGAGCAGTGGGAGGGCGAGCTGGCGCGCATCGACGCCGTCGACAACCCGATGCTGCTGCGCCGTCTCGCCGTCACGCCCGAGGCCGACAAGGAACGCACGATCGCCTACAAGCGCTTCGCCTACGAGGGTCTCGTGGAGCGCGCGCGGGGCGAGATCTCCTGGGCGCAGCGAGGCCTCGCCCTCGTCGAACGCCTCGAAGGCGCAGAAGGAGCAACATGAGCATCGACACGGCAGCGCGCACCGACCGAGCCCGCGCGGTCGCGGCCGTTCGCGAGCTGCTCGAGGCCGTCGGCGAAGACGCCGATCGCCTCGGGCTGACCCGCACCCCCGAGCGGGTGGCGGATCTCTTCCTCGACCTGTTCTCCGGGCTCGGCATCGATCCCGCATCCGCACTCGGAGCACCTGTCGCCCTCACCGACAACGAGCACCCCGGTGAGCTCGTCGGCATGACCGCCATCCCATTCCGCTCGGTGTGCGAGCACCACCTGCTGCCCTTCGAGGGAACGGTGGATGTCTTCTACGCGCCGGTGCGTCACATCGCGGGACTCAGCCGCATCGCGACGCTCGTCGAGCTCGCCTCGCGTCGCCCTCAGCTGCAGGAACGTCTCGGACACCAGATCGCCGACGCGCTCATGACGGTGCTGCGCCCACACGGGGTCGCCGTGCGGGTGGAGGCCCGCCACGGGTGCGTCGCCCATCTGGAGCCGAGCGCCGCATCCGCTCGCGTGGTCACGGTGGCAACCCTCGGCGACATCCCCGACGCGACCTGGCGCCTCGCCGCACCATCCGCCCCCTGACGTTCACCGATCGGACACAATAGTGTCAACGATCCGGTGCGGTGCTGCCGCCCGAGAAGGGGATGACGATGGCGTTTCCCTCCGTGACGGACGAGGCCGACCAGGCGGCGCGACCCGAGCTGGCCGCGCAGATTCGCGACGCGATCCTCGGCGGCGAGTTCGCGCCTCACCAACGGCTCATCGAGGCCGATCTCAGCGAACGCTTCGATGCTCCGCGGGCAGCCGTGCGCACCGCGCTGCTGACGCTCGCGGGAGAGGGCCTCGTCGAGCGCCTGCCCAACCGCGGCGCGCGCGTGCGAGCCATCACGGTCGACGAGGCGGTCGAGATCGTCGAGGTGCGCATGGGACTCGAGTCGCTCTGCGCCCGCAAGGCGGCCGAGCGGGTCGACGACGATGACATCGAAGCCCTCCGTACGCTCCGATCGGACATCGAGCGTGCGATCGCCGTGGGCGACCTGATTGGATACTCCCGCCTGAACCAGGAGCTCGATCGGCGCCTGCGCGAGCTCAGCGGGCACGCGACCGCATCCCAGCTCCTGGAGCGTCTGCGCGCGCAGTCCGCGCGGCACCAGTTCCGGCTTGCCTTCCACCCCGGCCGCGCCGCGCAGTCCGCACCCGAGCACATCGCGATCATCGACGCGGTCGTCGCCCGCGATCCGGATGCGGCCGAGGCCGCCACCCGCCAGCATCTCGCCGGCATCGTCGACATCCTCCGCTCGCTCGACTGACCGCATCCGTCCCAAAGCCCGCGAGACTGCACTTTCGCCACGAGATCACGGGTATTGACCGTGATCTCGTGCGAAAGATGCAGTCTCGCGGGATCTAGAGGGGGAACGGGGGATGCGGATCAGCCGAAGGACTCGACCGTGGTGTACCCCTGTCCGTTGTACTTCTGCACGACCACCGAGGACACGGCCGGCTGACCGTCCACCGTGGTGTCGACGGCGGTGCCGTCGAGCATGAGCGGCGCCTGGAAGTCGCTGATCGAGCGCAGCGCTTCCATGAAGTTCTCGCGCGTCGGCTCGGTCATCTTCTCGAAGGCCTGCTCGAGGGTGGCTCCGACCATGAAGCTCCACATGCAGTGCGGGAAGGCGGGCATGTCCTGGTAGTCCGCGTACTGCTTCAGGTCGGTCAGGAACGTCTGCACGTCCTCGTCGTCGGCGAACGCAGGGCTCGCAGGCGCCTTAGAGAACGACACCGAGTACACACCGGGGAAGGCGTCCGCGCCTCCGGGCTGCAGGATGGCGGTCGGGCTCGACGTGTTCGAGGGCAGGAACCAGCTGGGACTCCATCCGAGCTGCTGCGCCTTCTGCAGCGACGAGATCACGAGCGGCGTGATCGACATCGCGTTGAAGAACACATCGGCGCCCGAGCTCGCAAGCTCGGTGAGCTGCGCATCGACGGCCGTATCGGTCGCCTCGTAGGTGAGCTCCTTCACGATCTCGATGTTGCTCGCGCCCTCGACGGCGTTCTTGAAGCCCTCGAGGTAGCCCTCGCCGTAGTCGTCGTTCTGGTAGAGCACGGCCACCTTGTGGTTCTCACCGGATGCGGCCAGGAGCTTTCCGAAGGCCTCGCCCTCGTTCTGGTAGATCGGCACGAAGCCGAGCTGCCACGGGCTCTCGTTGGTCTCGCTGAAGATCGGGTCGCCGGTCATCACGAGAACCTGCGGCACCT
This sequence comes from Microbacterium sp. Clip185, assembly GCF_028743715.1. Lineage (NCBI taxonomy): Bacteria > Bacillati > Actinomycetota > Actinomycetes > Micrococcales > Microbacteriaceae > Microbacterium > Microbacterium sp. Clip185. The sequence continues at coordinate 241,119 of NZ_CP117996.1, read as the reverse complement.
CGTCGGCGATCGCCGCCTCGCGATAGGCGCGGTTGGTCGGCGTGCCGAGGCCCGCCGTCATCGCGAAGACGCTGTCCTTCAGCTGGTCGTAGTTGGCCTTGGCCTTCTGCGGGTCGTAGGCGTCGTCGAGCGCCTTGATGTCGACCGTGCGGGTCTTGCCGTCGCCGAACTTCACGCCGCCCTCGGCGTTCTTCGCACCGAAGTACGCCGTGATGCCGGCGACCGTGCAGGTGCCGGGGCCCGCCGTACCGCCGCTGAGCGGCGTGGTGATGCCCAGGCTGATCGACGTGTCGGTGATGCCGGGGCTCGCGGCCGCGGCGCCGCCGGTAGCGTCGGAGCCTCCCCCGCCGCGCGAACAGCCGACGACGGTCAGTGCGAGAGCGGACGTCAGGGCGACGATGCCCAGCACGCTCCTCTTCCTCAGATTCATGGGTGATTCTGCCTCTCTGTGGTGCTCGGCGACGCGGGAAGGTCGCCGGACGATGGGTTGGCCGGTGCTCGATCGGAGCGACGCCGCATCCGTCTCAGTCGTGCGGGAAGGGATGCGAGTCCGCCCGGGAGGACGAAGAGCACAAGCAGCAGCAGCGCCCCCTGGAGCACGGCCGTCAGGTTGGGGTCGACGAGGTTCGTCAGCTGCGGCGCGAGCACGTAGTACGCACCGCCCAGGAGCGACCCGATGATGCTGCCCGCGCCGCCGATGACCATCGCCGCGAGCAACTGGATGGAGTGCCCGAAGCTCATCGTCTCGGGCGAGGTGTACTGCACCACGACCATGTAGAGGAAGCCGCTGACGCCGCCGATGAGGGAGGCCACCGTGAAGGCGAGCACCTTGTACCGATAGGGCGAGACGCCCATCGCCGCGGCGACCGCCTCGTTGTCCTTCACGATCGCGAAGGCGCGGCCGTACTTGCCCCGCACGAGGTTGCGGGTGAGCAGGAACGCGATGCCGCCGATGATGATGACGAGGTACAGCTGCCATTGATCGTCGTACAGCCCGCTCCACTCCGGCGCGTCCGTGAAGCGCGCCGACACGCCCTGCGATCCCCCGGTCAGATCCGACAGCCGCTTGGCCAGCGGCACGCCGACGATCGGGAGCGCGATCGTCACCATCGCGATGGCGAGCCCGCCCAGCCGCGCAGCGGCGAGCGCGATGATCAGCCCCACGACGCCGGGGATGAGGATGCTGAGAACGAACACGAGGGCGATGTTCCAGTCGTTCTGCACGCCGTACGCGGTGACGTACGCGCCGAGCCCGACGAAGAAGATCTGCCCGAGTGAGACCTGGCCGGTGTAACCCATGACGACGTTCAGACCGAGCACCGCGACGGCGAAGACGCCGATGCGCGCGATCGTCTGGTTGGCGAACTCGGGCAGCATGAGCGGGAGCAGCACGAGCAGCGCGACGACCGCAAGCACGGCGACGATGCGTACCCACCGACGCGAGAAGACGGATGTGGTGGAAGCCATCAGACACGCACCACCGTTCTGCGGCCGAACAGGCCCTGTGGTCGCACGAGCAGCACGATGAAGATGAGCACGAACGGCACCGCGACCTTCAGGTCGTAGCCGATGAAGGGCACGTACACGGCGGCGAGGTTCTCCAGCACGCCGATGATCCATGCCGCCGCGACCACTCCGACGGGACTCGAGAGTCCGCCGAGGATGACGGCGGCCAGCGCGTAGACGAGGGCGTTGTCCATCATCCCGGGGGTGAGCGTGAGCTGCGGGGCGACGAGCGCGCCGGCGACGGCGCCGAGACCCGCGGCGAGCCCCCATCCGACCATGAGCAGGCGACTCACGGGCAGGCCGGAGAAGGCCGCGGACTGCGGGTTGACCGCGACCGCCCGCAGTGCGAGGCCGAGCTTCGTGCCGGCGAACAGCGCCTGCAGCAGGATCATGATCGCGAGGATGACCACCGTCGTCCCGATCGATCGCACGCTCACCGAGGCGCCCAGCACCGAGATCGTGTCGAGGGGGAAGAGTGAGGGGAACTGCTGGTTGTTGTAGGTGAAGAGCCAGCCGCACACACCGGTGATGAGGGTCAGCAGACCGATCGTGACCACGACGGCGGTGTCGGGGTCGCCACCCTCGAAGCGGCGCATCAGGTAGCGCTCGACGACGGCGCCGAACAGGAACGAGACGCCCACCGAGAGCAGGATCGCGAGGATCAGCGGGATTCCCACCCCCGTGAACCACCAGGCGAGGTAGGCGGAGAGCACCGCCATCCCGCCCTGGGCGAAGTTGATCAGGCCGGTCGCCTGGTTGACGAGCACGATCGCCAGGGCGAGCGCGGCGTAGACCGAGCCGATGGACAGCCCGTCGACGACGAGTTGGATGAAGGTTCCCACTCTCAACCTCCCAGGTAGGCGCGGCGGATCTCGTCCATGCCCTTGAGTTCGGCCGACGTGCCGGTGAGCACGTTCCGGCCGGTCTCGAGCACGGTCGCGGTGTCGACGAGTCGGAAGGCGAGCGTCGCGTTCTGCTCGACCACGAGCATCGCGATGCCGGACTCGCGGCGCAGCCTCGCGATGGCGTCGTAGACCGTGCGCGCGGTGCTCGGGGCGAGGCCCAGAGACGCCTCGTCGAGCAGGAGCAGCCGCGGCCTGGCCATGAAGGCGCGGGCGACGGCGAGCATCTGCTGCTCGCCGCCGGACAGCGCCGAGGCGTGGGAGCGGTAGCGCTCTTTGAGGTTCGGGAACAGGTCGAGGCAGTAGTCGATGTCACCCTGGATGGCCTTGTGATCGCGCCGCTGGTACGCACCGACCCGCAGGTTCTCGCGCACCGTCAGGGCGCCGAGGGTGCCGCGCCCCTCGGGCACGTGGGCGATACCGATGGACGCGACCTTCTCGGGCCGCATCCCGCGGATGTCGCGCCCGTCGAATCGGATGGTGCCGGTCGTGCGCACCATGCCGCTGATCGCGCGGAGAGTGGTCGTCTTTCCCGCGCCGTTCGCCCCGAGGATGCCGACGGCACCTTGCTCGGGCACGCTCAGCGACACGCCGTCGAGCACCTGCACGGGGCCGTACGACGCGGTCACGTCGACGAGTTCAAGCAGCGTCATCGGCCGCCTCCTTGCCGATGTAGGCCTCGATCACACGAGGATCGCTCTGCGCCTCGGCGGCCGAGCCCTCCATGAGCTTGCGGCCGTGGTCGAGCACCACCACACGGTCGGTCAGGGCGGCGATGAGGCCCATGTGGTGCTCGACGATGACGACGGTGATGTCGTCTTCGTCACGGATGGCGCGAACGGTCGAGATGAGCTGCTCGACCTCGGAGTGCGGAAGCCCTGCCGCCGGCTCATCCAGCAGGAGCAGCTTCGGGTGCGACATGAGCGCCCGGCACAGCTCGATCGCCTTGTGGAGTCCGTGCGAGAGCTCGTCGGCGTGACGGTTCGCCGCCCAACCGAGCCCTGAGCGCTCCAGCAGTCGCAGCGCTTCGGCGCGCATCTCGCGTTCCGACCGCCACGTGCGCGGCGTGCGGATCGCCCACTCGCCGGGACCTCCGGGAAGGCGCGTGTGGGCACCCAGCATCACGTTCTCGAGCACGGATGCGTGCAGTTGCAGCGCCGGATGCTGGAACGTGCGGGCGAGTCCGCGCCGCGCGAGGTGCGCGGGGGTCTGCCCGGAGGCCTCGTCGCCGTCGATCGTGATGGAGCCCGAACTCGGCCGGTAGTGACCGCTGATGCAGTTGAACAACGAGGTCTTGCCCGCGCCGTTGGGCCCGACGAGGCCGAAGATCTGGCCGGGCTCCACGTCGAATCCGACATCGTGCAGCACCGTGATCCCGCCGAACCGCAGGTTCACATCCTTGAGGGTGAGTCGAGCCGCCATGGCCGCCTTTCCGTGTCGTCGCGTCATTGCGAGACCGGGGGTTCGCCCCGTTCCTGGGACGGTACGGAGTCGCCCCACGATTGTCAACGATTTTGGCGTCGATTCCGGGGCACGTTCTGATCACACTTTCGCGTGAACGACACCCGACGCCCCACAGATTTCGCATGAATGGAAATCGGCCACATCGTCGATCACGCCCGGCGCATGCTCGGCTCGACGAAAGGAAGGTCGACGATGACATCCGAATCCCTCGCCGCGGCGATCGCACGCACCGGAAGCCCGCTCGAGCTGCTGCGCAACCAGAACTGGCCGGCGTTCACGTTCCCGGTCGCCCCCGAGTTCACGAACTGGCGCGACGAACAGCGCGCGTGGAACACCACGGTCGCCCTGATGGACCAGTCGCACCACATGACGCAGCTGTTCCTCGGAGGCAGCGACCTCATCGAAGTACTCTCCTCGATCTCGCCCAACACCTTCGCCACGTTCCGGCCCGGCGTCGCCAAACAGCTCATCAGCGTGAACGAATCCGGCTACCTCGTGGGCGACGGCATCCTGTTCTACAACGAGGACGCACCCGAGGGCCTCGTGCTCATCGGACACCACATCCTCATCGACTGGGTACGTTTCACGCTCGAGAAGGCCGCGGCCGAGGGCAAGGACGTGCATCAGCGCCTCGAGCCCAACTCGCATATGCGGCAGGGCCCGCCCACCTTCTACCGCTACGAGCTGCAAGGCCCCGAGGCCGATCGCGTCATGGAGAAGCTCTTCGGCGGGCCGGCGCCCGACATCAAGTTCTTCCACATCGGCGACGTCACGATCGGCGGCCGGGCGGTCAAGGCGCTGCGCCACGGCATGGCCGGGCAGCCGGGCTTCGAGTTCTTCGGCCCATGGGCCGACAACGAGCACGTGCTGCAGACCATCCTGGATGCGGGCGAGGAGTTCGGCATCCGCCGCGTCGGCGCGAAGGCCTACTCGGCGACGCCGCTCGAGTCGGGCTGGGTGCCGACACCGTTCCCCGCGGTGTTCGACGACGGCATGGCCGAGTATCGATCGTGGCTGCCCGCGGAGCGAATCGGCTCGGTGGCGGGATCGCTCACCTCCGACGACGTGCGCGACTTCTACCTGACGCCCTACGACATCGGTCTCGGACGTTCCGTGCGCTTCGACCACGATTTCCACGGCCGCGAGGCGCTGGAGCGGCATGCGGAGAATCCGCGCCGGCGCAAGGTGACGCTGCTGTGGAATGCCGACGACGTCGCCGCCGTCGTGCGCTCGCAGCTCGAGCCCGGCACTCCCGCGAAGTTCCTCGACTTCCCGAAGGCGCGCTACGGGCTGTACCAGATGGACGAGGTACGCCGGGGCGGCGAGCGCGTCGGCATCTCGACGGATGCGGGCTACATCGCCTACGACCAGCTGTACATGTCGCTCGCGACGCTCGACGTCGACATCTCCGACGGCGAGGAGGTCGAGATCGTCTGGGGCGAGGATCCGATCTCCTCCAAGCACTCGGTCGATCAGAACCATCGCCAGGTGATGGTACGTGCGACGGTCGCCCCCGCCCCGTACCACGAGTGGGCGCGCACGGTCTATCGCGCCTGAACGCCGACCGCGCCGGCACAACTCAGCCAGAACCACACTGCGGACTCAATGGAGTCCCGCTCCGCCGAGTTCTGGCTGAGTTGTGTGCCCTACGCGGGGTAGGGTCCCGGTAGCGGGAGGAGTCGCGATGGCGCGTGGATCGGCCGGCGAGTCGGCACTGCATCGTCACCTGCGCGTGCTCGACGCCTTCGACGCCCTGCATCCGTTCCTCACGCTCGGCGAGATCGCTCGCACCGCCCGCATCCCCGTGTCCACCGCGCACCGGCTCGTGGCCGAACTGACGCAGGAGGGCCTGCTCGACCGGCTGCCGGATCGCACTTACCGTCTGGGCGTGCGGCTGTGGGAGTACGCCTCGCGCACCCCCGGTGCGCTCGGGCTGCGCGAGGTCGCGCGACCCTGGCTCGCCGCAGCGCACGCCCGCATCCGTCAGCACGTGCAGCTCGGGGTGCGCGCCGAGCTGGACGTGCTGTTCATCGAGCGGATGTCGGCGCCGGATGCGGTCGTCAACGCGACGCTCATCGGCGGGCGGATCCCGCTCCACGCCTCGTCGAACGGACTGGTGCTGCTCGCGCATGCACCCGCAGGCGTGGTGAACGAGGTGCTGGGCAGTCCGATGCGCGCGTACACACCGCTCACGATCACGGATCCGCAGGTGCTCGGCGCCGAGCTCGCCCGCATCCGAGCCGACGGGTTCGCGGTCGCATCCGGCCACATCCACCTCGAGTCGCGGGGCATGGCGGTTCCGGTGCGCGGGCCCGAGGGTGAGGTGTACGCCGCTCTCGGTGCCGTCGTGCCCAACGACGGCTCGTCCGCGGCGGCTGTTCTCGAGACCCTGCGCGTGGCGTCGGCCGGGATCACCCGCGCGCTGCGGTCCCTGTACGGTTCCGGGCTCGATGAAGCGGCCGTCGTGCACGGGCCGCGCCCGGATGCGGGCGTCTCGGCGAAGTCATGGGCGTACATCGCCGACCTCGCCGAGCGCGCGGATGCGGCACCGAAGGTGCGCGCGTGACGCGCATCGCCGTCATCGGACTCGGCGAGGCGGGGCGCCGCTACGCCGTCGGGCTCTCACGCGCGGGCGCGGAGGTGCGCGGTTACGATCCGGACCCGCGCGAGGCCGACCCCGCTGTCCCCCGCGTGGACACCCTCGCCGAGGCGGTGACCTCCGCCGACGTGGCCATCAGCCTCGTGGGCGCGCACGCCGCGGTGTCGGTGGCCGAGCAGGTCGCGCCGCTGCTGGAGGCGGGGCGCCTCTACGCCGATCTCAACACCGCCGCGCCCGAGGTGAAGTCCGCGGTCGAGCGGGTCGCCGGACGTGCAGGTCTGCTCGTCGCGGATGTCGCCGTGCTCGCTCCGGTGACCCGAGCCGGCATCCGCACGCCGTTGCTCGCGAGCGGACCGGGCGCCGACGTCCTCGCCGGACTCCTGCGCCCGTTCGGGGTTCCGATCGACACGATCGATGCACCCGTGGGCGCGGCCGCGCGTCTGAAGATCGTGCGGAGCATCTTCATGAAGGGCCTCGCGACCCTGCTCATCGAGACGCTCACGGCCGCGGAGGCGGCGGATGCGGCGGACTGGATGCGCGGGCAGCTCACCGCGGAGTTGGGGCCCGACGCCCCCGCGCTCGTCGAGCGACTGATCTCGGGAACCCACGCGCACCGCACGCGCCGCGAGCAGGAGGTACGCGATGCGCTCGACCTACTGGCAGAGCTCGGCACCCCCGACGACATGACCCGCGGCACCCTGTCGTGGTTCGAGCGGCTCGGTCGCGACAACACCTGAGCCCCCATTTTCCCGCGAGACTGCATCTTCGGCACGAGATCACGGGTAAACACAGTGATCTCGTGACGGAAATGCAGTCTCGCAGGAAGGAGGCTGGGCATCGGGCACCGTGATCCGGCTCCTATCCTGAACGCGTGCGTCCGCTCCGCTTCGCCCTGGCCATCGCGACGGCCGCGGCGGTTGCGGTGCTCGCCTTCGGCGAGGTGACGCACTGGCGCGCCAGCCGGCGACGCCTCGGCTCACCATCCGCGCGCGACACGGAAGCCGTCGTGGTTCTGGGCTACGGCAACCGCGGACCGCGGGCGAACCGCGAGAACCGCTATCGCGTGCGGGCAGGGCTGCGCTCGATCGACCCGACGGCGACCCGCAGCATCCTGGTGTTCTGCGGCGGGACAGTGGAAGGCCCCGTCCCCGAGGCGGAGATCATGGATGCGTACGCCCGCGACGAGCTCGGCTACCGCGGCCTCTCCGTGCTGGAGCCGACCAGCAGGTCGACGTGGCAGAACATCGAGAACGCGATCCCGTTGATCGAGACCGCCGACGTGATCAAGATCGTGTCGAACTCGGTGCACGCGGAGCTGGCCCGCGGATACCTGTGGATGCTGCGACCCGACCTCGCCGTGCGGCTCGCCCGCGGGGCGGACTACCGCTTCGGCGAGATCGTGTGGGTGAAGCCCGTCGCCGCCGTTCTCGGCCGCAAGAAGCTGCGCCGCCTCCGCTCGCTCGACTGAGCGCCGTTTGCTCCCGCGAGACTGCATCTTCGGCACGAGATCACGGGTAAACACAGTGATCTCGTCGCGAGAATGCAGTCTCGCGACGACGACCGGGATGCGTGGCGGTCGTTGAGCGAGCCGGAGGCGACTCCGAAACGCAGACGACCGCGAGCGCGAGTCACTCCCAGGTGGCGGCGTCGGGGTCGAGGCCCTCACCGAGGGCACGGGCATCGATCGCACGGCGCAGCCACGCGGCGAGCCCTGGGCGCACAGCGTCGTAGTGCGCGGTGAAGGGGGGATCCGCTTCATACATGCGGCCGAGGCAGACCTGCATGCTGCGCGTGAGCGGGAAGTACTGCGAGAACACCTCGCGGTGGCGGTCGACGAGCGCGTCGGCACCTTCGCTGCCCGGCTCGACGCCCGCATCCACTGCGGCCGCCAACTCCGCATCCAGCGCCGTGACGGTGTACGCGATGCGCGCCCAATCCGCCGCATCCCGTTTCGCCGAGCGTTCCGCGTACTGCTGCCACTGGGCGGTGTCGCCGTATCGCTCGCGCGCCTGCAGCGGCCACCGCGGGTCCCACTCGGGGCCGAACGTCTCCACCTGCTCACGCACGGTGAGGGTGAGGCCGTTCTCGTACGCGTCGATCAGTCGCTCGACGTCGTCGCCGCGGCGCCGCAGTTCCTCGATGCGCTCCCCCAACCGCGCGCGTTGCGCGCGCAGCACGTCGGCCGCCTCGAGCGCGGACCCGTCCAGGATGATGCGGATGTCGTCGAGTCCGATCCCGAGCTCCCGGTAGACGACGATGCGCTGCAGCCGCTCCATGTCGGCGCCCGCGTACCGGCGGTACCCACTGTCCTCGCGCACCGACGGTCTGGCGAGCCCGATCTCGTCCCAGTGGTGCAGCGTGCGCACCGTGACGCCGAGCCGGCGAGCCGCCTGCCCGACGCTGAGGTCGCTCCCGTCAGACATGCTCACCATTCTCACCGCCCTCGACGCCGATGCCCACGGCCCGTAGCGCGATCCCTTCGGCGCTCTCGGGATCGAACGGCTTGGCTGCGGTGAGCACGACCCGCACGTTCTCGGGCGTCAGCACCTCGAGGTCGCGTGTGTTCCACGCCGTGTCGTGCGGGTCGGCCGCAGCGCCCGCATCCACGGCGCGGACCGCATCCGCGATGCCCTCGATCTGTCCCAGCACGCAGGCGAAGCTCACCGTCATCCGAGGAGTCTGCTGCGCGGATGCGGCCGGCACCAGCAAGACGTCCTGGAACGCCCAGCGGCGCAGGTGCACGAGCTGCCCCGGAATCGCGAACAGCTCGAAGAAGCCGAGCCCGCGGGTCCAGAAGTCGACGGATGCGGCAAGATCCGCCGACGGGATCGTGACGAACATGGGCATGCCGTAGATGCCGCGGAACAGCTCGGGGGCGACGGCATCCGGCCCGGGTGGGGGCACGGGGCTGATGTCGAAGGCGTTGGAGAAGTCGCTCATGGGACCACCGTGCGCCCTCACGCCGCGTGAGGGTCAAGCCCGGATACCTCGACCCTTGACCCGTCTGATTCCGCGAAACCGCATTTCCACCACGAGATCACGGGTAAACACAGTGATCTCGTCGCGAAAGTGCAGTCTCGCGGGCGGGAATCGGGGGCCCAGCGAGACCGACGTCAGTGCACGATGCGCACGGTGCCCGTCGGCGCATCGACGCCACCGACCAGCGCCTGCAACCCGGCCTTGAGCCGCGGAAGGTCGACCTTGCCGTGCGGGCTGCGCTCGAGGCTGTCACGGATCACGAGGTGGCGCGGCTTCTTGTACCCCGCCAGGCGGGCGTCGAGGTGCGCGCGCAGGGCATCGCCGTCGATCGCCGCACCTTCGGCGGGCACCACGACCGCGGTGACCACCTCCCCGTAGCGCTGGTCGGGCATGCCGAACACGACAGCGTCGTCGATGGCAGGAAAGGCGAACAGCGCCTCCTCCACCTCCGCGGGGTAGACCTTCTCGCCGCCCGTGTTCACGACGGAGCTTCCCCGGCCGAGCAGCTCGACCGTCCCGTCACCGTGGGAGAGCGCCCAGTCGCCGGGCATGACGTGGCGCACACCGTCGATGACGGGGAAAGTGGCCCGGGTCTTCTCCTCGTCGCGAAAGTAGCCCTTCGGAAGCGTGCCGCGGAACGCCAGGATGCCGCGGCCCCCGTCGAGGTGCTGCACCTGCTGCAGGTCCTCGTTCAGCACGACCGCACCGGGCAGCAGGCGCAGCTCGCCCGGCAGATCGGCGGCGGATGCGGTGACGTTGACGGCGTAGGGTCCGCCCTCCGTCGAGGCGAGCAGGTCGGTGATGACGATGTCGCCGCTCTCGTGGAACCGGCGTTTCACCTGGGTGCTGAAGCGCATTCCGGAGCTGATGATGGAACGGACGTCGCCGAAGCCCGAAACGCCGGCACGTTCGAGCGCGTCGACGAGCGGCAGCCCGATGGCGTCGCCGGCGATGATGAGGCGCGTGGCCCGCTCGTCGAGGGCGAAGCGCACCGCGGCGTCGGCGTCGAATCGCGCCGACGGCAGGATCAGCACGGTACCGCCCAGCACGAGAGTGTTCATCGACGTGAACAGAGCCGTACCGTGCAGGAACGGCGCGAGCGGAAGCGTGCGGGTGGGCGGCGGGTCCGCGGCGACGGCGAGAACCTCGGCCATCGAGGTCGGTGTGGCAAGCCCCGCCGTGCCGTAGATGGAGTAGAGCTGCACCGCGAGGATGTCCTCGGCGGCCCAGACCACCGCTTTCGGCTTGCCCGTCGTGCCGCCGGTGTACAGGCGCAGTTCCGCCCCCTCCGGCGGGGTCGCGGGAAGCTCGTGCGGCGTGGCGACCGCATCCGTCCACGTCGTCCCGGCGGCGGGCACGGGACCCGGTCCGTCGTCGATCACGATGAGCTGCGGCGCCTGTTCCCAGCCTTCCAGCGCATCTCGCACCACGTCCGCGAGCGACGTGGGATACACGAGCACCCTCGCACCGGAGTCCTCCAGCAGCGCGCGCACCTCGACCGCGCGGTACCGGTAGTTCAGCGGGACGGGCGCGATCGCGCTGGCGAAGCAGGCGAAGAGCGTCACGAGGTACTCGGGACGGTTGTAGAGGAGGATTGCGACCGAGTCCCCGGAGCGAAGCCCCGCCCGTGCGAGATACCCCGACAGGGCGCCGGCGTCGCGGGCGAACCGCTCGTAGGTCATCGTCCCCGTGGGCGTGATGACCGCGGGGCGGTCGCCGAACGCGCGCGCGACCTCCTGCCACACGTCGCTGTAGTGGCCTCTCATCCGAACCCCTTCGTCCGATGTCGCCCGCGCGGCGGCGCGGAGCCGAGCGCGGACGGCAGCGTCCGCTCGGCGCGTCAGTGGTAGTAGCGCAGCACCAGCTCCGCCACACACGCGGGCTTGGCCGCATCCTCGACCTCGAAGGTCACCGGCACTTCGATCTGCACACCCCCGGCGACCTCGCTCGCGGTGCGCACCTCTCCCGACACGCGGATGCGGCTGCCGACCGGCACGGGGGCGGGGAAGCGCACGCGGTTGAGGCCGTAGTTGATGCCCATGCCCGCGTCCTCGACCTCGAAGACCTCTGCCATCAGCGGCACGACGAGGCTCAGCGTGAGCAGGCCGTGCGCGATGCGCGTGCCGAACGGTGTCGCCGCAGCGACGTCGGCGTCGAGATGGATGGGGTTGTCGTCGCCGGTCACGCGCGCGAAGAGATCGACCTCGTCCTGCGTGATCTGCCGCCATGATGACGGTCCGAACGTCCGGCCGGTGGAGCCGGCCAGGTCGGCCATGGTGAGCATGAGTCGGGTGGATTCGGCCACGGTGTCCTCCTTGCGCATCGTCGCGCGTATTTCAGGATGCCTGAAACAGTAGAGGGTGCACGGATATCCGTCAACACCCGCCACGACCGCTCCCCGTCGAACCTCGCGGCACTCGGATCACCGCATCCGGAGGCGAACCGAGCGCGTATCAGCGCTCCGGCAGCCGCAACGCGCTCCATGGGGTATGCGTGCCGTAGGCCTGGGGATCGGGGCGCTCGCCCCAGGTGCCGGCCTGTTCACTCGTGCGCCCGCCGGGCAGGGTCAGGTGCTGCGCGAAGGATCCGTCGGCGGCGAAGTCGAGCACGTGCTGCGCGACGTCGCCGCCCCAGTCCGTCGACGGCCAGGACACGAACAGCACGGTGCGCGGCGCACTGGCCCGGTCGGCGAGGTAGGAGCCCCAATGGTCCTCCCCGTCGGAGACGATGCGGTACGAGCCGTTGTCCAACAGCATCAGCACCGCATCCGGAAAGGGCTTGTCGGGATTCATCCGCGTGTAGAACAGGTCGAGCACCTGCACCGGGTCTCCGATGGGCACAGCGATCGTGCCCGCCGATCGCGGCGACAGACCATCCGAGCCGGCGCCGCTCATACGCACGGCAGCCGCGCCCAGAGACGCCGCGGCCACGATGCCGAGATTTCGCGCGAGTGACATACGCCTCCCCTTCGATTAGGCCAGGGCCGATGCTAGGAGCGTCCACCGAGGCGTACACCCGGCGACGGCTATGCGTGCGCTGCGAGATTCCCGCCGCGGGTGCGCTAGCGTGATCGCCGCGGAGGAGGCCCGGATGTCGGCACAGCGAGGCAGTCTCGTCTACATGGTGAAGCAGCTCGAGCTCGCCCTGCGCCCCCGGTTCCTCGCCGCGTGCGCGGCGGCAGGGATGACGGGCGCGCAATACACGGCGCTCACGGTTCTCCACCGGCGCCCCGGCATCAGCAGTTCCGAGCTCGCCCGCCGATCCTTCGTGCGCGCGCAGACGATGGCCGGCATCATCGACCCGCTCGTGTCCGAGGGCTTCGTGCGCCGCGAGAGCGACCCGGCGCACGGCAGGCGGATCCTGCTGCACCTGACGGATGCGGGCGCCGCCGCGCTCGCATCCCTCGACCCGCAGATCGCGGTGGTCGAGGACCTCATGCTCTCGGACTTCGACGATGCCGAACGCGAGACGCTGGCCGAACTCCTGCGGCGCGCCCGCCGGGCGCTCGACGAGCACGGCCACCGCCCCGCGTGACTCGCGGGGACTAACGGCGGAAGAGGCGCCCGAAGAGTCCGCTCTCGGAGGGCTGCGACTCGTGGCCTTCGCAACGGTCGCGCTTGGGCACTCCACGCATCACCTCGTCGACGTGCTGTCCGCATCCTGCCCACGTCGTCTTGCCGCACGTGCGGCACGTCACCTGTCGACACATCTGTCCTGCTCCGTTTCTTCTCGGGAACACCGGCTTGCGCGGTGGCTTGCTTGCACAATACCCCCAGGGGTATATTTGCACACGTGAGGACGATCATCATCGGTGGCGTCGCCGCGGGCATGAGTGCGGCGACGAGACTTCGCCGGCTCGACGAGGCGCGGCAGATCACCGTGTACGAACGCGGCGCGCACGTGTCGTTCGCCAACTGCGGGCTGCCGTATCACGTCGGCGGCGTGATCCCGGATCGCGCGTCGCTGTTGCTGCAGACGCCCCAGTCGCTGGCGAGCAGGTTCGCCCTCGACGTGCACGTGCGCCACGAGGTCGTCGGAATCGATACGGCGTCACAGACGGTGACGGTGCGTGACCTCGAGTCGGATGCGGAGCGGATCGAGCACTACGACGAACTCGTCATCGCCACCGGGGCCACGGCCACGCCGGGGCCGTCCGCCGAGCAGGTGCCCACGCACACGCTGCGCAGCGTCGAAGACGTCGACCGGGTTCTCGAGGTGCTCGACGCCGCCGGACCGTCGCCTCGCGTCGTTGTCGTGGGCGCCGGGTTCATCGGGCTCGAAGCGGTCGAGAACCTCCTCGCCCGCGGCGCACACGTGACGCTCGTGACCCGTGGCGCGCAGGTGCTCTCTCCGCTCGACGTCGAGATGGCCGCGCCTGTCCTTTCTCTCCTTCGGGACGCGGGTGTCGATGTGCGGCTCGGGGTGACCGTCACAGAGGCGGAGCCCGGGCGCGTCCACCTGAGCGACGGCAGCGCGGTCGAGGCGGTCCTGGTGGTCGAGGCGAGCGGCGTGCGCCCCGACCGACGCCTTGCGGATGCTGCCGGCATCCGCCTCGGGCCGACCGGCGGAATCGCGGTCGACGCGCGCCATCGCACTTCGGCACCGAAGGTGTGGGCCGTGGGCGACGGCGTCGAGAAGCGCGACAGCCTGGACGGCGCACCCACGCTCGTGACCATGGCGGGCCTCGCGAACCGGCACGGCCGGGCCGCAGCGGACGACATCGCCGGGATCGAACCGGGCGACGCGGCGCCGGCTCTCGGCACCGCCATCCTCGGACTGCTGGGCACCACGGTCGCGTTGATCGGCTGGAACGAACGGCGGCTTCGGGATGCGGGGCGCCCGCACCGCATCGTCCACACGCATCCTTCGTCGCACGCGACGTACTACCCGGGTGCGCAGCCGATGGCGATGAAGCTGCTCGTCGACCCGGAGACCGACCACATCCTCGGGGCACAGATCGTCGGCGGCGAGGGGGTCGACAAGCGCATCGACATCATCGCCGTCGCGATGGCGGCGGGGCTGACAGCGACCGCACTGTCGCAGCTGGAACTCGCCTACGCGCCGCAGTACGGTTCCGCGAAGGATCCGATCAACATGCTCGGCTACGTGGCGGAGAACACTGCTTCCGGCGCCACGCGCTCGCTGCAGTGGCACGAACTCGACGCTGCGCTCGACCAAGGCGCGATCCTGGTCGACGTACGCACGCCGACGGAACACGCCGCGGGCTCGATCCCCGGCGCGATCAACCTGCCGCTCGACGAGATCCGCGCCCGGCACCGCGAGCTCGGCGACCGGCCGATCGTCGTGCATTGCCAGGTGGGCCAGCGCGGGCACACCGCGGCACGGCTGCTCGCCCAGCTCGGCCATGATGTCCGTAACCTCGACGGCGGGTACCGCACCTGGGCCGCCGGAACCGCCGCCTGATCCAATCCGTCACCGAGGAGACACCATGGACACTTCCAACCGCTCCCTACACGATGCCCAGGCCGTGAAGAAGGCCGCCAACAGACTCAAGCGCGCGCAGGGCCAGTTGGCCGCCGTGATCGCCGCCGTCGAGAACGGCGGCGACTGCCGCGACGTCATCACCCAGCTCGCCGCGGTCAGCAGTGCGATCGACCGCGCCGGGTTCGCGATCATCTCGACCGCCATGCGCGAGTGCCTCACCGACGCTCCGGCCGGCGAGGACGCGACAGGCGAGACCACCGACGACGACCGGCTCACGGTGGAGGAGCTCGAGAAGCTGTTCCTCACCCTCGCTTAGGGCGCCTCCGTCACCTCAGGCTGCTGCACGCTCGCGGACTCCCGCTCGCACGCACTCCCGCTCTCGCAGGCCCGACTCTCCGTGTCTCACCGGTTCACGCATATCGGGCGAACCACGTGCACAAGTGAGACACGGATGCGGTGAGATGCGTTGCGTGGCTCACCGATTCACGCATATCGGGCGAACCACGTGCACAAGTGAGACACGGATGCGAACGCGAGGGGAATGCGGGGGCGCTCCGAGGACGGCCGGGGCCGCGTACCGGCCGCCCGCTGCTTCCGCGCCACATGCGACGCAGGCCGCACACTATGTTTGGCCTATGCAGCCTCGCCTCCTCGCCGTTCCCGGTGCGCTTCTCCTGGCCTTCGTCGCGTTGACGGGGTGCGCCACCGACGCGGATCCCGCGGGTACGGACGCAGACCCGGCCCCCATCGCCACGAGCGAGTCCCCGACACCCTCAGCGGGCGAGGCCGCCGCTCTTGCGCAAGCCCAGGCGTGGCTGGATGCAGCGAAGCTACCTCCGCGGGCCGTTCGTTTGGAGAAGTCGCCGATCCGATTCGGCGCAGGAACCGCATGGCCTTGCGGCCCCTACAAGGATGTGGTCGGGTTCTGGATGGTCCCCGGCATGACGGTCGTCGATGCGGCCAACTGGCTGGCCCAGAACCCGACCGCCGATCTCATCACGACCCTGCCGGCACCGGTGTCGGACGAGTGGGGGCCGGTCGATTCAGCCACAGTTGGCTACATCCCTACAGTCGGTGCACAAGAGGGCGTCGTCTACACCGTCAAGAAGATGGATGCCGACGTGGCCATCCGGGCTGTGGTCGCCGCCCAGACCGACACCGCCACCTGCCCGCCCCTGCCCGACGGCAGCATGTACGGCGCACCCGGACAGGGGTGAGACACCGGGCCGTCGCTCGCAGGGTCGCCCAGCGCAGTAGCCCCCCTGTCTCACTTGGCAGTAGCCACCATGTCTCACTTGTGCAGGTCAACGGGGCTCTCCGCGTACACAACTGAGACACGGATGGGGTGCCGGGTCCTGCGTGTCTCATGTGTTCACACGTGTCGGGCGCTATTCGTGCACAAGTGAGACACGGATGCGGAGCGGGCCGCGCGAGGGTGCGACCCGCCCCGCCCGCCCCCTCACCCGGCGCGGTAGTTCTCCCGGGCGAAGCGGGAGTAGGGCGCGGGGGCCACGGTCGCGCGGATCTCAACCTGCCGGTGCCGCTCGACGGCGGGCTTCGCCGAGTTGGGCTCCTCGCCCCACGTGAGCACCACCTCGGTTCCGGGTTCGGCGTGCGAGGCGGCGATGCTCGCGAGCGACACGAAGGCCTGCTCGTTCGTGATGTAGCCACAGTCGTGCGAGATGCCCACATCCACGCCGTCGGCACGCACGCGATCGACCTGATACAGGCCGTACCGCGCCTTCGGGAAGTCGATGTACTTCGCCGGTAGCCCCTCCTCGACGAGGGAGCGCTGCGCGGCCGCGAGGTCGTCGGGGTTCCACACCAGCGTCACCTTCACGCGCTGCTCGGCGGCGGCGTGCGCTTCGAGCGCGGCACGGCCGATGAAGTCGTGATCGAACGCGACGCTGCGGCCGTAGCCGAGGTCGTACGGCGTGAGGTAGTAGTCCTCGATGCGGTCCGACACGAAGCTCCCGGCGAGAGAGCCCAGGCGGGCGGCCGGCAGCCACGCGAGGTAGTCGTCCATCTGCTCACCCGAGAAGATCGCGGGCAGCGGAGACGGCACCCACGCCGACTCGAGGTTCGCGGACGAGTAGGCCTTCGCCCCCACAAGCACCAGGTCGAACTCCTCCCCCGCCGTGATGATCGCTTCGCGGATGCGGGCGCCGTCCGCCCACGGCCCGAACAGCTCGAATCCGGGCTGACCGGCCATGCCGTGCCGCAGCGAGCGCACCGTGACGCCGGCGATCTCGAACGTGGCCATGCCGAAGAACTTCGTGGGCGGCACGGGAGCGCCGGTCAGCTTCTCCATGAGGGCGAGCGCGTGCGGGCCCTGCAGCTCGTAGCGGTAGAACACGGGGTCGACGCCGGGCTCGCGCATGAGCGTGTTCGCGTCGCGCTCGAAGGTGACGTCGTAGTCGCCGGTCTCTCCGATGAACTGCACCCAGTCGAGCACCATGTACCAGCCCACAAGGTCGAACAGCTGCTCGTGGAGGTGGAACAGGATGGCGTCGCCGATGAGGTAGCCCTCGTGGTTGACGGCGATGAACTGCTTCGCCGCATCCACCGGGAACCGGGCGAACGAGTTGACGCCGGTGTCGCTCAGCAGCCGCAGCGCATCGGGCCCTGAGATGAACAGGTCGGTCATGTGGTGCGACTGATCCAGCAGCGCCACACTCTCGCGCCACGACCGCTGCTCACTGCGCCAGTTGCTGAACTCCGGCGTCACCGGGAAGATCGTCGGCTTGCTCTGCGCGTTGCGCAGCAGATCCACCGGGCTGCCCGCGCGGGCGATGGCGTCGAAAGCGGATGCGGACATGTGAACTCCCTCGTTCGGACGGGCGGCCGTGCCCGCATCCCCAGGTTAAGAAACCCGAAGGCATCGACGGGAGCCATCTCGATTACCCATACTTATGCGGAGGCAAGGATGCCTCAGTCAGGAGCAGACGGTGGACCTGAACCTCATCCGCGTGTTCGTGGCGATCGCCGAGACCCGGAGTCTCACGAGCGCCGCGCGTCGCCTCTACGTCACCCAACCGGCGGTGAGTCAGGCGCTCGGGCGCCTGCGGCGCGAGCTCGATGACCCGCTGTTCCGACGCGTCGGCCGCGTGATGGAACCGACCCCGTTGGCGGACAGCGTCTACCCGGGGTTCCGCGATGCCCTTGCCGCCGTCGACCGCACTCTCGACGGCGTGCACCGATTCGCCCCCGCCGACTCCGACCGCACCTTCCGCATCGCGCTGTCCGAGCTCGGCGAGATCGGCTGGCTTCCCGCGATCGTCCGCGCTGTGCGCGCCGAGGCCCCGCGGATGCGGATCGAGGTCGTGCCGATGGATGTGGCGGCCCTGCCCGATTGGCTGGGCCGCGGCGTCGTCGATCTCGCGGTGACACCCTCCCACGTGCCGGGCCCCTTCGGGCGCACTGTTCTGAAGTCGCAGGGCTACGGCGTCGCGATGTCAGCCGCGCATCCGCTCGCCGACGAGCCGCTGACGCTCGACGCGTACGCCGCCGCATCTCATGTCGTCGTCGCCAGCGACTCCGGCGCACCCGCCCTCGCCGAGGCTCGCCGCGCGCACGGAATCGAGATCGACGCCCGCATCGCCGTGAACCACCTCGCGTCGCTTCCCCCGCTTCTCGCGCGCGATCGAGACCTCATCGCGACACTGCCGGACACGATCGCGCTCGGGTGGACGCAGACCTGGCCTCTCGTGGTGCGGCCGCTGCCGTTCGACATGCCGCCCGTGGAAATCGCGCTCTATCGACGGTCGAGCTCCCAGCATCCCGCCGCGCTCGACTGGCTCTTCGAAACCGTCGCCCGCGCGATCCGCGGCTCCTCCGGTCGGTTCGAGGCCATCCACGGCGAGCAAGCCCCCTGACATGCGTGACGCCCCCAACTCTAGAGAGATGTGGGGGCGTCACGCCGGCGCCGAGGCGCCTGGGTTTCCGGAGCGGCCCGCACGACCCCTTCGTCGCGCGGGGCGCTCGCTCAGAGGCTTCCGGTGGTGCGCCACCCGCCCTGGTACTCAGCGCGCGCGGTGACCGCGTAGGGCACCGGGCTGACGACGGCGCGCACCGCGATCTGGTCGTGCGGCTCGACCGTGGTTTTCTTCGACCCGCCGTCGGGCTCGCCCCAGACGACGCGCACCTCGGCACCCACCGGCACGTCGCGGTCGACGGTCGCGAGCGACAGTCCGCGCTTCTCGTTCGCCGTGACACCCGTGAACAGCGAGAGACCGACGTTGTTGCCGTCGGCGTCGATGACCGCGTCGTAGTTCGACGAGCCGTAGTTGGCGTTCGGGAGGTCGAAGAACTGGTAGCCGACGCCCTCGCGGTCGATGACGCTCGTGAGGATCTTGGCCAGGTCCTCATCGTTCCAGGCGAGGGTGACCTTCTTGCGCTGGGTCTCCGGATCGATCTTCTCGAGCGCGTCGCGGCCGATGAAGTCGTGGTCGAACTTCACGAACGAGCCGTAGCCGAGCTCCCACGGGTTCAGGTAGTAGTCCTCGATGTTCTCCGAGACGAACGATCCCGCGAGCGCGTTGATCGCCTCGTAGCTATTGGCGGGCAGCCACTCGCGGTACGCCCGCTCGCCCTCACCCGTGTAGATCGCCGGCAGCGGCGAGGGGATCCATCCGGACTCGAGGGTGTTCGAGGAGTAGGCGCGGGAGCCGCAGGGCTCGATGCCGAACTCCCGCCCCGCCTCGAGCACGGCGTCGCGGATCTTCTGGTGCTGCGCGTACGGTCCCCAGATCTCGAGACCGGGAGCACCCGCCATCCCGTGACGGAGGGTGCGCACCTTCTCACCGGCGATCGTCATCTCACCCATGTGGAAGAAGCGCACCTTCTCGAGCGGTCCGCCGTTGAGCTTCTCGATGATGTCCCAGGCGTTCGGGCCCTGGATCTGGAAGCGGTAGTAGTCACGGTGGACCGCGGCGCCGTAGGGGCGGGAGGGCGAGCGGTCGTCGTAGCGGAACTCGACGTCGTAGCCGCCGGTCTCGGCGTGGAACTGCAGCCAGTTGGCGCCCGGCGCACGGCCGACGTAGACGTACTCGTTCTCGGCCTCGTGGAAGAGGATGCCGTCGCCGATGACGCCGCCGTTGGATGCGGTCGGCACGAACTGCTTGGCGGTGTTGACCGGGAAGTTCGCGAAGGAGTTGATGCCGGTGTCGCTCAGGAGCTTGAGCGCGTCGGGGCCCGAGACGAAGAAGTTGACCATGTGGTGGGTCTGGTCGTAGAGCACGGCCGTCTCGCGCCACGCCTTCTGCTCCCGGCGCCAGTTGGTGAACTCGGCCGGCACGACCGGGTAGATATAGGTGCCGAGCTGCGAGTCGCGCAGCATCTCGACGGTGTTTCCTCGCTCGTCCAGCAGCTCCTGCAGCGTCCGCGCCATGATTGCCTCGACTTCCTCGTCTGTGGGCCTGCCGCGATGATAGGCGGCTTTTACCTCTGCCCATAGTGGTTTCGCCGATCTGGATTGTCAACAAAATCTTGACCATTTTGCAGCCAGTGTGATTCGCTGAGCCCACGAATCGGCACCGGCGTCGACTCCGGACGCCTGCCGTCACGCGTCGGCTCGACGCCGCCGAACCAAGGAGCGGATATGACTGCAGTCACCCCGGCGCTACTCGTGGTCAGCGCCCACGCGGGCGACTTCGTCTGGCGGGCGGGCGGCGCGATCGCCGCCGCCACCATGCGCGGCGAGCGCGCCACGGTGGTCTGCCTGAGCTTCGGCGAGCGCGGCGAGTCCGCGAGTCAGTGGCTGGCGGGAAAGTCGCTGGAGGAGATCAAGGAGATCCGTCGAGCAGAGGCGGAGGCCGCCGCATCCGCCCTCGGCGCCGACATCGAGTTCCTCGATCTGGGCGACTACCCGCTGCGAGAGTCGCCCGAGGCCGTCGCCAGGCTGGTCGACGTCTACCGCCGGGTGCAGCCCACCGTCGTGCTCACGCATCCGCTGCACGACCCGCACAACGGCGACCACCCCGCCGCCGCGCGCATGGCGCTCGAGGCGCGGGTGCTGGCGCAGGCGATCGGTGTCGCGAACTCCGACGGGTCGTTCCCGACCAAGGACACCATCATCGGCGCCCCGCCGGTGTTCTTCTTCGAACCGCACCAGCCCGAGCAGTGCGGCTTCGTCCCCGACGTGCTGCTCGACATCACCGAGGCGTTCGACAAGAAGCGCGCCGCGATGGAGTGTCTGCCCGCGCAGAAGCACATGTGGTCGTACTACAGCGACCTGGCGGTGCGCCGCGGCGTGCAGGTCAAGCGCAACGCGGGGCCGAACCTCGGTCTCGCCCACGACACGATGGGCGAGGCGTACATGCGCTACTTCCCGCAGGTCACCGGAGTGCTCGAATGAGCACGCACGTCGTCGTCACCGACGTCGCGCGCGAGGCGGCCGACCTCGTCGACGCCTTCGCCGCACTGGGTTCCGCTACCGTGCACGAGGCGCTCGGGCGCACCGGCTACGCCGGGAGCGCGATCCGCCCCATCCAGCAGGGATCGGCGATCGCCGGCAGCGCCGTCACCGTTCTCACCGCGCCCGGCGACAACCTCATGGTTCATGTCGCGATCGAGCAGGCCCGCGCCGGCGACGTGATCGTTGTGGTCGCCACCGGCCCCTCCCCGTTCGGACACATCGGCGAGCTCATGGCCACGCAGATGCAGGTCAAGGGCGTCCGCGGGTACGTCACCTCCGCCGGGGTGCGCGACACGGCCGAGCTGCGCGCGATGGGCTTTCCGGCGTGGAGCCGCTACGTCTCGGCGCAGGGGTGCCTGCGCGACAGCCCGGGCTCGGTCAACGTCCCGGTGGTCCTCGACGGGGTCGTCGTCGAGCCCGGCGACATCGTGGTCGCCGACGACGACGGCGTCACGGTCGTTCCGCGGATGCGGGCGGCCGCCGTTCTCGATGCGGCGCGCTCCCGGGCGGCGCGCGAGGCGACCAATCGCGCGAAGTACGAGGCCGGGGCCAGCTCCATGGACATCAACGGTTTGCGTTCGGTCGTCGCCGAGCTCGGCATCGCCTACGTGTCTCAGGCGGAGCGACGCGATGCCGACGCCTGATCCGGCGCGCGACGGCATCCGCTGCCTGCTCATGCGCGGCGGCACCTCCAAGGGCGCCTTCTTCCTCACCTCCGACCTGCCCGCGGACCCGGCCGAGCGCGACGACCTGCTGCTGCGGATCATGGGCAGCCCCGATCCGGCGCAGATCGACGGACTGGGCGGCGCGCATCCGCTGACGTCCAAGGTGGCCGTCGTCGAGCGCTCGAACGCTCCCGGATGCGACATCGACTACCTCTTCCTCCAGGTAGGCGTGGACGAGCCCGTCGTCGCCGATGCGCAGACGTGCGGCAACCTGCTGGCCGCGGTCGGGCCGTTCGCGATCGAGCGCGGCCTCGTCACAGCGGATGCGGGCGAGACCGTCGTGCGCATCCGCCTGCTCAACACGGGCGACATCGCCGAGGCGCGCTTCGCAACTCCGGATGGGCGGGTCGATTACGACGGCGACGAGGCGATCGCGGGGGTGCCCGGTACCGCAGGCCGGATCGCACTGACCACCCGCGGGCAGAAGCCGCTGCTTCCCACCGGGTCGGCGACGGACGAGATCGCGGGCCACCGCGTGACCCTCGTCGACAACGGGATGCCGGTCGTGCTGATGGATGCGGCGGAGTTCGACGTCACGGGCGACGAGAGCCCGGAAGAGCTCGAGTCGCGCGCGGACCTCCGCGAGCCGATCGAGACGATTCGCCGGGCGGCGGGCCCGCTGTTCGGACTGGGCGATGTCGCGGCGCAGACCGTGCCCAAGATGTTCCTGCTGTCTCCGCCGCGCCACGGCGGAGCGGTCGGCACCCGGGCCTTCATCCCCGCCCGCGTGCACCCCACGATCGGAGTGCTGATGGCCGCATCCGTCGCCGCCGGCATCCGCATCCCTGGTGCCGTCGGCTCCGACTTCGCCGTGCTCGGCGACGGGGAGCAGACGCTGCTCGAACACCCCGGCGGCACGTTCGCCGCCACCGTCGCCGTCACCGGCGACGCCGCATCCGGCTGGCGCGCGAGCTCGTCGTCGGTCCGCACCGCACGAAAGATCTTCGACGGGCTCGTCTTCCCGAGACCCCGCCGCTGACTGTCAGAGAGGACACACCATGGCAACGCGCGACAACTTCGACCTCGCACACCTGGGCGGCGTCGAGCTGTTCACCCCGGTCTTCGAGGAGAGCCTGCACTTCTTCCGCGACCTGCTCGCGATGCGGGAGGTCGCCCGCATCGGCGACTCCGCCTACCTCCGCTGCTGGGACGAGTACCAGCTCTACACGCTCAAGCTCACCGCATCCGACACCAACGGCGTCGGCCGCACGCTCTTCCGCGTCACGAGCCCCGAGGCCCTGGAGCGTCGCGTCGCAGCCATCGAGGCGGCCGGTCTCGGTCACGGCTGGCGCGAGCCCGAGGTCGGCGTCGGCCGCTCGTACGAGTTCGAGGACCCGGACGGCCACCTCATGGGCATCTACTACGACACCGAGCACTACGTGCCCGACGACGAGGATCGCCCGGCCCTGAAGAACCAGGCGTCCGCATTCCCCGGGCGAGGCGTCAACGCGCGCCGGATGGACCACATCAACTACCTCGCCAGCGACGTGACGAAGGCCGGGGAGTTCTGGCGCGACGTCATGGGCGCGCGCGAGTCCGAGCGGGTGCGGCTGGACGGCGGCGGGTATGCGGCCTGGTGGTTCCGGTTCCAGCAGAAGTCGTACGACGTGGTCTACAGCGAGGACTGGACCGGCGAGCACGGCCGATTCCACCACTTCGCGCTCGCTCCCGACACCCGTGAGGACATCCTCAAGGCCGCCGACATCTTCCTCGAGAACGGCGTGCACATCGAGTTCGGCCCCTACAAGCACGCCATCAACCAGACGTTCTTCATCTACGTGTGGGAGCCGGGCGGCAACCGCATCGAACTCGCCAATGCCGGCGCCCGCCTCATCCTCGATCCGGACTGGCCGGTCGTGGAGTGGTCGCAGGCCGAGCGCGCAAGGGGTCAGGCGTGGGGTGCGAAGACCGTGCCGACCTTCCACACGCACGGCACGCCGTTCCTCGCGAATCAGGCCGAGATCGACGAGGCGGCGATGAAGGGCGAGCCGATCCCGGCGCCGCAGAAGCGCTGAGCCGGGCTCAGCCCCAGACGGATGCGGCGATGTCGACGACGGCCCGCACCTTCGCCCACTGCTGATCCTCGGTGAGCTCGTTGCCCTCCTCCGTGGAGGCGAACCCGCACTGCGGGCTCAGGGCGAGCTGATCGAGCGGCGCGAAGGATGCGGCCTCGTCGATGCGGCGGCGGATGTCGTCGGCGCTCTCGAGCTCTCCGGTCTTCGTGGTCACGAGCCCCAACACGACGCGCTTGTCACCCTCGGGCAAGAATCGCAGCGGCTCGAAACCGCCGGCGCGCTCGGAGTCGTACTCGAGGAAGTACCCGTCGTACGCGGTGTTGCCCAGCAGCTGCTCGGCGACCGGTTCGTAGCCACCGGAGGAGATCCAGGTCGAGCGGAAGTTGCCGCGACAGACGTGGGTGGTCACGGTGAGGTCGGCGGGCTTGCCGTCCAGGATGCGGTTGAGCAGGTCGGCGTAGCGCTCGGCGATGCCCTCGGTGTCGATCCCGCGGGCGCGGGCCTTCTCGAGCTCGGCGTCGGAGCACAGGTATGCCCACGCGGTGTCGTCGAACTGCAGGTACCGTGCGCCCGCCGCATAGAACGCGTCCAGCGCGTCGCGGTACGCGGCGACGAGGTCGTCCACGATCGCCTCGCGTCCGTCGTAGACGGCGGCGTCGATGTGGCCGGGCTCGAGCCGGAAGTCGAGCACCGTCGGGGCGGGGATCGTGAACTTCGGCAGCAGAGCGGTGCCCTCGGTGATCGCGGCCAGCGAGCGGTAATGGGCGAGGAAGGGGTGCGCGTCGTCGAACCGGATGGGCCCCGTGATCTCGATGCCCCGCGGCTTGGTCTGCACACCCTGGAACTGGATGCCGTGATCGAGCTCCACGATGTCGACGCCGTCTAGCATCCCGAAGAAGTCGAAGTGCCACCAGGAGCGACGGAACTCACCGTCGCTCGCGACCTTCAGACCCGCGGCGCGCTGCCGTGCGACGAGGTCGATGATCTCCGCGTCCTCGACGGCAGCCAGCGCCGCATCCGTCAGCTCGCCCGATGCGTGGCGGCGGCGGGCGGCGGCCAGACCCGGCGGGCGGAGGAAGCTTCCGACGATGTCGGCACGGAACGGCGCTGAAGTGCTCACGTCGCGATGCTACCGACCCGGCGCCGCGAGCCGGCAACGGGCGGGGCCTGAGTTAACCCCCGTGACACTCGCTCACCGCGGCGGTCCCGCTGTGGTTCCGGCGACGAATTCGACCGGCAGCACGACGCTGCTCGGCTGCTCGCCGCGGATGAGGGCGAGCGCGATCTCGCCCGCCCTCCGCCCGCGCTCCCGCAGCGGCTGGCGAACAGTCGTCAGAGCCCTTCCCAGCCACGGCAGCTCGACCCCGTCGAACCCGGTGACCGTGAGGTCCTCGGGCACCCGGAGACCGAAACCGGATGCGGCGGCGAGCGCACCGGCGGCGAGGATGTCGTTCTGCGCGAGCACCGCCGTGGGGGGATGGGCGCCCCCCAGCAGCACGCGCGCCGCAGCCTCGCCGTCGGCGACGGTGCGCCCGCCGGCCTCGACGCGGACGGCACCGGGGAACACCTCCGCCACCGCTTCGAGCCGCGCTCGGATCGTGCGGTTCTCGATGCGCTCGAGGTTCTCGGCGATCGGGACGACCGCGCCCGGCGGATGCGCGGCACCCAGGGTCGTCGTGCGCATGACGACCCCGACCCGCCGGTGCCCGAGCGCCGCGACGTGATCGGCGATGCGCCGCATCCCGCCGCGATCATCGACCTCGACGACGGTGATGTCGGACGCGTGCGGCCCCTCGATCCCGACCAATGGCACGCCGCGTGCGCGCACGAGCGGGAGGAGGTCATCGAACTCCTCACCGCGGGTCGCGAACACGACGGCGTCGACGGGGAGGGTGCGCAGCGGCTCGGGACGTGTCCTGGCGTGGGCACGCCCCGGAAGGAGCAGCTGGCCGTAGCCCTCCTCGTCCAGCACTTCGGAAAGGCCGTCCATCGTGGCCAACGCGACGGGGTTGAGGAAGGCGTGACGCACGTGCTCGGCGATCACGACGCCGACGATGCCGCTGCGCCCGCTGCGCAACGAGCTCGCCACCGGATGCGGACCGTCATACCCGAGGGATGCCGCGACGGCGAGGATGCGATCGCGCGTGGCGTCGACGACCCGATCGGGTGCGCGGAACGCCAGCGAGGCGGTCGACGTGGACACTCCCGCCTGCGCGGCGACGTCAGCGATCGTGATCCTGCCCCGCCGCCCTCGGCCCGTCATCGTGGTCATCGCGCCCTCCCGCTGACACGTTAGCGACGCAGATCGCAACGTTTCGACGAGTTCCGCCACTCCTCGCGAAAGCGCCACCTTCTCTTCACCCGGACGCTACCGAGCGCGCTTTCCATCGAAACGGTGCGATGACCGTCGCACCCACCCGAACGAAGGACTCATCCGTGACCACGAAGCGATCCCTCGCTTTCGCCCTGTCCGCCCTCGCGGCGCTGGGTGCGCTCACCGCCTGTGCACCCGTGGCGGCCGGCGCGACCACCGCCTCCGGTGACGCATCCGGCACCGTGACCGTCTTCATCTCCGGAGACACGAACGTGCAGGACCTGTGGGAGAAGGGGCTCATCCCCGCGTACGAGAAGGAGCACCCCGGCGTCACCGTCAAGACCACGATCGACCTGCACGGCGAGCACGACCAGCAGACGGTCGCGAAGCTGACCGCGGCGACCAGCGCGGGCGACGATCCCGGCTTCGATCTCATCGACGCCGGCTTCGTGACCGGCAGCGCGGCGAACGCCGGCCTGCTCATGAACGTGGACCCCCAGACCGTTCCGGGTCTGGGCGCGGTCCCCGCCGACACCGTCACGGCGGGCAAGGGCGTCGGAATCCCCTATCGCGCCTCCTCCGTGCTGCTCGCGTACGACAGCACGAAGGTCGCCACCCCGCCCAAGACGCTGGCCGACCTCCTCGACTGGATCCGTCAGAACCCGGGCCGCTTCGCCTACAACTCCCCCTCGACGGGCGGCTCGGGCGGCGCGTTCGTGACGACGGTGCTCGACAGCTCGCTGTCGCCCGATGACCAGAAGGCGCTGCGTACCGGTGCTGCGAAGGACGTCGAGGCGAAGTGGGATGCCGGCTTCACGACCCTCAAGGAGCTCGGCCCCTCGATGTACCAGGGCGGCGTCTACCCCAACGGCAACTCGCAGGTGCTCTCCCTGCTCGGCAGCGGGGAGATCTCGATGGCTCCGGTGTGGAGCGACCAGTTCGTCACGGCGGTCAAGAACGGGCAGATTCCCGACACGGTCAAGTTCACCCAGATCACCGACCCGAGCTTCACCGGCAGCGCGTCGTACCTCGGCATCCCCCGCACGAGCAAGAACACGCAGGGCGCCATCGACCTCGCGGACTTCGTGCTGAGCCCTGAGGGTCAGCAGATCATCGCGCAGCAGATCTCCGGTTACCCGGTGGTCGCCCTCGACACGCTCTCGCAGGACGTGCAGGACCAGTTCGCGGGCGCCGATCCCTCGGCGCTGCGACCCGGCTACTTCAGCGAGGTCGCGAGCGACATGTCCAACGAGTGGGACCAGCGCGTTCCGTGACCGTCTCGATCGCTGCGGCACCCGCCGCGGCCGCTCCGGCCCGCCGCTCCTCGCGGCGGCGGGCCGGAGTCGGCTTCGCGCTGGCACTGCCGCCCGTCCTGGTCATCGTCCTATTCGTGGGCGTGCCGGTCGTGCTGTCGATCGGATTCAGCCTCGGCATGACCGGCGGCCTGAACGCGACGGTCGCCGCGATCGGTCAAGACGTGTTCCACGCCCAGGGGCTCGTCACGTTCGACGCCTACGCGAAGCTGTTCGCCGACCCTCGGTTCGGCCGCGACCTGCTCGCGACCGTGCTCGTCACCGTCAGCACGACCCTGGTCACCATGACCCTCGCCGTCATCATCGGCGCGATCCTGCGGCTGCGCGGCGGATGGCTGGGCGCGGTGCTGTCGGGGCTCGGGGTCGTCCCTCTGTTCATCCCCGTCGTGATCGCCTCGTGGGCGATTCTCACCTTCTCCTCCGGAGAGGGGTTCCTGCGCAGCGTCTTCGCCCAGGTCGGCCTCGACGCGCCGGTTCTCGGCTTCACCACGACGGGCGTCGTGATCGCCTCCGTCTGGGTGAACCTGCCGTTCGCGCTGCTCATGACGGCCTCCGGCATGCAGAGTGTGCCCGACGCCCTCATCGACGCCGCACGGGATGCCGGAGCGGGCTCGGTGGCGGTGGTCACCCGAGTTCTCATGCCCATGGCCGGCATCCCGCTGATCATCGCGGCGACGTTCACGACGATCGGCGTGCTGGGACAGTTCACCGTCCCCTACTTCATGGGGCCGAACGCGCCCCAGCAGCTCGGCGTTGACATCAGCAAGTACTTCCAGTCGTTCAACCAGCCGCAGCAGGCCGCCGCCATCGCGGTCGTCGTCTTCCTCATCGCCTCCGGCGTCGCGGTGCTGTACGTCTGGGCGAACTTCCGCAGCGCGAAGGACGAGGGACGCGTCTGATGCCCACCATCCGCCTGATCACCGGCCGCATCCTGCTCATCGCCTTCGCGGCGCTGCTGGCCGTCTTCATCCTCGGTCCGCTCTTCTGGCTCGGCCTGCACGCCTTCGCCGCGGACTGGAGCTACCCCGATCTCTGGCCCGACGGGCTCACGCTGCGCTGGTGGGGAGTGGTGTTCAGCGACCCCGACCTGTTCGCCGCGATGCAAAACACGCTGTTCTTCGCGCCGGTGACCGTGCTCGTCTCGGCCGCGATCTGCCTGCCCGCCGCCTACGCGTTCTCGCGCTTCACCTTCCCGGGGCGGCGGCTCTTCCTCATCGGGCTGTTCGCGACCAACGCCTTCCCCAAGATGGGACTGTTCGCGGCGATGGCGACCGTCTTCTACGGGCTGCACCTGATGGAGACGGCGCTCGGGATCGTCATCGTGCACGTCATCGGCACGATCGTCTTCATGACGTGGATCCCCGCCGCGGCGTTCTCCGCGGTGCCGCGCTCGCTCGAGGAGGCGGCGCGGGATGCCGGCGCCGGCCGCATCCGGGTGTTCCTGAGCGTGACACTGCCGCTCGCCGTTCCCGGCATCGTCGTCGCGGCGGTGATGTCGTTCCTCGCCTCGTTCGACGAGTCGCAGGGCACCTACCTCGTGGGCGCCCCGTCGTACATGACCATGCCGACCGAGATGTACTCGCTCGTTCTCAACTACCCGAACCAGGTCGCCGCCGTCTTCGCGATCCTGCTCTCCATCCCCTCGGTGCTGCTCCTGCTGCTCACCCGCAAGTACGTCTTCGGCGGTCAGCTCGCCGAAGGCTTCCAGATCCGATAGGAACGCCATGACCTTCTCCCCCACCCCCGGTCTGCGCCTGAACGGGCTCAGCAAGCGCCTCGGCGGTCGCACCGTCGTCGACGACCTGCACCTGGACATCGCGCAGGGCGAGCTCGTCTCTCTGCTCGGGCCTTCCGGATGCGGCAAGACGACCACGCTGCGCATGATCGCCGGCTTCCTCAGCCCCGACGCCGGGCGGGTCGAGGTGGCCGGCGAAGACGTGACATCGCTCGGACCCGAGCGACGCCCGAGCGCCATGGTGTTCCAGAACTACGCGCTGTGGCCGCACATGACGGTCGCGAAGAACGTCGGCTTCCCCTTGCGGATCGCGCGGGTCCCGCGCGCCGAGATCACACGGCGCGTGGACGAGGCGCTCGAACTCGTGGGGCTCTCCCACCACGCGCGCTCGCGCCCCGCGCGCATCTCCGGCGGCGAACAGCAGCGCGCCTCACTCGCCCGCGCCCTCGTGCGCCGCCCCGCGCTGCTCCTGCTCGACGAGCCGCTCTCCAACCTCGACGCCAAGCTGCGCGTGCGCGTACGCGAGGAGATCCGCGACATCCAGCAACGGCTCGGCATCACGACCGTGCTCGTCACCCATGACCAGGACGAGGCGATGGCCGTGTCGGATCGGATCGCGGTGATGAACGGCGGCCGGATCGAGCAGATCGCCACACCGAGCGAACTGTATCGGCGCCCCGCGACCGAGTTCGTCGCCGGTTTCGTGGGAGCGGCCAACCTGCTGTCCTCCCTCGATCTGGATGCCGGCGAGGACGGCGTCCGCTGGCTCGTGCGTCCGGAACATGTGGTCATCGGAGGCGACGGGATTCCCGCTCACGTTGTGCGCACCGTGCCGCGCGGCCACCTCGACGAGGTCGTGCTCTCCGTGCGCGGAGCGACCGTGCGCGCGCTCGTGGGCGACCGCAGCTGGCGACCCGGCGACGAGGTGCGGGTGCGGTGGGCGCGAGCCCTCCGCTATCGAGACGGCGTATTGGATGCGACGAGCGCCGACACCGTCGCGGCCGTCGCATGAGCCACCACGAGGTGCGGCTGGTCGCCCATCGCGGGCTGCACGACGAGACGGCGGGCGGCGCCCGCGAGAACACCCTGGCCGCGGTCCGAGCCGCCGTCGACGCCGGGGCGACGTGGGTCGAGGTCGATGTGCGCCTCACCGCGGACGGCGAGGTCGTGCTGTTGCACGACGAGACCCTCGAGCGGCTCTGGCACGACCCGCGACCCGTGGCCGAGGTCGCGCTCGACGAGCTGCGCGAGCTCGGCGGCGGAGCGCGCCGCATCCCCACCCTCGCCTCCGTGCTCGAGACCCTGCACGGCACGGGCGTCACCCTGCTCATCGACATGGACGCGACGGAGCCGGCGGATGCTGCCGCATCCGTCGTTCGGCACAGCGACACCGACACGCGCACCGCCTGGTGCGGAGACGCGCACGCGATGGCCCGCGTGCGCCAGGCTCTCCCGGACGCGGTGATCTGGATGCCGTGGCGCGACGTCACGCCGCCCACGGCGGCCGACATCCGCACGCTGCGACCGACCGTGATCAACGCGCAGCACCTGCGGGTCGGTAAAGACTTCGTCGCCGCGGTACACGGCCTGGGCCTGCACGTGGCCGTGTGGACGGTCGACGACGGCGCCCAGGCCGCCCACCTCGCCCGGATCGGCGTCGACTCGATCACGACGAACGCGTTCGCGCTCGTGCGCGACGCGGTGCGCGCCGGCGCGGTCGACCACGGCGCGCGGCGCGCGGCGGTCGTGGACGAGCTCGCGCGCGGCGCGGCCGAGTTCATCGCCGCGGCCAGGCGCCGCGGGATCGGTGCCGTGGAGACCAAAACGGACCCGGCCGATCACGTCACGCAGGTCGATCGCAGCGTCGAGCGATACGTGCGCGAGGTGATCGGTGCGCAGTTTCCCGACCACGCGTTCGTGGGCGAGGAGTACGGCGGCGAACCGGATGCTGCACGGCCCTGCTGGTATCTCGATCCCGTCGACGGCACGGCGAATCTCGCCAACGGGGTGCCCTGGACGAGCTTCTCGCTCGCTCTCGTCGAGAACGGCCGACCCGTCGTCGGTGCGGTCCACGACCCGGTCGGGCCGGCGACGCACGGGATCCCGACCGGCGTGACCGTGCTGGCTCGGGCCGGTCACGGGGCGTGGCGCGCAGGCCACCGTCTGCTGCGCATCCCCGGCGCCGCGCGCACCGATCCGCTCGCCGGCCGGATTGTGGCGACAGAGCTGGCGGGCGCTGTCGCCTGGGACGGCTTCCACGAACTCCTCGACGCCCTCGGCCGCCGCTACTGCACGGTGCGCGTACAGGGCTCGGGCACGGCGACGCTCGCCGGTGTCGCCCTCGGACGCGGCCACGCAGCCATGGTGCACCGCTACAGTCCGATCGACCACGCGGCGGCGCTGCTCATCGTCGCGGAGGCCGGCGGGACGGTGCTCGACGGAGAGGGCCGGGAGAACCCGCATCCGCTCGGAGGGCCTGCGATCGTCGGTGCGGATGCCGCCTCCGCCCACGCGCTCTGGGAGGTGTGGCGCAGCGTCACCCGCTGACCGCGCGGAAGTGACGGCTCCTCAGCGATCACCGCCGCCCGGCGGCGGCGTCGATAGCGTCCGGCCATGCCCGACACACATCGTCCCGCTCCCCGACGCCTCCGCCTGGCCCTCCAGGCACTGGGTGCCGGCGCCCTCGCCGGCGTGCTGCTGCTCGCCGCGGCGCCCACCGCATCCGCCGCCGACACCGAGGTCGACGGGCTGACGTACGCACTCGCCGCCGACACCGCCACGGTCACCGGACAGGTCGTACCGACCTCCGCCGTCGTCATCCCCCGCCAGATCACCGTCGGAGGCGTCGCTTACACCGTCACGGCGATCGGCGACAGTGCCTTCGACCGCACGGGCGGCGTCGGGCTGACCTCGCTCAGCCTTCCGGATTCGCTCATCGACATCGGCGCCGCGGCCTTCCAGAGCAACGCGCTCACCTCGTTGACGCTGCCCGCGTCCGTGCGCGCGATCGGCGATCAGGCGTTCGCGCTCAACGCCCTGAGCACCGTGACGTTCGCCGAAGGACTCACCGGCATCGGCACCCTCGCCTTCACGCAGAACCAGCTGGAGCGCGTGACACTGCCCTCCACCGTCACGAGCCTGGGCTTCGCGCCCTTCGGCGACAACCCGCTCGCCGTCATCGAGCTGCGGGGTGCGCCGCCCGCCACCTTCGGCACGATCGCGACCACACCGCCGGCCACCGCACTGTACCCGTGGCGATTCGGCGAGGCCCGCTTCGCGGGCGGCTACACCGAGCCGACGTGGAACGACCTGCCCACCACCGCGGTGGCGACCGTCGTCTTCGACACGGCCGGCGGCAGTGCTGTCGACGCCCAGTCGGTCGTGCTGGATGCGGGCGCCGCCGTCACGCGCCCGGTCGATCCCGTCCGCGACGGCTACACCTTCAACGGATGGCGCGCCGCAGGCGCCGCCTACGACTTCGCGACGCCTCTCGCGGGCGACCTCACCCTCATCGCCGCGTGGGACCTCGCGCCCGGCCCCACCTCAGCGCCCGGCCCGGTGTCCGCTCCGGGCGTCACGGAGCTTGCTCACAGCGGGGTCGACCCGCTGCCCTTCGGGTTCGCGAGCCTCGGGCTGCTCGCCGCGGGCACCGTCGCGATGCTCGTCGCGCGAGGAGTCCGCCGACGCGGCTGAGAGCTCAGTACACGTACTCCATGAGCTCGACCCCGAGCACGCGGAACGCGTCGTGCACCCGCAGCCGGTGCGCGATGGAGAGGTCGTCGAAGCACACGAACAGCGCATAGGCCACGCCGGCGCGGGGGCCGGCGAGCACGCCGGCCTCGGTGCGGATGCCGGATGCCCGCCCGGTCTTGTTCACGAACAGCAGTCCGTGCTCGTCGTTGTCGTGCGCGAACGGATCGAGCCCGGTGGCGGCGGCCACGAGCGACAGGTCATGGCCGTGACTCAGCCACTCGGCGACCTGCGCGCTCACCCCGGCGCTGACGGCGGTGCTGTTGACCAGCTCCGCGAACAGGTGGGCGTACTCGCGGGCCGCGCCGAGCGCCACATGCGGCGCATCGTCGGGCCCGCGGGTATCGCGGAAGCTGTCCATCAGGGCGGAGCGCGTGAGTCCGAGCTGCTCGACGCGGGCGCGCACCGCGGGGAGCCCCACCCGCGACATGAGCGCGTTGGCCGCGAGGGCGTCTCCCGACGACGCGGCCAGCAGCGCCACATCGATGAGCGGCAGCGCGGGCGCCTTCAGGTGCTGCCAGAGACCCGATACGGCGACGGGTTCGATGCCTGCGCGATCGATGATCTCCAACGGATCCAGGGTGCCCGCCTCGAACTGCGCGGCCGTCTCCACGAGCAACGGCACGACCCCGAGCCCCGCGATCGGCAGGCTGCGGAAGTCGTCGCCGGCGAGCACCGCCGAACCGAGGTCCAGGTCGTCGATCCGCACCGACACCTGCGCCCCCGACGCGGCGAGCGCGTCGAGGGCTTTCAGGGTCGAGGTGAACGAACGCCGTCCCGCGGCGGCGCGGCGTGGCAGCCGCTTCGCCCCCCGCCGCGAGGGCGGCGCCGATTCCGTTCCGCGAGAGGCCTCGGGAGAGCTGGGCACGGCGCGGGTCCTTCCTACCGGTTCGGGTGCGGGGATGCGGGCGAGACTACGCCCGACGGGTCACGACGCAGTTACCAGATGGTGACGCGCTGGTCGGCGTCGAGCCACAGCGCATCCCCCTCGGTGACGTCGAACGCCTCGTAGAACGCGTCGATGTTGCGCACGATCTGGTTGCAGCGGAACTCGTTCGGCGAGTGCGGATCAATCGTCAGCAGACGGATCGCCTCTGCGTCGCGGCTCTTCTGCTGCCAGATCTGCGCCCAGCTGAGCAGAAGACGCTGAATGCCGGTCATTCCATCGATGACCGGATCCTCCGCATCCCCCAGCGACAGCCGGTAGGCGCGGATCGCGATGCCGAGCCCGCCGAGATCGCCGATGTTCTCACCGATCGTGAGCGCGCCGTTGACGTGGTTCTCCTCCGGCAGCCCCTGAGGCACGAGCGCGTCGTACTGGGCGATGAGGTTCTTCGTCAGCTGCTCGAACGCTTCGCGGTCCGCATCCGTCCACCAGTCGCGCAGCGACCCGTCGCCGTCGAAGCGGCTGCCCTGGTCGTCGAACCCGTGCCCGATCTCGTGACCGATGACCGCGCCGATGCCGCCGTAGTTCGCGGCCGCATCCCGGGTCTCGTCGAAGAACGGATACTGCAGGATCGCGGCGGGGAACACGATCTCGTTCATCAGCGGGTTGTAGTACGCGTTGACCGTCTGCGGCGTCATGTACCACTCGTCGCGGTCGATCGGCTGCCCGACCTTGCCCAGCTGACGGTCGTGCTCGTGCACGTGCGCGCGACGGACGTTGCCGACGAGATCGGCCGGATCCAGCTCGAGACCCGAGTAGTCCTTCCACTTCACCGGGTAACCGATCTTCGGCGTGAACGCGTCGAGCTTGGCGAGCGCCCGCTCGCGCGTCTCGGGGCTCATCCACTCGAGCTGCGAGATCGACTGGCGGTAGGCCTCGATGAGGTTCGCGACCAGTTCGTCCATGGCGGCCTTGGCGGTCGGCGGGAAGTGCCGCTCGACGTAGACCTTGCCGACGGCCTCTCCGAGCGCCGCCTCGACGAGGCTGACGGCGCGCTTCCAGCGCTCGCGGTTGACCGGAACGCCGGTGAGCTGCGTGCCGTAGAACGAGAAGTTCTCGTCGACGAACGAGTCGGGGAGGAAGGCCGCGGCGGCGTGCACGATCTTGAAGCGCAGCCACGCCTTCCAGTCCTCGAGGCGCTGCTCGGTGAGCACCGTTCCCAGCGCCTCGATGAAGCTCGGCTGCGAGACGACGATCTCGGCGAACGCATCCGGATGGTGCGGGGCGACGCCCTCGAGCCAGGGCGCGAGGTCCACGCCCGCCATCGCCACGACCTCGTCCCACGTCTTCAGGTTGTAGGTCGCCACGGCATCGCGGCTGCGGACGTTGTCCCAGTGGTGCGCCGCCAGCTCGGTCTCCAGCGACACGACGCGCTCCGCGGCATCCGCGGCATCCGCGACGTCGGCGAGCGTCAGGATGCGCTCGATGTGCCGGCGCAGCGCCTGTCGGGTCTCCTCGAACGAGTCGAGGCGGTAGTAGCTCTCGTCCGGCATCGACAGGCCGCCCTGGATGAAGAAGGGCAGGTAGCGCTGCGGGTTGCCGGGATCGGGCTCGACGTAGAGCTCGACGATGCCGCCGATCCCGTCGCGCTCCAGCTCGCCCACGAGTCGGAGCAGGGAGGCGACGTCGCTCACCGCATCCACGCGCGCCAGCTGGTCGGCGAGCGGCTCGGTGCCGCGCTCGGCGATGCGCTCGGTGTCCATGAAGCTCGCGTACAGGTCGCCGATCTTGCGCGCCTCGGTGCCCGGCTCGGCATCCTGCGACTCGAGGATGATGGCGCGCACGTCCTTCTCGGCCTGCTCGGCGAGGAGGTGGAAGGAGCCCCAGCGCGCCTTGTCCTCGGGAATCTCGGTCCGGGCGATCCATTCGCCGTTGACGTAGCGGAACAGGTCGTCCTGCGGGCGGATCTCGTTGCTCAGCTCGTCGAGCGCGAGACCGGAACGGGGGGAGTCGGTCATGCGCACAGGATATGCCGCGCCGCTGAGTGGGGGCTCCAGCCCGCCGCGAGAGCCGCCGCATCCCTCCTAGAACCCGCGAGACTGCATTTCGAGCACGAGATCACGGGTAATGACAGTGATCTCGTGCGAAAGATGCAGTCTCGCGCGAAAGAGCGGGCGGATGCGGCGCGTCGGTGCGGGTCAATAGGGTCGAGGGGTGGCGGCGACACTCAATCGGCAGATTCTGACCCTCGCGGTGCCCGCGCTCGGCGCGCTCATCGCGGAGCCGCTGTTCCTCATCATCGATGCCGCGATGATCGGACATCTCGGCGTCGTGCCGCTCGCAGGACTCGGTATCGCATCCGCCGTGCTGCAGACGATCGTCGGGCTGATGGTGTTCCTGGCCTACTCGACGACCCCCGCGGTGGCGCGTCGTTTCGGCGCGGGTCAGCACGGCTCGGCGGTGACCGCCGGTATCGACGGGATGTGGCTGGCACTCGGACTCGGGTTCATCCTCGCCGTGGTCGGGTACCTCACGACGCCCACGCTCGTCGGCCTGTTCGCACCCGCCGCCGACGTCGCGGCGGAGGCGGAGGCGTACCTCGGCATCTCGATGTGGGGACTGCCTGCCATGCTGATCGTGTTCGCGGCGACGGGTCTGCTGCGCGGCATGCAGGACACGGTCACCCCGCTGTGGATCGCCGGCGCCGGGTTCACGGCGAACGCGGGGCTGAACTGGCTGTTCATCTACGGATTCGGATGGGGCATCGCCGGCTCCGCGGTCGGAACCGTCGTGGCGCAGTGGGGCATGGTCGCCGTGTATGCGCTGGTGGTGGGGCGGCTGGCGCGGCGGCATGCCGCATCCGTTCGTCCGCGTCGCGACAGCGTGTCGGGCGCCGCGCGCAGCGGCGGCTGGATGTTCCTGCGCACCGTCTCGTTGCGCGCGGCGCTGCTGGCCACGGTCGCCGTGGCCACAGCTCTCGGCACCCCTGAGCTCGCCGGCTGGCAGGTGGCGTTCACGATCTTCTCGACCGCCGCGTTCGCCCTCGATGCGCTGGCGATCGCGGCGCAGGCTCTGGTGGGCCGCGGGCTCGGCGAGGACGACCCCGCCTTCGTGCGTCGCGTGCTCGGCCGCACGGTGGCCTGGGGCGTGTGGTTCGGCGTGATCGTGGGGGCGTTGATCGGCGGCTTCTCGGGCGTGATCGGTCTCGTCTTCACCTCGGATGCGGCCATCGCCGCGCTCGTGCAGCCCGCCCTGATCGTGCTCGCCGTCGCTCAGCCGCTGTGCGCCGTCGTGTTCGTGCTCGACGGCGTGCTCATCGGCGCCGGGGACGGCAAGTACCTCGCCCTCGCGGGACTCGCCAACCTGGTGCCGTTCGTTCCGGCGTTGCTCGTGCTGATCTGGGCGGGCGCGGCGGGGGCAGCGGGCCTGGCCTGGCTCGCGGTCGCCTTCTTCGGCGTCTACATGCTGGCCCGCGCCGTCACCCTCGGGTGGCGCGTGCGCACCGGCGCCTGGATGCGCATCCCCGCCTGAGCGCGCGCCGCATCCGACACCGCGCGCCAACGCCGCGCGCGGGCGCTCCGGTGCAGGCGCTCCGGTGCGGGCGCTCCGGCGCAGGCGCTCCGGCGCAGGCGCGATTCACCCGTCCTGCGTGTCTCACACCTTCACCCCCACGCGGGCTGTTCCGTGCACAAGTGAGACACGCATGCCCGGGCACCCCCTTCGTGTCTCACTTATGCACGGGTGGGGCGCGCCAGACGTGCACAACTGGGACACAGACGCGGCCAGAGACACACACGGGCACGGGAGACACGCAGACGACGAGACCGGATGCGGGCAACCGGCCCCGTCAGAGGACTCGGGATGCGGGCTCAGGAGTCGCAGGCGATCCCGTCACCGTCACGGTCGAGGTCGTAGATGTCCGATCCGACGACCCGCGCCGTTCCGGAGAAGTACGCCGGCCCGTTGCCGCTTCCACCCGCGCAGTCCACGTCGGAGGCGATCGGGACGCATCCGTCCGCGTAGTTCGGATCGCAACCGCCCTGTGCCGGGGCAGGGGCCGCCGGGGCCGGTGCTGCAGCCGGCGGATCGTACGTGCCGACCACCGTCACCTCGGTGACCGGGGCGCGCGTCACCGTCTCTGCGATCTGCTCGCGCTTCACCTCGACGCCGTCGACGAGGGTCACGCGGAACGTGCGGGTGAGTTCGCCATCGGCTCCTGCCACCGACACCCTCGTCTCGCCACGGGTCAGCGATGGGTCCTCTCCCGTCGTCCTCTCGAAGGGGATGGCCTCCGTCACGCTCTCGTCGCGCGTCGTGGTGACCGGGGTGGGGGTCGGGCTCGGAGCACGGGTCGTCGTGTGCTCAGGCGTCGGGCTGGCCGACGAGGCGGCTCCGACCGTGCTGACCTCCACAGAACGGCCCACGCTGGTGGCGGCCGCTACCGTCCCCGTCACGAGAACGAGTACGGCTGCGCCGCCCGCCACGGCGACGGCCATGCGGCGTGTGCGCAGCCGCAACCACGTGGGCGTTCCGGCTGCGATCGCGACGATTCCCGTCACGAGGACGCTCAGCGCGCCCAGCGCGACCAGCCACGGCACGACGACCGTCAGCGTCACGAGGGCGGCGGCGACGAGCACCCAGCCCCACACCGGCACCCCGAGCCAGGACCGGCTCGCATCCCGCTTCGGCGCTGCCGGACTCCCCGTGGGCGCCACACGATCCGTCCACTGCCGGCCGTCCCACCAGCGCCACTGATTCCCGTTCTTCGGGTCGGGAAACCACCCGGCTTCGTTCGCCATCACACTCCCCCAGAAGTGAGAACCGACCTCACCCCCAGTCAGCGAGATCCAGGCTCACTGAAGCAGATGCGCGCCTCTCTCGCAACGGCGAGTTCTCACCCAGTGAGCATCCGATCATCGAGCGAGCATGCGATCGAGTGCTCGCTCGATAATCGGGTGCTCGCTCGGCGGCGCGTCGCACCCGGCGGCACCGCACCGTCATGCCCCCCCACGTCAGGATGTGGCATCCGCGCGCATGTCGGGGCAGATGCCGCCGGGAGTCGTCGCCAACTCGAAGTGCCAGCGTTCGTTGGCGTAGGTCTGGCACAGGCCGTGCGCCGCACCGTGCTCCCCGAGCCAGAGCTGCGCGTCGAGGGGCCCGATGTCGACGGCGTCACCCGTCACATGTTGCGAGGCCTCCGGGGTCGCCACGAACCGACGCGCGGTCGCCTCGTCGCCGTAATAACGAATGGCATCGCCCAGCAGCCACCGCTGGTAGGCCTCACTGCGCCATCCGCTGGAGATCAGCAGCGCCACTCCGTCACCCGCCGCGTCGGCCGTCGCGGCGCGCATCGCATTGCGCAGCCCCGCGTCGAGCCCGGCGATGGCGGGCAGATTCTCGTCGGCGACGGTGACGGCCTGATCGCCCCGGATGAGGCCGTTCGCCTCATTCGGCTCGAACGGCGAGGCCGGGATCAGCGCCCCGCGCAGCAGCACGCCGGCCAGGGCGACCACGAGGATCGCGGCGACGAGACCGAGCGCGGCGAACACGAGCCGGTGCGGCCGGGCCGGAGCGACAACGGATGCGGGTGCGACGGAACTGTGCATGCCCACATCCCACGCGGATGCGTGTTGCCACAGTGTCAGCACAATCGGATATGCCCCCGATATGCGCCCCCACCTAGACTCGCCGCATGCGGGTGCTGATCGTCGAGGACGAGTTGTTCCTCGCCGAGGCGATCCGCGACGGGCTGCGTCTCGAGGCGATCGCCGCCGACATCGCCGGTGACGGCGACACGGCCCTTGAGCAGCTCGCCGTCAACTCCTACGACGTCGTCGTGCTCGACCGAGACATCCCCGGCCCGAACGGCGACGAGATCGCACGCCGTCTCACGGCCGCGGCAACCGCTCCCCGCATCCTCATGCTCACCGCCGCCGACCGTCTCGACGACAAGGAGACCGGCTTCGCGAGCGGCGCCGACGACTACCTCACCAAGCCGTTCGCCCTGCGCGAGCTCGTGCTTCGGTTGCGCGCGCTCGGGCGCCGCCCTGCCGCGGCTGCACCTCCTACGTCCGAGCGCGCGGGTGTGACCCTCGACCGCTTTCGGCGCGAGGTGTTCCGCGACGGGCGCTACGTCGCCCTCACGCGCAAGCAGTTCGCGGTGCTCGACGTGCTGATGAGCGCCGACGGCGGCGTCGTCAGCGCGGAGGACCTCCTGGAACGGGCGTGGGACGAGAACGCCGACCCCTTCACGAACGCCGTGCGCATCACGATCTCGACGCTGCGCAAGCGTCTCGGGGAACCGTGGGTCATCGAGACCGTGCCGGGCGTCGGCTACCGGATGCTGCCGTGACGCCTCGTCGCGTGGGCGTCTCGATCCGTCTGAAGCTCGCGCTCAGCTACGCCGGCTTCCTCATCGTCGCCGGCGGCGCGCTGGTGGTCGTCGGGCTCCTCGTGCTGCGTTTTGTGCCCGAGGGCGCGCTGTTCGGCACCGACGGCGACTGGGCGCCCAACCGCGCGAATCTCCTCGAAGTGTTCACGCGCTACGCGGTCTGGGCGATCATCGCGCTCGTGCTGTTCGGCCTCGTCGGCGGCTGGATCCTCGCGGGGATCGTGCTGCGTCCGCTGCGCCGGATGACGGATGCGGTCGCCCTGGTGCGCGACGGCCGCCTCGATCACCGGGTCGCGCTGCCCGGGCGCCGCGACGAGCTGACCGAACTCGCCGACACCCTGGACGCGATGCTCGACCGCATCGAGCGCACCCTCGACGAAGAGCGCCGGTTCGCTGCGAACGCCTCGCACGAGCTGCGCACCCCGCACGCCGTCATCCGCACGCTCGTCGAGGTGGCCCAGGCGGATCCCGCCGGACGCGACATCGAGACGACGCTGTCCCGCATCGGCCAGACGAACGACCGCGCGATCGAGGCGACCGAGGCGCTGCTCACGCTCGCGCGGGTGGGTCGCGGCGCACCCCTCGCCCTCCAGCGCGTGGACCTGGCCGCGGTCGTCGAGACGGCGCTGGCGGACGTCCGCGCGGATGCGGAGGCCGCCCGCATCCGCATCGACACCGACCTGCGTCCCTCCGTCGTCACCGCCGACGAGGCGCTCCTTGCGAGACTCGCGGCCAACCTCGTGCGCAACGCCGTGGTGCACAACGTCGACGACGGATGGATGCTGGTGCGCGTGCGCGAGGGCGCGCTGATCGTCGAGAACGGCGGCGATCAGCTGACGCCCGAGGTCGCCGCGACCCTGACCGAGCCCTTCGTGCGCGGCGCGGGCCGCACCCGCGGCGCACCGGGTCGCTCCGGCGCCGGTCTGGGACTCGCGATCGTCGCGTCGATCGTGCGTGCCCACGGGGCGACACTGGCCGTCGCGGCGCGCCCCACCGGCGGGCTGCAGGTCACGGTTCATCTGCCGCGCTGAGTCGCTCCGAGCAGGCGGATGAGGCTCACCACGATCACACCGATCGCCCCGCCGCAGGTGTTCCAGAGCACGTCGCCCGCATCCGGCACGCGGCCGGGGATCGATTCCTGCGCGATCTCCACCACTGCCGACAGCGCGAAGCCCGCGACGATCGCGAGCAGCCACGCGCGGCGCGGCAGAAGCAGCGCGATGGTCGCGCCCAACGGGATGAACAGCAGGGTGTTGAGCACCTGATCCGGCCCGCCCGGGAGCCACGTCATGACGGGGTCGGCAAGATCCTGCAGCAGCCAGACGACGCGTCCCCGCAGCGGATGCACGAAGGCCCAGGGCGCGAGGGTCAGCAGCACCACGACGGCGCCGGCCGCGAGGGCGGCGACGAGACGGGCGGGTGAGATGCGGGTGTGAGGCATGGGTCCTCCCAGGTTCGGGAGGAACAGTCCACGTCACGCCATGTTGCGGGAGCGTATGCGTCTCAGCGCGCCCAGCGGCGACACCACTCGTACATCACGACGGCGGCCGCGGCGGCCGCATTGATCGACCGCGTCGATCCGTACTGGGAGATCTCCACGACTCCGGATGCGGCCGCCACGGCCTCGGGCGAGAGGCCGGGCCCCTCCTGGCCGAACACGAGCACGCAGCGTTCGGGAAGCTCCGCATCCTGCACGGGGACGGAGCCGGGCACGTTGTCGACGGCGATGACGGGGATCTCCTCGGCGCCAGCCCACGCCGCGAACGCCGCGACGTCGTCGTGGTGGCGCAGGTGCTGATAGCGATCGGTGACCATGGCGCCGCGCTTGTTCCAGCGACGCCGACCGATGATGTGCACTTCGGCGGCGGCGAACGCGTTGGCGCTGCGGACGATCGAGCCGATGTTCATGTCGTGCTGCCAGTTCTCGATCGCCACGTGGAAGCCGTGCCGGTGGGCGTCGAGATCGGCGACGATCGCCTCCATGCGCCAGTAGCGGTAGCGATCGATCACGTTGCGGCGGTCGCCCGCGGCGAGCAGGCCGGGATCGAAGTGCGCATCCTCTGGCCAGGGCCCCTCCCAGGGCCCGACGCCGTGCTCGGGAGCGGTGTCCGCGGTCGTGTCCTCGGGCTCACCCGCATCCGTCATCCATCCAGGCTAGCGGCGCCCGCCGTTGCTTCTCACTCGATGGAAGGACACTTTTCGGGCAGCCGAAAAATGAGGTACGGTTTCGGCATGCCGAAAACTCTGACCGCCGCGCCGCCGCAGGCGCCCGCGCGTCGGATGGCGTGGCTGCTCGGGCCGGCGCTGGTCGCCGGGGTGGCTTACCTCGACCCGGGAAACGTCGCCGCGAACATGACCGCGGGCGCGACGTTCGGTTACCTGCTGGTGTGGGTCGTGGTGCTCGGCAACCTCATGGCCTGGCTGATCCAGTACCTCTCGGCGAAGCTCGGGATCGTCACCGGCCAGAGCCTGCCCGACCTCCTCGGCCGCCGCATCCGCCGTCCGTGGGCCCGACGGCTCTACTGGCTGCAGGCCGAGCTCGTGGCGATGGCGACGGATGTGGCCGAGGTCATCGGCGGCGCGGTCGCGCTCAACCTGCTGTTCGGCATCCCGCTCCTGTGGGGCGGGGTCATCACTGGTGTCGTGTCGATGATCGTGCTGACGGTGCAGTCGCGCCGCGGCGCGCGCGCCTTCGAGACCATCGTCATCACGATGCTCATCGTCATCGTGATCGGCTTCTGCACCGGGATCATCTTCTCGCCGCCGGATGCGGGCGGCCTGGTGCAGGGCCTCGTGCCGCGCTTCGAGGGCACCGACTCGGTGCTGCTGGCCGCATCCATCCTGGGCGCGACCGTCATGCCGCACGCGATCTACGCGCACTCCTCGCTGGCGCGCGACCGCTTCCCGCTGACCGATGGCGCCCCCGCCGATCGCGAACGCCGGTTGCTGCGCGCCACACGGTGGGACGTCACGATCGCCATGGCCGTCGCCGGCACGACGAACCTCATCATGCTGCTGCTGGCCGCATCCAGCCTCGCAGGCGTTCCCGGCACCGACTCGCTCGAGGGCGCGTACGCGGCGCTGTCCGCGGGACTCGGCCCCGTCATCGCGACGCTCTTCGCGGTGGGCCTGCTCGCGAGCGGGCTGGCCTCGACCTCGGTCGGCGCCTACGCCGGCTCCGAGATCATGAAGGGGCTGCTGCACGTGCGCGTGCCGCTGCTGGCTCGGCGGCTCGTGACCCTCATCCCCGCCCTCGTGATCCTGGGGCTCGGGCTCGACCCGACGCTCGCCCTGGTGCTCAGCCAGGTCGTGCTCTCGTTCGGAATCCCGTTCGCCCTCATCCCCCTCGTCTGGTTGACGGCGCAGCGCGGTCTGCTCGGCCGGTACCGCAACCGGATCGCCACGACGGTCGCGGGAGCGGCCGCATCCGTGTTCCTGGTGGCTCTCAACGCGCTGCTCATCTGGCTCGTCATCACGGGCGGGTAGCCTGACGGGGTGCCCACATCCGCAGCCGTCGACGACTACCTGAAGGTCGTGTACCAGCACACGGAATGGCAGGACGAGCGGATCACGCCCTCGCAGCTCG
The DNA here is from genome assembly GCF_028743715.1 of Microbacterium sp. Clip185. Taxonomy (NCBI): domain Bacteria; kingdom Bacillati; phylum Actinomycetota; class Actinomycetes; order Micrococcales; family Microbacteriaceae; genus Microbacterium; species Microbacterium sp. Clip185. The sequence continues at coordinate 197,094 of NZ_CP117996.1, read as the reverse complement.
CGCAACAGCTGGGGCTCGCGCCGTCGAGCGTCACCGAGATGGTGCAGAAGCTCGCCGCTGCGGGTCTCGTGAGCCACCGCCGGTACGGCCCGATCACGCTGACCGAGAAGGGCCTCGCGCGCGCCGCGGCGATCGTCCGTCGCCACCGACTCGTCGAGACGTGGCTCGTGCGCGAGTACGGCTACACCTGGGACGAGGTGCACGACGAGGCCGAGATCCTCGAGCACGCCCTCAGCGACCGACTGCTCGACCGCATCGACGAACGCCTCGGTCGGCCTCGTTTCGATCCCCACGGCGATGCCATCCCGGACGTGTTCGGTCAGGTCGAGCGCGTGCCGTTCGTGCTGCTCGCAGACGCGCAGGCGGGGCACGTGGGTCGCGTGCTGCGCGTCAACGACCGCGACCCCGACCTGCTGCGCGAACTCGAACGCCGGGGGCTCGACGTGGACCACCGCGTGGAGGTGCTCGAGCCCGCTCCTGCCCTGCGCGTCCGCGTGGACGGCACCGAGATCAGCATCCCGCCGGCCGCGCACGACGCGATCTGGCTCTCCGCCTGACGCGGTCGGATGCGGCGCCCGCCGCGGTCAGCGGCGCGCCGCCTCGAAGGGCCACCGCATCCGCGTGGCCGCCTCGCACATGAGCCACAGCCGCTCGCCGATCGCCCGCTCCCGCAGGAACGGCGTGGGCTTCGCGGCCCGGGGCTGACCCGTGACGATGCGACCGGGCCCCCACATCTGCCCGCCCTCGACCTCGGGGTCGACGAGCGCGCGAACGAGCGCCCAGGCACCGGCCTCCTTGGACTGCGTGACGGGAGCCTGCAGATTGTCGAGGAACCGGCCCCAGCGCGACGGCTCGTTGACACCCCGGATGCCGACCGTGCGGCCGCTCGTGGAGTAGCCGGGGTGGGCGATCACGCTCGTCACGGGAACGCGGGCCTCGCGCAGGCGGCGGTCCGCCTCGAGCCCGACGACCGTGGTGACGGCCTTCGACTGCACGTACGCGCGCCACGGCGAGTAGCGCTCGACGAGCTGCGGATCGACGGGGTCGTACTTCGAGATCGACGTCGACATGCTGCCGAGCCACACCATCCGGCCGCGGCGGGCGGCGAGCGTCGTCAGCAGTGCGCCCGCCAGGGCGAAGTGGCCGAGCGCGTTGGTGGCGAGCACGAGCTCATTGCCGTCCCGCGTGGTCTCGCGTTGCGCCGGCGGATGCACGATCCCCGCGTTCAGCAGCAGGCCGTCGAGGCGCCCGCGCTGCCGGACCGTGGCGGCCGCAGCGCGCACCGAGCCGAGGTTGCTCGTGTCCAGCAGCAGCGTCTCGGCGGAGCCCGTCGCATGGGGCAGGCGTGCCGACACGGCGGCGCGGGCGGCGGCGAGCCGGTTGGGGTTGCGGCCGGTCATGATGACGCGCGCGCCGGCGTTCACGAGCTGCTCGCTGGCGAAGTACCCGAGGCCCGCGTTCGAGCCCGTCACCAGGTAGGTCCGACCCGTCAGGTCGGGCAGCCGGCGCGGATCCCAATCCGCCTCGCGAGCGCTCACGCGTACGACCCTAGTGCGCCGCGCGTGCCGCCCCGCGCACTCTTGAGCGGTCCTTCGCAGCCCGGTAGCCTGGCCAGCCCTCGGACGCCGCTATGACCTGGCTCCGCGCGCTCGGATACCGCCCGCGGGAGCCCTAGGCTGAGGCCATGCGCACGCGCGATGACATCGAATGCTGGCTGACCGACATGGACGGCGTGCTGGTGCACGACAACCAGGCGATCCCGGGCGCCGCCGAACTGCTCGCGCAGTGGCGCGACACCGGCACCCCCTTCCTGGTGCTCACGAACAACCCGATCTTCACCCCTCGCGATCTGAGTGCGCGCCTGAAGCGTTCTGGGCTCGACGTGCCCGAGGAGCGCATCTGGACCTCGGCGCTTGCGACAGCGGAGTTCCTGAAGTCGCAGATGCCCGGCAGCTCGGCCTTCGTCATCGGCGAGGCGGGGCTCACGACCGCGCTGCACGAGGCGGGCGTCGTCATGACCGAGACGCAGCCCGACTACGTCGTCGTCGGCGAGACGCGCCAGTACTCGTTCGAGGCGATCACGCAGGCCATCCGCTTCATCAACGCGGGTGCGCGGTTCATCGTGACCAACCCGGATGCGACGGGCCCCACTCCGAACGGCATCGTGCCGGCGACGGGGTCGTTCGCCGCGATGATCACGAAGGCCACCGGCAAGGAGCCGTACGTGGTGGGCAAGCCGAACCCGATGATGTTCCGCTCCGCGCTCAACCGCATCGGCGCGCACTCCGAGAACACCGGCATGATCGGCGACCGCATGGACACCGACGTCGTCGCTGGCATCGAGGCGGGCCTGCACACCGTGCTGGTCATGACCGGCATCAGCGACCCGGCCGAGATCGAGCGCTACCCGTTCCGCCCCGACGAGGTGCTCACCTCGGTGGCGGAGCTCATCGCCCGCGAGCCCGTCGAGTCGGAGATGCCCGAGGGCATCTGAGAGGTCATCTCGTGACGAGCGGTCGCCCGCGCGAGGGCAGCGGGCGCCGCGTGACGCTCGCCCAGGTCGCCGCGCATGCCGGAGTCTCCCCCTCGGCAGTCTCGTTCGTCATGAACGGCCGCACCGACCAGCGGCTGTCGGCGGAGACCTTCGAGCGTGTCCGCCGAGCGGCGGACGAGTTGGGATACCGGCCGAACATGACGGCCAAGACCCTGCGCACCGGGCGCTCGGGCACCGTCGCGCTCGTCTCCGACTTCGTCGCCAGCACGTCGTTCGCCAATTCGATGGTGCGCGGCGCGCTCGAGGAACTGCGACGGCAGGACACGCTGCTGTTCACGGTCGACACGCAGGGCGAACCGGAACTCGAGGAGCAGCTGCTGCATAGCCTCATCGGTCGCCACATCGACGGCGTCATCTACGCCTCGATGTTCACGCGCGAAGTCGCGCTGTCACCACTCCTGCGCTCGGTGCCGCTCGTTCTGCTCAACTGCGTCAGCAAGGAGGCGGATACGGTTCCCGCCGTGGTCCCCGACGAACGACGCGCAGGTTTCGATGCCGCCGAGCTCCTGCGGGCGGCCGGCCACGACCGCCACATCTGGTTCGTGGGCACCCTCGCTCCCGGGCGAACCGGCGGTCACGCGTGGCATGACTGGAACCCGCTCGCTCTGACCCAGCGTCTGGGGGGCATCGCGGAGCGTCTGTCACAGGACGGGCTGGCCCTGGCCGGAGAGGTACCGATCGCTGAGGACTGGGACGCGGTCGACGGTCGCGCCGCGGTCGCGGACCTGCTGTCGAGCGGCGCACGCCCTACGGCCCTCATCTGCGTGAACGACGCGGTGGCGGTGGGCGCGTATCAGGCTCTGCGTGCGGCGGGGCTCGAGGTCCCGCGCGATGTCTCGATCGTCGGCTTCGACGGCAGCCAGCTGGCCCTCATGGTCGAGCCCGAGCTGACCACGCTCGCACTCCCTCAGGAGGAGCTGGGCCGACGCGCGGCACGATTGCTGCATGCTCCGTCCGGTGACCCCTCACCGGTTCTCGTGCGGATGCCGCTGCGCAGCGGCGCCTCCGTCGCCGTCCCGGGCCGATGATGACGTGCCGTTTCGAACGCTCACTTCACATTTCAGCTAAATCGATATAGCATCATCGCGGGATGACCCGCATCCCTCCGCCGAACGTCATACGAAGGAGTATGAAGATGTCCGCTATCGCGAGCGCACCCGGGCGTACCCCCCACGCATGGTGGGTCGGTTTCGTCTGCGGGATGGCCACGTTCGTCGACGCCGCAGCAACAACCGGCATCAGCGTCGCCCTCGTGCTCTTCCAGTCCACCGGGCCCGGCACGCCCGGGCTGAGCCCCGACGAGGTCGGTCTGCTCACCGGCGTCCTCACCGCCGGCGTCGCCATCGGGTCTCTGCTGGGTGGGCGCCTGGGTGACCGCTTCGGGCGCCGCAGCGTCTTTCTCGCCACGATGGCGCTCATCGTCCTGGGCGCACTGACCCCGTTCCTCGGGCTCTCGACGGCCGTGCTGGTGCCGGGCATCGCCCTCATCGGGCTCGGCGTCGGCGCCGACCTCCCCGTGGCGCTCGCCACCATCGCCGAGGCTGCCGACGACCGCAACCGCGGCAAGATCATCGTGTTCTCCAACCTGCTGGGCGGCTTCGGCATCCTGATGTCCGTGCTCATCGGCATCTTCTTCGGAGCGTTGGGACCCACCGGCGGGCACATCATGTTCGGGGCGTTCGGCATCGTCGGGCTCGCCGTCCTCGCACTGCGCCTGACCATCCCCGAGTCCTCGGCCTGGTCGACAGCACGCGCAGAGAAGGCCGCTGGCGTCCACACAGTTCGTGCCGAGCGGGCGCGCCTTCGCGACTTCGGCGCCCAGCCCTACCGCCGCCCGTTCGTGACGCTGCTGGTGTACTACACCCTCGCCTCGCTCGCGATCAGCATCGCCGGAAGCTTCGGAACCTTCGTCGCGGTCAATGTGGCGGGAATCCCGGTCAACGAGTACCAGCAGTGGACGCTTCTCGCGATGCCCGCCGCCATCTTCGGCGCGCTGTGGTTCATGGCGGTGGCCGACACGAAGTTCCGGATGAGCTACTTCGTGGCCGGCTCGATCGCCGTCGTCCTGGCCAACCTCGTGCCCGTCTTCTTCGGTTTCACACTGCCCGCGCTCATCATCTCGGTCGTGGTCTCCACCTTCGCCGGCGCCTTCTGCTTCGAGACGATCATGAAGGTCTGGACACAGGAGTCCTTCCCCACCATGCTCCGCGCCACCGCTCAGGGCACCATCTATGCCGTCGCACGGTTCGCGACTGCCGGGCTGAACGTCGTGACGCCGGCCCTGCTAGCCCTCAACCCGCAGGCCGTATACGTCGGCGTGGCCGTCGTGGCGGCAGCGGGCTTCCTGATCGGCTGGATCGGGTTCCGCCGAAACGTCCGCAACCAGTTCGATGTCGAAGACGAGCTGCTCACCGTCGTGCCCGCCGTTCCGTCATCCGCGCGCTGAGCAGAGGATCAGACCGTGACATCCATGACCGTCGAACCTTTTCAGACCCGGGTGGAGGGGCTCCTCCTGCGCGGCTCGCACTACCTGCCCGCCGGCGACGGCCCCCATCCGACCGCCGTGCTCCTGCATGGATTCGGCGGCTCACGCGTCGAGACCACGGGAGTGTTCGTCGCGCTCGCGCGGGCGCTGACGGATGCGGGCATCGGCGTGGTCGCCTACGACCGCGCCGGCCACGGCGAGAGCGACGGCGACTTCTTCGATACGACCGCCACCGGGGACATCCGTCAGGCGGGCATCGTGCTGGAAGCGATCGCCGAACTCGATCTCGTGGACGCCGAGAACGTGCACCTGGTGGGCATGAGCATGGGCGCGGTGATCGCCTCCGCGGTGGCAGCGCGGGCGGGCCGGCGGGTGCGGTCGCTGACGATGTGGTCGACGGCCGCGCTGTTCGTCGATGAGATCCGCTCCGGATTCATCCAGGGCAGGTCTTTGGAGGCGCTCGACACCGAGGGCTTCTTCGATTTCCTCGGGATGCGGATGGGCCCGGCGATGCGCGACGACGCGCGCACCTTCGATGTCTACGGCAGCGCCCGCGGCTACGGTGGCCCCGTGCTGCTCCTGCACGGCACCGACGACTTCATCCCCGTCTCCTATGCCGAGCGGTACACGGCAGGCGATGTCTTCGGCGACCGCGCAGAACTGGTCGTCGTCCCCGGAGCAGATCACGGATGGGCGCAGCTTCCGCAACGCGACACCGTGATCGGACGCACCCGATCGTTCCTCGTCGAACACTGCGGAAGGGGCGCGGCATGAGCACCTCGACCCCTTCCGCCGCGCACGGCGAGATCGTGTCGCTCCCCGGCGGCAGCGTCCTCCTGCAGGGGCACCTCGAAGCCGTGCGCGAGAACGGCGTGCGTCCGATCCGGCTGCCGCGGCGCGCCTGGCCACACTTCCCGCCGAACGGCGAAGTGCTCAAGGCCATCACGAGCAACGCGGCAGGAGTGCGCGTGAGCGTTGTCACCGCGGCGACGCAGCTCGGTCTGCGCGTGCGCTGCACCCGCCTCCGGTTCGACGACCTGCTCGGCCCACACAACGCCTTCGTCGCCGAGATCGACGGCGACATCGTCGGAGAGGTGATGGCCCCCGTCGACGCGATCCGCACCGTCAGCTTCGCCCATAACGGAGCGTCGGAGGAGAGTCTCGCTCCGTCTTCGCTGGTCGAGTTCTCACTGCCCGAAGGCACGAAGACCGTGGTCGTCTGGCTTCCGCAGGGGATGACGGTGGAACTGCTCGAAATCGAGGCGGATGCTGCGGTCGCCGCCGCTGAGCCCTCCGATCGTCCGGTGTGGGTTCATCACGGCAGCTCCATCAGCCACTGCGTGGAGACTGCGCTGCCGACCGGCGCCTGGCCCGTGACCGCGGCGAGGCAAGCCGATCTCGAGCTGGTGAACCTCGGCTTCGGGGGTCAGTGCATGCTCGACCCGTTCGTCGCCGACGCGATCGCCGCGACACCCGCGGACGTGATCTCCCTCAAGGTGGGAGTGAACATCGTTGGCGCCAGAGCGATGGACCAGCGCACTTTCACGCCCGCACTGCACGGATTCATCGACCGCATCCGGATCGGGCACCCGCGGACTCCGATCGTGCTGGTCTCCTCCATCCTCTGGCCCGACAGCGAGGACGTCCCCGGGCCTGCCGACGTGGACTTCCTCGACGACGGGAGGGTGCGCTGCTTCACCGGGGGCGACCCGGCGGATGTGAGTCGGGGCGCGCTCACCATGACGGAATCGCGGCGTCAGATCGCGGCGGTCGCGGCGTCACGCGCCAATGCCGGCGAGGCGATCCACTACCTCGATGGGCTATCGCTCTACGGCCCCGACGACCACGCCGTGCATCCGTTGCCCGACAATCTGCATCCCGATACCGAGCTCTACGCGCAGATGGGTCGCCGCTTCGCCGACGCGGTGTTCGGCGCCGCCGGACTCGCTCCCCGCGCCTGTCTCGGCTGAGACAGAACGAAGGAGACCCCCGGCACGTATGGCGCCGGGGGTCTCCTTCACGTCGGGAATCAGTTGTAGAGCATGCTGAAGCCGTAGAGCTTGTCGGGGCCCCAATAGCCGCAGGCGTCGCCGGCGTAGACCTGGTGGCCGGAAGCGTTGATGGCCCAGCCGGTCGCCTGCTCGACGACCTGACAGATGCCCTTCGTGGGGAAGCCGTACAGGGTGACCCTGTTGTCGGCCGCGAAGGCGGGGGCGGCTGCGGCGGCACCGGCTCCGGTGAGGGTCGCGGCGGCGAGGATCGTTGCGGCCAGGCGGGTGCTCTTCTTCATGTGCGTGTCCTTTCCGGGGGGTGTCCCGGAAGGGTGCCACGCGTCGCACAGCCCGCGCAGAGATTATCCACAGCTGAGCCGCGCGTCAGCCGTCGCGCGGCTCCCTGTCGTCGTCTCGATCGTCACGCTCGCGGCGCAGGAAACGGATGAGCTGCAGGACGAACGTCACCAGCGCACCCGCCGTGATCACCAGCGCGACCAGCAGCATGAGGGTGCGATCATCCACCGTCAGCACCGCCCTGCAGGAGAAATCCCGTCAACAGGACGATTGCGCCGCATCCGTCCTGCAGAACGGAGATCTCCTGAATTGCGGATGCGGGCGTCAGCCATCACTGAGCCGGAAGACCCAGATCGTCGAGGTCGATCGCGGCGAGCCACTGCAGACCCTCGGCCTCGACGGCGGCCTGCGCTCCGGTCTTGCGATCGACGATGACGGCGACGGCGACGGGCTCAGCGCCCTCGCGGCGCAACGCCTCGACGGCCTTGAGCGCGGACTGTCCGGTCGTGGAGGTGTCCTCGACGACCACGACGCGCTTGCCCGCCACATCCGCGCCCTCGATCTGCCGACCGCGGCCGTGGTCCTTGGGCTCCTTGCGCACGACGAACGCGTCGAGCGGCGTGCCCGCGTGCACCGACTCGTGCATGACCGCGTTGGCGATGGGATCCGCGCCGAGGGTGAGCCCGCCGACGGCGACCACGCCGTCCACGTCGCGGATCAGATCGAGCATGATCCGGCCGATCGCAGGAGCCGCCCGGTGATCGAGCGTCAGCTTGCGCATGTCGACGTAGTACGACGCCTTCTTGCCGCTCGAGAGGGTGAAATCGCCGTGGAAGACGGCCTCTGCGCCAATGAGCGCGATGAGCGCCTGGCGGTCGGATTCGAGCTCGGGAGTGGATGCCGCGGTCACACCATTGAGTCTAGAGGCGCACGCGGATGCGCCGTGAGGACGGGGACCCGTTACAGGTAGTCGAAGTACCGGTCCCACCACGTCGGCTCGCCTCTGCCGAAAACACGTCGCGCAATCGCGCCACGATACGGCGTCCAGAGCGGCTCCTCGGGAACGAGGACGTATCCGCCAGCATCCAGACACGCCGCGATCCGCTCGACATCGTGAGGATCGGCTCGCGCCCTGAACTCCTCATCACCGTGCACACCCGGGTTCTCGAGGGCCATGACGGCGAGCATGCCGAAGTTGGAGACCCGCACCACGAAGCGCTGCCCGGTCGCCGTAGCCTCAGCAGGGACGACGACCTGGGCATGGAAGCTGGCATCCTGCACGTGCAGATCGGCCGCGCACTCCGCCTCGAAGGCGTCGGACAGTCGCTCGGTCAGCTCGACGAAAGCGCGCCGCGCGGCCGCCCGGTCGAAACCAGCCGGCGTCTCGATGTGGGCGGGATCGTCCAACGCCTCCAGCAGCGTCCAGAGCACCCTCGGTTCGGCTCGCACGCTGCCAGTGTCTCAGGGCCTCACGGCGGTGCGCGAGAGGAACGGACGCGGCCACGCACCGAGCGCCAGCACCGCGAGCACGGTCTGCAGCAGCCCGGTGACGAAGTAGATGCCGTGCAGCGGCGACCAGACCAGCAGCATCGCCAGCTCGACGAAGATCCAGATCATCATCACGAGCCCCGCCGCCACGTGCAGCCCCCAGACCAGGGCGTACCGGCGGTACTGGGCGATGACGGCGAGCGCCTGCATCCCGCCGACGACGACGCCGAGGATGACACCGGGCCAGACGTACGAGGCGAAGGGCGTGCCGTCGAGCCACTCGAGCGGCAGGCCCATGCCGCCGCCCACGGTCAGCCCGATCATCCCCGCCACCGCCGAGGCGAGGTTGAACCCCGCCACGACCAACAGGGCGATGCGAAGGGCACGAGGCACCGTCATGGGCGCAACCTACGCCGCAGCGCACTGCACCCGACCCCGTGCGCGCCGGGACTAACACGGGCGCGATAGCGTCCGATGGTGCACCTCACCATGACACCGCCCACTGCCGACGAGTTCGCCGCCCTCTACGCGAGCACCGGATGGGGCGAGCGCACGACGCAGGAGCTGGGTACGGCGCTGGCCGGCAGCTGGGTCGTGTGCTCGGCGCGCGACGACGCGGGCGCGCTCGTGGGCATGGGCCGCCTCATCAGCGACGGCGTGCTGCATGCCTTCGTCACCGAGCTCATCGTGGCGGCCGAGGCGCGGGGGCACGGTGCGGGAGCCCTGATCCTCGATGCGCTCGTCGAGGAGTCACGGCGGCGGGGAGTCGAGGACGTGCAGCTGTTCGCCGCCCGCGGCCGGACCGCCTTCTACGAGCGCAACGGCTTCACACCGCGACCCGCTGACGCACCCGGAATGGACCTCGCCTGAGGCACCGCGGCGCTCAGGCGAGGTCGCGCCGCTCAGGAGCAGGTGTAGGTGACGCCGTCGACGTAGTGCGTTCCCGGCCCGAGATCGGCGCACTGCGCGATGAGGCCAGCGAAGACGGTGCCGAGGATGATCGCGACGATGATGCCGATCACCAGGAACACGGCACCGAGGATGATGCCGATGAGTGCCGGCGTGTTCTTGTAGCCGGCCTTCTTCGACTGCGAGTAGGCGACGATCGAGAGGATCAGGCCGATCAGGCTCGCGAAGAACGAGACGATCAGACCCACGATTCCGAGGGTCTTGCCGGGGTACGAGCCGTTCGGGGCAGCCACGGGCTGCTGCGGCGGCTGGGACATGGGGGGCATGGGCTGGGTCATGATGATCCTCTATTCGGGGTTCGACTTTTCGGGGGTTCGAGGGGGGGGAGTGCGGGATCAGCCGCCGAAGAGGCGACCGAAGAACCCCTTCTTCTTCTCCCAGCCGTTAGCCGCGAGAAAGTCGAAGAGGGGCTGCTTGATGCGGTCCGTGTCGAAGGACCAGCTGGCGGAGGTGCCTTCACCTTCGGGCGTCGTGACGCGGGTGCCGGCGACGAAGCTGCGCGTCATCCGTGACTGCGTGCCCTTGAACGTGGAGGTGCTCCCCCCGAAGTGGAACGACCCGTCGGTCGAGAACCCGCCGGACGTCTTCGACCTCGTCTGGGTCTCGTCCGTGTCGAACGTGCCCGCGTCTTCGTCGAACGTCACCTCAATGGAGTACGCATCGTCGATCTGTCCGGCGCCCAGGAGAGCGACGTACTGCACGTGGGCGATGTCCCATGAGCCCTGGATGCGGTCGCCGACGGCGCGGAACACAAACGGTGAATCGGGTGAGTTCAGCTCGTCGACGCGAGTGAGCAGCTCGGCAAGTGGCGTGCGCATGCCAGGAAGATACCCCGCCGGCGTCAGGCGCGATCCACCGCTGTGGACAACCAGTCCAAAGGTGTACAGTTCATCGGCCTCAGGCGTGCGGCGTCGGGCCCGGGTTCTAGGCTGGAGGCATGCGCCTGGCCACCTGGAACGTCAACTCGATCCGCGCACGCGTCGTTCGCACCGTGGAGTTCTGCGTCCGCGAGAACATCGACGTGCTGGCCATGCAGGAGATCAAGTGCAAGCCGGAGCAGTTCCCGTACGCGGCCTTCGAGGAGGCCGGCTATCACGTGGTCGCGCACGGCCTGAACCAGTGGAACGGTGTCGCGATCGCCAGCCGCGAGCCGATCACCGAGGTCGAGACGGCCTTTCCCGGTATGCCCGGATTCCTGAAGGGGCACGAGGGGCCCGACCTCCCGCAGGAGGCCCGCGCCATCGGCGCGACCATCGACGGCGTGCGCGTGTGGAGCCTGTACGTTCCCAACGGCCGAGGACTCGACGACCCGCACTACCTCTACAAGCTCGACTGGCTCGCGGCGCTGACCGGCTACACCCGCGAGACCCTCGCGGCGAACCCCGATCTGCCCCTCGCCCTCGTCGGCGACTTCAACATCGCACCGACCGATGCCGATAACGGCGATCCGACCGTCGTCGAGGGCGTCACCACGCACGTCTCGCCGCCCGAGCGCGAGGCGTTCCGTGCCCTGTTGGATGCGGGCCTCAGCGACACCGTCCGCCCGCTCGTGCCCACCGGCTACACGTACTGGGACTACAAGCAGCTGCGCTTCCCCCGCAACGAGGGCCTGCGCATCGACTTCATCCTCGGCTCGCACGCCTTCGCGGATGCCGTCGCAGGCGCGGCCATCCACCGCGACGAGCGCAAGGGCGAGATCCCCAGCGATCACGTCCCCGTCGTGGTCGACCTGGACTTCGCGGGCGACGAGGACGACGACGACCGCCCCATGATCTTCGGCTGACCGCCCGAGGCGACATCACGCGTCCCTCGAACAGAACCCTCCCCTGTTGAAGGGACCCGAAACGTCGCGTCCGGGGCCCGGAGACGACATCACGCGTCCCTCGAACAGAACCCTCCCCTCTTGAAGGGACCCGAAACGTCGCGTCCGGGGCCCGAAGACGACATCACGCGTCCCTCGAACAGGTGGAGAGCTGCGACAGGGGAACAGTCAGACGGCGTCGTCGGCGAGGTGGAGGAAGCCGAGGGAGTTGCCGTCGGGGTCGTCCAGATCGCGCGAGTACATCGATCCGTACTCCTGCGGCCCCTTCGGCGCGGTGCCCCCGGCGGCGATCCCGCGTTCGACGATCGCGTCCACCGCTTCACGCGAGTCGAGCGCGAACGAGACCGACACCTGCGCGCTCGTGCGCGGGTCGGCGATCGGCTTGTCGGTGTACGCCGCGAAGAAGTCCCACATCAGGACCATGAAGAAGATGTTCTCGTCCCACACCACGCAGGCCGCGTTCTCGTCGGTGAAGTCGGGGTTGATGTCGCAGCCGAGCGCCCGGTAGAAGGCCTTGCTGCGCTCGAGATCGGTGGTGACCAGGTTGATGAAGACGCTGGTGGAGGCCATGCCGTGCCCTTCGATCGGCGAGGCCGGTCGCCACGCTCTGGGTGGATGCTCGCACCGGCGCCCTGAAGCGTCAATGGTCTCCGTCTGACGGGGGATGCCGCATCCGATGGTCCGCTCTAGGTTGGAAGGATGCTGCCGCTCACGCCCGCGCAACAGCGCGGTGATCTCCTGCTGGCCGCCGCCCTGTGCATCGGCGCGCTGATCAGCGCTGCGCTCTCCTCCGTCGCCGGCATCTACGGCGAGCACCAGGGCTCGATGGCCGCCGCCGTCGCCTACGCGTTCGTGCTCGCCGTCCCGCTCGCGGTACGGCGGCGCTGGCCTGCGATCGTGGCCGTGATCGTCTGTGCGGCGTACTTCGCGGCCGTGACCCTGCGCATCCCCGAGATCTACGCGGGCAACATCGCCATGTTCATCGCCATCTACACGGTGGGCGCCTGGTCGCCGAACCGCCGGCGGGCGATGTGGACGCGCGTCGGCATCATCGCCGGGATGGCCGTCTGGCTGCTCGTCACGATGTTCGTCGACTCCACGGCCGACATCGACCAGGACGGGTTCTCGCGCGCGGGCGCCTTCTCGCCCTACGTCGCCTCGATGCTGCTGACCCTGCTCATCAACGCGCTCTATTTCGGCGGCGCCTACCTCTTCGGCGAGCGCACCTGGGCGAGCAGACAACAGCGCATTCTGCTCGAGCAGCGCACCGCCGAGCTCGAGCGTGAGCGTGAGCGCAGCGCCGAGCAGGCGGTGGCGCTGGAGCGGGTGAGGCTCGCCCGCGAGCTCCACGACGTCGTCGCCCACCACGTCTCCCTCATGGGCGTGCAGGCGGGCGCGGCGCGCATGATGATGGGCAAGGACCCGCAGGCCGCGGGCGAGACGCTGGCCCGTGTGGAGGACTCGGCGCGCTCGGCGCTGAGCGAGCTGCGCCACCTGCTCGAGACGCTGCGGACCCCCGGCGACCAGGCCGAGGAGACATCCGTCGGCCTCGAAGGCCTCGAGAAGCTCGTCGCCGAGGCGAGCGACGCCGGGCTCGCCTCCGAGTTGCGCATCATCGGCGAGGAGCGCGACGTGCCGGACACGGTGCAGGTCAACCTGTACCGGATCGCACAGGAGGCGCTCACCAACGCACGCCGTCACGCCGGACCCGGCGCGCGGGCGGATGTCCGCCTGCGCTACGCCCCCGAGGGCGTCGAGCTCGAGGTTGCTAACACCGGGCGTCCGGTCGCCGAGGTCACTCCCGGAATGGGCCTGATCGGGATGCGGGAGCGCGCCGCCGCATCCGGGGGCACGATCGAGGCGACGCCCCGATCCAGCGGAGGATTCGTGGTGCGCGTGCGCGTTCCCCTCACGCCTCTCGTCGCGGTGGACGCCCGGTGAGCGGCCGCATCCGGGTCGTCCTCGCCGACGACCACGCCATGATGCGAGCGGGCTTTCGCACCATCCTGACCCTCGACGATCGCATCGAGGTCGTGGGCGAGGCGGGCACAGGCGCCGAGGCGATCGCGCAGGCCAGGGCACTGCGACCCGACGTCGTGTGCATGGACGTGCAGATGCCCGACCTCGACGGGCTGGAGGCGACGAGGCGGATCATCGCCGATCCCGACATCCCCTCGGCCGTGCTCGTGGTGACCACCTTCGACCGCGACGACTATCTGTTCGCCGCCCTGGATGCGGGTGCCAGCGGGTTCCTGCTGAAGAATGCCGGGCCCGAGGAGCTCACGGCCGCGGTGCGGGTGGTCGCCGCCGGCGATGCGCTGCTCGCCCCTGAGGTGACCCGCCGCGTCATCGCCCGTTTCGCGAACCCCACGGTGTCCGCATCCGCTCCGGATCCACTGCCGGTGTCGAGTCCGCTGACCGAGCGGGAGGAGGAGGTGCTCCGCCTCATGGCGGATGCGCTGTCCAACGGCGAGATCGCCGACCGGCTGTACATCGGCGAGGCGACGGTGAAGACCCATGTCTCGAACGTGCTGGCCAAGCTCGGCGCCCGCGATCGTGTGCAGGCGGTCGTCCTGGCCCACCGCCACGGCCTGGCCTGACCCCGCCCCGCCCCCGCATCCTCTCTCTGCCCGAGTTGCGTCGCATCTGCGCAGATGCGCCACTTCTGCGCAGATGCGCCTGTTGATCTCTGTCGCCGGTGCGCATTTCTGTCGCGGTTGCGACCGCCGCGCAGGGACCCCCGGCTCTACGCGCCTCGAACACGGCACCTCCCGACCCCGGGTGCGGCATCGCTCCCATCGCAAGTACGGCATCCGACCGGCCGGATGCGGGATCGCACCGACCGGGTAGAGCGACATCTGCACGGCGGATCGCCCCGGCGCCGCCCCATTCGCCCCGACAGGTCACTCCTGCCCCACGGGTCGTGCAGATGTCGCGCCACTCCGCCGCGTCGACCCGCGCCGGGTCCCACGAGCCACACGGACACTCCACCGGAAGGGGGAGCACACGAACCCGCCCCGGGAGGGAGGCGAGCGGGGACGCCGCGGACGTAACGTCGGAGCACGGACCAAGGAGGACGCATGCTGCGCCTGTCAGGAGTGACAAAGAACTACGGCACACGCCGGGTGCTCGACGATGTCGGGTTCACCGTCGAGAACGGCCGACTCACCGGTTTCGTCGGCGGCAACGGCGCCGGCAAGACCACGACCATGCGCATCGCGCTGGGTGTGCTCGCGGCGGATGCGGGCACGGTCGAGATCGACGGCACGCCCATCACGAGCGAAGACCGTCGTCGCTTCGGCTACATGCCCGAGGAGCGCGGCCTGTACCCCAAGATGAAGGTCGGCGAGCACATCGCCTATCTCGCCCGCCTCCACGGCTACAGCAAGGCCGCGGCCACCGCGAACGCCGAGAAGCTGCTGGACCGCCTCGGGCTCGGCGAGCGCCTCGGCGACACGGTCGAGACTCTCTCACTCGGAAACCAGCAGCGCGCGCAGATCGCGGCGGCCCTCGTGCACGACCCCGAGGTGCTCATCCTCGACGAGCCGTTCTCGGGTCTCGACCCGCTCGCGGTCGAGGTCGTCGCGGGAGTGCTCGCCGAGCGCGCCGCGGCGGGCGTCGCCGTGCTGTTCTCGTCCCACCAGCTCGACGTCGTCGAGCGCCTCTGCGATGACCTCGTGATCATCGCGGGCGGCACGATCCGCGCGGCGGGCGGCCGAGAGCAGCTCCGCGCCGAGTTCAGCTCACCGCGCTTCGAGCTCGTCACCGGCGGCGACCTGGGCTGGCTGCGCGACGTGCCCGAGGTCACCGTCGTCGAGCTCGCCGGCGGTGAGGCCGTGTTCGAGGCGTCCCCCGAGGTCGCCCGAGCCGTCCTCTCCCGCGCGGCGGCGGCCGGAGACGTCGACTCGTTCTCGCCGCAGCGCCCCACACTCACGCAGATCTTCCGGGAGGTCATCCGATGAACGCGAAAATCCCCGCAGCCCCGACGACCGCACAGAGCGTCTGGCTGGTCGCCGAGCGCGAGATCGGCTCCAAGCTGCGCAGCAAGCCGTTCGTGATCTCCACCGTCATCCTCTTCGTGCTCGCCCTCGGCGCGGTCGTCTGGGGCGGGTTCACGGCGAGCGACACGAGCGGCATCAAGGTGGCCGTGACGCCGGCGACCGCATCCGTCGTCTCGGGTGTCGCAGGGCTCGACGTGACGGATGCGGACTCCTCCGACGCCGCGATGGCACTGGTCACCGACGGCACCGTCGAGGCGGCTCTCGTTCCCACCGCGGACGTTCCGGATGCGGCTGCTTCCAGCGCGTTCGACTACACCGTCGTGGGCAAGGACGATCTGCCTTCCGGGCTGCTTCCGATCCTGAGCCAGTCTCCGCCGGTGCACCTGCTGGAGCCGGCGAGCACCGACTTCCTGCTGCGGTACTTCGTGGCCCTCGGATTCGGCCTCGTGTTCCTGCTCGCCGCGTCCACCTTCGGCGGCACGATCGCGCAGTCGGTCGTCGAGGAGAAGCAGACCCGCGTGGTCGAGCTGCTGATCTCCGCCATCCCGGTGCGGGCTCTCATGGCCGGCAAGATCATCGGCAACACGATCCTCGCGATGGGTCAGATCGTGGTGCTCGCGGCGATCGCGATCGTGGGGCTCTCGGTGACGGGGCAGGACCTCGTGCTCACGGGTCTCGGCGGACCCATCGTGTGGTTCGCGATCTTCTTCCTGCTCGGCTTCATCCTGCTGGCGGCGTTGTTCGCCGCGGCCGGCGCCATGGTGTCGCGCATGGAGGACATCGGTTCGACCACCGCGCCCCTGACGATGCTCGTGATGCTGCCGTACTTCCTGGTCATCTTCTTCAACGACAACCAGCTCGTGCTGACGATCATGTCGTACGTGCCGTTCTCGGCTCCGGTCGCGATGCCGCTGCGCCTCTACCTGGGCGGCGCGATGTGGTGGGAGCCGCTGGTGTCGCTCGTCGTGCTGGCGATCACGTGCGTCCTGGCGATCTGGGTCGGCTCGCGCATCTACAGCCGCTCGCTGCTGCGGATGGGGGCACGCGTGAAGCTGTCGGAGGCGCTCGCGCGCAGCTGACCCCGCGTTTCGTCGCACCGAGACTGCATTTCCGTCACGAGAGTGCGGGTAAACCCCGTGATCTCGTGACGGAAATGCAGTCTCGCGGGTTGAGAAACGCGGCCTCAGGTGCGGTGGGCGGCGCGGCCGCCGTGCCCGCCCATCGCATCGGCCGCTCGCACCTGGGCGAGGTGCGACAGCGCCTGGGGCGTGTTGCCGATCTGGCGACGAGCCGTCGGGTCGTACTCCTCGGAGAAGAGCCCAAGATCGTTGGCCGTGGCGCAGGCGCGGTCCATGAGCGCCCGCGCGTCGTCGACCCGGCCCATGCGGGCGTACTGCTCCACGAGCCAGAACGTGCAGGCGATGAACGGATGCTCCCCGCCGGCCAGCCCATCCACGCCCGTCTGCGTGCGGTAGCGGTTGACGAGCCCGTCGGGCATCAGCTCCGCCTCGATGCGGGCGACCGTGGCGAGCATGCGCGGATCGTCCGGTTCGCAGAAGCCCACCTGCGGCAGCAGCAGGAGGGAGGCGTCGACCTCCGTCGAGCCGTAATGCTGCACGAACGCTCCGGATGCCGCATCCAC
Source organism: Microbacterium sp. Clip185 (assembly GCF_028743715.1). Lineage (NCBI taxonomy): Bacteria > Bacillati > Actinomycetota > Actinomycetes > Micrococcales > Microbacteriaceae > Microbacterium > Microbacterium sp. Clip185. Next base: position 179,845 of record NZ_CP117996.1, on the reverse strand, counting down.
CCCATGGGTGTCGATCTCGTCGCGCAGCCGGTCGCGCAGGGCCTCCCACTTCTCGACGGGTCCCTGCTGCCCATACGTGCGCACGGCCCGCACGCCGCGGTCGAAGGCGGCCCACATCATCGCGCGCGACTGGGTGAAGCGCTGCGGATCGCCGCGCACCTCCCAGATGCCGTTGTCGGGCTCGTCGATGCGCGCCTCGACACCGTCGAGAAGGGCGCGCTGCAGGGCCCATGCCAGCGGATCGTCGGGCACCCCGGCGACGCGAGCCGCCTCGAGGGAGACCATGACCTCACCCACCACGTCGGCCTGGTACTGGTTCACCGCACCGTTTCCCACCCGCACCGGCGCCGATCCCTCGTAGCCGGGCAGGCTCGTGAGCTGGCGCTCCGGCAGGTCGCGCTCCCCCGCGACGCCGTACATGATCTGCATCTGGCGCGGGTCTCCCGCGATCGCGCGGATGAGCCAGGACCGCCACTGCTCGGCGACCTCGAGGAACCCGTGCGCGACGAGCGCCTCGAGCGTGAGGGCCGCATCCCTGAGCCACACGTACCGGTAGTCCCAGTTGCGCTCTCCCCCGATCTGTTCCGGAAGCGAGGTGGTGACCGCCGCCACGATCCCGCCGGTGTCCTGGTGACTGAGTGCCCGCAGGACGAGCAGGGAGCGCACGACCTCGTCGCGATGCGGTCCGTCGTGATCGATGGATGCGGCGAAGCCGGTCCACCAGCTTCGCGTGCGCTCGAGCGCCGCATCCACGTCCAGCGGTGCGGGCGTGGGCAGGTAGGAAGGGTTCCAGGTCGCGACGAGGTCGGCCGTCTCGCCCGAGGCGACGCTCACGCGCCCGCGGTGCGCGCGTCCGTGCGGGGTGAGCGCGACGCCGCGGACGATGAGCGCGTCGGGGCCGGCGATCGCGTGGAGGGCGGGCGCCGCCGCATCCCCCACCTGACGCACCCAGGGGATCGCGCGCGCGTAGTCGAAGCGGATGCGCAGATGCGTCGTGAACTCGACGGTGCCGCTGATGCCGACGATGCGGCGCACGATGTCGACGCGTCCCCCGTCGATGGGCAGGAAGTCGTGCACCTCGGCGACGCCGGTCGCGCTCTCCCACCGGGTCACCAGCACGAAGGTGTCGCCGTCGTAGCGCCGGCTGGCCACCGCATCCGTATCCTCCGGCCGCAGATGCCACGCGCCCTGCTCGTTCTCGCCGAGGATCGCGGCGAAGACGGATGCGGAGTCGAACCGCGGCGCGCAGAACCAGTCGATACTGCCCTCGCGCGAGACCAGGGCGGCGGTGCGGCAGTCGCTGAGGACGGCGTAGTCCTCGATCGGGACGCTCATGCTCCGATCATGCCGCGTCGTCAAGCCTTCGCCGCGTCCGGCGCGGCAACTCATAGCGGGGACTAACGTGGCCTGCGTGACCGACACCACGCTCGTCATCTTCGGCGCGACCGGCGACCTCACCTCCCGGCTGCTGCTTCCCGCTCTCGCCCAGCTGCTGGATCGAGAACCCGGACGCACCGTGCACCTGCTCGGCGCCGCCCGCCGCAAGCTCAGCGACACACAGTGGCGCGACCTGCTGAAGGCGGGGGTCGGCGAGGGGCACGGCGAGGCGGTGGATCGTCTCGTCGCGGACGCGCGCTACATCGTGGCCGACCCGACCGACGCCGACGACCTGAAGCGCGTGCTGGATGCGGTCGAGGGTCGCCCGGTGTTCTACTTCGCCGTCCCGCCGCAGGTCGCCGAGGCAGCCTGCGAGCAGTTGGCGGGCATGGATGTGCCCGAAGGGCTCACGCTCGCACTCGAGAAGCCCTTCGGCACGGATGAGGCGAGCGCCCGGTCGCTGAACGAGACCTTGCGCCGGGTGGTGCCGGAGAACCAGATCTTCCGCGTCGATCACTTCCTCGGCCGCTCCACCGTGCTCAACGTACTGGGCCTGCGCTTCGCCAACCGGCTGTTCGAGCCGGCCTGGTCTGCCGAGGACGTCGAGTCCGTCGTCATCCGCTTCGACGAGACGCTGGGGCTCGAGGACCGCGCGGGCTACTACGACCAGGCGGGTGCCCTGATCGACATGATCCAGAGCCACCTGCTGCAGGTGATGGCGATCGTGGCGATGGAGCCCCCGGCGACACTGCACGAGACGGACCTGCGGGATGCGACCGCGGCGGTGCTGCGGGCCACATCGCTGTGGGAGGACAACGCCGTGCGCTCCGCCCGCCGCGCCCGCTACACGGCCGGCACGGTCGGCGACGAAGAGCTTCCCGCCTACGCCGATGAGCAGGGGGTCGACCCCGCGCGCCAGACCGAGACGCTCGCGGAGGTCACCCTCGAGGTTCGCACGGCACGGTGGGAGGGCGTGCCCTTCACCCTGCGCTCGGGCAAGGCACTCGGACGCAAGGACACCGAGATCGTGCTGACGTTCCGGCCGGTGCGCCATCTGCCGGCCGGCTTCACCGGACATGCTCCCGGGTCCACCCTGCGGTTCTCGCTCGGTCCCGACAAGATCTCGCTCGGCCTGAACGTCAACGGCAACGAGGAGCCCTTCTCACTCGTGCGGGAGGACGTGGAGGTGACGCTCGGCGACGGCGCACTCCTCGCCTACAGCGAGGTGCTCTCCAGCATCCTCGACCAGGATGCGGCTCTCGCCGTCCGCGGCGACGCGGCCGAGCAGTGCTGGCGCATCGTGCAGCCGGTGCTGGACGCGTGGCGACGCGGCGAGACGCCGCTGGACGAGTACCCGGCAGGATCGACCGGCCCTGCCGCCTGGCCGCAGCTGCCCTGAGCCGCGTCAGGTCTGCAGCACCGCCAGCACGTTGCCGGCGGGGTCGGTGAACCACGCGATGTCGGGGCCGTACCCGCCGCCGCGCATGATGCCGCGCTCGTCGGTGGCGAACTGCTCGTCGGCGTAGATCTTCGTCTCCACCCCTCGGGCGCGGAGGTCGTCGACGGCATCATCGATGTCGGCGACGGGGAAGTTGAGCACGGTGTAGCTCGCGGGCTCGTGGTTCGGTTTCGTGTACAGCAGCACGCGCGCCCCCGACGAGAGCTCGAGCTCCAAGAAGCCCATGGGGTTGTCGACGACCGTGAGGCCGAGCACGTCGCCGTAGAACGTGCGGGCCGCATCCGTGTCGTCGATGCTGAAACCGCTGAACGCGGCATCCGGTGTGAACATCGTGATCCCCCTCGATCGTCACGCCTCAGCTTGCTCCCGCGGCGCGCGACTGTCGAGGGCGGATGCGGATCAGCGCTCGACGAGCACGCCGTCCTCGTCGGCCCAGACGCGGCGGCCGGGGGCGAACACGACGCCTGCGATCTCGACCGCGACGTCCACCTCGCCCACACCGTCCTTCGCGCTCTTGCGGGGGTTGGTGCCGAGGGCCTTCACTCCGAGAGGGAGGGTCGCGAGCACGGCCGCATCCCTGACGGCACCGAACACGATGATGCCGGCCCAGCCGTTCTCGACCGCGGCGCCCGCAATGATGTCGCCCACGAGCGCGGACTCGAGCGAACCGGCGCCGTCGATGACGAGCACGGCGCCGTCTCCCGGCGTCTGCAGCACCGATTTCACGAGTGCGTTGTCACGGTGGCAGCGCACCGTGCGTACCGGACCGTCGAACGCCCGCCTTCCGCCCAGGTCGCGCAGCTGCAGCGCGAGCGAGTCGAGCTGCTCACCCCGCTCGTCGTACACATCGGCTGTCGCGATCACCATGCGTCCACGGTAGGACGCCCGGATGCCGGCGCCGCGTGGTCGGCGCCGTGAAGTTCTTTCCACATTCACACCCGACACGGATCCGGGAACATTCCGCCTCTGTATACCGTTGCATGGATCGGGCCGATGACGTCCCCCCGCATATTCGACCCCGAGGAGATCCTCATGTCTGACACTCTCGACCGCACCGCCCCCACCGACGCGCCCATTCTCGACGTGCTCTCGCAGCGCTGGAGCACCCGCGCCTACGACAGCGTGACCCCGATCGACGAGGACGCCCTGCGCGGCGCACTCGAGGCCGCCCGCTGGTCGCCCTCCGCCTACAACAACCAGCCCTGGCGCTTCATCGTGGCCCGCCGCGGCACCGAGACCCACGCGAAGGTCGTCGCCAGCATGGTCGAGTTCAACCAGGCGTGGGCCGCCCCCGCCGGCGCACTCGTAGTGTTCATCGCCGAGACCTCGCGCGGCGAGCACCAGTTCCCCTCCGCGTTCTACGACCTCGGCCAGGCCGCCGCGCACTTCACCGTGCAGGCCCACGCCAACGGTCTGTACACCCACCAGCTCACCGGCTTCGACGCGGCTGCCGTCTCCGAGGCCTTCGACCTCGCGCCCGAGTTCACGCCCTTCTCGATCATGGCCGTCGGCAACCACGGCACCATCGAGGACGCCCCCGAGTTCGCCCGTGACGGCGAGCGCGCCCCTCGCGTGCGCCGCCCGATCGAGGAGTCGGTCGTCGTCAACGACTGACCCCCTCTGGGCCTTTCCGTTACGGACCCCCTACAGCTCGCCTGTCACAGATCGACGCTCCGCGCTCGATCTGTGACAGGCGAGCTGTGGTTTCGGCGCGCGACACCCGCGACGGGCAGGGGCGGGGCACTCTAGACGCCGCCACATCCGGGCACCAGCCTGCGACACCTCGACACCGGACGTGCCTATCGTGAGGCATGGTCCCGAGCATCGTCGGGGTGGGCACGGCCGTGCCCGACACCCGGCTCACCCAGTCGCAGATCCGCGACCTCTTCCTCATGCAGCCGGGCCTCGACCGCCGCGCGCAACGGATCCTCGGCGCCGCCTTCGACGCCGCGGCCATCGACACGCGCCACACGGTGCTGGCATCGCTCACCGGCGACGCCCCGCCGGAGGCTCTCGCGGTGCGTGAGGGCGACCGGATTCTGGACCCCGGCACCGCCGCAAGAAACGCCGAGTTCCGCCGACTCGTCCCCGACCTGTTCGCGCGGGCGGGCCGAGCGGCGCTGACCGATGCCGGGGTCGCGCCCGGCGAGGTGACGCACGTCATCACCGTCAGCTGCACCGGGCTGTTCGCCCCCGGCCCCGACATGCTGCTCGTGCGCGATCTGGGCCTGCGCCCGGAGACCGAGCGCTACCACCACGGATTCGTCGGCTGCGCGGCGGCCGTGCCGGCGCTGCGCGCGGCGCACCGCATCGCCGTCGCGCAGCCGGGCGCCGTCGTGCTCGTCGCGTGCGCGGAACTGTGCTCACTGCACCTGCGCGTCAGCGACGACCCGGAGCAGATCGTCGCCGCATCCCTCTTCGCCGACGGCGCGGCGGCGGCCGTGGTGACCTCGCGGGAGTACGCGGGGCGCCGCTTCGAGCTCGACGAGTTCCGCACGGCGCTCAGCGACGACGGCGAGCACGACATGGTCTGGACCGTCGGCGACCACGGCTTCGAGATGACGCTGACGCCCGAGGTTCCCCGCATCGTGGGCCGCGAGGTCGCCGATGCGGTCGCATACCTCGACGGCGCCACCGCGTGGGCGATCCACCCGGGCGGGCGCAGCGTGCTGGACCGGGTGGCCACCGGACTCGGACTCACCGAGGAGCAGATGGCCCCCTCGCGCGAGGTGCTGCGCGCGTTCGGCAACATGTCCAGCGCGACCGTGCTGTTCATCCTCGACCGGATGCGGCGCGATCCCGCCCTCGCCGACGGCACGACTCTGGGGCTGTTGGCCTTCGGCCCCGGCCTCACGGTCGAGTCGGGGCGTCTGCTCGTGCGAGGCGACGCGTGAACCTCGCGGAGCGCGACACGTCGCTGGGCGAACTGATGGACGACCCGGACTGCGACCCACGACTGCTCGCGGCCACGTATCGCCGCTTCGGTCTCGTGAACCGGCTGGTCGCGGGGTGGGCCGGTGTCTACCGGCGGACGCTCCGTCCCTATCTGGCCGGCCTCGAACGCCCGGCGCGCGTGCTGGATCTGGGATGCGGCGGCGGGGATGTGGCGGCGCACCTGGCCGCGCTCGCCCGCGCCGACGGACTGCGGGTGCAGTGGATCGGCGCGGATCCCGACCCGCGCGCCATCGAGGCCGCGGCGGCACGTACCGCATCCGATGTGTCCTTCGTCTGCACCGACTCCGGCGCCCTGCGCGAGAACGGTGAGCGCTTCGACGCGGTGCTCTCGAACCATGTGCTGCACCATCTGGATGCGAGGCAGCTCGCCGCGTTCGTCGACGACTCCGCCGCGCTGTCGACCGGCCTCGTCCTGCACGGCGACATCGAGCGGGGGCGCTTGGCGTACGCGCTCTACAACGCCGGCATCCTGCCTCTGGCCCCCGGCACCTTCCTGCGCACCGACGGGCTCCGCTCCATCCGGCGCAGCTATCGAGCCGCCGAGCTCGCGGCGCGCCTGCCCGAGGGATGGCGCGTCGAGCGCCCCGCCCGCTTCCGGGTGCTGGCCGTCAGGGACGCACGTGCCTGACGTCGTCGTCGTCGGCGCGGGTCCGGTCGGGCTGCTACTCACGGCGGAGCTGCGCCGGCTCGGGGTGGATGTCACCGCGCTCGAGAAGCGTCCCGGCCAGGGCGACGGCACACGGGCGATCGGCATTCATCCGCCGACGCTCGCAGCACTCGAGGCCTCCGGCGCGACGGCGCGGCTGCTCGAGGACGCCGTGCGCGTCGAACGCGGTGAGGCACGCACCGGCGGACGGCTGCTGGGCGCAGTGGACTTTCGCCGCCTGTCCGCGCGCTTCCCCTTCGTCGCAACCCTGCCCCAGCGCATGACCGAAGGCGTGCTGGCCGATCTCGCCGGGCCCGTCGAGCGCGGGATCACGGTGACCACCGTGCACCACGACGGCGACCGGATGCGGGTGCGTACGGCCGACGGACGCGATCTCGCCGCGCGGCTCGTCATCGTCGCCAGCGGCTGGGGCGGCCGGTCGCTCGCGTACCGCTCCGCCGCGCTGCGGGTGCACGAGTACCGCGACCGCTACCTCATGACCGACACGACGCTCAGCGCCTCCGACCCGGTGGCGGTGATCCGACTCGACGCCGCCGGCGTCATGGAGTCCTTCCCGCTCCCCGGCTCCGGCCGCCGTTTCGTGCTGCACGACGCGGAAGGGGGCCCGGACGAGCCCGACGCTCGTTATGAGCGGATGCGGCGCGCCCTGCGCGAGCGCGGCGAGGATGAGGCCGCCGACCGGATGGAGGTCGTCACGGCCTTCCGGGTTCGACGTCTCGTCGCACCGCGCCTCCGGCGGGGCGGCCTGATCGTCGTCGGCGACGCGGCGCACGAGGTGAGCCCGATCGGCGGTCAGGGCATGAACCTCGGCCTGCTGGACGCGGCGACACTCGCCCCGATCGTCGCCGAGGGGATCCGCACCGGAACTCCCGCCTCCGCAGATCTCGCTCGCTGGGAGCGGCGCCGCGTGCGCTCCGCGCGGATCGCGGCCGCGATGGCGAGCGTGAACACCGCGCTCGGACGCCCGGCCGGTGCGGTGGCCCACCGCATCCGCGGCGGGACGCTCGGGATGCTGCTGCACAGTCCGGTCGGGGCCGTGCTCACGCGCGCCTATGCGATGGGTTTCGACGCCGACGCCGGCTGAGGTTGCCCACAGGCACCGGCGGCGGGCCAGCCGATCTGACAGCATTCATCCGTGAGTATGCGACGGTTCGGAATCCTCGGCACGCTGACCCTGGCCGCGGCGGCGCTGGTGTTGACAGCCTGCACCGCGGCACCGAGCGACCCGCCCGAGCCGGCGGAATCGCCGAGCGCGATCACCACGCCGGCACCGTCCACCCCGCCCACTCCCGCCGCATCCGATGATGCCGCCGGCGGCCCCGTCGAGAGTTTCCGCGCCTGGTTCCAGGCCACCCGGACGCCCGACCCCGCCGCGGCGTGCGCGGCGCTCTCTCCCGCTCTGGCGGAGCGGATGCTCGCCGAGCTCAATCAGAACGGTCTCGCCCTCACGACCTGCGAGGAGATGATCCAGGCGACCTCGGAGCTCTACCGCGCCACCGGGCAGAGCGCCGACGTCGACGTGCAGGTGCAGTCGGAGACGGCCACGGACGCCACACTGTTCGTCACCTATGGGGCATCGGGCGATTGCGGCACCGTCGTCATGCACCGCGACGCGTCGTCGTGGATCATCACGGACGAATCGCGCGAGTGCGCCGGGTAGAACCGCTCAGGAGCTGAGCGATCCACCCGTCGCCACGAGCTGGACGGCGAGCAGGAGCGCCGCGCCCATCACGAGACGGAACACGATGCGTCCGGGGCGGCGCGCCCACGCGCATCCCACGGCGACGACCGCCACGCCGACGACAGCGGCGAAGAAGAGCCACGAGACGATCGGCGCCGCATCCCTCGCGGGACCCAGCCGCACCGCCGCCGCGCCGCCGATGATCCCGACCCCCGCCAGCGCACCCGACCAGCGCGCTCCGATCCGATGCGGAAGACCGCGGATGCCGGTGCGCTGATCGTCGTCGAGATCCGGCAGTACGTTGGCCAGGTGCACCGCCGCCCCCAGCGATGCGCCGGCAGCGCTCGCCCACGGCGCCGCGAGTGCAGGCGCCGCAGCCGACAGCGTGGCCAGCGACGGCAGCAGACCGAAGCTCACGAGGAACGGCACGATCGAGAACGGCGTCGCCTTCAACGGTGCGTTGTACAGCCACGCGGAGGCGATCGTCACCGCCTGCGCGGCGAGCAATCCCCACCCGAGCGGAGCCGACAGCAGCAGCGCGCAGGCGACGGATGCGGCGGCCACCGTCCACGCGGTACGGAGGCCGACCTCGCCGCGAGCGAGCGGCTTGTCGGTGCGGCCCACTGCCCGATCCCGGCCGGCGTCGATCGCATCGTTCGACAGACCGATCGACACCTGCCCGGCGAAAACGGCGGCCGTCAGCAGCGCGATGCGCCAGGGTGCGAGCCCGGCCGAGACGCCGAGCGCCAGGGTGAGCACCGTCACGACCAGGGCGGGCCCCGGATGCGTCGACGCCCAGAGCGCACGCACGGTGGCCAGGGCTCGGGTCATGCTCCGACCGTAAGCGGCAGCATCCGTGTTGCCTCGCGGGTTGACGGCGACGCGCCGCTCAGTCGGTCGCGGTGATCTGCGTCTGGATGCGGGTGATGGCCTCACCCAGCCGACCCCGTGCGAGCAGGCCTCCTGTGGCCAACGGCCCCGAGGCGTCGCGACCGACCGGCGGCAACAGGCGCAGCGCCGCGCGCGTGTCTGGGGTGAGAAGAGCGAGCTGCGCGTCGATCTCGCCGTCGAACGCACCGGGCGCCGCCGCATCCGCCGCGACCGCCGCATAGGCCGCCGCACCCAGCGCGTGCGCGCCCATGTGGGCGACGCCGGCCGCCTGTGCCGCGGAGCGGGCCGCGGCGACCGCCGGAGCGCTCGTCACGGCGTGCGCCGCCCGGCCCGCGACGAAGCGCCGCTTGATCTCCCCTGCCGCATCCAGCTCTCCGCGCGCGTACGCACGAGCTCGGGCGATGGCGTCGCGAGGCCGGTCGTCGCCGGGGGCCTCCGCCTCGAACAGGGCGAGCACGCGCTCGGCGCACTCCGCCGCCCAGGCCGCGACCAGGCGGCGATCGGCGTCGTCGAGCGACTGCGGAGAAGGCATCCCCCCTGTCTACACCGCGTCCGTCCGACGGCACACGATCGCACCGACGGGGCGTTCGCCGCGGGCCGCGCGACGGTGCGTCTCGAGGATCTCGAATCCCGCGCCCTCCAGGCGTCGTTCCAGTTCCGCGGCGGGCCAGCGCCACGCACCGATGACCGCGTGACCGAACGGCTCGAGCGCGTCCGCATCGAAGAATCCGAGCACGAGCGAGCCGCCTGGGCAGAGCACCCGCGCGAACTCCGCGAACGGCACGTCGATCGCCGTCGGCGCGTGGTGGATCGTCGAGAACCAGGCCAGGATGCCACCCAGCGCCGCGTCCGGCTCGTCGATCGCGTCGATCGTGCCGACGTCGAACCGGATGCCGGGGTGACGCGCTCGGGCCGTATCGACGAACTCCGCCGTCAGGTCGATCCCCCGCACGTCGAGGCCGCGCTCGGCGAGGTGCGCGCTCCAGTGCCCGGGCCCGCATCCGGCATCCAGGACCCGGCCGTGGATGCCGTCGGCCCACGTCTCGATCAGCTGACGGTCGGAGGGGTGCACCGCGGACATCGTTCCCAGTGCCTGCGTGTACTCGGCGGCTCGCCGGTCGTACGCCTCGGCCACATCCGTCACGCTTCGAGCGTATCCGGGCTCCGCCGCTCACTCCCCAGCTCACCGCGTTTCGACCCACCGTCCCCCATCGCCTCAGATCCAGCCGCGCTCCTCCGCGCGCAGCAGCGCCTGCTGCCGCGTTTCGAGGTGCAGCTTGCCGAGGATGGACGAGACATGGTTGCGCACCGTGCCCGGCGACAAATGCAGAGTGCGGGCGATGGTCGCGATGGTCTGCCCCTCGGCACCTGCACGCAGCACGTCGAGCTCCCGGTCGGTGAGGGGGCTCCGCTCGTCGGCGAGCGCGTCGGCGGCGATCTCGGGATCGACGTACCGGCGTCCCGCGGCGACCTGACGGATGACGTCGGCGACGTCCTGCGCCGGCCGCGACTTCGGCAGGAATCCGTCGACCCCCGCCTGCAGTGCACGCCGGAGCACGCCCGGCCGCGCGTGCCGCGTCACCGCGACGACGCGCGAACGCGTCTGCTTGCGCACCCGCGCCGCCGCATCGATGCCGTCCAGACCCGGCATCTCGACATCGAAGAGGCAGACGTCCGGATGCAGGCGCAGCGCTGCCGCCACCGCCTGTTCGCCGTCGACGCACTCGCCGACCACCTCGATATCCGGCTCCAACCGCAGCAGCGCGGCGAGCGCCGTGCGGATCATGTCCTCGTCGTCGGCGATGAGCACCCGGATCATGCGCTCACCCCCGTCGGCACGCGCGCGTCCAGGACGAACACATCGTCGTCGAGCTCGGTCACGAGCGATCCCCCTGCCTCGGCCAGACGCGCTGTCATGCCGTCGATCCCCGCGCCCTCGCCTGCCGCCGCACCGCCGCGGTCGTTCTCCGCGCGGTACCGCCAGCCGCCGCCGTCGCGCTCCAGCGAGAGCCGGGCGAAGCGGCCGCCGCCGTGCTTGAGGATGTTGGTGGTGCTCTCCCGCACGACCGGCCCGAGCGCGTCGCTTGGCGCGCCTGCGGCATCCGGGCTCACGGCGAGCTCGACACTGAGCCCCGCCGCACGCAGGAGGTCGGCGGCGTTGGCCAGCTCGTCCGGCAGCGGAACGCCGCGGAAGCGCGCGGCGAGCGCCCTCGTGCCCACACGGGCCTCATCGACCTCGCGGCGCGCGGCGCGGATGTGCTCGAGAGCGGCGGGCGGGTCCGCGCTCAGGCGTTCGGCGAGCTCGAGTTGCAGCGCGACCACCTGCAGATGGTGGCCTTGCAGATCGTGCACATCGCTCGCGAGGCGCAGCCGTTCCTGGGTCGCCGCGAGGTTCGCCTCGGTGAGGCGGGCGCGGTCGAGCTCGCGCACGATGTCCCACCACCAGAGCATGCTGACGACGGTGATCGGCAACGCGACGGGGAACATGAACAGCACGAAGATCGGGCCGTAGACCAGCGTCGCCTCGCCCTCCACCGCCCGCAGGTACTCGATCACCGCGATGACGGCGAGCACGACGGTCACCAGGCCCGTGACACGGGCGCGGACGCCGCGCGGCCAGGGCAGGGTGCACACGAGCGCTCCCACCAGCGCCAGCGGCAGCGTGATGCTGCTGGTCACGAGCCCGATCGCGATAGCCGCTGACGCGCCGAGGCCGAAAGCGGCGAGGCGCATCCATCGGCGACTTCCGGCCGCATCCGCCCGGAAGTAGTCGAGGCCCGTCATGACGAACGCCACGAGCCAGGCGAGGGATGCGGCCGCGAACACGGCCAGCTCCGGGGCGGGCTCGGTGACCCACGTCGGGATGGCCCACACCGTCAGCGTGCCGACGGCGAAGAACACGGCGGACGAGAACGTATACCACCACGTCGCGCGCACGCCACGGCCGACGGCGGGCTCGGCGGCGGCCAGGGGTGATGAAGCACTCACGCCGACCAGGCTACGGGCATGACAAAAGTCACGGCCGGCCCGCCCTTTCCTCCTCACCGGTGGTGACGCGGCGGCACTGCCGACGCAGGGCGACCGCCGGTGGGATGGAGACGTACCCCCGACCGCGCATCCCACCACGACGGAGCCGACATGCACGATCTCATCGCAGGATTCCAGAACCTCATCGCCACGGTCCCCGAGCTGGTGCAGCCGCTCATCGTCGCACTCGCGGGCGCCGTTCCGTTCGTCGAGGGCGAGGGTGCGACCGTCATCGGCATCGTCGGCGGCATCCACCCGATCGTCGCGGCCGTGGCCGCCGCTGTCGGCAACTTCGTCTGCGTGGCGATCGTGGTGCTGGTGGGCGCAGGCGTCCGATCGGCCGTGACCTCCGGTCGCACGGCCGCCGCGAGCGGCCAGGTGGCGGAGACCTCGCCGCGTCGCGAGAAGTTCCAGCGGGCCTTCGTGCGCTACGGCGTGCCGGGAGTGAGCCTGCTCGGACCGCTGCTGCTTCCGACGCAGCTCACGTCCGCGATGCTCGCCGGCGCCGGGGTCACCAAGGGGCGCATCCTCGTGTGGCAGGCCATCGCCATCACGATGTGGACCACGATCGCGACCCTCATCGTCACCGGCGTGTGGGCCTTTGCCGGCATCCTCTGAGCATGGAGGAGGCCCCGCATCCGTCGGGATGCGGGGCCTCCTCTCGTCGATCAGTCGTCCAGCAGCTCGGCCTCGATGACATCGTCATCGTCGGAAGCGGACTCGGATGCGGCCGCGCCGGTGCTCGTCAGCACGAGCTGCGAGCCGTCGGCGGCGACATCCACCCGCACGACGTCGCCGTCGTGCACGCCGCCCGAGAGGATCGCCATCGCGAGGCGGTCCTGGATCTCGGACTGGATGAGCCGGCGCAGCGGCCGGGCACCGAACACCGGGTCGTAGCCGCGCTCGGCGAGCCAGGCGCGGGCATCCGGGGTGACCGCGAGCGTGAGGCGGCGGTCCTTCAGCCGGCGCTGGAGCGCATCGACCGACAGCTCCACGATCTGCGCGAGGTCGTCCTGGCTCAGCGCCTGGAACATCACGATGTCGTCGAGACGGTTGAGGAACTCGGGCCGGAACGCCTGCCGCAGCAGAACCTGCACCTGCTCGCGCTTCTGTTCGAGCGTCAGCGTCGGGTCGATGAGGATCGGCGAGCCGAGGTTCGAGGTGAGGATCAGGATGACGTTGCGGAAGTCGACCGTGCGCCCCTGACCGTCGGTCAGGCGACCGTCGTCCATGACCTGCAGCAGCACGTCGAAGACCTCCGGATGCGCCTTCTCGACCTCGTCCAGCAGCACCACCGAGTACGGACGACGACGCACGGCCTCGGTCAGCTGACCGCCCTGCTCGTAGCCGATGTATCCGGGAGGAGCACCGACGAGGCGAGAGACGGAGTGCTTCTCGCCGTACTCGGACATGTCGATGCGCACCATCGCGTGCTCGTCATCGAACAGGAACTCGGCGAGCGCCTTCGCGAGCTCGGTCTTGCCGACACCTGTGGGCCCGAGGAACAGGAACGAACCGGTGGGTCGGTTCGGGTCGCTGATGCCCGCACGCGAGCGGCGCACCGCATCCGAGACCGCCTTCACGGCCTCCTTCTGACCGATCAGACGCTTGCCGAGCTCCGCCTCCAGACGCACGAGCTTCTCGCTCTCGCCCTGCAGCAGACGCCCCACCGGGATGCCGGTCCACGCGGCGATCACCGAGGCGATGTCCTCGTCGGTGACCTGATCGTTCACCATGCGGTCGCCGGTCGACTCGGCCTGCTCGGCCACTCCGAGCTCGCGCTCGAGCGCCGGGATCTCGGCGTACAGCAGCCGCGACGCACGCTCGAGGTTGCCCTCGCGCTGCGCACGCTCGGCGTCGATGCGGGCCGCATCCAGTCGGGTCTTGAGTTCACCGACGCGGTTGAGCGAGGCACGCTCGTGCTCCCAGCGGGCCTGCAGCTCGCCGAGGCGTTCCTGCTCGACGCGCAGGTCTTCACGCAGCTTCTCGAGACGTTCCTTCGAGGCCGCGTCCTTCTCCTTCTTGAGCGCGAGCTCCTCCAGCTTCAGCCGGTCGACGTGACGACGCAGCTCGTCGATCTCCAGCGGCGCGGAGTCGATCTCCATGCGCAGACGCGACGCGGCCTCGTCGATCAGGTCGATCGCCTTGTCGGGCAGCTGGCGCGACGGGATGTAGCGGTTCGACAGCGCGGCAGCGGCGACGAGGGCACCGTCGGCGATGGCCACCTTGTGGTGGGCCTCGTAGCGCTCCTTCAGTCCGCGCAGGATCGCGACGGTGTCCTCGACCGTCGGCTCACCCACGTATACCTGCTGGAAGCGGCGTTCGAGGGCCGCATCCTTCTCGATGAACTCGCGGTACTCGTCGAGGGTCGTGGCGCCGATCAGGCGCAGCTCACCGCGCGCGAGCATGGGCTTGAGCATGTTGGATGCGGCGACCGAGCCCTCGCCGCCACCCGCACCCATGAGCACGTGCAGCTCGTCGATGAAGGTGATGATGCGACCGTCGGACTCGGTGATCTCCTTCAGCACGCTCTTGAGGCGCTCCTCGAACTGGCCGCGGTACATGGCACCGGCGACGAGCGCCGAGATGTCGAGGGAGACGAGCTCCTTGTTCTTGAGGCTCTCGGCGACGTCGCCCGCGACGATGCGCTGAGCGAGCCCCTCGACCACGGCGGTCTTTCCGACGCCGGGCTCGCCGATGAGGACGGGGTTGTTCTTGGTGCGACGGGTCAGCACCTGGCTGACGCGCCGGATCTCGCTGTCGCGCCCGATGACGGGATCGAGCTTGCCCTGACGGGCGCGCTCGGTGAGGTTGATGCCGAACTGCTCGAGGGCGCTCTGCGACTCCTCCTGTCCGGGCTGTTGTGTGGCGTTCATGTGTTCTCCTGAAGTCTCCGGGACTCAAACTTGAGTCTCACGGGCTCAAGTTTATCACCGGGGCTCTCCGGACGCCAGAGGGGACCGCAGATGAGCGTTCGTCACGTAGCCGCCCCGGCGATCGACGCAGCGACTACGGTGCTGCGGGTGATCCGCCGAGCCTCGCGCAGACCCCTGGCGACCCGCGTGCTCCTCAGCTGCGCCGCGATAGGTGCGGCCGGCGCCGTCCTTCTGACGGTCGCGAACCTCACCGCCAAGCTGCTGATCCCGGTCTTCCCGCCGTCGGCGTACATCCTCGCCGGGTTGTGGGCGGTGCCGGCGACGCTCGCGCTGGCCCTGCTGCGCCGCCCGGGCGTCGGCGTGCTCACGGGACTCATCGCGGGCCTGGCGATGACGCCCTTCAGCCCGCAGGGCGCATCCGTCATCCTGGCGGCGCTCTGGTGGGCCGCGGCCTGCGAGCTCCCGTTCCTCATCACGCGCTACCGCCGCTGGAC
Organism: Microbacterium sp. Clip185; assembly: GCF_028743715.1. Lineage (NCBI taxonomy): Bacteria > Bacillati > Actinomycetota > Actinomycetes > Micrococcales > Microbacteriaceae > Microbacterium > Microbacterium sp. Clip185. The sequence goes on along the minus strand of NZ_CP117996.1, from coordinate 164,418 downwards.
GCTCCTGCTGCACGTGTGCGGCGGAATCGTGGCCGGGCTCGCGAGCATCGCGGTGTCCGCCGCGACGGGCGTGCTGCCGACACTCGGCTTCTCCGCGCAGGTGCTCACGGTCGCCCTCTCGATCGCCGCACCCGTGCTCGCAGCCATCGCGGGCGTCGCCTTGGCTCGGCGGCTGCGGCGCACCGGCGTCGGCGGTCAGTCCGCGAGCGGGGCCGCATCCGGCCGTTCTGAGACGTCCGCCTGAGCAAATGCGGCCGCTGCCTCCCGCATCCCGAGTCGCACGGCCAGGTGCAGCGTCTCCGGGTCACCCGCTGCGGCCCGCTGAAATGCCGCGAGCACCAGGGCGTCGACCACCACGAAGGCGCGCCCGAGCGCGGCCCGAGCGTGCGGTGTGAGCGACACCGCATCCTGCCGCTCGAGAGCTGCGACGACATCGTCGAGGATCGTGAGGTCGGCGGGCGCGTCCCGCGCCGGAATGTCCACGAGCAGCCATCCGGCGGTGCGGATCGCCCGAAACGACGGGATGGTGCGGTACGCCGTGAGAAGCGATCGCACGAGCGCGTGGAACACGCTCTGCCAATCCGGATGCGGCTGCGCGAGCGCCGTCGCGATGAGACGCCGCAGCAGCTGGAAGTTCCGTTCGCCGAGGGCGACGATGACGGCCTTGGCGTCCGGGAAGTAGCGGTAGACCGTGCCGACGGAGGTGTGCGCCTCCTCGGCGACGAGGGCGGGCGTGAGCTCGATCGAGCCCACCCGGTCGACGACGGATGCGGCGGCGCGCAGCAGACCCTCCACCCGCTCGTTCGAACGCTCCTGCACGGGAAGCCGGCGCAGACGAGTGACCGGCGTCGGCCGGCTCAGACTGTGGGGCATACGGGTCTCCTCCCCTCGCCGCGGTGGTGCGCGATCACGACGATGGGCGATCCCATCCGCCTTCGATGCTCGCGCCCCGACACCGAGGACGTCAATCCTGCAGCGCCGGAGGTGACGATCGCTCAGCGATTCACCCCCGGTCCGCCGACGAGGCCGTACTCTCGCGTCGGCCCGCTACCCGTCGGGCGCACCCCCATCCGCTTCCCGAGAGGAACATCCCCCCATGACCTCCATGCCCCAGCCCACTGCCGAAACCGGCTCCACGTCGAACACTCCGGCCGTGCTGACGCACCTGGGCGGCATCCTGTTCTCGTTCATCCCCAGCCTCATCGTCTTCCTCGTGCAGCGCGGGACGGGCTCGAACCTCTACGAGCAGGCCAAGGAGGCGCTCAACCTGCAGATCACGGTCTTCCTCGGCATGGTCGTTGCCGGCATCCTGGCGTTCATCGTCAATGTGCCCGTGGGCGGACTCGTGTGGATCGTGGGTGTCATCTTCGCCGTGATCGGAGCCCGCGCCGCGGCCAAGGGCGAGCTGTACCGCAATCGCAGCATCCTGCGCCTGGTCAGCTGAGCCGTGCCGGGCTGCGCACCACCGCGCAGCCCGGCACTCAGGCGACCGCCGCGACCGAGTCCTGGGTCGGGCATGCGAAGCGCGCCCGGTAGGCGGTCGGCGTCGTCGACAGCACGCGGGTGAAGTTCTGCCGCAGCACGGCCGCGGATCCGAACCCGCACTCCGCGGCGATGCGGTCGAGCCCGTAATCGGTCTGCTCGAGCAGTCGCTGCGCGTGCAGGACCCGCTGGCGCGCGAGCCAGGATGCGGGCGTGGCGCCGAGATCGGCTTTGAACCGCCGCGCGAAGGTGCGGGGTGACATGTGCGCCTTCGCCGCGAGCTGTTCGACCGAGAGGTCCTGGCGCAGGTTCTGCACCATCCACTCCGTCACAGGCGCGAGCGACAGCGACGCGGTCTGCGCGAGCGGACGCGAGATGAACTGCGCCTGCCCGCCTTCGCGCTGCGGAGCCACGACCATGCGACGCGCAATCGTGTTGGTCGCCTCGGCGCCGAGCTCCTGCCGAAGCAAGTGTAGGCACGCATCCAGTCCCGCCGCCGTCCCTGCGCTCGTGATCACCTTTCCGTCCTGCACGTAGAGCACGTCCGGGTCGATGTCGAGACTCGGGTACATCTCGGCCATGCGGTCGGCGTACTTCCAGTGCGTCGTCGCGCGGCGTCCGTCGAGCACTCCGGATGCGGCGAGCACGAACGACCCGCTGCACACGCTCAACAGCCAGGCGTTGCGGCGCTCCGCGCGGCGCAGCAGGTCGGCGAGCCGCGCGTCGATCGTGCCCCAGGTGTCGCGGGGGACCGGCGTGACGACCACGAGGTCGGCCTCGTCGGCGAACGACAGATCGTGCTCGACATTGATCGAGAAGCCGAGGTTCGACATGATCGCGCCCGGCTCGATGGCGCAGACCCGGAAGTCGAACATCGGGATGCCGTCGTCGGTGCGGTCGAGGCCGAACGCCTCGCACGCCAGGCCGAATTCGAACGGGGTGAAGCCGTGCTGGACGACGACGGCGACAGTTCTCATGGGCTCTCCGTGGTTGGCAGGATTAACGCGCTTATGGGCAATCCTGCCAGTCGTGGCACGATCGCACAACACGTAGCTTTTCTGCCATGATCGCACTCATCGTCCTCGGCATCCTCTCGATCGTGGCCATCGTCGCCACCGTCATCGCCGTCGCGCGAGACGGGTACGGCCCGGTGCGCACCGACTGGAGCCGCCTCCCCGACCACCGCGACTCCCCCGCCACCCCCACCACCGGCGTTCCAGGGACCCGCGTTGCGGCCCCCGCGCCCGAAGCACCGCACATCGCGTCCCCCGAACGCGATGCGACACCGGCCGCCCCCGTTCAAGGGACTCGTGTTGCGGTCCCCGCGACCGAAACGCCGCACGTCGCGTCCCTCGAACACGCTGGTTCCACCGCGTCGGCGTGACCTCCGGTCGCTGCCCCGCCCCACCCGTTCAAGGGACCCGTGTTGCGGCCCCGGCGCCCGAAACACCGCACGTCGCGTCCCTCGAACCCGACCCCACCCAGTTCAAGGGACTCGTGTTGCGGTCCCCGCGCCCGAAACGCCGCACATCGCGTCCCTCGAACCCGACCCCACCCAGTTCAAGGGACTCGTGTTGCGCACCCGGCGCCCGAAACGCCGCACCTCGCGTCCCTCGAACACGCCGGCCCTCACGCCCCGGCGTGGCCCCGGACCGACGCGGGATGCGGATCAGCGACGCGGCGCGCGGGGGTGCGGCGTCATCGCCCGCACGGTGTCGAGCAGGATGCGGGCCGACCGTTCCCAAGAGAACCGCGCCACGTGCTCCCGGCCGGCGGCGATCGTTGCGGCACGCACATCGGGATCGTCCAGCTTCGCGACCGCCGCGGCGAACGCCCGCGGGTCGTGCGGATCGACGTACAGGGCGCCGCCGCCGGCCACCTCGCGGAAGATCTCGAGGTCGGTGACGACGGCGGGAACGCCCAGCTCCAGCGCCTCGGCGATCGGCAGGCCGTAACCCTCGTCGAGACTGGTCGTCGCGAGCACCGCGCGGTCGGCGAGCAGGCGCGCGTACTCCTCATCGCTTACGCCGTTGTGGAACACGACGTCGGCGCCGGAGGGCGTGATCGCCTCGAGCTCGGCCCGACGCTCGGGCGAGACGCGGCTGAGCAGGTGCAGGGTGCGACCCGGAAGCGAGGCCATCGCGCGCACCAGGTTGCCCACGTTCTTGTACGGCATGAACGAGCCCATGTAGACGACGTTGCGCACGGGTCCGCTCGCGTCCACCGCGACGCCGTCGAGGTGATCGGCCAGGCGCTGCGGGGCGTTGGGGATCACGACGACCGGGCGCGATGTGAGGTTCACGGCCGCGAACTGGCGCTTGCTCGTCTCACTGACCGTGGCCACCACATCCGCGGCGTTGAGTGTGAGCCGCTGCGGGAGATAGCTGAGGTGGAACAGTCGCCAGCCCAGACGCACCGGGGCGGGCAGGTCCTTGGGGGGTGTGCGATGGCGGTAATAGATCGTGTCGTGCAGCGTGAGGATGACACGGTAACGGCGTCCACCCGTGCCGATCGTCTGCATCGGGGAGAAGACCGCATCCGGCGAGAACCGGTTGAGGAGCCGGGCCGTGAAGGGCTCACGCCACGAGGTCGGCGCGTGGATCGCGAGCGTCTGCGCACCATCGGGCAGCAGCGGGATCTGCCGGGCGTCGTGCACGAGGAAGGTGACCTCGACGCCGGCATCCGCCGCGGCCGCCGACACCGCGGCCGCGAGCTCCGCGGAGTAGCGGCTGATGCCGTCGTGGAAGTCCGTGCGGATGTACCGCGCGTCGAAGAACAGCCGAAGCGGCTCGGCTGCCGTCACGGCTCGACCGGCTGGCCCCGGTAGAGCTTCTCGAAGGTGTCGAGGGTGCGCGCGATGTCGTGGATCTCGACGCCCTTCAGCGACGCCTCCTGCATCGTCCGATACTCCTCGGGGGATGCGGTGAGCACCCGCGTGAGCTTCTCGGCGAGGTCGTCGGCGTTCTGCGGCCGGAAGAGCCAGCCGTTCTCGCCGTCGTGCACGAGGTGCGGCAGCGCGAGAGCGTCGGCGGCGACGACGGGCAGACCCGACGCCATCGCCTCCATGGTCGCGATCGACTGCAGCTCAGCGATCGAGGGCATCGCGAAGACGGACGCACGGGTGAGGATGCGGCGCAGCTCCTCCTCTTCGACGCGACCGTGGAAGGTCACGCGATCGGCGAGCCCGAGCTGCTGCACGAGGGCGTCCAGCGACCTGCGCTGGTCACCGCCGCCCACGATCTCGACCGTGGCGTTCAGCGCGGGATCGAGCTTGGTCACCGCCTGGAGCAGGGTGTCGACGTGCTTCTCGGTGGTGAGGCGCCCGACGAACAGGATGCGGTTCCCGTCGCGCGGGGACAGATCCGCCGTGTAGCCCGAGGCGTCGATGCCGCAGCTGATCGGGATCACGCCGTGGATGTCGATCGTCGCCTCGAGGAAGTCGGCCGCGCGGCGCGTGGGGGTCGTGACCGCGCGGGCCATGTCGAAGGTGCGCGACGCGTCGTCCCACGCGAGCTTGACGAAGACCTTGTCGAGCACCGGCGGCAGCGTCGTGAAGTCGAGGATGTTCTCGGCCATGACGTGGTTGGTAGCGACGACCGGGATGCCGCGCTTGCGGGCCTCGCGCGCGAGCCCACGACCGATGACGATGTGGGACTGGATGTGCACGACGTCAGGCTTCACGCTGTCGAGAACCTGACGGGCGTAGTGCTTGGAGCGCCACGGCCACACGAAACGGAGCCAGTCGTGCGGCTTCCAGCGCACGGCCGGCAGCCGGTGCACCGTGACCGGCACGCCCTCGATGATCTCGGTCGCCGGCGGATACGTGCGGTACTTGAGGCCGGGGGCGACGACGTGCACGTCGTGGCCCCGGCTCGTCAGACCGGCAGCGAGGCGCTCGGCGAAACGCGCGGCACCGTTCACGTCGGGCGCGAACGTGTCGCAGCCCATGACGATCGTGAGGGGGCGGTCGGTATCCGGCGCCGATTCGGGAACGTGGGGCGTCGAGGGGGTAGTCACGTGTGGTGGCTGCCTCTCTGGGGGGTCGTTTGCGGGGTGCGCAGGCGTCCCGAGTCTACCGGAGCCCTCCCGAGCGTCACCGAGGCACCCCGCCTACTCTGGTTGTCATGATGCGATTGCAGGCCGATGCCGATGAGGCCCAGTGGGTTCCCGTCACCGAATCGCTGGGCCTGCGCGGTCGCCGTCACCGCAAGAAGGCGCTGCGGATGCTGATGGCACAGGGCTCGCTCGCCACCGGCGCCGAGCAGCGCGCGGGCAGCGGCTTCGCTGCCTGGCTCATGAGCCAGGCGACGCCGTTGCTCATGCGACGGGCCGCCGGACGCGTGCTGGCGTGGATGTGGCGCGCCGACCCCGAACTGGTCGTGGTGCTCGCGCAGGTGCAGGAGGCCACGCCGCAGTTGCGGACGGCCCGCGCCATGATGCCCATGGAGTACGACGACACAGAGGACTTCCGCAATCCGCATCTCGGTACCGGCGAGCGCCTGCTGATCGATCTTCCCTCGAACCCCAAGGCGCCGCCGTTCGCGACCTACACGTGGGACATCGGCACGCACCTGGTGACCCTGACCGCGGTCTTCGGCGACCGCGAGCGGGTGAAGACCGCGGTCCCCGCCGTGGACGCGCTCGCCCGCACGCTGCGGGCGGTCGACGACCTGCCGATCGGCGAGTCGCCCGACATCCTGCGCATCGACCCGGCCTGAGGCCTACGGTCAGCGCACGGACGGAGCCGGACCGAAGGCGCGGGGCACGCGAGTGATCAGCTCTTCCGCCGCTTCCCAGAAGGACTCATCGAGTTCGTCGACACGGTCGGAGAGGCCGAGTTCCTGGATCCGCCGATACACGTCGTCGATCGTCGTCACCTCGTCGGATGCGGCGATCGGCTGAACCACTTCGAGGAACTCGTCCAGCACGCCCCGCGTCTGCTCCGCCCCGATCGTCACGAGAGCATCGCGGGCGTGCCCGGCCTCGGCGAAGCCCCAGTTGCCGACGAACTGGAGGAGTCCCCCGTTATAGCCGTCGGCGGTGAGCCGCCACAGGGCGAGCAGACTGCGCGAGCGCGGAGCCAGTGCATCCGTCTGGCCGTCGACGGCCGCGAGATCCCGCAGGGACTGCTCGAAGAGCGCATCCTGCTCCAGCATCCAGACGTTCAGCACGCCGTCGGTTCTCGTCGGCACGGCGTCCGGCCAGTTCACCCCGCGTCCGTCGGCCGTCACGACCCAGCGCGCGCGCTGCTCCGGTTCCAGACCGGCCACCGCCCCGACCCGTCCGAGGGGGGCGGCGAGCGAACGGCCGTCTTCGAGCACGAGCAGCACGCGGTCGTGCTCGAAGACGACGTCGCGCACGGGCGACCCGGGCTCCTGGCGTGTCATGCGGCCTCGCTCAGCTGGAAGGAACGCCCGGCGCGGGCGGCGCCGACGGCGGAAGCGGGGCTGAGGGGACCTCCTCAGCATTCACGGACTCCGCCACCGCTTCGGTCGCCTCAGAGGCCACGGGCGCGTCCTCGACGAGCTCGGCGGCCGCCTGCTCGAACTGCGAGCGGTACAGACGCCAGTAGGCACCCTCGGCGGCGATGAGCTGCTCGTGCGTGCCCTGTTCGACGATGTCGCCGTGCTCCATCACGAGGATGAGGTCCGCGTCGCGGATCGTCGAGAGACGGTGTGCGATCACGAACGAGGTGCGTCCCTCGCGCAGTGCCGCCATCGCGTGCTGCAGGAGCAGCTCGGTGCGGGTGTCGACCGAGCTGGTGGCCTCGTCGAGGATCAGCACCTCCGGGCGCGCGACGAACGCGCGGGCGATCGTGATGAGCTGCTTCTCGCCCGCGGAGACGTTCGCCGCATCCTCGTCGAGGACTGTGTCATACCCGTCGGGGAGCGTCTGGACGAACGGGTCGACGCGCGTCGCGACGGCGGCCTCCATCACCTCTTCGTCGGTGGCGTCGGCGCGGCCGTAGCGGATGTTCTCGCGGATGGACCCTGCGAACAGCCACGGGTCCTGCAGCACCATGCCGGTGCGCGAGCGTACGTCGTTGCGCGTGAGTTCGGCGATGTCCTGGCCGTCGAGCAGGATGCGGCCGCCGTCGAGCTCGTAGAAGCGCATGATCAGGTTGACCAGCGTGGTCTTACCGGCGCCGGTGGGTCCGACGATCGCCACCGTCTGCCCGGGCTCGACGCGGAACGACAGGTCGGTGATGAGCGGCTTGTCGGGCGAGTAGGAGAACGCGACGTTCTGGAACTCGATGACGCCCCGGCCGCCCGCGGGCGCGGGCGCATCTTCGGAGTCGGGTTGCTGCTCTTCGGCGTCGAGCAGATCGAACACCCGCTCAGCGGATGCGGTGCCCGACTGGATGACAGCCGCCATCCCGCCCAGCTCCGACAGCGGCTGCGTGAACTGCTGCGAGTACTGGATGAAGGCCTGCACGTCGCCCAGGCGCAGCTGCCCCGATGCCACCATCAACGCGCCGAGCACGGCGATGCCCACGTAGGTGAGGTTTCCGACGAACATCATGCCCGGCATGATGATGCCCGAGAGGAACTGGGCCCGGAAGCTCGCCCGGTACAGCTCCTCGTTCTCGGCCTGGAACTTCTCGCGCGAATCCGCCTCGCGCCCGTAGACCTTGACGAGCGCGTGGCCCGAGAAGGACTCCTCGACGCGCGCGTTGAGCCGACCCACCTTGCGCCACTGCAGGGCGAAGGACTTCTGCGACTGCGGTCCGATGACGCCGAAGATCACCGCCATGAGCGGCAGGGAGACGAGGGCGACGAGGGCGAGCTGCCACGAGATGGAGAACATCATCACGAGCACGCCGACGACGGTCAGCACCGACGTCACCACGGTGGAGAGCGACTGCTGCATCGTCTGCGTGATGTTGTCGATGTCGTTCGTGACGCGGGAGATGAGCTCCCCGCGCTGCACCCGGTCGAAGTACGACAGGGGCAGGCGGTTGATCTTCGCCTCGACGGACTCGCGCAGGCGCCACATCGTACGCACCATGATCACGTTGATGACGTAGCCCTGGAACCAGGTGAGCACGGCGGAGGCGATGTAGATCGCCAGCGCGGCCATGGTGACCACCCGCAGTCGCTCGAAGTCGATGCCCGCGCCCACCGCGAAGTTCGGCATCGCGCCGACGATGTTGGCGATGTCTCCCTGGCCCGCCGCCTGCAGGGCGGCGACCACATCGGCCTGCGAGGTGCCGGCCGGGAACTGCCCGCCGAGACCGGCGGAGACGACACCCTCGAAGATGACGTTGGTCGCCTCGCCGAGAACACGCGGGGCGATGACGGCCAGCACGACGCCGGCGGCACCCGCCAGGGAGACGAGCGTGAAGGCGAGGGCGTGGGGTTTGAGCAGCCCGATGAGCCGGAGGAAGGACTTGCCGAAGTTCGCGGCTTTGCCGGGCGCGACGGAGTCCCAGCTGCCGGAGCTCTGGCGCGCCTGTTCGGCGAGCTCCAGTTCGAGGCGCTCTTCTTCGGTCAGGGCATCAGGCGTGCTCATGCGTCCACCCCCAGCTGCGACTCGACGATCTCGCGATACGTCTCGTTATCGGCGAGCAGTTGCTCGTGCGTGCCCACACCCACCATCCGTCCGCCGTCGAGCACGACGATGCGGTCGGCGCCCGTGACCGTCGAGATCCGCTGTGCGACGACGATCTTGGTCACTTCCGGCAGGCGTTCCCACAGCGCCTGGCGGAGCCTGGCGTCGGTGCGCAGGTCGAGCGCGGAGAACGAGTCGTCGAAGACGAAGAGGTCGGGCCGGTGCACGATCGCCCGGGCGATCGCGAGGCGCTGACGCTGGCCGCCCGATACGTTCGTGCCGCCCTGCGCGATGGTCGCCTCGAGTCCGCCGGACATCTCGGACACGAAGTCCCTGGCCTGAGCGATCTCGAGCGCCTCCCAGAGCTCCTCGTCGCTCGCCTCCTCCCGACCGAACCGGAGGTTGGAGGCCACGGTTCCGCTGAACAGGAACGGGCGTTGGGGAACGAGCCCGATGCCCTTCCAGAGCAGGTCGAGATCTGCCTCGCGCACATCGACGCCCGCCACCCGCACGGCACCGCCGGTGACGTCGAACAGCCGCGGGATGAGCGACACGAGGGTGGACTTGCCGGATCCGGTCGAACCGACGATCGCGACGGTCTCGCCGCGCTCGGCGTGGAAGGAGATGCCCTGCAGCACGGGCGCGTTCGCGCCGGGGTAGCTGAACGACACGTCGTCGAGCTCAAGCGCACCCGGTGCGGGGAAGACCGTGACGGGCTGCGCCGGGCGGGCGAGGCCACCCTCGGCGTCGAGCACTTCGCCGATGCGCTCGGCCGACACGGCGGCGCGCGGGATCATGATCGTCATAAAGCTCGCCATGAGCACGCCCATGAGGATCTGCCCGACGTACTGCATGAAAGCGAAGAGCGTTCCGACTTCGACGCCTCCCGCGTCGATCTGACGGCCGCCGAACCAGATCACTCCGACGACCGTGACGTTGAGCACGAGCATCGCGAGCGGGAACAGGAGAACGAAGAGCGACCCGACCTTGCGTCCGATGACCATGATGTCGGTGTTCGCAAGGCGGAAGCGCTCGGCCTCGATCGACTCGCGCACGAACGCGCGCACGACGCGCACGCCGGTGAGCTGCTCCCGCATGACGCGGTTGACGGCGTCGAGCTTCTTCTGGAACTGGCGGAACAACGGCACCATTCGCGCGATGATGAGCCCCGCCACGAGCAGCAGCGCGGGTACCGCCACGGCGATGAGCCAGCTCAGCCCCACATCCTGCTGCACCGCCATGACGATGCCGCCGATGGCCAGCAGCGGCGCGGTGACGAGCATCGTGGAGCCCATCATCGCGAGCATCTGCACCTGCTGCACGTCGTTCGTGTTGCGGGTGATGAGCGAGCCCGGTCCGAACTGCGACACCTCGCGCTCGGAGAAGCCGCTGACCTTCTGGAAGACGTCACGACGGATGTCGCGGCCCGCCGACATCGCGGCACGGGCGGCGAAGAAGGTGGCGATGACGGATGCGGTGATCTGCCCGAGCGAGATCACCAGCATGATCGTGCCGGTCGACCAGATGTAGCCGGTGTCGCCGCGGGCGACGCCGTTGTCGATGATGTCGGCGTTCAGACGCGGCAGGTAGAGCGATGCCATGGCGGAGGCGAACTGGAAGATGAGCAGACCCAGCAGCCACCAGCGATAGGGCGCGAGATAGCGCAGCAGGAGTTTTACGAGCACGATGCCTCCCGGGCGGGGCGCGGTTCACACGCCGAGCACAGGTTAGGCCCGAGCTCCGACACCCCGCATCCGCCGGCGGGAGGATTTCGCTCAGGGCGTGGACTTCTCCGCGGCGGCGAGGGCCGCACGGGCTGCGGCGAGTTCCTGCTCGAGCCGTGCGACGTCGGCGCGCGTGGCGGGCAGCTGCTCCTGATGGCCCCGGGTGACCCGCTCCATGACCCACGACGAGAAGGTCGCGACGATGAGTCCGACCAGCACCACCCCGCCCACCATGAGCGCGACCGCGATGACGCGGCCCGGCACGGTGACGGGGGTGAAGTCGCCGTAGCCCACGGTCGTCACCGTGCAGAACGCCCACCACACCGCATCGCCAAAACTCCGGATGTTGCTGCCCTCCGCGTGACGTTCCACGTTGAGCACGGCGAGGGCCGCGGTCCAGATCAGCAGCAGCGCTGCCGCGATGCCGTACACGAGCATCCTTGCCCGCAGCGAGCTCGCCGCGGTGCGGGTGAACGAGGGAATGCGCGTCAGAGCGCCGAGCAGACGTATCGGCCGCAGGATCGGCAGGAGCGCTACGGCGAGATCGAACAGGTGCGTGCGGAACCACCGCCACTTCGGACGCGACATCGCCAGACGCGCGAGGTAATCGCCGATGAACATCACCCAGGTGATCGTGAGGATCGACGAGGTGATGATCGCGGCGACTCCCGACACGTCCGCGATGACGTGCACCGTCTGGGTCAGGATGAACACGAGCGCCGCCACCGTCAGCGGCCAGTACGTCATCCGCTCCCACCTGGCGGTGGCCGCGGTCTCACCGCGCGGGTTCACCCCCGCCTGCCGCCTGTCCCCGTGCACACCTGCACTCTAGAGCGCGCCCGCCCGCCTCACACGGCGACGTCGCCGACCAGGTTGACCCGGATGCCCATGGCGTCGAAGGCCGCGGCCTTCGCGATCAGCGCACGGTCGGCCGTCTCCGCATCCGGCGCGTAGACGACCTGCGCGTGGTTCGCCTTGTGCCGGGCCATGAACTGGTCGCGGCCGATGCCGTGCAGCACGACGTGGGCGATGGGCCACTCCGGGTTCGTCGCCTCCTTGCGCCGGCGGGTCTCCGCCTCGGGCAGCTCGACCGCGCTCGCCCGGAAGATGTCGGCCTGCAGCACACCCTCGGCGATGAACACGCGCGAGACGACGAGCTCGCCCGGCTTGCTGACGCCGTTGATCGTCGCACCGCCCGCGGGGAAGAACACGTGTCCCTGGCGCCAGCCTTCGGCCTTGTCCCAGCCGCCGAGGTGGGATGCGGGCACGGAGCCCGAGATCTCGTAGACCCACACGAACTCGCCGTCGAACTCCTCACCCCACCGCACGTCGTGCAGCGTGTTGTCGGGCACGAGCCCCATGGCGCGCCACACGCGGTCGGTCACGAGCGCGTCGACCGCGACGCCCTCGTCGGCCTCGTTGAAGTGGGGCAGCGCCCGGCCCGCGTGCAGCTCCCGGCGTCCGTCGCGCGAGAACACCGGCGGCCGCTCGGTCGTGTTCAGGATGCCCTCGGCGAGATCGGATGCGGGCACGAGGTCCTTGAGTCCCTGCTGATACTGGATGCCGACCGCATCCAGACCGAAGTCGTCCGCGATGCGCACGGCGGCGATGTACATCTTCAGCTGCCACTGCACCTGCTCACGGGTGAGCTCGGTAGCGGGGTCCTCGCCGAAGCGGAACGTCATGCCCCGCTCGATCAGCCAGTCGAACGCTGCGTCGGCGTCCGCATCAGTGACCGCGAGCATCTCCGCGTAGAGCGCGGACTGCGACAGGCGCTCCTTGTAGATGCCGGTAGGGTTCAGCAGCTCGTCGTCGAAGATCGCGTTGTACATGCCCATGCAGCCCTCGTCGAAGACGCCGATGATGGCCTTCTCCTCGCGCAGCTGCCGGCCGATCGCCTCGCCGAGCTCCCGCTCCGGGCTTTCGGCAAGTGCAGGCAGCGGCCGCACGTGGGAGGTGTCGTGGGTGATGCGCCCCGTGCGCGTCCACTCGAGCAGCCCGTCGCGGAACCAGTCGTCGGCGAAGTCGACCGACCAGATCGTGGCGTAGGGCGTGCCCATCTTCGTCAGGCCCGCGTTGAGCCCCAGCAGCCCCACGAGACCCGGCCACTCTCCGGCGAAGTTCGCGACCGTGAGGATCGGACCGCGGTGGGTGCGCAGCCCCGCGAGCACGTGGTGCGAGTACTGCCACACGGCCTCTGCGACGATGAGCGGCGCCTCGGCCGGGATGCTCTTGAACACCTCGATGCCCATGCGCTGGCTCGAGATGAAGCCGTGGCCGGTCGCGGGGTCGACGTCGTTGGCCCGGATCACGCTCCAGCCGAGTTCGCCCAGCACGCGGGTCACGGCGGCCTCGAGCTCGACCTGCGCGGGCCATCCGGCGGTGTTCGCCGACTCACGCAGGTCGCCCGACGAGATCAGGTACGCGGTGTTCGGCGGCGCCACGAGGGCGTCGGGCGCGGCGGGAAGGGTGTAGGTCATGATCGATCTCCTTGCAGAGCGGTGAGGATGTCGGCACGCTGCGGCATCGAGGCCGCAGCACCCGCACGGGTGACGGTGAGAGCGGCCGCGGCGGCCGCGGCTTCGAGCGAGGAATGAAGGGTGGCGCCTGCGGCGAGCCAGGCGATCAGCACGCCGGCGAAGGTGTCGCCCGCGCCGGTGGTGTCCACGGCTGCCACGGCCGGCGCGGCGACGGTGGCCGTGACCTCGCCGTCCTGCCCCACGAGCGCGCCCGCGGCACCGAGGGTCACCACGACCGTCCCGGCGACACGGCTGAGCGCGCGGGCCGCATCCGCCGCATCCGCGTCGCCGCTGAGGGCTGCGGCCTCGTGCTGGTTGACGAGCAGGATGTCGCTCAGAGACAGGAGTTCGTCGATGCGTGCGTCGGGCACCGGTGCCGGTGTCAGCACGGTCGCCACGCCGTGCCCGCGAGCCCACCGCATCGCCTCGATGACCACCGCGACGGGCCGTTCGAGCTGGACGACGAGATAGCCGGCGCCGGCGACCGCGGCGCGGTCAGAATCCGACATGCGGTCGACCGCGTTCGCGCCCGCGACGACGACGATCGCGTTCTCGCCGTCGTCGGTGACCGTGATCGCGGCGATGCCCGTGGGCTCGGCGCTGGATGCGAGTCCGGATGCGTCGATGCCCTCGGCGAAGAGGAAGTCGCGCAGCCTCCCCCCGAACTCGTCCGCGCCGACCGCGCCGAGGAAGCAGACGTTCGCTCCGGCGCGCGCAGCCGCGACGGCCTGGTTCAGCCCTTTGCCGCCGGGGCCCGTCGCGAACGACGATCCGCTCACGGTCTCCCCCGGGCGCACTGCCGAGGCGACGCGGACGACGAGGTCCATGTTGGCGCTGCCGAACACGGCGACCGACGATGCCACGGCAGACTCAGCGGTAGGTCGCGATGACGCGTTCGATCTCGGCGAGCGCCGCCTCGTCGGGCTGCACGAGAGCCATGCGGCAGGTGCCGTCGGCGATGCCCATCGACCGGTACGCGGCCTTCATCCGGGCCATGTCCCCGCCGATCACCGAGACGATGTCGTCGACCGCCGCCTGGGCGTCGGCGATCGTCTGGGCATCGCCCGTGTCCGCCGCGGCGGCGAGCGCACGGAACGGCTTCGGAAGCACCGAGGAGACGCCGGAGACGACGCCCTGCGCGCCCACTTCGCCTGCGGCCACGAGGTCCTTGTCGGCACCGGTGTAGAGGATGAAGTCGCTCGGCACGGCCGCGCGGTACGCGGCGAGCTCCTCGAGGCTGAGCTCGCTGACCTTGGCCCCCACCACGGCAGGAAGCTCGGCGAGGCGCGCCAGCAGCTCGGGGCTCACGGTGATGCCGCTGCGTCGCGGATAGATGTAGACGTAGAGGGCGCCGTCGCCGACCGCCTCGGCGACCTGAACGAAGTAGTCGTACACCGCCGACTCGGCAGCGGGCAGGTAGTAGGGCGTGAGGGCGGCGAACTCGGTGACGCCCGCATCCTTCGCGATCCTCACGCGCCGAACGGCCTCGTAGGCGCTCGGCTGGCCGACGTGAGCGATGACACGCATGCGACCCGCGAGCTCCTCGACAGCGGCGCGGATGAGCTGTGCGAACTCGTCGTCGTCGACCGCGGGGAACTCACCCGTGGTTCCGAGCACGAACGCGCCCTCGTTGCCGGACTCGCCGACGTACCGGAAGATCGAGCGGCTGCCGTCGAGATCCAGCGAGCCGTCGGCGTGGAAGCTGGTGGGGATGGCGGTCACGATGTCGCGACGGGTCATGTCGATGCCTTTCGAGAGGATGCGGAGCGAGCCGCTCACGCGTAGGAGGTGTTGGCGGTGGGGGTCAGGACCAGCTCGTTCACGCAGACGCGCGCGGGCTGACGGGCGATCCAGGCGACGGTCTCGCCCACGTCGTCGGGCGCGAGCATGAGCGCCCGGGCCTCGGCGGAGGGCGGGTTCGGCCGGGTGTCGAGGATGTCGGTGGCCACCTCGCCGGGGCACAGATGAGTGGCGCGGATGCCGTGCAGCCTCTCCTGCGCGTTGAGCGTCTCGGCCATCACCCCGAGCGCGGTCTTGCTCATGGCGTACGCGGCGCCGGCGCCGGGCGAGTGCCGCCAAGCGGCCCACGAGGAGACCAGCACGACGAGCCCCGCGCCCGCCGCCCGCATCCCCGGCAGAACCGCGTGGACGGCGCGCACGGCGCCCTGCAGATTGACGTCCATGACGTGCGCGATGTCGGTCGCCGACACCCGGTCCCAGAACCGACCGGCGACGTTCGTGCCCGCGCAGTAGACCAGGGCGTCGATGTGGCCGTGTGCCTCGGCCAGGCGCGCGGCCGCATCCTGGACGGCGTCGTCGTCGGTGACATCGAGCACGAGGGCGGATGCGGCACCGCCGCTGTGGTGGATCGCATCGAGCGTCGCGTCCAGCTCCGCCGCCCGACGGCCCGACACGACGACGTGGAACCCGTCGCCGGCGAGAGCCTGGGCCGCGGCGCGACCGATGCCGGTTCCGCCGCCGACGACCCAGGCGGTGCGTGATGCCTCGCCCATGTCAGCCCTTGGTCGCGCCGGCGGTGAGTCCGCTGACGACGTAGCGCTGCGCGAACAGCGCCACGATCATGACCGGCACCGTGATGACAACCGCGGCGGCCATGAGCCCGCCCCAGTCGACGGACGCGTAGCTCGTGAAGTTCACGATCGCGACCGGCAGGGTGCGCGTGGACTGGCTGGAGAGCACCAAGGCGAACAGGAAGTTGTTCCAGCTGAAGATGAACGACAGGATCGACGCCGTCGCGATGCCGGGCAGAGACAGGGGCAGCACGACCCTTACGAACGCGCCGATCTTGCTCGACCCGTCGATCTGCGCGGCCTCCTCCAGCTCCGTCGGGATGCCGTCGAAGAAGCTCGACATGATCGCCACCACGAGCGGCATCGTCACGAACAGGTGCGTGAGGATCAGCACCGTGTAGCTGCCGACGAGCTGCACCTGCGAGAAGAGGAAGTACCACGGGATCAGCAGACTGACACCGGGGATCACGCGCGCCATCAGCAGGAAGCCGGTCGTGCTGCGCACCTTGTACCGGGCGATGCCGTACGCCGCCGGTACCCCGATCACGAGCGCGAGCAGGGTGGCCCCGACGCCGACCAGCAGGCTGTTGCCGATCACCGGCAGGAAGTTCTGCACCGTGAAGACGGTCTCGTAGTTCTTGAGCGTCGGCTCGAACGCGAACATCTTGTCCGGGTTCACGACGTCGAGGTTGCGCTTGAAGCTCGCGAGCAGCATCCACACGAGCGGCACGAGGAAGGCCATCACGACGAGGACGATTCCGACGACGCGTGCGGTCTGGCCGACGATGTCGATCGGGCGGCGGGGGCGACGCTTCGAGGCGGCAGCGCGGCGGCCGCGACGACCGACGGGCTGGACGAGGGCGCGGGTCTCACTCATACCCGGGTTCCTTTCTTGCGAAGGATCGCGAGGGCCAGCAGCACGACCACGATCAGCAGGAAGAAGAGGATCAGCAGCGCCGACGCCTTGCCGTACTGCGAGAACTGGAACGCCTGGCCGTACGCGAGGATGTTGAGCGTCTCGGCCTCGTGGCTCGATCCGCCTCCGATGCCCTTGGTGGCGTAGATGATGTCGAAGGTCTTCATCGCATCGATGGAGCGGAGGATGGCGGCCGCACCGATCACGGGGGCGAGCAGCGGCAGGGTGATGTGACGGAACCGCTGCCACGCGTTGGCGCCGTCCACGCGCGCCGCCTCGTCGGGTTCCTCCGGGAGGGTCGACAGACCGGCGAGGAGGATGAGGATGACCATCGGCGTCCACTGCCACACGTCGATGAAGACGAGGGTGTTCAGCGCGGTCGAGGGATCGCTCAGCCAGCCCTGACGCGGAAGGCCGAGGAACTGCATCACGCTGTTGGCGAAGCCGATGGACGGCTCGAAGATCAGCAGCCACATCATGCCGACGGCGACGGGCGTGGCAACCAGCGGCAGCAGGATGAACACGCGCACCAGGCCCTGACCGCGGAAGGTCTTACGCAGCAGGAGCGCGATCGCCAGGCCGAGGATGAGCTCGATGCCGAGCGCCAGGATCGTGAAGTAAGCGGTGCGGCCGACGGCCGGCCAGAACCGGTCGGTGTCGCTCAGCCAGGTGACGTAGTTGTCGAGGCCGACGAAGGAGAAGGGCCGGGTGACGGCGCCCGCCGAGTCGGTGAGGGAGAGGAAGACCGTGTAACCGATCGGGAACGCGATCAGCAGCGCGATGAACAGCACCGACGGGACGATCAGGATCCACTTCAGACGAGCGTCGATCCAGTTGAGTGCGCGGTTGCCGAACGTCGACCTGCGCGCGGTGAGCGAGGACACGGAGCCTCCTTGGTCCGGGTGACCCCGGGCGGCGAGCGCCGCCCGGGGTCGGGAGATCACTTCTCGGAGTCGAGCAGTTCCTGGAACTGCGTGTTGGCGGTCTTGGCGGCGTCTGCGACGTCGCCTCCCTCGATCGCGGTGATGGCGGGACCGCCGACGATCTCGCGGGCCGCGGCGACCTGCTCGAGCTGGGGCCGGTCGTGGCCGACGCCGTGGTCGCCCACGTTCTGGATGATCTCGACGAGACCCGCGGGGAAGGATGCGGTGGCCTCGGCGTCGTTCCAGGCGGATTCACGCGCGCCGGGCACCGTCTCGTTGGCCAGCAGCCACTTGGTGTTCTCCTCGTTGGTCACCCACTTGATGAACTCCCACGCGGCCTCCTTCTTCTTGGAGAAGGCGTTGATGCCGACGGTCTGCGGAACGATGTTGTAGAACTTGGAGCCGGCCGGCCCCTCCGGGAACTGCGCGAAGCCGACGGTGTCGACGACGGCGCTGTTGTCGGCGTCGAGGAAGGTGTACGCCTGGCTGTCGGCGTCGATGTAGAACGCCGCCTTGCCCTGTGCGAACAGCGCGGATGCCTCGACCCAGCCCATGTTTGTGGCTCCGGGAGGGCCCGACTGGCGCAGCAGGTCGCCGTAGAACTCGTAGGCCTTCTTCGCCTCCGGGGTGTCGACGCTCGCGTCGCCGTCCTCATCCTGGAAGTCGCCGCCGAAGCTGTAGAGGAACGACGACAGCTGCGTGACCAGCGGCACGCGAGAGCCGCGCATGGCGATTCCGTACATCCCGTTGTCCGGGTCGTTGAGGGCAGCGGCCGCGGACTTCAGCTCGTCGAGGGTCTTGGGCACGGGGATGCCGGCGGCCTCGAGCAGGTCGGTGCGGTAGTACACGATCTGACGCTCGGTCATGACGGGAACGCCGTAGACGACCCCGTCGAGCTCCACCGCGTCGCGGGCCGCGGACTGGAAGTCCTCCCAGTTCCAGTCGGCGTCGCTCTCGACCTGCTCGGTCATGTCGGTGAGCCAGCCGTTGCGCGAGAACTCGCGCATGACGTCCTGCACCTGGAAGGCCATGACGTCGAAGTCGGCGGACTGGGCGTTGAGCTTGACCTTGTAGTTGTCGTTGAGCTGCTCGTTGCCGTACGCCTCGATGTTGACCTTGACGCCGGTCTCCTGCTCGTACTGGGTGCCGAGGGTCTTCAGACCTTCGACCCAGGGGCTGTTGGCGGCGACGACGGTGATCTCGGAGACGTCGGCGGAATCGCCTGCGTCGCCTGTGCCGCTGGCGCAGGCGGTGAGGCCGAGGGCCGCGACGGCCCCGGCGGCGATACCGATGACCAGCCGACGGGGTTTGCGTGTCGTGAACATCGTTGTTCCTTTCAGGAGGTGGGTGGTGCGTGGGGTGCGGGTCAGAAGGCGAGGGCGGCGGGCACACGGCCCGCGAAGACGTCGACGATGGCCTGCGCGGTGGCGAGGCCGATGCGCTCGTACGCTTCGGCGCTGTCGGCGGCGGCGTGGGGGGCCACGACGACGTTGGGGTACGAGAAGAGAGGGTTGTCGGCGGCGACGGGTTCGACCTCGAACACGTCCAGTCCTACCCCGCCGATGCGGCCGGAGGCGAGCCCGCGCACGAGAGCGGCCTCATCGACCAGCCCGCCCCTGCTCGTGTTGATCAGGAGGGTGCCGGGACGCATGGCGGCGATGAGCTCGTCGTCGACGGTGTGGTGCGTGTCGGGAGTGTGCGGCGCGTGCACCGAGACGATGTCGACGTCGCGCACGACATCCGCGACGCGGTCGACGAGGCGAACGCCGAGACGCTCGGCCGCCTGCCGGTCGGCGAACGGGTCGAAGGCCACGAGGTCGACGTCGAAGCCGGCGAGGCGGCGGGCGACCGTCTGCGCGATGGCGCCGAAGCCGACGAGGCCGATGCTCTTGCCCGCCAGTTCGCGGCCGACGTAGCGGTCCCAGCGACCGTTCTTCGTCGCCGCGTCGAGCTCGGGGATGCGGCGCAGCAGAGCCAGCATGAAGCCGATCGCCAGTTCGGCGACCGCTGCGGCGTTTCCGCCGGGGACGTTCACGACGCGGATGTCTCGGGCGCGGGCGGCGTCGAGGTCGATGTTGTCGAGTCCCACACCGAGGCGCGAGATGATCTGCAGCCGGTCGGCACGCTCGAGAGCCGCGGCGTCGTATACCTCGACACCGGCGACGGCCGCATCCGCATCCGCGATGCGTGCGTGCAGCTCCTCGGCCGTCCACGGCACGGTGGACTCGTTCTCGACGAGAGTGAAGCCGTGCTCGAGAAGCAGCGCGCGACCGGAGGCACACAGGGCCGGATAGCGAACCGGTCCGACGATGACGGTGCGACCTGCACCCACCGGTGCGATCGAGTCATGTCCTGCCATCTGAGAGCCCCTCCTCGAAACGGGCGAGGGCGGCTCCAGACGGAGCGACCGGTCACCGTTGAACGATCTGTTTTCTGTTAACAGTCAACATAGGACAGCAAGAGGGCCGTGTCAAATGCCCGCGGGGCGGGCATCGACCGAGAAGGCCTCAGTGCGCGGCGTCGGGAAGACTGCGCAGGGCGTCGCGCACGTGGCCCTTTGCGAGGGTGAGATGCAGGTGCAGCCGCTTGACGGCAGCGTCGGCGTCGCCGGTACGGATCACATCGAGAAAGCCCTGATGATCGGCGGTTGCCGAGGCGATGTCGCTCGTGTCGCTGAGCTCGAAGAGGATGGCGAAGATGCGCTGATACGGGCGCCACGCCTCCATCAGTCGGCGATTGCGCGCGTTGACGTAGAAGCTCGTGTGGAACTGCATGTCGGCATCCGCGAAGCGTTCACCGTCATTACTCTCGGCGGCGGCGGCCATGTCGTCGACGATCGCCTGGACTCTGTCCCAGTCCTTCGAGCTGGCGTTAGCGATGGCGAGCCGGATGGCGAGGGACTCGAGCACCTCGCGCAGCATGTAGAGCTCTTCGATGTCGGTCATGCCGACCGCGCGCGTATAGATGCGCTTGCGGCGGTCCTCGACCAGACCCTCCGCCTCCAGGTGCCGCAAGGCATCGCGCACCGGGCCGCGGCTGACATCGAACCGCGTCGCGAGGGCGTCCTCGGCGAGGTGCGTGTCGGCGGGGATGATCCCCTTGATGATCTCGACGCGAAGACGATGGGCTATCTGGTCACCCATCGCGAGGGGGCGGAGATCGGACACGAGCACCTCACTGTCGTCGGTTAACAATCAGCGTTGCATCGCGCTCGTCCGCGGGTCAAATCGCCGCGCGGCGGATTCAGTCCGCGGGAGGCAGCTCGCGCCGGGGTCTCCAGACCACGATCTCGGTGGCGCGACGCACGCGCGTGCCCGAGCGCAGCGGGACGACGGAACCCGAAGGGCCGGCGGCGAACACGCGCGCGCCGGGCCGGCGGTCCAGCTCTGCACGCATCGCGTTCTCGAGGTCGCGCACGCGCCCGTGAAGCTCACGCACGCGGTTCTCGAGCTCGATGATGCGGGCGATGGCGGGCAGGCTCATGCCGTCCGCCGACAGACGCGACACCTCGCGCAGCTGTTCGATATGGCGCACCGAGTACCGGCGCGAGCCGCCCTTGGTGCGTCCGGGCACGACCAGCCCCAGCCGGTCGTACTGACGCAATGTCTGCGGGTGCATGCCGGCGAGTTCCGCGGCCGTCGCGATCGCGAACACCGGCGCCTCGTCGTCGATCTCGTTCTCGTCCATCCCGCTCACCTCCTTGCCCCGATCATCTCGTCACCCGCGGGTGCGCATCCGGATTCGGATGCGGCACCCACGGGTCATTGCTCAGTTGCGCGCCTTGGCCATCAGGTCGGCGCGCGGGTTCTCCTTGGGCTCGAGCTCCTGGAAGCGCTCGAGCGCCTCCTTGGCCGCGTCGTCGAGGTGGGCGGGAACCGCCACCTGCACCTCGGCGAGCAGATCGCCCGTGCCCTTCTGGGTGTGGACGCCGCGCCCCTTGACCCGCAGGACACGACCGGACGGCGTGCCCGGAGCCACCCGCAGGCGCACAGGGTCGCCACCCAGGGTGGGAACCTCGATCGTCGCTCCGAGCACGGCCTCGGTGAAGGTGATCGGCACGGTCAGGCGCAGGTTGAGCCCGTCGCGCGTGAAGACCGGATGCGGGCGCACCGACACCTGCACGACGATGTCCCCCGCCTCGCCGCCATCGGGCGAGGGACGCCCGCGGCCGCGCAGTCGGATCTTCTGCCCGTCGGCGACGCCGGCGGGGATCTTCACCTTGAACGGTTTGCCGTCCTCGCCCTGGAGCGTGATCGTCTCGCCGCCCACGGCCGTCGCGAAGTCGAGCGTCGTCCGCGCGGTGACATCGGCACCCTTGGTCGGACCGCCGAATCCACGGAAGCCACCCGACGTCTGACCGAAACGGCCCGACCCGAATGTTCCCCCGCCACCGCGGTCGAACATCGTGAAGAAGTCCTCGAAGCCGCCCGAATCGAACTGGCTGCCGCCGCGACCCTGGCCGAATCGCGAAAACACGTCTTCGAAGCCGCCCGCGCCCGCGCCGCCCGCCGTGAAGCGAGCGCCCGAGCCCATGGCGCGCATCTGGTCGTACTCCTCGCGCTGCTCCTTGTCGCTGAGCACCGAGTACGCCTCGCTGATCTCCTTGAAGCGCGCCTCGGCCGCCGCATCCCCCGGGTTCGAATCCGGGTGGTACTGCCGGGCGAGTTTGCGGTACGTCTTCTTCAGGTCGGCGTCGGAGACGTCTTTCGCGACGCCGAGCACCGCGTAGAAGTCCTTGTCGAACCAGTCCTGGCTGGCCACGTTCTCCTCCTAGTCCGCCGGCACGGCGACCACGACCTTCGCGGGGCGCAGCTCGACGGAGCCGAGTCGGTAACCGACCTCGACCACCTCGAGGATCGTCGCCTCGGTCTGGCCGGGTGTCGGCTGCTGGAAGATCGCCTCGTGCTGCTGCGGGTCGAACGCCTCGCCGGCCGCACCGTAGGTGACCAGGCCCATGCGCTCGGCCACGCCGCGCAGCTTCTCGGCGATCGCCGCGAACGGGGTGCCCTCGGCGAGGTCGCCGTGCTTGGCAGCACGGTCGAGGTCGTCGAGCACGGGCAGCAGGTTCTTGGCGACCGAGCCCTTCGCGCGCTCGATCTCGACCTCCCGCTGCTCCTCGGTGCGGCGCCGGTAGTTGGCGTATTCCGCCTGCAGGCGCTTGAGATCTCCCAGCAGGTCGGGGTCCTCCGCAGCCGCATCCGCGTTCTGCTCGGCACCCAGGATGTCGTCGACCGTGAGCTCCGGCTCCTGCGAAGCGGGGTCGGAGGCGTGCGCCTCCGACCCCTCCTCGCCGGGCCGAACCTCGTCGCCGTCGTCCGGCTGTTCGAAGTTCTTGTCCGTCATGGTTGTGTCTCTTACTTCTTCTCGTCCTCGTCGTCGACGACCTCGGCGTCGATGACGTCCTCCTCGGGGTTCGGCGTGCTGCCGCTGCCCGGGTCGGTGGCGGACGGGTCGGCGGGCTGACCCTCGGCCTGTGCGGCCTGGTAGAGGGCCTCGCCCAGCTGGCTCTGGCTCTGGTTCAGCTTGTCGAACGCGGTCTTGACCGCGTCGTCGTCCTCACCGGCGAGCGCCGCCTTCAGCGCGTCGACGTCGGCCTGCACGGAGTCCTTGACCTCGGCGGGCAGCTTGTCGGCGTTCTCGGAGATCAGCTTGTCGACGGAGTACGAGAGGGTCTCGGCCTGGTTGCGGGTCTCAGCCGACTCGCGCCGCTTCTTGTCCTCGGCGGCGTGCTCCTCGGCCTCGCGCACCATGCGCTCGATGTCCTCCTTGGGCAGCGAGGAGCCGCCCGTGATGGTCATCGACTGCTCCTTGCCGGTGCCCTTGTCCTTCGCCGAGACGTGGACGATACCGTTCGCGTCGATGTCGAAGGTGACCTCGACCTGCGGGATACCGCGGGGGGCCGGGGCGATGCCGGTCAGCTCGAACGTGCCGAGCGGCTTGTTGTCGCGGGTGAACTCGCGCTCGCCCTGGAAGACCTGGATGGCGACCGACGGCTGGTTGTCGTCGGCGGTCGTAAAGGTCTCGCTGCGCTTGGTCGGGATGGCCGTGTTGCGCTCGATGAGCTTGGTCATGATGCCGCCCTTGGTCTCGATACCGAGGCTCAGGGGGGTCACGTCGATGAGCAGCACGTCCTTGCGCTCACCCTTCAGCACACCGGCCTGCAGGGCGGCGCCGACGGCGACGACCTCGTCCGGGTTGACGCCCTTGTTGGGCTCCTTGCCACCGGTGAGCTTCTTGACGAGCTCGGTCACCTGCGGCATACGGGTCGAACCACCGACCAGCACGACGTGGTCGATGTCGTCGACCTTGATGCCGGCCTCGCGGATGACGTCGTCGAAGGGCTTCTTCGTGCGGTCGAGGAGGTCCTTGGTGAGGTCCTCGAACTTGGCGCGCGAGAGGGTCTCGCTCAGCGAGACGGGACCCGAGTCGGTCAGCGACAGGTACGGGAGGTTGATCGAGGTCGAAGTCGAGCTCGACAGCTCCTTCTTCGCCTGCTCCGCGGCCTCCTTGAGGCGCTGCAGCGCGATCTTGTCGCCGGAGACGTCGACACCGGTCGTGTCCTTGAACTGCTTGATGAGGTAGTCGACGACGCGCTGGTCCCAGTCGTCACCACCGAGGCGGTTGTCGCCGGCGGTGGAGCGCACCTGGATGGTCGAGAAGTCGTCGTCCTTGCCCACCTCGAGGAGGGACACGTCGAAGGTTCCACCACCGAGGTCGAAGACGAGGATGAGCTCGTCCTCCTTGCCGCGGTCGAGGCCGTAGGCCAGGGCCGCCGCGGTGGGCTCGTTGATGATGCGCAGGACGTTCAGGCCCGCGATCTCGCCGGCCTCCTTCGTGGCCTGGCGCTCGGCGTCGTTGAAGTACGCGGGGACGGTGATGACCGCATCCGTGACGCTGTCACCGAGGTACTGCTCGGCGTCGCGCTTGAGCTTCTGAAGGATGCGGGCCGAGATCTCCTGCGGCGTGTACTGCTTGCCGTCGATCGCCTGCGTCTTCCAGTCGGTGCCCATGTGGCGCTTGACCGAGGTGAGCGTGCGGTCGACGTTGGTGACGGCCTGACGCTTGGCGGTCTCGCCCACGAGAACCTCGCCGTCCTTGGTGAAGGCGACGACGGACGGGGTGGTGCGGAAGCCTTCGGCGTTCGCGATGACCTTCGGCTCGCCGCCCTCGAGGACGCTGACGACGGAGTTCGTCGTACCGAGGTCGATACCTACTGCACGGGGCATGTGTTTCCCTCTCCCTTTGCAAGGGCCCTCACGGATGCGACGGCCCGATGTGTGTGAAATCTGCTCGCCGACTCAGGTTGAGCCGCGATGACTCAAGGATAGACACATCGATCCTGAGCGTCAAGTGAACTTGATATGAATGCGCTCAACTTTGTTCGGTGGGGATGCGGGCGGCAGCGGTTACGCTGAGCGCACCGCGACGACGCGGGCCGGCGCATCCGCGGCACCGGCTGTTCACCGAGAGGTCCTACCGTGCCCGATATGTCCGACAAGCCTGTGCCGGCCCCCGCGGAAGCTCGGGCGGCCTTCGCCGCCGACACCGCCGCTCCCCTACGCGCCCGTCGCGGACCCGTCATCGCGTGGGGGCTGTGGGACTGGGGATCCGCGGCCTTCAACGCCGTGGCAACCACGTTCGTTTTCACCGTGTACTTGACCAGCAGCTCGTTCGGGAACACGGCCGACACCTCGGCGGCGATGTCGTTCGCCCTCGCCGCGGCCGGCATCATCGTGCTGCTCACGGCGCCGATCACCGGGCAGCGCTCCGACGTGTCGGCGCACCGCAAGCGCTGGCTCGCCATCAACACGGCCGTCGTCGTGCTGATGCTCGCCCTGATGTCGCTGGTGGCGCCCGACCCGGCGTATCTGTGGCTGGGCCTGGTGCTGCTCGCTGTCGGCACGGTGTTCTTCGAGCTCGCATCCGTGAACTACAACGCGATGCTCGCCCAGGTCTCGACGCCGAAGACCGTCGGCAAGGTGTCGGGCTTCGGCTGGGGCATGGGCTACCTGGGCGGCATCGTGCTGCTGCTCATCGTGTACTTCGGCTTCATCAACCCCGAGGTCGGGCTGTTCGGCGTGACGAGCGAGAACGGCTGGGCCGTGCGCGTGTCGATGATCGTGGCAGCGCTCTGGTTCGGTCTGTCCGCGATCCCCGTGCTGATCGCCGTGCCCGAGAACACGCTCCTGCGCCCGATCGAGGCCGAGCGGGTGGGCTTCTTCGCGTCGTACGCGCTGCTGTTCCGCAACATCGCGAAGCTGTGGCGCGAGAGCCGCCACACGGTCTACTTCCTGTTCTCCAGCGCCGTGTTCCGCGACGGCCTCACGGGCGTGTTCACATACGGCGGCGTGCTGGCGGCGGGCACCTTCGGCTTCAGCCCTGGCGAGGTCATCATCTTCGCCATCGCGGCGAACGTGGTCGCGGGACTCGCGACCATCGTCTCGGGCCCGCTCGACGACCGCTTCGGGCCGAAGCCGCTGATCGTCGTCGCGCTGATCGGACTCATCCTCAGCGGCTCGTGCATCTTCATCTTCCACGCCGGCGGCGCCAGCATGTTCTGGGTGTTCGGCCTGATCCTGTGCCTGTTCGTCGGGCCGGCGCAGTCCGCATCCCGCACGTTCCTCGCCCGACTCATCCCGCCCGGACGCGAGGGCGAGGTCTTCGGTCTCTACGCCACCACCGGCCGCGCGGCGGTGTTCCTGGCACCCACCGCGTTCGGACTGTTCGTGGTCATCGGCGGCGAGCAGTACTGGGGCATCCTCGGCATCGTGCTGGTGCTGGCGATCGGTCTCGCGATGCTCATCCCGGTGCGCGCCGCATCCCGCCCCCTGCCTGCCTCCGTGTAACCGGCCCTCGTAACCCCTACCGAGCCCGCGAGACGGCATTTCCGTCACGAGATCACTGTCTTTACCCGTGATCTCGTGCGAAAGATGCAGTCTCGCGGAGGGCGAGGGATGCGGGTCAGCGGGCGGCGCGGGCGAGGTTGGCGCGCAGCTCGTCGGCGTTCTGGCGCACCACGTAGGCGGGCTGGTCGCGCTCGACGCGCCAGCTCTCGGCCAGCGGACCGACGGTGACGGTGTCGTAGCCGAACTCGTCGTAGAGGGCCGTGATGAAGGCGAGACCCTCGTCCGTGTCGGCCGCGGTCGCCAGCGCCCGGCGGTTCTCGGTGCCCGCGGGGGTGCCGTCGGTGTTGATCTGGGCGGCCATGATGTGGTTGAAGCCCTTCACGACGGTGGATTCCGGCAGACGCTCCTGCAGCATCTCGCTCGTCGTGGTCTGCTTGTCCTCGAGCACCTGGATGCGGCCGTCCCGCTCCCAGTAGTAGTTGTTGGTGTCGACGACGATCTTGCCCGCGAGCTCAGCGACCGGCAGCTGGTCGATGGCCTTCAGCGGCACGGTGACGACGGCCCACTCGCCGAAGGCGGCCGCATCCGCTGCGGTGGCGGCGTGCGCTTTCGGGCCGAGCTCCGCGACGAGGTCTGTCAGTGTCTCGGGACCACGGGAGTTGGCGATCGCCACCTCGTACCCCCGGTCGACGAGGCCCTTCGCGAGGGCCGATCCGATATGTCCTGCTCCGATGATTCCGACGCGTGTCATGGTGAAGGAGAACGCTGACGGATGCGGCGCATTCCCGCTCAGTCGGCGATTCGCCGCATCGGCACGTGGGGGATGCCGTCCTCGTGGAATCGTTCGCCGTCGACGGCGAACCCGAAGCGGGCGTACCAGGGTGCGAGGTGCTCCTGCGCGTCGAGCACGATCGCTGCGCCGGGCCAGCGCTCTCCCGCTCGCAGAACGGCGCGCGTCATGAGCTCGGCGGCCACACCCCGACCGCGCGCGGCCTGAGCCGTCGCCACACGGCCGATCCGCGCGTGGCCCGTGCCGGCGTCGTGCAACAGGCGCAGGGTCGCGACGACGTCGCCGGCCTGCTCGGCCCAGAACAGCTCCGCGTCGGGCTCGAGGTCACGTCCGTCGAGCTCGGGGTACGCGGCGGCCTGCTCGACCACGAACACCGTGACGCGCAGCCACATCAGCCGGTACAGCGTCTCGGCGGGAACGTCCGCCAGGCGGGCTGAGCGGTAGGAGAGCTCTGTCACTCCTTCACGTTACTGCGGGCCCGCCGCATCCACGCGGGCATGCGCAGGCCACCCTCGTTCTCCTGCTCGACCTCGAGGCCGTAGTGATCGCCGATCTGCTCGAGCAGCTGCGCGCGCTGAACACGGTCGTACACGCGTCTCTCGCGCTGGAAGGCGACGATCGTGGCCCAGCACATGAGCAGCATGACCACACTGAACGGCAGCGCGATGAGGATGGCGGCCGACTGGAGAGCCGTGAGGCCGCCGGCGATCAGCAGCGCGATGGCGAGAACGGCGGTGGCGAGGGTGAAGAACACGCGCACCCACCGCTTGGGCTCCGGGTTGCCGCCCGTCGCGAGCATCGCCATGACCAGGGCTCCCGAGTCGGCCGAGGTCACGAAGAAGATGGCGATCAGCACGATCGCGCCGATCGTGAGCACGGGGGTGCCCGGCAGGAACTCGAACAGCCGGAAGAGCGCGCCCTGCAGGTCGACCTCGCCGTCGGTGAGCATCGAGCCGGGGTGGTGCAGCTCCTGGTACAGCCCCGAACCGCCGAGCACCGCGAACCACAGGATGCCGACGAGGGTGGGCACCAGGAGCACACCCATGACGAACTGACGCACTGTGCGGCCGCGGCTGACGCGCGCGATGAAGACGCCGACGAACGGGGCCCACGCGATCCACCAGCCCCAGTAGAACGAGGTCCGTGCGGCCTGCCACTCCTCGCCCGCGGTGCCCTGGAAGGCGCTCACCGTGAAGCTGAGGCCGACGTAGTTCTGCAGGTAGGCGCCGATCGACTGCACCCATTCACGCAGCAGGTACTCGGTCTGCCCGAAGATCAGGACGAACACAAGCAGTACTGCGGCGAGGATGAGGTTGGCGCTCGAGAGCCACTTCATGCCCTTGGCGACGCCGGAGAGCACCGAGAACAGCACGAAGACCGTGATCACACCGATGATCAGCACGTTCATCAGGGTGTCGGGTTCAGGGAGGCCCGCCGCCTGCAGGCCGGAACCGATCTGCAGCACGCCGAGGCCGAGCGAGGTCGCGACGCCGAAGATCGTGCCGCACAGCGCGATCGCATCGATGGCGTTGCCCCACCCGCCGCGCACGCGGCGCCCGAGCAGGGGCTCGAGCGCCCAGCGGATGGAGATGGGGCGTCCACGGCGGTGGATCGCGTACGCGAGGGCGAGTCCGACGACGACGTAGATCGCCCAGGCCTGCACACCCCAGTGCAGGTAGGTCTGGGTGAGCGCGCCCTGCGCGAGCTGCTCAGGTGTTCCGGTGACACCGGGGCGGGGATCGACGTAGTGGCTGAGCGGCTCGCTCACCCCGTAGAACACGAGGCCGATGCCCATCCCCGCCGCGAACAACAGCGAGAACCACGCGCCGAGCGAGAACTCGGGCTCATCGGTGTCCTTGCCGAGCTTGATGTCACCGAAGCGACTGAATCCCATGAACAGGGCGAAGGCCACGAAGAAGGCCGCGATCAGCACGTAGTACCAGTTGAAGGTGTTGACGATGCCGGTCTGGATGGTGCCGAAGAACACCTCCGCCGCATCCGGGAAGATGATCGCGAACGCGGCGGCGATCAAGACGACGGATGCGGCGGGCCAGAAGACCCATCGAGCGATCCCCCTGCTGGGCGAAGCTGCGGATGCGGTGGCCGATTCGGGTGCGGTGCTCACCACCTCACCGTAGACAACGGGCGTGAGAGACCCGCTCACCTCTTGTGCCGCGCGACACGGCGGGGTAAAAGCCGCGTCAGTCGCGGGATGCGGGCACCTCGAACCACGCGGTGGTGCCGCCGCCCTCACGCGGCTCGATGCCGATCGAACCGCCGTGCGCCTGCACGATGCGACGGCAGGTGGAAAGGCCGATTCCGGTGCCCTCGACCTCGGTGTTCGCGCGGACGAGGGGGTCGAAGACGCGCTCGACGTCGGCGGGGTCGATGCCGGGGCCGCGGTCGCCGACCTCGATGCGCCATCCTTCGGACGTGCGCAGCGAGCGCAGCTCGACCCGAGGATCCGGGCCGCCGAACTTGAGCGCGTTGGAGACGAGGTTCTGCAGCACGGCACGCAGCTGGGTGGCATCGCCGGACACGACGGGCAGTTCGCCGATCGTGATGCGGGGGTCGTCATCGGTGACGCCCAGGTCGGCACGCACGTCTTGTGCCAGCGCTCCGAGATCGGTGGGGGTGAGGTTCAGCACCCCGCCGAGGCGCGCGAAGGCGAGGATGTCGCGGATCATCTCCTGCATCCGAGACGTGCCGCGGATGCCGGTCTCGACCCAGCTCTCGACGGACGGCGGCACCTTCAGCTGCTCCTCGAACTGCTCCTGCAGCAGGTGCAGCGACATCGTGACGGAGGTGAGGGGGCCGGCAAGGTCGTGACTGATCTGTCCGGCGAAGGCCGAGAGGTGATCGTTCGAGCGACGCAGTTCGTCTCTCAGCTCCTCCGCCCGCTGCAGCACGGTGTGGAGGTAGCGGGTGCGTCGCTCGAGCTCGAGGATGTCGACGATCCGCGCGGCGAGCACGGCCAGCAGTGCGGTGCGGTGCTCGTCGATCTCGCGCGGCACGGTGTCGAACACGCACAGGGTGCCGATGGTCTCCCCCGCCAGCACGAGCGGGTGATTGGCGTAGAAACGGACGTCTCCGAGAGCACCCGTGACGAAGGGGTTCGACCGGTACCGCGGATCCTGGCTGGCGTCGGCGACCGCGACGGGCTGACCGAGGTGCAGATTGAGAGCGCACATCGAGTCCTCGCGGCGGCAGATCGCCGCATCGAATCCGACGGCGGCCAGCTGGTACTGCGCGTCGTCGGTGATGATGTTGATCGTCGCCATCGGAACCTCGGCGACGAAGGCGGCGAGTTCCACGACCGAGCGCAGCGCGTCGGGAGGGTTTCCCAGCACGTCGTACTCCGAGATCACTTCCTGCACCGTCATCGTGTCGTCTCCCGGCCCCCGTGGTCGCTGTCTCGCTCCAGGTTAGGGCTCCGGCCCGCGCCGTGGCGCGAACGAAGTCGAAAGGTCCTCCTGCGACAATGACGCCATGTCCGCAGCCACACCCGCATCCGTCTCGGAGTCGCCTCTGAACCGGATGCGGACCATCGCTGCGACGGTTGGGGCGTGGCTGCGGCGGCATCCGTTCACGAGCGCGCTGCTGCTCGTGATGCTGGTGACGAGCGTCGCGCAGATCGTCATCACCTCACCCCCGGATGCCGACACCGGACTGCTTCCGCCGTGGAACGACTCGTTCGACGACTTCCGCTGGTGGTCGGCGATCACCCCCATGTTCGTGACGGGCTCCGTGCCCGAGCTGCTCACGACGCTGGTGCTCGCCGCGGTCGTGGTGAGTCAGGCGGAACGGGTCATGGGCACGGCGCGGGCGGCGATCGCCTACATCGCCGGAGGATTGCTCGTGACCTCGGTCTCGATCGCGGTGGGACTGCTCGAGGAGCATTTCCTCGCGTTCCTGCCCCTCAACGACGTGTTCTTCTTCACGCTCACCCCGCTCGCGGCTCTCGTGTGCACGGCGATGGCGGCGAGCTGCTTCATCGGTGCGCTGTGGCGACGACGAGTGCGCCTCGCATCCCTTCTCGCGGTGTGCGTGCTCTTCCTCTACCGGGGCGACGCGGACAGCCTCTTCATCCTCGTCGCGCTGCCGGTGGGGCTCGGCGTGGGCTTCCTCCTCGGCGGCCGGCGAGCGAAGACCCTCGTGGTGCGCAGCTCGCACCACGAGATCCGCGTGCTGCTCGCGTCGCTCGTGGCCGTGGGCGGCATCGGTCCCGTCATCGCGACGTGGTTCGGATCGGGCACCGGCCTGCTGTCGTTCTATGGCTTCCTCAGCATCGATCCCGTGGTCGTGGTCGACGGCACGACGTGCGCGTTCGGCTCCGCGGTCGACTGCCCCTCCGAGTACACGACGGCGGCCGAGGTTTTCCCGGCGGCGGGCTGGATCGCGCTGCTGCCGATGATCATCGCGCTGATCGCGGCGTGGGGCATCCTGCGGGGACGACGGGCGGCGCTGTGGATCGCGGTGCTGCTCAACGCCGCCGTGTTCGCGTGGATCCTCGTGCAGTGGATCACGCTGCAGCCCGAGACGGTGGCCGACATCGCCGCGTATCAGGGCACGGATGCGGAGACCTACGTCTGGCAGACGATCTCGGGGGCGCTGCTGGCCGCCGTCGCGCCGCTCGGCACGACGATCGCGCTGCTCGTCTTCCGCCGGCACCTGCGCGTGACGTCGAGCCCCGCGGCGCGGCGCCGCTATCTCGTGGTGCTCGGGACCGCGACCGTGCTCACGGTGCTCATCGCGACCGCGGGGCAGGTGCTCACCCGCCAGGGCTACGACCCGGTGATCGATCTGGGCGACATCCTGCTCGCCCTGCCGCTGCGCTTCATCCCGCCCACGCTGCTGCCACCCGACGTGGTGACGTTCGTTCCGGAGACGCTCGAGGCGCGCATCTTCTGGTACCTGCCACCGGCGATCTTCTGGGCCGGGGCGGTGCTCGCGACGGCGTATCTGATCTTCGCGCCGGCGGCCGTGGGCGACCGGGACGACCGCATCCGGGCGCGCGAGCTGCTGCGCGCGGGCGGCGGCGACTCGTTCAGCTTCATGTCGACGTGGCCCGGCAACTCTTACTGGTTCTCGCCCGACGGCACCGCTGCGATCGCGTATCAGGTGCACCACAACGTCGCCGTCACGGTGGGCGGCCCGTTCGGTCCGGCGTTCGCGGACGTGCGCGTATTCGAGCAGTTCGCGGCGTTCTGCGGCGACAATGGCTGGCGGCCGGTGTTCTACAGTGTGAGCGATGGGCCGAGCGCCGAGCTCGCGTCGCGGGGCTGGTACCGGCTGCGGATCGCGGAGGAGGCGCTGCTCGACGCGCAGGAGTGGACTCCCGCGGGTAAGAAGCGGCAGGACATCCGCACGGCGACGAACAAGGCGGCGCGCGAGGGCGTGACGGCGGTGTGGACGCGGTGGGCGGATCTGTCCATCGCGCAGCACCTGCAGCTGCGCACGTTGTCGGAGTCGTGGCTTGCCGACAAGGAGCTCCCGGAGATGGAGTTCACGCTCGGCGGGCTCGACCAGGTCGACGATCCGGATGTGCGGCTCATGCTCGCCATCGCCGAGGACGGCCGCATCGAGGCGATTACGAGCTGGTTGCCGCTGTATGGACCCGACGGTCTCCGCGGTTACGTGCTCGATGTGATGCGCCGGCGGCACGAGGCGTTCAACGGCGTGATGGAGTTCGTGATCGGCGCGGTGGTCGTGCAGCTCAAGGAGGAGGGATTGCAGACGCTCAGCCTGTCGGGCGCGCCCCTCGCATACACGGCGGAGGCCGGTGCGGAATCGGATGCGGTGCAGCGCATGCTCGATCTCGCGGGGTCGCTGCTGGAGCCGGGTTACGGGTTCCGTTCGCTGCACAGCTTCAAGCGCAAATTCCAGCCCGACTTCTCGCCGGTGTGGCTCGTTGTCGCCGATTCGGCGGCACTGCCGGCGACGGGGCTGGCGCTCGTGCGGTGCTACCTGCCTCAGCTCACGCTGCGGCAGGCCGCGCGGATGGCGGCGACGCTCGGCCGCGACCGCACGCGAGGCTGAGCCGGGTCAGCTGCCGGCGGCTCCCGCATCCGTGATGCCCACGTCGGTGACGTGGAAGTTGCGCGAGGAGCGGGACGCGGTCGGCCCGCGCTGGCCCTGGTAGCGGTTGCCGTAGGGGCCGGAGCCGTAGGCGTTCTCGGCGGGCGAGCTGAGACGGAAGAAGCAGAGCTGGCCGATCTTCATGCCGGGCCAGAGTTTGATCGGCAGTGTCGCGACGTTCGACAGCTCGAGGGTCACGTGGCCGGTGAAGCCGGGGTCGATGAAGCCGGCCGTGGAGTGGGTCAGCAGGCCGAGGCGGCCGAGCGACGACTTGCCCTCGAGGCGGGCGGCGACGTCGTCGGGCAGGGTGACGCGCTCGAAGGTGGCGCCGAGCGCGAACTCGCCCGGATGCAGGATGAACGGCTCGTCGGGCCGCACTTCGATGAGCCGAGTGAGCTCGGGCTGGTCCTCGGCCGGGTCGATGAAGGGGTACTTGTGGTTGTCGAACAGGCGGAAGTACCTGTCGAGGCGCACGTCGACGCTGGAGGGCTGCACCATCTGAGGATCGGAGGGCTCCAATCCGATGCGTCCGTCAGCCAGTTCCTGCTTGATGTCGCGATCCGAGAGCAGCACGGGCCCAGCCTAGCGAGCAATGCCCTTTGCTATGCTGGCCGCGTACCCCCGGGGCTGTAGTTCAATGGCAGAACTTCTGCTTCCCAAGCAGACAGCGCGGGTTCGATTCCCGTCAGCCCCTCATATGGAAATAGCGGTCCGGCTCGTCCGGGCCGCTATTTCCATGTATCGGCAGAGTGAATCGAACCCTTGGGTGGGCCCACGCCGCCAGAGGCTCCGCGCGCGGCGCAGCCGCGGGTGGAGGAGGCGGTGGGGACGATTCCCGTCAGCCCCCCAAACAGACAAGTTCAGGCTTACGCCAAGAGTGATGCGTGGCCACAGAGGATGCCGAGCATGAATCCGTAGTTGCGGTGCGTAGGCACTGAAGATCAGTACTCAGCCCTAGCTACGTGTTGCGCTTCTTCGATGGGTAGACCCGGTGTTCTGCGTCCCACCAGACCACATGGAACACATGCTGGCGAAGGAAGCCGTAGAGACGTGGTCTCCCACCACACCGGAGACGCGCAATCTCCGTCTCATCATCGCGCTCGATATCACGAAGGCGCTTCAATGCGGGCGCTGGCAGGCTCTCCACCACGTAGCGCTTGCCATGTTCCGACCCGGGCTTGAACAACTCCCCGAGAGTCATGCTCTCGAAGTCACCCATCTTCTTCAGAAGATCCGCCATTGCGTCTATGCCGATCGCGGCGGGCGGCCAGGCTCCACCTGTGTCCACCTCGTTGAACCGCCACACGAGTCGGCGCGCGGCTATCTCGGGGTGATCAATGTCCAGAACGACTACGCGCTTCACGTCGCTGACGTTAGGCGTGCTCGGAACACCCTTCTTCGCGGCCTGCCATCCGCCGGGAGGAACTTCGACGCTCACGCGCTTCAGCTTCGGGGACTTCGCCATCCGCGCTAGGAAGAGGTGCGGGCCGAGTAGTACTCGTGCATCGAGGCGAGCGTGATCGGTCGATTGCTTCGTGCACCGTCACTGAGCCCTTCGCGCGCGAGGAGCCATGGCTCTTCGCGGTGAGTCATCTCGCTTAACTGGTGAGCGGTGTACTCGTTATACGCGTCAAGCACGGCGTCGACGGAGCCAGCCTCGTCAGCGGTCAGGCGCGAGGCATCGCCGTCGGGCCACGAGGACACCCGGAACTGACCGGAGTGCTTGCGATAGAGGTCGTAGACCACGGGGCCGTTCGCCCATGCCTGAATCTCGTTGTCGAAGAGCGCGCGATCGGACCACACGGCGTGCCAAGCCTGCGAGTAATAGACGAGCTTCTGCAACTTCATCGCTGTCATCTCGCCGCACTTGTCTATGATGTATGCGGCAACATCCTGCACGTTGGCCATGGCTGTCCTCCTCCCCGATTCGACTCAATGTAGCAGCGACACCTGGTCACCCTCTGAGCCCGTGCCGTATCGCTTGTTTTGATGTTAGGCGGGGGCTCCGACATCGACGTTCGTCGCGCCGGACGACAGGGATACGATCCGACCTATGTCGCTTGACCCCGCCGCCCTCCCGCGTTCATCGTCGCGGTCGCGGCGGCAGCGGTCGTCGCGAGCCAGTGGTGACAGATTGCGACGCGACGACGCGGGACGGCAGAGTGAACCGAACTATGGGTCGACCCGCCGCCAGAGGCGCCGCGCACGGCGCAGAGGCTCCCCGGCCGCCCAGCGGGAGGAGGAGCGGCCCAGAAACACACCGACGATTTGATCTACTGAACGCGTCCATCGCGATGGCCCCTCGTGATCCGAGGAGCGTAGTTTGTTCGAGTGAACGTTGACGACCGGCCCTCAGCGGAATACGACTCGTACGCCTCCATCCCAAGAATCTACGGTCCCCGGGTCATGCAGCTCATCGAAGACCTGTTGGGCCGCAACGGGATACAAGTACTCGCGGTGTCGTACAGAGTCAAAGCGGAAGACAGCGCCCGCGCGAAGGTGGCTAGGAGCGCTAGCCGCTATTCCGACTTTGCCGATCTTCATGACTTCCTAGGCGTTCGGGTCGTGTGTTACCTCGCCAGTGACGTCGAGAAGGTTCAGCGCCTGCTCACCAGCGAGTTCGAGATTGACCCGGCACGCTCACTGGACAAGGTCGACTCACTCGACCCGGATCGCTTTGGGTACCTGTCATACCACCTCGTCGGTCAAATTGGCAGCAATCGTGGGGCGCTCGCAGAGTGGGCGCCCTTCGCAGGCTTCCCGATGGAAATCCAGATACGTTCAGTTCTCCAACACGCTTGGGCTGAGATTGAGCACGACCTCGGCTACAAATCCTCTTCGGGAATTCCCGCTCACTTGAAGCGAAGATTCGCGCGGCTCGCCGGACTGTTGGAACTGGCCGATGCGGAATTTGACGGCATAAGCCAACAGGTGGCCGATCATGTGGAGCAGGTCAGCCGTCAGGTCGCCGACGGAGATGTGGTCCCGGTTGACCGCGACTCGATCCAGGCGCTCATCGCGTCAGATGGCTCGATTGCGCGAGCCGATCGTGACATCGCCGCGCGCACTGGCGCGGTCATTGACCACACACCTAGCGGAATCTATGCGGACGCGAGAGCGGAAGAACTCCTCGACGTCGGGTTGACGAATACCAGCGCGGTTATCGCAGCCCTAGAGAAGGAAGAAGCTCAGCTCACTCGATTCGCTGCAGGATGGCTAATGAACCCAGCCGATGTCAAGAACATCGACGAGGACGAGGACCTGGACGATAACGGTCACTTCAAGAGACTGCCTGCCGGGATCAGCCTCTTCTACCTTTACCTACACGAGCTCGTGGCGAACGAACGATACAACGAACTCGAGTCGGTTGGGTCGCTCGGAGACTCGACTGTTCGCATCCAGTTCCTCGAGATACACCATGCAGCCTACAAAGATAGCCACGGCTGACGTAGTGGCTATCGTGAGCAGAGCAAACGCGGAAGACGATTCGCACGTTCCGACGCCCTCGAACTATCGTCCGGAGACCACCCACGACTGCAGCGAGGGACTCGTCGTCGATCTACCCAATACGGGGCCTGCGACAATCAGCGCGCGTCGTTACTGGTTCGCGAACGCCATTACCCGATGCCCACTCAAACTTCTCACAGCGAGCCGAATGGCGCACTCGATGGGGCGCACGAAGCTGAGAGATCACGGTCATACTTCAATCCCGAGAACCCACCCTATGCCCAACAAGATCACTCCAAGCAGCAGCGCGAGAACCGCGTTACGTAGATTAGTGATCTGAGTCGCAACGGTGTTTTCGCCCGTCGAGACTGACTGCGCATAGGCTTTCGCCACAGCTACGTTCACGGGCGAGTATTGAAGCGCCACCCGCGCGGTATCGATGTCCATGAAGTCCTTACGCACAACAACAACCGCGGCAGCGCCAAGGGCGGAGATACCTATAGCTAGTACAGCAACTGTCCACACGAGAAATGCGCTCAAACTACCTGCAACATGAGGGAGTGCGGCCATCGCCAACGCGATCGCCGCCAAGGTCGTCGTGAAGAGAAACTGGGCCCGAGATCTGATCTGTTCCAAGTCACTTCTCTGCCGGGCTATCTGGGCGCGCCCCTGAGTAATCAGCAATTCGTAGTCGGCATCCCGCCAGCCGTCCATATCGGGAGCTTCCTGCTGCGTGTGCGCTCCGAAGGACGGCACGTCCCTCCCTGGGCGAATGAGTGCAAGAACGTGCCAAAAGTAGACGGCCCATTCGAGCTGGACACTTGACCACCATCGGCCCATAGCGCCGCGTCCGGACTCATTCATCATCGCTCAGCCATCGTGCTCATGAACCATGGCTCAGCCATCGTGCGATCGCGCTGGCCACCTCATCGCCCAACGGCTCGGGGAGAAACATCCACTGACCCCCTGGGTTCACATCAAGCACCGCGAACGTCGAGTCTGTTTCGATCCAATCCTGGCTGGAGTACCCCAGGCGGAGTTCGGCCGCGAGAGCCACAGCTGCCACCGCCAGATCGCGAGGGATCGCGTTCGCCACGAACGATCGATGAGCTCTTGGCTCCGAGCGCCAGTCGAGCGGGAGATTGGTCGCATCCAACGACGCCCCCCACACCTGGCCATCGACAACTACAACTCGGTGGTGCACCCGTGCGTGCAGCCGCTCCTGCAGAAGGAAAGGCGCCTGCGCCAAGGCAGCATGATCAAGGTCCGATGTGGACACTTCCGTCGCAAACACATTGAAAGCGCGGTCTCCGGTGAAATAATGGCCTGGACCGAGAGGCTTGGCTGAGACTACTCCCCCGAGTTCCGATCGCACGAGACTCGGATCATTCGTCACGAGCGTGACGGGCGTGGCGAGACCGAGTCTCCGAGCAGCCGCGTCGAGAACCAGTTTGTTCTCCGCCGCTGAGATGTCGTCGATCCTGGTTAACCACTCCAGCCCCGGCGACCGCAGCAGAGCGCCGATAAGTGTCAGCCATGACCCGCGCACTGCTGCGTCCAGCGACTCCGCCTGGACTCCGATGAGCCAGTCAGCTGGCGCAACACGCCTAACCCATCCCCGCGTGCCCGCTTCTCGAGCGCTGAGTGCGATCTCTGCGTCGCCCATCAGAAGCCGACCCCGACACCAGCTGAAGGTCCCACTGCCTAAACTTGCCGCGTCCAGGACAATAGGCTCGATATGCATATGCTCAAGCACAGCCACAACGTGGGGATCGTTCCGCTCCCCAACGACTAACGGCTGTCTCACGGAAGAGGCAGACCGGTTCCGTGAAGCACGACCGACAATGCTCGGTCATTGTCCACCGTCTCGATAGTCGCAGTGAGTGTCGTCGACGGACTCGGCGGCTCGGGTCTCTCAGACAACTCGATGCTGAGGAGGCTATACAACCCGTTCGACTTCGTGGTTCCAGTTCCCGGTGTACTCATGACGAAACCGTACATCGCCCATGCACTCGTAACACACAGATCATCTCCGCGCGGTTGCATCAGCGACGCCAATGGTTTGGGTGGGGGTCACAGACTCCCACCGCTTACGGAGCTAGCCGGCCGGGCTCACGCCAGTCCAGCGGGCGTACCTGTCACTGCGTGGGCCGCACCACCGGCGCAGCTCGCCCCAACCGCTGATCCACCTCGCGGAGGTACCGGGCACGCACCGCGGGATCGCCGCCGAGGCCGATGCGGTCGGTGCCGATCACGTCGTCCAGCCAGTCCTGCACCGCCGTCGGCAGGAGCCGGGAGAAGCGGAGCACCGGACTCAGCACCCGCGGCACCGTGACAGCGAAGCGCGACGAACCGATCAGGTCGACCACCGCTCGGCTCACCTGTTGCGGGGTCACGGCAGGCGAGACCTTCGGCGGCGTGATGCCCGCGCCCATCGGCGTCGAAACGAGGTTCGGGAGGACGACGTGCACGTCCACGCCCGTGCCGCGCAGCTCTCGCCGCAGGGCGTCGCTGAATCCGATGACCGCGGCCTTCGCGCCGGAGTAGACGGCGAGACCGGCGAGCGGCTTCAGCCCCGTGGCGCTGGCGAGGTTCACGATCGTGCCGCTGTGTCGCGCCATCATCCGCGGCAGCACGGCGGATGTGGTGCGCACGAGCGCCGAGTAGTCGACGTCGATCGTCTTCTGGGCCACATCCGCATCCTGCTCGGCGAACCGCCCCGTCGGCATGATGCCCGCGTTGTTCACCCACACCGCGATCGGACCGACCTCCGTCTCGATGCGGTCCACCACCGCGGAGACGAGGTCGGCGTCGGTGATGTCCAGCCGGAGGCCGACGGCGCCGCGGCCCAGCTTCTCCGCCGCGGCCACCGTCTCGGCCTCGTCGAGATCGCCGATCACGACGGTGTAGCCCGCCGCGCCCAGATCCTGCGCCACCTGATAGCCGATCCCCCGCGCACCGCCGGTGACGACGGCGACACCACGATCGACGGGATGCGCGGCATCCGCACTCTCGGGGCTCCGCTCGACATCCATCCCGAACACGACGGATCCGTCGTGCAGCGCGATGTTCATGATCGGTCGCCGACCGCGCAGGTATGCGAGCGGCCCGTCGGCGGCGAAGCGCCACGACGTCCGCAATCCCGACACCTTCGAGATGACGCGATTCACCGAGCGCGTGCGCACGCCGTCGAGCACCTGCACCACGGGCAGCGGAACCTGCCGCATCCCCGGCGACAGGGGCGACCCGCGGCGGGCTCGCACGCTCACGACGTCCCTCCCGGCGACGCGCATCGTCGTCACGGAGCCGGACCGGCCGAAGTCGGCGAGCTCCTTGGGGATTCCCCACAGCTCCCGCCCGCCCCGACGCGACGTGTCGCTGTTCACCCAGATCTGCGGGATCGTCACCGCCGCGCCGCCCGCACCGAGGGTGGGGATCGCGACGAGCAACTCGTCGTAGGCCAACACGCCTCCGGGCACGTACCGCACCGACGCGACGCCCACCACGACCCGGCGACCCACCATCAGCGGGCGACGGCCCCGCGGCATCGCGAACGCGGGAAGCTCGTGCTCCGGCACGAGGAAGACGGAGACGTCGAGCGAGCCTCCGAGATACCAGGGCTCCTCGGGATAGACCGGAGTCTCGTCGTCAGCCATGGCGGCCCGCCTTTCGCCGCGTGATGGGGGTACGGTTCCATCCTGCCCGAGTGGCCCCTCACAGGCCCCTCCCGTAGCGTAGGGAGGCATGGCCGACACCCTTGCCGACCGACGCTCACCCCTCCGACCCGCCGTGGATCTCGTCCGCGGCACGCTGATCGGCGCGGTGGAGGTGGTTCCGGGGGTCAGCGGCGGCACGGTCGCCCTCATCGTAGGCGTCTACGCGACGCTCATCGAAGCGGCCAGCCACGTCGTGCGCGGCACGCTTGCGCTGACCGATGTCTTCCGCCGCAAGGGTCTGGCCCGCGCCGCATCCCACTTCCGCGCCGTGCGCTGGGCGGTGGTCGTACCGGTGCTCCTGGGAATGGTGCTCGCGGTCGTGCTCGGCGCGAAGCTCCTCGCCCCGCTCGTGCAGGAGTTCCCGACCGAGACCCGCGCGGTGTTCGGCGGCATGATCGCCGCGTCCCTGCTCATCCCGATCCGGATGCTGGGTCGCGACTGGACATGGCGCACCGCCGTGCTCATCCTCCTCGCTGCCGGCGCCGCCTTCCTCCTCACCGGCCTGCCGTCGGGAAATCTCGAGGATCCGCCGCTCGTGATCGTCGCCCTCGCCGCATCCGTCGCCGTCTGCGCTCTC
The DNA here is from genome assembly GCF_028743715.1 of Microbacterium sp. Clip185. Lineage (NCBI taxonomy): Bacteria > Bacillati > Actinomycetota > Actinomycetes > Micrococcales > Microbacteriaceae > Microbacterium > Microbacterium sp. Clip185. Next base: position 123,318 of record NZ_CP117996.1, on the reverse strand, counting down.
GTGCTCCCCGGCCTGTCGGGCGCCTTCCTGCTTCTCGTGTTCGGCCTCTACGAGACGACGCTCGTCGCCCTGAACGAGCGCAACGTGCCCTACATCCTCGCCTTCGCCGTCGGCGCGATCGTCGGCCTCAGCCTGTTCGTCAACATCCTGCGGATGCTGCTCGCCCGCTTCCACACGGCGATGCTCGCGATCATGACCGGCCTCATGCTGGGCTCCCTCCGGGCTCTCTGGCCCTGGCAGGATGCGGCGGGTGCCGCCACCGCGCCGACGGGTGACGTCCTCGGACCCATGCTGCTGACCGTGGCCGGCGCCGCCGTCGTGCTGGCGGTCGTGGCGATGCAGCTGACCCTCGACCGGCGAGCGCAGCGCTCCGCGTAACCGGCCCGGCTACGAAACCCAGAGGACCCGGCACTTCGGGCTCTGGCGCGATTCATCATGTGCACATAGCTACATAAGATGTATGATCATTCGCGGACGAAGGGGTTTCATGCATCAGCGGACGATCGGTGGGCTGACCGTATCCGACGTGGGGTTCGGTGCGGCGCAACTGGGCAACCTCTATCGCGTGACGACCGACGACGAAGCATCGGGCGCGGTCGACACGGCCTGGGCGCGCGGCATCCGGTACTTCGACACCGCCCCGCACTACGGCGTCGGCCTCTCCGAGAAGCGCCTCGGTCACGCCCTGCAGGGCCGGCGTCGGGAGGACTTCGTCGTCTCCACCAAGGTCGGCCGCGCTCTCATCCCGACCCCCGACCGCGCCGCCGCCGGCATCCTCGACGACGACAACGGCTTCATGGCTCCCGCCACCCACCGTCGCGAATGGGACTTCTCGCGCGACGGCATCCTGCGCTCGCTCGAGGGGAGCCTCGACCGCCTCGGGCTGGACCGCGTCGACATCGTCTACCTGCACGACCCCGACGAGCACTGGGACACGGCCTCCACGAGCGGCGTCGAGGCCCTCATCGAGCTGCGGGATCAGGGCGTGGTCAGCGCGATCGGTGCCGGGATGAACCAGACCGCGATGCTCGTGCGCTTCATCGAGGAGTGCGACATCGATGTCGTGATGGTCGCCGGTCGCGACACGCTGTTCGACCGCACCGCACAGGAGCGGCTGCTGCCACTCGCACACGAGCGGGGCATCTCGGTCGTCTCCGCCGCCGTGTACAACTCCGGCCTGCTGAGCAACGCGGTCGTCCGCGACGACGCCACCTACGACTACGGCCCCGCTCCCGCCGGCGTGCTCGCCCGCGCACGTCGTCTCGCCGCGATCGCGGAGCGCCACGGCGTCACCCTGCCGGACGCCGCGGTCCAGTACCCGCTGCGCGACGACGCCGTCGCCTCGGTGGTCATCGGGATGCGGACCGCCGCACAGGTGGACGGAACCGTCGACCGGTACGAGACCGCGATCTCCGAAGCGGCGTGGAACGAACTGGAGTCCGCATGATCGTCGACGCCCACCTGCACGTCTGGGACCCGAGCCGCGCGCCCTACCCCTGGCTCACGGAGGACCTGCATCCGCTGAATCGCACGCTGCTGATCGACGACATCGCACCGGATCTCGACCGGGCGGGAGTTGCCCGCGTCGTGCTCGTGCAGGCCGCGGACAACGCCGACGACACCGCGGTGATGCGTGTCGAGGCCGCGCATCACCCAGACCGCGTCGCCGCGATCGTGGGCTGGCTGCCGCTGGACGATCCGGACGCCGTCGAGGAGGGCCTCGCGATGTTCATCGAGGATCCGCTCCTCGTGGGCGTGCGCAACCTCATCCACGAACGCGAGCCCGGGTGGTTGTCGCAACCCGCGCAGCGCGCCTCACTGGGCCTGCTCGCTGACGCGGGGCTCAGCCTCGACTTCGTCACGGGCTCGGCCGGCACCCTGGCCGAGATCCCCGGCATCGTCGAGCGCCACCCGACGTTGCGCATCGTCATCGACCACTTGGGCAAGCCTCCCATCGGCGGCAGCCCCTCCGAACGGGCGGCCTGGCGCGAGCTTCTCGCAGCGGCGGCCGCGCATCCCCTCGTGCACGCGAAGGTGTCGGGTCTGTATCCGCCCATCGGCGACGCGCGCGCCTGGGGGGTCGACGACGTCCGCCCGTTCGTCGAGCATGCCGCCGCGGTGTTCGGCGCCGATCGGCTCATGTACGGCAGCGACTGGCCCATCGTCGAGCGGGCGGGCGGACACGCACGGGTGCACCGCGCGCTGCTCGACATCCTCGACGGCTGGGGCGCCACCGAACGCGCCGCCGTGCTGTCCGGCACCGCCACGAACTTCTACCGCTTCTCCCGCATCCACTCGGAAAGGACGACCGCATGAACGGCCTCGTGTACGAGGGCAACGGCACCGTCAGCCCCACACAGCAGCTCACAGCCACACCCCCCATCGCGGGTGACGTGCAGATCGCGGTCGCCTACACGGGACTCTGCGGCACCGACCTGCACATCGTGCACGGCAGCATGGATCAGCGCGTACGCACCCCACTCGTCTTCGGGCACGAGATGAGCGGCACGGTGTCGGCCGTCGGCGAGGGCGTGACCGACTGGCAGGTCGGCGACGCGGTCACCGTGATGCCGCTGGACTGGGACGGCACCTGCCCCGCCTGCCTCGCGGGCAATCAGCACATCTGCCAGAACCTCGACTTCATCGGCATCGACTCACCCGGATCGCTCCAGCAGCTGTGGAACGTGCCCGAACGCACGCTCGTGCGCATTCCCGCCGGCACGCCGCTCGACCACGCCGCCCTCATCGAGCCCGTCGCCGTCGCCGTCCACGACGTCCGCCGCAGCGAGCTGACTCCCGGAGAACGGGCGGTCGTCATCGGCGGCGGCCCGATCGGTCTGCTGATCGCCACGGTGGCTCGCCACTTCGGGGCCGACGTCCTCGTCATCGAGCTCGACGAGAAGAGGCGCGCGCAGACCGCCGACCTCGGATTCGCCACCCTCGACCCGCGCGAGCGCGCCCAGAAGGATGCTGTCGACGAGTGGACCGGCGGAGCCGGTGCCGACGTCGTGTTCGAGGTCTCCGGCGCGGCGCAGGCCGTGCTGGGCGCCACCGATCTGGCGAAGGTACGTGGCACGATCGTCGTGGTCGCCATCCACCCCACGCCCCGCCCGCTCGACCTGCAGCGCGTGTTCTGGCGCGAGTTGCGCATCCTCGGCGCTCGCGTCTACCAGCGCGCCGACTTCGAGACCGCCGTCGAGCTCATCGCCGCCGGCGTCATCCCGGCCGACCGCCTCATCAGCCGCATCGTCTCGCTCGACGAAGCACCCGCGGCGTTCGCGGAGCTGGAGTCCGGTCGTGCGATGAAGATCCTCGTGGATGTGGCGGGCGCACAGTGAGCGGGCTGTTCGACCTCACCGGGCTCACCGCCGTCGTGACCGGCGCACGCCGCGGAATCGGATCGGCCATGGCACTGGCCCTGGCCGAGGCCGGCGCCGACATCATCGGCGTCAGCGCGTCGCAGGCGTCGTCGGGCAGCGAGATCGAGCGTGCGGTCACGGCGCTCGGCCGCCGGTTCGAGGGGATCGCGTGCGACTTCTCCGACCCGCTCGCCGTCGACGCGCTCGCCCGCTCGCTCGCCGCCCGGCACATCGACATCCTCGTCAACAACGCCGGCACCATCGAACGCGCACCGGCCGCCCAGCATCCGCTCTCGTCCTGGGACCGCGTGCTGCAGATCAATCTGTCCGCGCCATTCGCGCTCGCCCAGGCGATCGGCGGGCAGATGCTCGCCCGCGGGCGGGGGAAGATCATCTTCACCGCATCGCTGCTGAGCTTCCAGGGCGGCATCAACGTACCCGGCTACACGGCCGCCAAATCCGGCATCGCCGGGCTCACCAAGGCGCTCTCGAACGAGTGGTCGGCGCACGGCGTCAACGTCAACGCGATCGCCCCCGGCTACATCGCGACCGACAACACGCAGGCGTTGCGCGACGACCCCGACCGCTCGGCCGCGATTCTCGAGCGCATTCCCGCCGCCCGCTGGGGGCGGCCCGACGACCTCGCCGGCGCCACGGTGTTCCTCGCCTCCCGCGCCTCGGACTACGTCGACGGCATCACCCTGCCGGTCGACGGGGGCTGGCTCGGGAGATGACGACGACGGATGCGGTGGCCGAGCTCGAGCGCATCGGTATCGTCCCGGTCGTCGTGCTCGACGACGCGCACCACGGCGCTGCACTGGCCGAAGCGCTGCTCTCCGGCGGCATCGGCTGCGCGGAGTTCACGCTGCGCACACCCGCCGGCCTCGGCGCGCTGCGCGAAGCGGCCCAGGTCGAGGGCTTCCTCGCGGGTGCGGGCACCGTGCTCGACGCGGCACAGGTCGACGCGGTCACCGACGCCGGCGCGGGCTTCCTCGTCTCCCCCGGCTTCTCACCAGTCGTCGACGACCGCGCACGCGCACGCGGAATCGCCGCCGTTCCCGGCGTCGCGACGGCGACCGAGCTGCAGCGCGCGCGCGAGGGCGGCCACACCCACGTGAAGCTCTTCCCGGCGGGCGCGTTCGGCGGCCCCTCCTATGTGGATGCGCTCGCGGGGCCCTTCCCCGACATGAGGATCCTCCCCAGCGGCGGCGTCTCACCGCAGAACGCCGCCGCGTACCTCGAGCGCCCCACGGTCTTCGCCGTCAGCGGCAGCTGGATGGCGCCGCGGGCCGCGATCGCCGCGGGCGACTTCGCCGCGATCCGCGAGCTGGCACGTGAGTGCCGAGAGCTCCACGACGAGGCCAGGAGCAGCGCATGACGACACCGAAGCGGGTGCTGACGTTCGGCGAGAGCATGGGCCTCATCCGTGGCGACGCGCTCGGCGGATTCGAGCGCCTCGCCACCGCATCCGTCGACACCGGCGGGGCTGAGGGCAACACCGCGATCGGACTCTCGCGGCTGGGCGTGCCGGTGACCTGGCTCGGACGCGTCGGACATGACGCACTGGGCCGACGGGTCGTCGCCGACCTGCGCTCCGAGGGCGTGGACGTCGTGGCGGTCACCGACGAGTCCGCCCCGACCGGCCTGATGCTGAAGTCGACGCCCCGCGCCGGCGCGACCGTCGTCAACTACTACCGCTCGGGCAGCGCGGGCAGCAGGTTGGACGTCGCCGACTTGGATCGAGTGGATTTCGCGGCCTACGACGTGCTCCACGTCACGGGGGTGACCCTGGCCATCTCCCTCCGCGCACGCGAGGCCGTCTTCGAGGCGGTCCGGCGCGCCCGGGCGCAGGGCGTGATCGTCTCGTTCGCGGTGAACCACCGGGCGAAGCTCTGGAGCATGAGCACGGCGCGCAGCGTGTGCAACGAACTCCTCCCCTTCGTGGACATCCTGTTCGCGAGCGACGAGGAAGCGCGGATGCTGACGCCCGCCGCTCGATCGGCCGCGCTCAACGACCTGCCGCCGCTCATCGCGGCGTCGGGCCCCTCCGACGTCATCGTGACGCTCGGCAGTCGCGGGTGTGTCGCCGGTATCGACGGCACCGTCTACCAGGTGCCCGCCGAACGCATCGTCCCCGTCGACACGGTCGGCGCCGGAGACGCCTTCGCGGCGGGGTTCCTCGCGGGACGCGCCCGAGGGCTGTCGACCGACGAGAGCCTGCGCATCGCGACGCGTTGCGGCGCCTGGGCATGCCTCCATCCCAGCGACTGGCAGGGAGCAGCCCGCGAGGAGGATCTCGCGGTCCGCATCGACGACGTGGTCATCCGCTGACCGCCGACCCCGCGAACGAGTAAAGGAAGAGCATGAGCCTCGCGAGACTGGGCCCGGTGGGCCAGGAGATCCCCGTTCTGTGGCACGACGGCGTTCCGCTCGATCTGCGTCCGATCACGACCGACATCGACGCGCACTTCTTCGCCGCCGACGGTATCGCGTCCGCCCGTCGGGCCGCCGCGAAGGGCGAGCTGAGCGTGGCCGCGGGATGGCAGAGCCTCCGCGTCGGTGCGCCTCTCGCCCAGCCCGGCAAGATCGTGTGCGTCGGTCTCAACTACCACGATCACGCCGCAGAGACCGGCGCCGCGGTTCCCGCCGAGCCCGTCGTGTTCATGAAGGACCCCAGCACGATCGTCGGCCCGTTCGACGACATCCTCATCCCGCGCGGTTCCGAGAAGACCGACTGGGAGGTCGAGCTGGGCGTCGTCGTCGGCTCGACCGCGCGCTACCTGCGCTCCCCCGACGAAGCCCTCGGCCACGTCGCCGGTTACGTCGTCTCCCACGACGTGTCGGAGCGGGAGTTCCAACTGGAACGCGGCGGCCAGTGGGACAAGGGCAAGAGCTGCGAGACCTTCAATCCGCTCGGTCCGATCATCGTCCCCGCCGCCGATGTCCCCGACCCGCAGTCCCTCGCGCTGCGACTGTGGGTCAACGGGCAACTGCGCCAGAACGGATCGACCGCGCAGCAGATCTTCTCGGTCGCTCACGTCATCTGGTACCTCTCGCAGTTCATGGTTCTGCGCCCCGGAGACCTGATCAACACCGGAACGCCCGCCGGCGTCGCCCTGGGTCTGCCTGATCACCCCTACCTGCGGACGGGTGACGAGGTCGAGTTGGAGATCGAGGGGCTCGGACGTGCCCGGCAGCGGATGGTGGCGGCATGAGCACCGGGGAGTTCGACGGCCTGGTGGCCGCGGTCACCGGCGGCGCGTCGGGGATCGGTCTGGCGTCCGCGATCGCACTCTCCGAGCAGGGGGCGCGCGTCGTCGTGCTCGATCTCCACGTCGACGCCCTGCCGGCGCCGCTGGAAGGTGTGCGTACCGACGTCCGGGACCGCGCGTCGCTCGAGCAGGCCCTCGCCAGGATCGTCGATCGCTTCGGCGGCCTCGACATCCTCGTCAACAGTGCGGGCGTCAGCTGCGTCGGCACCGTCGAGGAGGCGACCGAGGAGGACTGGGAGCGCGTGCTCGACATCAATGTGCGCGGGACCGCGAGGGCGAGCGCCGCGGCACTCGTGCACCTGCGGCGTTCCGCGCACGCCGCGATCGTCAACGTCTGCTCCATCGGAGCCCTCAACGGCCTGCCGCGTCGTGCCGTGTACAACGCCTCGAAGGGTGCCGTCCTGTCGCTGACCTACGCCATGGCCACGGATCACGTCGCCGAGGGCGTGCGGGTGAACTGCGTGAGCCCCGGAACCGTGTCGACGCCGTTCGTCGAGAGGATGCTCCAGCAGTTCGACGATCCGGTCGCCGAACGCGCGGCGCTCGATGCCCGCCAGGCCACGGGACGGATGGTGACCCCCGAAGAGGTGGCGGGCGCGATCGCGTATCTCGCGAGCCCGCGCTCGGGATCGACGACGGGAACAGCCCTCGAGGTCGACGGCGGCGTGACGCATCTTCGCACCCGTTCATAGTTCATATGATGTATGCTCTATGGCAGGTCACGGTCCCAGAAATGTCAAGGACGATATGAAAATCACGGGCTACCGCACGATTCGCACCCACCGAGATTGGGGGCGGCCCGTCGGCGACGTCAACGGCTACATCGCCTCCGGGATCACCGAGGTGTCCATCGTCATCGTCGAGACGGATGAGGGCGTCGACGGCGTGGCCCTCGGATCCGACCACGACATCGAGCGCATCTTCCCCGCACTGGAGGGGCAGGACCCTCGAGGCGTGTCGGCGCTCTACGACCGGATGCTGGCCCACGTGTTCAAGGCGGGCCACAACGGCGCCACGTTCGGCGGAATCGCGACCCTCGACGCGGCGCTGTGGGACATCAAGGCGAAGCTCGTCGGGGAACCCCTCTGGCGCCTCCTGGGCGCGAGCGACCGCTTCGTGCCGGGTTATGCGTCGGGTCTCGACATCGCCCTGACCGACGAGCAGCTCGCCCGCTTCTACTCCGTCATGGCCGAGCACGGTTTCGCCAGCGGAAAGCTCAAGGGCGGTCGCGATCTCGAGGCCGACCTGCGCCGGCTCCGCATCATCCGCGACACCCTGGCTCCCAACTCGTCCCACCCCACCCTCATGCTCGACGCGAACGAGTCCTGGAACCTCAAGCAGGCCGTGCGGTACGTCGCCGCCGTCGAGCAGGAGCTGGATCTCGCCTGGATCGAGGAGCCACTGCGCCGCTGGGACGCGCACGGTCACGCCCGCCTGTCCCAGTCGGTCAAAGCCGCCGTGGCGACGGGTGAGAACCTCACCGGTCTCGAACAGTTCCGAAGCCTCTTCGACCTGGGCGCCGTGGACGTCGTCCAGGCCGGCGCCGTCTGGGGCGTGACCCACTTCCTGCGCCTGGCCTACGCCGCGCACGCGCGGGACCTCCCGATCAGTCCGGTGGGCCTGACCAGCAACCCCGCCGTGGCGCACGCGGCGGCCACCATCCCGAACCACCTGACCGCTGAGGTGCAGGATCTCGGCGCACCCTTCGGCGTCGACATCGACGAGGAGTACGCAGACGGCGGCATCGTCCTCGGCGATCGCCCCGGAGCGGGGCTCTCCATCGATGAGACGGCGATCCGCTCGGTGCAGCACGAGGGCGACTGGCTGCAGGCCGCAGGTCCCCACGTGCGTCCGGCGCGAGCAGGACTGACCCTCGATCGGGAACTGCCCGCGATCAGCCCCGCATTCGCGCCCCACGACGCCTAGAATGTTGCGATGAATGATCTTCGCGCGAACGGCACTCCGGCGCGCGTCTTCGATCGGGGCCCCGCGCGTACTCCGGTGTCACGCCTGGGTGTCGCCGTCGTCCACGACCTCGTCACCGCCATCATCACCGGCGAGATCGCCGAAGGCGCCATGCTCCCGATCGAGACGGAGCTGAGCGCCCACTTCGGTGTGAGCCGCACCGTCATCCGCGAGTCGATCAAGCGCATCGAGGAGAAGGGGCTGGTCGCCGTCGTCCAGGGCAGCGGCACCACCGTGCGCACGCGCGAGTCGTGGAACGTGCTCGACCCGGTCGTGCTGCAGGTGATGCTCGAAAACGACGCATCGCTGGGCGTGCTCGACGACCTCGCGATCGTCCGCGGCTCGCTCGAGGGTGCGATGGCGGCCGCCACGGCAGCACGCCGGACCGACGACGAGCTGGCCGAGCTCCGCGGCGCCTTCGAGCGCATGGAGCACACGATCGACCGCGAGGACGAGTACAACGACGCCGACATGCTGTTCCACCTCGCAGTGATGCAGCAGTCGCACATCCCGCTCGCCGAGAGCATCACGCGCACCCTCTACTCCCGGGCACGCGAGTCGGCGCGCTTCACCACGAACCCGTCCAAGGACGTGTTCCAGCAGACCCTCGAAGAGCATCGCCGTGTGCTCGAGGCGATCGAGGCGGGGGATGCGGCGGCCGCCGAGGCGGCGATGCGCGCCCACATCCTCGACGCTTGGCAGCGCCGGCGACAGCCGACGACTCGTCAGCCCTGAGACGACGCAGCGACGACGAGGGCGGGGCGCCCCCCAGAAGCCCCGCGCCCGCCGTCAGTCCTGGTGCCAGACCTCCGCGAAGTGCTCCCAGTTCGGGGAGCTCGATCCTTCGCGGAAGGGCAGCTGGCATGGTGCGGTGTACGACCACCACTTCTGCGTGACGGGGTCTTCAGCCATGAGCGCCTGGTCGGCCTCGTAGTCGTCGCCCACGTACTCGTAGTAGCCGAGGATCACGTCGTCGAGCACGAAGATCGTGAAGTTGCGGATGCCGCACTGCGTGATGGTCGCCTCCACCTGCGGCCAGACCTCGGCGTGCAGGGCGAGGTACTCCTCGCGCTTGGCGGGCACGAGACGCGCCGCCATCCCGAACCGGCGCACGGTCCGATCGTGGGTGCTCATTCCTTCGTTCCTCCGGCCGTCATCCCGCTCACGAGGAAGCGCTGCGAGAAGAGGAAGATGACGAGCACCGGCGCGACCGACACGAGTGTCGCCAAAGCGAGCACCGGCAGGGAGATCGTGATCGATGCCCCGCTCGTCGGGTTGAACAGCGGCACGTTCGACAGCAGTTCCGCCAGGCCGACCTGGATCGGCGACTTGCGCCCCGGCGCCATCACGAACGGCAGGAAGTAGTTGTTCCAGTTGCCGACGAGGTTGAAAAAGCCCACGAGGGCGATCACGGGCGTCGCCAACGGCATCGCGATGCGCGCGAACACGCGCCACTCCCCCGCGCCGTCGATGCGCCCCGCATCCAGGAGATCCTTCGACACGCTGGTCGAGAAGTAGATGTAGGTGAGGTACACGCCGAACGGGAAGAACGAGAACGGCAGGATCACCGCGAGTGGGTTGCCGACGAGCTTCACCGCCGACATCTCCAGGAAGACGGGCAGCACCAGCGCGGTGCTCGGAATGAGCATGACGATCAGCGTGACGATGAGGAGCGTCTTGCGCAGCTTGAACTCGGTGAGCGCCAGAGCATAGCCGGCGGGGATCGTCACGATGAGCGTGACGATCAGCGCAACGCCCGTGTACAGCACCGAGTTGCCGATCCACGTCCACACGATGCCGTTCTGGAACTGCATGAGATCGTTCCAGTTGGCGGCGAGCGTGTCGAAGCCGCCGAAGCTGAACGGGCCGTCCACCAGGAGCTCCCTGGGCGTCTTCGTCGGCGCCAGCAGCAGCCAGACGATGGGCACCACGAAGAACAGCACGAAGAAGATCAGGACGACCGCGACGAGCGCCTTACCCATCCACTGCGCCGGCGAGATCGCTGAGCGCGCTCGGCGCACACGCGTGTCGATGCTAGTCGCGCTCAAAGAGTCCTCCTCGGAAGACGAAGACCGCCGACAGTGCGCCCGCGACGAGCAGCAGCAGGAGGGAGATCGCGGCCGAGCCGTTGAAATCGCCCTGGCGGAACGCGTACAGGTACGCGAGCTGGTTGATGGAGTAGTCCGGGGGCACGACGCCCTTCGACGCCTGCGAAAGCACACGGGGCTCGACGAAGAGCTGGGTACCGGCCGCCAACGACATGATCGCCATGTAGGAGATCCACTTGCGCAGCAGCGGGATCTGGATGTGGATGGCGGTCTTCACCGGACCCGCGCCGTCGATGCGCGCGGCTTCGAGCACGTCCGCCGAGATGTTGTTCAACGCGCCGTACATGATCACGATCCATCCACCCGCCCCGGTCCAGAACGCGATGATCGTGAAGATGATCGGCAGGTTGTCGACCGAGACGGTCTGCACGAAGTTCTCGAACCCGAACCAGCGCAGCACGAACGCGACCGGGCTGACGGTGGGGTCGAGGAGGAACAGCCACAGCATGACGCTCGAGGCACCGGCGAGCGCCCCGGGGATGTAGTAGACGAAGCGGTAGCTGCTGGAGAGCCAGCGCCGTCCGACCCCGTGCACCAGCAGCGCCAGCAGCACGACGAACACGAGCAGCGAGATCAGATAGAAGACCAGGTAGACGCCGACGTGCATGACGGCCGGGAGGAACCGGTAGTCGGCGAAGACCTTCACGAAGTTCTGCACACCGGCGAAGGCGCCGTCCTTCGTGAAGGACAGATACACCGCGTAGAGCGTCGGGAAGATGCCGAACGCCAGCAGCAGAACGGTGTAGCCGGAGACGAACACGTAGCCGATACGACTCTGCGAGTGATCGGGTCGGCGACGGGCGGGAGAACGGGGCTCCCGCCGCCGCCCCGCCTCAGAAGAGGCGGAAGCGGCGACGGGAGCGGTGACCGAGGTGACGATGATGTCTTCCTTTGCTCGCGGCGGATGCGGCAGCATCCGCGTGGAACGGGAATTACTTGACGGTGTAGCCCTGCACCTGCGCCTGGTTCTGGTACTCCTTCTGGAGCGCATCCACCAGGTCGGACTGGCTCTTGCCTGCGGCGATACCCGGGACCACGATCGAGGCGTAGGCCGTCTCAGCGCTGAACGACGGGTAGCCCCAACCGTTCCACACGCTACCGGCAGCGGTGGACAGCGCGGATTGGAAGTCGCCCACGTAGTAGCCGGAGCTCGACTGCTCGGAGAGCCACTTGTCTGCGGCCGACTGGTAGGCCGGAAGACCCGCGGCGAGCTTCACGGCGTCGTCGGAGCTCGTGACGTACTCGAGGAACTTCGCGACGGCCGCGAGGTTCTTGGAGTGGCTCGAGCCGTACCAGACGCCACCGCCGACGTTGCCGGTCACCTTGTCCGAGCCGTCCCAGTAGAGGGGCGCTGCGGCGCCGATGGTGCCCGTGGCGGCGTTGAGGCTGTCCTTGTTCTGGAACAGAGCGCCGGAGTACCAGGCAGGTCCCGGCATGCCGAGCACCTTGTCGCTGTACTTCTGCACGAAGTCGGCGCCGAAGACGCTGTCGTTGACCAGTGTCTTGTTCGCGAGCATGTGGTCGATGAGCTTGGTGGCCTTCTCGGAGTTCGGGTCGGAGAAGTTGCTCGTGAAGGTGTCGCCGTCGACCTGGAAGATCGGCGCCTCGGAGCCCCAGTAGTAGATGTAGGGACCCTGGAACGAGTCGCCCACCGAGCCGAGGATGTAGCCGGGGTGCTCGGCCGCGACCTTGTCGCTGAGCGCCTGGTAGTCCTCCCACGTCTTCGGGATCTCGTAGCCGAACTGCTTCATCAGCGCGTCGTTGTACCAGTAGACGACGGGAGCGAGGTCGTTGCGCACGCCGTAGACATTGCCGTCGACCGTCATCGGGTCGTTGGCGCCCTTGGTGAAGCCGCTGAGGAAGTCGTCGGAGAGAAGACCCTTGTTCAGGACGGCCGCGAAGGGCTGACCGCCGTTGTTGGACTTGCTCGCCCACGAGGTGTCGTTCTGCTGCGTCGAGAAGACGACGTCCGGCCAGCCGGAGTCGGACTGGTCGAAGAGCGCGATCTTCGTCTTGAACGAGTCGCTCCCGCCGGAGTTGCCATCGTAGGTCTCGATGTTGACCGTGAGGTCGGGGTTGGCGGCCTTGAACGCGTTGGCGATCGGTTCGCGGGAGGAGTCGACCCACACGGTGATGGGAGCGCTCGCGTCCTGTTCGGCGGCGTCGAAGCCGTACTCGGATCCGCCTCCGCCATCGGTTCCACCGGAGCAGGCAGTCAGCGCCGCAACGGCGGCGAATCCCACGGTCAGGGCGAGGGAGCGGGTCAGGAGACGAGAGCGTCGGTGCTGTGAAGCCATTGCGCGTCCTTTTCTGGTCGGCGTCTTTGACGACAGGGCCGTCGTGTGACGGCGGGAGCTAGTACATCATACATCTCACCTAATCGCAACGAACGACGTCCGACCGTGAGAAAGCAGGGCTTCCGCGTACGTCGAGAACGCCCCGCCCGAATCGGGCGGGGCGTTCATCGTGCGCGACGGATGCGGGGGCTCAGCCCGCGGCGGCCTGCTCGGCGAGCAGGAGAGAGCCGTAGAGCCCCGCCTCGCCGTCGAGCTCGGTGCGGGCGATGGCCAGATTCCGCGACGAGCCGCGCGCCCCGGCGGGACCCACGCGCACCGCGGCGGCCTCCTGCAGAGCCTCGATCAACCCGGGCGTCTTGAGCACGCCGCCACCGAAGACGATCAGTTCGATGCCCAGTGTGAAGTACAGCGTGGCGGCGAGCTGGGCGAGGTAGAACGCGGTGATCTCATTGCTCTTCGCGCGGGCGGCCGCATCCAGCTGCTGGGTGTCGACGCCGTTGCGCGCACGGACGGCAGGCCCCGACGCAACGCCTTCGAGGCAGTCGCCGTGGAAGCGGCAGATGCCGGCGAAGGTGTCGTCGGGGTGCCGTGCGACGGGGAGGTGAGCGATCTCGGGCCAGCCGGTGCCCACCAGCACACGACCTGCGGCGATGAGCCCGGCCCCCACGCCGGTGCCGACGGTGACGTAGGCGACATCGCTCGCGCCTTGCGCGGCACCCCACTGCAGCTCCCCGAGGGCGGCGCCGGTGACGTCGGTCGTGATGCGGGCGGGAGCGCCGGCGGCAGCGGCACGGATGCGGCCCAGCACGTCGACGCCGTCCCACCCCGCCTTCGGGGTCGAGGTGATCGATCCGTAGGTCGGCGAAGCCTGGTCGAGATCCAGCGGACCGAAGGCCGCGATCCCGACACCGGCGATCTCGTCGTCGAGCGACCGGATGAAGTCCCCGACCGCCGCGAGCGTCGTGTCCGGCTCACCGGTCGCGACCGAGGTGCGGGTCAGGATGCGGCGAGGATCGCCCTCCGGCGCCGCCGCGCAGACGATCTTCGTGCCACCCGTCTCGATGCCGACGAGCAGCCGGCTCACGCCGCGTCCTCCTCGCGGGACACGACCCCGCCGAACACGGAGTTGTTGCGCATCGTGCGGCTCTCGTCGTCGTCACCGAGGAGCGCCTGCCGCAGACCGTCGACGTCGTGCGTGCGAAGGAGCGCATTCCACCGCTCGACGGCCGCGCGCGCGCCACCCTCGGCCATCTCGCGCTTGCGCGGCACGTTCTGCAGCGCTCGGGTGATCACGTAGATCGGCTCGGTCTCGAGCAACTCGGCGATCCGCCGGTGCTGAGCAAGCTTCTTCTGGTCGTTTCGCGACATTCCTGCCTCCGCGTCCCATCCTGCCGCGGGCGACGTGCCCGCGGGTGAACCCGCGTCGAACGCTACCCGCGTCAGTTGACCGCGCCGCCGACGGGCGCGGCGAACTCGTCGAGCGCAGCGACGACCTCGGGCGAGAGCTCCGCCTTGCTCGCGGCGATGGCGTCATCGATCTGACCCGGGCGCGAGGCGCCGATGATCGCCGTGGTGACGACCTCGTCGCGCAGCACCCAGGCGACCGCGAGCTGCGGAATCGACAGTCCCGCATCCTTCGCGACGCCGTCGATGCCCCGGATACGGCGCAGGTAGTCGTCGGTGAGCGCGCTGCTGTTGAGGAAGTGACTGTCGGCGGCACGCGAGTCGGCCGGGACACTGCCGTCGAGGTACTTGGCGGTCAGCAGCCCCTGCGCCAGCGGCGAGAAGACCGCACTGCCCACCTGCAGCTCGCGCAGCGCGGGAAAGAGCTCGGCCTCGGGGGTGCGGTCGAACAGCGAGTACCGGGGCTGGTGCACGAGCAGGCGCACACCCTCGGCGGCCAGCAGGGCGTGGGCGCGACGCGTGAGCTCGGCCGGGTAGTTGGAGATGCCGACATACAGCGCCTTGCCGCTGCGCACGATGTCGACGAGCGCCTGCATGGTCTCTTCGAGAGGAGTCTCGGGGTCGACGCGGTGGGAGTAGAACACGTCGACGTAGTCGGTGCGCATCCGCGTGAGGCTCTGCTCGAGCGAACGCATCAGGTACTTGCGCGACCCGCCGTCGCCGTAGGGTCCGGGCCACATGTCGTAGCCGGCCTTCGTCGTGAGGAACAGCTCGTCGCGATAGCGCCGCAGATCGCTCTCCAGCACGGTGCCGAACGTCGTCTCGGCGGCGCCGTAGGGCGGGCCGTAGTTGTTGGCGAGGTCGATGTGCACGATGCCGCGATCGACCGCGTGGAGGAGGATCTCGCGCTGCGTCTCGATCGAGCGGCCGCGACCGAAGTTCTGCCACAACCCCAGCGAGACACGGGGAAGACGCACCCCGCTGGCGCCGGCGCGAGCGAACGGCACGTCGTCGTAGCGGGTCGCCTTCGCGATGTACGGGGACAGCAAGCGGGGGTCATCGGCGGCGATGGGCATGACGATCCTTCGGGAGGGAAAGGGGTGCAGTTCGCAAGCCTGCCACACCCGCTGGACACGCGGCCCGCCGCCGGCACGTTTCGTCTCGCGAGTGCGCCGCTCGCTCAACGACCGGAGACCGGTCCGGCCGTTGAGCGAGCGAAGCGAGACGAACGCCGTCAGCGGATCACTCCTGGATGAAGGCCAGGATGTCGGGGTTGATCACGTCGGCGTGCGTGGTCAGCATGCCGTGCGGGTAGCCCTCGTAGATCTTCAGCGTCGAGTTCTGCAGCAGCTCGTGCTGCTTGAGAGCCGCATCCTTGTACGGAACGACCTGGTCGTCGTCGCCCTGGATGACGAACACGGGAACCGTGATGGCCTTCAGGTCCTCGGTCTGGTCGGTCTCGGAGAACGCCTTGATGCCCAGGTAGTGGGCGAGCGCGCTGCCGGTCATGCCCTGGCGCCACCAGTTGTCGATGACGGGCTGCGAGGGGGTGACACCCTCACGGTTGAAGCCGTAGAACGGACCGGATGCGACGGCCTCGAAGAACTCGGCACGGTTGGCGGCGAGCGCCTCACGGAAACCGTCGAACACCGAGATCGGCGTGCCCTCGGGATTGGCGTCGGTCTGCACCATGAGCGGCGGCACGGACGACACGAGGACCGCCTTGGCGACGCGGCCCTGGGGCTCGCCGTACTTCGCGACGTAGCGGGCCACCTGGCCACCGCCGGTCGAGTGTCCGATGTGGATCGCGTCGTGCAGGTCGAGGTGCTCGACGACCGCGTTCACGTCGCTCGCGTAGTGGTCCATGTCGTGGCCGGTGCCGATCTGCGAGGAACGGCCGTGTCCGCGGCGGTCGGTCGCGATGACGCGGAAGCCCTTGCTGAGGAAGAACAGCATCTGCGCGTCCCAGTCGTCCGACGAGAGCGGCCAGCCGTGGTGGAACACGATGGGCTGCGCGTCGGTGCTGCCCCAGTCCTTGAAGTAGATCTCTGCGCCGTCTTCGGTGGTCACGTAGGCCATGGGAAACCTCCAGGGTGTCTTGTTTGAGAGTCGTTGAGGGGGAGCGCTCTCGAGCCGGAAGGGCCGAGGGTGCGTTCACGATAGCTCCGCGCCTCACGCGCAGTGCTTCGACATCTGTCCAGACAATTCCCACGGCTCCGACGCGCTCGCCGCGTCGCCGGAGCGGCTCAGCGGTAGGTGTCGAGTCGCCGCAGCGGCGGCTGCGCACCCTCGTGCGTCACCGCGTCCGCGCCGACGGCGCAGGCGGCGGTGAGGGCCGTGACGTCATCCCATCCGGCGTGCAGCGCCAGCGTAAGGGCGGCGCAGAACGCGTCGCCCGCGCCGACGGAGTTGACCGCGGCGACGCGGGGGGCACCCACCCGGGCGACCTCGCGGCCGCCTTCTCGCAATGCCGCACCGGCCGAGCCGTAGGTGACCGCCACTCGGCGGGCGGCGGCGAGCGCGGGCAGCAGCTCATATTCGGTCTCGTTGACGATCACGAGGTCGGCCCGCTCGAGCACCGCCTGCGGCACCTCGCGCGCGGGCGCCGCGTTCAACGCCAGGAACCCGGGAACCTCGGCGAGCGCCGCGATCGCCGACACCGGGATCTCCTGCTGGGCCAGGACCGCCTCGTCCGCCTGGAAACCGACGCCGTCGAGCCGGACGGTGTCGTTCGCACCCGGGCACACGACGATCTGGTTCTCGCCGGCCTGGTCGACGATGATCAGTGCGGTGCCGGTGGGATCGTCGCCGAGCCAGACATCGCTCGTGTCGACGCCCGCATCCCGCAGGTTCTGCAGCATCGCGTGGCCGTCGGTGTCGTCGCCGACGGCGCCCACCATGCGCACGCGAGCGCCGAGACGTGCCGCGGCCACCGCCTGGTTGGCCCCCTTTCCGCCGGCATCGCGGCGCAACCGCCCGCCGAGGACCGTCTCGCCGGCGCCGGGTAGGCGCCCGGCCGTGGCCGTCAGATCGACGTTGATACTTCCCACGACGCAGAGAGGACCGAGCATCCCCCCATTCCACCACGCACCGCAGCCCCGGATGCGGCGCCTGGGCGCAGGAGGAGATATAACCGAACAGGCGGACGAGGGGGTCGCGCCCCGACCCACCGAGGAGAACGATGACCGAGCCCACCCCCGTCTACCTGGACTGCGACACGGGCGTCGACGACGCCGTCGCACTGGCCTACCTGCTCGCTTCCCCGACGATCGACCTCGTGGGCGTCGGCACCGTCAGCGGCAACATCTCCGCCGCAGAGGCCACGCGCAACACGCTCGACCTGCTCGCCCTCGCCGGTCGCGACGACATCCCCGTGGCTCAGGGCGCGCACGATCATCTCGACCACCCGTACGGGGGCGGCGCGCAGTGGGTGCACGGCGCCAACGGCATCGGCGGGGTCGAACTCCCGCGGAGCCCGCGGGAGGCGGACGCCCGCTCGGCCGTGGAGCTGCTCATCGACCTGTCGCACACCTACGCCGGGCGTCTGCACGTGCTGACCATCGGACCGATGACGAACCTCGCGCACGCCCTCGAAGCCGACCCCACCCTGCCCGAGCGCGTCGCCGCCGTGACGGCGATGGGCGGCGCCGCCCTCGCCCCCGGCAACATCACGGCAGCCGCCGAGGCGAACGTCTACAACGATCCGCAGGGGGCGGCGGCCCTGCTCGCCGCTGACTGGGACGTCACGCTCGTGCCCTTGGACGCCACCATGGAGCACACTATGAGCGAACAGCAGCGCGAGCGGCTCGTCGCCGACGAACGCCCGTTCGTCTCGGCGATCGGACACATCCTCGATCACTACTTCGACTTCTATCGCGACACCTACGGACACCGCACGTGCGCGCTGCACGACCCGCTCGCCGCCGCGATCGTGGGCGGCATCACCCCGTCGCGCGCGCCCCGTGTACCGGTGACGGTCGACGCGACCGACGGCCCCGGGCGCGGTCAGACGATCGCCGACCTGCGCGGGCAGCGGATCGCGGCGCGCGACCACGACGGGGTGCGCACACGCATCGTGCTCGATGTCGACGCGGGCGTCGCCGACCACCTGATCGAGACGATCCTCGCCGGCTGAGGGGTCAGGCCACCGGTTCGTCGGCGCGTCGGGCACGCGGCGCCATGAGCACCGCACCGATGCTGGCGGCGATCACCAGCGCGATGCCCGCGATCTCGAGCACGCTCAGATGCTGCCCGAGCAGGAGGAAACCGGCGATCGATGCTGTCGCCGGTCCGAGACTCATGAGGATCGCGAACGTGGATGCGGCCAGTCGCCGCAGTGCGGACAGCTCGAGCGCGTAGGGGATCGTCGACGAGAGCACGGCGACGCCGGCCCCGAGCGCCAGCAGATCGGGGCGCAGTAGTGCGCCGCCCGCATCCACGATGCCGAAGGGCAGTGAGAGCACGGCACCCACGGCCATGGCCAGCGCGAGTCCGTCGAGACGCACGAACTCGCGTCCGACCCGCGCCGAGGCAAGGATGTACAGCGCCCAGCTCGCGGCGGCTCCCAGGGCGAAGACGACGCCGAGCGGGTCGAGGCGGTCCCATCCCCCGCCCCCGAGTGCGGCGACACCCAGGAACGCGAGTCCGGCCCAGAGCCACGCGGACGCCCGGCGCGCCGCGATGATCGACAGCGTCAGCGGCCCCAGAACCTCGATCGTCACGGTGACGCCGAGCGGCAGACGTTCGAGCGCGAGGTAGAACAACCCGTTCATCAGGGCCAGCACGAGACCGAATCGCGCGACCGCCCACCACGCCGCGCGCGAATGCCCCCGCAGGCTCGGCCGCGCGATCAGCAGCAGCACGATCGCCGCGAAGACGAGCCGCAGCATGACCATGCCGAGAGGCCCGACCTCGTCGAACAACAGAACGGCGAGCGAGGCGCCGACCTCCTGGCAGGCGAGGCCGACCAGGACGAGGGCGACGGCGGAGGTGGATCCGGAGCGAGCGGTCACGAAGCGGGCAGCGGGCACACGGCCGCGGCGGCGATCGCGTCGTGGTACTGCTGCGCGGTCCAGGGCAGACCCGCATCCGGGGTGCTCTGGCCACTGGCCGCGGGCGCCTTGGACGCGATCGAGGCGAGCTCCCAGGCGAGGTAGGCGCCCACCATGTCGTTGGCCGCGGAGTTGTTGAGCACGACCGAGACGGTCATGCCCGTGGTCGGGTCGGCGAAGGATGCGGTGATGTACCCGGGCACCGAGCCGAACTGTCCGATGAGCGAGCCGGCCTGGAACGCACCGCCCGTAGCGGTGAGCCACGACGGCTGGTCGGGCGCGACGAGCATCGGGGAGGCGAAGCGCTCCTTGCCGCCGAACGTTCCGGCGGCAAGCGCCTGCGTGTACCGGCCGACATCGGCGATCGTGGAGACGACACCCGCGTTCGTGAATCCGAAGCTGGAGGACATCGTGGTCATGTCGCGCGGCTCGGCGCAGTTCATGGCGCCGTCGGCACCGGGCTGCGACAGCAGACCCGTCAGAGCAGGCTGTCCGGGCTTGGCTGCGGTGCGTCCGGGAAGGCTGGTGTGGGACAGGCCCAGGGGCGCGAAGACGTGCTCGGAGAGCAAGGTCGCCGCGCTCTCGGAACCGGCGTTCTCCAGCGCGAGTCCGAGCAGAACGTAGGCGGTGTCGGAGTCGCGCCATGCGACGCCGGCCGTGGCCGGGTCGAAGCCGGTGATGCCGTAGGCGGCGAGCTCCGCAGCGTTCCATTCGCGCGCAGGCAGTCCGATCGCGTCATCCTGCAGCACGGCACCGTAGGAGCCCAGACCGCTCGTTCCGTCGCACAGCATGCCGAGGGTCACGCCGCTGAGGCCCGCGACACTGGGGACGTACGTGCGCACCTCGTCGTCGAGCGAGACGGTTCCCGCGTCGACCATCTCGTACAGCACGTCGCAGATCATCGGGCGGGTCAGCTCGCCCACCCGGAACACGTCGTCGGTCGAGGCGTCGCCGACACCGGCCACCCACGATCCGCTCCACGGCGCCCAGACACCGACGATCGCGCCGGTCGAACCGGTCGCGGCCATGGCGAAGTTGACCGCGGATTCGAGCTGCGTCTGCGTGTCGGCGGGGAAGGCGCCCTCCACCTGAGTCGGCACGTCGATCTCGACGCTCTTCGCCTGCGTGCATCCCGCGAGCGCGAAAACAATGGCGGCTGCGCCGGCGATCGCGGCGGCAGCGCGTTTGAAGCCGGAACTGATCGGCATTTCACCCCCGCGGTCGTGCTCCAGCATTCAAACACACCCACATCACAAGACCATCACGGCTCTTAGGCTGTGCTGCATGACGCACGTTTTCGACGATGAGACGCTGGCCGGTGTTCTCGGGCACATGAACTCCGATCACTCCGACGACAACCTGCTCTTCGCGCGTGCTTTCGGCCCGCATCCGGCACCCGTGGGCGCCCGCATGGTCGGCTTCGACGGCGACGGCGGCGACTGGATCATCACGGCGGCCGGCGGTGCCAGCATCGACATGCGGCTGACATGGCCGGGCGGCCCCATCACCGAACGGCGCGAGGTGCGACGGGAGATCGTTGCGCTGTATGACGCCGCGTGCGCCGAGCTGGGCATCGAGCCGCGCCCACATTGACCGCATCCGACATCCTGGGCGAATTGACGATTTAGGTTCTGCTTACCTGAAGGTATAGTGGGCGGCATGAGCGAGCCGATCCCGTTCTCCGCAGCCCTCCGCGAGCGTTCCAGCGGTGCCCACTCGGGCAGCGAAGGCGCCGGATTCATGTCCGACCTCATCAAGGGCGAGGGCACACGCGACGACTACATCGCGCTGGTCGCGCAGCACTGGTTCATCTACGAGGCACTGGAGTCCGCGGCGGAGCGGATGCGGCGCGACCCGGTGGCTGCGGTGTTCATCAGCGAGCGCCTCACCCGCCTTCCCGCCCTCGCCGCCGATCTCGAGTTCCTCGTCGGTCCCGACTGGCGCGAGCGGATCGAGCCGTTGCCGACGACGCGGCGCTACGTCGACCGCATCAACCAGGTCGGGGCGACGTGGCCGGGCGGGTTCGTCGCCCACCACTACACCCGGTACCTCGGCGATCTGTCGGGCGGGCTGTTCATCGGCAAGCTCATGCAGCGCCGGTTCGGCTTCGACACCAATGGCATCGGGTTCTACATCTTCGCGGACATCGCCGACCCGAAGGAGTTCAAGGAGCACTACCGTGTTCAGCTCGACGCCGCCCCCTGGGACGAGGCCGAGAAGGAGCGTGTGATCGACGAGGTGCTGCTGGCCTACCGGTTCAACACCGAGCTGTTCGAGGACCTCGCCCGGGCGAAGGCCGAAGCCGCGGCCTGACCCCGCGCGGCGCGCCCGTCGGGCACCCTTCCTATGCCCGAGTTGCGTCGCATATGCGCAATTGCCACACCCTTCCGCATCCGCCACAGTCATTGACTGGCGCATCTGCGCAGAACTGTCGCCCTTTACCAGCCCGCCCCCACCTGGACCCGGCCTCACCTCGACCCGGCCCAGCCCCGCCTATGGCCCGAGCCCGGCGTCCCGATCGCCGCATCCGCCCCCTGTCGAGGGCCACACTTTTGCGCAACTGCCACAGTCAATAACTGCCGCCGCTGCGCAGAAGTGGCTCATCTGCGCATATGCGACGCAACTCGGGCACGGAGAACCGGCCCCGAAGGCGGAGAACCCGAACGTGGACCGGAGGGGATGCGTCAGGCGCGGGCTCGGGACATGAACCGCTGCACGTCGGGATCGACGCGGATGTCGGAGGGGCGGAGCGGCCGCGACAGGTACAGCCCGTCGAGCGAGGTCAGCCGGGACAGCGCGACGTAGGTCTGCCCGGGAGCGAAGGCCCCCGCCCCGAGATCCACGATGGCGCGATCGTACGTCTTGCCCTGCGACTTGTGGATGGTGACCGCCCATGCCAGCCGCAGCGGGAACTGCGTGAACTCGGCCACGACCTCCCTGCTGAGCGAGCGGGATGCGGCGTCGTACGCGTAACGGAAACGTTCCCAGACCGCCGGCTCGACGTCGTAGTCGCGGCCGTCGATCTCGACCCGAACGATGCTGCCGGCGATCTTGACCACCGTGCCGATCGTGCCGTTCACCCAGCGCGGCCCGTCGCCGTAGGACTGCGTGTCGTTGCGCAGGAACATGACCTGCGCGCCGACCTTCAGCTGCAGCTCCTGCTCGGCGGGAAAGGCGGCCTCTCCGCGCCCGAAGTCGCCACTGACCTCGGCCCGCGCGGTCTGCACGCGACCCGCGAGGGCGTCCAGGTGGCGCCGGTTGATCGCATTGACCCGGTCGTTGCGGGTCGCGAGCGTGATGATGGGCTCATCCGCGGAGAACTCCGGAGGTGTACGTGCGCCGGTGTCGTTGAGTATCTTCGCCATGTCCGCGGTGACCTGCCCGTAGCGCACGGCGTTCAGCAGCGCCTTGAACCCCGGGTCCGATTGCCGATGGATCTCGCGCAGCTCGGCGACGTGGAGGTCGGCGCCGTACCGCCCCATGTCCATGAGGCCGTCACCGCTCGACTCCCCCGCCCACACGTGCGCGTCGAAGAACCAGAACGAGTGGTAGTGATCGCGCACGTAGCGCAGCTCGTCGCCCCGCGGCGGCACGGGCGCCAGCTGGTACGGATCGCCGAACATGACCATCTGCACGCCGCCGAAGGGCTCGGCGCGGCGGCCGCGGGCCTGGCGCAGCGCCCGGTCGATGGCGTCCATGAGATCCGCGTTGACCATGGAGATCTCGTCGATCACGAGCGTGTCGATCGCGTTGAGGAGCTTGCGGGTCGCATCCGACTGGTCGAGCTCGCTGTTCGCGATGAGGCCGATCGGAAGCCGGAACAACGAGTGGATGGTCTGTCCCTCGACATTGAGTGCGGCGACGCCGGTCGGGGCGCACACGGCGATCTGCTTCGACGTGTTCCAGGCCAGGTGCTGAAGCAGCGTCGACTTGCCGGTGCCGGCACGGCCGGTCACGAACACGTGCTCCCGAGTGTCCTCGATGAGCCGGAACAGCGCCTGCTGCTCGGCGGAGAGGGCGGGGGTGCTCACCGATCCATGCTAGGCGCCGAACGGTCAGATGACGCCCGACGGCGACTCCCCGGGCTTTCGCGGGGACCCTTTCCTAGACTTGCCCCGTGAGCCGTTCGACACGACCCCGGCGCCCCGGCGTGCGCCTGGCGTTCGATCTCACGGCTCTCGGCCTCGTCGGTGCGCTCCTGATCGCGGCCCTCGGCGCGGGAACCGCGGCGCTGTATCAGGAGTTCTACAGCCCCGCCGCCTTCGTGCAGCGCTATCTGAACATGCTCGAATCCGGGCGCGCCGCAGACGCTCTGGCGCTGCCCGGCGTCTCGCTCGATTCCTCCGAGCTGACGGATGCGGGGCTGCCCGCATCCGCATCCGACGCGCTCCTGCGCAGCGCCGCACTCAGCTCCCTCACCGACGCTCGCGTGGTGTCCGAACAGGCCGACGGCGCCGACACGGTCGTGACGGCCAGCTACGTGGCCGGCGGACACGACGGAACCACGTCGTTCCGGGTGCGCAGCAACGGGACGCTCGGCATCATCCCCACGTGGCGGTTCAGCCAGAGTCCTCTCGCGGTCATGAACCTCATGGTGCTCGGCTCATCCACGTTCGACGTCAACGGATTCCGCGTCGACCGGCGCCAGGTCTCGCCCGACGGCGTCGACGCCGACCCCGTGGCTCCCGTGTCGCTGCTCGTGTTCTCGCCCAACCTCTACTCGGTCACGGTCGACAGTGCGCTCTCGACCTCCGAGGGGCTCGCGGTTCTCGCGGACGCGCCCATGGTCAACGTCCCCGTCACGGTGCAGACCAAGCCGACGGACGAGTTCGTCAAGGTCGTGCAGCAGCGGGTCGAGGAGTTCCTCACCGCGTGCACCACACAGCAGGTGCTCCAGCCCACCGGATGCCCGTTCGGGTTCGTCGTTCGCAACCGCGTCGAGAAGCTTCCGACGTGGTCGATCACGCAGCAGCCCACCGTCGAGGTCCTCCCCAACGGTGCGGGCTGGGTCATCCCCGACGCGGATGCGGTCGCGCACATCGATCTCGAGGTGCGTTCACTGGCCGACGGTTCGCTGCGCGAGGTGTCCGAGGACGTACCGTTCGTGGTGAACGGGACGATCGACATCCTCCCCGACGGCACGGCGTCGATCCGCGTCGGAGGCTACGACCCGGGGCTCTGAGTCAGCCCTCGCCGCGGCGCGCGTCGCGGGCCGCGATGGCCGCCAGGCGCGCGTTGTACTCCTCGAGCTCCGCGTCGCCGGTGCGATCGGCCTGACGGTCGTTGGATCGCTGCAGCCGTTCGTCGCTGCGGCTCCACTGGATCGCCACGGTGATGCCGAGGATGAGGGATGGGATCTCTCCGATGCCCCAGGCGACACCGCCGCCGACGTACTGGTCCTCGAGCGGCGTCGCGCCCCAGGTTCGGCCCATCGAGCCGAACCACTCGGCGGCGAACAGACCCGTCTGCATCATGATCGCCACGCCGAAGAACGCGTGCATCGCGATGACGACCACGAGAGTCAGCAGCCGGAACGGGTAGGGGAAGCGCAACGGTACCGGATCGATCCCGATGAGCGACAGCACGAAGAGGTAGCCCGTGATCAGGAAGTGCGTCACCATCCAGATGTGCCCGAGGTGATCGTAGAGCGACCAGCGGAACAGGTCGGTGTAGTAGAAGATCCACAGTGACGCGACGAAGTTGAGGGCCGTGAAGATCGGATGCGTGACGACCTTCGCGAACGGCGTGTGCACCGCCCACAGGATCCACTCGCGCCCGCCGCGGGTGCCGTCGTCGCGTTTGCGGATCGCGCGCAGCGCCAGGGTGACCGGGGAACCGGGCACGAGCAGCAGCGGGATCGCCATCGTGAGCAGCATGTGGCCGACCATGTGCACGCTGAAGAGGTACTCCTGGTACGCGTTCACCGCACCCGAGGTCACCCACAGCAGCAGCAGCATGCCGGCGACCCACATGATCGTGCGGTACAGCGGCCAGTGGTCGCCACGGCGACGCAGGCGCCACACGCCGGCGAGGTACAGGAAGATCCCGAAGGCGACGACGAACAGCCAGAGCAGGTCGATGTTCCAGGCCGTGATCCACCGCAGCGGCGTGAGCTCCGGAGGCAAGGGAGCGTCGGTGAGGAACTCGGCAGGGGTGCGGGCGACCGGCGGCTGCTGGTCGGTGGGCGGGGGCGTGCGGGCGAGAGCGGCGGCGGCGCCGCTCGCTATGCCCATGAGGGCGAGTTCCACGCCGATGAGCGTCCAGAACCGTCGCGCGCTCGCGTTCTCGTTCATCCGCGAGATGAGCCGCAGGCGGTACCAGGCGCCGAGCAGGCCGAGTCCGATGAGGGCGACGACCTTGACGGCGAGAATCCCGCCGTAGGGGCTCAACAGGGCGGGCAGCGCCTCCACGCTGACCCACGCACGGACGGACCCCGACACCGCGACGACGATGAACGCGACGAGAGCGATGCTGGAGTAGCGCCGCAGCAGGGCGATCTGACCCGAGCGCGCCACGACCGGTCGGATCACGACCAGCAGCACGAGGCCTCCCAGCCAGACCGCAGCGGCCAGGATGTGCAGCACGAGCGAGGTGACGGCGACGCTGTGGTTCTCGAGCTCTCCGGAGTGGCCCTGCGTCCCCATGGGCACGAGGGAGGCGAGCGCCAGGATCGCGACGAGCAGAGTCGGCGTCCACGCACGCACCGCGAAGGTGAGCACCGTGAGCACGGCGCCGGCGACCGTGGTGATGAGCCACGTGCGGCCGAGCTCGACCTCGACGAGAAAGCGCCCCAGCTGCTGTCCGAAGACCGCATCCGCACTGGGGGCCGCGTTGAAGACGTTGACGAACGTGAAGAAGCCCGTGACGGCGGCGGCGACGGTGAACACCGCGGCCCCGATGGATGCGGTGTCCAGCGCGACCTCGAACGCGCGATCCTCCGGGCGCAGACCGAACAGTGCGAGCACGAGGGCTCCGACCATGGTCGCGGCGGCCAGATTCAGCACGAGCGTGGCGATCGGAAGGCCCCACCGGACGACCGGCCCGGCGTCGGCGATGACGAGCGGTGCGGCACCCCCGCCGTAGGCGAGGGCGACGATGAGAGCGACGAGGGCGGTGACCGCGAGGATGACCGGGCCCGCGACGCGGAGCGTCGTCGCCGAGGTCGCTCCCGGGCCGCCCGTGCGGGAGCCGGCGGCGCGGGCGTGGGCGGTCGTCATCACCGTTCTAGCCTAGGCGCGCCGTGCTGTCGGCTCGCCCAGACGACGAAAAGGGGGGAGCCTCACGGCTCCCCCCTCACAGACGTTCGTCGATTACTTGACGGCAGCCTTGAGCTTCGAACCGGCGGTGACCTTCACGCGCTTGCCGGCGGGGATGGCGATCTCGGCGCCGGTCTGCGGGTTGCGGCCGGTGCGAGCGGAGGTCTCGACCTGCTCGAACGCGATCCATCCGGGGATGGAGACCTTGGTGCCCTTGGCGACGGCCTCGGAGACCGTGGAGAAGAGGGAGTCGAGCACGCTCGACACGGTGGACTGGCTCTGTCCCGTGGCGCTGGCGATGCTCGCGACGAGCTCGGTCTTGGTGATGGACTTGTCGGCCATGTGGGTTGTCCTCCAGGCGGCGATGCGCCGCTTTCTTGACTTCGGTCCGGGACTCGGCCCCGGTTGGTCGGATCGACCGAGCACGAATATACCCACGAACCCCGTGATTCCGCGGATTTCGGGCGTGAACCGCCCACATCTGACGGCGTGTCCCGCCCGAAATCACCCGGAAGGGGTGAAATCGGCCCGACGGAGCGTGGGAGAACGACGAAGGCCCGGAACCTCAACGGTTCCGGGCCTTCGTACGGATGCGGGTGCTTACCAGCTGGACTTGGTCACACCGGGCAGCTCGCCACGGTGAGCCATGTCGCGGAAGCGCACACGCGAGATGCCGAACTTCGACAGCACACCGCGGGGGCGGCCGTCGATGACGTCACGCGAACGCAGGCGCACGGGCGACGCGTTGCGCGGCAGCTTCTGCAGGCCGACACGGGCGGCCTCGCGCTGCTCGTCGGTGGACTCGGGCGAGACGAGCGCCTTCTTCAGCTCGGCGCGCTTGGCGGCGTAGCGGTCGACGACCTCCTGGCGCTGCTTGTTGCGCGCGATCTTGCTCTTCTTAGCCATGGATCAGCGCTCCTCTCGGAATTCGACGTGCTTGCGGATGACCGGGTCGTACTTCTTGAGCACGATGCGGTCGGGGTTGTTGCGACGGTTCTTGCGCGTCACGTAGGTGTAGCCCGTGCCGGCGGTCGAACGCAGCTTGATGATCGGACGGACGTCCTGTGCCTTCTTCGCCATTAGAGCTTCACACCCTTCGCGATGAGGTCCTTGACGACGGACTCGATGCCGCGCGCGTCGATGACCTTGATGCCCTTCGCCGAGACGTTGAGCTTGACGTTACGACCGAGCGACGGCACGTAGTACGTCTTCTTCTGCACGTTCGGGTCGAAGCGGCGCTTCGTCCGGCGGTGCGAGTGCGAGATGTTGTGACCGAAGCCGGGAACCGCTCCAGTCACCTGGCACACTGCTGCCATGGTGATGTCTCCTTCTGTACCGTGACGCCGGACGGCGCCACCCAAGATCCCTTGTCTGCGCCCACGATCGACCCGGCCGTTTCCGACCCGGAAGAGGATGTGGACACGAACTGCGCGCAGGAGTGCGCACAGACAAGGAGTCAGTCTAGCACGCGCGGCGTGTCGCCTTGACGCGCACCCTCCCCCGACGGACTTCGCGCCGCCGTTGTCCACAGCGCACCGCGCGCTGACGCTCTCGAGCGATGCCGCCCTGCCACGATGACGTGACGGCAGCGATCGCCGTCGATTCGGGGGAGACGATGACGGAAACACCGCAGGGCGGCCGCTGGCCCGCATCCGCGCGCGAGCTCGGCGATGCGCACAAGTGTCCTTCGTGCTTCGCCGTCATCACCGGCTCGCCCTGCGCCGTCTGCGGTCAGCCCCTGGACGACCCTCGCATGGGTCAGGTTCTCGCGATCGGCCAGACGATGGCGGATGCGGAGGCCGCGCGTCAGAGCATCATGACCGCCGTCCGCGAGAGCGCCGAAGCCGCGCGGCAAGCGGCCCTCGCTGAGCGGGCAGCCGTTGCGGAGCAGGCAGCCCTTGCGGCACGGCAGCAGACCGCCCCGCCGGCTCCCGCGGTTCCCGCTCCGGCCGCACCCGTTGCGGCCTCCGCCGCTCCCGCGCATTCCGCACCGGCTCCGGCGGCTCCCGTATCCCCGCAGGCCGGGGCGCCGTCGCCCGCCCCCGAGCCGCTACCCCGCCGGCGCCGCCTCACCGTGCCGGTGCTGCTACTCATCGTCGGTGTCTCCCTCGTCGGCGTCGCGGCGGTGTTCTTCCTGCTGCTCGCCTGGTTCGTCGCCGGCATCGCCCTGCGCGCGGTGATCGTGGGCGGGATCACGCTCCTCACGATCGCCGGCGCGTCGCTGCTGCGGCGTCGCGGCCTCACGGCAACGGCGGAGGGCATCGCAGCGCTCGGCGTCGTGCTGCTGGCACTGGACACCTGGGCTGTGTACGCCAATGATCTGTTCGGCGCGGCGAGCCTCCGACCGGCCGCCTGGACCGGCAGCGGCGCCCTCGCGGTGGCGGTCATCGGCCGCGCGTGGGCGCGCTTCTCACGTCTGCGCACCCCCGACCTCGCCGCTTCCCTCGCGCTGCCCACGGGGATCGGACTCCTCCTCGGCGGCGCCGCCGCACTGCCGCCGTCCGAAGCGCTCGTCGCGGGCCTGCTCGGTGCCGCGGTCGGTGGGCTCGCGCACGCGCTTCCCGCTCCCGCATCCTCGGCGCGGCCGGGCACTGAGGGCGCCGTCGAGCGACTCGTGCTCGCGATCGTCGGACTCTCGGCTCTGGCGGTGGGCGCACTGCTGACGCCGCTGTTCGTCGAAGGGGTCGGCGGAGCGATCTGGGCCAACGCCGGCGTCGTCGTGATCGGGTCCGCGTACGCGTTCGTGCTGCGCCCGGCGGCACGCGAGCGCGTCGCCGGTGTGTGGCTGGGCGCTGCCGCCTCCGTGCTCGCCACCCTCGCTCTCGCGACCGCCGGATGGCAGCTCGCAGCCCGAAGCGACCTGCCCGTCTTCGGGGTGCTGGTCGCCCCCGTCCTGGCCGTCGCCGCGGCGGTCGCGCTGGACCGTCTTCGCGGGCGGCTGCCCTGGCTCCTCGCCGCCGCCATCGCTGCCGGGATCGTCGCCGTCTGCTCGCTCGCCGTGCACATCGTGATGTGGTCGGTGCGGGCGGCGCTGGCGATCTCCGAGAACTGGAGGCTGTGGCGCACCGAAGCGTTCGATACGCCCGGGGCGTCGCTCGAGATCCCGCTGCTCGCGCTCCTCGCCGCCGCGGTGCTCAGCGCGCTCTTGTTCACCGCTCCGACGGCGCGCCGCGGCTCCCTGCGGCACATGCGCCCGGTGGTGTGCGCCCTTCTGCTGACCTCGGCCGCGGCCCTCACGCTGATCCCCGCGGCGGCGGTCGCTGGCGGTGTCATCGTGGCGGCCGCATCCGTCGTCGCGATGCGCAGGCGCGCCGACATCACCGGATGGGTGATCGCCGGCTTCATCGGCGCCGGCGTCGCGTACCTGACAGGCCTGTCAGCGATCGCGTTGTGGGTCGTCGCGGTCGCGGTCGCCGCGTTGCTGCCCGTGGCCCATCGGCTGGCCGCGCGGGCCACGGGCGGGCTCGCCGTGGCTCTCGCCCTGCTCCCGATCGGCGTGCTCGCGGTGTCGGCGACGATCGCGCCGAACGCGCTGGCCGTCCAGCTCGGCGGAGCATCGGATGCGGCCGCCGCGGGCTGCGCGTTCGTGCTGCTCCAGTGGGTCGCGCTGGTGTCCGCCCTCGCCTCGCTGCTCGGGTGGCGCGATGGTGCATCGCGCCAGGCGCTCGCGCTGTCGACGAGCCTGCTGCTGGCCGTCTCGCTCGCCGCCGCGGCAGCGCTGGGCACCTCGCCGCTCGCCGAGCGCGCTCTGCTCGAGCCGGGCCTCGGCATCGCGCGAGCGGCACTGCTGGTCGCGGCGCTGATCGCGCTGACCGCACGGCACCGCGAGAGTCCCTTCGCGTGGGCGAGCGCCGTGTTCGTCGCACCCGCCGCGGCATCCGGCGCGGTCGCGCTGCTCACCCTCCTCGTCGCGCCGCCGTTCACCGCCGCGCTCGTGACCGCCGCGGTCGCTGCGCTCGTCGTCATGGCCGGTGCGGCGGTCGCGCTCCGCGCCCGCATCCCGCACGTGCGGCTGGCGTCCGACGTGGGCGCGGCGATCGTGATCGCGGTCGCCGCCTGGCCGACACCGCTCCCGCGCGGTCGAGTGCTGTTTCCCGTCCCGGCCGAGTGGGGCGGGACGTTCGTGGCGATCGTGGCTGTGGCGATCGGTGCCGCATCCATCACCCGCGGCTGGCGCGCAGCCCGGGCGGGGGGCGTGCCCGTCACCGCGGCTCTCCGACGCCTGCTGGCCTGGCCGACGGTCGCGGCAGTGACCGGCGCGCTGTGGCTGTGGCTCGGGTCGGCATGGCCCGACGCCGCCCTCGAGGCGTACGTCGTCCCGCCGGCCGTGGGCCTGATCGCCTTCGCGCTCGTGCTGACGCGGCTGGGCCGCATCCCCGAGGCGACGGTCGCGGCCGCACTCGGCGTGGGCGTCGGTCTTCTGCCGCCCGCGGCCACCGCGCTGGGAGCGGACACCACGCGCGGAATCGTCGCGGCTGCGATCGCCACGGCCATCGCGGCCGCGGCGGCGTTCCTGGCGCGCCTGCGTTCGTCCGCCCCCGGGCTCGCCGGGGCCACCACCGCCCTCGGCGCACTGCTGCTCGCGACAAGCGGCCTCGTCGTCACCGGTCCCGAGGTCGCGAGCGTATGGGGGGCGGCCGCCGTCGCCGTGACGCTGATCGTCAGCGTCGGCCTCGCGCGCGACACCTCCGCCGCGGCGACGAGCATCGCCACCCTGGCCGGCCCCGCCGCGGTCCTCGTCGCTGCGGCCGCCGTCGTCAATGCGGTGGCGACGCACGGCTCGTTCCCCGTGGGCCTGGCGTTCGTTCTCATCCTGCTCGCCCTGCACCTGGCCTCCGCCGGTACGCACCGCATCCCGTTGACACCGGCACTGCGCTGGACCGCATGGGGCGCGGCTCTGGTCGCCGGCGCCCTGATGCTCGCCGGCGGCGTGTTCACCGAGGTCGAGCCGGCGTTCGCCCCAGCCGGGGTCGCGCTCGCCGCGGGGGCCGTCATCGCCGCCCTCCGCGCCGACCGCACCAGTGCCCTCGAGCGGACCGCCTGGCTCGCCGGCCTCGCGATCACCGCCCTGCCGAGCGTCTTCGCGCCGATCGAGCCGCTGCGCACCTGGCTGGTGATCTCGCTGGTGCTCGCGTCCGCCCTCATCCTCGTGTGGGCTCCCCTGCCCGACATCGGTCGCCTCAAGACACCCTCCGCCCTTGTGCTCCTCGTCGCCGCGTGGGCGATGGCGGTCCGCAGCGCGGGAACGGTGGCGGGAGCACCCACGATCGCCGCCCTCGTCGTGGGCGTGGGCACGGTCGCGGTGGCGGCGGGCCTCGTCCGGATCGGCGCGGGAGCCGGAGTCCCCGCATCCGTCGCCGCGGTGGGCTCCGCGTTCGTGGTCACAACCGTCGCCCTGCGGCTCGACGGAGCGGCGCCGACGACCGCCGTCACGATGAGCGCGGCGGCGCTGGTGGGTGTGGCGGCCGCCCTCGCCCTGGGGCGCGAGCGCTGGCGCGGGGTCGCCGCCGTCGCAGCGGTCGCGAGCGCGGTGACGCTGGCCACGACGGCGGGAATCCGCATCCTGTTGCTGACCCAGCTGCCGGGCGCGCTCTTCACGGGCGAGCCGGAGCTGTGGAGCCTCGCGGCGCTCGGACTCGTCGCAGCCATCGCGGTCGCCGCGCTGCGCACGCGTTCCGGCGGTCGCGTCGATCTCGCCGCGATGATCGTGATCTCCGCCGGGGTCGGTGCGTTCACGATCGCCGAGCTCGCCGCGTTCGACGGCGCACAGTTCACAGTTCGCGTGCTCTTGATCACGGCGGTGCTCAGCACGGCGGGAACCGCGGGGTGGGCGCTGCGTGGTCGCAACGGCCTCGTGCTGCTCGGCACCGCCGGCGCCTTCGCCCTCGTCACCGCGGCGTCGACGGCGCCGGCGGTGATCGCGACCATCGAGGTCATCACGCTGCCGCCCGCTCTCGCGGGACTCGCGGTGGGCATCGCCCGGATGCGGGCCGAACCCTCCCGGCGCTCGTGGCCCGCGTTGGGCGGATGGCTCGCCCTGCTGACGCTGCCCTCGCTCGCCTACGACCTCGATGCGGATGCGGAGCTGTGGCGCGTGATCGCGCTGGGCGTCGTGGCGATCGCCCTCGTCGTGATCGGAGCGATCCGGAGTCTGCAGGCGCCGCTCGTGGTGGGTGCGGCGGTGCTGCTCGTTCACGCGATCGCGCAACTGTGGCCGTGGATCGCCGCCGCCTACGTGGCCTTCTGGTGGCTGTGGCTGGGTCTCGGCGGTGTGGCGCTCATCTTCCTGGCGGCCCGCTACGAGAAGCGGATGCGGGCCATCAAGGCGGCCTTCGCCGCCGTCACCGCGCTGCGCTGAGCCCGGGTCCCGCCCCGCGGCCCCAGCGAAACGCCGACACGGTGGGATCGTCCGGGATCCAGAAACGCCACGGGAACTGGTCGCCGCCGGCGACACCCGCCACCCCGACGCGCGGTCCGGTGGCGATGTCCCGGCGCGGACTCACCGGAAGGAGCAGCCGGGCGCGGGCCCCCGCCCGGATCTCACCGGTCACGGCGTCGACGCCGTCGTGCACGGGATGACGAAGACCCGATGCATCGCCGAGGCGGCCCGGTCCGCGCGCGAGGTCCCGGTCGTGGCGCACGACACCGCGCTCGCTGCGGCGGCGTCGGGCCGTATCCGCACCCTCGACGACCTCCGCGCCGCGCAGCAGCACACCGCCGGCGGTCCCCGCCGGGCCGCAGACCACGTTCACGCAGGAGTGGATGCCGTGGCTGAGGTACACGTACAGATGACCGGGCTCGCCCCACATCGTGGCGTTGCGCGGCGTCGGCCCCATGCGCGCATGCGACCCGGGATCGGGAACGTCGCCCGTCCCGCGGCCGTGATACGCCTCGACCTCGCTCAGGCGCAGCACGACCCTCTCGCCGCCGAGCTCGGTCTCCAGCAGCGCGTCGAGCAGGCGCGGCGCGACCTCCAGCGGCAGGGCACTCAGTGCCTCGCGCGTGGCCGGAACGTGGGTCGTCATCGCAACGGAACCTGGCACCACGAGATGTCGAAGGCGCCGAGACTCGAGACCTCGGTCTCGCTGTCGAGATCCAGGATGTGGGTCTCCACCGTTTCGGGAACCGGCAGAGCGTAGGTGGTCACGTACGGGTTCTTGGCCGCATCCGGTTGCACGAGCACGGCCGCGTACCGCCCGGACGGCGAGACGCACGTCTGCAGCAGCGCCGAGCTCGCCGCCACCGTGAAAACCGGTTTCGCATGACCCTCACCGTCCACCAGCAGGAGCGAGGATCCCGCCCCGTTCGGGTCGGTGTACTGGCGCAGCGTCCGCTCGCCCGTGAGCGGAACGACGCCGCCGAGGTATCCCGTCGCGTCCTGCGTCGAGACGAGCGGCTTCTCCGAACCGTCGACGAGCGAGATCGTGACGAGCCCGTCTGCCCGCAGCACGATGGCCGTGGTCGATCCGCGCGCGATGCCCTCGATCTGCGCGGCCGCCCCCAGGTCGACGGGATCGGCCCCCGACGGCGGCGCGAGCAGCAACCGGCCCTGGAACGAGAGCATGAGGATGCTGTCAGTGTCGGGGACGAAGCTCCACTGCGCCACGCTCGCCGGCTGACCCGATACATCGATGCGGGTCGGCGGGGTATCCGCATCGGCGGGTTTGAGCGAGGCGGTGTAGAGCACGCTCGCCCGGGCTCCCGCCGCAGACATGTCGGGGTCCGTGTAGGTGTAGCCGATGGTCTCGCCACGATCGGCGGTCTGCAGGTCCTGGATCGGCCCCGAGCCGGGCAAGGGGAGAGATCGCTGCCCCTGCCCGTCGGGGTCGGTCACGATGAGCTCGTTCGAGCCGTCGTCGTCGACGACCGACATCACGAGGTGCGCGCTCGTCGCCCGGAAGTCCTCGATATGGCGGTGCGTGAAGACGGGAACAGCGTCCTCCCCCGACAGCGACGTGCGAAAGACGGTGTCGTGCTCGCCGTCCTCGCCGCGTTGAAGCAGGTACACCGACAACGGCGGCGTGCGGAAGCTCTCGGTGAGCGTGACGGCCGCATCCGATCCCTGCCCGGTGACACCCGCGATGGTGACCGTGTAGTCGGTGTCGTCGCGCAGGGGCAGCGTGAAGCGCACGCCTATGCTGCGACCGGACGTCTCCACCGCGAAGTCCGCGACGGGACTCACCGTCACCTGCGAGGGGTCGATCGAGGTGAGCGTCTGCGACGTGGTGAGGATCAGGCGCGAGCCGGATGTGGACACCGCCGCCTGCGGGTCGAACTGCATGTTCGTCACCCTCGGGCCCTGAAGCGTGCCGACCGCGCCGGCGGCGGCTCCCGCGACCGCCAGCACGGCGAGCACGATCGCGAACGCGCCGAGGTACGCGCGGATGCGCCGACGCCGGGACTGCTCGCGCCGCGAGGGGCGCGCGGCGTCAGTACTCATAGGGATCGCTCGGCTCGTCGATCGGCGTGACCTGTTCGGCGACGATCGCCAGCTGTCCGGATCCGGTCGCGCGCACCGTGCCCGAGACGGTGACCCACTGCCCGGTGGACGGCGGGGCCGCATCCGCCGAGATGGCCAGGCGCGCCGGCTGCGCGTCGATCACGCAGTGCGTGATGACCAGACGACTCAGATCGAACCCGCCGTCGGTGTCGCCGCTGACGAAGCCCGTCAGGGTCACGGCGTCCCCCTCGAACGCATCGGGGTTGGTCGCCGTGGCGAACACCGCCGCCCAGTCCCCCACCCCGAACTTCGAGGTGTCGCCGGTCGAGGCGAGCGAGACCACATCCGATCCGGCGAACAGCGGAGGTGCGCCGACGTCGCGGGATGCGGCGAGCTCCGCCGAGAGGGATGCCGGCGGAAGCGCCAGCATCGTGACCACGAGTCCCGAGGCGAGGACGCCGCCGGCTACCGCCGCAAGCGCGCCCGGCGACACGCGGCGCTCGTGAGCGTGATGCGCGTGGTCGTCGTGGTGGACCTCGCCGTGGTCGTGGCCGTGGTCGTCTTCCGCGCCCAACGGCAGCACGAAGCTCAGCGCCGTGCCGACGAGCACGACGACGGCCATGCCGATGGCGAACCAGGCGCCGTCGGGGTTGATGTAGAGGCCGATGCGCCCTGTGACGGCGAGCACGAGGGTGATCACGGCGAGGGCCGCGGCGAGCCCCGCGCCCAGCCAGCGGGTGAGAACGCTACGCAAGGAGATTCACCACCGCTCCGAGCGCGAAGGCGAACAGCAGGACGGTGGTGACGATCCCGACGAGCGCCCTGGTCGAGAAGGTCGTGCGCAGCAGGGCGATCATCTTCACATCCACCAGCGGGCCGGTCACCAGGAAGGCGACGAGCGAGCCGGGGGTGAACGTCGAGGCGAAGGAGAGCGCGAAGAAGGCGTCGATGTTCGAGCAGATCGAGACGACGATCGCCAGCGCCATCATCGCGACGATCGACAGCACGGGATTCGAGCCGATCGCCAGCAGCGCATTGCGCGGCACGAGCACCTGCACGGCGCCGGCGAGCGCGGAGCCGATGACGAGGGCGGGCATGACCGCCCTGAGCTCGACGAGGAACTGCGCCAGGGAGCGACGCCCGCGGCCGCCGCGCTCGTGCACGACGACCTCGCACGTCGCGCGGAAACGATCCGTCAGCAGCGCGTCGGGTGAGGGGTGGCGGCTGTAGAGCCAGCCGATGAGGTTCGCCACCGCGTAGCCGCCCACGAGACGCGCGATGAGGATGCCGTCGCTGAAGCCGAAGGCCTGATGCGTCGTGATGATCACGATGGGGTTCACGATCGGCGCCGCGATGAGGAAGGTCATGGTCTCGGAGACGCTGAATCCGCGCATGAGCAGGCCGCGCGCGAACGGGACGTTTCCGCATTCGCACACCGGCACGATCATGCCCAGCAGAGACAGCACCGCCCGCCGCGCCCAGGCGCGACGCGGCATCCACCGCTCGAGGACACCGGCCGGCAGCCACACCTGGACGAGGATCGAGAGCACGACGCCCAGCGCCACGAACGGCAGCGACTCGATGAGCACGCTGAGCGCAAGGGTCACGCCGTCCTGGAGGCGGGTGGGAACGTCGGCAGGCAGCAGCTGCGGCGCGAAGATGTAGATCGCCGCCATGACGACGATGAGCGCCAGTCCGAGACTCAGCGCCACCGACGTCCGCGAGCCGGACGAGCGCCGTGCGGGCGCTGACCTCGCGCGCTCGGTGCGACTAGTCGTCACGCTCATTCGTCCGGGCGGCGGTGCACGAACCGCAGAGCCCGAAGATGTCGACGACGTGCTCGGCCGAGGTGAAGCCGTGGCTCGCGGCCGTGCGCTGGGCCCACTCCTCGACCTCCGAGGCCTCGATCTCGACCGTGAGACCGCACTGGCGGCAGATGAGGTGGTGGTGGTGGCCGCTCGTCACGCAGGCGCGGTAGAGGTTCTCACCCTCCGGGCTCTGCAGCGAGTCGGCGTCACCGCCGGCGGCGAGCCCCGCGAGCGCACGGTAGACCGTGGCCAGGCCGATGCCGGTGTTGTCGTCGCGCAGCCGCGCGTGCAGCGTCTGGGCGCTGACGAAACCCTGCGCGTCGGAGAGGGCTTCGCGGACGCGCTCGCGCTGCCAGGTGTTGCGCTGAGCCATGCCCGAATCCTACCCGCGCACCCTGGCAGCGGGCCGGGCAGTCTTCTCAGGCGGCACGCGTGACGCGGTCGCGGCGTGCTCCGATCGCGCGGCAGACGATGTAGATGACGAACGAGATGGTCGTGATGTACGGGCTCACCGGCAGGGTGCCCGCGACCGCAAGCAGGATGCCGCCGACGGCGGAGACGAAACCGAACAGGGCCGACAGCAACGGGACCGCCACCGGTCCGTTGGAGATGCGCATCGCAGCGGCCGCCGGCGTCACCAGCAGCGCAAGCACGAGCAAGGCACCGATGATGTGCACCGAGACGGCGACGATCATGCCTAGCAGGAGCATGAACAGCAGCGAGACGACACCCGTGGGGACCCCGCGGGCGGCCGCGGACTGCGGGTCGAGCGAATCGAAGCGCAGCGGGCGCCAGATCGCCAGGAGCCCGACGAGCACGATCGCCGAGATGACGATGAGCACGCTGAGCTGGCCGCTCTGCACGGACACGATCTGGCCGGTGAGCAGGCTGAAGCGGTTAGCGCTGCGTCCGTTGTACAGCGAGAGGCACAGGATGCCGACGCCCAGACCGAACGGCATGAGCACGCCGATGATCGAGTTGCGATCCCGGGCGCGCGCGCCCAGCCATCCGATGATCCCCGCCGCCACGAGCGAGCCCACGATCGAGCCGGTGACGACGTCGAAGCCGAGCAGGAGCGCGGCCGCAGCGCCGGCGAAGGACAACTCGCTGATGCCGTGCACCGCGAAGGCCATGTCGCGCTGCATGACGAACACGCCGATGAGACCGCCCACGATGCCGAGCACCGCACCGGCCCAGACGGAGTTCTGCACCAGCTCGAGGATCTGTCCGTACTGCGCGACGCCCCCGAACAGGGCATCGCCGATGTCGCTCCAGTTCACAGGGCGTCCTCGTGGTGGTGATGGTGGGACTCGTCCGCATCCGGAGCGCCGACGACAACGA
The DNA here is from genome assembly GCF_028743715.1 of Microbacterium sp. Clip185. Classification (NCBI taxonomy): domain Bacteria; kingdom Bacillati; phylum Actinomycetota; class Actinomycetes; order Micrococcales; family Microbacteriaceae; genus Microbacterium; species Microbacterium sp. Clip185. The sequence goes on along the minus strand of NZ_CP117996.1, from coordinate 85,017 downwards.
GGCGATCCCCCGCGCGCAGCACGTGCACCGGTGCGCCGTACAGCTCGCTCAGCACGTCCGAGCGCAGCACCGTCTCGGGGGTGCCGAGAGTGAAGGCGCCGTTCGCGATGTAGAGGATGCGGTCGACGGAGTCCAGGACGGGATTGATGTCGTGGGTGACCAGCAGCACGCCCGCACCGCTCTCGCGGCGATGCCGGTCGATGAGCCCGACCACCGCGCGCTGATTGGCAAGGTCGAGGCTCGTGAGCGGCTCGTCGCACAGCAGGAGGCGCGGATCGTCGGCGAGCGCCTGCCCGACCCGCAGCCGCTGCTGTTCCCCGCCCGAGAGCAGACCTACAGGTCGTTCCGCGAACGCGGATGCGCCGACCGCATCGATGAGTGCGTCCACGCGCGCCCGATCGGCGCGCCGAGGAAACGGGAAGCCGAACCGGTGCCCGTCGACGCCGAGCCGCACGAGATCCCGGGCGAGCATCGCGGTGTCGCGCGCAAGCGGGCGTTGCTGCGGGACGTAGCCGATGCGGCGGTTTCCCGCGCGGGTGACCGGCTCGCCGAGCGCCGTGATCGAACCTTCGGCCAGCCGGTCGAGGCCGAGGATCGCGCGCAGCAGCGTCGTCTTGCCGGCGCCGCTGGGTCCGAGGACGGCGACGAGCTCGCCCGGTTGGAGGCTGAGGTTCAGTCCGCTCCACAGCACGCGTCCGCCGCGCTGGAGCGCGGCGGACGCGATGCTGAGCGGAAGGGGGGTTTCTGCCACTACTTGAGCGCGTCCTTGATCTGCGTTGCCATGTCGACCATCCACGAGACGTAGGTGTCGCCGTCGGGCAGCAGCTCGGACGCCTTGATCACCGGAACGCCCACCTCCGCCGCCTTGTTCTCCACCTGCGTGGTCTCAGCACCAGCGGCCTGGGCGTTGACGAACACGATCTTGACGTCGCCGCTACCGATGAGTCCGAGTGCTTCCAGCAGCGTAGCGGGCGGCACATCGTCGCCCTCTTCAACGGCCTCGCTGAACTCCGACGGGGTGTCGTTGACCAGCCCCGCGGCCTGCGCCAGGTAGAGCGGAACGGGCTCGGTGACGAAGATCTTCTCGCCCTTGTGCGCCTTCGAGATGTCGTCGAGGATCGGCTGGATCTTGCCGCTGACGTCGGCTTCGAAGGCGGCGGCGTTCGCCTCGAACGCGTCGGCGTCGCCCGGGTCGATCTCGCCGAGCTGCGCGGCGATCTCCTTCGCGACGGCGACCATCGTGTCGGGCTCGTAGAAGACGTGCTCGTTGAAGCCCTCGACCGCCTCGGAGGCGTCGGATCCGGTCCACTCCGGCGAGAGGCTCACCGCGTTGATCACCGGCGCCGTCGTGCCGGACGCGCTGACCAGCGACCCGACGAACGGGTCGTATCCGCCGCCGTTCGCGATCACGAGCTTCGCGTTCTTCATCGTCAGCTGGTCGGCCGCGGAGGGCTCGAAGTCGTGCGGGTCCTGGCTGAAGGAGGCGATGAGCGAGGTCACGGAGACGTGGTCTCCGCCGACGGTCTGGGCGATGTCGCCGTACACGTCGGTGGAGGCGACCACGTCGATCTTCGCGCCGCCTTCTCCGGCAGTCGAGGCATCGGCGGGCGAACTCGCGGAGCAGCCCGCGAGGGCGAGAGCGGCAGCGGCGAAGGCCGCGGGAACGAGGAGGAGTCGGGTCTTCAGGGGCATGGCGGTCACTTTACGCCTACTGATAATCGTTATCAAAATCGCTGCGGCGCCCGCACTGCGGCCGCGACAGTGCCCGCATCCGGCGCGTGCCGCATCCGCATCCGCCGCGTCTTTCCGCCGATCTCGCCCGCTTTCGCTCTCGCCCCCTCTCTGCCCGAGTTGCGTCGCATGTGCGCATCTGCGCCACTTCTGCGCAAACGCATCAGTCATTGACAGGCGCGGTTGCGCAAAAGCGTGGCCCTTCCACGCGGACGCTCCGGACGGTGCACCAGGTTGCGGCGGCGTTCTGCCTCCGGCTCGGTGAGCCGCATCCAACGCTGCGGGGGCGGTGCGGGCGCATCGCACGGCCGGGCGCCGCCGCATCCGCCACACTTCTGCGCAGATGCGACTGAGAATCACCGTGGTGGATGCGGAAACGTGTCGCATCCGCGCACATGCGACGCAACTCGGGCATAGGCCGACGGCACAACCGCGAACGGCACACCACCGCGAGCGGCACCCCGGGGAGCCCGGCCCGCGGGAGGCCGGGCTCACGCCGGCGGGGCAGCACCCCCGACGGGGGTCACTCCACGAGGAGAGCGGGCTCCTCGAGAACGGCGGCGACGTCGGCGATGAAGCGGCTCATGCCGTCGCCGTCGATGACGCGGTGGTCGAACGAGCCGGACACGGTGGTCACGAAGCGCGGGCGCACCTCGCCGTCGACGACCCACGGCTTCTGGCGGATCGTCCCCATCGCGATGATGCCGGCCTCGCCGGGGTTGATGATGGGGGTGCCCGCATCCATCCCGAAGACGCCGATGTTGGTGATCGTGATCGTGCCCTGCTGCTGGTCGGCGGGCGGGGTCTTGCCCTCGCGCGCCGTGAGCGTCAGGCGCTCGAGCGACTTCGCGAGCTCGCGCATGCTGAGGTTCTGTGCGTCCTTGATGTTCGGGACGATGAGGCCGCGGGGCGTCGCCGCCGCGATGCCGAGGTTCACGTAGTGGCGCAGGTTGATCTGCGCGCCGTCGTCGCCGTCGACCCACGCGGCGTTGACCATGGGGGTGCGGCGCACGGCCCAGATGACCGCGCGCGCCATGATCAGCAGCGGCGAGACCTTCGTGTCGGCGTAGTCGGGCGACGCCTTCAGGCGCTTCACGAGCTCCATCGTGCGCGTCGCGTCGACGTCGGTCCACACCGTCACGTGCGGCGCGGAGTAGGCGCTGCGCACCATGGAGCCGGCGGTCGCCTTGCGCACCCCGCGCACGGGGATGGACTCTTCGCGCGGGTCTGCCTCGGCGACGGATGCGGCGACCGGGATCGTCTCCTCGCGCACCTCGGGCCACTCGGGCGTCTCGATGTTGCGGAAGACGCTCGCCTGCGACGCGTGCTTCACGACGTCGTCGCGCGTCACCTCGCCGCCGGCGCCGCTGGGCGTCACCGCCGACAGGTCGACACCGAGGTCGCGTGCGAGCTTGCGGATCGGCGGCTTCGCCACGACGCCGGCGGCGGATGCGGCGGGTGCCGCGGCGGGCTTGCGGCGACGCGAGGTGACGGCACCGGCGGAGCCATAGCCGACGAGGACCGAACCGCCCGCCTCGGGATCGGTAGCCGGGGCAGGGAGCCCCGGGTCGCCGGGGGCGGGGACATCGGATGCGGGAGCCGCCGCATCCGCGATCGTGATGATGGGAGCTCCCACGTCGACCGTCTGCCCCTCCTCGACCAGGACCTCGCCGACCACGCCCGCGAAGGGCGACGGCAGCTCGACCAGTGACTTGGCCGTCTCGATCTCGACGATCACGTCGTTGACGGCGACGGTGTCGCCGCTCTTGACGTGCCAGGTGACGATCTCGGCGTCGGTGAGGCCCTCGCCGACATCCGGGAGGTGGAAGGTCTGCGTGCTCATTGCGGTTCCTTTCGCCGGTTCCTCACCCTCGAGACTGCAAGTTTGTGACGAGATAACGGGTAAACACCGTGATCTCGTGCTCGAAATGCATTCTCGCGGTCATGAGTGGGCGGGGGCGGGGATGGGGATGAGGGGACGGGGTCAGTAGGCGAGGGCGCGGTCGACGGCCTCGAGGATGCGATCGGCGTCGGGCAGGTACTGCCCCTCGAGCTTGGCGGGCGGGAAGGGCACATCGAACCCGGACACGCGCAGCACCGGCGCCTCGAGCGAGTAGAACGCGCGCTCGGTGACGGTAGCGGCGATCTCGGAGCCGAGCGAGGTGAACTGCGGCGCCTCCTGCGCGTAGACCATACGGCCGGTGCGGGCGACGGAGTCGAGGATCGGGCCGTAGTCGACCGGCGAGAGCGAGCGCAGATCGATGACCTCGCAGCTGGTCCCCTCGCTCTCGGCGAGCGCGGCCGCCTGCAGCAGGGTCGAGACCATCGCGCCGTGCCCGACGAGAGTCACGTCGGTGCCGCGGCGCACGATGCGGGAGGCGTGCAGCGGCAGCGCGCGCGCCGAGAGGTCCACCTCACCCTTGGGCCAGTAGCGGCTCTTCGGCTCGAGGAAGACCACCGGGTCGTCGGAGGCGATCGCATCCTGGATCATCCAGTACGCGTCGTTGGGCGTGGACGGGCTCACCACGCGCAGACCCGGGGTGTGGGTGAAGTACGCCTCGGGGCTCTCCTGGTGGTGCTCGACCGCGCCGATGTGCCCGCCGTACGGGATGCGGATGACCACGGGCATGCGCAGGGCGCCCTCGTGCCGGTTGGTCAGCTTGGCCAGCTGCGTGGTGATCTGGTCGAAGCCGGGGAAGACGAAGCCGTCGAACTGGATCTCGCAGACGGGCCGGAACCCGCCCATCGCGAGGCCGATCGCGGTGCCGATGATGCCCGATTCGGCGAGGGGTGTGTCGATCACGCGGTTCTTGCCGAACTCGGCCTGGAGCCCCTCGGTGACGCGGAAGACGCCGCCGAGCGGACCGATGTCCTCGCCCATCAGCAGCACGCGGTCGCTGTCGCGCATGGCTTGGGCCATGCCCGCGTTCAGGGCCTTGCTCATCGGCAGGGTGGTCATTTCGCTCATGCCTGACCTCCCTCGAGGGATGCTTCGTACTCGGCGAGCCAGCGCTTCTGCTCGGCGACGAGCGGATGCGGCTCGCTGTAGACGTGGTCGAACATCATGTCCGTGCCGATGGACCCGAGAGCGACCGTGCGCGCGCGCACATCCTCGGCGTAGTCGGCGGCGGCCGCATCCACGTCGGCGAAGAACGCATCGGAGGCGCCGCGCGAGCGCAGGTACGCCGCCATCCGGGCGATCGGGTCGCGCTCGGCCCAGGACTGCTCCTCGGCCGAGGTGCGGTACTTGGTCGGGTCGTCGCTGGTCGTGTGCGCGCCCATCCGGTAGGTCATCGCCTCGATCGCGCGCGGCCCGCCGCCGGCGCGCGCCTCATCGAGCGCATGACGGGTGACGGCGAAACTGGCGAGCACGTCGTTGCCGTCGACCTGGACGCTGGGCATGCCGTATCCCTCGCCGCGACGGTAGAGCGGCGCCGAGGCCTGGGTCGCCACGGGGACCGAGATCGCCCACTGGTTGTTCTGGAGGAAGAAGACCTGCGGTGCGCGGTAGCTCGCCGCGAACACCATCGCCTCGTGCACGTCGCCCTGGCTGGACGCGCCGTCGCCGTAGTAGACGATGACGGCCTCGTCGCGGTCGAGGTCGCCGGTGCCGGTCTTGCCGTCGAAGACGAGGCTCATGCCGAATCCGGCGGCGTGAAGCGTCTGTGAGCCGAGCACGAGCGTGTAGATGTGCGTGTTGCCGTTCTTCGGGTCGTACGGGTTCCACCCGCCGTGGGTGACACCGCGCATGAGCCGCACGATGTCGATCGGGTCGACGCCGCGGATCGTGCACACGACGTGCTCGCGGTACGACGGGAAGAGGTGGTCCTGGGCCCTCGCGGCGTGTGCCGAGCCGACCTGCGCGGCCTCCTGGCCCCAGCTCGGCGGCCAGAGCGCGAGCTGGCCCTGACGCTGCAGGTTCGTCGCCTGCCGGTCGAAGGCGCGCACGACCACCATGTCGCGGTAGAAGGTCTCGAGCTGGGCGTCGTCGATCGCGGCGATCGCGGCGAGATAGGGCTCGGCGGCGGGGGTCGGCGCGAACGAGCCGTCCGCCGCCAGCACCCGCACCATCCGCGCGTCGTCGTCGGCGGTCGGAGAGAACGTGTCGGGCGAGGTCACGGGCTCTACGCTATCTGCTGGCGGGATGGCCTTCTGGGAGGTCGCGCACAATGGATGCGGCAATCCGTAGGATCTGCTCCACAGACTCCTCCTCGCCGATCGAGATCCGCACACCGTCTCCGGCGAACGCGCGCACCACCAGCCCGCCCTCGTCGAAGGCCGCCGCAGCATCGGTCGTGGCCTCCCCCGTGGCCAGCCAGACGAAGTTGCCCTGCGCCTCGGGAACCCACCATCCCGCGTCGCGCAGGCCCGCGGCCACCCGGTCGCGGCGCTCAGCGATCACGCGCACACGCTCGAGCAGTTCGGCGTCGGCGTCGAGGCTCGCAAGGGCCGCCTCTTCGGCGGTCGCGGTGACGGCGAGCGGGATCGCGACCGATCGCGCCGCATCCAGCACGCGACGGTGACCGATCGCATAGCCGATGCGCAGCCCCGCGAGCCCGTACGCCTTCGAGAACGTGCGCAGGGCGACGACGTTCGGGCGGGTGACTCCGGTGCGGCGGAGGCCGTCAACCGCATCCGTCGCGGTGACGAACTCGGCGTATGCCTCGTCGAGGATGATCAGCACGTCGGCGGGCACGGCCGCCACGAAGGTGTCGAACTCGTCCTGCGTCACGACGGGGCCGGTGGGGTTGTTCGGGCTGCAGACGATCACGGCGCGGGTGCGCGGGGTGATCGCCGCCGCCATCGCGACCAGGTCGTGACGGCCCTCGGCCGTCAGCGGCACCTCGACGCGATCGGCGCCGGCGACCGTGACGAAGCTCGGGTAGGCCTCGAAGGACCGCCACGCGTAGACGACCTCGTCGCCGGGGCCCGCGACCGCGAGGACCAGCTGCGAGAGCAGCGATGCGCTGCCGGCGCCGATGTGCACCTCGTCGGCGTCGACGCCGTACCGCTCCGCCAGACGCACGCGGAGTCTCGCCGCGGTCGCGTCCGGATAGCGGTTCACCGTCTCGGCAGCCCGGAGGGCTGCCAATACGCGAGGCAGCGGCGAGAACGGATTCTCGTTGCTCGAGAGCTTGAACGCGTCGGCACCGGCCGGCTTTCCCTGTCGGTAGACCGGCAGGGCCGCGATCTCTGGGCGCACACGAACGGGAATCGGCTCAGTCACACCGAGAGTCTAGGAGCGCGGATGCGGGGCGCGTGCCACACTTCCGGCATGGGCTTTCTCATCCGCGTCGTGGTGAATGCGTTCTCGATCTGGGTCGTGACCCTCATCCCGGTCCTCGGCGTCAGCGTCATCGCGTTCCCGCCGGGCGGAACGCTCGAGATCGTGCTGTCGCTGCTGATCGTGGCGCTCGTCTTCGCGCTGGTGAACACGATCGTGGGTTCGGTCGTGAGGGTGATCGCCTTCCCCCTCTACGTGCTCACGCTCGGCCTGTTCTCGCTCATCGTGAACGGGTTCCTGCTCTGGCTGACCAGCTGGATCACCGGGTTCTGGAACTGGGGTCTGCGGGTCGACAGCTTCTGGTGGGGCGTCGTGGCCGCCCTCGTGATCGCCGTCATCAACGGCATCTTCGGCGTCATCCTGCGCCCGAAGCGGCGGGACTGACCGCACCGGGACGCCGCCGGGGCACGGCGTCGACCTGACGAGCGCCGAACTCCTGCGTCGAGATGAGGCGAGCTCCCTCGAGCTCGGCCATGCGCTCGTGCACCTCGGCGACGCGAGGATCTGCGGACGCGTCGACGAGTTCGGCCGTCTCGGTGTACGCGCTCAGGTGGTGTGCGGGCAGGCCCAGGTCCTGGGGGCCCGGCGCGGGGTCGATGACGCGTGAGGCCACGAAGCTGCCCTCAGCCCCCACGCGGGAGGGGAATCCCCCACCGGCGAGCATCGCCACGGGGTCGTCGCCGTGGCGGAGGTCGACGCTCATCGCTCCCGGACCGGGGTCTGCCGCAGTGGGCGAGCCCGCCGTGCCCACCACCCGCACGTCGTAGTCGCCGGTCGCTGCGACCTGGCCCACCAGCATCCCGCCCTGCGAGTGGCCGTAGAGATAGAGCGTGTCGCCGGGCTGCACGCCCGCCTCGGCGAGCATCGCCGTCAGGGCCAGGTAGGCGTCGGACTGCTCGCCGCCGTACCCCTGCACGTTCGAGAGCATGTCCCACACCTCGTCGCCGCCGAGCCCGCTCGTGCCGGCGACGTAGACGGCATACGCGGTTCCGGATGCGGTCGCGTACTTCTCGATGCGCACCCGCGCCTCGCCGCCCTGCGGGATGCGGGCGAGCGCCGGCGCGAGCGCCGTGGGCGCGGCGGCCGGACGTTGCGCGGGCGGGAGCGGGAGGATCTCCGGCACCGGGCGCTCCGTGGGCACCGGACGAGTGCCGTACGGGACGCGGCCGCGCATCGCGGCGAGCCGCGCGACGGCCGCCCCCGAAGCCAGGCTCGCTCCCGCGAGGAACGGCATCAGCAGGGTGAACCACGTCCAGCCGTCGCCCAGGCCGGAGTCGGCCCGGAGCAGTTCGGTCGCGCCCGGGTAGGCGTGCTCGATCGCAGCGATGCGGTCTCGAGCGCGCGCTGCGGCCTCCGCGTCTCCCGCGGCGGATGCGAGAGCGGCTTCGGCGCGGACCTCGGCGAGCTCGTACACCGCCGCACACATCAACAGACGGCCCTGCTGCTCTCTCGCACGATCCGCCAGCGCGCCCACTTCGCGCAGGCGCTCGTCCTGGGTGAGCCCCAGCACCGGCAGCGTGTGCACATTGATCCGCGCATCAGCGCGGGCGATGTCGGCGACGGCCTCGTCCAGCCGCGCAGCGGCGCCCACCAGCACCGCGGCCGCATCCCGCAATCGCACCGTGTCGACGGCGACCGCGCCGCCGGAGGAGATGCCGACGTCGTCCGTCATGACGACCACCATCCGAAGAGGTTCCCTCCGCCGGTGACCAAGGCTTGACTGCGGATCTCGGCGATCACGTCATCGAGGGCCAGCAGGCGTTGTCGCTCGTCGGCGAGCGCCGTAGTCCATGCATCGTGTGCGAGCTGGAAGGCGCGCATCGCGGGCGATGCCCAGGCCGTCGCCGTCGCGAGGCCGGCGGCATCGCGGATGACCGTCTCGATGTGCTCGACGGCTGCGAGCACGTCGCGCCGTGCCGCGTCGAAGGCGAAGACGACATCGTCAAGGGTGTCTGTCATCCCACGATGCTCGCTGCGCATCCGTCGGATGCGGAGCGCCCGCATCCGATCCGCGGATCGCTCGCCGCAAGATCGTGGCTGTGCAGGAGAGGTCGTCGGGACCACAATGGACCCATGCCCGCGTCCTCGCCGTTCCGCGTGGTCTTCGTGTGCACGGGGAACATCTGTCGATCCCCGATGGCCGAGATCGTCTTCCGCTGGTTCGCCGAGTCGGTGGGCCTCGGCGACCGCGTGGTGTCCACGAGCGCCGGCACCGGCGACTGGCACGTCGGAGAGCCCGCCGATCCCCGCACGGTCGAAGCCCTCGAACGCCACGGATACGACGGTCGGCGCCACCGCGCCCGCCAGTTCGAGTTCGCGGACTATGAGCGCAACGACCTGGTCATCGCGCTCGACCGATCGCACGAACGCAACCTGCGCGCGTGGGCGCGATCGGAGAACGATTCGGACAAGGTCGTGCTGCTGCGCGCGTTCGACCCGCAGCCCGACGACAGCCTCGACGTGCCCGACCCGTACTACGCGGGCCCCGAGGCGTTCGACGAGGTGCTCGCTATGATCGAGAGCGCGTGCCGGGCGCTCTTCCGGCAACTCGAACCCGCCATCCGCTCCGCGGGATGACCCGCGCGGCCCACCGCCCTCGACGGAGTACCGTGTCGAACTTCCCCGCTCAGCCGCTCAGTCCCCTCGACGGTCGCTACCAGGCCGCCGTCTCCGCCCTCGGCGACTTCCTGTCGGAAGCCGGGCTCAACCGCGCCCGCGTCGAGGTCGAGGTCGAGTGGCTCATCACGCTCACCGACCGCGGCCTGTTCGGACAGTCGCCGCTGACGGATGCCGAGAAGGACTCCCTCCGGGCGCTCTACCGCGACTTCGGGCAGGCCGAGATCGACTGGCTCGCCGAGCGCGAGGCCGTCACGCGCCACGACGTGAAGGCCGTCGAGTACCTCGTGCGCGACCGCCTCTCCGCGCTGGGCCTGGACCGCATCGCCGAGCTCACGCACTTCGCCCTGACCAGCGAGGACGTCAATTCGACGTCGTACGCCCTCACCGTGCAGCGCGCTGTGACGCAGGTGTGGCTGCCGAAGCTGCGGCAGGTGATCGAGCGCCTGCGGGCCGTGTCGGTCGAACTGGCGGATGCGGCGATGCTCGCCCGCACCCACGGCCAGCCCGCCACCCCCACCACGATGGGCAAGGAGATCGCCGTCTTCGCGTGGCGCCTGGAGCGGGTGCTCGCGCAGCTGGAGTCCTCCGAGTACCTGGCGAAGTTCTCCGGCGCGACCGGAACCTGGTCGGCGCACCTCGCTGCCGATCCGGATGCGGACTGGGTCGAGATCTCCCGCAGCTTCGTCGTGGGACTGGGGCTCGGGTTCAACGAGCTCACGACCCAGATCGAGTCGCACGACTGGCAGGTCGAGCTCTACGACCGCGCGCGGCACGCGGGCGGCATCCTGCACAACCTCGCGACGGATGTGTGGACCTACATCTCCCTCGGCTACTTCGCGCAGATCCCCGTGGCCGGCGCGACCGGTTCGTCGACCATGCCGCACAAGATCAACCCCATCCGCTTCGAGAACGCGGAGGCGAACCTCGAGATCGCGGGAGGGCTGTTTCAGACCCTCGCCTCGACGCTGGTCACGAGCCGGCTGCAGCGCGACCTCACCGACTCCACCACGCAGCGCAACATCGGCGTCGCGTTCGGTCACTCCCTTCTCGCGCTCGACAACCTGCTGCGCGGGCTCGGCGAGATCTCGCTCTCGCGCGAGGTGCTGCTGGCCGACCTCGACACCAACTGGGAGGTGCTCGCCGAGGCCATCCAGACCGTCATCCGCGCCGAGGTCGTTGCGGGCCGCTCGCAGATCACCGACCCGTACGCGCTGCTGAAGGAGCTCACCCGCGGGCACCGCGTCGGCGGCGCCGATCTCGCCGAGTTTGTGCGCGGACTCGACATCGGCGACGCCGCGAAGGAGCGCCTGCTCGCGCTGACGCCCGCCACCTACACGGGCCTCGCCGCCTCCCTCGTCACCGGGTCCTGACCGCCGCGGGCTCCCGCATCCGGGTGCGCACCACATCCGGGGGCGCACCGCATCCGCCGGCACACCGCATCCGGCGGCACGGCATGCCCATCCCCCCGCGAGACTGCATTTCGAGCACGAGATCACTGTCATTACCCGTGATCTCGTGCTCGAGATGCAGTTTCGCGGTCCGCTGGCGCGCCCGGGGCGCAGACGTGATCGGATGCAGGGCGCGTCGGATCCTGGGTCTCCCCTACCCCTCTTTTCCCGTCCCGCTTCCCCGAGAATGCACTTCGAGCACGAGATCACTGTGTTTACCCGTGATCTCGTGACGGAAATGCAGTCTCGCGGGGAAAGTGAGCGAGCGGGCCGCGTGCTAGGCGCGGGGTGGGCCGTCGCCGTCGGCGGAGTCGGATGCGGGGCTGTCGCCGGATGCGTCCTCGGACTCTTCCTTGGGCAGCAGCACGGCGCGGTCGACCGTGCGGTTCACCTGTGCGGGGTCGACGGCGAGCATGAGCAGCGCGATGATCACGAGCGTCGCGATGAAGGTGATCCCCGCGACGATGCCGCCGACCATGAGGGCGTGACCCGACTGCCCGGCGACGCGGTTCTGGAAGAAGCCCATCGAGATGAGCGTGACGACCCCGGCGAAGACGGCGGCGGCGAGAGCGAGCCCGATCAGCTGAGCGGGCTTCATGAGGTCGCGACGGGTGGGCTTGTCTGTCATGCCGCCTCCTCGGGCGCGGGGGCGGGCTCGCGGCGCGGGGAGAATCCCGCGATCCCCAGGTAGACCGCGACGATCGCCGCATAGCCGCCGAAGAGTCCGACGGCGATCGTGATGCCGGTGAGCGTGAAGGAGCCGGCCTCTTCGATGCTGTACTGCAGCGCGTAGGCGGGCTGCACGGCGAGGGTTCCGAGCGCGAGCAGCACGCCCACGATTCCGACCGTGAGCGCGTCACGCGCCTCGGAGCGAGCGGCGCTGCCGCGTTCTGCGGCGCGGAGGGCCCGCAGGCCCGCAATGCCCTCGATGAGTCCCGTGATCAGCGCCCAGGAGATGACGATCACGAAGAAGGACAGCGTCGTGCGCAGGGTCGGGATGCCGGAGACGCCCCCCGCGATCAGGGTGAGAACACCCAGCAGGATGGGCAGCCGGCGCTGACCGGGTCCGTACACGAGCCACGCCGAGAGCAGCCACACGATCGCCGATGCCATCGCGAAGCCGCTGAACACCGACAGCCCCACGGCGGCCGAGTGGTCGGGCGAGAACGTGATCATCACGGCCGCCACGGCCGCGAAGAGGGCTCGCACCAACTGAACGTGGCGCGGCTCGAAGGCGCGCGCGGAAGAACTGCTGGTCATGGCTCGACTCGTGGGGGTGGGTACGGCGGCGGAACGGATACCCCCAGTCTAGGTCGTGCTGATGAGGAGCCTGCCGTGAACGAGTGCGGATGCGGGCTGCGCGCCACAATGAGGTGTGCCGATTCTCAACAAGGACATGACCCTGTGCATCTCGCTGGCCGGGCGGCCGTCGAACATCGGGACGCGCTTCCACAACTACCTCTACGACGAGCTGGGCCTCAACTTCGTCTACAAGGCGTTCACCACCGACGACATCGCGGGGGCGATCACGGGAGTGCGCGCCCTGGGGATCCGCGGGTGCTCCGTGTCGATGCCGTTCAAGGAAGCCGTCATCCCCCTGCTGGACGAGATCGAGCCCTCCGCCGCGGCGATCGACTCCGTGAACACGATCGTGAACGACGGCGGCCGGCTGTCCGGGTCGAACACCGACTACGAGGCCGTCGCGCAGCTGCTCGCCGAGCACGCCGTAGACCCCTCCACATCCGTGCTCGTGCGCGGGTCGGGCGGGATGGCGAAGGCCGTCGTGGCAGCGTTCCACGGTGCGGGCTTCCGCGACCTCACCGTCGTCGCCCGCAATGCCGAGGCGGGGCAGGCTCTCGCGGAGCGTTACGGCTTCCGCGCGGTCACCGAGGATCCGGCGCCCGGGCACGCGGTCATCGTGAATGTGACCCCTCTCGGCATGAACGGGGCCGATGCGGACGCGCTCGCCTTCAGCGCGGCGCACATCGAGGCGGCGCAGCGCGTGTTCGATGTCGTCGCCTTCCCGTCCGAGACCCCGCTGATCCGCGCCGCGCGCGAACGCGGCGTCGCGGTCATCACCGGCGCCGAGGTCATCGCGCTCCAGGCGGCTCGGCAGTTCGAGCGCTACACGGGCGTCATACCCACGCCGGAGCAGGTCGCGCGGGCGTCGGAGTTCTCCCGCGCCTGAGCGCCTACGCCTCGCGCCGCATCGAGACGATCGCTGCGGCGACGCGCGAGATGAGCTCGATCGGCAGCTCCTGACCGTGCGGCAGGACCAGGGAGTCCTTGCCGGAGCGCAGTGGCGCCACCTCGCTCTCGAGCGGCTCCGCGAGCGGCGGCACGGGATACAGGCCGATGTGCTTCTTCCATCCGGCGTAGTGCAGGGCGTACCGTCCCCCGAGCATGACCGCGGCGATGCCGTACCGCATCCGTTCCTCGGCGTCCGGTCCCACCGCATCCAGGAGCGCGGCGCGGATCAGCCGCATCCGCTGGGCGATCTCCGCGGGGAAGCCGTCGATATAGGCGTCGATGTCGGGGGCGTCCGCGTCCATGCCGCCATGCTGGCAGCCGCGGCGCGCAGGGGGAAGCAGGCGGCCACGCGCTGCGGATTGGACCCCGTGTCGAGACGCGCCGCCCGTGCAGACTCGGGGAATGATCCGCTCGGCCGCATCCGGACTGCTCTGGGGAGCGCTCGGCGTGTTGGCGTTCTCGTTCACGGTGATCTTCACCCGCATCGCCGTCGCCTCGCTGTCGCCGTTGTTCGTGGGATCGGGGCGCGCTGTCGTTGCCGCCGCCCTCGCAACGCTCGCCCTGGCCGCGACCCGGTCGCGTCTGCCACGCGGCGGCCAGTGGATGCGGCTCGTCGTCGTGGCCGGCGGCGTGGTCGCGGGCTTCCCGCTGCTCACGTCCTACGCACTCACGGTGGCACCGGCCAGCCACGGCGCCGTCGTGATCGCGCTCCTGCCTGCCGCGACCGCGGTGGCCGCGGTTCTCCGCGCGGGCGAGCGCCCGGGACGGACGTTCTGGCTTCTCACCGCCGCCGGCGCCGTGGCCGCGACGGTGTTCGCGGTGATCGGCGGCGGATGGGGCGGCTTCCACTGGTCGGACCTGCTGCTGCTCGGAGCGGTCGTCGCCGCCGCGATCGGCTACGCGGAAGGAGCGCTGCTGGCGCGCGAGCTCGGCTCGTGGCAGACGATCTCCTGGGCCCTCGTGGTGGCGGCCCCGGTGATGGTGGCGTTGACGGCTGCCGCCGCCGTCGCGGATCCGCCGGCGGCGACACCGGGCCAGTGGGCGGCGTTCGGTTATCTCGCGGTGGTGAGCATGTTCCTCGGGTTCTTCGCCTGGTATCGCGGGCTCTCGATCGGGCCCATCACGCGCGTCAGCCAGCTGCAACTGGTGCAGCCGGTGCTCTCGATCGTGTGGGCGGCGCTCATCCTGGGCGAGCCGCTCACGTGGGCGACCGTGCTCGGAGGAGCGGCGGTCATCCTGTGCGCCGCCGGCGCCGTGCGTAGCCGCACGCGCTGACCGGCTGGCATGATCGCCTCGTGGCGGCACGCGTCGAGGGTCCGGATCTGGCGACGATCGCGCAGCTGCGGCGAGCGCGGGACCGGATGGACCGCGACTATGCGAAGCCACTCGACGTCGAGGCTCTGGCCCGCAGCATCCCGATGTCCGCCGGTCACTTCAGCAGACAGTTCCGGCGCCTGTTCGGCGAGTCGCCCTACCAGTACCTGATGACCCGGCGCATCGAGAGGTCGATGACGCTGCTGCGTCGCGGCGATCTGAGCGTGACCGAGATCTGCTTCGCGGTCGGCTTCTCGTCGCTCGGCACCTTCAGCACGCGTTTCACCGAGCTCGTCGGCGTCCCCCCGAGCGTGTACCGCACGCAGGATCCGCCGTTTCGCGAGGGGATGCTGCCCTGCATCGCCAAGCACCTCACGCGTCCGGTCAGGAATCGAGAAGCGTGACGGATGCCGGGCGCCCTAGCGTGAGCGGCATGGACATCACGATTCACTCCAGCTTCCTGCCGCACACCGATGCGGATGCGTCGCTGGCCTTCTACCGCGACGTACTCGAGTTCGAGGTGCGACTGGACGTCGGCTTCGAGCAGATGCGCTGGATCACCGTCGGACCCGCCGGTCAGCCCTCGACCGCCATCGTGCTGCACCCGGCGAGCGTGGGGCGCGATCTGACGGACGAGGAGCAGGACTTCCTGCTCGCGCTGATCGCCAAAGGCAGCTACTTCGGCGTGAACCTCGCCACCGACGATCTCGACGCCGTCTTCGCGCGCGTCGAGGCATCGGGGGCCGATATCGTGCAGGAACCCATCGAGCAGGACTACGGACTGCGGGATGCGGCGTTCCGCGATCCCGCGGGCAACCTCATCCGCATCCAGCAGAACAAGGAGCAGCAGGCATGAGCACAGGATTCTCCGCGCAGGAGCGCGAGGCCATGAAGCAGCGGGCCGCCGAGCTCAAAGAGATGAAGGGCGTCAAGGGCGCCGCCAAGCGGGCCAAGGAGTACGACGCCTGCCTCGAGGCGATCGATGCGCTGACGGGCAGCGACCGCCAGATCGCCGAGCGGCTGCATGTGATCGTGACGGAGGAGGCACCGGAGCTCGCGCCCAAGACCTGGTACGGATTCCCGTCCTACGCCAAGGACGACAAGGTCGTGGTGTTCTATCAGCCCGCCTCGAAGTTCGAGACCCGCTACGGCTCGATCGGATTCAACGAGACGGCGGCGCTCGACGACGGCGAGATGTGGCCGACCTCCTTCGCGGTGCTGGAGATGACGCCGGCAGCGGAGAAGACGTTCCGCGAGCTCGTGCGTCGCGCGGCGGGCTGAGGTACAAGCGCCGCCTAACCTTCGTGGTGCCACCTGCGCGCGAGGCATAGCCTGACGGCGTGAGCGCATCCGCCGAGTACGGGGTCCACCCCGACGAACCGCACCGTCAGGGTCTGTCACAGCGCCTGAACTGGTTGCGGGCGGGCGTGCTGGGAGCCAACGACGGGATCGTCTCGACCGCTGCTGTCGTGGTCGGTGTCGCCGGTGCCACCTCTGAAGTGGCCCCCGTGTTCCTCGCCGGGGCCGCGGCCCTCGTCGGGGGCGCGATCTCGATGGCGTTGGGCGAGTACGTGTCGGTGTCGAGCCAGCGCGACTCCGAGCGCGCACTCATCGCGAAGGAGACGCGCGAGCTGCGCGAGCAGCCGGACGAGGAGTTCGACGAGCTCGTCGGGTTGTATCGCGCGCAGGGGCTCAGCGAGGAGACCGCGACGCGGGTCGCCACCGAGCTCACGGAGAAGGATGCGTTGAAGGCGCACCTGTCGGCCGAGCTCAACATCGACGCCGACGACGTGGTGAGCCCGTGGCATGCGGCCCTCGCATCCGCCATCGCGTTCTTCGTCGGTGCGCTGCTGCCGATGGCCACGATCCTGCTCGCGCCGCATCCGCTGCGCATCGCCCTGACCTTCGTCGCGGTGCTCATCGCCCTCGCCGTCACCGGATATGTCGCGGCGTGGATCGGTGGGGCCAACCGCCCCCGGGCGATCGCGCGGACCGTGATCGGCGGCGCACTCGCCCTCGCGGCGACCTACGCGGTCGGCAGCCTCTTCGGCACCACGATCGGCTGACACCCCCGAGCCCCGCCGCTCCGGTACTGTCGGGGCAGTCGACCGAGGGGGAGAAGTGACCGCATCCGAGCAGCCGATGCGCCACCGCAGACCGAAGCTGGATGCGTGGGGCACGACCGGCGTCGCGATGGCGGCGATCGCCATCCTGCCAACCCTCGGCATCTTCCTCATCGGCTTCATCCCCGACATGAACCCGATCTGGTGGCTGGGGATCCTGCTCATCCCGATGCTCGCCGTCATCGGCGCCCTCGTGCTGCTCCTGGGTGTCGTCGGCGCCCGGCGCGGCACCGCTTACGGACTGTCGATCGCCTCGATCGTGCTCGGCGTCGTCATGATCGCCCCCATCGCCTGGCTCTGGTTCAGCGGCGCCTGACCCCGCTGAACGCACCAGCGGTCGGAGATTCGCCCGAACGTCGGAGGATCCGCGCGGAATCCTCCGACCGGAGCGCGTTCCTCCGACGCTCGACGCGCGCCCGTCTGCTCAGCGGACGGCCTGAGCCGGTCGCGGACCGGCGCCGCGGATGCGGGCGAGAGCGCAGAGGCCGAGGGCGATCGCCGCGATCGCGGTGAGCACACTCGTTCCCGCCGCCAGCAGCAGGACGATGGCCGCGAGTCCGAGCAGCACGGCGTGCGAGATGCGGGCGACGGATGCGGTGGCCCGCGGCATCCGGCGTCGTTCCAGACCCGCCAGGGCCCACGCCACCGCTGCGGTCAACGACAGCGCGACGACGAACCACGGCAGACGGGTCAGCCACCAGGCGGCGCTGGAGGGCTCGGGCAGCTCGAACCCGGTGGTGAGGGCGACGAGCGCCGACGCCCCCGCCATCGCCAGCAGAACGGGCATGTGCCAGAGGTAGATGGTCATGGTGCGGGCGGTCACGAAGCCGGTGAAGGCCGCCACCGCGCGGCGCCGACTCACCGCGGCGAGCGGGGCACGAAGGAGCGAGAGCAGGGCCGTCTGCGCGATCCCCACCAGCAGCAGGGCGACGGTGGGCGGGTTGAGGTTCTCATAGAGATCGGCCGAGAAGACGCCGCCGACCATGCTCGCCGCCAGCACGGCGACCGCCGCGACGCCGATGACGATGCGAGTGCGCCTGCGCAGCGCATCGATCGTGCCGTCGGCCATCACGAAGCCGAGCTGCTGCAGCGCCAGCCACACGAACGCGAGGTTGAGCATGCCGATGGCATCGATGCCGGTGACCGCGCGCATCGCGTCGACGGCTCCGGCGGCCGCGACCAGCAGCACGATCGTCCGAAGCGGCGCGCGTTCGTGGGCGGCGAGCAGCGCGGGAAGAAGCGCCTGGCACAGCAGGAACACGGCGAGGAACCACAGCGGCTGCGCGTATCGGAAGCCGGCGATCCGCACGAGCTCGCCGCCGACGCCCGCGGCCAGGAGCGCTGCGAGCGCGACGGCGACGACCGCGAAGGTGAGAAGCGCCGGCACGAGCAGGCGATGCACGCGTGCGGCGACGAAAGCGCCCGCGGTTCCGCCGGTGCGACGCATCCGGCGGTAGGCGAGCGCGCCCGCGTAGCCGCCGATGACGAAGAACAGGGGCATGATCTGCGCGACCCACGTCAGCGGGGCGAACCAGGCGGTTCCCTCGGCGGCGTTCGCGAAGACGGGTCCCGCGTCCGTGACGGTGACGCCGACCATGACGGCGTGAAGGAGAACGACGATGACGACGCAGATCGCGCGCGCCAGATCGATCCCGGTGTCGCGGCCCGCGGCGGGTGCGATCGTGGTCCGCGGTGCGGTGAGCGTGATGACCATGCGTCCTCCTCGAGTGGGTCTCGAGAAGGCTATGGACGCGGCCCGTGCTGCGGCATCACACCCAGGGGTCGTCCTACCCCCTACCTCGGGGTGAGATTCAGGATGCGGGCTCGGCGAGACCCGCGTCGTAGGCGAAGATCACGGCCTGCACACGATCGCGTGCGCCGATCTTGCCGAGCAGTTTGCCGACGTGCGTCTTCACGGTCTGCTCCGCGATGAACAGCTCGCCGGCGATCTCGGTGTTCGACATGCCCTTCGCGAGCAGCACGAGCACTTCGCGCTCCCGGTCGGTGAGCTCCGCCAGCTCCGCCGCGCCGCGCGGCGATCGCGGTTTCTGGGTGGCGAACTGTGAGATCAGCCGTCGGGTGACGCGCGGCGAGAGCAGCGCGTCTCCGGCGGCGACGACCCGAACGGCCTGCACGAGCTCTTCGGGCAGCGCGTCCTTGAGCAGGAACCCGCTCGCTCCCGCCTGGAGCGCGTCGTAGACGTAGTCGTCGATGTCGAACGTGGTCAGCATCAGGATGCGCGGCACGTGGGCCGCGGGGTACGCGGGCCCGAGGATGCGGCGGGTCGCCGCGATCCCGTCGAGCTGCGGCATCCGCACATCCATGAGGATCACGTCGGGATCGAGGCGCGCGGCGAGCGCGACCGCCTCCTGCCCGTCGGCCGCCTGACCGACGACGCGGATCCCGTCCTGGGCGTCCAGGAGCGCGGCGAACCCCGCGCGCACCATCGCCTGGTCGTCGGCGATCAGGACGGTGATGCTCATGGGGTCTCCTCGCCGGCGGTCGGCAGGACCGCCGCCACCGTCCATCCTCCCGCGGGATCGGCGCCGACGGTGACCGTCCCGCCCAGCAGTGCGACGCGCTCGCGGATGCCGCGGAGTCCGTGCCCCGCTCCGGAGGCGTCGACCGGTTGCTCGGGAGACGTGCTGTTGTGCACGCGGATCTTGACCTGCCCGTCGCGCGCCTCGACCCTGACCTCGATGGTCGCACCGGGCGCGTGGCGCACGGCATTGCTCAAGGCCTCCTGCACGATGCGGTACACCGCGATCTGCACGCCCGCGGGCGGCGGGGTCGTCATCACGGCGAGCGACAGGCCCACCTGCACACCCGCGCGGCGGACGCTGTCGACGAGGCCGGGGATGTCCGCCATCCCCTGCTGTGGCGCGAGCTCGGGCGTCTGCTCCTCGGTGCGGAGCACCCCCAGCAGCCGGCGCATCTCCCCCAGCGATGCGCGGGCAGAGGCGGCGATGTCGTCGAACTCCTGCACCGTGTCGTCGGAGAGGTCGGCGAGGCGGTATCGGGCGGTCGAGGCCTGCACCTGGATCACCGACATGCTGTGGGCGAGCACGTCGTGCAGCTCACGGGCGATGCGCGTGCGCTCCTCGACGAGCATGCGCCGGGACTGCTCGGATGCGGTCAGCTCGCGCTCGCGGGTCAGCTGCTCGTTCAACCGGATGCGGCCCGCCAGGAGCACCCCGATGAGCATCACCGCGGTGGAGATCGACGCCGTCACGATGAGGTTCGCGGTGGCGGCGGGTGCCGCATCCGTGATCACCAGTGGCGCGACGAGCGAACCGAGGTTGCCGATGGCCCACGGCCAGCGGCCGAGTCGCCAGCCGTGCAGGGTCGTGATCACCAGGACGAACACGAGGAAGGCGATCATCGCGGGCACCGACCACGGCCAGGGCCAGGCGCCGTCGTGCGGAACCCTCACCACCAGCGGGAGCACGAAAGCCGTCACGCCGAAGACCACGATGGCTGTGCGGGGGCGCGTGAGGGAGATCCACGGCGCCGCGCACACGCCCGCTCCCAGGAGCATCACGAGCGGCAACGGAGTGCCGTAGAAGACGGCGTGCAGCGGCACGAGCGTGCTGAAGAGCGCGACGCCGGTGACGGCGAGCGCGATGAGCCCGAGGATCTGCGAGCGCGAGCGTGGGCCGGAGCGCGGGATCTCGGTCATGCTCTCAGTGTGGCCGACACCGGCTCCGGCTCGATCGTCTCGGGGATCTCGCGCGCGCGGCGACGAAGCGCAGCGATGCGGTCGATGATGATCCCCACTCCGAGGGCGAGCACGACGCCGATCACGGCGCTCAGCACGGGCTGATGTCCGAGCCATTGCCCCGCGAGGGTGCCGATGGCGACGCTGTACAGCGCCCAGCTCATCCCGCCGACGACGCTCAGCGGAGCGAACCGGCGCCACGGGTATCCCAGCGCTCCGGCCGACATGTTCACGGCGACCCGACCGACCGGGATGTAGCGGGCGCCGAGGATGAGCGAGGCACCGCGCGTGGTGAGGGCCGCACGGGCCCGCTCGAAGGCTGCCGCGACGCGGCGCCGCCGCATCCAGCCGTAGCGTTGCGTGCCGACGCGGCGACCGATCGCGTAGGCGATGTTGTCGCCGATCGCGGCGCCGAGAGCCGCCACGAGGCACAGCGCGACGAGCGTGGGGACGTCGCCGGTGGCTGCGGCCACGGCGGCCGCCGCGACGAGCAGGGTCTCGCTGGGTATCGGCGGAAAGAACCCGTCGATCACGGCCGCGGCGAACATGACCGGCAGCAGCCACGGCGAGGCGACTGCCTGGAGGATGAGATCGGTGACGACGTCCACTCTTGGACGCTACGAAGCGGGTCGCCGCCTCCGCATCCCTCGCAAGTATCGCCCGCGTGATACCTCAGAGGGGTTCGTGCCCCGGCCGGTCGTGCGCCCGGTCGTTGACTCTAGGGCCTCCCGGACCCGGTCGTTGAGCGAGCGCAGCGAGACGAAACGCAGGTCAGCCCGCCGCGGCGACCCGAGCGACCTCGCGGGCGAGGCCCGGGTGCCACATCGCCCCCGTGGCACTCATGACCGCATCCGCTCCCGCCGCGCGGTACGCGAGGTAGTCCGCCGCGCTCGCCACGCCCCCGGCGCCCACGATCGCGAAGTCGGCGTCGCGGAGCGCGCGGATACGGGCGAGCCGGGCGGTCATCTCGAGCCCCGCCCACCGGATGGCGGCGCCGCACACACCGGCGCTCTCGCGTCCGGCGCCGAGCGCGGGCGCTCCGGATGCGGTCACGAGCCGAGCGGGGATCGTGTTGACCGCGGCATAGCCCGCCACGAACTCCGCGGTTGCCTCGACGAGGCGTTCGAGGGCCGCATCCGTGTCGAAGTACGCGAGCTTGACGAGCAGCGGGATCTCGCCGATCTCGTCCTTCACGACGGCGAGGATGCGGCGCACGCGCGGGATGTCGAAGCAGAGCAGGGATGCGGCACCCTCGTTCGGGCACGACAGGTTGAGCTCGAGCACGGGCGCCCCCGTCTCCACGACGAGCCGGGCCGCACGCAGATGGTCGGCCACGAGCGCCAACTCGCCGCCGGAGCCCCGGGTGCCCTGGAAGCTGCCGATGAGCAGCTGCCCCGCCCCCGCGGCCGCGACGGCCGCGGCCATGTCGGGCTGCCAGATGTCGGGATCACGCGAGGGCACCCCGAACGAGTTGCTGATCGACAGGGGTTCGGTGAACTCGCCGTCTGCGTGGACGGCACCGGCATCCGGCGCGAGGTCGCCGTCGACGTGCACGGCGAGCACGTTCGGGTACGGGTTGCTCGGGTGCGCGCGCGTGCGCACGGTCTTGTAGACCGCGAGGTCGTAGCCGTGCGCGAAGGCGGCCGCCACGAAGCGTGCGTTCAGCAACGGCCCCGCCGGGATGCCGAACGGGATGCCGACCGACCGGCCGACGAAACTGCTTCCGAGGAATGGAGGCGCCGCATCCGCCACCGGATCGGCGAATGCCCCGAACGGCCCGCGCGCGTAGTTCTGCTCGTAGGTCAGGGTCGGATCGTAGAAGGGGTGCACCGCCGACGAGCGTAGGCACCGGCATCGGCTCTGCGATCGGGCCCGGGCCGTGAGAAGCGCGCGTTCTCCGTCGCACGGGGGATCCGCTGCGCAGCGGTGCGCTCGTAGGCTCGCGGCATGAGCGACCAGAAGCAGTCCTGGAACTCGACCTACGCGACGGTCGGCTTCACCTTCTTCACCCTGGCCGTCGTCTTCTGGCTCACGATGGACAACATCGCCGTCGCACTGCCGTTCTTCGTCCTGGCGATCACATTCGTCGTCATCGGCACGACGTCCAAGAGCGACAAGACCGACGAGACCGGCGACGCCGAGAAGGAGTGACGCCCGTTCAGTCCTCCGGCACCAGCGTGCCCTGGTGAAAGAGCATCCGCGGGCCCTGTGCGCTCAGCGTCCACAGCGACGAGTGCCTGCTGACGGTCGTCGCTGAGCTCAGTCGGTACGTCACGAGCACCGTGTCCGGGGCGACCTCGACGAACCGCCAGTCGTCCGGCGACGGGGTGTCCCGCAGACCTTCCGCCGCGAGCGCCTCCAGGATCTCCGTTCGCGTCCAGTGGCGTCCGGAGCGCCCGATCTCGGTGAAGTCAGGATGCAGCAGTCTCGCCGCCGCATACCGATCACCGCGGATCTCGCTCGAGAGCAGGGCGGTCTCCGCGGCCTGGATCGCCGCGAAGCGCCCGTCCGAATCCGCCATGGCGAGAATCTAGCGCCCGCTCACGCCGGCCGGGTCGTCGGCGAAGCGGGCGGCGAGTTCGTAGGCCTCTCGCCCTTCCTTCGTCCAGTACGCCCCGGGGTAGACGTGGAAGCCGTCGGGGGCGACGACCAGCCGCACGGGACTGCCGGCCCGGTGCGCCTTCTCGGCGAAGAGCTGCGCGTCGGCGAAGAAGATGTCGCGACCGCCCTGGAACAGCAGGGTCGGCGGCAGGTCGGCGAGAGAGTCGTACAGGGGGCTGATCTGAGGGTCATCGGTCGACAGACTCCCCGCCCACGCGACACCGGCTGCCCGCAGGCCCGCGCAGCGCAGCGACGGATCGCAGCGCTCCAGCCGGACCGCCTCCGGATTGCGCATCGTCGGGTCGACCCACGGGGCGAGGAGGATCAGGCCGTCGATCGGTCGACGCTTCTCGTCGCGCACGCGCAGCGCCAGAGAGAGGGCGACGTTGCCGCCGGCGGAGTCCCCGGCGACGAACAGCTGCGTGGTGCGCGGGTCGCCGGCGAGGTGGGCGTACACCGCGTCGACGAAGGCACGCGCCTGGTCGTACGTGTGCTCGGGGGTGAGCGGGTAGTCGGCGATCGTGACGGCCGCGCGCGTGTGCGTCATGAGGCGGCGGATGATCCACCAGTGCGCCGTCGCGAGGGGGTTCACGAATCCCCCGCCGGGGAAGTAGATCAGCTCGCGACCTGCGACATGATCCTCGGGCTGCCATCGTCGGACGAGGCGACCCGCGACCTCGTGCGCGGTCATCTCTCCCCAGCGTGACGCGTCCCGCGGGACGGCCTGCGGCGCCCGATCCGGATCGAGGCTCTTCAAGTAGGCGCTGCCCGACAGGTCGCGCCGCGTTTTGCCCGCCGTCAGCCAGAGCAGCCCGGAGGTGAGGGTCATCAGCAGCGTCACCTGCTCACCCTACGAGCCGGATCGGGTTCACTCCGGGCGCATCGGGCCGTCCTGCAGGACTCTGTCGGCCGCAGCCGCTTCTCGCGTCGCCCGCTCAACCGACCCCCGGCTCTGGTCGGCGAGCGAGCGACGCGAGGGAGGGCCCGGCCCTGGTCGTTGAGCGAGCTCCGCGAGTCGAAACGCGCCGCGTGTCAGCCGGCGTAGGGCGCCTGCACGTCGACGACCCACGTCACGCCGAAGCGGTCGGTGAGCATGCCGAAACCGGGGCTCCACGCCGAGGCGGCGAGCGGCTCGATGATGTCCGCACCCTCGACGAGACGTTCCCAGATCGCGGTCATGTCCTCCAGCGACTCACCGCGCACGGACTGGAAGAACGTGCGGTCGGTCACCGTCACGCCGTTCGCGCGGCTGGTCGTTCCGGCATCCGCGGCGCCCGCGTCCTGACCCGGGATGTCGTAGGCCATCACGCGGAATCCATCGGCGCTCTCCAGCTGGCCGAAGACGATGCGGTCGGCCCCGGGAATGTCCGCGGGCATGCCCATCTCGGCGTAGGTGGCGACCATGAGCCGGCCGCCGAAGACGGACTGGTAGAACTCGAGGGCCTCGCGTGCGGCACCGCGGAAGTTGAGGTGGGTGGTGGTCGTGATCGTCATGGTGTGTCCTCGGTCGATGGGATGCGGCGAGCGCCGCGATCTCCACGATCGACGACATAGAGGACGCTTTCTGTCCGCTACCCGACCGAGAATGGAGACATGTCCGCGACGTCGTCCCGCATGCTCGCGCTGCTGTCTCTCTTGCAGGCGCGGCGCGACTGGCCGGGCGGCGTGCTCGCCGAGCGGCTGGACGTGACTCCGCGCACGGTGCGGCGCGACATCGAGCGTCTGCGTGCGCTCGGATACGTGATCGACGCCACGAAGGGCCCGGACGGCGGCTACCGGCTCGCCGCGGGATCCGAGCTGCCGCCGCTGCTCTTCGACGACGAGCAGGCGGTCGCGATCGCGATCGCACTGCAGAGCGCCCCCGCGACGGGTGTGGATGTGGCCGAGGCTGCCGCGCGCGCCCTCGCCACCGTGCGGCAGGTCATGCCGGCTCGGCTGCGGCACCGGGTCGACGGCATCCGTTTCACCGACGCGGCGGAATCGGGCGCCGTGGACCCCACCGTGCTGGAGGCGGTGAGCACGGCGACCGAGACACGCCGCATCCTGCGCCTCGACTACCGAGATGACCTCTCGCGCCGGGTGGAGCCGCACGCCGTCGTCGCCCGCGGCGGCCGGTGGTACCTCATCGCGTGGGATCTCGACGCCGAGGACTGGCGCATCTTCCGCCTCGATCGGATGGTGCCTCGGATCCCGCTCGGGGCGTCGTTCGTCCGACGCCCGATCCCTCACGGGGATGCGTCGGCGTTCCTGTCCGCGCGAGCGAGAGGATCCAACGCGCCGGACTCATGGCCCGTCTACGGCGAGATCCTGTTGGAGCTGCCGCTTCGCGATGCCGCGCCGTGGCTCGCAGACGCGGAGGCTGTCGCCGTCTCGGACGCCGTGTGCCGCATCCGGGTCGGGTCGTGGTCGTGGGCCGGAGTGCTGTCGTGGGTGCTGCGTTTCGATGCGTCGTTCACCGTGCTGGGCCCGCCGGAGTTCGCGTCCGCGGCGCGCTCTCTCTCCGCGCGCATGGCGGATGCGGTGCCCGCCGGTCGTTGAGCGAGAGTCACGCTCGAAACGTCCGCACGTCAGGCCGGTGTGACCGGCTGGCGCAGAATCGTCCGCAGCTTCTCCGGCGCCGCACGACGCGGGTCCCCGAGGTAGATCTCGTGGTGCCGACCGTTCCACGTGAAACCGAGCTGCGGCATGAGCTCATCGTGGAGATGCGCCAGCACGGGCGCCTCGTCGTCGTACGAGCCGATGTGGAGGGTCTGCAGGCAGAGCCCTTCGGTCATCCTGAGATGCGACACCTGCGCGATCGGCGCGGCGGGCTTCTTCGCGGATGCGGCGGCGAGCCCGTTCGCAACATCCTCCGCGGTCACCGGGGCAGGCAACGGGATCAGCATGGTCCAGTCCCACTCGCTCTTGGTGCCCTGCACGAAAGTGGTGGGGTCGACGCTCGACCACAGTCCTTCCAGGGGCCCCACGACGAAGTCCGAACCGGTGCGCTTCTTGACCGCGCCGCGCACCTGGTAGCCCGACACGTAGAGCGCCTCGACCGCTGCCCGATAGGCAGGCTCCGTGTTCGGATCGCCGTGCCCGTCGACCGCGAGGTACTGCATCTCCGGCACATCGACCTGGGCGAAACGGCCCGTCGGAGGCCTGTACAGCGCCCCGAGATCCCGCTTGAGGTCGTACCGCATCCCCTGCTCCCTCGCCTCGGTCACGCGGTGGCGCTTCGTCTCGCGCCCTTCATTCAACGTACAGAAGCACCCTGACATCGAGTGCGCGGCGTGGGTCGCGGAACCCAGGGTTCCGCCACACAGGACCGCATCCGCATCCGACCGCTTCCGTTCACCGGAAGTCCGCATGTCGGTCACCGCGCCGGGGTGTGATCGCAGGGCGTGCGTCGTGCGCGCGAACCCCTTGGAGAAGACCCCTCATGCCCCGCATCCCCTCGCGCCCTCGCCGCGCAACCGCCCTCACCGCATCCACTCTCGCCGCTCTGCTCGCCGTCGGCATCGCGGCTCCGGCGCACGCCGACCCGATCGATCCGATCGCCCCGCACCCCGACGCGTGGGGTCGGTACTACGTCGACGCGTACACGACCAACACGAGCGACAACAAGACGCCGGAGACGAACGCGGCGATCGGGCTGCTCTCGCCGATGCTCGCCTACTGGACGCCCGCCGTCCCGCCGACGGCCGCGTTCGACGCGAACGGGAAGTTCCTGCCCGAGAGCGTGGGAACGATCCTGAACCACACCGTGCTCGACGCGAACATCGCCACGGCCGCCCAGATCACCCAGACGCGCACCGCCGCGCAGGCGCAGGCCGCCTACCTCTACGACCGGCGCAATCAGAACTACTCGGCGGTACAGGGCCTCGGTCCGTGGGCCGATGCGTTCCGCGCCGACACGAACGCCGGCACCACCATCCCCGACCAGATCCCGGCAGACGCGACGAGCGTGAAGTACGACGACAAGGGCAACGCGTCGGGGTCGTGGGCAGACGAGAACTCGACCTACGGAGCGATGGTCTCCCTCGTCGACCTGTTCCGCAGCTCCTCGGCGTCGACGAACCCATCGAAGGCGTACTACAACTATGCGCGGCCGTTCCGCTGGAGCTCCGACGTGCAGGTGCTGCCGACGCTCGTCCCCGCCAAGCAGCCCGACGCCAACGCGCTCAGCGATGGCGGCTACCCCAGCGGTCACACCAACGCGGCCTACCTCGCGTCGCTCGCGCTCGCCTATGCCGCGCCGGAGCGCTTCCAGGCCATGCTGACCAGCGCCTCCGAGATCGGCAACAGTCGCATCGTGGCGGGCATGCATTCTCCGGGTGACGTCATCGGGGGCCGCATCCTGTCGACCGCCGTCGCCGCAGCCGCGCTGAACGATCCGAAGAACGCCGCGCAGCTGACCGCGGCGCGCGCCGACGCCGAGGCCCTGCTCGCCACACCGGGAACGGGTGCGGATGCCTACGCGGATCACAACGCGAACGCGAAGCTCTACACCGAGCGCCTCACCTACGGTCTGCCCCGCACAGGAGACACGACGCGCCCTGTCACCGTGCCGAAGGGGGCGGAGGCGCTGCTGGCTTCCCGCTTGCCGTATCTCAGCGCCGACCAGCGCCGCTGGGTGCTGCAGACCACGGGGCTCGGTTCCGGCTACGCCCTGCTCGATGACGCAGAAGGATGGGGGCGCCTCAACCTCTTCGCCGCCGCCGACGGCTACGGCGCGTTCGCCACGGATGTGTCGGTCGACATGGATGCGGCGCAGGGCGGATTCAGCGCGGCGGACTCGTGGCGCAACGACATCACCGGTTCCGGTTCGCTGACCAAGTCCGGCACGGGTTCACTCACTCTCACCGGCGACAACTCGTTCAGCGGGGGTACGACGATCAACGGCGGCACCCTGGCGGCGGCATCGGGCGACGCTCTCGGCACGGGTTCGGTCTCGGTCGCGGGCGGCACCCTGGCCGACACGTCGTCCGCCCCGGTGCAGATCGGCGGCGACCTGACCCTTTCGTCCGCGAGCACGCTCGACCTGACGGTCGACAGCCCGGCGCCGGCGCTCGTCGTGGACGGCACCGCGTCGGTCGCCGGTGCGGTGAAGATCTCGTTCGCGAACGGCGTCGTTCCCAGCGATGACACCGTCGTCGCCACCTTCCACGGCGTCGGCGCGGGTACGACGTTCAGCAGCGTGCAGGTCGACGGACTGCCCGCCGGGTACACCCCGGCGCTGCGGGTCGAGAACGGCGCGCTGCACCTCGTGAACACGACACCGGTGGGCGCCACGCTGACGGCCGGCACACCGGCGATCAGCGGAACGCCGACCGCGGGGCAGACGCTGACTGTGACGCCCGGCGACTGGGCGCCGGCTCCGGTCGCGCTCAGCTACCAGTGGTTCCGCGGGTCCACCCCGATCGCGGGCGCGACGGCGACCGCCTACACCGCGACCTTCGCGGATGTGGGACAGACGCTCAGCGTCGAAGTCACCGGCACGAAGGACGGTTACGCGCCGCAGACGCGCGCGGCGACGGCATCCGGTGTGACGACCGCCGTCGTCTCTCTCGGCGACACAACGGTCACCGCCGGCGGCAACGTCACGATCACGGGTGCAGGCTTCCAGCCCGGAGAGACCGTCACGATCGAACTCCACTCGACGCCGGTGCAGATCGGCACCGCGGTCGCCTCGGCGAACGGCACGATCAGCGCCACGGTCACCGTGCCGGCCGGCACCCCTGCCGGCGCGCACACGTTCGTCGTCACGGGTGACGCGAGCGGGGTGACGGCGTCGACGCCGATCACCGTCACCGCGGCATCCGGCGCTGCCACGCTGGCCATCACCGGGGCCGCTCCACTCCCCCTCGTGGTGCCCCTGCTCGCCGCCGGGCTCCTGGCGATCGGCGCGCTCGCGCTCATCGTGCGGCGCCGGATGCGACGCGCCTGATCTCGCCCCGACCCGCGGGTGGGGTCGCGTCACCGGCGGCGTGACCCCACCCGTGCGTGGTCTCACAGCGACCCCGGTCGTTGAGCGAGCACCGCGAGCCGAAGCGCCACCACCCCGCAAAACCACCCGGTCGTTGAGCGAGCGCAGCGAGACGAAACGCCGCGGTTCCGCGCCTCAGTCGGCGAGCTCCACGATCGTGTACGTCCGCTCGATCCCCGCGGTGGCGGCGCCCCACTCGCTCGCCGCGACGCGCTCCTGGTGCGCGCGGAACGCCTCCTCCGTGGCGAACAGCTCCGCCACATCCCACACCAACGGGTCGTCCGTCGGAGTCACGTCGAATCGGATGCATCCCGCCTCCGCTCGCGTGAGCGCGACGTGGCGCGGCAGGTGCGTCGCGACGACCGCCGCCTGCGCTTCGTTTGCGCAGATCAGGGTTCCGGTCAGCTGGATGCGGGACATCCGTCCATTCTGTCTGCAGGCAGGGATGGCGACGAGTCGACGTGTATTGCCGCGTTCCGGTCCCGATCCCCACCGAGCAGCCGCACAATGGCCTGATGACCCGTCGCGCGAAGAAGCCCGCAACCACCATCCCGTGGATCGTGCTGATCCCGTTCGCGGTCTCGGGCGTCATCCACCTCGTGCGACCGAGCGTCTTCACGCCCATCATCCCCCGTGCGCTTCGACGGTGGGACATGGCGCTGGTGCTGGTTTCTGGCATTGCCGAGCTCGCGTGCGCGGTCGGCCTCGCCTTCCCGGCGACTCGTGTGGCCGCGGGTCGCGCGAGCGCGGTGGTGCTCGCCGCCGTCTGGCCCGCCAATGCCCAGATGAGCCTCGATCTCGGACGCCGCGCTCGTCGCCGACGCACCCTGAAGGCGTGGGCCGCGTTCGCCGTGTCGCTGGTGCGGCTGCCGCTGCAGGTCACCCTGATCGAGCGGGCGCTCAGGCGGTCGCGCTGAGCTCCGCCCCCACCCTCAGACGACGCGTCAGAGAGATGCGATGACCTCGTTGGTATACGACATAGCCGAGGTCCGCAACAGTCGCATGCACTTCTCGCGGGACTCACTCCCGGCTGACACCTTCACCATGCTTGAGCACGCCGCTGCGACTGCAACGTGCCGTCGACTCGTCGCGAGCTCGGTTGCCGCGGGAGGCCTAGATTCGCCCATTCACGTGGCACGGACTAACCACGCGCTGCCCTGCATCGCGCGCCCGGGACCTGTGGAGAGCGTTCTCGGCGGCGCCCTGGTCACCTACGATCGCCGTACATCCACGTTGCAGGGGGCCACATGGTTATGCCAATTCACGTCGATTTTGCAGGAGTCGGGGCGGTGGTGGAGTCACTGCGCGCGCTCTCCTCAACACCGACGCAAACCTCCCGTCTAGACCTTTCCAGCTCCGGGAGCGACCTCGTCGCCTCAGCCGCGCAGGCGTTCGCCAACGGCTGGTCAGACGCTCGGACGTTCCTGACGCTGACGAGCAACGCGCTCGCAAGCAACGTTGATGGCTCGTTGGCCGACTTCCTCGCCGCTGAGCGAGCGCATCTCGACTCCCTCGCGGAATCGATTGGGGAACTCGATCAGTGACCGCTCACTGGAGCGAACTGGATCCGGGCGCGTGCGACCCGTCAGCGTTCGCGGCCGCGAACGGGTGGTTTGAGACCCAGTTGATAGACCTCACCAACGCTCTAGATACTGTGTCAGCTATCCGCTCCAACCTCGACGATTTGTGGACCGGCCAAAGCGCAGCGGCGTTCAAAGAGCGACTTAGTGACTTCAACGCTCGCCTCATCGATTCGGTGGAGGCGATTCGCACCGGCGCGAAAGCCATCGCGGTGTACGGGGACGCCGTGTCTGAGATTGCTCGGCGCGCCGAGCCACTGAAGGAGGACCTCGCGGTAGCAAGGGCGACACTGCATGGGCTGCTTAACGTGGGATTCAACGCCGCGCCCGGGAGCCGCTTCAATGCAGAGCAGCAAGCACTGAACGACGCCAGTGCAGCAGCATCCTCACTCGCAAAGCTTGCAGCGGAACGCGCGGCTGCCGACCAAACTGTCGCTGTGGCGCTCGCGAGCGCTTCATCAATTTCATGGGGTGATTTGGACTGCACAGTTGCCCCGACGGTGGGGACACAGCGGGACGCAGCGAACCGTCGCGTGATGGATCTGTTCGAGCACTTCCGGACAGGAGATGAACGGGGCGCGGTCCTCACTGATGACGACGTCTTCGTACAAACGCTGATGCGCAGTGACCACATTGAGGCAGTTCGGGAACGCGCGCTCGACGATTACAGGAATGGCAGACTCACCGCGCAGGATCCTGGTTTCTACGACCGCTCTATCAGCGATCAACCTTGGGTACTGGTCAACGACGCTGTGAACGTTCTCTCGAGCACCATGACTGGGACCCTCCCGGCAGCGGTCTTAGGATCGGAGAATCTGCCGGAATCGTTCCTCGGTTCTTACTCGCTAGAAGTGCGAGTCGGTGAGCCGAGGTCCGACGGTGGAGTGGAAATGACATACGTCATCAACAACGACACTTCCATAGACTCTGCCACGCGCATCCCAGGTACCGGCGGCGCGCACCTCCCAGGGATGTTCGAGGCTATGTCTGTAGCGAACGCAGAGAACGGGACATGGGCAACGCACCATCAGACCATCGTGTGGACCGAGACCGTGTATCCATGATGTGTGAGTCTCCGCGTGTCAGGCGCGCCAGAGTCGGGGTCGTCCTGGCGGCGGTGCTTGTGCTCACGGGATGCAGCAGCCCGCAGCTCAGCTCACCCGTCGGCGAATGGGTCGCCGTTGACGGAGACCACGGCACGTTATCTATCCGAGCCGACGGAACCTTCAGCATGACGGATTCCTCCTATAACCCGCTGCAGTATCGGGAGGCGGACAACGACTTCGACGCCACCGGCACGTGGTTGATGACCCCGAACAACCCCGACGTGAAGCTGAACTTCAAGATGGCCACACAGGGCGCCATGTCGGTGAGTCCCGGCGGGTTCGATGTCTCGTTCAACTCTGGTGTCATTCGTCTCCACGACCCGGATGACGTCCTGGATATCGAGTTCCGCCTCACATCCGACTAGCCGTTCCCTCCCTTGATTTCAGCAAGCGATGAGGCAGCCGCCGGACTCACGCCCAGACGATGAAACCGAGCACCGCCGCGGCGACGGCCAGCATCAGGAGCACGAGGTTCATCGGCACCACCTTCGCCTCACCGCGGCGCAGGTGGAAGACGACGGCACCGAGCTGAACGAGCACGAGTCCGATCGCGGCGATGGGGGCCAGGATCGGCGCGATTCCCGTCAGGGGCGGCAGGATGAGGCCGACGGCACCGAGCACCTCGACGACTCCGCTCACACTCGCGGCCTAAACCGAAACTGTCACCAGTTCGTTCCTCACGCCCCTCCGTGAAGCTGTTCTCGGATACCAGAATCTTCCGGAGTCATTTCTTGGCTCCTACGCGCTGGAAGTGAGAGTGGGAGAATATGAATCGGACGGTGGAATCAAAGTGACGTACGTGATCAACAACGATACGTCTATCGACTCAGCCACCCGCATTCCCGGCACCGGCGGTGCGCACGTCCCAGGCTTGTACGAAGCAATGTCGACCGCGAACGCGAGCAGCGGAGACTGGGGCACCCATCACCAGACCATCGTGTGGACGGAGACGGTTCATCCATGAACGGGCCGATCTCCGTGGGCAGATATGCCGCCATCGCCATCGCCGCCGCTCTCTCCCTTACGGGATGCAGCAGCCCGCAGATCAGCTCCCCCATCGGCGAGTGGGTTGCCATCGGTGATGACCACGGAACGCTCTCGATCAACCCCGATGGCACGTTCGTGATGACCGACGCGTCCTACAACCCGCTCGAGTATCGGCCCGCAGAGAACGACTTGAACGCCACAGGAACATGGCAGCTCGCCCACAATGACAGTGAAGTGGCTCTGGACTTCGAGAGCGCGTCGCAGGGAGCGGATGACATCGAACCCCGCGTGTACTTCGTGCCGTTTCGATCCGGCACTCTCAGATTCGAGGATCCTGAAGGCACTGCGGATATCGAGCTTCGCCTGACGCCGGCCAACACTTGATCGTTGGTGAGTGAAGCGAGGTAGACCATCGTGTGGGCGGGAACGGTGTACCCGTGAGGCGTCGACTTGCCCGAGGGAAGCGCGCCAGACTGGGTTTCGCCCTAGCAGCGGCAATCGTTCTTACAGGGTGCGGAGGCCCACAGATCAGCTCTCCGGTCGGCGGATGGGTCGCTGCTGACGGAGACCACGGAACACTGTCCATACGAGCCGACGGAACCTCAGCATGATCGACTCGTCCTATAACCCGCTCAAGTGTCGGGAGGCGAACGACGACTTCGACGCCACCGGAACATGGTTGACGACCCCGAACAATCCCGATGGGAAGCTGAACTTCAAGACAGCGACACAGGGCGCCATGCCGGTCAGGGCATAGTGTTCCTTCGTTCGACGATGTGTGTGGGCGACGCGGTCACGAGTGCGTGGCGGGCGAGATCGCGCAGGCGTCCCCGTCGGGATCGCAGGCCGCCGCATCCGCGTCGCCGACGGCTCGAAACTGCCGCTCATCCGCGAGGCGGCATCCCGAGGTCGCGCAGGATGCCGTCGAGCAGCGCGATCTGACGCTCCGGCGGATAGGCGGCGGGGTCGAGCACCGCCTGAACCGTCAGTCCGAGCACGAACGAGTGCAGCGACTCGGTGACGCGGTCGACCCGTTCGTCGTCGCGCACGCTTTCGGGGAGGAACTCGGCCACGAGGCCGGCGACCTTGGCCCTGCTGGCCCGGTAGCGCTCGGCGTGCTCGGCGGCGTGGCGCTCGTCGGCGAGGGCGGCGTCCCACGAGGAGATCCAGATGCGGTTCGACGTCTGCGAGACGTCGTCGAGCGGGAGCATGTCGAGGAGCGCGGACGGGAGATCCGCGGGGCCCCGGGCGGTGGCAGGGCGCTCCCGCGCGCCGGAGCGCTCGGCGAGCAGCCCGAGCGCGAAGCTCGTCAGCTCCCGCTTCGACGGGAAGTAGTGGGTCACGATGCCGGTCGTCGCATCCAGTTCGCGGGCGACCGCGCGCATCGACAGGCCTGCGAAGCCGGCCTGGTCGAGAACGCGCCACACCGCCGCGGCCACGTCCTCGCGCCGCTGCCGATACGCATCCGATCCCGTCATCCGCTCAGTCTGGACGACATAACAGTCGTTATGCAACGCTGGTCCCATGTTCCGACACGAGCTCGACGCGAGCGCCTGCCTGAGTCCCCTCGAGATCTGGCAGGCGGAGGAGTTCGCCGACCACCTCGACCGGGCGCGAGAGTTCATCCGCCCGTGGGTCGGGCCGTCGTTCGTCACGGATTCCGTCGAGGGCGCCGCCGCCACCCTCGGCCGCTATGCGAACTCGGCCGCCGCCGACGGCGGTCGCCTGTACGGGATCTGGGTCGACGGCGTGCTGCGTGGCGGCGTCATGTTCGTGAGTTTCAGCGCCGCCGCGGGAGTCTGCGAGATCGGATGCTGGCTCGAACCGGCCGCCGAGGGCCGAGGACTCGTCACGCGAGCCATCGGCACGCTCCTCGACTGGGCCCTGCTCGATCGCGGGCTCAACCGCGCCGAGTGGCGGTGTCGCGCCGACAACGTCCGCAGCGCGGCGGTCGCAGAACGCGTCGGGATGCGGCACGAAGCCACCCTTCGCGGCGCCTGGCTGAACGGCGGGGTCTTCCACGACAAGCAGGTCTGGGCGATCCTGCGCTCCGAACACCTCGCACGGCGGGATGCGGTCGCCGCCGGGTAGGGAAACGATGCTGCCCAGGTCTGGTCGATGAGGGACCCCCGAAGTACCGTCATCGCCATGACGCCTGCCGAACTCTTCCTGTACGCCGATGCCGCGCTGCGCGAGGTCATCGACCAGCTCGATCCCGCCGACTTCTCCGCGCCCGTACCGAGAGAGTGGAGCCAGCTCGAGTCGCCCACTCTGCTCGGCATCCTCGGACGGCACGCCTATGACGAAGCCTGGATTCCCGACGTCCTCGCCGGCCGCGCAGCCGCGGACGGCGACCCGTACGCCGATGCCGACCTCTTGGGTGACGACCCCATCGCCTCCTACGACGCACTCAACGACACGGCGACGGCAGCCGTGCGATCCGGCGACATCGCCGAGACCTTCCGCTTCACCTATGGCGACTACCCGGCCGACGAAGGCTTCGCGCACCTCGCGACCTACCGCGCCTTCCAGGCGTACTCGATCGCAAAGCACTTCGGCATCCCGTTCCACCTCTCCTCCGAGCTGATCGCCGGGTTGAACGAGCACGTCACCCCGCACGCAGATGAGTGGCGACAGTGGGGCGTGTTCCCGCCGGCCATCGAACCGCCCGCGGACGCCGATGAGGAGACGCGGCTGCTCTGCACGTTGGGCTTCTGGGTGGCCTGAGCTTCAGGCGGCGTTCCGCACCTCGACGACGAGCGGTGCGTCTTCCTCGGTTCCCCTGATCCGCCAGACTCTCGCTGGCGCGCCCGTCTGCGGCTGCTGAGACGCCGGGAGCATCGGTGCTCCCGCGCTCGTGCGCTCCCACCGACCGAACACACCACCGGCGTTCGTCTCGACCCCCAGCTCGAAGCTGTCGACGGTTCCGTCTTCGATCGTGGAGACCCGGCGGGAGGCGACGGTGCCCTCCAGCTGTTCGAACTCCCCCGACGGGTCGGCCCACCGCGCCCGCGCCTGCGCGCGGGCACTGCTCCGGCGCACAGAACCGGCGAATCCCATCCACAGCGCGGCGAGCGCCGCGGCGGCCAGCCCTGTGAAGAGCAGGGAGAACCACCAGCCGGGTGTCGGCTCGGACCAAAGATTGACGGCACCGAGAAGAATGAGGACGGAAACCAGCGCCATCAGAATCAACCGCACCCGGTGGGACCGGGCCGTGACGACAGGGCGAACGGGAAGCTCGGTCGGCGCAGCATCTGACCAGCGGTCCACGAACACCACAACCTGACCCACGGGCACCTCTGCCGACGCATCCATGGCGTCACGCTACCGAGGCGCCCAGCTCGGCTCAGGCGATCCGCGCCACCTTCCGCGTCCGGACGCACGCCTCGAGCGCGGCATCCATCACCGCGATGAGCTGTCGCCCGTCGGCCGTGACGAAGCGATTACCGCCGCTCCTCTGTGGGTGGAAGGATACGGGCCTCGTCGATGTGGGCTGCGGATGCCTGAGCCTGCGGACCTGTGCCCCGCAAAACCCCGCGGACGCCCTCGGCAGCGAGGGAGCCGGCCCCCGCCTCTGGGATACGGCTGAACAGCGGCGTCTTCCACGACAAGCAGGTGTGGGCGGTCCTGGGCCTCGAGCACCTCGTACAACGCCAGACTGAGGCCCTCGAGAAGAGGATAGGAGAGGAGGCAGCGCTAGAAGCCTTGTCTAGATTCCGGGACAGATGCCCGGCTGCGCGGTATGAGCGGGCCCAAAATGCCCGTGATCGGCATGTGAGATTCCGCAGAGACGTGTCGCCGATCGCCTGGAACGTTCAGCCCCCTGACCATGACGACCTGCGCCGAGGGTGCAGACCTCGCCGCCAAAGACGTCCACTCGTTCGTCGCCTGTGCCGTCAGTGGCCTCGGCAACAGCGAGTCGTTCTACCGCCAAGTGAACCCCAGGGCCGGCTCCGCGACGGTCTTGCCGTTCGCGGAGAAGACGTCTGCGACGGCGGCACAATCGCCGCCGTCGAGAATTGGCCCCGCAGCGCCGACCTGCTCTCACGAGCCCCGGCCATCCCGTGACAGTGAACGCCCAGAAGGAAAATCGGGACATTTGATCTCGGAGTTGGACATGATCTGAAGGTTCTAGACGCAGCTATAGGGATCCCTCAGAGGTGTCCGTTGAACTCTAAGCGTGAGCGGACTCGCGCGATGCAAATGTCCGCGCGAGCGATCACGGAGCCTGGCCCTACTTGTCCACGGCTGATCCGCAAAGTACGCCCTGCCCGTTCTTCGAGTGCTCACGCTCTCCCCGTCATCGCAGTACTCCACCCCACAAGACTCAGGTATTGCATCGTGCAGCATCTATGTGTTCGTTGCCGGATCGGGTTGCATAGTCTTCGCGTAAACAATCGAAATCATTAATGACCGCGCCCATTCGAGAATCGCCTAACGCGTCGCTAGGTGTTCGCCAGGATAACCGTCAAACACGACTCCATCTCGCTGAGTACAGAATCCGACTCGAGTTGATTGGGCATTGCCCCGGCGCTATGCATGAACTTATTGCGCGGATTCACGATCGAGTTGGTCCAAGCCAGCACTTCAGCGTGACTGATGACGTTGTTGTCACGAAAAGATCTCAGATAGCTGCCAAGGCTATACATCTGCGAATTGGCCCATCCTTTATGCGTCAGAACTTCGCGCAGGGTCGTGTCGAGCGCACGTGTTGTGTGGAGGAGCTTCAAAAGCCAGCCTTTGTGCTTCGGGGTCTTGGCGCTATTCGTCACACGGTTCAGCTCGCCAACAATGTCCGCGAGCTTGGCCGATGTCTTGAGCGTCGGATGGGTGCTGATAAGCAGGCGGACGGTATCCACGCGATTCTTGGTGCTCATGAGGACGCCGGAAACTTCACCCTGGCGCCGGCAAACGCCGCAGCGCGGTAGGCCTTGAACGGATCTCCGGTTCGACGCGAATATCCTGCACCCTCGTCGAGGTGCAGTGCATGCAACGCCAAGTAAGACCGACGGCTCTCGAGCAGTTGGGCGGTCTCACGGAGACCCGAGAGACCCTCCCCCAACCAGTAATCGTTGAACGTGGTTGCGACCGCCAGGATCTGAACTTTCGGCAGTACGGAGCGTCGGCTACGCTTTTGATCAAGACGAGCCGCGACATGGCCTTCGTCGACTTTCATCCAGGGAACGCTGGGCGTGGACTCATTTCCCGCTCGGGAGAACGTCGATTCTCCCGTGAAGCGGCCTCTTTCAGAGGCCCGCTTTGGGTGTGACCATGCATCTGCGAACCGCTCGAAATGAAATGGGCGAATCATCTCGGTGATGGCAGACACTTCGTCGCCCAACGATTCGCGCTGCGGCTGGCCGCGGCGAACCGAAAGAACTAGCTCATCGAACAGCTCCAAATTGCTAACGCGAGGATCCCCGTCTCCCAACCAGCGCAAGGAGAATCGGGTGCCCCTTGGCAACGCTAGCCGAGCGAGCAATATCCGAACCGCTTCTCGTTTATCGTCGAGATCCTCTGATGGGTTTTCATAAACAAACTCTGCTACGAGGCCGCGATCGTCTTGCCCCAAGATATCGGGGCCCCGAGCGAGGAGCGGGTGATCGGGATATGCGACCGCCCACCCAGCTCCATAAATCTCAGTAGCCAACGATCTTATTCGCCTTCGCCGATCCATACGTCGAGACTAGTGTGTGCTCGCGCGCCGACAGGTGACTGCACCATGCTCGATGCAGGTCCGTCCGAATGCGTTGACGCTGCGACTATGGAAGTTCAGCGAGTATGTGTACCGCTCCAGAACTTTCGTTACGCCTTGGAGCCTGAAGGCTGGTTGTCCGCTCGGGCGTGGATGAGCACGATTGAACGCTCAGGGAAATCGAGCGGTCGTAGAGATCCATCGCCACCGTGAGGTCTACGCGCATCCAACGGCCCGCGATGGGCGCGAAACCGAATGCGTTGAGCGGAGTTGAGTCGAGCAGCACGTACTCAGCGTGCATGGTTGCGCGAAGCCCGGGTAGGGCGCGGCAGGCCTGTTCGCGATCGAACGCTTCGCTTTCATGCGGTGAAGGTGCCGCTTCCAGGCGTTGGCTTTTTGATCGCGCGATAAGCCGTTGACTGGGCCGGGATGGGCCACTATCGGTCGGAAAATCTCGGCGTACCCGCGCGGCAACGACCGCCAACGTACTCTTTACCGAGCGTTTGAGCCTCGTCCGATCCTGGTCGATAGCTTTCCTGCAGATCGCTACCCAACGTGGATCAACACCAGCCAGTGTCGGACACCAGGCCGTCGTTCGCGGATTGAGCAGGTTCTGGACGGGTGCGCGATTGTGGACATTGGGAATCCCGTCATCGGACTCACGGGGCGCGGTAAGCGTCTCGATAAGGTCCTCTTCACGCTCTTGCACGAGGCCGCGCACGTCCCGCTCGGGCATGCGGGATCGGTGCCGATCGTCGATGAGATGGATGCCGAAGTGGGGTCCGAGACGAACGTTGAGGACGCAGCCGACTCTCTCGCCGCGCATTGGTCATTCGGCGATGGACTTCCCGTCGTGCCAGCAAGAGTCAGCGAAGCCTGGGTTGATGCTGTCGCGAACAGCTTGGGAGTCCATCAGTTCATGGTCATATATCGCATGCAACACGAGGGAACACTCGCTTGGCGGACATCACTGGTTCGCGATGCCCCGACTGTGACAGACGCACTGCGCGCCTGGAGTTAGCAGAACGAGGCTGTCGCGATCTTCACGAATGCCATGCCAATTAGGCCATACCGACGCCGGCTCACGGGAACGCTGGATCGGTGGCAAAGCGGACCAGACGCGAGGATGCGGCCTGGAGTGACTATGCCGGCCAGCTCGCCACGAACCTTCAACGACTCCGCCAGGAGCGCGGGCTCAGCCAGGAGTACGTCGCGTACCACTCCGGCCTGACGCGCTACACGTACCAAAAGTACGAGAAGGGCGAGTCGAAGCCGGGTGATGGCCGACGGTCGTCGGTGCAGACGGCTCTCACGAGCGCCATCGAGCCGAGGCGCACAGCAAGAGAAATCCCTCGCAGCGCATCGCCCGCGAGCCGCAATCCACCCGAGCGATTGACCGTGTCAACTCATTTCTACAAAACCTACATTCAGCACCTCGCCTTGTGTAGAATGTACGTGTGGACGAGTTCATTGGAGTCGGCGAAGCGGCGAAGCGACTGGGCCTTCACGTGAATACGGTGCGGAACATGGCGAGGGATGGTCGACTGCCGGTAGCCAGCATCCCCGGCTCAAACCGGACCAAGTTTCGGGCCGAGGACATCGATGCCTTTGCTGCGGCCCGGGGCGAAGAAGTCACGCCCAACGTTCGAGTCCGCGACGTCGAGCCTGAGCGGGTGACAGCGAACGACCTGAATGCGTGGGGCGGCAGAGTCGCTCAGGAGAAGGCGCCCGAAATGCTGCGTCGCCTTCTCGATGCGACGCCAGGCATCACCCAGCTCTCCGTGCGAGCTGGCGACGGCGTCGCGCTTCGTGGCTGGGATGGACTCGCGATGTCTGACGGCACATACGCCAGCTACCTTCCTGCGGGTCGGCTGCGCTTCGAACTCGGTACTGACCAGAATGCCGCGGGTAAAGCAGAAAGCGACTATACGAATCGCCTCGCCCTGCCCAAGGAGGAGCGCATCATAACGAATTTTGTGTTCGTGACGACGAGGCGTTGGTCTGGTAAGACTGCGTGGGCTGAGGGCAAGTCCGCGGAAGGCGAGTTCTCGAGTGTGTCGGCGCTGGACGCCGATGACCTTGAGGGATGGCTTCAGAAGACCCCGTCAGCTCACATCTGGCTCTCGGAGCTTCTTGGTCGCTACCCGCGAGATGTGCAGACGATCGAACGATGGTGGCATGAGTTCCGGCTCTCGATGCGGGTGGAGTTGCCCGAGCAGCTATTCGCCGCAAGTCAGGAGTTCGTGCGCGAGGGTATAGCGGCGCTCCTTGGCTCGACCGACTCACGACGAATGCTCACTGTTCAGGGTCGTTCGATCGAGGAAGCTCTCGCGGTCACGTACGTGGCGCTGCATGCCCTTGAGGATCGTCCGTCGGCCATCCTCGTGGAGAGCGCCGCGGCTTGGGCGCGGCTTTCAGAAAGCAATGTGCCGCATCTTCTGATCCCGACGTTCCCGGAGCCGTCCCTCGCGTTGGCTGCCAATGGGGGGCACCCGGTCATCCTTCTCGCCCACAAAGGGATGGCCGTCAAGCCCGGCGCCGACCTCGTCGAAGTCGCAGTCCCTGGGCGCAGCGAGACGTCACGGGTCCTCCAGGAATCGGGTATTGCATCACGCGAAGCGGAGAGGATGGCCGCGCTCTACCGCAGAAGTCCGAAGGCGTTCTTCCGGTCCCTGGCGTTGGACTCCCGGGCTCAGTCCGCGGTTCCCGATTCGCGCCGAGATGATCTAGCGGCTGCTTCGCGCCTAGCACTTGCGGTGCAATGGACGGCGGACGACGGCGACCGTGCTCTGCTCGAACGCTTGGTTCGTGCCGACTGGGACGAACTTGAGTCGGTAATTGTGTCGCTCTCCAGCGGTGATGATCCCGTATTCGTGCGCGCGGGAGATGCCTGGCGAGTGACAGCACCGGTCGAAGCGTCGCTCTCTCTATTCCCTGCCCTGACGAGCTCCGACCTCGAGCGGTGGTCGGAGGTGGTCGAAGGAGCATTGTTCGAGCACAACCCGCTGGATATTCCGGACGCGGCTGCGCGTTTTGCCGCGCAGTTGCGAGGGGAGAAGCGGCCGCACTCGCGCGAGATCGAAGAGGGCCTCGCGGGAGGGGTCGCGCTAATGGCACTGATTGGAGGCGAGGTCGCGGGCCGCGCGGGGAAGGATTGGGCTGAGCGTGTAGTCGGTCGGATCTTGTCGCGAGCTTCGGGGCTCGGGACCGAAGGCTGGAAGCGCATCGCACACGTGCTACCCACTCTCGCCGAAGCCGCGCCCGAGTTGTTCTTGGATACGCTGTTGGACGACCTGGGAGACGAGGCTCCAAGCCTCAAGAGCCTCTTTCCGCCCGCCGATGAGCAGACGGATGTGCTGTCTCAGACTTCGCCGCATGTTTACCTTCTGTGGGCGCTTGAAGTGCTCGCGCGTTCACGAGAGCACTTTCCGAGCGCGATGAACGTCCTGGCTCGGTTGACCGATTACGACCACGGGCGAGAAAACTCCGGCAACACCGCATTCCGAAGCCTCGAGAACCTTCTCCTGCCGTGGATCCAGTACACGGCTGCCGGAATGTCGTCAAAGATGTCGGTGCTTCGACGACTAGTCGATCGGCGGCCCGACCTTGGCTGGCGTCTCCTGCTCCAGTTGCTGCCGAACTCGAACTCGTTCTCGATGAGCCCAAGCAACCCGACTTATCGAGATTGGGGCCCGGAAACGCAAGAGGTCTCCGTCGCAGAGTGGGGAACCTTTGTCGGCGAGGTGACTCAGATGGTTGTCGATTTGGCGGGGACTGACGTAGACCGTTGGGTTGATGTCGTTCCCTTGCTGGACGATCTCCATCCTCGTGATTACGACATCGCGACGGACGCGATGCTCGCCGCGGCAGCAGCTACGGATATGTCGACGTTGTCGGCGCGGAGGCTGTGGGATGCGCTCCACGCTGAGGTCCTGCGTCATGAGGAATTCGCCGACGCTCACTGGGCACTCTCGAATGAGAAGCTGGACAAGCTGCGGCATGTACTGGCGGCGCTGCCTGATCCCGGCAAGGCATCGGAACATGCTGCCTTGTTCGGATGGGACCGGGGTCGGTTGGGCCTCGACGATGACGACTCGGCAGCGACGGTCGACGTGCCCGCGAGGCAAAGGACCGCGGTGGCTGAGATCGTGCAGGTAGGGCGCGATGAATTGGAGATGTTGATCGACAAGGTTGACAACCCCCACATCATTGGCGTTCTGCTCGTGGAGCTGTCTACCGCTGAGATTGATGGCTGGGCGCTCGACTGGCTGCTCGGTGAAAGGCAGGCCCGGCGACAGGCCGCTCAGTCCTACTTCGCGCGTCGATCGCTCACTGAAGGTGGATTAGCGTGGATCGAGGCCAGACTGCGCGAGTTGCATGAAGCACCGACGGATCGCCTGGCATTGGCGCTAACCATGGAAGCGAAGCCAGCGACATGGGATCTGCTGGAGCGCATCGAAACGAGCTTGGTCGATGCCTACTGGTCCAACGTGAGTCCATGGGTGATCGGTGAAGGGGAACGGTCTCGGGCCTTTAGAGAGCTGCTCGACCGTCACCGCCCGGTCAGTGCACTCCAGCTGTTCGACTTTGCCCTCACTCATGAGGAGAAGGGCGGCCCGGTCGTGATGGGGCCCGACGATGCAACCGCGGCACTCGATGAGATCTTGAGTGGCAACTCGGCCGAGGAACTGAGGGGGGCATCGCACAGGATTGGAACCGCGCTCGACTACCTCGCCAACAAGGGGGCCTCGGACGGCGTGATGGCGCGGTACGAGTATCTCTTCTTTCCACTGCTTGACCGAACGACGCACTACCCCGCCGCGCTGTATCGGGTACTCCGTTCGAACCCAGCAGAGTTCGTGGAGCTGGTTTGTCTTGCGACGCGACCGGCGAGCAAGCCGAAGGATGACTCGAGAGATCCGGCAGCATCTGCTCTCGCTTGGCGTGTGCTTCGCGATTGGAAGCAGCTACCGGGTACGGACGGTACAACTTGGATCCCTGACGCCAAGGAATTGACGCGGTGGGTCATCGAGTGTCGTTCTCTGCTGGCAGAGCGCGATCGAGCAAAGGTGGGTGACGAGATGCTGGGGGCTGTGCTCGCATACGGTGCAGGCGAAGCTGCCGAGGGATGGCCTGCGGGCGCGGTGTGCGAGGTGCTAGAGATCGTCGGCACTCACGAGATGG
The DNA here is from genome assembly GCF_028743715.1 of Microbacterium sp. Clip185. NCBI lineage: Bacteria > Bacillati > Actinomycetota > Actinomycetes > Micrococcales > Microbacteriaceae > Microbacterium > Microbacterium sp. Clip185. The sequence goes on along the minus strand of NZ_CP117996.1, from coordinate 41,409 downwards.
AGAACGGTTTCGTCGGCGGAGTGATGGACGCTCGAGGCTCCTGGACCAAGGGCATCTACGAGGGTGGGGATCAGGAGCGGGAACTTGCCCACCGATTTAGGGCCCGCGCGGACGAGCGTGAGGACTGGCGCCGAGTGCACCGCGCCCTCAAGGCGGTCGCACGTGGATACGAGCGACAGGCTCAGCGTGCGGACGCTGAAGCGAAATGGGACGCGGACGGGGCCTGAGTAGTAGGAAGAAGGGCGATTCTGCATCGACTGTCAGAATCGGTCCGCGCCGCATGCACGCAACGGTCGCGACTAAGGTGTTGCGTCCGCATGCCGCCGGCCCGAGTGCGCGTCCGATGGGATGCGATTGGAGAGAACAGTACGTTCTGTAGCCCGCATCAGATTGGCTATCGACTCGAGATCGCAGTCGAATAGACGAAGCGTCCTCATTGAGGGGCCACCTGATCGATATCGCGGCCCGCAGCGCGGTCGCTGACCGCGCAAATCAGCTCATCTAGTTCGTAATCCGTTCCAGCGGGAAACGATGCGGCGAGCACGGCCGGCTTCCGTCCCGGTGACGCGGATAAGCAGGGGGCTTACGATGTCGAGGATCAAGGGTTCGATGAGGTCGGGCACGCGAGCGTCGCGGACGAATCCCGGATACGGCTCCGAGAGCAAAGGGTCGAACGCCACGACACTCACCGGCCGAAATGTGAAGGGTGCAGCGAGATACGTGACTCAGGTGATGCATGCCGTCCGTCTGCGCCACGATGAGATCGCGGCCCGGCGACGTTAGGAAAAACGAGCGCGCTGCGTCTGGTTCGCGCGCTGAGCGGCGCGGTTCCGGAGGATCGTCTTCGCACGCTGCTCCGCGGTGAAGGTGGCGGCTTTCGATTCGCGCTTCGCTCGCTCGGCCACCTTCGTTGCGTTGAGTTTGACACTCTTGATCTCAGCCATCTGCTTCACCTCCTGTGTTACGTCCATGTCTACCACGAGCGGCTGCGGCGAAGTAAAAGCCCAGCGCAGACGCGTATACGGCGAGCGATTCACCGTCTCGCGCATCGAGTTCTCCCTCAACGGATGAATCGACGCTGATGAGACCGTATCCCTGGCCACCGACACGCACAGGAATGCTGATGAAGGAGACATAGCCTCGATCCCTTGATCCCCACTCGTCGGGGAGCTCTTCCACGTCTTCGTGGTACTCGAACAACTCGTCGATGTCGAGGCGATCGAGCCCAAGCTGACCGCGCAGGTCCGCGGTCGCGTCGAATGATCGCGCGTCACCCTCTCGCCCCTCCACGACGGAGGGCTCGAGCTTCGTCTCATCGTCACTGATCGCGTAGTAGATGACGCGCACGGTGTCGCTGCCGCTGTAGAAGCGTTTCCAGATCTCGTCAACGACCGTAGCGATCTCCTGAGCGGCCTGCGCGACGCGCTGCGCCCTCGCCACACCGACCAGTTCCGCTGCGTCGCTCAGGACTCGTCTGACGTACGCGTCAGCGACATCGGCGCGCGCATCGAGGAGCGCATCCCGACGCATCCCGCGATTGATCGACATCGACCGTGCCCAAGTTGGAAGCAGCCCGATCACGATGATGATTGCCCCCGCGACCATCAGCGACCATCGATCCTCCAGACCGCCGGACAGGGAGATGATCGCGCTACCAATGACCGTTCCGGCGGCTGTGACGAGTTCCGCGAACGGCGACTCGTAAAGCGACACCCAACGCGCCCTGAACCAATTGCGTAGCCAACGCTTCGGACGCTTCTTCTTCACCTTGCTACGCGACACGCGACTCCTAGGTCGGGAAACCGGCCAGCGATGTCGCGGCGGATAGCCATTAAATCTATCGACCTCGTCGAGGTCGCTGCGGCTTACGGCGTCCGAGGCTGATCCTGCCGCGGGATATCCGGTCGCCGGCGTGCAGAAGGAGCTGATTGACATGCAGGAGATGCGGCGTCGACGAGCGGTGCGCGTTAAGCCTTTTCGTCTCGACGCCCGTTCATCGTGCCCTGGACGCGCGCGCGAGCGCCCTCCTTGATGAGTTTCCTAGGAACGAGGCCCATCTTCATCAACTGACCCGAAGGCGAAGCGCTCGTCCCCTACCTGTGGTCGACGCCGTCTCGGCGTGGAGGCTACACCCACACAGGCCTCAATCGCCGAAATGTCCATATGGACATCGTGTGGACATTTCACCCGCGATATGGACATTTCAAAAACAACTACAGCTACATCCCCGCGGCCATGTCGGTGAAGCGCGAGAAGTGACCCTGGAAGGCGATCTCGATCGTCGCGGTCGGGCCGTTACGGTGCTTCGCGATGATGAGGTCGGCCTCGCCGGGGCGCACGTCCTTGTCGTACACCGAGTCGCGGTGCAGCAGCATGACCATGTCGGCGTCCTGCTCGATCGAGCCGGACTCACGCAGGTCGCTCACCTGGGGGCGCTTGTCCTGGCGCTGCTCGGAGCCACGGTTCAGCTGAGACAGCGCGATGACGGGAACCTGCAGCTCCTTCGCGAGCAGCTTGAGCGCACGTGAGAACTCGCTGACCTCCTGCTGACGCGACTCGACCTTCTTGCCGCTGGTCATCAGCTGCAGGTAGTCGATGATCACCATCTTGAGTCCCACGCGCTGCTTCAGGCGGCGGCACTTCGCGCGGATCTCGACGAGCGTCATGTTGGGGCTGTCGTCGATGTACAGGGGCGCGTCGTTGATGCGGCCGCGAGTGGCGGCGACGGTCGTCCAGTCGCGCTGGTCGAGGGTTCCCTTGCGCATGTTCTGCAGCGGGATGGCCCCCTCGGCGCTCATCAGACGCATCGCGATCTCGCTGCGGCCCATTTCGAGCGAGAAGAAGATCGCGGGCATGTTGTGCTTGATGGCCGCCGCCCGGGCGAAGTCGAGCGCGAGCGTCGACTTACCCATGGCAGGGCGAGCGGCGACGACGATCATCTGACCGCCGTGCAGACCGTTCGTCAACTCGTCGAGCTGAGCGAAGCCCGTTGGCACACCCGTCATCGAGCCGTCGCGACCGCGAGCGGCCTCGATCTCCTCGACGGCCGCATCCACCGCCGTCGTCAGCGGCACGTAGTCCTCGGTGGTCTCGGTTCCGGTCACCGAGTAGATCTCGGCCTGCGCCGCGTTCACGATCTCGGTCGCCTCACCCTGACCGGCGTAGCCCATCTGCACGATGCGCGTCCCCGCCTCGACGAGACGACGCAGCAACGCGCGCTCCGAGACGATCGACGCGTAGTAGCCGGCGTTCGCCGCGGTCGGAACGATCGAGGTCAGCGTGTGCAGGTAGTCGGCACCACCCGCGCGCTGCAGATCACCGGTCTTGATGAGCTCGTCGGTGACGGCGATGACATCGGTCGGCTCGCCGTGCGAGTAGAGCGTGAGGATGGCCTCGAAGATCAGCTCGTGCTTGGGGACATAGAAGTCCGCACCGCGCAGGCTCTCGATGACGTCGGCCACCGCATCCTTCGACAGGAGCATGCCGCCCAAGGTGCTCTGCTCGGCGAGCACGTCGTGCGGAGGCGTTCGTTCGTACTCGCGTCGGGGCTCGAGGCGGTCCGCTGGGATGTCGGCGATGGACACGAGTGTCCACACTCCCCTCTGGCGCCGGAAGGCGTCGCTGTTCGAACGTGATCGACCCGCGTTACGCGCACCCGCGCGCACGGAAACGGGACGATGCGCAAGCACATCACCCGCCTCCGACACTGCGTCTCCCCTGACGCGCGCGGGGCCTTTTCTCGGGCCGGCTCTGAAGCCTCCCCCACGCTAAAGTCGACCCATTTCCCACGCAAACGGCCCTGTGGATAACCCTGTGGGGAAATTGCGCGAAACGCCGCGCACCCTGTGGACGAGCACTGTGGATAAGTGGATAACCCGCTCCTTGACGGGTCAGTTTTATGTGTCCTGGTCTGGACTTTCCTGTTACCCACACCTGCGGAATGTCATGTGGTTGAAGTGGTGCTTTAAGGTTGCGAATCGACCCGAGTTGTGCACAGGCCCACCCGCCGGATCACCGACTCGAGGCGCGTGCCTCTGCCACGTTTCCGCCCGTTGCGCAAGCCCCCTGCGACACGCCGGGACCTGAGTAAGGTGCCGGGCACAACTGACCCTGCCGATGACGCACAGGGGGTGACGTGGACGAGTCAGTGAACGGATCATCGCGACGCGCGGGCCGGTTCCTCCTGCTCGCCGCCGGCGTCGGCCTGCTGTGGGCCGGCATTTCCGTGCTGACTTCCCCCTCTACCGCGCACGCCGAAGACGACGATCGCGGAGGCCTCATCGGACTCGTAGGCGGCGTCACAGGCGCGGCGTCAGACCTCGTCGGAGCGACCACGGACGCCGTCAGCGACATTCTTCCGCCCGTCGCCCCCGTGGCGGATGCGGCTTCGCAGACGGTCTCGACCGTGACGACCACCGTGTCGGACACTGTCGCCTACGTGCCCGAGGTCGTCCCGGAGCTTCAGCCCGTTGTCGAGCCCGTTGTCACCGAGATCGTGCAGCCCGTCGTCACCGACGTCGTGCAGCCGGTCGTCGACGGGGTGGGTGGGATCGTGGAGCCGGTTCCCGTCATCTCCGACGTCGTCCGCGCGATCGACCTTCCGAGCGCGGTGGGCGTCGTTTCCGGCGTGGTCGGCGCTGTTCCCGGTGTGGTCGGCTCGGTGGACGACACGGTCGGCACCGTCATCGGCACGCCCGGTCACCCGACGAGCGGGGGAGTCGTCCCGTCCGTTCCCATTCCGGGCACGGACCAGGTATCCGAGCCCGGCGCGGGTCCTCACCCGACGCAGGAAGCAGCCACCGCAGCCCTCGTGGCCGCGCTGGCAGCAACGGTGGACGCGCGCCATGCGAGCGTCGCGGGAGCCGGCGGAGCCGCGTTCGCCACGCCGAGTGCGGCCGCACCCGCCCGCAGCCTGGATCTCTTCGGCGCACCGCCGTTGCCCGGACACTCCGCTCCGTGGGAGGGCTCTGCGCCCTCCGGCTCGTCTTCCTCGGGCTCCTCCTCCGGCCCGCTGAGCTTCGCCCTCGGATGGGTGAACGGCTCCGCGTGGCCTGGTTCTGCGGGCTCGGCCGTCGCTCCCCGTGACGGCGACGACGACCTTCCCTCTTCCCCGGTCTTCGACACCGACATCTCTCCCGACTGACCGATTCGGGTCGCGTCTCACGCGCGACACATCCCCTGCACGCTCGCGTGCATCCGCGCTTATGCGCGGTCCGAATCGATCAATCAGGAGACAGAATCATGCGTACATTCGCAAAGCGAGTGCTCCTCGGAGCGCTCATCGGCGGCGGCATCGCCCTCGCCGGAGCAACGGTCGCGAACGCGGCCGAGACAGACGGGCAGGACGGCCTGCTCTCGGGCACCCAAGGGCTGATCAACGTCGCGGTCCCCGTGACGGTCAGCGGCAACGCCATCTCCCTGCTGGGAGACTCCGCGTCGCAGGATGCGGCGACCGAGGTGGCCGCGCCCACGCCCAGCACAGGATCGGACGAGACGTCCGGCACCGAAGGGATCGCCAGCGGCACCCAGGCGCTGGTCGATGTGACGATCCCCGTCACCGTCAGCGGCACGAGCATCTCGCTCACCGGCGACAGCACGTCGTCCGGCGCCGAGACGGCGCCCGCCGCGCCGACGTCGGATGCGGGCACGGCTGCAACCACGGACGGCTCCGACGGCGCCGTCAGCGGCACGCAGGTCGTCGCACCTGTCACCGCACCGGTCACCGTCAGCGGCAACGCCATCTCGCTTCTCGGCGACAGCGAGACCACGGACGCCACCACGGCCGCGGGAACTGCCGGGTCCGGCAGCGCGGACGGCGCGATGACCGGCGGCTCCGACGGCGCCGTCAGCGGCACCCAGGTCGTCGCACCCGTCACCGCCCCGGTCACGGTCGGCGGCAACGCGATCTCTCTGCTCGGCGACAGCACCACCACGGACGCCGCCACGGCACCCGCCTCCACTGGCTCCGGCAGCACCGACGGCGCGATGACGAACGGCACGGACGGCGTCCTCGGCGGCACGCAGGCGGTCGCCCCGATCGCCGCACCGGTCACGGTCGGCGGCAACGCCATCTCCCTCACCGGAGACAGCACCACGACCGACGCCGCCACGGCGACCGGCACCACCGGCTCCGGCAGCACCGACGGGGCGATGACGGACGGGACGGACGGCATCCTCGGCGGCAGCCAGGTGCTCGCGCCGATCACGGCCCCGGTCACCGCGGGCGGCAACGCCATCTCGCTCACGGGCGACAGCACCTCCACCGACGCCGAGACGGTCGCTCCGACCGGCAACGGCACGGTTCCGGTGCTCACGTCGGGTGAGGACGGCATCCTCGGCGGCACGCAGGTGGCCCTTCCCATCACGGCGCCGATCACCCTCGGCGGCAACGCCATCTCGGTGACGGGCGACTCGACGACGGAGAACCCGGGAACCACCCCGGGAACCCCCGGTGAGCCCGGCACGCCTGGTGAGCCCGGCACGCCCGGAACGCCCGGTACCCCCGGCACGCCCGGCACGCCCGGAACGCCCGGCACGCCCGGAACGCCCGGAACGCCCGGAACGCCCGGAACGCCCGGAACGCCCGGTACCCCGGGAACGCCCGGCGCGAATGGAAGCCCCGCTGCGGTGACCGGCGTCGTCAGTGCCGGTGCCCGGACAGCTGACGGGTCGCTCGCGATGACGGGCGGAGCGGATGTGGCGGGCCTCGCGCTCGGCGCCTTCCTCCTGGCAGGGTTCGGCGCGCTCATCGCGCTCATCGCCCGCCGCCGTCACGCTCGGATCTGAGGGTGAAAACGGCGGATGGCGGGGAGTCTCATCGACTCCCCGCCATCCGGCATGCCCTGTAGGCGTTACTTCGCGGCGACCACCTGGAGGGAGATCACGGCGGTCACGTCGTCGCGAAGACGAACCGTGGCCTCGTGCACACCCACCGACTTGATCGGCGACGTGAACTGCACCTTGCGCTTGTCGATCTCGCCGATGCCGGCGGTCTTGACGGCGTTGGCGACGTCCTCGGTCTTGACCGAGCCGAACAGACGACCCTCAGCGCCCGCCTTGACGGTGAGCTTGACCTTGTCGGCCTCGAGAGCGTTCTTCAGTGCGACGGCGTCCTCGTGGTCGTGGATCGCGCGAGCCTCGCGGGCGGCGCGGATCGACGCGACCTGCTTCTCGCCACCACGGGTCCACGCGACAGCGAAGCCCTGGGGGATGAGGTAGTTGCGGGCGTACCCGTTCTTGACCTCGACCACGTCACCGGCGCTACCGAGCCCGGTGACCTCGTTCGTGAGAATCAGCTTTGCCATGTCGGTACCCCTTACCGGCCTGCGCCAGCGTAGGGCAGGAGCGCCATTTCACGGGCGTTCTTGATCGCGCGGGCGATCAGACGCTGCTCCTGCACCGAGACACCGGTGATACGACGGGCGCGGATCTTTCCACGCTCGGAGATGAACTTGCGAAGCGTGGCGACGTCCTTGTAGTCAATGACGCCGACGCGGATCGCCTTCGCGGGAGCAGCGTTCTTCGCGCCCTTCCGCGGCTTGCGGCGGTCGCCGCTCGACTTTCCAGCCATGTTGTTTCCTTAAGAAGAAGTGTGTTGTCAGAACGGGGTGTCGTCGCCGTAGGCGCCGGGGGCGCCCCATGCGTCGGCACCGTTCGCCGTGTTGTTGCCGCCGGCAGGCGAGCCGGGGGTCGCCCACGGCTCGTCGGCGACCTGGGCACGCGACTGTCCGCCGCCACCACCGCTGTTGCCACCGGCCGCGCGCGTCACCTGAGCGGTGGCGTAGCGCAGGCTCGGGCCGATCTCGTCGACCTCGAGCTCGATGGAGGTGCGGTTGTTGCCCTCACGGTCCTGGTAGGAGCGCTGCTTCAGGCGGCCGGTCGCGATGACGCGGCTTCCCTTCGTCAGCGAGCCCGCAACGTGCTCGGCGAACTCACGCCACACCGATGCACGAAGGAACAGCGCTTCGCCGTCCTTCCATTCACCCGACGCGCGATCGAAATTGCGCGGCGTGGAGGCGATCGTGAAGTTCGCGACGGGGAGCCCGTTCTGCGTGTAACGCAGTTCGGGATCGGCCGTGAGGTTACCCACGACGGTGATGACGGTTTCGCCGGCCATGAGCCTTAGGCCTTCGCTGCCTTCGCGGGAGCGGCCGCCTTGCGGGCTGCCTTCTCCTCGGAGCGCTTGGCTTCGGCGGCGACCTGAGCGATCGCCTCTTCGGCACGGAGGACCTTGGTGCGAAGGATCGACTCGTTCAGCTTCAGCTGACGGTCGAGCTCCTGCGTGGCCTCGCTGGTGGCGACGAAGTTGACGACGGCGTAGATGCCCTCGGACTTCTTCTGGATCTCGTACGCGAGACGACGACGGCCCCAGACATCGACCTTGTCCACCGAACCGCCATCGTTGGTGATGACCTTCAGGAACTTGTCGAGGTTGGGGGCAACCTGACGCTCGTCGATCTCGGGGTCGAAGATGACCATGAGCTCGTACTGGTGCGAGTGCGTCACTAACCCACCTCCTTCGGACTAGAACGGCTACCGGGCACTTCCCGGCAGCAGGAGGGTGTAATGCACGTGTCGGGACACAGATGTATCCAGACAACCTCAGAAGTCTAGCGGATGCGGCCCGCCGCCGCATCCGAGCCAGATCGCGGCCGGTAGCGTGGCCGCATGGAGTGGACCCCGGACGTCTCGGTCGGTGACTGGCTGCGTGAGCGGACGGACGATCCCTGGGAAGGGACGATGCACGACGTCGTTCCCCGCGGCTTCGCCGCGTACGCCCGCATCTTCCACCCAACGACGCGGTCGCGGCCGGTCGGGATGGCGTGGCCGCCCCTTCCGCAGGACGAGCATCGGCGTGCATGGGACGCCTTCGCCGACGCACAGCCCGAGATCGACTCCGAGGTCGCGCGATGGGGCGACGCCGCCGCATCCTTCGGTACCCGGCTTCACCCGACGGCGCAGTGGGGCGCCCTGGTCGGTCGCGCCCCGATCGACGGCCCCATCTACGGCGCACGCTCCCGCTCCGACGATGGCTGGGAATACGAAGCCCCGCGCGAGGGCGAGCTGGATGCCGCGACCCTCGCCGCCATCGGTCGGCACCTCGCCGCGCGCGGCACCGCCGTCGGGTACGCCGCCGTGTGGGAGGGGTGGGGCGGTCTGGTCGGCCACTACGGGATCACCCCGTCGCGGGCGGTGTTCACCGCCTCGGACGAGCCCGACCTCGAGCGGCACCAGGAGATGCTGGCCCACGCGATGCGGGACCCCTTCAATCGTCCGTATGCGAAGGAGAGCTGGCAGCCCGGCATCCTCGACGACGCTGCGTCGCGTGGACCGCGGTTGTCGCTGCCCGGCCGCGACTACGTGCTCTTCTGGGGCCCGCTGGATGTCTTCGCCGAACCCACCTGGCCGCACGAGGTCCCGTGGCGCGATGCGGAGATGGAGCGCGCCGGATTCGCGCAGTTCGCCGCATCCCCGTCGCTCATGTGGCCGTCGGACCGGTCGTGGGTGCTGGCCACCGAGGTCGACTTCGACTCCACGATCATCGGCGGCGACGCGGGGTTGATCGAAGCCCTGTGCGCCGACCCCGCGCTCGAAGCCCTCCCGCTACCCGCGGGCTCGTCGCTGCAGTGGGATGCGGATGCGGTGAACCGATGACCCTCGACACGACGCCGCTCACCGCCCCGGTCGACCCCGCCGAGCTGAAGGAATTCCTCCGCAAGAACCGCACCGTCGGGCCTCCGCTCGAGGGCGGCAGTCTCGAGGCGTGGATGGTGCTCCTGGGTCTCTGCGGCGCGGGCTTCGCGCTCGTCATGATCTTCATCGGCCTCGTGGCAGAGGCCTTCTTGGACACGCTTGTCCTGGGGGTTCTTCCCCTCATCGTCGCGCTGCTGCTCACGGCCGTCGGGTGGAGGGCGTCCGAGCGGGCTAATCAGCAGTACAAGATGGCGAGGTACCGATTCGCCAGGTTCGTTCAGGCCAACGGGTTCGTGAACGAAGGGAGGGAGCTCGATCGCAAGCTTCCCGGAATCCTCTTCACGGTCGGACGGTCGCGCGTCGCCTCACCGGTTCTCCGGCGAGAAGACGGACGGTTCGTCGAGTTCTCGAATTACCACTACGCGAGGGCCCGCAGCGACCGGTACCGCTGGGGGTACGTGGCGATCAAGCTCAACGCCCTGCTTCCGAACATCGTGCTCGACGCGCGAGGGAACAACGGGCTCTGGGGGCAGTCGAACCTACCCGTCGTCCTTCGCCCAGAGCAGCGCCAGAGCCTGGGGGCGGAGTTCGACGAGCACTTCACCCTGTACTGCCCGGCGGGGTACGAACGCGATGCCCTCTATCTCTTCACCCCCGACATCATGGCGCGCTTCATCGACAACGCCGGACAGGTGGATGTCGAGATCGTCGACGACTGGCTGTTCCTGTACGCGAAGCGTCCCCTGGTCACGACGGACCCCGCCACCTGGATGTGGCTCATGACGACCGTCGACGCCGTCACGCAGAAGCTCGACCAGTGGGAGCGCTGGCGCGACGACAAGCTGCCGGAGACCTCATCCGCCGAGCCGCTGCCTCCTCTGGTCACCCCGCCGCCCGCTATCGCCGCCGGCGGTCGGCGTCTGCGTCAGAAGCGAGAGCTCCTGAAGGGTCTGCTTGCCCTCTTCGCCCTCGTGGCCGTCTTCGTGCTGGAGATCGTCTTCGTGTTTTCCCTCGCCCGCTGAACCGGTGAACCGATGACCATCGACACAACGCCACTCACCGCTCCGATCGACCCCGCCGAGCTGAAGGAGTTCAGCCGCAAGAATCGCACGACCGACACGCCGCGCGCCGCGTTCTTCGGCAGCCTCGTGGCGATGGGGGCTGCGTTCTGTTTCGTCATCTCCGTCGTGGCATCAGCCATCTCCTTCCTCCTCGGCTCGTTGGCGACACCGTCCCTACTGGACCTCCTGGCTGTCGCGGCGCTTGCACTGGTGGCCGTGGGCGGATACGCCGTGTCCGTCCGAGCCCTGAGCGCGCAAGAGGAGTACATCTACCGGATCGCGATGTTCGCTCGCGCGAACGGGTTGGTCAACGAAGGGAAGGAGCTCGACCGCGACCTTCCCGGTGTCATCTTCCATCTGGGTCGCTTCCGCGCATCCTTTCCCGTGCTGCGTCGCGGCGGTGGCCGTTTCGTCGAGTTCTCGAACTACCGCTACACGACGGGCGACAACTCTTACGACGCGTATCGGTGGGGCTACGTGGCCATCAAGCTCGACGTGCAGCTGCCGAACATCGTGCTCGACGCTCGAGAGAACAACGGCGTGATGGGGCAATCCAATCTGCCGGTGACCATTGATCGGGAGCAGCGCCTGAGCCTCGAAGGCGACTTCGACCGGCACTTCGCGCTGTACTGCCCGGCGGGCTACGAACGGGACGCCCTCTATCTGTTCACGCCCGACATCATGGCCCGATTCATCGACAACGCGGCTCAGCTCGACGTCGAGATCGTTGACGACTGGCTGTTCCTCTACGCGAAGCGTCCCTTGGTGACGACGGACCCGGAGACCTGGACCTGGCTGCTTGCCACGGTCGACGCCGTCACGCAGAAGCTCGACCAGTGGGCGCGCTGGCGCGACGACAAGCTGCCCGAGACCGCATCCGCCGAATCCCCGTCGCCGATGGTCACCCCACCCCCGGCCGTCGCGGCCGGCGGCCAGCGCCTGCGCCGAAAGCGGCAACTGCTGAAGGTCGTGCTCGGGCTGTTCGTCCTCGTGGCCGTCTTCGTGCTCGAGCTCGTCTTCGTGTTCTCCCTCGCCCGCTGATCCCGCATCCGCAGTACGCGTCCCCTGAAGCCACCCACCGCTTGTTCAAGGGACTCGAAACGCGCAAATTCGGGGCTCGAGGCCGCAACACGCGTCCCTCGAACGGACTCACCCCCTGTTCGAGGGACCCGAAACGCGGGTTTTGGGGCTCATGAGCCGCAAGACGCGTCCCTCGAACACGAAGGTGCGTCCCTCGAGCACGCGCGCGTCCGCGAGAGCACTCGAGCGCGGCGCGGGCTCAGGCGAGGGCGCCGCCGCGGCGTTCGCGCTCGAGGAACCGGATCGTCTCGGGATGCTGCGGGGCATCGAACACCTGCGCGGGCGTTCCCTGCTCGATGATCGTGCCGCCCTGCATGAACATGATGCGGTCGGCCACCTCACGTGCGAACGACATCTCGTGCGTCGCCATCAGGATGGTGGAGCCACGGGTCTTGAGCTCGCGCACCAGATCGAGCACCTCGCCGACGAGCTGCGGGTCGAGCGCGCTCGTGATCTCGTCGAGCAGCAGGAGCTCCGGATCGGTCATGATCGCGCGGACGATCGCGACGCGCTGCTGCTGGCCGCCCGACAGGCGGTCGGGGAACTCACGTGCCTTCACCCCGAGGCCCAGCGTCTCGAGCAGCTCCATTCCGCGCGCACGCGCCTGCTCGCGCGGCACGCCGTGCACGCGGCGCGCAGCAAGCGTGACGTTGTCGATCACGCGCAGATGCGGGAAGAGATTGAAGTGCTGGAACACGACGCCGATGCGGGCGCGCACCGCATCCTGGTCGACCGTGGGATCGGTGATGTCGTCACCGCTGAGCAGGATGCGGCCGTCGTCGACCCGCTCGATGAGGTTGATCGTGCGCAGCAGTGTCGACTTGCCCGAACCGGAGGCGCCGATGAGCACCACGACCTCGTGCTGGGCGAGAGTCAGGTCGATGCCGCGTAGCACCTGGTGGTCGCCGAAGTCCTTGCGCACGCCGATGACGTCGAGCACGCTCATACGACACCGCCGGTCTGTTCGCGGCGGGCGAGGCGTGCCGAGACCCAGTCGGTGAGCCGGATCATCGGCAGGCTCATGGCGACGAAGAGGAGCCCCGCCACGATGTACGGGGTGAAGTTGTAGGTGGCGGCGACCTGGATCTGGGCGGCGCGCACGGCGTCGACGGCACCGAGGACGGAGATGAGTCCCACATCCTTCTGCATCGACACGAAGTCGTTCATGAGGGCGGGCACGACCTTGCGCACACCCTGCGGGATGACGACGATGCGCAGGGTCTGCGCGTGGCTGAGTCCGAGCGAGCGGGCGGCGATGCGCTGCGAGGGATGCACCGCCTCCATGCCCGCGCGGAGCACCTCCGCCACATACGCCGAGTAGGTGAGGACGATCGCGATGGTGCCCCAGAGCACGACCGGGACGCGGCCGAAGATGCCGAGGGCGGGGATGCCGAACCCGACGAGGTACAGCACGATCAGCAGCGGCATCCCGCGGAAGAGGTCGGTGTAGACCGTCGCGAGGGCGCGGAGCGGGAAGAACACCGGGCCGCGCAGCGAGCGCATCACTGCCAGCAGCGTGCCGATCACCGCGACGGCGAGGGCGGCCACCAGCAGCACCTGGATGTTGACCCACAGCCCGGCGAGCACCGAGGGGAAGGCGGCGAGCGCGATGTCGACGTCGAAGAAGCTCCGGCGCACGTCTTCCCAGCCGGGGCTGGAGACGATCGCGTAGCCGACGACGGCCACGAAGACGACGGTGCTCGCGAGCGCGATCAGCACCGATTTCGTGGACTGCCGGCGCCGCGTGGCGCGCCGGGCGAGCTCGAGCTCGCTCGGCTGCCACGCGGCGTCGGTCGTGGTCATGTTCAGCCGAGGACCGGAACGTCGACGGCCTCGCTCAGCCAGGTCTTCTGCAGCTCGTCGAGCGTGCCGTCCGCGCGGAGCTCATCGAGCGCCTTCGACACCGGCTCGGTCAGCTCGGAACCCTTGGGCAGCACGTACGCGAGCTGGTCGCCGCCTGTCGTGTCGGCGAACTGGCCGAGGATCTTGCCGCCATCGAGCTCGGCGTTCGCGAGGTAGAACGCGGTGGGCAGGTCGATCACGAACGCGTCGATCTGGCCGGACTGGAAGGCGAGCACGACGTCGTCGTTGTTGTTGAAGACGCTGAGCTTGTCGGTGCCGAGCTCCTCGGCGGCGACGGTGTAGCTGGTCGTGCCGCTCATGACGCCGACCGTGTAGCCCTTGAGCTCGTCGATCGTGGTCGCGTTCGCCGCGGCGGAGCTCTCCGAGGTCACGACGGCCTGCGAGGTCGTGTAGTACGGCGACGAGAAGTCGACGGCCTGCTTGCGCTCATCGGTCACCGAGAACTGCTGGATGTTGAGGTCCCAGTCCTTGGGTCCGGGTGCGATCGCGCTGTCGAACGTGGAACGCACCCACACGACGTCGTCGGCCGAAAAGCCGAGCTTCTCCGCCAGCGCGTAGGAGACGGCCGACTCGAAGCCCTTCTGGTTGGAGGGGTCGTTGTCGACGATCCAGGGGTCGTACGCCGGCTCACCGGTGGCGATGGTGAGCTTGCCGGCGGTGAGGGTCGGAAGGGATCCGTCCTCGGATGCGGCCGGAGCGGACTCACCGGCGAAGGCACAGGCGGTCAGTGCGAGCGCCGCGACAGCGCCGAGAGCGGCACCGACGGTCAGGCGCCGGAGGCGGGCGGTCGTGATCACGGGGACTCCAAGCAAGAAGAGGGGGTGTCGGGTCGGGCGTCGGCGGGTTGCTGTGTCCGACGCCGCGCTCAGCCTAAATCACGCGCCAGGCGCCAGTCCTCGAAGCTGAAACCTGGCGAAACGATACAGCTCACGAGCACCTCGACTTCGCCGCCGAGACGGGCCGACTGCCATACGCCGGCCGGCACCGTCACCTGCGCGAGGTGTCCCGCCGAAAGCTCCGGACCCAAGGTCACGGTGCGCTCGGCGACCGGCTCCTCACCGTCGCCCCCGAAGCTCAGCTCGAGGGTTCCGGGCCCGTGCCAGAGCCAGATCTCGTCGCTCGTCACGACGTGCCACGCGCTGTGCTCGCCGCGGGTGAGCAGGTAGTGGATGCAGGTCGCCGCGGGCCGAGGTCCCGCCGGCGTCTGCACCTCTGCGGTTGCGGTCCACATCCGACGGAACCAGCCTCCCTCGGGATGCGGGGCGAGATCGAGGGTGACGGCGGTGGCGGGACGGGTGCTCATGCGCTGACTCCGGTGTGCTCGGTGAAGGACGGTGTCGTGTGCCGGAACCCGCCGCTGATCACGGTGGCCGCGGCGTGACCTGCGCCGTCGATGGCGAGATGCTCGATCGTGTCGTCGATCGTCGTCACGGGGATGTCGATGAAGGCGAGATCGGCGAGGGCTCCGACCGCGAGATAGCCGGTGCGATCGGGGCCGGTGTCGATGCCCATCGCGTGCGCACCGCCGAGGGTCGCCGCCCGCAGCAGCTGCGCCGCGAGTCCGCGGTCGGAGTAGCCCTGTGCCCTGGCGATGCGGTGCAGCGCCGCCACATCCGCGAGCAGGTCGAGCGAGGGACTCGAAGACAGCGAGTCGGTGCCGACGGCGATGCCGTTGCCCTCGGCGAGGTAGGCGGCCACGGGAGGCTCGTCGAGGCCGATGACCGCGTTCGAGCGAGGGCACAGCGCCACCGAGGTGCCGCGGGCGCGCAGCAGCGCGCGATCGCGCGCGGTCATGTAGACGCCGTGCGCGATGTGGCAGTCGGGCCCGAGCACGCCCAGCTGGTCGACGAACTCCGTCGCGCCCGTGCCGAAGCCGTCGCCACGCAGCTCGCGGAAACTGCCGGCGCGACGCTCCTGCCACGGCGTCGGATGCGGGGCGCCCGACTCGCGCTCGAACGCGGCCTCGCCGAGATGCAAGTGGATGCGGCCGCCGCGCTCGCGCACGATGTCGGGGATCTCGAGCAACGGCTCGACGTCGAGCGAGTAGGGCGCGTGCGGCGAGAGCCCGGTGCCGGGCGGCGAGGGGAGCGCGTCCAACGCCGCCTCGACCTGCGCTCTGCCGGTCGCCGCCCAGTCGGCGTTCGTCCAGCTCATCACCTCCCAGTAGGTGATGCCGTGAAGGCCGGCGTCGTGCAGCACGCCTGCGGCGGGTGCGTCGGTCACGATGTCGGCGACCGCGGTCGTGCCCGCCTCGATCACCGCGCGCGCTCCGGCGTCCGCATCCGCCTTCCAGTCGTGCCCGCGCTCGTAGACCGGATCGAAGGCTGCCGCCCAGTCCTCGAAGCCGCGGTAGCTGCCACGGCCGACCTCGGCCATGCCCGTGTACTGCAGATGCGAGTGGGCATTGACGAGCCCCGGCAGGAGCACACCCGGCCAATGCACCTCGGTGAACGAGGCTCCGCGGGCGGTGAGCTCGCGGCGCACCCAGTCACGGTCTCCGACGTGGCGGATGCGGCCGCCGCTGACGGCGATCGCCCCCTGCGGGATCGGCGGCGCGGTGATGGGCAGCACCAGGTCGGCCGAGTACAGCACGACGCTCATGCGCGGGTCCCCTCGTACCGGGCCGAGCGCCAGTCCTTGTCCCTGCCGGCGCGCGTGGTGCGCTCGTCGATCCGCACGCCGCGGGCGGCGAGCGCCGCCAGGCCCACACGCTCGTCGATCTCAGGCGGGAGGGCGTGCACGCCGATTCCCGGACGCGTGCGCAGCAGGTGGTCGAGGGCGGCGAGCTGCACCGCGAACGACAGGTCCATGATCTCGATCGGGTTGCCCTCGGCGGCGGTGATGTTCACCGCTCCGCCACCGCCGAGCACGAGACCAGCGGATGCGGCGGCCGCCGCCGTCACCTCCCCCGGTACGCCGCCCGCGACGGCGATCACCGCCGCGCGCTCGGCGATCGCCGCATCGATCGTGCCGGCGACACCCGTGGCCGAGACGACGAGCGCGCCGTCGGCCAGCTCGGAGGCCGGGCCGACCGTGTAGCCGTCGTGGCGCGCGGTGAGAGCCCGCACCGGGTCGACCTCGGCCACGGAGACGGCCGCACCCAGGCCGCGCAGGTATGCCGCGACGCCTTCGCCGACGGGGCCGTAGCCGATGACGAGGGCCGGCTGATCGCGCAGCGTCCGTCCGTGCTGTTCGAGGAGGTCAGCGATCGCCAGGACGCAGGAGAAGCCAGTGCCGTAGCGGTTGTCGAACCGGGTCTTGGCGGCGGCGTCGTTGACGGCCATGACGGGCGTTCGCAGCAGCCCCGCCGCATCCATCCGCCGCAGCGGCGTGAGCCCCGAGGTCGTCTCCTCGTTCGCGCCGATCCAGGATGCGGCGATCTCGGGATCGATCTCGTGGGCGAGGCGGATCAGGTGCGAGCCGTCGTCGATGAGAATGTCGAAGCCCCGGCGCAGGAAGCTCTCGGCCGCCGCCCGCTCCGCGAGGCCCGACAGCTCGACGCCGCCGTCGACGGGGATGCCGGTCGCCGCGAGCGCCGCGGCGACCGCCGCATCCGTCTCGTCGGGGTGGCCGTAGACCGCCACGTCGGCACCGCGGGAGCGCAGCAGAAGCGCGAGCTGGGCGGTCTTGGGCTCCAGAACCATGCACACGCCGATGCGGAGACCCCGCAGGTCGATGTCCCGGGCGACGGCGGCCGAGACGGGCATGTGAGCGGCCGCGAAGGCGATGCGTGCCGCGGCATCGTGCCGCTCGGGCAGTGGTTCGCCGCCCAGCAGAACGGGTACCGATGTGGGGTCCGCCTCGGCGGCGAGCGCTGTGAAGTCGAATCGCAGCATCCCCGCATCCGAGGCTGCTCCTGTCGTGATGACCGCACCCAGGTCGTGCAGCAAAGCCGTGAGTCGCTCGGCGACGGCGAGGTGCGCCGGTGACGCGTCCACCCGCACGGTGCGCGAGGCGATCATGAGATTCGTGCGGCGGGCGAAGCGGCGCACGATCGCCTCCGCGATGCGCGTCGTATCCACCGCCATAGCCTACGTCGATCCTTAGCACAGAATGAGATCCCTCTCACGGGGGGCCTCCGTGAGAGGACAGCGCTCTAGCGTTGACGGTGGGGGCGTCTTCCGTGAGGGGGGCGGACCCATGTCCGCACACGCAGCACACGGAGGATTCTCATGCGCAAACTCGCACCCCTCGCCCTTTCGGCCATCGCCCTGTTCGCCCTCGCCGGTTGCGCAGGCGGCGCAGGCAACGGCGGCGGCGGAGACGCGGCCGCCTCGTCGCAGTCCGTCCAGGAGGCGTGCTCCATCGCCCAGGACAAGCTGAGCGACGCTCAGAGCAAGCTGACCGACTCGATGTCGGCTGCCGCCTCCGGCGACACCGAGGCCACGACCGACCTGTTCGAGACGGTGCAGAAGGGTCTCGACGATGCCCTCGCCGAGATCACGAACCCCGACGTGAAGAAGCCGCTGCAGGCAGTTTCGGACGAGTACAAGACGATCGGCGAGTCGATGTCGGCTCTCGCCGCTGCGGGCTCCGACCCGTCCAAGATCGACGAGCTCACCAAGATCAACGACGACGTGCAGGCCTCGAGCGAGCGCCTCAAGACGGCGTCCGACGAGCTCACCAAGCTCTGCGCCTGAGTCTCGCGACTCACACGAACGAAGGGATGCGGCCCGCAGGGGTCGCATCCCTTCGTCGTTGCCGGTGGCGACCGTTCGTGCGGCGGAACCGACAGATTCTGCGGCCGTCGATGTCGGAAGCTCCCCCGCCTGATGGACTCGCTGCGGCTTCGTCGCGCGGGACCGGGATGCAGGTGCGCCGCGGAGCCCTCGGAAGGAGCCACGGATGTTCGCAGGAATCCGACGGGGATGGACCCGTTTCGCCGACGCCCGCCCGACGTGGGCGCAGCTGATCGTGTTCTCGCTGCTCAACGTCGGCATGACGGTGCTCCAGCTCGTGCTGATGCCGGTGTTCAAGGCCGTCTTCGCCCTCACGCCGCTCGTGGACACGGGCTTTCAGGCACTGCCCATCGGCTCCGACTACTTCATCTTCGACTACGCGGCCGGCGCTCTGCCCGCGGGCGGGGGCGGGCTCGCCTACTTCCTCGCGGTGCAGCTCACGCTCGCGATCGCGCAGGTCGTGAACTTCTTCGCGCAGCGCAACATCACCTTCAAGTCCAACAGCAACCCGTGGTGGGCGGCGCTTTGGTACACGCTCGCCTACGTCGTGATCACGTTCGGCGCGGCAGCGCTGCAGGGCTTCTACAAGGCGCCCGTGTACGACCTCTTCATCACGGTCTGGGCGATGGGCTCGACCGGCGAGACACTGGCCGACGTCGTCACGATGCTGATCAACGCGCTCATCTCGTGCGCCGTGTTCTTCCCGATCTTCAAGATCATCTTCCGACGCGATCCTGACCCCGAGATCGTCGTCGCCCCCGCACCCGTGCGCGAGCGCGTCGGCGTCTGATCACCTCGCCGCGAGCCCGAAAGCCTTTAGCTCGGAGGGCTCCAGCATCCGGGAGCGGATGAGGAACCGCATGCCCGTGGGCGCCTCCACGCTGAATCCGGCGCCGCGTCCGGGCACCGCGTCGATCGTCAGGTGCGTGTACTTCCAGTACTCGAACTGCGACTCGGACATGAAGACCTCGATGGGGGCGAGGTCGGCGACGCGCAACGCGCCGAGTCGCACGTCGCTCGGTCCGGTGAGGAACATGCCGACGGGATAGCACATGGGTGCGGAGCCGTCGCAGCATCCGCCGGACTGGTGGAACATGAGCGGTCCGTGCTGCGCGGTCAGCTCCACGAGGAGGGATGCGGCCGCATCCGTCACCGCGACGCGCTGCGCCGTCTGCTCGATCGGTGTGTCATCCATCCCTCTTCCCTTCCCTGCTTCCCCATGTCCCACTTCCCGCACCCCATGTCCCACTTCCCGCAGGTTTCACCCCTGATCTCTGCAGAAAGTGGGACACGGATGCGGCCAGCCTGCGCGAAGTGGGACATGCATCCGCGCGGGTGGGCCCGACTCAGAAGAAGCCCATCGGGCCGTCGGCGTAGGAGACGAGCAGGTTCTTCGTCTGCTGGTAGTGGTCGAGCATCTTCAGGTGGTTCTCGCGTCCGATGCCCGACTGCTTGTAGCCGCCGAAGGCCGCGTGTGCCGGGTACTGGTGGTACGTGTTCGTCCACACCCGCCCCGCCTCGATACCGCGTCCGGCGCGGTACATCGTGTCGGCCGAACGGCTCCAGACCCCGGCGCCCAGGCCGTAGAGGGTGTCGTTGGCGGTGTGGATCGCGTCGTCGAAGTCCTCGAAGCTCGTCACCGAGACCACGGGTCCGAAGATCTCCTCCTGGAAGATGCGCATGCTGTTCTGCCCCTCGAACACCGTGGGCGCCACGTAGTAGCCCTCCGACAGGTCGCCGCCGAGGTCGACGCGCTCCCCTCCAGCGAGCAGCTTCGCGCCCTCCGCCTTGCCGATCTCGATGTACGACAGGATCTTCTCGAGCTGGTCGTTCGAGGCCTGCGCGCCGATCATGGTCGCCGGATCCAGCGGATTGCCCTGCACGATCTTGCCGACGCGGTCCAGCCCGTCGCCGAGGAACTCCTCGTAGATCGAGCGCTGGATGAGGGCGCGGCTCGGGCAGGTGCACACCTCGCCCTGGTTCAGCGCGAAGAACGTGAAGCCCTCCAGCGCCTTGTCGTAGTAGGCGTCGCGGTCGCGAGCCACATCCTCGAAGAAGATGTTCGCGCTCTTGCCGCCGAGCTCCAGCGTCACCGGGATGAGGTTCTGCGAGGCGTACTGCATGATGAGCCGCCCCGTCGTGGTCTCGCCCGTGAAGGCGACCTTGCGGATGCGCTTGTGCTGGGCCAGCGGCGCCCCCGCCTCGATGCCGAACCCGTTGACGATGTTCACGACGCCCGCCGGCAGCAGATCGCCGATGAGATCGAAGAGGAACAGGATGGATGCGGGAGTCTGCTCTGCGGGCTTCAGCACGACGCAGTTGCCGGCGGCGAGCGCCGGTGCGAGCTTCCACGTGGCCATGAGAATGGGGAAGTTCCACGGGATGATCTGGCCCACGACTCCCAGCGGCTCGTGGAAGTGATACGCGACCGTGTCCTCGTCGATCTGGCTGAGCGAGCCCTCCTGCGCCCGCAGGACTCCCGCGAAGTAGCGGAAGTGATCGACCGCGAGCGGGATGTCGGCGGCGAGGGTCTCCCGCACCGGCTTGCCGTTCTCCCACGTCTCGGCGACGGCGATCTTCTCGAGGTTGGCCTCGATGCGGTCGGCGATCTTGTTCAGGATGACGGCGCGCTCGGCGGGTGTCGTCCGCTTCCAGCTCTCGAACGCCTTCCAGGCCACATCCACCGCACGGTCGATGTCCTCGCTCGTGCCGCGGCCGACCTCGCAGAACGGCTTGCCGGTGACGGGGGTGATGTTCTCGAAGTACTGGCCCTTGATCGGCTCAACGAACTCACCGCCGATGTAGTGGCCGTAACGGCTGCGGTACTCGGCGACCGATCCGCGGGATCCGGGGGCGGCGTAGACGCTCGAGACGCCGTCTTCAACGATGGTCATGTCATCTCCTTCGACGATCAGGACGGAGGCGGCATCCGCGCCGCGCTCGTTGCCCGACACCGTAAGCGCGCCAGGGTTGCATCGGGTTGCGCGGCGGGATGACTAGGCGCCGAGCTGCTCGAGGCGGGCGACGATGGGCCCGCGACGCGGCGAGCGCGGGGCGAGCATCTCGAGACACAGGCGCAGCGCGTCCGCATCCTCGCGTCCGTCGTCCGTGTCCACGTACGTCAGCAGCACGTCCAGTCCCGCTCCGGCGAGCAGGGATTCGCGCAGCGCCGCCTGCACGCTCTGGCGCAGCTCCTCCACCCCCGGGGCGCGGGAGTCCGGCAGCACCGGGCCGCGATACGCGGTGAGGGCCACGCGGTGCGCGCCGCGATCGAGCAGTGAGACGACGTGATCGGCGTCGGTCTGCAGGGGGCTCGTCAGCCGGTAGGGGCGCGATGCCGGAATCAGCGCCGGGGCGACGGCGTCGAGAACCCGGCGCAGGCGCACCATCTCGGGGCGCAGGGTCTCCACCGGCGCCGCCTCGCCGTACACGAGGGCCGCCAACCGTTCCGCCGAAAGCCCCTGCTGGTGCACCGCCAGCATCAGGAGGATCTCGGCATGCCGCGCGCTCAGCTCGGTGACGGTGGCGCCTCGGTCGTCGACGACGTCGAGCACGGCGAGATCGCGCCCGAGCACACGCAGGGTCGCGTGTTCGGACGCCCCGCGCGAGCGCCGTGGCGAGCGGCCCTTCGCGACCGGTTCGGCCCGCGCCCGCAGCCGGGCCACCAGCAGCTCCCCCTCGATGGCCCGCGCCGTCGCATCGACGAGCAACTGCGCCTGCGGGGTCGTGGCCTCGACGCCCCCGGTCACATCGATGACACCGAGCACGCGCCGACTCTCGGGATCGCGCACCGGCGCCGCCGTGCACGACCACGGCTGGACGAGCCGGTTGAAGTGTTCGGCTCCGCGGATCTGCACGGATCGCTCGAGCGCGAGGGCCGTGCCCGGCGCCGAGGTGCCCACGGCCTCCTCCGACCAGTTCGCGCCCGCGACGAAGCCCATGTCGCCGGTGAGGTCGCGGATGCGGCGATCCCCCTCGACCCACAGCAGGCGGCCCGCCGCATCCCCCACCGCCACGACGACCCCCGACTCGTCCTCGTCACCCGGCAGCAGCAGCTGGCGGATCACGTGCATGACGCTCGCGAGAGGATGCGTGCGGCGGTACTCCTCGAGCTCGTCCGAGATGAGGTCGAGGGGCGGCACAGCCTCCACGCCGACGAGGCTTCGGGCCGAGCGCTGCCAGCTCTCGCGGACGAGACCGCGCACGGCCGTGACCCGTGGATCCTGCGCGTTGCCGCCGACGAACTCCTCGTGCGCGCGCTCGATCAGAAGGCGCGAGCTCTCGGCCGACGCCTCGCGACGCAAAGACCAGGGCGAGGGCACAACGACTCCGATCGACGGTGATCAGGGGCGCCTTCAGTGTAGGCACCCGGTTCGCGCGGCGACAGAGTGATTGTGCGACACGCAGTACCGCACTGCTCGCACTACTGCGCAGTGCGTGGTAGCTTGCTTCGCAGACGAGAGGGAGGCGCGGATGGACACCACGCAGCTGTTGAAGGGGGTGCTGGATGCCGCCGTTCTCGCGGTGGTCCAGCACGAGGATGCCTACGGGTACGACATCGTGCGTCGACTGCGTGACGCCGGCCTCGGAGAGGTGGGAGACGCATCCGTGTACGGAACGCTTCGCCGGCTCTACAGCGCCGGGTCGCTCTCGAGCTACGTGGTCCCCTCCGACGGGGGCCCGCACCGCAAGTACTACGCCATCAACCCGCAGGGACGTGCGGCGCTCGATGCACAGCGCGAGGACTGGACCGCGTTCTCGCTCGCGCTGAGCACGCTGCTCGACGCTTCCCGCAAACCCGCCGCGCTGCGCACGATCGGAGAAGGACGATGAACGCCACGACCGAGCCCCGGGCCGACATCCCGGCCTTCGCCGCCGCGGTGCGGGCGGAACTGAACGACCTGCCCGCCGACGAGGTCGACGACCTGCTCGACGGACTCGAAGCCGACCTCGCCGAACAGGCTGAGGACAGCGGCGAGACGTTCGTGCTGCCGGATGCGGCGACCTACGCCGCGGAGCTCCGTGCCGCCGCGGGTCTTCCCGAGCGCAACGGACGGGCCGCGAAGGTGCCGGTGCGCGATCGGCTGGAACGCACCCGGCGTGCCGCGGCCACCCGCATCCGCTCCTCCCGCTTCGGGTCCCAGACGCTGGATCTGCTCGTGTCGCTGCGACCGGTCTGGTGGATCGCGCGCGGGGCGGCGTTCTACCTCCTGCTGGTGTTCCTGACCGTGCCGTTCACCGGCGGCGTGGACTACGTGCCCACGAACGTCGTGGCGTGGGCGATCCTCGCCGCACTGGTCCTGCTCAGCATCCAGTGGGGTCGCGGAATGTGGCTGCCGCACCGCTGGGGGCGCGGGGTGCGCGGTGTGCTCAACGTGGTGGCGACGATCGTCGCGGCGATCGCGCTCATCGCGGCGCCGACCGTGCTGCCGCAGTACTTCTCCTCGCAGGCATACGCGAACTACGCCGTCGCCTACCCGGATAACTCGCAGCCCGGCCTGGTGCTCGACGGCCAGCGTGTGCGCAACATCTTCGCGTACGACGCCGCGGGCAACCCGATCAAGGATGTCCAGCTGTACACGGATCAGGGCACACAGCTGACGACCGTGGGGAGCGAGGGACTCGCGAACGGATGGTGGTGGGACGAGTACTTCCTCGGCGGCGGCGGTCCGGTCACGTCCGCCTACCAGGGCACCGGACGCTCCCCGCTGTGGAACGTGTTCCCGCTGCGCGAGTCGATCGGGGTCAGCTCGTGGGATGTGAACTCGGCGGTCCCGATCGAGCCGAAGGAACCGTTCGCCCACGTTCCCGCGGTGCCGGCACAGCCCGATCCGAACCCCGAGACGAGCCCGGCGCCGAGCCCGACGCCCGGCGCGGATGCGGCGACGGGCCCGTCGCCGGATGCCACCCCCGCTCCCGAACCCACTCCTGTGACGGAGGCGACGCCGTGAGCATGATCGGCCAAGGTCGTCCGGATGCGTCCGCCAACGGCGATGCGCCCACGGCTCCGCCCTCGGCGCCCGCAGGGCCCGCGCGGATCGTGAGCATCGACATCAGTCACCTGGTGCGCGAGGCTCTCGACTCCGACTCGCGCGACTGAGGGCCCCGCTCTCGCCCCGGACCCGCTCCCCCCTGCATTGACAGGCATGTCCCACTTTCCGCACTTTTGGGCCCCGATTCTTGCGCGAAGTGGGACATGCCTTGCGCGAAGTGGGACATGCCCAGGTCGGCGGGAGACAGGCGGGCGCAGCGGGAGCGGGAGCCGGCGCGCAGCGGGAGCGCGAGGCGGCGGTCAGCGGGATGCGGAGAGGTTGCCGTCGGCCCAGGCGCCCAGCTGGGCGAGGATCGGCACGAGGCGGACGCCTGCATCCGTCAGCGTGTAGGAGACCGCGACCGGCGGGCCCGCATCCACCTCGCGGACGACCAGGCCCGCGTCGGCGAGCTCGACCAGGCGATCCGAGAGCACGGCGTCGCTGATGCCCGTGACGGCCCGGCGCAGCCCGACGAACGACAGCGCGCCCTCGCCCAGAACGTCGAGGATCATGCCGTTCCAGCGCTTGCCGAGAACCGAGAAGGCGCGCGAGACGGCGGCGTCGCACTGACGCTCGTCATGCTGCTCTGCGGCCACGCACCTCAGTCTAGTCGTGCTAGCGTTCACGTAGCCACTCTCTTTTTCATAGCCGCTAGGTCGATTGGAGCACCATGTCCCTCTTCCGTCTGGATGCGAGCATCCTTCCCCCCACCTCCGCCAGCCGCGCCCTCGGCGACATCGTCGAGAGCGAATGGCTCGCCACCCACACCGACCAGACCGTCGTACGTCGCGACCTGGCTGCCGACCCCGTCCCCGCCACGGCGTGGGCTGCCGCCGTCACCGGCAGAAACCTCCCCGAAGCCGACCGCACCGCCGAGCAGCGCGACGCCCTCGCCCTGGCGACGCGCCTCGCCGATGAGCTCATCGATGCCGACGCCCTCCTGCTGACGATCCCGCTCTACAACTACGGTGTCTCGCAGCACGCGAAGACGTGGTTCGACCTGGCCTACACCGACCCGCGCATCGATCCGCAGGGCACCGCGCTGCGCGGCAAGCCCGCCGTGCTGGTCACGGTTCTCGGCGGCAACTACGACGCCGGAACGCCCAAGGAGGGCTGGGACCACTCCACCGCGTGGCTCCGTCGCGTGCTCGAGGACGTCTGGGGCCTCGACCTGCGCGTCGTGCAGCGCTCCTTCACCCTCGTGGGCGTGAACCCCGCACTCGATCAGTTCTCCGATGTCGCCGCCGACATCAAGTCCGCCGCCGAGGATGCCGCGCGCGAGGGCGGTCGCTCCATCGCAGAGGCCGCGTCCGCCACGGTCTGAGGCTCCGGCCGCATCCGCTCCGAAACGGATGCGGCCACGCACCGGGTGGCGGTGTCAGCCCCGGGCGGCCCACCAGTCGCGCAGCCGACGCTCGCTCTCCTCGGGCCCGAGCACGCCCTCATCCAGCCGCAGCTCGAGCAGGAACCGGTAGGCCTCGCCCACCTCTCGGCCCGGAGAGATGCCGAGGATGCGCTGGATCTCGTTGCCGTCGAGCTCCGGACGGATGGCGTCCAGCTCCTCCTGCGCCCGCAGTTGGTCGATGCGCCGCTCGATGTCGTCGTACGCCAGGCGCAGCCTGGTCGCCTTGCGCTTGTTGCGCGTGGTCACATCGGCGCGGGTCAGGATGTGCAGGCGCTCCAGCTCGTCGCCGGCATCGCGCACGTAGCGGCGCACCGCCGAATCCGTCCATGCGCCTTCGGCGTAGCCGAAGAAGCGCAGGTGGAGCTCGATCAGCAGGGCGACCGAATCGATCGTCGCGGAATCGAATCGCAGCTCGCGCAGGCGCTTGCGCGCCATCCGCGACCCCTTCACGTCGTGGTGGTGGAACGTGACGGCACCCCCCGGCTCGAGCCGGCGCGTGGCGGGCTTGCCGATGTCGTGCAGGAGCGCCGCGAGGCGCAGCGGCACGTCGGGTGCGGCGTCCGGATGCCGGGTGCGTTCGAGCTCGATCGCCTGCCGCAGCACGGTGAGCGAGTGCTCGTAGACATCCTTGTGGTGGTGGTGCTCGTCGACCTCGAGACGCAGCGCCGGCACCTCGGGAAGGAACTGGTCGATGAGGCCCGTCTCGACCAGCAGCCGCAGGCCGCGCACAGGTTCGTCCGTCTGCAGCAGACGAACGAGCTCGCCCTGGATGCGCTCCGGGCTCACGATCCGCAGCGTCTCGCGCAGCTCGGTGATCGCCGCGACCGCGTCGGGGTCGACACTGAAGCCGAGTTGCGACGAGAAACGTGCCGCCCGAAGCATGCGCAGGGGGTCGTCGCCGAAGCTGATCCGCGCATCGGTGGGGGTGCGCAGCACGCCCGCGACGAGATCCTCGATGCCGCCGTGCGGATCGACCAGCTGCGGTCCGGGCACCCGGAGCGCCATCGCGTTGACGGTGAAGTCACGGCGGACGAGATCGGATTCGAGCGAGTCGCCGAACGCGACGACGGGCTTGCGGGTCTCGCCGTCGTAGGCATCAGCGCGGTACGTGGTGATCTCGACCTGCTCGCCGCGGATGCGGGCGCCGATCGTGCCGAACGCGCGGCCGATGTCCCACTGGGCCGTCGAAATCGGCGTGACGATGCGCAGGATCTCGTCGGGGTCCGCATCCGTCGTGAAGTCCAGGTCGTGTGTCGTGCGACCCAGCAGCGCGTCGCGCACCGGGCCGCCCACGACGGCGAGTTCGCGCCCGGCGGCGGCGAAGGCGTCGGCAAGCACGACCACGACGGGTGAGGAGGCGAGAGTGCCCAGCCGCGCGAGACCCTCGGCCATGTTGAGCATGCAACGAGCCTAATCGGCCGCGTCGTGCGGCACCTCCAGCATCCCGGTCAACACCAGCTCGCGAACCCGAGGAAGCAGGTCTGATCGGAGGGATGCGGCGTCGACCTCGAGCAGGTCGGCGATCGCGTCGATGAGCACGCCCACGGGCAACTCGCCGTCGCTCGCACCCACGAGCGCGGCGAGCGCAGGGTCTGCGGAGACCGTCCGGGCAAGGCCGCCGCCCTGGCGGAGCTCGAGCACGCTGGGCGCTTCGGCACCGGGAAGGTGATGCCGCGCCTCGGTGACGTCGGCCGCGACGCGCAGCACGGATGCCGCGAGCAGCATGTCGTCGGTGCGATCCAGCCACGCCGCCGCCCGCCACACGCTGTCGGTGTGCGCGGCGAGCACGGCGGTGTCGACCCCCTGCGCGACCCGCTCGAAGCGGCGCAGGCGCGAGCCGCGCATAAGCTGCACCCACCCCAGCCCCACTCCCGTGACACGGCGGCCCTCGAAATCGTCGAGCCAGGCGGCGATCAGCGCCCCGTGCTCGGCGCTGCCGGGGCGGGTGCCGCCGTCTCGCACCCAGAGCTCGGCGTACCGTGTCGGATCGAGCTGCTCACGCTCGACCACCCACGCACCGACGTCCGCTGTCCACGCCCGCACCCGCTCCAGTCCGGGCACCCCCTCACGGTCCTCCCAATTGCCCAGCATGATCGCCCGACCGCCGTCGACGAGATGGGATGCGGCACCGGTCACGACCTCGCGCATGAGCTCGTCGCCGGCCAGGCCGCCGTCGCGGTACTCGTAGGCGGGCACGCCGGCGGCGCGCGGGGTGATCACGAACGGCGGGTTCGATGCGATCAGCTCGAAGCGCTCCCCGCGGACGGGCTCGTAGAGACTTCCTTCGCGGATGTCGATGCCCTCCAGGCCGTTGAGCGCGGCGCCCAGCCGCGTGAACCAGAGCGCGCGCGGTGAGATGTCGGTCGCGACGACATCGAAACCCCTCCGGCGCAGCTCGAACGCCAC
The DNA here is from genome assembly GCF_028743715.1 of Microbacterium sp. Clip185. NCBI lineage: Bacteria > Bacillati > Actinomycetota > Actinomycetes > Micrococcales > Microbacteriaceae > Microbacterium > Microbacterium sp. Clip185. The sequence goes on along the minus strand of NZ_CP117996.1, from coordinate 13,190 downwards.
CAGACCGCAGCCGCATCCGAGATCGAGTGCCGGGCCGCTCCCGACCGCCGGCAGCAGTGAGACGAGCGTCCTTCCCGCGCCTCCGACGCCGAGCACGTGGTCCGGCCGCAGCGGGAACACACCGGCCAGCTCGTCCAGATCGCTCGCTATCCATCCCTCGCCGCCGTCGGCGAAGACGTGCGGGCGCACCGCCACGGCGGGCGCCACATCCTGACCGCGACGCTCGATCACACCGAGCCGCTCCGCATCCTCGAGGCCCGTGGCGGGCAGTGCTGCGGCGACGGATGCGGCGTCGACGACATCGCCCAGCACGAACAGCCGTGCAAGCACGGCGACGGCGTCGTGCGGATGCCGAGCGAGGATCCGTCGGGCCGGCACCGCGATCGCCCGCATGAGCGCCGACTCCGCGGCGTCGCCGACGATCGAGCGAAGAGCCTGGGTCGTGAAGCCGGCGGAGCGCAGATCCTCGGCGAGGCGATGGGCGATGGCGGTGTGCATGAGTCCATTCAACCCGGGCGTGCGCTCGGTGAATCCCAGGCCGGGGCCCGTAGACTCGCTCCCGACCCTGCGGACTCTCCGCACAGGAGCCTGCTCAGCTACGAATGATTCCGACTTCGGCCCGCACGGGCACCCCCGCATTCCGGCGGCGACGACTTCTGCTCGCGCCGCTCATCGCCGTCGCGATCGTGCTGGGTGTGGCCGCTCCCGTGTCCGCCGCGACGCCGACGCCCTCGCCCTCCCCGGCGGGAAGCGTCGAGGTGTCGGTGGCGCCTCTGTCCGGCGGGGTGCTGGCGGCGGGCGAGGCGCTGACTGCTCTTGTGTCCCTCGAGAACGACACGGCGTCACGCGCCCCCGGATCGACCGCGGAGCTGCTGCTGGGCGATGCACCGCTGAACGGATCCGCGGCTCTCGGCGATTGGCTGTCCGGATCCACCGACGTCCCGGCGGGGCGCGTGGTCGGATCCAGCGCGGTCGAGGAGACCGCACCCGGGCAGTCGAGCTCGGCGAGCGTGGTCGTCGCCGCCGACGATCCCGCGATCGCGGGCCGCGGGGCGGGCGTCTATCCGCTGTGGGTGAGCCTCGCGGGCAAGACGGCGCGCTCTGTGGTCACGATCGGCACCGGTCCCTCGGGCACCGTCGCGGTCATCGTTCCCATCACGGCTCCCGCGCTGACGGCGGGGATGCTGTCCACTGACGAGCTTTCCTCCCTCACCGCATCCGACGGCGCACTGACGGCACAACTCGATGCCGTCGCCGGCACCTCGGCGATCCTCGCGGTCGATCCCGCGATCGTGGCCGCCATCCGGGCGCGCGGAACATCTGCTCCGGAATCCGCACGGGTATGGCTGCAACGGCTCATGGACCTGCCCAACCCCCGGTTCGCCCTCCAGTACGGCGACGCCGACGTCAGCACGCAGTTCGCGGCGGGGCTGGACGCACCGCTCACGCCGACGTCACTGAACGCGTACGTGGATCTGAAGGCCCAGCCCGCCCAGCCCACGCCGGCGCCGACGGACCAGCAGCAGTCCGAACCCACACCGCCGACCCTCGACGCGCTCCTCGATGTGGGTGCCGGCGCAACGCCGACGATCTATTGGCCGCCATCGGGCACCGCTTCACCGGAGCTCGTCGGATGGCTCACGGCCGCGACCCCCGGCGCGATCACGATCGTCGACAGCACGCAGGTGTCGGCCGCATCCACCTCGCACGCGCGCACCGGCGGCGGCGAACTGCTCGTCGCGTCGGCCGGCGCATCCGCGGCACTGCAGGCCGCATCCACCGCCACTCAGCCCACGACGCGTGCGGCGGATGCGGCAGCCGCGGCCGCACATCTGACGTTCGCATCCGCGTCGGCGCAGGGCTCCCCCGTTCTGGTCACCCTCGGAAGGTCGGCGACCCGGGATCCGCAGGGCCTTCGCGGGGCGATCTCCGCGGCGACGACGGGCATGACCGCCGTGGGGCTGTCGAGTGTGCTCGGAGCTTCCCCGACCGAGACCCAGGTCTCGGCGGGCTCGGTCGACCCGTCGCGTCCGGCGGCGCTGACCAGCATGCTCGCCGGCGCCGCGCAGATCGACAGCTTCGCCACGATCCTCGACGACCCCTCACTGCTCACCGGACGCGAGCGCGCCGCCATCCTTCAGGTGCTGGGCGGTGCGTGGCTCGGCGATCCGTCCGCATGGCAGACCGCCGTCGACGCGCACGCGGAAGCCACTGCGACCACCCTCGACTCCGTGTCGATCGTGCCCTCGACAGCGCTCAATCTGCTGACGGCGGGAACCAACCTGCGCTTCTGGGTGCGCAACGACCTGCCCTATCCGGTGAATGTCGTTCTCGTCGCCGCGCCCGATGATCTGCGCGTCGACGTCGAGCGGGAGAACGCCGTGGTCGCCGCCGCATCCGCGAACACGCTCGTCGAGGTGCCCGTGAACGCGCGCATCGGCAACGGCGACGTCAAGATCGACCTCAGTCTGAGAAGCCCTGCGTACGTCCCGATCGGTCAGACGCAGACGGTCGACGTCAACGTGCGAGCCGACTGGGAGGGGATAGGGCTGGCCGCGCTGGTTGCGCTGGCTGCGGGCTTCCTCACGATCGGTGTCGTCCGTACCATCCGTCGCCGCAAGCGCGACAAGGCCGATGCGGCCCGCACGGACGAGAGAGACGACGAGGAGAACGCGTGAGCGGACTGGGCCGGGCAAGCGTACTGCTGGGAGCGGGAACGCTCGTCTCCCGGCTCACGGGCCTCATCCGCACCATCGTGCTGGTGGCTGTGCTCGGCACGATGTCCTCGAGAGCCGGCGATGCGTTCGCGCAGGCCAACCAGCTGCCGAACAACGTCTACGCGATCATCTCCGCCGGCGTTCTCACGGCAGTGATCGTGCCGCAGATCGTGCGAGCCAGCGCGCGCGAGGATCGCGGCCAGCGCTTCATCTCCGCGCTGTTCACGGCGGGGATCGTCGTGCTGCTGGCCGTCACCGCGGTGGCGATGCTGCTGGCACCCGTGCTGATCACCCTCTACGCGCCGGCGTACAGCCCCGAACAGCACGCGCTGGCGACCGCGTTCGCCTACTGGTGTCTGCCGCAGATCTTCTTCTACGGCCTGTACTCGCTTCTCGGCGAGACGCTCAACGCGCGGCGCATCTTCGGGCCGTTCACCTGGGCTCCCGTCCTCAACAACGTCATCTCGATCGCCGGCTTCCTGCTCCTGATGCTCGTCATCGGCGGTGACCGTTCCGCGGTGTCCGACTGGAGCGGCGCGTCCATCGCCGCCCTGGGCGGCACGGCCACCTTCGGCATCGCGGTGCAGGCGCTGATCCTGCTCGTGTCCTGGCGGCGCACGGGGCTCCGACTGCGCCCCGACTTCCACTGGCGCGGACTCGGCTTCCGCAATATGGGTCGCCTCGCGGGGTGGACGGCGGCGATGGTCATCGTCGGCCAGGTCGCGGGCCTCATCCAGAGCCGGGTCATCTCCGAGGCGACAGGCGACGGCGCCTCCACACTCGCCACGCAGACCGCGTGGCTCATCTTCATGCTGCCCTACTCCGTCATCGTGCTCTCGATCGGAACTCCCTACTTCACGCAGATCAGCGAGCACGCATCGGCCGGCCGAGACGACGAGGTGCGCGCGGACGTGTCTCGCAGCATCCGGATCATCAGTCTGCTGATCGTCGTGGCGACGGCCGCTCTCGTGGTGGCGTCCGTCCCGGCGTCGCGCATCATCGTGAACAACGCGGCGGATGCGGCCGGCCTCGCCCCCGTGCTCATCGCCTACCTCGTGAGCCTGCTGCCCCTGTCGGTGCTTTTTGTGCTGCAGCGCACCTTCTACGCCTACGACGACACCCGCACTCCGTTCGTCTTCACGACCGTGCAGGCGGTTCTGGTGATCGTCACCGCCCTCATCGCCGCCTGGCTCGCTCCGACGCCGCTGCTCGCGGCCGCCGTCGCCCTCGGCCAGTCGATCGCGATCACCGTGCAGGCCGTGCTCGCCGCCGTGTTGCTGCGGCGGCGGATCGGTTCGCTCGGCATCCGCTCGTGGTTCGTCGCGATCGCGCGCTATACCCTGGCCGCGCTTCCGGCGGCGGCAGCCGGATGGGGGGTCTACCTTCTTCTGGGCGGTGACACCGGATGGACGACATCGGACAAGATCTACGGAGCCGTCGGAACCGCCATCATCGGGGCGGCCACGCTCGTCGTCTATCTGGGCGTGCTCGCAGCCCTGCGCACCCCCGAACTGGCCCCGGCGCTGCGACCGCTTCGCCGCATCCTTTCCAGACGCTGACAAACGGACCGCGGGAATGTCCCGCGGATACCATATGTTGAGCACTTTGAAACCACGAGGGAGAACGCACGTGCGTCAGCTCATCATCATCGGCTCCGGCCCCGCGGGCTACACCGCCGCCATCTACGCGGCCCGGGCCAACCTCAAGCCGCTGGTCATCGCCAGCTCTGTGGAGGTCGGCGGTGAGCTCATGAACACCACTGAGGTGGAGAACTTCCCCGGCTTCCCCGAGGGGATCCAGGGCCCCGAGCTCATGACCAAGATGGAGGAGCAGGCTCGCAAGTTCGGCGCCGAGATCCTCTACCAGGACGTCACCGAGCTCGACCTCGCAGGCCCCGTCAAGCGGGTGCAGCTGGGTTCCGGTGCGGTCGAGGAGGCCGCCGCCGTGATCTTCGCGACCGGTTCCGCGTACCGAAAGATCGGTCTGCCGAAGGAGGAGCACCTCTCTGGGCGCGGCGTGTCGTGGTGTGCGACCTGTGACGGCTTCTTCTTCCGCGAGCGCACCATCGCCGTCGTCGGCGGCGGCGACTCCGCTATGGAGGAGGCGACCTTCCTCACGCGCTTCGCGACGAAGGTCTACGTCATCCACCGTCGCGACGAGCTGCGCGCCTCCAAGATCATGCAGGAGCGCGCGATGGCGAACGAGAAGATCGAGTTCGTGTGGAACAGCGAGGTCGTCGACATTCTCGGCGACGAGGCGGTCACCGGTGTCGTTCTCAAGGACACGGTGGACGGTTCCACGCGCGAGCTCGACCTGCAGGGTGTCTTCGTGGCGATCGGCAACGACCCGCGCACGAAGCTGGTGCACGGGCAGCTCGATCTGACCCCCGAAGGAACCATCTGGGTCGACGGCCGGTCCTCGCGCACCTCGGTGCCGGGCGTCTTCGCCGCCGGCGACGTGATCGACCCGACCTACCGCCAGGCGGTCACCGCCGCCGCATCGGGAACGATCGCCGCGCTGGACGCGGAGCACTTCCTGGCCGCGCTCGACGAGGCGGGCGCACCGCAGTCCGACGCCGACCAGATCGAGGGTCTGCCGGTCGTCTGAGGGAACATCCGGACCCCGTCGGGCGTTCGGTACGAGTAAGACTTACGAAGGGAAATGACAATGAGCGCGAAGGCGACCAGCTCGAGCACCTGGAACCAGGACGTCCTCGAAGCAGACGGTCCGGTCCTGGTGGACTTCTGGGCGGAGTGGTGCGGCCCGTGTCGCATGGTGGCCCCGGTCCTCGACGAGATCCAGGCGGAGAACCCCGAGAAGATCACGGTGCTCAAGCTCAACGTGGATGAGAACCCCGATCTCGCGATGAAGTACCAGATCACCTCCATCCCGGCGATGAAGGTGTTCCAGGGCGGCGAAGTGAAGACCACGATCATCGGTGCCAAGCCGAAGTTCGCGCTCGAGCAGGATCTGGCCGCGTTCATCGGCTGATCCGCTTCCCACGCATGACGAAGGCCCTCGGAGGATTTCTCCGGGGGCCTTCGTCATGCGCAGATTCAGGAGGCTTCGGGACGGACCGTGGCGTCCCACCGGCGTGAGGTGTTCGTGTCACCCAGAAGACGCCAGACGGCGCGAGTGAGCGGCGGATAGTCCAGCGCGATCTGACGTAGCACCCGATAGTGGCGCGCCTCACTCGGCTTGTTGCCACCTGCTTCGGCGATGTTCTCCGCACGCAGCAGGAAGACGACGAGCTCATCAACCGTGGGCAGGTCTTCCATGAAGTCCCACGGGTCCTCCCCCTCACGGAGGCGCTCGTGGATGAGGGCGGCCAGTTCGTCCGCGGCTTCCGCCCGCAGCAGTTCGAGACTCGCTCGACGGCGTGGGGATTCGGAGGTCATGGTTCCAGCCTACGTTTCGTGAGACGGCTCAGGGCCCGTCACCGTTCCGTCTCATCGCCGCCCTCCCCATTCGACGACCAGCGACCCCCGCCGTTTCGTCTCGTCGCTACGCTCCTCGCTCAACGACCAGGGTCGCCAGCGTTTCGTCTCGTCGCTGCGCTCCTCGCTCAACGACCGATGGCCCCCTAACCGGTCGTTGAGCGAGCGAAGCGAGTCGAAACGCAGAGTCGAAACGCAGCGAACCGACCGATTTCGGTTCGTCAGGAGCGATTCTCCGCTCGAATCAGCGCGATGCGCCGAGCTCTTCCTCGCCGAGTTCGGTGAGGATGCGATTCAGATCCTGGATGGTTGCGAAATCGATCGCGATCTGGCCTTTTCGTGCCGAGATGGAGATCTTGACGCGGGTGTTGAGGCGATCGCCGAGACGCTCGGCGATCTCATCGAGGTGAGCGCGACGTGCGCCCGCCTTCGGCGCGGGGCGCTTCACGGTCGCGGCACCCTTGGCCGCGGCTTCCGCTGCGCGCACCGAAAGGTCTTCGTTCACGATCTTGTCCGCGAGGCGCTGCATGCTCTCGCCGTCCTCGACGGAGAGGATCGCGCGGGCGTGTCCCGCCGACAGCACGCCGGCGGCGACGCGCTGCTGCACCGACACCGGCAGGCGCAGCAGCCGGATGGTGTTGGAGATCTGGGGGCGCGAGCGGCCGATGCGCGTTGCGAGCTGTTCCTGGGTGATCCCGAAGTCCTCGAGCAGCTGCTGGTACGCGGATGCCTCTTCGAGCGGGTTCAGCTGCGACCGGTGCAGGTTCTCGAGAAGCGCGTCTCGAAGCAGATCCTCATCCGCCGTCTCGCGGAGGATGGCCGGGATGGTCTCGAGTCCCGCCTCGCGTGCGGCCCTGGTACGCCGCTCCCCCATGATCAGTTCGTAGGTGCCGTCACCCGTATCGCGCACGACGACCGGCTGCAGCACACCGAACTCGCGCACTGAGTGCACCAGCTCCGCAAGGTCATCGGGGTCGAAGTTCGTCCGCGGCTGGCGCGGGTTGGGCACGATCGCGTGCGGGTCGACCTGAATGAGGCGAGCACCCGGAACCGTCAGCAACTCCTCCTGCGGAGCTTCGTCCTTCGCCGCATCCGACGTCGGTGCGGGGGCGCCGGGGAAGAACACATCGACCGGACGCGCCTCCGAGGCTTCCGACGTCGGAATGAGAGCGCCGATTCCTCGACCGAGTCCCGTTCGCTTGGCCATCAGTGTTCTCCTTCGTTCGTGGTCGAGCCAGCCTCGTCGGCTTCGCGCGACAGTAGTTCGACGGCCGCTTCGCGGTAGGCGACCGCGCCCGCCGACTGGCCGTCGTAGGCGATGACGGTCTGGCCGAAGCTCGGCGCCTCGGAGACGCGTACGGAACGCGGAATCACCGTGTTCAACACTTCCTTCGGAAAGTGCTGACGCACCTCTTCGGCGACCTGCTGCGCGAGACGCGTGCGCCCGTCGTACATGGTCAGCAGGATCGATGACACGTGAAGAGGGGGATTCAAGTGCTTCTGAATCATCTGCACACTGCCGAGCAACTGGCTCAGACCCTCGAGTGCGTAGTACTCGCACTGGATGGGAATGAGAACCTCGTCCGCTGCGGTGAACGCGTTGATGGTGAGCAGCCCCAGCGAGGGCGGGCAGTCGATGAGAACGACGTGCGGCGGCTCCTGGGCCGAAGCCAGATACTCCTCGAGCGCACGACGCAGGCGGTGTTCACGCGCGACCTGTGACACGAGTTCGATCTCCGCGCCGGCAAGGTGGATGGTGCTCGGCGCACACGTCAGCAGAGGAGACTCGGGGCTCGTCTGGACGATGTCGGCGAGAGGGAACTCGTCGATCAGCACGTCGTACACGCTGGGGATGTCAGCGGTGTGCGGCACGCCCAGAGCGGTGGATGCGTTCCCCTGCGGATCGAGGTCGATCACCAGCACGCGCGCTCCGACACTCGCGAGCGCCGCCGCCAGATTGACGGTCGTCGTCGTCTTCCCGACGCCACCCTTCTGGTTCGAGACCGTCAGAATGCGGGTTCCTGTCGGCAACGTCACGGTGGAATCCTCAAGCGCCCGTCGTCTGGCGCGGAGGTCTGCGAGTTCGCGGGCAAGAGGGGTGTCGTCACCGAAGTCCGTCGCGGTGTCGTCGGATTGTTTCACGTGAAACACTTCGCCTTTCGCCAGCATCGAACCCTGTCCACTCTAATCGTCGCCATCGACAGCCACGCCGTGATGTTTCACGTGAAACATGAGGTCAGGAGCGCTGCACCCGACCACGAACAACTCGGGTCGGTGTCTCGAGAACGTCTTCACCCACGACCTCGACACGCAGATCGACCACACGCTGGGACCGCGCCTGCTTCGCAGCCTTCTCGATCTCAGCGTCCGCGGCCGCCCCCTTCAGAAGGAGAAGCTCTCCCCCATCACGTACCAGCGGGGCGGTGATGGGCAGAAGTGTCCGCAGGGCGCTCACTGCGCGCGCCGTCACGGCATCGAGTACCGCGCCCCGGGTCCAGTCCTGCGACCGGCCGCGGAACACTTCGACGTTCGTGAGACCGAGCTCGTTCACCTGCTCCTGCAACCACTGTGTCCGTCGCTCCATCGGCTCGATCAGAACCCACTCGACGTCGGGGCGCGCGATGGCCCCCACGATTCCGGGAAGACCTGCGCCGGAGCCGACATCGCCGATACGGCCCATCGGAATGAGCGGGGCCATGACTGCGCTGTTCAGAATGTGCCGACTCCAGAGCCGGGGTAGCTCCAGCGGCCCGATGAGCCCGCGCAGCTCACCCTCTCTGGCGAGGTTGCGTGTAAACGCGCGGGCGCGATCGATGCCGTCGCCGAAGATCGTGGCCGCCGCATCCGGTTCCTGCTCGAGACCGTCCATCAATGTTTCACGTGAAACACTCACGCGCGACGGAGCACCGTGTGACGCTGCGCACCCTCACCGTAGGACTCCGAGACGAGCCCGCGCTCCGCTGCGATGTCATGGACGACCTTGCGCTCGTAGCTCGACATCGCGGGGAGCGACGCCTGAGATGCGCCGTCCTCCAGGCGGGAGGCGGCACGGTCCACGAGCGCCTCGAGCTCACGACGGCGCGCGTCGCGCGATCCGCTGACGTCGAGGATGAGCCGGGAGAACCGACCGGTGCGGTTCTGCACCGCGAGGCGGGTCAGATCCTGAAGTGCGCTCACCGTGTCCGGGTCGGCCAGAACGCGCAGGGAGTCATCACCATCCGATTCGATGGACACGTACGCGCGGTCGTTTCGGACGTCCAGCGCCAGGTCGCCGCCGATGTCGGCAATGTCGAGGAGACCCTCCAGGAAGTCGGCGGCAACGTCGCCTTCCTGCTCGAGCTGCTCGACGGTGTCGGTCGCGGTGGGGGAGAGATCAGAGGTCATGGAGGTCTCCTCAGCTGGAGGGTTCGGAGTCGGAGGCACCGCTCTTGGCGGCGGGCGGCTGCTTACCGGCCTGCTTCTTCGCGCGCTGCTTCCCGACGGGCTGCTGGCGCTTCGGCGCTGCAGCGCGCTTGCGCTCGGCTTCCTCGAGCAGCCGCTGCTGCTCGGCCTGGTACTTCTCAATGGGAACGATCTTGCCGCTGCTGTCGATCGCCTTGCCCCGGCGAGCCAGACGCTCCTCGCGCGCCTTGGCGGCCTCGGACCCGGGCGTAGGCATGTTCCGGATGACGAGGAACTGCTGCACCATCGTCCAGATGTTGCTGATGAACCAGTAGACGACGACACCGAGCGGGAAGAAGATGCCGGAGAAGACGAAGGCCAGCGGCAGGATGTAGAGCATGATGCGCTGCATCTGGTACGCCTGGCCGGTCTTGGCCTCGGGCGACAGGTTCTTCGAGATGATCTGCAACTGCGTGAAGAACTGCGACGCGATCATCAGGACGACGAGGACCAGCAGGATGATGACAGTCACCGTGCCGTCGGGCCGACCCCACGCACCGACGAGAGTGTCGTGAAGCGAAGCGCCGAACAGGTTCGCGTTGTAGAACTCGGACGTGAGGTTCGCGTCGAGGAAGCCAACACCACCGATACCGGCCGCCGCGTGCTTCGCCACATCGTTCAGAACGCTATACAGCGAGAAGAAGATCGGCATCTGCACGAGCAGCGGGAGACAGCCCGAGATCGGCGTCGTTCCGTGCTTCTTGTACAGCGCCATGGTCTCGCGGCTCATCGCCTCGCGAGAGAGCTGGTCCCGCTTGCCGCGGTACTTCTCCTGCACCTTGCGCAGTTCCGGAGCGATCTCCATCATCTTGCGCTGGCTCTTGATCTGCTTGACGAAGAGCGGGATGAGAGCGGCACGCACCACGATCACGAGGCCGACGATCGAGAGCACCCAGGCGAGACCCGAGTCGCCTGGCAGACCGAGGAACGTCCAGATCGCGTGCCAGGCGACGAGGACCATCTCGACGACCCACTTGAGCGGCCACAGGATCGTTCCGATCAGGTCGAACCCGCCCGAAGATTGCGTCGCGGTGGCAAGTACCAGATCCACGGGGATCAGTCCTTTCTCAGTGGCACGACGAATCCGTGCCGGGTCAGTGCGTGGGAGAAGTGCTTGTGGGCGGGCGGATCATCGATCCCGCCCTCGGCCCAGGGGTGGCACCGAGCGATCCGAGCGGCGGTCAGCGCCGCGCCCTTCACCGCACCGTGCTGCTGAACCGCCCCCACCGCGTAGGCGGAGCAGGACGGGTAGTACTTGCAGACATCGCCGTACGTATGCGAGATCGTCGCACGGTAACCATGGAGAAGACCGAGCATGATGTTGCGCGGCAGCAGCGGGATCGCGCGGATCCATGCGTGTTCCGGCATGGTCGCGTCGCCGATGGACGCCATCGGCAGCGTCGACGTGCTCACGAGGCCCTCCGAGCGAGGCATCGCTTCACTTCGGCGTCGAGCTCGGCGAACGACGCGTCTGCTCCGCCGGGCAGGACACGCACGACAACGTCCGCGCCCCTGACCACTGTCGGGAGCGCGGACGCGCAGATTGCTTTGAGTCGCCGGCGGATGCGATTGCGGACGACCGCCGTGCCGACCTTCTTGCTCACGATGAATCCGAACCGTGCGGCACGATCGTCACCGGATGCCACCACGTACGTGACGGTGTGGGGTCCGGAACATCGCACGCCGCGACGGACGACAGCCTTGTACTCGGCGCCGTCGGTCAGTCGGTTCGGCCGCGAGAGCAACGGAAGGGTCAGGCCGAGAGCTCGGTGCGGCCCTTGGCGCGGCGTGCCGAAAGGATGGCGCGGCCGGCGCGGGTGCGCATACGAGCGCGGAAGCCGTGCTTCTTGGCGCGACGGCGGTTGTTGGGCTGGAACGTACGCTTGCTCATGGGATCTCTCCGGGAAACGGTTGCCACCCGAAGGCGAAGCCTTCAGACGTGGTCGGGGACTGCCTCGAGGGCATAAGTCAACCGACTAAGACTAAGGCGCGAACCCCCAGAACTCAAACCGCGCAGGTCAACCCGCCATTATCCACAGCGCTGTCCCCGACACCATGAATCGACACACCCCCGGAACGACGCCGGAGTTTGCTCTCCGGAGCCTCGCTGACTAGCGTGGCTCGCGCAGTTATCCACAGGTGTCGCGCACCGGCGCGTTCTCGCCGGGCCAAGAAGGGGACCATGACCGCGCAAGACACTCCCGACGTCCCGGTGTGGTCGGCGGCTCTCGAGATCCTCGGCAGTGACGCCAGGGTCTCGCCGCAGATGCACGGGTTCCTCAACCTGGCGGTCGCGCAGGGTGTGATGTCGGGGTTCCTCTACCTCGACGTCCCCAACGACCTCACCGCCGCGCAGCTCAACAAGCGCCTTCGCCCGATGATCCTCGAAGCCCTCGCCCAGGCGTCCGCGAACGAGGTCACCGGCTTCAGAGTCGTCGTCAATCCCGAGTTGATCGATGCGCACCTGACCGCAGAGGTGCCGGTACAGACCATGGTCATCGAGCAACCGGTCGCCGCACCCGCGCCGGCCGCAGAAGCGCCGGACCCCGCATCCGCGAGGGCCGATACGCGTCTGAACCCCAAGTACACCTTCGATCGGTTCGTCATCGGCCAGTCCAACCGATTCGCCCATGCGGCGGCGGTCGCCGTCGCCGAAGCACCCGCCAAGGCCTACAACCCGCTCTTCATCTACGGCGACTCGGGGCTCGGCAAGACCCACCTCCTGCACGCGATCGGCGACTACGCCCTGAGCCTGTACCCCGGCATCCGCGTGCGCTACGTCTCCAGCGAAGAGTTCACGAACGACTTCATCAACTCGATCGCCAACAACCGCGGCTCCGCGTTCCAGGCGCGCTATCGCGACGTCGACATCCTCCTGATCGACGACATCCAGTTCCTGCAGGGCCGCGCCGAGACGCAGGAAGCCTTCTTCCACACCTTCAACACGCTTCATGACCACGACAAGCAGGTCGTGATCACCAGCGACGTCCCGCCGAAGCACCTCACCGGCTTCGAGGATCGGATGCGCAGCCGCTTCGAGTGGGGTCTGATCACAGACGTCCAGGCGCCGGACCTCGAGACCCGCATCGCGATCCTCCGCAAGAAGGCGCAGAACGAGCGACTCCAGATCCCGCCGGAGGTCATGGAGTACATCGCGACCGTCGTCTCCAGCAACATCCGCGAGCTCGAGGGCGCCCTCATCCGGGTCTCGGCCTTCGCCAGCCTGAATCGGTCGACGCTCGACATGTCTCTGGCGCAGCAGGTGCTGCGCGACATCGTCGACCAGGACGACACCAACGTCATCTCGCCGACGGACATCATCACGGCTACGGCGCAGTACTTCAAGCTCTCGGTCGACGACCTGTACGGCTCCAGCCGGTCGCAGGCGATCGCGACTGCTCGACAGATCGCGATGTATCTGTGCCGGGAGCGCACGAATCTCTCCTTGCCGAAGATCGGTCAGCTCTTCGGCAATCGAGATCACACGACCGTCATGTACGCATACAAGAAGATCAGCGACCTCATGAAGGAGCGCCGCTCGATCTACAACCAGGTCTCGGAGATCACCGCCCAGCTCGGCAGAGCAGGACGCTGA